>NZ_SBKQ01000001.1 GCF_004122145.1 Flavobacterium piscinae
GAATTGTTTGATAAAGGTAACGCATCCGCTGTTGCTCCTTGGCAATAAGTGGTGGTTATCGTATCAAAAGTAGCCGCTTGGGTTGGTTTTACCTCTACCGTAATTGTGGTTGCAATAGCACATTCAAAGGTGCCATCAGGCGTGAAAGTAAAATCAAAATTACCCGCCACACTCGTGTCAATTGTCCCACTCCATGTTCCCGTTACTCCCTCCAATGAAGTCGTCGGTAATAACGGTGATTCCGAACCTTGACAAACTGATATCGGATCAAAAGTTGGTAAAATCTCTGAGGATACGGTGACAGTAAAGCTACTTTGATCTGTACAATTAGGTGTTGTTTCTGAACTAGCATAAACGTAAACAGTAGAGGTTTCTGTAATAAATTCACCAGGAAGTAACTGAGTCCCCAAACCGTCTGCTTGAGTGTAATAAGCATTATTTGCACTTAGATCAGGTAATGTATAACTTTCACAAACACTTACATCTTCAAAAATATCTGCAACAATTGTATTAATTGTGATAGTAAATGTTTCCTCGTCTGAACAATCATCGTTTTGAACGAAAACAAATAGAGTTGTCGTTTCTGTAATTTCGGAACCAGCAAGTAATTGTTCTCCGGTTCCATTAGATTGAGTATAATAATTTCCAACTGAAAGTTCAGGTAGCACAAAAGTATCACAAGCTGAAACATCCTCAATTGGTTCAATATCAACAAAAGGAATGACTGTTACCGTTGTAGAAGCAGTATTTGTACATCCTCCAAAATCAACAGTAACTTCATAAACACCTGCGGTAGTTACTGAAATAGAACTAGTTGTATCAGGCAGAGGATTGGTATCAATTGTCCAAGAAAAAGTAACAGAATTTGGATCATAGTTGGTTGGTGTAACTTCAATGGTTCCAATAGCTCCTTCACAAATGGAGAAGTCAGGTGTTATTGTAAACTGAGGCGTTAAGTCTTCCACAATTAATTGGAAATTATTCAACGCAAAACAATCACCACTCACAGGAGAAACTCTAACGTAAATCGTTTGAGGGTTTTCAGTGTTGTTGAAAGCGGTTGGATTCGCTATTACATTTTGGTTAAGTGTAGCGTCTACTTCAGTTAAATAATAACCAATAACATAGTTAATTCCTAAAGGAGCTGTTAAGGGCTCATCATTTTGAGTTAAATCAAATGTTCCAAATCCAGAAGCACTACAGAAGTATAAATCATTTGGTTCACCAGTAACAAAATCATCAAAATATTCAATGATAATTGAATCTGAAGTACTACAGTTGGTATTGGTATATTGTGCTATAAGTGTGTATTGTCCCGGTTCATCAACAACAAGAGATGGACCTGTTTCATCAGCAATTACATCTTCGCCTAAAAGCCATTGGAATGTAAAAGTATCTGGACTTAACCCAGAGTCAATAACAGTAGTGTCACCAGGGCATAAAGCATTTCCAGAAGCTACTAAAAAGTCCTCTCCTAACTCGATATTACCAATATTAAAACTGCCCCCTTTTAAGAAAACGGCAGAGTCAAACGAGTTGTCTTGACGATCTGCAATAACTAACTTAATTCTGTAAGTGTTATTTGGAATTACAGATGAAGATGCAATCATTGGGATTGTAACTCCATTATAATCTATTGGTGCACCAAGGGGATTTAATCCTGTTGGCAACTCATAAAAAGCATCAAAATATTCAGGGTTAACAGACCCACAATCGTCATTATGTGCCTGATCACGAATCGTTACAACTGAAACTGGAACGTTTGTATTAGGAATTACAGCTAAATTAGTTGTTACGTTTGTATTTAAATCGGTTAATAAAAAAGCAAATGCATCGGAGAATGTACATTGGAAAGTTCCATATTCTTCAGAAGCAAAAATAAAATCAAAACTTATAAAGTCAGTTAAGGGTACAAAATCAAATTCTATGATTGAAGCGTTTCTGGAATTCATCGGATTACCTGTAGCCGCTAAAATAATAGCTTCTAAATCAGCATCTCCGACCCAAGCTTGATTACCATCTCCTAAAGTATTTAAATTTGGTCCAGGTGAACTTGCCGCATTACCTGTTGTCATTACAATTCCGTTTTCAAATGGGAAGGTAGAACCGTTTTGTTCAAAATAACCAATACCATTTTCAGATCCAAAATTTGTGCCCGTAGACCAAGTGATATTACTTACCAAAGCACAAGTAGAATTAATTAAAATATCTTGAACAAGTTCAGGGACAGTGTATTGTGTCGTATTCGCTGAAATTGGAGGAGGAACAGTTCCAACACACACATCAAATGTTGACGTTTGATTTGGAGTACCTGTCCAAGTGAACACTCTAATTTTATATGTTTCACCCGGTGTTAAACCAGAAATAACACTTTGGTTATTATCATTACATTCGATTTGAACAAGATTACCACATTCGTCTCCTGAATAAACAGCATGTATCAAGAAAGTAGTAGAGCCTGTTATATTAATTAAGTTGACAGAGTGTGTAGTGGTTTCTGCTACGAATTCAAACCAAACATCATCATCTGCTGTTCCGTCACAATCATTTGGTTGAGAAGAGGCTGTTGCTCCAATTACCGTTCCGTTCACAAATAGAGAACAATTTGTATCAGGATTAACAGGCACAGGTATAGCATTATCACAATCGTCATTAGCAATCAAAGTTACAAAAGCTCTTGGTCCGGCCCAATTGCTAAGATCATCTACTGCACAAATTGCTCTTACATAAAACACATATGCAGTACCGGGTTCTAAATCATTTACAGTGTATGTTGGTTCTGTAAGCACAACACCGGTATCAGTTGGAAGAGGTGCAGGAGACCCTGCCGGTAGAATTATTACTTCCCAGGAGGTAGCAGTTCCTATTTCATTCCAAGTTAAGGTTGCTCCGGTTTGTGTTAATGCAGAAGCTACTAATGTATTCGGCTTTGGGCAAGATGGGGGAGTACAACTTACAAAGCCAGAATACAATGATGTTCCTTGCGTACCTTCACCAGGTAATTTTATAAATAATTGTTCTCCAAATGGGTCAATAATTTCAACACCAACTTCAAATGCAAAAGCACCACCTGTATTCCAAAATAATTCAAAAGGTAAGTTGTCACAAAGTGGTACTGTCACGGTTACAGGGCCAAATCCATTTGTAAAAGTCGGTCCAATCACTCCAACTACAATGCCATTTTGTGTAACATTCATCGTATTTCCATTCCATCCATCACCAAAACTATCTGTCAAAATAAATGAATATAAACATTGATTTGCCACTTCACAAATGGTTGTGTTAAATGAAGCAGGTTGAGTCCAATTACTTGGTGTTGGTGTAGAACAAATTGATCGAACATATACATCATATAAGGTGGCTGCTGTTAATCCTGTTAATTCAAGCGAATTTCCGGTAACAATTTCACCTGTACTGGATGCAGTAGGAGCAGGAGAACCTGCAGGAAGCACAATCACTTCATATTGTGTCACTCCGGGAATTACAGTCCAACTAACTGTTGCTGATGTATCTCCAATAGTACTGACAGTAACACCGCTTGGTGGTAAACATGCAGGATTATCACAGTCAACCGTTCCGGAATAGAGAACACTTCCAACTAACCCGGGAGAGGATGTTGTTAAGGCATAAAGTACTTGATTAAAGGGTGAGGGATTAATGATTGAAACCCTAACTTCAGTAGAAAAACCTCCACCATTTTCCCAAAAAAGGTCAAATGGTAAGTTATTACATAGCGAAACTGCTATATCAATTGGCCCAAAACCATTAATGAAAGATGGACCTAAGGTAGCTACAATTATCCCGTTTTGTCTTACCAACATGGTTGCACCATTCCAGCCATCACCAAAACTATCTTGCAACCTAAATGTATAGGTACACTGTTCGCTTGGTTCACAAATGGTTGTATTAAATAAAAATGGACCTGACCAAACACTGAATGTTCCGTCTCCACAATCTGCTCTGACATAATATTGATACGCAGTTGCTGCTGTTAAGCCATCGGCTAAAAATCCTGAATTTGTAGTTGCCGTTACACCTGATCCAGATGGAATTGCAGAACCAGCAGGTTGCACGGCTACTTCCCATGCAGTCGCACCACTCGGATTAGACCAAGATAATTCAGCACTTGATTGACCGATATTGGCAGCTGAAAGTGATGCCGGTGGTGGACAATTAACAACTTGAAGTGTTAAAGTGTATGCAACACTCTGAGGTGCAGCCCAAGTTGAAATTACAATATAATAGGTTTGGCCTGCCGTAACCGGTAAGTCTATGACTCTAGGTGTTTGATCACTGTTTGCAACACCGGCAATACAACTCACTCCAACATTAGCACAACTATTATAAACAAATAATCCTGACCATGTTCCTGTGGGCGTCATTGTAATGTTAACTACGCCATTGTTTTGGGCAGTAAATGAATAAAAAACATCATCACCATCTAAAAATCCATTTGGACTACCACAACCTGTTCCTGGGGGTCCATTTACATCATCTCCATAAACGGAGGTATTATCTGTGGTTGAATAAGGTAATGAGGCAATTTGAATCGGTGCATTACACGTTTGACCGGGTGATGTTGTTAAGAAATTTGCCGGACCAACCCATTCGCTATTACTTTGGTCGCAAACTGCACGAACATACACTTCGTATTGTGTAGTTGCAGAGAGACCGGTTGCATTAAATGTTGTTCCCGTTACCAATTCCCCTGATCCAGTGGGAGTGTTTGGAAATTCTACTATTTCGACTTCAAATTGAGCTGCTCCACCCGGATTATCCCACGTAATGGTAGCTCCATCTAAGGAAATCCCACCCACTTGAATATTTTCCGGATTAATACATTGCTCCACTAATCGTATATCATCCACAATCCATCTATCTCCGGTGGGAGCAGTAGTAGGTTGATTTACTAACATCACAAAAGCAATGTATATATCTTGTCCTGCGAATCCTGCAGTACCTAAATCGACCGTTTTTTCTTCACAGATGTTGAATATTGCGTTCAACTCCGCTTCTGACCATTGAGCTACTATAGTAAACCCACTAGTTTGAGACACTGTAGAAACTCTAATTTGGTAAGTTGTGTTATCAAATCCGTTGATAGTAGAACGCGTCGAAAAAATTAATTGACCGTTTTGAGGAACAGTCAAAAGGTCAGTAACCATCCATTTTTCAGAGGTGTTTCCGGCCCCAATATTTTCGCGGCCATTTGCAAAGGCAGAAATTGTTCCTTCACACACGGTTGGGGGATTTGTTACTGTTGATACGGTTGTCCATTGATTGGTACCAAACCCATTGTTAAATACTGTCCATCCTGATGGAATTCCGCCCTCAAAGTTTTCTTGAGCGAGGGAAACCGTTCCGGTCAGTAAAAACAACAGCAATAAAAATGTAATTTTTTTCATAAAATAAAGACGTTTAGGTTGTTGTTATTTAGTCATCTAAAATAGAAAAAATATGTTGCTATAAATAGTAAAAACGACAAAATGAACTTAAAACCGATATAATTCACAAAAAAGAGATAAAATGTTTAATTATTTATAAAAGATACAATTTTGAAGTTTAAAAAGATGATAAACATTTTTTGTATCTTTGAATCACATTATAATAATTTGAAAACAAAAATATACTTCGCATCCGATCAACATTTTGGGGCCCCGACTCCAGCGGCCAGTTTCCCAAGAGAACAAAAATTTGTGGCTTGGTTGGATGAAATCAAACACGATGCTACAGCACTTTTTTTATTAGGTGATTTATTCGATTTTTGGTTTGAATATAAAACAGTTGTACCTAAAGGCTTCGTGCGTGTTTTGGGAAAGTTAGCCGAACTTCGAGACAGCGGAATTCCCATTTATTTTTTTGTGGGAAATCACGATTTATGGATGCATGATTATTTTGAAAAAGAATTAAATATTCCCGTTTTTCATGATAATCAAGAATATACGTTTAATGGTAAAACTTTTTTAATTGGCCATGGCGATGGAAAAGGTCCGGGCGACAAAGGCTATAAACGCATGAAAAAAGTGTTTACCAATCCGTTTTCTAAATGGTTGTTTCGTTGGTTGCATCCGGATATCGGGGTGAAATTAGCTCAATATCTTTCCGTAAAAAATAAATTAATTTCAGGAGCAGAAGACGTAAAATTTTTAGGTGAAGAAAACGAATGGCTCGTGCAATATGCTAAACGAAAACTGACTTTCAAACACTATAATTATTTCATTTTCGGACATCGTCATTTACCCATGCAATTGGAAGTAGGAGAAAATTCAACCTACATCAACCTCGGTGATTGGATTGGCTATTTTACTTATGGTGTTTTTGATGGCGAAAAATTTGAGTTGAAAGAATTCAAAAACTAACGAACATCTTTCGCTCTTAATTGAACCGTAACATTTCCATTGAACTCATTTTCATCAATACAAAAAGCCATTTCAAACGGTTTGTGATTTTTGGTTAGCTCTAATTTTTTTCCTAAACCAAAACCAATTACACCAAAACCTTCTGAGTTATTTTGTTTTACAAATAATTTCAAATGTTCATCGTTTTGACCAAGTGTTTTTCCATAACCGGTATCCGTTAGATTTTTTGCTGTAAAAACTGGGGTCATGTTTTCAGGACCAAAAGGCTCAAATTGATGTAAAAGTCTAATTAATTTCGGATTAATTTCTGTTAAATCTATTTCGGCATCAACCGATATTTCAGGAATTAATAAATCGGGATGAATGGATTCTTGTACTACTTTTTCAAATGCTTCTTTAAATTGTATATAATTTTCTTCTTTCAATGTCATTCCGGCGGCATACATGTGTCCGCCAAATTGCTCTAAATATTCGGAACATTTTTCCAACGCATTATACACATCAAAATCTTTGACAGAACGAGCCGAAGCCGCTAATTTATCACCACTTTTGGTAAAAACTAACGTCGGACGATAATAGGTTTCCGTCAAACGAGAAGCTACAATTCCAATTACACCTTTGTGCCAATTTTCATTGTAAACAACTGTTGTAAATTTTTCTTTTTCGTTGTTTTCTTCAATTTGAGCCAAGGCTTCAATGGTGATTTGTTTGTCTAAATCTTTTCGATTCAGATTATATCCTTCAATCTCAGAAGCAAATTGTTCTGCTTGTTCCAAATTAAATTCAGTCAATAACTCAACTGCGTGATTACCGTGTTTAATTCTTCCGGCGGCATTAATTCGTGGTGCGATTATAAAAACTACGTCGGTAATCGTAAGCACTTTTTTCTTTACATTTTGAATCAATGCTTTAATTCCGGGTCTTGGGTTGGAATTGATGAATTCTAAACCAAATTTGGCTAAGATGCGATTTTCTCCCGTCATCGGAACAATATCGGCGGCTATTGCTGTAGCGACTAAATCTAAATACGGAATCAAATCTTCAATCGTTTCACCTTTATTTTGTGCTAAGGCTTGTATCAATTTAAAACCCACTCCGCAACCACAAAGTTCATCGTAAGGATAAGTACAATCACTTCTTTTTGGGTCTAAAACGGCAATGGCGTCGGGTAAATTTTCCCCAGGTCGATGGTGATCACAAATGATGAAATCAATATTTTTTGATTTCGCATAAGCTACATGATCAATTGATTTTATCCCACAATCTAAGGCAATGATTAAAGAAAAACCATTATCGTCTGCAAAGTCAATTCCTTTGAACGAAATACCGTAACCTTCATCATACCGATCCGGAATATAGGTAGCAACATTCGGATAAAAACTTCTAAAATAAGAGGAGACCAAAGAAACCGCTGTTGTTCCATCCACATCATAATCGCCAAAAACTAAAATATTTTCTTGATTGGCAATCGCTTTTTCAATTCGTTGAACAGCTTTGTCCATATCTTTCATCAAATACGGATCATGCAAATCGTTTAAAGACGGTCTGAAAAATTGTTTGGCTTGGTTAAAAGTAGTAATTCCTCTTTGTACTAAAAGAGAGGCAATGAGTTTGCTAACCTTAAGTTCGGTTGCTAATTGCGAAACCAAATGAGGCTCCGGTTTGGGTTTGATGTTCCAACGCATAATAAATTAATTTTGAATGGCTTATACTTTTGGATGGTACTCAATTTTCACATCCACTTCGGCAAATTTACGAAACATTTCCATAACGCCGCAATATTTTTCTACTGATAAATTTACGATTTTTTGTAATTTTTCTTTTTCTAAATCATTTCCATAGAAGTGGTAAACTACTCGAACAGCATGATAATATTTAGGATGCTCTTCGGTTAAATCGCCTTCAACATCAATATGAAACGAATCTACTGCAACTTTCATTTTGGGCAACAAAGAAGCCACATCAATTCCTGTGCAACCCGCTAAGGCATCCAACATCAAGGCTTTTGGACGAAGTCCGTTATTCGTTCCACCAATTTCAATATCGGCATCAATTCTGAAATTTCCTCCTGGATTGGTCGCTTCAAACGCCATTCCTCCCAACCATTTTGTTGAAATTTGATGTGTCATGTTGAACTTTTTTTTCAAAGATAATGATTTTTTAAAAATTTTTTAATTCAAAAAAATATTGTAAATTTGTTGCATATTTGTTTCATTAATGAACAAAATAAGTAATAATGTATCAAAATAGCTACAATAAAAATTGGTATGCCATGACCGATGCCGCTGTTGTTCGATCGCTTTGTTCCAGTTTGAAACAAATGCGACTAAACAAAAACATCTCTCAAGAAGAGCTTGCCGAACAATGCGGTTTAAGCCGAATAACCATTAGTCGTATGGAATCCGGAAAGGCAATCAACTTGTTAACCATGGTGCAAGTCATGCGAGCATTGGGAAAATTAGAACTACTCAATTACCTCAACGAAGAACCGGAAATTAGTCCGTTACAAGTTATGGAAGAACGTTCCAAATACCGCAAAAAAGCTTCTCCATCCAAATAAATATGAATACAATTGCTGCTGTAAAAATATGGAATCGCAAGTTAGGTGCGGTGCTTTGGGACGAGTCTAAAAATGTGGGGGTTTTTGAATTCGACAAAAATTTTATTGACTCTGGTTTAGATTTATCGCCTATAACACTTCCAATGTCTGAGGTGAGCAAAGGACGGCGGGTTTTTTCATTTCCATTTTTAAATTTTGAAACATTTAAAGGGTTGCCTGGTTTGTTAGCAGACAGTTTACCGGACAAATTTGGAAATCAAGTAATTGATGCTTGGCTCGCTCGACAAGGTAAAACTGCTCAAAGCTTTAATCCGGTTGATCGACTTTGTTACATTGGCAAACGTGGCATGGGAGCATTAGAGTTTGAACCAGAATCAGGACAACAAATGATTCCTTCCAATGCATTAGAAATTGAAGCTTTGGTTGAATTTGCGAAAGAAGTTTTGGCGGAACGGGCTTCTTTTCAAACCAATTTGAAAGATGAAAAAGGTTTTTCAGATATTCTTCAAGTGGGAAGTTCTGCCGGAGGAGCACGTGCGAAAGCCATTATTGCCTACAATCAAAAAACGGGTGAAGTTCGCTCAGGTCAAATTGATGGATTGGAAGGTTTTGATTATTGGTTGATAAAATTCGACGGTGTGACCAATCATCAATTGGGCGACCCAAAAGGCTACGGAAACATTGAATATGCCTATTATTTGATGGCAACCGCTGCCGGAATCAACATGATGGAAAGCGAATTGAAAATTGAAAATCAGCGAGCTCATTTTATGACGAAGCGTTTTGATCGACAAAACAATCAGAAAATGCACATGCAAACGTTGTGTGGTTTAGCTCATTTTGATTATAATTTGCCGGGTTCCTATTCGTATGAACAAGCGTTGATGGTGATGCGACAAATGCAATTGCCCTATCCCGACATGGAAGAATTATACCGAAGAATGATTTTTAACGTAATGGCCAGAAACCAAGATGACCATACTAAAAACATTTCTTTTTTGATGAATTCGGATGGAAAATGGTCGCTTTCACCGGCATATGATGTGACTTTTGCCTTTAATCCGTCCAATTTTTGGTTGAAAGCTCATCAAATGACGGTTAATGGAAAAAAGGTAAACATTGAGTTGAATGATGTAGTAACGTTAGCGAAAAACGTCAACATTAAAAGGCCAAAACAAATTATTGATGAATGTCGGAAATCGATTTTAAAATGGGATGAATTTGCCGAAAAAGCACTCATCTCTTCGGCTCAACAAAAAGAAATAAAAAGCTTTTTTAATTTATTGATGTAACTTTATTGTTTCATTAATGTTTAAAAACAGTCATAACGAAACTTATTTGTTACAATTTATTTTGATGCTTTTCCCCCAACTACCACTACAATTTCCCCTTTGGCGGGTTTAGCTTCAAAATGTTTTAAAACATCAGCTGCTGTTCCGCGAACGGTCTCTTCATGTAATTTTGATAATTCCCTAGAAACGGAAACTTGTCTATCGGCACCAAAATACTGTACAAATTCCGCTAAGGTTTTATTTAATTTGTGTGGCGAAACGTAGAAAATCATCGTTCTGACTTCTTCGGCTAAGGCTAAAAAACGAGTTTGTCTTCCTTTTTTATCAGGCAAAAAACCTTCGAAAACAAATTTATCATTGGGTAATCCGCTGTTCACCAAAGCAGGAACAAAAGCGGTGGCTCCGGGCAAACATTCTACTTCAATGTTATTTTCTACACAAGCTCGGGTGAGCAAAAATCCCGGGTCGGATATAGCAGGAGTTCCCGCATCAGAAATCAACGCAAGGGTTTCTCCGGTTTGCAAACGTTTAATCAAACCTTCTACGGTTTTGTGTTCGTTATGCATGTGGTGACTTTGCATGTGCGTTCCAATCTCGAAATGCTTCAATAATTTTCCGCTGTTTCGAGTATCTTCGGCCAAGATGCAATCGACTTCTTTGAGCACTTTGATGGCTCTGAAAGTCATGTCTTCTAGGTTTCCGATGGGTGTGGGAACGATGTAGAGTTTGCTCATCTACGCAAATTTTTTCTCCACCAAATTCATAAAACGATCCGCATATTCTTCTTTCCCTTCCCAATTATTGTAATCAGGTTTCACCATATCAACGATAAATTGTTGCACTTCTTCAAACGAATCGTAGGTGCTGATTTGAGAGATTACACGGTTAAAATCTTCGTTACTTCCGCCAAATAAATGTTTCACAAAGGCAATTCGGTCATTCAAACCAATGTTAATTCCTTTGATTAAGGTATCATTTAAAGAGGCTGTTTTGTGTTCGGTTTTTACTGTAAAAGCCTCTGTTTTGGTTTCGTTTTTAACCTCCGGAATGATGGTTTCTTCTACTTTTTCAAATGAAATTTCGGTTACTTTTTCTACTTCTTTCGGAACGTCATTCACTTTTACAAATTCCGGTTCTTTATAATCTGTCCCTAGTAAATCTTCAAATGAAATTTGTTTTTGCTCCATTTTAGCAGCCGGTTTTTCCTCTTCTTCTTCCGCCAATTCAAATAGTGGACTAAAAACCGGTTCTTGTTTTTCCTCTTTTAATTCTTCTTGAACAGGCTCTGCTTCTTCGGATATTTCCTCTTCTATTACTTCTTCAACCATAATTTCCTCTTCCTCCAATACGATTTCTTCTTCCATGGTTTCTTCTGCCACCACTTCTTGAATAGGTTCCTCTTCCACAGTTTCTAGAGAAACTTCTGTTTTAACTTCTTGTATTTTTTCTTCCGCGACAACGACTTCCGGTTGAGATAGAGTTTCAGCTAGGAGTTTTTCTTCTAATTCATCTTCTGAAATTTCATTCTTCAACACGTTTATGTTTTCTTCATAAAACCGAAGAACCGCTAATTTTTCATATAATTTTTGAGCTTCCTGATGCAATTGAATTACATCTTCTTTTCCTTTTAATTTTAAAACACGGTGTGCAATACTAATTAAATCTGCTTCTAACTTTTTCTTCATAACTTTTACAATTATATTGAATTTAGCGAATGGAATTTTATAAATTTGTTTCTGATACAAAATAACATAAAATATGTTATTCTTTAGCTAGAAAAGTAGAAAATGTTTCTTGAAAATACCGTAAATCATAAAGAACAATTTGGCTGGATTGAAGTAATCTGCGGTTCAATGTTCTCCGGAAAGACCGAAGAACTCATCCGAAGACTAAAAAGAGCTCAGTTTGCCAAACAAAAAGTGGAGATTTTTAAACCGGCCATCGATACGCGTTACCACGATGAAATGGTGGTTTCTCACGATTCAAATGAAATTCGTTCTACACCCGTTCCGGCCGCCGCCAATATTCGTATTTTAGCTCAAGGTTGCGATGTGGTGGGTATTGATGAAGCTCAATTTTTTGACGATGAAATCATCACCATTTGTAATGATTTAGCCAATTCCGGCATTCGGGTAATTGTTGCCGGTTTAGATATGGATTTTAAAGGAAATCCTTTTGGTCCAATGCCCGCACTAATGGCTACAGCTGAATATGTCACCAAAGTGCACGCCGTTTGCACCCGAACCGGAAATTTAGCTAATTACAGTTTCAGAAAAGCAGACAATGACAAATTGGTTATGCTCGGCGAAACCGAAGAATATGAACCGTTAAGCAGAGCCGCCTATTATCATGCTATGCGTGAACAAGCAGAAAACAAAACGGAAGCAGAAAACAAATCAAAAACCTAACCGTGAGTCTCGTTGTCAACGATATTATTCCTCAACTACAAGCTGAATTTTTCGGAAATCATCCTGAAAATAGTATTCAGAATGTTTCCATAGACAGCCGTTCGTTGCAAAATAATGAATTCACGCTTTTCTTTTGTATCATTGGTCCAAACCATAACGGTCATGATTACATCCAAGAGCTGATTGAAAAAGGAGTAAAAAACTTCGTGGTTTCACAAGTGGTGAATCCAACACCGGAAATTAATTTTTTAAAAGTTGAAGATACACTAGTTGCCCTCCAACAATTTGCCGCTTTTTATCGAAAAAAATTCAGTTTCCCAATTATTGGTGTTACCGGAAGCAATGGTAAAACGATTGTCAAAGAATGGCTTAATTTTTTATTGAGTCCTGATTATAACATCATCCGAAGTCCGAAAAGCTATAACTCTCAAGTAGGTGTTCCACTTTCAGTGATTGGGATCAATGAGCAACACAATTTAGGCATTTTTGAAGCGGGAATTTCCACCGTAAATGAAATGCAAAAGTTGGAAGCCATCATCCATCCTACCATAGGAATCTTAACGAATATTGGTTCTGCTCACGATGAAGGTTTTGAAAATTTGGGTCAGAAAATCAAAGAAAAATTAAAACTTTTCCCGAATGTTGATGTTTTGATTTATAACAAAAATAAATCAATTGACGCTTTCTTAAATCCGAACATCAAAACATTTTCATGGAGTTCAAGTGACAAATCAGCAGATGTTTTGATTCATCATAAAACTACGAATGATAAAACGAGTTTGAATATCACCATTGATAAAACCTGTTTTAAAATTAACATCCCATTTTCTGATGAGGCTTCTATTGAAAATGTGATTCAATGTTTGATGGTCATGTTTTATTTTAAGTATGATTTTGACACCATTCAAAATCGGTTGTCGCTTTTATATCCGATTGAAATGCGGCTAAAAGTGAAAAAAGGCATTAACAACACAACCATTATTGATGACAGTTACAGTTCCGACTTTCAATCGTTAAAAATCGCCTTAGACTTTTTGGAAAGTCAAAAACAACACCATAAAAAAACCTTGATTTTATCGGATATTTTTCAGAGTGGTTTAGAAAATGACGAATTGTATTCTCGCGTTTCTCAAATGGTGATTTCCAATAAAATTAATCGGGTTATTGGTGTAGGCGAGACCATTTCTCACTATAAACACAAATTTTTAAATGGCATAACATTTCTTTCTCAAGCCGACTTTTTAGCTCATTTTGATAGTTTACAATTTGAAAACGAAACCATTCTTATTAAAGGAGCACGCAGCTTTCATTTTGAAGAAATCGTATCGTTGTTAGAAGAAAAAACTCATGAAACGGTTTTAGAGATAAACCTGAATGCTCTTTCGCACAATTATAATTTTTATAAAGCAAAGCTAAAACCGGAAACCAAAATGATGGTGATGGTGAAAGCGTTTAGCTATGGAAATGGTGGGTTAGAAATTGCCAAATTGCTGGAATACCTCAAAGCAGATTATTTAGGGGTGGCTTTCGCCGACGAGGGAATTGCTCTCAAAAGTAACGGAATCCATTTGCCAATTATGGTTTTAAATCCGGAGTCTACCAGCTTTGAGGCCATTATTCAACATGAATTAGAACCCGAAATTTATAGTTTAAAAGGATTGAATGCCTTTTTAAAAATTGCCAAACAAAAACACTTGAAGGACTTTCCGATTCATTTGAAAATTGATACCGGAATGCATCGATTGGGTTTTGATGAAATTCACTTGGAAGAATTAATCTCGATTCTAAAAAACTGCAAAACAGTGCAAGTAAAAAGTATTTTGTCGCACATGGCCACAAGCGATGATTTAGCACACCACGATTTTGCATTGGAACAAATTGAAAAATTCAACCGTATTTCTACTTATATAAGTGCCGCATTAGAAATTAGTCCGATTCGACATATTTTAAACACCTCCGGCATTTCCAATTATCCGCAAGCTCAATTTGATATGGTTCGTTTGGGGATTGGTTTATATGGTATTTCAAACGATGCAAACGAACAAAAGTTTTTGGAAAATGTGGGCACTTTAAAATCGGTAATTTCACAAATTCGAACAATTCAAGCTGGAGAAAGTGTAGGTTATGGTAGACGTTTCATCGCCGAAAAAGAAACAAAAATCGCTACTATCCCAATTGGCTATGCCGACGGAATCAGAAGAAGTTGGGGCAACGGACTAGGTTTTGTAGTCATCAACAACCAAAAAGCCTCGATTGTTGGCAGTGTTTGTATGGATATGTTAATGGTCGACATTACTGACATTCCATGTGTGGAAGGAAACGAAGTCATCATTTTAGGCGAAAATCCATCCGTATCCTTCATGGCAGCAAAATTGAGCACCATTCCTTATGAAATTCTGACCGGAATTTCACAACGTGTCAAGCGAATTTTCTACAGAGAGTAATTTTTTTATTGCAATTGTTAAAATTTTAACTAACTTCGTGTTAACAAAACTTTAAAAACTAAAATTATGTTGAAAGAATTTAAGAATTTTATCATGACCGGCAATGTTATTGAATTTGCCGTTGCAGTAATTATGGCAGGAGCTGTAGGAGCTGTAGTGAATGGATTTGTTAGCGACATCGTTATGCCTGTTGTTGGGATGTTAACCGGAGGCGTTGATTTTTCTGAAATGAAAGTAGTTTTACAAGCAGCCGTAGCAGAATCAGAAGGCGTTGCTGCCGTTCCTGAAGTTGCCATCCGTTGGGGAGCTTGGGTAAACACTTTAGTTAATTTAGTGATTGTAGGCTTTGTGATGTTTATGATTATCAAAGCATACAACAAAATGAAAAAACCGGTTGAAGAAGCTCCAGCTGCACCTGCCGGACCAACACAAGAAGAATTATTAGCAGAAATCAGAGATTTATTGAAAAAATAGTCGTTCCGCTACACTATATATTCTAACTAAACCCCGACTTGTTCGGGGTCTTTTTTTACAAAAAACCAAAATTTTGTGAAACTGATTTTTTTCAACGTACTATTCTTTACTTTTGTACTTTAAATCTAAAAATTCACACATGAGAGTTGCAGTTGTTGGTGCTACCGGAATGGTTGGCGAAGTTATGCTTCAGGTTTTAGCGGAGAGAAATTTTCCGATTACAGAATTAATTCCGGTTGCTTCGGAAAAGTCGATTGGTAAAGAAATTGAATTCAAAGGAAATAAATACAAGGTAGTTGGATTGCAAACCGCAGTTGAAATGCGTCCCGACATTGCTTTGTTTTCTGCCGGAGGAGAAACTTCCTTAGCTTGGGCTCCCAAATTTGCTGAAGCCGGCACAACCGTAATCGACAATTCTTCCGCTTGGCGAATGGATCCAACCAAAAAATTAGTGGTTCCAGAAATCAATGCTTCCGAATTAACTAAAGATGATAAAATCATTGCTAATCCAAACTGTTCAACGATTCAAATGGTGATGGTTTTAAATCCGTTACATAAAAAATATAACGTAAAACGAGTAATTGTTTCCACGTATCAATCCATTACCGGAACGGGTGTAAAAGCGGTGCAACAATTAGAGAATGAGTACCACAACATCCAAGGAGCTATGGCGTATCCATACCCCATCCATAGGAATGCCATTCCGCAATGTGATGTGTTTGAAGACAACGGCTACACCAAAGAAGAAATGAAATTGGTTCGCGAAACCCAAAAAATTATGGGCGACAGAAGCATAGCCGTGACAGCAACTGCCATCCGAATTCCGGTGGTTGGCGGACACAGTGAAGCGGTGAATGTGGAGTTTTCAGATGATTTTGAGGTGAATGAAGTGCGTTCGATTTTACATAACACACCCGGCGTGACCGTTCAAGATAATTTAGACACCAAAACCTATCCCATGCCGATTTATGCACAAGGAAAAGACGATGTATTTGTGGGTAGAATTCGCCGCGATGAAAGTCAGCCCAACACCTTAAACATGTGGATTGTGGCCGATAATTTACGCAAAGGTGCAGCGACTAATACGGTGCAAATTGCGGAGTATTTGGTGGAGAATAATTTAGTTTAAGATAATATTATATAGTTAAAAGCTCCTTTTTAGGGGCTTTTTTTGTTTATAAAGAATTTTTTATAAAACAATATATTGCTGAATTTTTTTTATTTTTAATTAAATTTATATTACGCAAAGTTGGGAGACATTGTGGAGCGGGTTTGTAAGAAAATTCAATTCGTAAAAAGTAAATTAGTATTTTTGATTCAAAAAGTAATACAAGTGAAGAAAACATTACTTAGTATTTGGAAAGACCCTGTTTGGAGTAAAGTAATATCAGTTGCAATCATTGCAATAGTTGGCGGTATTTATACAGCTTATAACTGGGGGAGAGCAAAAAACTTCTTAAAAGAACAATATAACAATTTTATAAATTTGAATGTTCCTTTATACTATATAATATTATTTATTTTAATATTAGGTTTGTTTATTTGGGTCCTTTCTAAATTAAACATTACTAAAGTTAAAACTAAAAAAGACCACTTTATTGGTGATGATTATCGCTATACTTTTGGAGATGTAAATATATTATGTAGATATAGTGTTGGTGTTAGTAATTATACTGGTAAACCTTTCATTTTTAATCTAAAAGTTTATTGTAATAAACATACTCCTGCATTAGAATTAAATGAAGGTTATTGTTCTGTTAGGGATTGTTCAAATGATAAAGTATATATAGATTTATTTAAAGTAGAGAAGATTTTAGAAGCAGACATTATACATAGATGGGAGGAATATGACAAAAAATAGAATTTAAATTTAGTTCGTTTTTAATATCATTACCCTCATTAAAGACTTTCTATGAAATAATCCCCTTCCTAAACTCTTCCTAAAAATTTCCCTTTAAAGAGCTTTTTCCCTACCTTTGCACCCAATGAAAAAGAAAGTAGCCCTACTAAACCTGTATTTAATGTCGGCAGTGTTGTTCACAATACTGTTTCAGTCATTGCATAGCTATCAGTATTTAGTGGCTGGTTATGTTGAGGAAACGGAAGCTTGTCATCATTCTCACGATGGTATTTCGCATCAACATTCGGAAGAGAGCTGTTCCATCTGTGATTTTCATTTTTGGTTTTACACCCAACCGGAGGTATTAACCTATCGATTTGATTTCCCAATCAAACCTGTTCCTTACTTGTATCAGGAACAAGCACTAATTACTACCTTTTCAGGTTCCCTTTTTTCGCATCGCGGACCGCCGCAAACCGTTTAAAATCTTAGAAACAAAAAACAGTCATTTGCTACAAAATAGTAATGGCTTCATGTGTTTTATATTTTGAACCGGAAAAATGCGATACTTTTTTATCCTTTTCTTCTTGTTGTGGTTTGGATTTTCGAGCTATGGTCAATTCACGTTAAGTGGAACAATCACCAACGAAAAAAACCAACCGCTAACCGGAAGTCACATTCATACTCAATATTTGAATACCGTCAGTAATCCCATTGGCGAATTCGAAATCAATGGTTTGCCCAAAGGCGAATTGCGGGTGTATATTTCCTATTTGGGGTATGCAACCTGTGATACGTTGGTGGATATGACCCAAGATGTGGTACTGAATGTGCAATTGAAACCATCCGAAACGAAATTAGAATCGGTTACTGTCAAGCAAAAAACAGCCAAAGTCAGCAGTAGTTTATCGGAACAACGCATTTCAAAAGCGTCAATCGAGCGAAACAGTTCTAAAACCTTAGCTGAAGCGTTGAAGGAAGTCCCCGGCGTTTCGCTTTTACGCACCGGAACGACCATTGTCAAGCCGGTGATTAACGGTTTGCACAGCAGTCGAGTGCCTATTTTTTCCAATCAAGTTCGCTTGGAAGACCAACAATGGGGAACTGAACACGCTCCGAATTTTGATTTGAATGCGGCCGGAAAAATTTCGGTTGTCAAAGGAGCTTCGGGTTTACAATACAGTGGCGATGCGGTGGGCGGAATGGTAATTATTGAGTCAACCAATGTGAAACAAGACACCTTGTTTGGCAGAACGATTGTCAGCGGCTCCACGAACGGTCGTGGCGGAACAATAAGTTCGAGTATTCACAAAGGAAATTCGGAAGGTTGGCGATGGAATGCATCAACCACGCTTACTTATTTTGGTGATCGCGAAGCTCCGAATTACATTTTATCCAATTCCGGAAACCGCGAACTGAATTTTTCAGGTGATGTTTCGTATGTGAAAGAAAACTATGAACTCTCCGCGTTTTACAGTTTGTATAATGCTACGATTGGCATTTTGAGTGCTTCGCATATTGGTAATGTGACCGATTTGTATAATTCCATCAACAACCAAGTTCCTTATAGAATTGATGATTTCACCTATTCGATTGAACAACCGAGACAAGCCATTCAGCATCATTTATTCAAGTTGAATTATATGCAAAAGTTGGATGAAAGCAGTTCGATTACTACTTTTTATTCGCTACAATTCAACAACCGAAATGAATTTGACATCCGTAGAGGAGGAAATATCAACAAAGCCGCCTTGGATTTACAATTGACCACACATTCGCTTCAATCGGATTACAAAAAAGAGTTGGAACGTTTTAGTTTGAAAACCGGAATCAGTGGATTGTTTCAAAACAATTTTGCCAATCCGGAAACCGGCGTGCGACCATTGATTCCAACCTATGTGCGATTTGACGGAAGTTGGTATGGCATCGGAACGTATGAAATCAAAGAAGATGTAGTGGTGGATGGCGGAATTCGGTATGATTTTTCAACCATCGAAGCCACGAAGTTTTATTTGAAATCCCGTTGGGATGAACGCGGTTATCAAGCTGATTTTGCAGATATTATTGTGGGTGAAGCGGCCAGCCAATGGTTGACCAAACCGCATTTTACCTTTCATAATGTTTCGGCGAGTTTGGGGGTTCGAAAAGATTTTCAATCGGGTTGGAAATGGTTGAATAATTTGAGTTTGGCTAACAGAAATCCGAATCCGTCCGAATTTTTTTCGGATGGATTACATCATTCCACCGGACAAATTGAGTTGGGTGATTTGCGTTTAAAGAAAGAAGAATCGCTTAAATTTTCTTCCTCTTTATCCAAAAACGGAAAATCCTTTTCAGTGGAAATCAATCCGTTTTTGCATTACATTTCCAATTTTATGTATTTGCGATCTGTTGGATTTGAATCCACGATTCGCGGAGCTTTCCCGGTTTGGGAATTTCAACAAACCGAGGCTCGTTTACTCGGACTTGATTTTCATTCGCAGTGGAATATTTCTTCTAATTGGCAACATAAATTTTCATTTGTATACGTTAATGGGGAAGATATATCCGAAAACCAACCGTTGATTGATATGCCGCCGATGACGATTTCTACTTCCATCCACTACCAAAAACCGGAATGGAATGGATTGATTCTAGAACTTCAATCGGAATCGGTTTTTCGTCAAAACCGTTATCCTAATTTCAATTTTGAAACCGATATTATTGTGGATGGCGAATTTGTTCCGGTTTTGGTTGACATCAGCACACCGCCAAAGGGGTATCAACTGTTTCATTTTTATTCAGAAATGACGTTCAAGACTTTCAAAAATTTGGATACAACATTCGCTTTGTCCGTTCAAAATATATTCAACACAACTTACCGTGACTACTTAAATCGCCAACGTTTTTTTGTGGATGAAATGGGTAGAAACATACAATTACAAATAAAAATTAATTATTAAAAACACACAAAAATGAAAAATTTAAAAATCATGGCTTTGACCTTAACAGCAATCTTTACCTTCAATTCTTGCAGCAACGATGATTCTCCGGTGAACGAAGAAGAAGTAATTACCACCGTAATCGCACAATTTGTGGGAGGCGGTCAAACCATTACATTAACATCAAGAGATACAGATGGAGATGGTCCAAATGCTCCGACAATTACGGTAAGTGGTAATTTTGCAACTGCAACAACGTATACGGGTTCTGTTCAATTTTTAAATGAATTGGAAAATCCGGCAGAAGACATCTCCGTGGAAGTAGCAGAAGAAGATTTGGAGCACCAGGTTTTTTATCAAATTTCTAACAGTTTAGGTAATTTTAACTATGTAGATTTTGATTCTGAAGGAAAACCACTTGGGTTAGAATTTACCTTTACAACCGGAGCAAATGCAGGGACAGGAAATATTACTGTTATTTTGAGACATTTATTAAACAAAAATGCAGCAGGTGTTTCAACAGGTGATATAACCAATGCAGGTGGTTCAACCGATGCTGAAGTTACTTTTCCGGTAGTTGTAGAATAAAACGGTTCCATTTTATTATAAAAAAGCAAATTCGAAAACACGAGTTTGCTTTTTTTATTCCATATTGTGATTTTTATAATTAATTTTTTATTAATTTAGACAATTCAATATCAAATTCTAACCAAAAACTCGATAATTATGAATTCACAATTTACAAAACTTATGCGGATATTACTGGGAGCCATCCTGGTCATTTTCGGACTAAACAAATTTTTTAATTTTATTCCTGCTCCTGAATTACCGGAAAACGCTGCTGATTTTATCAATTCATTAGCCTCTACAGGATATGTTTTACAAGTTGTTGGAATTGTGGAGATACTAATTGGAGCATTGTTATTACTCAATAAATGGGTGGCATTTGCTTTGATTGTTTTGGTTCCGATTTCGGTCAATATTCTACTATTTCATTTGTTTTTAGACATTCCGGGAATTAGCGGAGCGTTACTGGTTACCATTTTTAATGGAGTGTTAATGTATAAGCTATGGCCTAAATACAGACCTTTATTTAACTAAAATTAACAACTCGATTGATTACTTTTGTACATCAATCAATTATTTCAATGAAAAAATCTTTATCAACAATTGCAATTGTTTGTGTGATGAGTATGAATGCACAAACCAGTTCTTCTATTCAATATCCTGAAACCAAAAAAGGGGAAGTAAAAGACACCTATTTTGGTACGGAAGTAAACGACCCTTATCGTTGGTTGGAAGACGACCGCTCTAAAGAAACCGAAGAATGGGTGAAAACTCAGAATGTAGTGACGTTTAATTATTTGAATACGATTCCTTATCGCAATCAAATTAAAGAACGTTTAGAAAAATTGTGGAATTACGAACGAATTTCTGCTCCTTTTAAAGAAGGTGATTATACCTATTTTTATAAAAATAACGGTTTGCAAAATCAATCCGTTTTATACCGAAAAGATAAATCCGGCAAAGAAGAGGTTTTCTTAGACCCCAATACCTTTGCCGCAGACGGAACCACCTCGTTGGCGAATTTAGAATTTTCAAAAGATGGTTCGTTGGTTGCCTATTCGATATCTGAAGGAGGAAGCGATTGGAACAAAATCATCATCATGGATGCCGTTTCAAAAAAAGTATTGGAGCAACCGATTGTGGATGTAAAATTCAGCGGTATTTCATGGTTAGGAAATGATGGATTCTTTTATTCCAGCTATGACAAACCGGAAGGAAGTGAACTTTCAGCCAAAACCGATCAACATAAATTGTATTACCATAAATTAGGAACTGCTCAAGAAGAGGACAAAGTCATTTTTGGACTGAACGAAAAGAGACGATATGTGGGTGGTGGTGTTTCTGAAGACCAACAATACTTGATTATCACGGCGGCTAATTCTACTACCGGAAATGAATTGTATATTAAAGATTTAAGCAATCCAAATAGTAAATTGGAAACCATTGTGGACAATTTCAATAGTAACAATTATGTGATTGATAATGTGGGTTCAAAACTATACATCGTGACGAACTTGAATGCTCCTAACCAAAAAATCGTAACGGTGGATGCTAAAAATCCTAAACCTGAAAACTGGAAAGATTTTATTCCGCAAACGGATTATGTGTTATCTCCTTCAACCGGAGGAGGCTATATTTTTGCCCGTTACATGAAAGATGCTATTTCGCAAGTAGTCCAATATGATTATGAAGGAAAAGCAATTCGCGAAGTAAAATTACCCGGCGTAGGTTCAGCCGGAGGTTTCGGTGGGAAAAAGACAGAAAAAGAATTGTATTTTAGTTTTTCAAATTATGTCACACCCGGAACCATTTATTCCTTTGATCCAAAAACCGGAACATCTAAAGAGTATCAAAAACCGAAAGTAGATTTCAATTCTACCGATTACGAAAGCAAACAAATATTTTATACTTCCAAAGACGGCACAAAAATTCCGATGATAATTACCCATAAAAAAGGACTAAAATTGGATGGTAAAAATCCAACTATTTTGTATGGATATGGTGGATTCAATATCAGTTTAACACCAAGTTTCAGTATTACCAATGCTGTTTGGATGGAAAATGGCGGAATTTATGCGGTGGCTAATTTACGTGGTGGCGGTGAATACGGTAAAAAATGGCACGATGCCGGAACACAAATGAAAAAGCAAAACGTATTTGACGATTTTATTGCCGCCGGCGAATATTTGATTGCACAAAAGTACACCTCATCTGATTATTTAGCCATTCGTGGTGGTTCAAATGGAGGATTATTGGTGGGAGCTGTTATGACGCAACGTCCGGATTTAGCAAAAGTGGCATTACCTGCGGTAGGTGTGTTAGACATGTTACGTTACCACACATTTACAGCAGGAGCAGGATGGGCGTATGATTATGGGACGGCCAATGACAGCAAAGAAATGTTTGAGTATTTGAAAAATTATTCGCCTGTTCACAACGTGAAAAAAGGAGTACAATACCCTGCCACTTTAGTGACAACCGGCGATCATGACGATAGAGTAGTGCCGGCTCACAGTTTTAAGTTTGCTGCGGAGTTGCAAGACAAACAAGCCGGAGAAAATCCTGTTTTAATTCGAATTGATGTGAATGCCGGGCATGGTGCCGGAAAACCAATTTCTAAAACCATTGAGGAAAACGCCGATATTCAGGCATTTACGTTGTTTAATATGGGGATAAAGAAAATTTAAAAACAGATTTAGAAAAGGATAACCGCTAATTCGCGAATAATAATCTGCGAATCAGCGGTTATTTTTTGTTTATTTAGTATAGAGATTAAAGGAAGAAATAAAATTTTTAAAATTATATAGTTACTATTTTTAAAATCCGTGTTCCTAAAAAATTAATACTCAATTTTCCCTAAATAACTCATTTGTCTTACGATGAAATTTTTTCTGCGGTTAATATAATTAGAAGAATTAGAAGCTTTAAATTTTCTTGGATTAGGAAGAATCGCTGCAATTCCGGCGGCTTCTCTTGGTGTTAAGTTAATCGCATCTTTTCGGTACCAAACTCGGGAGGCTTCTTGAGCACCATATACGCCATTACCCATTTCAATACTATTTAAATATACTTCCATAATGCGTTCTTTTCCCCAAATCAATTCGATTAAAACGGTGAAATAGGCTTCCAAACCTTTACGCAAATAACTTCTTCCTTGCCATAGAAAAACGTTTTTAGCGGTTTGTTGCGAAATCGTGCTTCCACCTCGTAATTTTTTGCCTTTTTTATTGGCTTCCATGGCTTTTTCAATCGCCTCAAAATCAAAACCATTATGGGTTAAAAAATGACCGTCTTCACTGGCAATGACTGCTTTTTGCAGATTGATGGAAATTTCTTCTATCGGCACCCAATCGTGACTACAAATCATTTCTTTGCCTTCTTTTTTTTGTTCGATGGCTCTAATTCCCATTAAAGGGGTAAAGGGAACCGGAACAAATTTGAATAGAATCACTAAAAAAATAGAAATTCCAAAAAACCACCACATCGCTTTCCAAAGGAAACGGAATAATTTTTTTATCATACATTAATCGATTAAATCTGCTAATTCTTTACCCACCAAACTACCAATCGCCACACCCATTCCCCCTAAGCGAACACCACAAAATACATTTTCACTCAACTGTTTTACAATTGGTTTTTTATGATTGCCAACACCCATAATTCCGCTCCAGCGGTGTTCAATTTCAAACGATTGATTGGGCAAAATTACTTCTTTTAGCAATTGCTCCAACTTATTCTGAATAATTTCTGTTTGGGATAATTCTGTTGTCGTTTCACCTTCAAAATCTAAATTTCTTCCTCCGCCTATTAATATTCTATCTTCAAAATTTCTGAAATAAAAATAGCCTTTATCCAAATGAAACGTTCCTTTTATATCTAAATTAGGGATTGGTTTAGTAATCAAAACTTGAGCTCTTGCCGGTTTAACTTCGCCATTGGTCAATGCATTGGCAAATCCATTTGTAGCAAAAAATAATTTTTTACTTGAAAAAGAAAAATCACCTAAAAATACTTCTACCTGACTGTTTGTCTCAACAAAAGAAGTAACGGTTTGTTGATTTAAAATTAGAATATTGTTTTGTACTGCTAATTTCAACAATTGTTGCATCATATTTCCGGTATCAATTTGAGCTTCATACGGATTAAAAAGCACATATTCCTGAATTCCCTTGAATGCAAATCGATCTACTTCTTTTGAGAAAACATCATTTTTAAATAACGGTTTCAACAATTCATTGATAAACGGTAGCTTCTGCAAACATTCTTCATACGTAGATTCATCTTCTATTAAAAACAATTCATATCCGCCGTAAGGTTTTAAATCTAATTTTTCATCACCCACTCGCTTACGAAGTAATTGCAATCCATCCCATCTTTTTTGGACCAATTGCAAGACTTCTTCTTCGGTGTGTGAGTTTAAATCATCTAAGATTTCAGAAACAGAGCCGAAGCAGGCAAATCCGGCATTTTTTGTACTCGCTCCTTGTGGAAGAACACCTTTTTCGAGTACTAAAATTTTTGCAGAGGGAAATTTATCACGCAATTCAAGAGCACAATGCAACCCGACAATTCCACTACCTACAATCGTGAAATCTACGTTTGTAAACCAATTTTTAAGTTCCCAAAAACTAAGCTGCATGATGATGAAAATTTTTTCATAAATGTACTTTTTATTTTAATGTATTGAAAATATTTTCCAAAGCGATGGTTTTTTATTGAATCTGTTTCTGTATATATTCTAAATTTTAACATATGTATTGTCAATACATCAACAGGTTAAACATATTTTTTTCAAATTGTTAATAAAATAGTCATAACATCGGTTAACAGCATGAAAATAATTTTACATTTGGCTTTCTATTAACTAATTAACCAAAATGTATGAAGCTTAAATTACTTACGATTGCACTGCTGGCAAGTGTATGCTTTTCCAATGCACAAGAGAAAAGCAATTTTTGGAAATCCGCTACTTTAAAAAGTACATCAGCTCTTTTGGAAAGCAAAAAAGAAATTCCTCAAAGTAAATTGTTTGAATTGGATGTCAATGGTATTCAATCGGTTTTATCAACTGCACCTAATCGCTTTGCACAAACCAAAAACGGAAAAGTTATCTCTTTACCAAATGGAGAGGGTATAATGGAACGTTTTAGTGTATATGAAAACTCAATTTTAGCACCTGAATTAGCCGCTAATTATCCCAATATTAAATCCTATATCGGAATTGGTATTGACAATCCAACCTCAACGGTTTATTTTAGTATTTCTCCGTTAGGGTTTCAATCGATGCAATTAAATGGCGGAAAGCCAGCTGTTTTCATAGAACCGCTTACCCAAGATTTACTTACCTACTCAGTGTTTAAAAAAGCGGATAAAGTAAAACAATTTTCTCCATTTGAATGTGGTGTCATCGATGCGGTAGCAGATCAAATCGACCCTTCAACTTTACGCCCAAATGCGGATGACAGTACCTTAAGAACTTTCCGTTTAGCGGTTTCAACAACCGGTGAATATACGGCTTATTTTGGTGGTACAAAAGCACAAGCATTGGCTGCCATCAATGCTACAATGACAAGAGTAAACGGTGTTTTTGAAAAAGATTTTGCCGTGAGAATGGTTTTAATTGCCAATACCGATTTAGTAATTTATACTAACGCCTCAACCGACCCTTATACTACAAGTTATAACAGTCAGGTTCAAAGCACATTGACTTCTGTTATTGGTGAGGCCAATTATGATATTGGACATCTATTTGTGAGAGCTTCTAACAATGGAAATGCGGGTTGTATTGGTTGTGTATGTGTGAATGGTTCGAAAGGAAGTGCATTTACAGCTGCAACAGTTCCAACCGGAGATTTATTTGACATTGATTATGTAGCTCACGAAATGGGTCACCAATTTGGTGCCAATCATACTTTTTCTTTCAGCAACGAGGGAACAGGTGCTAACATGGAACCGGGTTCAGGCTCTACGATTATGGGATATGCCGGAATAACCGGTCAAGATGTTCAACCAAATTCAGACGCTTATTTTCATGCATTTAGCATTCAACAAGTAACGAATAATGTGAAAGGAAAAACCTGTCAAACGAATACAGCAACAGGAAATGCGGTACCAACTGCTAATGCAGGTTTAGATTATACCATTCCAAGAAGTACTCCTTTTATGTTAACCGGTTCAGGGACCGATGCAAATGGAGATGCCTTAACCTATATCTGGGAACAGTTTGACAATGCCGCTTCTAACGCAACAGGAGCAAGTTCTGCGGCTAGTGCAACTCGTACTTCCGGACCTACTTTCAGGTCTTACAGTCCGAGTACCTCGCCTGTTCGTTATTTTCCAAGAATGCAATCTATTCTAGCGGGTGCGACTACAACAACAGGAACAGAAATTACCGTTGAAGCTCTTCCTTCAGTTGCCAGAACGATGAATTTCAGATTAACTGTTCGTGACAATAGAGCCGGTGGTTCTGCCAATAATAGCGACGATATGATTGTAACAGTAAATGGAACTGCAGGTCCATTTACAGTAACTTCACCCAACACAGCAGTATCTTATCCGGCCGGAAGTACACAAACCGTCACTTGGAACGTAGCCGGAACCACAGCCAATGGCGTTAATTGTGCAAACGTTGATATTTTAATCTCTACAGATGGAGGAAACACATGGTCAAATTTAGTTACCGCCACGCCAAACGATGGTTCACAAGCGATTACAATTCCAAATACACAAGGTAATCAAAACCGTATCATGGTCAAAGGAAACAATCATATTTTCTTTGATGTTTCCAATGCTAATTTTACCATCACTGCCGGTTCCTCTGATACCGTAGCTCCAACTGCTCCAACATTAGCCGCAGCCGGAACTACGTCTACCTCCACCAACTTATCTTGGTCAGGTGCTACAGACAATGTGGGCGTAACCGGTTATGATGTGTATAGAGGCGGTGTCTTGATTGGTTCAACAACAACTGCTACTACCTTTGCGGTAACAGGATTAACTCCATCAACAACTTATGCCTTTAATGTAAGAGCAAAAGATGCAGCAGGAAATATATCCGTAAACAGCAATACAGTAAGTGTAACAACCCTTGCAGCCGGATTGACTTATTGTACTTCGCAAGGAAATAGTATTGTTGATGAATATATAGGAAGAGTTCAAATAGGAACCATCGATAATTCTTCAGGAGGTGTAACGGGTTATGTTGACTATACTTCACTGTCTACTGATTTAACAAAAGGGTCCAGTGCTACAATTACCATCACACCTACTTGGACGGGGACAACTTATAGTGAAGGATATGCCGTGTTTATCGATTATAATCAAAATGGATTATTTACCGATACAGGTGAAACGGTTTGGAGTTTAGCTCCTACAACAGCAACACCGGTTTCCGGAACGTTTACCATTCCAACTACAGCGGCTAATGGCCCAACACGAATGAGGGTTTCGATGAAATACAATGGTACACCAACAGCTTGTGAAACATTTTCGTATGGTCAAGTAGAGGATTATACTGTTAATCTTGTTGTGGGCACAACGGACACAACGGCTCCGTCAGCCCCTACCAATTTAATAGCTTCCGGGACTACACAAACGACAACAAATTTATCTTGGAATGCTTCAACAGACAATGTGGGTGTAACAGGATATGATGTATACAGTGGAACTACATTATTAGGAACTGTAGCTACTACTACAGCAGGAATTACAGGTTTAACAGCCTCTACAACTTATACCTTTAGTGTTCGTGCAAAAGATGCTGCCGGAAATATTTCATCCTCCAGTAATACTGTAAACGTTACAACATTGGCAGCAGCCGGAAACGGAACAGATTTATTATTCTCCGAATATGTAGAAGGTACGTCAAATAACAAAGCTTTAGAAATTGCCAATTATACCGGTAGTGCTGTAAATTTAAGTGGTTACTCAATCAGAAAGCAAACGAATGGTTCCGGTTCTTGGGGTACGGCGTTGAACTTGTCCGGTACAATTAACAATGGAGCAAAATTTGTTATTGTTCACAGTTCAATCAGTGCGGCTTGTTATAATAGAGCTAATGCAAATATTTCAACTTCGGTTACAGCCATGACATTTAATGGGAATGATCCGGTTGGATTATTTAAAAACGGGGTGCTAATTGATATTATCGGAACGTTTAATGGCGGTTCTTCAAATTTTGCGGCAAACACAACTTTGCGAAGAAAAGCATCTATTTTATCACCAAGTACAACGTTTAACCGAACAGCAGATTGGGATTCTTTTTCTTCCAACACGTGCAACGGTATTGGAAATCGTTTAGATGAATCTGACGATGAGGAAGGCTCAGATTTTGTTTTATATCCTAATCCTATTAAAGGTGATATTTTAAATATTGCTAATTTAGAAGGAGAATCAACCTATGTGATTTATAATATGATGGGTCAAGAATTAGGAAAAGGAAAAATTGAAAATGAAAGTATTTATGTAGGTTCTTTAGCTACAGGAACTTATTTAATTCAAATTTCAAATGAAACCGGTTCTAAAACAAAACCATTCATCAAACAATAAGAGAAATCTAACTTCAAAAAAGCCATCTCTGTTGAGGTGGCTTTTTTTATGGCAAAAAATTCGTTACTTTTAGCCTTTAATTTTTTATCAAATGAAGAACATAATTTTAATCGTAAGCTGTTTTATGGGATTAACCGCCGCAACTGCTCAACAAATATTGACGCCTGAGTTATTATGGAAATTGGGACGAGTATCACCTTTAGGAATTACCAAAGACGGGAAAAGTGTTGTTTATAAAGTATCTATCCCTTCGGTGGAAGAAAACAAATTGAATTCTAAAACGTTTAGTGTCCCAATTAATGGTGGAATGGCTATTGAAGTTGCTGATACCAAAGAACTTTTAATGGACAAAAACTTATCTCCTGATGGGAAACATATACTTTCCCACAAAGAAATAAAAATTGAAAAAATTAACGGAAAAGATATTCATCCCGACTTAAAAAAGTCAGAGGTACAAATTTATAGTGGTTTAAATTATCGCCATTGGGATACTTGGAACGAAGGAAGTTACAACCATGTTGGCTTTTCTGAAGTTAACAAAGAAAAATCATTTGTGGATATTATGAAAGATGAACCCTTTGATTCTCCTCAAAAACCTTTCGGTGGCGATGAAGATTATATTTGGTCTAAAGACGGCAAAAGTATTATTTATGTTTCTAAAAAGAAATCCGGTACGGCTTATGCTACTTCCACCAACACCGATTTATATGAATACAATTTAGAAACCAAAACCACTAATAATCTTACTGAAAGTAATTTAGGATATGATACCCATCCCACCATTTCACCAAACGGGGAATTGTCTTGGTTGCAAATGAAACGTGATGGTTATGAAGCCGATAAAAACGACATCATCGTTCGATTCAAAGGAATGGATATGAACCTTACGGCCAATTGGGATGGCACAGTGGACAGTTTTACTTGGAGTGCCGATGGAAAGAAAGTCTTTTTCTTAGCTCCGGTGGATGGGACTAAGCAATTATTTGAAGTAAACTTTCCGGGTCTAACTCGAATAGCCATTACTGTTCGTCAAATTACTTCAGGTGATTTTGATGTGACGGATATCATAGGCTTTTCAGGCGATAAAATAATTTTGGGAAGAACGGACATGAACCACGCCAAAGAAATTTATTCCTACGATTTCAAGAAAAAAACATGGCTTCAAATCACTAAAGTAAATGATGAAACCTATAACAAATTAGCTTTACCAAAAATTGAAAAAAGATATGTTTCTACAACAGATGGTAAAAAAATGTTGGTGTGGGTAATACTACCGCCTAATTTCGATAAAACCAAAAAATACCCCACGTTGTTGTATTGTCAAGGTGGTCCGCAAGGAGCTTTGTCTCAGTTTTATTCTTTCCGTTGGAATTTCAGTTTGATGGCTTCACAAGGGTATGTCGTGGTAGCTCCCAACCGACGTGGAATGCCTGGACACGGTGTAGAATGGAACGAACAAATCAGTAAAGACTGGGGCGGACAAGTAATGGATGATTATTTATCCGCAATTGATGATGTAGCCAAAGAAAGTTATGTAGACAAGTCTCGATTAGGAGCTGTTGGAGCCAGTTATGGAGGTTACTCCGTGTTTTATTTGGCGGGAATTCACAACAAACGTTTCAAAACCTTCATCTCTCATTGTGGTGTGTTTAATTTAGAAAGTATGTACGGAACCACCGAAGAAGTGTTCTTCACCAATTGGGATATTGGGGGTGCTTATTGGGAAACCAACAATGCAGCCGCTCAAAAAACATACAACCAATTTAATCCTGTAAAAATGGTAAACAAATGGGATACTCCTATGCTTATCATTCAAGGTGGTAAAGATTACCGCGTGCCGATAGGACAAGGACAAGAAGCGTTTCAGGCCGCACAATTGCAGGGAATCAAAAGTCGTTTTATTCTTTTTCCTGAAGAAAATCACTGGGTGCTTAAACCGCAGAATGCGATTGTTTGGCAACGTGAATTTTTTGGATGGTTGAAAGAAACCCTTTAAAGGAATCCATAAAATAGCCTTTACTAACCGGTAAGGGCTGTTTTTGGAATTGCTGACGAATTAATAACGCTCACTTATCATGGATGCTTTTCCAAAAAAACTTTCTCTAAAATTATCGCTAAGAACAGAAAGTAACGCCTTACGGCAATTGTCAATTCCCAATCAATTAGTTGATTTTTCCTCTAATGATTATTTGGGTTTCGCCAAAAGTGAAGAAATTTTTCAGCAAACACATGAATTGCTGGTTTCTAGAAATTACAAAATAAATGGAGCGACCGGTTCACGTTTACTTAGTGGAAACCATTCGATTTATTCAGAAACAGAAGAATATATTGCTCAGTTTCATCAAGCCGAAGCAGCTCTTATTTTCAATTCCGGCTACGATGCTAATGTGGGTTTTTTCAGCTCCGTTCTGCAACGCAACGACATTATATTATTTGACGAACTCAGTCATGCCTCCATTCGAGATGGTATTCAAATGAGTTTGGCTAAATCATTCAAATTCAAACACAACGATGTCGTTGATTTAGAAAATTTACTGAATAAATGTAGTCAAATAACCGACAACGAACAACAGTCAACCGTTTACATTGTTACCGAGAGTATTTTTTCTATGGATGGCGATTCCCCTGATTTGGAAAAGTTGGTGCAATTAGCTGAAAAATATAAGGCCTATTTAGTAGTAGATGAAGCTCATGCTATTGGCATTTTTGGTGAAAATGGTCAAGGCTTAGTGCAACAATTGCACCTACACGACAAGGTTTTTGCACGAATTATCACCTTCGGAAAAGCATTAGGCTGCCACGGAGCGGCTATTTTAGGCAGCCAACAACTCAAGAATTATTTAGTCAATTTTGCCCGAAGTTTTATATATACCACCGGATTATCGCCCCATGCTGTCGCAACGATTTTTGTGGCCTATCAGCAATTGGCTAAAAGCAAGCAAGAAAGAGCAATACTTATTCAAAACATTGCTTATTTTAAGTCATGTCTTTCCTCTTCCAATTCTCATCTTCCATCCAATTCATCCATCCATTCCGTCATAATCCCCGGAAACGAGCGAGTAAAAACCATTGCACAACACCTCCAACAAAACGGTTTTGACGTAAAACCTATTCTTTCGCCCACCGTTCCTGAAGGTCAGGAAAGATTGCGGTTTTGTTTACATAGTTTCAATACTGAAGAAGAGATCAAGACAGTTCTTTCTTTATTATAATCTTTTCCAAAAATCCTTGTGAACTTCCCATATTCTTTGCGAACTTTGCAGTTAAACAAACGCCATGAAATTATTTATTACCGGAATAGGAACCGACGTAGGAAAAACAATTACATCCGCCATCATTACTGAAGCCTTGGAAGCCGATTATTGGAAGCCCGTCCAAGCCGGTGATTTACACTTTTCCGATAGCCATAAACTACAATCACTCCTGTCCAATTCCAAAACAAAAATTCACCCGAACAGTTATGCCTTGCAAACTCCGGCCAGTCCGCATTATGCAGCAGCAATTGACGGAGTTGCCATCGATATTCAAAACATCACAACCCCAAAAACAAACAACCATTTGGTGATTGAAGGTGCCGGCGGACTTTTTGTCCCGCTCAACCAAACAGCAACTATTCTCGATTTGATTCAACCTGATTATAAAGTAATTGTCGTTTCTCGTCATTATTTGGGGAGTATTAATCATACGTTGTTGACGATCGAAGCCCTTCAAAACCGAAAAATAGCCATTGCCGGAATAGTTTTTTCCGGTGATGAAAATCCCGCTACGGAATCCATTATTTTATCCAAAACCGGGGTCAACTTCATCGGAAGAATTGACAACGAACCGTATTTCGATCAAAATGTCATTTTCTATTACGCTGAAAAGTTTAAAGAAAATCTGCAACACATTGTTTAAAAATCCAATCATGAACCTTTCCCAAAAAGATCAACTTTACAATTGGCATCCGTATACCCAACACCAAACCACCGGACTTTTACCGGCGATTGTCAAAGGTGAAGGCGTTTACTTGTGGGATGAAAACGGGAAGCAATACATCGATGCCATTTCCAGTTGGTGGGTCAATCCGTTTGGACATTCCAACCCCATCATTGCCAAAGCGATTTATAACCAATTGACCACCTTAGAACATGTTTTATTTGGTGGTTTTACCAATAAACCCGCGGTGGAATTGGCTGAAAAACTTCTTTCTATTTTACCGTCCAATCAAAAAAAATTATTTTATTCAGACAATGGTTCAACCGCGGTGGAAATTGCTATCAAATCCGCGTTGCAATTTTTTTATAACAAAGGCGAAAAGCGTACCAAAATCCTCGCCTTTGAAGAAGGTTTTCACGGTGATACCTTTGGAGCCATGGCCGCTAGTGGTATTACTTTTTTTACGGAAGCGTTTCAAGGTTCCTTGTTGGAAGTGGTTCGGATTCCCTTACCAACAACAGAAAACAATAGTTTGACCTTGTTGGAAAATGTACTGCAAACCAACGAATTTGCTGCGTTTATTTTTGAACCGCTCGTACAAGGTGCAGCCGGAATGGTGATGTATGAACCACAAGAATTGGACAAATTAATTTCGCTTTGCCAAAAACATAAAGTGTTTACTATTGCCGATGAAATCATGACCGGTTTTGGTAAAACGGGAAAAACATTCGCGTGTGATTATTTAAGCGAACAACCTGATATGATGTGTTTGTCAAAAGCGTTAACCGGCGGAACCATTCCGATGGCGGTGACCAGTTTTACACAAGAAATTTTTGATGGATTTTTGTCGAATGATGTGAATAAAGCTTTATTTCACGGACATACTTTTACCGGAAATCCGACGGGATGTGCTGCAGCTTTGGCTTCGATTGAGTTGCTTTTTTCTAACGAAATGCAAGAAAACATCTCGCGAATAGAACAACAACATTTGCAATTTGCTCACCGATTGAAAAAGTATCCCAACGTTCAAAATTGCAGAACATTAGGAATCATTTTGGCCTTTGAAATCAAAAGAGAAACAACGGAGAGTTATTACGGTGATTTTAGGAATAAGTTGTATGCATTTTTTATCGAAAACGGCATCATTCTTCGTCCGGTTGGGAATACCATTTATGTTCTTCCGCCATATGTTACCACCAATGAGCAATTGGAAATAATTTATAAAACCATTGAAAAAGCCTTAGAGATAATGTAAATTTGCATTTTATAAGTAGACCCAAATTCCTCTTTTTTGAACTCAAAAATTGCCATAACTTCGTTTGCATCAGTTTCTCCTTTGGGAAATGATCCGGTTGCGGTATGGGAATCCTATCAATCGGAAGAATCCTTAATCAAACCCAATTCAATCGGAACAGCTACGGTTTTTGCTTCTTTTTTAGCGGAAGAAAGCAAACAAAAAGTTGAGGCATTGCGATTAGCTGAATCGAATTATAAATCACTGGACGATTCCGTTTTATTTGCTATTTTGGCTTCACGACAAGCGGTGGCAACAGCCGGATGGAAGCCGGATACTGTTTTTGGCATCAACATCGGTTCTTCTCGCGGAGCTACGCAATTGTTCGAAAAACACCTCACCGAGTTTTTATCCACCGGAAAAGCTCAAACCTTAGCTTCGCCAACCACTACCTTGGGCAATATTTCCAGTTGGGTGGCCCAGGATTTACAAAACAACGGCCCCGAAATTTCGCATTCCATTACGTGTTCAACTGCTTTACATGCGTTGTTAAATGGCATTGCTTGGCTTCGGTCGGGGATGGCTGATAAATTTTTAGTGGGTGGGAGTGAAGCACCGCTTACGCCGTTTACCATTGCACAAATGCAAGCCATGAAGATTTATTCCTCGGTAGAAAGTGATAATCCGTATCCGTGTAGAACCTTTGATTTTTCTAAAACCAAAAACACCATGGTGTTGGGAGAGGCAGCTGCAGTGATTTGCATGGAAAACGAAACGAAAGAAAATGCCCTCGCCTATGTAGAAGGATTTGGTTATGCCACTGAAAATTTAACTCATTCTGTTTCCATTTCGGCGGAGGCGACTTGTTTTCAAAAATCGATGAAAATGGCTTTAGGAAAAACGAATCCCGAAGAAATTGATGTGATTGTCACCCATTCACCCGGAACCATTCAAGGTGATTTGAGTGAAAGAAAAGCAATAGAAATTGTTTTTGGAAAGAACCTTCCATTACTCACCAATAACAAATGGAAAATAGGCCATACGTTTGGAGCATCCGGCATGTTGAGTGTAGAAATGGCGTTGTTGATGTTGCAACACAATCAATTTATAAATGTTCCTTTTTTGGAGTCGCAACAGCAAATCCGACCATTACAAAAAATCATGGTCAATGCCGTGGGTTTTGGAGGCAATGCGGTGAGTATTGTGTTAAGCAAAAACGAGTAGGTTACACATTTTTCTCCAAAGCTTTCACTTTTTGATACACCCAATCGCTTTCCCAACCTTTTCGGAGTAAGGTGTCACAGTATTTTTTTCGCTTTTTCAGTACATTTTTTTCAGTAATCGAATGCCACGTTTTTTCGGCCAATTCGTGAAAAGTGGTTGTGTATTCTTCCTCCGGAATTTCTTTCAACCCAACTTTTATCAGATAATCAGAAATATTTCGTTGTTTCAATTCGTTTGAAATTCTATTTTTCCCCCATTTTTTTTGATGAAATTTACTAATGGAAAACAACTTGGCAAACCGTTCTTCGTTCAGAAAATTATGACGAAGTAAATGCACTATGATTTCGTCCTGTTGGTTTGAAGGAACCGATAAGGCGTAGAGTTTTTGAACCACTTCGGCATGGCAACGTTCTTGGTAAGAGCAGTAATATTCCATCTTCTGAATGATATCCAAAACGGAAGTGTTTGAGAGTGAGTGCAATGCTAAAAAATTTAATGTTTTTTTGTTAATAATTTAGTAACGCAAAGATATTGAAATTCTGTAATTTAGCCGTAAATTTGTACCCGCTTTAAACAATAGGAAAGCAATAAAAAACAGATCATTTCTAAAAATGAAAAAGAGAATACTTTTATTGGTGCTTTTTATAAGTGCTTTTTCGTGGGGGCAAGTACAATTGAGTGAGGGAACACCAACACAAACAATTGATTTTTCTTCCACAGTCACAGGTGTATCGAACGGGGCATTCACCGGAACAGGTTTTCAAGCCACACCAACTGCCGGACAATTGGATTCGGATGCGTGGGCGGTAACAGGTTTGAGTGATGGAGCTTTAGCTTTCGGAGTAACTAGAATTACTGGAGATTATGCAAGAGGAGCGGTTAATAGTCAACAGTCAACCGGAGGAATTTACGCCCATACAGGAGCACCTAATAGTGTGGCAAATCCTTGCTTAATGTTTCAGCCTTCTGGTAGTGACTTTTCACCAGGAACAATAACGCTTCGAATCCAAAATAACGGGGTTGGATTCATCAATCAAATTGTTGCATCCTATAATATTTTTTATAGAAATGACCAAGCTTCTTCAAACACGTTGAATTTTTCATATTCTACTGATGATACTTCGTATATTGCAGTGGGGGCATTGGATTTTGCAACTCCAGTAGCCGCAAGTGGTACAACTTGGCTACAAGAAGGATCAACTCCTTCCAGGTCAACAACGATTACAGGGTTGTCCATTGCTCCTAGCGATTATTTTTACATTCGTTGGAATAGTGATGATGTTGTGGGCGGAACAAGAGATGAGCTTGGCTTAGATGATATTTCTGTAACAGCATCATTTGGTCCACCAAGTGCACCGGTTATCACGAGTGATTTAACGGCGTCGGGTTTTGTAGGGGTGCCTTATACTTATTCAATTTTGGCCACAAACAGCCCAACTTCTTATAACGCAACCGGTTTGCCGGCAGGGTTTTCAATTAATACGAGCACGGGTGTTATTACCGGAACACCAGGAGCTACAGGTACTTTTTTAATAACGATTACCGCTACCAATGCCGGAGGTTTTGATGAGCAAACCTTAATTTTAACCATCACCAATCCCGGTCCGGAAATTAATATACGGGGTGCCACCGGAGGGACAAATAATATCATCAATGGCAATACCATTCCGAATGCGTTCAACAATACGTTGTTTGCAAGCATAGCGGTGGGTGCCAACCAAGACAAAGATTACCGTATTGAGAATTTAGGAATTTCAAACCTTACTTTAACGGGGGTGCCAAGGGTTCAAATCTCAGGGACACATGCGGCTGATTTTACGGTGTTTACACAACCTATAGCAACAATTACTTCCGGTAACAACAGTGTGTTTGTCATTCGTTTTTCACCTTCAGCGGGTGGTGTGCGAAACGCTACGGTTACGATTATCAATAACGATTCCGACGAAGCACCCTATACGTTTGCCATACAAGGAGGCGGTTTAGCTCCGGATATTAATATTGTTGGGAATGGAAATCAAGTAGTATCAGGTAGTACAATTCCGGATTTGAATAACCATACCAATTTTGGTAATGCAAATGTGACTGCAGGCACAAAACTTCGTAGCTTTTTTATCATCAATTTGGGAGGGGATATTTTGGATATTACCGGTGTAACCATCTCGGGAACAAACGCGGCGGATTTTACAATAACCGGTATGCCTTCTGCAACGGTAGGTTTAAATAACAGTACTACGTTAGAGATTACTTTTGACCCTTCTGCATTAGGTCTACGGGAAGCTTTGGTTACTATTACGAACAATGTGCCCGGGAAAAGTCCATATACTTTTGCTATTTCAGGGGTTGGAATAGATTTTGACGAATGTGTGATTGGAGGTTCGTCAATATTTAAAACCCAAACTTTTGAAGGAGCTGTGGGAACAAACGTTTTAGGCTATACAGTGGCAACAGCGTTAGGGGCTAATCCACCGGTGATTACCGGAGGTACAGCATTTGGCGGTAGCAGAACGGTTGTTTCAAATAAATTTTTGAACAACAATAGCTTACAAGTAACAGGTCCTTATCCAAGTACATTTGATCCGAAGGCAAAAGTTATTGTGACATTTGATGTTGTAGATACTTCGATTTATCAAGATGTGTCTTTCAATGTTAATATAGGAGCTTATTCTACCAATGGAACACAAGGACTTGATGTGTCGGATTGGGTTACCATATTTATCAGTGGAGATGGTGGGCTTACTTGGTCGAGAGAAGCTATTGTAAAAGGAAACAGTAATGCTATTTGGAATGTTTTTGGCGGCGGAACAACATTTACAAATCCTTTTAAAGGATTAGACATTCCTTATGAAATACAACCCACAGCTAGTTCAGTTGGAAACGGAACAAGGTTGTTAACTTTAACGAATTTACCACAAGTCGCACAACTGCAAGTAAAAATTGAATTAGATGTTGACCGTAATGATGAGATATGGGTCATTGACAATGTGCAATTAAGAGGAAGATTACCGGTTCCTAAAACATGGAATGGTGTTGCGTGGAGTGGCGACGGATTACCTCCAACCTCTGTAGAGAAAGCCATATTTGCAGGTAATTATAATACTAGCACTCATGGTAACGTCACTGCCTGTGAATGTCAAATAAATTCGCCAAGAATAGTCACAATTACCGATGGAAATTATATACAATCCGCCGGAAGAATTGTCAATAATGGAACATTAAATGTACAAAACAATGGAAGTTTAGTGCAATTAGATGATTATGCTGTAAACACCGGGAATATAAATTTAACCAGAACCGCTAATATTCGTCGGTTGGATTATGTTTACTGGTCGTCGCCAGTGGCTTCTTTTCCAGTGCTAAATATTTCTACAGGGACACCGGCATCCAATGTGTTCAAGTGGTTGCCAACTATTGCAGGAAATTTTGGAAACTGGACAACGACCAATGAAATTATGGAACGAGGAAAAGGATATATTGTTCGCGGACCTTCTTCTTTTACGAATACCATACAACCTTTCAATGCTGCTTTTGTGGGAGTGCCGAATAATGGTATTTTCACCCCAACCATCGAACGAGGAGGGTATACCGGAGGAGGTTATCCGAGTCCAACCAACCCGGCGATAACCGTTACGGCTAACGATGATAATTTTAATTTACTTGGAAATCCCTATCCATCTGCAATAAGAGCGTTAGATTTTTTAACTGAAAATACAAATATTGAAGGTTCGGTTCGCATTTGGACCCATGGATTGTTGCCGGATGTTGCTTTTAACGATCCTTTTTACAATAATTTCGGATACAATTATAGTCCGAATGATTACATTGTACACAACGGAACAGGAACAGTCAGTGGTCCGTTAGGATTTAATGGTTTTATTGCATCAGGCCAAGGATTTTTTGTGTTGATGAATGACGGTGCAGCTGCGACAGAAACAGTGACCTTTAAAAATTCGATGCGTAATGTAACACATGCAAATAATCAGTTCTTCAGACAATCTAATGCACTGCAAGGAGAAGAAGATTTCAAAATTTGGTTAGATTTTATACCGCAAAATGGCAATCCGGTTCGAACATTAGTGGGTTATGTGGACGGTGCAACTTATGAAAATGACAGGTTGTTTGACGCTTCTACTAAAGTACATGGATCTTCTAAAATGTATTCATTGATAGATAATAAACCATTTATCATTCAAGGAAGAGCATTACCATTTGATGAAAATGATCGAGTGCCAATGGGTTACAACGCCACAGCAGCCGGTAGATTTACGGTAGCAATTGCTGATGTTGAAGGGTTGGGAGATAAAAAAGTGTTTTTGGCAGACAAACTGTTAAACATTATTCATGATTTAACGGAAAACCCTTATGAATTTGATTCAGAAAGCGGTGTTTTTGATGTTCGTTTTGAATTACGATTTGTCAATGAAATTTTATCCAATCCGGATTTTGATACAATAACTTCTAGTGTTATTGCCTATGGTTCTGAAGGGCAGCTCAATATTAAATCTACCTTGCAAAAAATTACAGAAGTTTCTGTTTATGATACTTTGGGTAGATTGATCCATACGCAAAAAGGTCAACCTGTAAATGAGTTTGAATCGAACGTCAATTTTACAAAACAAACAGTTATTGTTCAGATAAAATTAGAAAACGGTCAAGTGGTCACTAAGAAATTGATAATATAATCTAAAGAGAAAATAAATTAAGAAATCCCTTCCATTTTTTGGTTGGGATTTTTTATTTGGCAGTGTATTTCATCGAATATTTAACAAAACAGGGTTGATTTTGTTAAATTTAATTGATGTTTTAAGTTTTTTTTATCATTTTTGAAAAACTAATTTCCAAAAAACACAATAGAATGCCTAATTTGAAACAAATCCTACTCTTTTTAGTAGTAGTTGTTTTTTCTTTTGAAACAACTGCTCAACGCCAAAACCCATGGCAAATTGAAAACAAACAAACGCCGGAATCGCTCTCAAAAGTAAATAGAAGCAGTACTCCAAGAACTTACAAAATTTTTTCACTGGATCTACAAGAATTTAAACAACAATTGACGGGAGCACCTGTCAGAGGTCATTTTAGCGGTAGATCGAACCATGAAATTCTTTTACCTAATGCGGAAGGTGTTGTGGAACGATATCACGTAATGGAAACGCCAATTATGGAAAAAGAATTGGCGGATAAATTCCCTATGATTAAATCCTATGCCGCTCAAGGAGTTGATGACCCAACAGCAGTTGCTCGTTTTTCAGTTACTCAATTTGGATTGCATAGTATGACTTTTTCATCCAAAACCAGTACAACTTTTATTGATCCATATACTGAAAACCAAGTGTTTTATATTGTCTACAAAAAGTCAGATTTGGTTGCTAATGAATCCAATTTTGAATGTTTAACCGACGAAGGGATTTCTTTACCTTCAACTGAATTAGACAGAAACGCTTTTGAACACGATATTTTTAATACAGACGATAATACCTTACGAACGTATCGTTTAGCTCAGTCGTGTACAGCTGAATATGGAAATATTTTTGCAGGAACAGGGACTTTGGCCCAGCAAAAAGCAAATATTCAAGCACAAATGGCTATCACAATGACACGTGTAAACGGGGTTTATGAAATAGATTTAGGCATAACAATGATTTTTGTAGCAAACAATGATGCCGTAATTTATTTAGGAGCTACAAATTCCGACCCTTGGGGCAATGAGTGGAATACAACCACGGCTCAAACATTAGACAGTGTAATTGGGGTTAATAATTACGATATTGGACATAATTTTAACACAACAGGAGGCGGAAACGCCGGTTGTATTGGATGTGTTTGTAGAGCTGTTTCTCAGTCAGGAACGCACAAAGGAAGAGGTTATACCGGAAGAGCAAATCCAACCGGAGATGCTTTTGATATTGATTATGTGGCCCACGAAATGGGTCATCAATTTGGGGGGTACCATACCCAAAGTAATTCTAGTTGTCGTTCCGGAAGTGGGCAAACAGAAGTTGAACCCGGAAGTGCCTCAACCATCATGGGATATGCCGGAATTTGCTCTGCCAATGTACAATCAAATAGTGATGCCTATTTTGCTTATGTAAATATCCGTGATATTATGGCATATGTTAAATCTGCAAACGGAAGTTGTTCGGTAAATACACCAATAGCGAATCAAACACCGGTGGTTACTGCCGGTTTGGATTATACTATTCCAAGAAGTACTGCTTTTGTATTAACTGCAGAAGCTTCAGACCCCGATGATGATACATTATTATATACTTGGGAACAACGTGACCCTGAAAACCCGTCTTCAAATGCTGCACCAACTGCAACAAGAGCTGTTGGGCCAATGTTTCGCTCTATAACAGGAACCACTTCACCCGAAAGGTATTTTCCTGCTATGGCAACTATCTTAACAGGAGCTACCTCAAATACGTGGGAAGTAGTTCCTTCCGTATCCAGAACTATGAATTTTTCAGTAGTTGTCAGAGATAATGTGGCAGGAAACGGTCAGACAAATTCAGATTTAATGTTGGTCACAGTGAATGCCGCTGCCGGACCGTTCTTAGTGAGTTCACCCAACACCAATGTTTCATGGTTAGCAGGAAGTAATCAAAATATCACTTGGGATGTTGCCGGAACAACGGCTAACGGAGTTAATTCTCCATATGTTGATATATTCTTATCCACTAACGGTGGAAACAGTTTCCCTGTTTTATTAGCCAGTAAAGTTCCAAACGATGGAGCAGAAACGGTGACCATACCCAATACTACAGGAAACCAAAACCGAATCATGGTAAGAGGACATAATCATATCTTTTTAGATGTTTCTAATACCAATTTTACTGTTTCTACAACAACACCAACTTTTGCGTTGGCGTTTAATGGACAAGCCGATGGTCAAAACAAGGCCGTTTGTCAAGGACAATCAGCTGTTTTTGATATTGATTATTCAACTATTGGAGGTTTCTCTGGAACGACAACACTTTCTGTAAGTGGAAATCCTGCCGGAACTTCGGTAAGTTTTTCGCAGCCGACCATATCATCAACAGGAACAGTTCAGTTGAGTTTAACAGATACAGATACTGCTATTCCCGGCATTTATCAAATGATAATTACCGGAACATCCGGTTCAATTACTAAAACAGTCAATTTATATGTTGAGGTTTTAAATTCAGCTTTTCAAGTTGTTTCGCCGGTTAATCCGTTGGATTTAGCAACCGGAGTTTCGAATAATTCAGTAACAATAGAATGGGTGGCTGATCCGAGTGCCACCAATTATGATTTTGAATTGGCCAGTGATGTAGATTTTACAACGGTGTTAGTGAGTCAAAACGTTACGACAAATCAATATACTGCCACCAATTTAGATCAAAACACCAATTATTTTTGGCGAGTATTACCAAAAAATAACGGTTGTCAAGGGGAAATGAGTGCAGTATTCAGATTTACAACAGGAAGTGGGATTTCTTGTGATCCAATAGTTAATTCAACTAATGTTCCTTTAGCGATTTCGGCATCAGGTACACCAACAATCAATTCAACCTTATCAATACCAACGAACCAAAACCAAAGCATTGATAAAATTACGGTTTCGTTAAATATTACCCATACATGGATGGCTGATTTAACGGTGACTTTAATCAGTCCACTTGGGACACAAGTGCAATTATTTTCAGGTCAATGTAACAATCGGGATAATGCCGTTGCGACGTTTGATGATGAAGGGATAACATTAACTTGTCAAACCACAACACCTACGATAACCGGAACGTTAATTCCTGCCCAACCACTTTCTACTTTAATTGGTGAAAATTCAGAGGGAACATGGACATTAAGGATTTTTGATGCATTTAATCAAGATGGCGGAACCTTAAATTCTTGGGGAATTACCATTTGTACAACTGATGATACACCTCTGAGTTGTGGTGATATTACTTCGGTTTGGAACGGTACAACATGGAGCAATGGTTATCCGGTTAACAATGTAGCTGCGGTCATCAATGATGATTTTGTAATTTCGAACAATCTTGAGTGTTGTTCCTTTACGATAAATAACTCGGCTCAAGTAGTCGTGGAATCGGGTAATAATTTAATTGTAGAAAATGAAGTGACCATTGCAGGAACAGCCTCTTTTACTCTTGAAAACAATGCAAATTTGATTCAGATAAATGATGTGGCAAATTCAGGAATCATTAATCAATTTAGAAATAGTAATTCTTTAATGCGATTGGATTATGCCATGTGGTCATCACCGGTAACCGGATCGCAAAGTTTGAAGGATTTTTCACCTTTAACGTTGAATAACAGATTTTATACGTATAATTCAACAAACAATATTTATTCCAGTGTCTCTAATCCTTTAAACACAATTTTTAATGAAGGAGTTGGCTATTTAATCCGAATGCCTGACAATCATCCGACTTCTCCAACAATTTGGACAGGAGAATTTATTGGTGTTCCAAAAAATGGAGACATAGCTGTTGATTTATCATACATTAGTAATTCACAAAAGTACAATGCTATCGGAAACCCTTATCCATCAACCATTAGTGCAGAAGCATTTTTGCTGTCGAATGTTGCCGACATCGAAGGGACAATTTATTTTTGGAGAAAGACAAACAATGCATCCGGAACAGCTTATGCTACCTATACTTTAGGCGGAGCTACTTCTACATCTCCTACCAGTCCGGTGCCAAACGGAACCATACAAGTCGGCCAAGGTTTTATTGTAGCGGCTCAAAATGTAGTAAATCCTACAGCACGATTTTCCAATGATTTAAGAGTGGATAACAATAGCAATCAAATTTTCCGATCCAACTTCGGATTGCCTTATGCAGTACAAACCGAAATGGAACGTCACCGAATTTGGTTAAACCTTACAAATGACGCAGGTTTCTTTAGTCAAATGATGGTAGGCTATTTGAGTGATGCAACGAATGATGTAGATCAACTAATCGACGGGAAATATATTGGCGACAGCGATACGGCTTTGTCATCTTCCCTGAATAATGAAGAATATGTCATCCAAGGAAAAGCATTGCCTTTTGAAGTTTCAGACGTAGTTCCGTTAGTTTTCAAAACCAATACACCAGGAAATTTTGCTATTTCCCTTGCTGCTGTTGATGGATTGTTTGAAGGAGACCAACCCATTTACTTGAGGGATAATCTAGCGGGAATTGTGCATGAATTGACTGATACAAACTATGTTTTTAACACAGAATCAGGTGTTTTTAAAGAGCGATTTGAAATAGTTTTTGAAGATGTTACTTTAGGAGTAGATAATCCGCAGTTGTCCAACTCACTTGTGATAGCAACCGGAAATCAACAAATTGAACTACAATCTATTTCTGAATTGATTCAAAAAATTCAAATTTTTGATGTTTTAGGAAGAAGATTGTATCAACTGGATGCGATTCAAAACCAATCTTTTGTTGTTCCCGGATTACTTCCTCAAAATCAAGCTCTTTTTGTAAAAGTTGAGATGAATAATGGTCAAACAATCACCAAGAAGATTATTTTTTAACTCGCTTTCAACCTAAAAATAATGAACCGGGCAAATTTGCTCGGTTTTTTTGTTTAAAAAAACAAAATTGTTCGTAACTGATTTACCGAATGTTAACATATTAATAACTTAAATAGATGGTCATTTTTTTCTTTATGTGTAAATTTGTAATTGTCAAAAATTAATAAACTATTTAAATGATGAAAACAATTTTACGAATGAAACTCTTAAATGTGTTTTCGATACTTTTATTGATAGTATCGAATTCAACTTTAGGACAAACGACGATTTTTTCAGAAAATATGGGTACTCCTTCGGGAACTACTGCTATTTCTGCCCACACATTTGAAAACTCTGGGACTCTCACTTATTCGGGAACAGGAGATGTTAGAACTTCTACCGCTTCAACAGGTTATACAGGAGCTTCTGCGTCTGGAAATGTTTTTATAACTAGTACTGTTGGAAGAGAATTTGTAATTTCTGGAATCAATACGACTAGTTATACTAGTTTAGTTTTATCTTTCGGTCATTTTAAAAGCACTACTGCAGGAAATAATGAATTAGTTGTTGAAGTAAGTTCAGATGGAACCTCTTACAATCCTTTAACTTATTCGCGTGCAACAGGTTCAGGAACTGCTAATTGGACTTTAATTACTGCTTCAGGTGTTATACCTTCTGTTGCTAATTTATATATTCGATTTAGACAAACTTCTGCTAGCGTTCAGTTTAGAATTGATGATGTTAAATTAGAAGGAACATTATCTGTTGGTACACCTATTATCAATCCGTCAGTTACTTCTTTACCAACTTTCGGAGATGTAAATACCGGTAGCAATTCGGCTAGTCAAACTTTTACTGTAACAGGGATTAATTTAACCGATGTTGTGGCAGTATCTGCTTCATCTGATTTTGAAGTGAGTTTAGACGATAGTTCTTTCTCAAGTGGTTTTAATTTGTCACAAACCGGCGGGTCGTTAGATGGTGAGCCGGTAACAATCTATGTGCGTTATTCTCCAACTGTTGCAGGTTTAAATGACGGAACAATTACCTTATCATCAACTGATGCAGATGATAAAACTGTTACTGTTTCCGGTACAGGAGTAATACCAACTCCGGAATTAACTGTTTCAACAAACACTTTACCTGATTTTGGAAATATAACTGTTGGTGAAGAATCAACTAGTCAATCATTCACGGTTTCCGGTTCTTTATTGACTGCAAATGCTTTAATCGTTGCTCCAGGAGATTTTGTGGTGAGTACAAACGATGTGACTTTTTCTTCCTTTTTAAATTTAGGACAAACCGGTGGTAACATCAATGGGCAACCGGTTACCATTTATGTGCGTTTTCAACCTTCTTTTACCGGTGCGACCGGAGGAGATATTGAAATTTCTTCTACAGGAGCCACCACACAAATAGTTTCTTTGAGTGGAACTGGCGTTGACCCAATTATCGGTGCTCCAATTGCCATTGATGCAACCGATATTCAAACCAATTCCTTTATTGCCAATTGGGAGGAAGTGAGCGGTGCAGCTTCCTATCGATTAGATGTGTCAACAAGTGCTACTTTTTCTAGCCTTGTTTCGGGTTCAACCACAGTAGAGACCTTTACGGCTATAGGGGGTGGTTCTTCAACTTCTTATTTAACGCGTTCTTGGACTGGAGTGGACGGAGTGAATTGGACGGCTTTTAAATCAAGAACCGATCAAGTTGTAAATACGGGTGATGATGCAATTACACTTCAAAATGCTGCAGATGCTTACTTAATTTCTGATGAAATTGAAAATGGTTTAACTGCTTTAAGTTTTGATGTGAAACAAAATTTTAGTGGTTCAGGCGGAGAATTAACCATTCGCGTATTTCATGGGGCCGGCTTGGCAACAGAAACGAATTTAGGAACTTTTGCATATTCTGCAACAGCATCCTCTTTCACTAGTGGAGCCTTGAATATTACCGGAAATTTTATCATTAGAATTGACAATAATACTGCAGCACGTCCGGCAATTGATAATTTAAGTTTTACCAGAAATTTAACTGAGGTACCTTCGTTTGTATCTGGATATGATGATTTGATAGTAAACGGATTGTCTCAAACAGTAAGCGGATTAGTAGGAAATACGGAATACTATTATAGAGTAAGAGCATTTGATGGAACAACTTCTGAAAATTCAAATGTAATTGCTGTTACAACTTTACCGGAAACAGACCCTTTAATTACAATTTCAGAAATCGCTTTACCTGATTTTGGTGAAGTAATTGTGGGTACGGATTCATCATCTCAAAGTTTTACGGTAACTGCAGAAAATTTAACGGAAGGTGTTTTAGTGTCTGCATCGACTGATTTTTTTGTTAGTTTAGACGATAGTACCTATTCTTCTTCTGTAGTATTAACACAAACAGCTGGGGTATTAGACGGAGAGCCTGTTTTGGTATATGTACGTTTTTCGCCCTCTTCTGTAGGAATAAACAATGGTACAATTACGTTAACTTCTGCCGGTGCTGATGATAAGACGGTATCGGTTGTAGCAACCGGATATATTCCAACTCCTGAATTAACAGTCTCAACAAATTCATTACCTGATTTTGGAGATGTTCTTGTGGGCGAAGAATCCGGAAGTCAATCTTTTACGGTTTCAGGGTCTTTTTTAACGGCTAACGCCTTAATTGTAGCACCTGGAGATTTTGTGTTAAGTACTGATGATGTTTCATTCTCCTCCTTTTTAAACTTAGGACAGACAGGAGGAAATATTAACGGACAACCGGTGACCATTTATGTTCGTTTTCAACCCTCTTTTAGTGGCTTTACAGGTGGTGATATTGAAGTTTCTTCAACTGGAGCTATAACACAAATTGTTTCAGTGAGTGGAAATGGAACAGACCCAGTTATAGATGCACCGATTGCAATTGCAGCAACTTCCATTGAAGCGGACTCTTTTGTTGCCAATTGGGATGCTGTAGACGGAGCTACAAGTTATCTTTTGGATGTTTATTCAATAAGTGAAGGCACTCCTGCAACAGATTTATTTATTTCAGAATATGGAGAAGGAGCTCCAGGGAACAGAAAATTTGTTGAAATTTATAATGGTACAGGTGCAAGTGTAGACCTTTCTCAATATGAGCTTTTAAGAGCAACCAATGGAGGGGGATGGCCAACAACCGGAACAGCAATTTTGGCTTTATCAGGAACCTTAGCAAACGGTGCAACACTTGTGGTTGCTAATAATGAAACTGATGTAACCGGTGCAGATATTTACAATGCTGGATTTGCGGGATGGAACGGAGATGATGCCATCGGATTGTTTAAAAACGATGTGTTAATCGATGTCATTGGAACTCCTGATACCGATCCGGGTTCAGGCTGGAGTGTTGCCGGTACTAATAATGCAACAGTTGATAACATTCTGGTTAGAAAATCATCAGTGAGTGCCGGAAATACGAATTGGTCTACATCAGCTGGAACTTCAACAGAGGATTCAGAATGGATAATTTCAAGAGTGTGGAATGCTTCTGACCCTAGCACACCTGAATCATTAGGAGCACATGATTTTGATGGCAATGGTAATACTATTGTTTATGTTCCTGGATTTGAGAATTTATCCGTGAATGGAACTTCTCAATTAGTTACCGGACTTAATGCTAACACAACTTATTATTATGTAGTTCGTGCTGTTGATGCGGTTTCGACGTCTGTAAATTCGAATGAAATTAGCGTTTTAACTTTAAATCCAATTCCTTGGTATTTAGATGCTGATAATGATGGTTTTGGAGACGATAACAATGTGATTGTAGCTGTTGAAAATCCTTTCCCAGGATTATATGTAGCCGTTGGCGGCGACTGCGACGACACTAACAACACAGTTTATCCGGGAGCAACAGAAATCTGCTACGATGGTTTAGACAACGATTGTGATGGCATCATCGACAATGGTTGTACGCCAATAGTATCGGTTGTTCAACCGGCACAGTGTGGAATAACGTTACCAACCATTGACAGTTATGTTTATGCCAACTTGGTAGCGGGAGCACAAGGATACCGTTTTAGAGTAACCAATTTATCAACCAATGAAGTACAAACCATAGACAGAGCTTTGCGTGTTTTCCGTTTTACACAATTAACAAGCTATGCTTTTGCAACCGAATATTCGGTTGAAGTTTCTGTGAGAATCAATAATGTATGGCAACCGTTCTACGGCACACCATGTACTGTTTCTACACCGGATACCACTACGCAAATTCAAGCTTCTCAGTGTAATACAGCTATTAGTAATTTGAACAATTCAATTTTTGCTGATATTGTACCTTTTGCAACGGGTTACCGTTTCAGAGTAACGAATACGTTGAATCCTATCGATGTGCAAACGATTGACCGTCCGATTAGAGATTTTAGAATGACTAATTTGGCTTCTGTTCAATACAATACAACCTACAACGTAGAAGTTGCGGTTAGAAATACAAATGGAGAATACTTATCGTATGGTCCTGTTTGTAACATTACTACACCATTGTTCCCAACGGTGGGCTTGGAAGATGCACAATGTGATGAGTATTTGGTAGGTTCTAATACTGAAACATTATTTGCAGAATCTTATCCTGGTGTTGAACAATACCGATTCTTATTGGAGAACATTAGTTTAGGATATAGCCAAACGGTTGACAGAGCCACAAGAACAGTTACATTAAATAACTTCACAGGTTTAGTACCGGGTGAAATGTATACTGTACGTGTAGCAATTCGCTTAAACGGCGAGTGGGGACCTTATGGTAAATCATGTAGTATAATTACTCCTGGTGGCTTCAGACCTGAAGAAGTAACAAGAGTAGATGCAAATGGTGTAAATGAGTTCAAAGCGGTTGCTTATCCAAACCCATTTGAAACAAGCTTTACAATTGATGTAAGAACTTCGAACACTGAAGCAGTAAGCTTGACTGTGTATGACATGGCAGGAAGACTCTTAGAAGTGAGAGAGGTAAAAGCTCAAGACGTTACCAACTACCAATTCGGTAATCAATATCCATCCGGAGTTTACAATGTGATTGTAACACAAGGAGAAGAAACGAGAGCCGTACGAGTGGTGAAACAATAAGCTAAGTTACTGAGTTAACTAAAGAGAAACCTCCGAGAAATCGGAGGTTTTTTTAGTTTAATTTTAATCGTTTGTGAGTTTGTGTTATGGCTTTATCATTTTTGTAATCTATCCATTGTTGACCCTTCCATTTTCGCATAAAATTATCGAGGTTTCTCATTATAAAAATATTGTAAATGGCTTTTGTTACATTTGAAAGTTTACCTTGTAAATCTCTTAAACTCATTTTAACGAGGGAACTTCTTTCATCAAATTGTAAAGAAAAATTCGATAATTAGTTGGTTTGGATAGTAACAAATCTACATAATCACTCATTTTCATTTTTGCATGAGCTTGGTTAAAGACATCTTTGTATGATACAGGTCTGTCTTCATATAAAGGAACTAAATTTTCTCCTGCCATCAATTTGATATATTGCAAGTTCTATTTTTTATAAATAGACCCATCTGCCGTAAGTTGTTCAATAACAACAGGTTTTTGTTTTTTTACATAATTAGTGTAAAAATCTTTTTTTGAAATAGTTTTAATACGTTCTATTTCAGTAAGATATAGCTTCATAGAATATAAATATTGCAAAAAAAATGCTCTTAACGATGTTGTTAAGAGCGAAGTTAAAAAAGGATTTGAGTATTTTTTACTTATTTTCTTTTGGTGGAAACCTCAAGATTGCGTTCGATGGTATGTCCCGGTCTAGACCATTTTGGTTTTTCACCTAAAGATTGAAATTTTGAATCTTCTGCTTCAACAGTTTTAGGTTGCATAATTTTGATAAAAGGTTTTTGTGGTTTTAGACCCAACAATTCAAACATTTTCATGTCCTCATTTACATCCGGGTTTGGTGTAGTTAATAATTTATCCCCCGCAAAGATAGAATTAGCTCCGGCAAAAAAGCACATTGCTTGTCCTTCTCTGCTCATTTCTGTTCTTCCGGCAGACAAACGTACTTGGGTTTCCGGCATTACAATTCTTGTAGTGGCAACCATTCGTATCATTTCCCAAATTTCAATTGGGTTTTGTTCTTCCAGTGGTGTTCCTTCCACGGCAACTAAAGCATTTATGGGTACCGATTCCGGTTGAGGGTTTAATGTAGATAAAGCAACCAACATACCAGCACGGTCTTCAATGCTTTCGCCCATACCTATAATTCCACCACTACAAACGGTAACATTTGTTTTTCTAACATTATCAATTGTTTGCAAACGATCTTCAAAACCGCGGGTTGAAATCACTTCTTTATAATATTCTTCCGAAGTGTCAAGGTTGTGGTTGTAGGCATATAAACCTGCTTCGGCTAAACGATGTGCTTGATTTTCTGTAAGCATACCGAGAGTGCAACAAACTTCCATGTCTAGTTTATTAATGGTTCGTACCATTTCTAACACTTGATCAAATTCAGGTCCGTCTTTCACATTTCGCCAAGCAGCTCCCATGCAAACGCGGGAAGAACCCGAAGATTTTGCACGCAATGCTTGAGCTTTAACTTGTTGAACACTCATTAAATCGTTTCCTTCTATGTTTGTATGATACCGAGCAGCTTGTGGACAATAGCCACAATCTTCGGGACAGCCTCCCGTTTTTATTGAAAGCAAGGTGGAAACTTGAACTACATTAGGGTCATGGTGTTCACGATGAATGGAAGCTGCTTCAAAAAGCAAGTCCATCATCGGTTTGTTATATATAGCTATAATTTCTTCTTTGGTCCAATTGTGTTTAGTGATGCTCATAGTATTATTTTATAAGTCAAAAATACTTATTTTCTCAGGATGAAGTTTAAGAAGTGGGAGAGATTTTTAAAGAAATAATCAACAATATTATTTTTCAATCAAATTCCCTTGTTTGTCATAAAGAAGAATCCAGTCATTATGACCAAAATAATTCCATTCTGCTTCTGCGAAATCAACAGTGGGGTCAATAAACGTTTTATAGGGTTTGTTGTTTACAGAAAGTTTCGAATCAATAAAAATACTAACGGTGACACCTTTTTTTGCAAATTCTTTTTTGATGTGTTGAGCCATTTGCCAAATGCCATCCGGTTTACTGGTTACTAAACTAAGTTGTTTACGGGTTAATTTTTCAACAATATTGTATGGTAATTCTTGTTTAGTGTTTTTATCAATTACTTTAAAATGTGTAATACCGTTTTTTTGTCTAAGCATCATTCGCCAGCTTAAACGATGAGCTTCTTCTGTCCAAAGGACATCACCTTTTATAAAATAATGTCTAATGGGAAGAATAAGTTGTAAGATAAAAAAAGGGATAAAAAAATAAGTTAAGGCTTTCGAAAAAGTATAACTTTTGTTTAAATCCTCCAATTGAAGTTGTGGTTTCTTTTTGAAAAAGAGATATCGAATGGTTTCCGGTGAATAAAAAAACACAATAAAACTCAAAGCAAAATAAGGGAAAATACCAATTTGTAGTGTAATCGAATTAAACAAATGAAATAGCAAACTGGCTATAAGTGCAATATTCCTGGTTTTTTTCCATAGTAAAGCGGGTATAATCAAACCGTCAAAGAAAATTCCGGCATAAGCAATAAAAATATGAAACCAATTTTCTGTAAACACCGAACCTAATACTGGATAATTGGATAAGCTGGAAAATAAAATTCCGGTAAAGGTTCCATCCAACCAATCGGGATAAAATTTGGCTAAGGTGGCAAAAAAGTATACAATTGCCATTTGAACAATCATTATCCATGAACACCATTGAGGCATTGTCAAACTTTTTAGGGATGGGTTTTTTTTGACATCCAAAGAAGCATATTGATTGGCTGGAAGAAATAGCATGATTAGACACACCAAGATGAGTAAATAATAATGATTGTTATAAGATGCTTTTTGCATTAAATAAACGCCTATCCACAGGATAGTAAATGAACCTAATGAAAAGCGATATTTGTATCCCAACATGATAAAAATCCCTAAAACCCCCATCAAAATATAATAAAAATACATCCCATAGCCGGGCAGAGGCACTAAGAAATCAAAGCCAATGTGTGGAATAGAAACGGTGGGTTCCATTAAATTTTTTTTAACCCAACCGGTAAAAATGGCAACAATACTTTCAGCGGCAATCAATAGCCCAAATGTAATTCTGAATAGAATTAATGGAGCATTATCAATTGGTGTAAAAGCTTTTTTTAACATTATAATGTTGCTATAAAATGAAGTGCAGCAGTTTTATCTTTAGAAAGCTGTTCTTTCAATTTTTCCAAACTTTCAAATTTTACTTCATCTCGAATACGGTCCAAAAGTTGTATTTCGATTTTTTTTGAATACAAATCACCTTCAAAATCAAAAAAATGCACTTCAATTGATTTTGATTCTCCGTTGACGGTTGGATTAAAACCAATGTTCATCATACCATAAACCAATTTGTTTTTCATCCTACTTTGAACAATATAAACACCGTTTTTTGGAACTAATTTATAGTTTTCCTCAATTTGAAGATTGGCAGTAGGGAAGTTTAATGTTCTGCCAATGCCTTTTCCTTTGATAATTGTACCTGTTAGTAGATAATCGTAACCTAAGTAATCATTGGCTAATTTTATGTTTCCTTCCAACAGAGCATTGCGAATTTTTGTAGAGCTAACTGAAACTTCATCGATTTCTTCTGCTGAAATTTGTTCTACTTCAAACGCGTATTTTTCTCCAAATTCTATTAAATCATTAATGTCAGCAGTTCTATTTCTGCCAAAACGATGGTCGTAGCCAATGATTATTTTCTTTACATTAAATTGATCTACCAAAATCGATGAAACAAACTCTTCTGCCGTTAGTCTCGAAAATGCCTGATCAAATGGATGGATAACAAGGTTGTCTAATCCGGATTGTTTTAGTAGCTCGATTCGTTCATCAATTGTATTTAATAGCTTAATCTCAGATTTTTCCTGTAGTACCATCCTTGGATGTGGAAAAAAAGTAAGAACTAAACTTTCACATTTACAACTAGTTGAATTTTGAATTAATTTTTCGATAATTTTTCGATGGCCTATGTGAACTCCATCAAAGGTGCCAAGTGTTAATATGGTTTTATTTATTGGTTTAAAGTCGTATATGGATTGAAAAGTTTTCAAAGATTTTTTTTTACAAATTTAATTATTATAAAAAGACTTACAACAACTTTATAATTAATAAGAATAATCTAAATCAAAGATTAAAAAAATTACGTAAATAACTAAGAATTAATAAGAATTATTAAAAATATGATATATTTGTCGCTTAATTAATTACCAAAAAATGAAAAAAATAGTACTTCTAACCCTTTTTACAGTATTTACTGTAGTAAACATGAGTGCCCAAAAAAATAATTTTTGGACACCTGTTAATGACAATGTTTCAGCGGTTGCTAAAACTGCACAAAGAGAATCATTTCCTTCAAATTTTTCGTTATATAGACTTAATATGGAGTCTTTTAAGACAAATTTGATTTCTGCTCCGGATAGGTTTTCAACTACTGCTGGTGTAATCATCACAGTGCCAAACGCAGCTGGTGAATTAGAACGTTTTGAAATGTTTGAATCTTCAAATTTTGAATCTGAATTACAAGCACAATTTCCTGAGATAAGATCATATGTAGGAATTGGTTTAGATGATCCAAAAGCCCAATTAAGAATGAGTATTGATCCAAAAGGTGTACAAGCGATGGTACTTAGATCAGGAAAAAAAACTGAATTTATGGAGCCATATGCTGAGAATGGTTTAATCTATGCCTTTTATGTTTCATCCAGACAAAAAGGAAAAATGCCTTTTACATGTACAACTGTAGATCACAATGTTAGTAATCGATTAGCTGATGAATTAGATAATCAAGAAGTGTTGGCTAGTAATGGTGTTTTAAAAACATTCAGATTGGCATTATCATGCACGGGTGAATATGGAGCATACCATGGCGGTACTGTAGCGGGGGCTTTAGCCGCAATGAATGCTACAATGACTCGTGTTAATGGGGTTTTTGAAAAAGATTTAGCCGTTAGATTAAATATTATTGCTAATAATAGTTTGGTTGTTTATACCAATGCGGCAACAGATCCTTATTCTCCGGCCTCTGGAATTAATAATTGGAATTCTCAATTACAAAGTACGTTAACGAATGTTATCGGTGAGGCAAATTATGATATTGGACACTTGTTTGGAGCAACCGGTGGAGGTGGAAATGCAGGTTGTATAGGTTGTGTTTGCGTAAATGGACAAAAAGGAAGTGGTATTACTTCACCTGCAGATGGGGTTCCTGCCGGTGATTTCTTTGATATTGATTATGTTGCTCATGAATTAGGACATCAATTAGGGGCTAATCATACTTTTTCTGAAAACATAGAAGGAACAGGCGTAAATGTAGAGCCAGGAAGTGGTTCAACAATTATGGCTTATGCCGGAATTATGAACAATAATGTGCAATCTAACAGTGATGATTATTTTACCTACAGAAGTATTTTACAAATTCAAAACAATCTAGTCAACAAAGCATGTGCAGTTAATACAACATTAAATAATCCTGCTCTTACAATTACATCTGGAGGAAATTGGACAATTCCAAATGGAACTGCATTCATTTTGACCGGGACTAATCCAACTAATAATCCAGGAGCCACTTTCACTTGGGAACAAAATAATAGTGCTACCGGTGCTGTAACTGGAGATAATAGTATTTGTTATCCTACAAAACCGGCAGGACCTAATTTTAGATCATTGCCACCATCGGATACTCCGGTTCGCTATATGCCTGCTTTTAGCTCGGTATTAAATAATAATTTAACAACAACATGGGAATCCGTCTTGACAATTGGTCGAACTATGGCCTTTACGTTAACCGCAAGAGATAACGTTGCTAATGGTGGACAAACTAGTACAGCTTCTGCTAACATTACTGTTAGTGCAACTGTTGGCCCTTTTGAAGTTACTTCACAAGATGTAGCTGGGATTTCATGGAACCAAGGAACTTCTGAAACTATTACTTGGGCAGTGAATAACACTACGAGTTTAGCAGGTTCTTCAAATGTAGATATTTTACTTTCTACTGATGGCGGACAAACTTTTTCAACTGTTCTAGCTGAAAATGTGTTAAATGATGGTTCAGAATCAATAACTGTACCCAATATTGCTGCACCTTTTTGTAGAATTATGATTAAACCAACAGGTAATATTTATTATGCTTTAAATAAGCAGACATTCGCGATTGGATATACAATAACTTCAACTTGTAATACTTATACGTATAGTACTCCTTTTCCAATACCTGATAACGGAACGACTTTCACAACGGCAACATTAAATATTCCTGATGATGTTACCATAAGCGATGTGAATATTGGCGTAAATTTAAACCATACTTATTTAGCAGATTTATTAATAGCTGTCTTAGGTCCAGGAAATAACCAAGTAAATCTTTTTGAAAGACAATGCGGAAGTAATGATAATCTTAATGTTGTTTTTGATGACAACGGTACCCTTATCACTTGTGCTTCTCCAACAGCCGGAACTTACCAACCTGCTCAACCTCTTTCGGTTTTCAATGGTTTACAATCTGCAGGAAACTGGGTTTTTGGAATTAATGACAACTTTGCAGATGATACCGGAATTGTGAATTCTTTCTTCATTGAAGTTTGTTCTCAAGAAGTTACATTAACTACACCTGATTTTGGATTTGATGATTTTGTGATTTATCCTAACCCTAGCAAAGGAAATTTTACAATACAGTTTAACAATTCATTCGATCAAGTTAATGTGTCAATTCATGATATGAGAGGACGTTTGGTATATGATAACCAATTTAATAGTGGAGACTCATTTAATCAAAATATTCAACTTAATGATGCACAAACGGGTGTTTATTTACTTAGTGTAACTGACGGTAACCGCAAAGAAGTGAAAAGAATAATTATTGAATAAATTATAGATTTTTTACAAATCTAATTGAAGACCGTCAGTTTTGACGGTCTTTTTTTTGGCTTTTATAAATTTTATTCATTATTTTTAAAGCCTAAAAACTAATTGTTATGAAAAAACTACTATTTTTATTGTGTTGCTTGTTGATGACCTTCTCAGGTTATGCTCAAAAAAACCATTGGCAAAAGTCATCACTAGAAGCATATTCACCCTTGCAAACTCTTAATCGAAGCACAATTCCTTCAAAATTCGAGGTGTTTTCATTGGATTTAAATAATTTTAAAGCTGATCTTTCTGTTGCTCCTAAAAGAGAGGATTTTGTTCAGTCAAACATAGTTTTAGAATTTCCGGATGCTAATGGAGAATTTCAAAGTTATACAATTTATGAAGCTTCGGTTATGCATCCTGAATTACAAGCTCAATTTCCGGACATAAAATCATATGTTGGAATAGGAGTGGAAAACAAAACTGCGATGGTACGTTTTAGTATAACTTTATTTGGAGTGCATGCTATGCTTTTTGCCGGTAATAGAGAAGTACATTACATTGACACTTATACGGCTGATTTAAATCATTACATGGTTTATTCCAGAAAGAATATTATTCAAAGTAATTCTTTTAATTGCCTTGTGGATGAGGAAGTAACTGAATTGGAAGGGATTCATTTTTCTCCCAGAAATAACAATAGTATTGCTTCTGATACAGGTATTTTTAGAACCTATAGACTTGCAATGGCTTGTACAATAGAATATGCTCAATTTCATTGGCAAGCCGCCGGAATGACAGCAGCTACACCAGAAGCAACAAGAAAAGGAGCTGTTTTAGCTGCAATGAATGTTTCCATGACAAGAATTAATGGAATCTATGAAAGAGATATGTCTTTAACCATGCAATTGGTCCCCAATAACTTAGATGTTATTTTTATTACTTCTGATACATTTGACAATAACAATGCCGGGACATTAATTAATCAAAGTCAAACAGTTATTGACAATGTTATCGGTTCAGCCAACTATGATATTGGTCATACTGTCAGTACCGGAGGTGGTGGTTTAGCTCAACTAAATGCACCTTGTACCGGTAATAAAGCTCGTGGAATTACAGGTTCATTTGCACCGGTTGGAGACCCTTTCGATGTAGATTACGTGGCTCATGAAATGGGGCATCAGTTTGGAGCAACTCATACCCAAAATAATAATTGTCAAAGAACTTCAGCAACTGCAGTTGAGCCGGGAAGTGCTTCAACAATAATGGGTTATGCAGGAATTTGTTCACCAAATGTACAAAACAATTCGGACGCTTATTTTCATGCTTTTAGTTTAGCTCAAATGGATAATTTTGTTGCTGGAGCCGGAAATTGTTCGAATAATATCAATAATAATAATGATGCACCCATTATTCAACCCATTCAAAATTATACCATTCCAAGGAGTACAGCTTTTGTTTTAGAAGGAAATGCTACTGATGCTAACGGAGATGCCTTAACTTATTGTTGGGAGCAAACCGATACAGGTATTGCAATTCAACCACCAACTGCAACGGATGCAGCAAATGGCCCTAGATTTCGTTCAAGAAACCCATCCACAAGTCCAGATAGATATATGCCTTTCATGCCAACGATTTTAACCGGGGCTACTTCTAATACATGGGAAGTTGTGCCATCCATCGCCAAAACAATGAATTTTTCTTTAGTTGTTAGAGATAATCGAACTCCGAACGGAGGTCAAACTGCAAGAACTAATATGTCGGTAACAACGGTTGCTAATGCAGGACCGTTTTTAGTTACAGCTCCAAATACAAGTGTGTCTTGGGCCGCCGGAACAAATCAAAATGTTACCTGGGATGTGGCAGGAACAACGGCCAACGGTGTAAACACACCTTATGTTGATATATATTTTTCTAACAGTGGAGGTTCAAGTTTTCCAATTCTTTTAGCGAGCAAAGTTCCTAATGATGGTTCAGAAATCATTACCGTTCCAAATACTATCGGAACCACAAATAGAATCATGGTGAAAGGACATAATAATATCTTTTTAGATGTTTCTAATTCAAATTTTTCCATCACAGCACCAACTGCTACCATGGCAATTGCTTTTAACGGCGTGGAAGGAGAACAGAATAAATCAGTATGTCAAGGAAGTAACGCAATTTTTAATTTAGATTATCAGGTTTTTGGAGGTTTTAATGCGACTACTACTTTTTCTGCAACAGGTAACCCAACGGGTACAACTGTTGCTTTTGTACCTTCTTCAACTTCAACGCCGGGTAATATTCAAATGCAGGTAACAACGAATGCAATTGCTCCAATTGGATTACATACCATTGCGGTTACGGCAACTTCTGGCTCAATCACCAAAACCGTAAATATGTATTTGGAAATTGTGAGTGGAAATTTTGCTACAGTTTCATTGAGCTCTCCGGCTAATGCAGCAGTTGTAGAGCCTTCTGGAGTTTCATTTTCATGGAGTGCTGATCCAAACGCCACAATTTATACCATTCAAATTGCTTCCGATCCATCTTTTACTTCAATAGTGGAGGAGAATTCAGTTGCTACTAATAGTTATGTTTCTTCCAATTTGCCAAATGCAACGACATTGTATTGGAGAGTTGCACCGGGAAACAATGCTTGTTTAGGGAATTATTCTTCTGCATTCTCTTTTTCAACAACATTTTGTGGAACTGCAGTTTCAACTAATGTACCGATTGTAATTCCATCCAGTGGTACACCAACGGTTAACTCAACTTTGACAATTCCTACGGAAGATAATGTTTCAATTCAAAAAGTTACCGTGTCATTAAATATTTCACATTCTTGGATAAATGATTTAATTGTAACATTGATTAGTCCATCAGGTACACAAGTGCAATTATTAAATAGAGAATGTAATCCTAACCAAGGTGATGCCGATGCAATAGCTACCTTTGATGATAACGGTATTGTTTTAGTTTGCGGTGAGAACCCTGCAATTTCTGGAGTATTAATTCCAGAGCAACCGCTTTCCGCTTTAAATGGTCAAAATTCGCAGGGAGTTTGGACGTTAAGAGTACAGGATACTTTTAATCAAGATGGAGGTGCAATCAACAGTTGGAGTTTAGATATTTGTAGTGAAAATGCTCCGGCTAGTATAGATGATTTAATCGGATTTGATTTTGGACTTTATCCAAACCCTACAAAAGGAAACTTTACAGTTGCGATGAATCAAGTAGAGTCTGAAAAAATTGGAGTAGCGGTCTACGACATGAGAGGAAGATTGATTTTTGAACAATCGTATGCTAATAATGGAACATTTAACCAAGAAATACAATTGGTAAATCCACAAGTCGGGGTTTACTTAGTAAAAGTTTCAGACGGAAACAATCAAGAAACAAAACGATTGATTGTTGAATAGATTTTCAATAATCGGATAAATAAAAGCCCGTTTTCAATTTTTGAATGATGGGCTTTTTTGTTTTTTATATTGAAATAAAACGAATAAGTTGCGGAACTTTTTCATTTTCAAAGGATAAATCAAAATGGATTTCATCTTTTTTTGAAAATAGATTTAGTCTTCCTTTTTTAATTTTGAAGTAACCAGTTTGTCCTTTGCAAAAGCAATGACGACCAAAAATAAGGTTGGTTTGTTGTAGTTCAGAATCAGTAAGGTTTAATGATTTGTCAGAATTTTTTACTTCAAAAAGGATATCTTCTCGGTAATGTCCGTCTTGTAAATTGGCCTCAGTTGTTTTGTTGTATTGAAAATGAATGACGGTTGTGCCATCGTGATCTTTGATGTCATAATACATTCCTCCTAAGTCATCATGTAGAAGTAAAAGTTGCTTATTTTTTAAAATTTCAACTTCACACGCTCCATCTTTCGGACATTCACTTGTAATTTTTGACATAGTTGTGGACATATTTTTTTGAGCGGTACAGGAAAATAATAATCCAAATAGAAATAGTGCAATTATTTTTTTCATGATTTCTGGTTTTTAGATTAATATTTCAAAAAGTAAGCCAATTATTTTCCGTTGAATTCGTTCATCGTGTTGTTTAATCCTGCTAAAGCAAAGGATTGAATGATTTCGGCAGATTTTTCTAGTCGCTCAGGTAATTTTGATTTTTCTTCTTCGTCCCATTCGCCTAACACATAATTGACTTGTTGTCCCTTTTTAAATTGGTCGCTGATGCCAAAACGAAAACGAGGATATTCGGTGGTGTTTAATAAACTTTGAATACTTTTTAAACCATTGTGACCGCCATCACTTCCTTTGGTTTTGATGCGGATAGTACCAAAACTTAGGTTTAAATCGTCGGTAATAACCAATATATTTTCTTTCTCGATGTTTTCCTTTTCCATCCAATATTTCACAGCTTTTCCGCTGAGGTTCATGTAGGTGTTGGGTTTCAGAAGCAGTAATGTTCTTCCTTTGATTTTGAATTCGGCCACGTCGCCCAATTTAGCGGTTTGAAAAGGGATGCTTTCTTTTTTGGCAAAATGGTCAAGTATTTTAAATCCGATGTTGTGGCGGGTATTGACATATTCGGCTCCGATGTTGCCGAGTCCGACGATTAGAAATTTTTTCATATCCGGTTTTGTAACGGTTTTTTGGGTTTGAAAAAGTGATGTAATCCAATTAATCATGATGCAAAAGTACAAAAGTTTCTATTGGTAGCCGATTTTGATTTGGAGTACGTTTTACCCCAGATGGTAACGGAAAGCCTTGTGCAGACAAAACCGATTTTTTCTTGGCGACCCAAAGCGACCAGAGGAAGCTTTTGGAGCGGCTTAGAAAAAACGGTTGTGGCAAACAAGCTTGAAGTGGACAGCAGGATTAGGTTCAAAAAAAAAGCACCGGCGTAAACCGATGCTTTTAGTATTGAGAAAATAGAAATTATTTTTTCTTTTTTGCTCCACCTTTTTCTGCTTTGGCAGCTTCTTGAGCAGCTTTCATAGCAGCACGTGAAATTCTCACTTGACATACAACTGTGTTATCCGGGTGCATCAATTTGAAATTGTTGGTTTCAATTTTGGTAACATATAATTTGTTACCCATTTCTAAACCGGAAATGTTTGCTTCTACGAAATCAGGAAGGTTTTTAGGTAAAGCTTTCACTTTTAATCTTCTTTGGTTTAAACGTAGTACCCCACCGGCTAATACACCTGGTGATGTACCTGTAATTTTTACAGGAATTTCCATCATGATTTCTTTGTCGTCTTTTAACGCATAGAAATCGATGTGTAAAATTTTGTCTGATACGGGGTGAAATTGAATGTCTTGTAAAATAACATCTGCCTTTTTCCCACTATTTAATTCAATTACAACAGTGTGTGCGTTGGGAGTGTAAACCAAGTTTTTGAACGCTTTTTCTTCTGCTGCAAAATGTACTGGTTGATCTCCTCCGTAAATAACGCAAGGAACCATTCCAGCATCACGTAAGGCTTTTGTTGACTTTTTGCCTACGCTTTCTCTTTCTGATCCTTTAATCGTAATCGATTTCATTGTAAAATATATAAAATTAATAAATAAAAATTCTTTTCTGTTGTCTGTAATTTGCTAATCACTAATTACTATTCACTAATCACTCAACAAACTACATCAAAAACTTCCCACTAATGGAATTGTTGTGTTGCACCATGTGCATGACTTCTGCAAAAAGCGGTGCACAACTCACCACTCTGATTTTGTTCGATTCTTTCTTTAACGGAATTGAATCGGTAACGATTAACTCGCTTAATTGTGACTTTTCGATTTTTTCATACGCATCGCCGGATAATATGGCATGTGTACAAATGGCTCGAACACTCAAAGCTCCTTTTTCAATCATTAAATCGGCCGCCTTAGCAAGGGTACCGCCGGTATCTATCATGTCGTCAACCAAAACAACGTTTCGTCCTTTTACTTCTCCGATCAATTCCATTGTGTCAATGACGTTAGCTACTTTCCGTTGTTTGTAACAAATCACCACATCCGATTCTAAAAACTTCGAGTAGGCATAAGCTCTTTTAGAACCGCCCATGTCGGGTGAAGCAATCGTTAAATTCTCCAAATTCAAACTTTTTACATACGGTAAAAAGATGGTAGAAGCAAACAAATGGTCAACCGGTTTTTCAAAGAAACCTTGAATCTGATCGGCGTGTAAATCCATCGTCATAATTCTTGTTGCTCCTGCAGTTTCCAGTAATTTGGCTACTAATTTGGCTCCAATCGGCACTCTTGGCTTGTCTTTTCGGTCTTGTCTGGCCCATCCGAAATATGGAATAACCGGTGTAATGTGTCTGGCTGAGGCTCTTTTGGCAGCATCAATCATTAACAAAAGTTCCATCAAGTTGTCTGCACTCGGAAAAGTGGAGCAAACGATGAACACCCGCAATCCGCGAATAGATTCTTCAAAAGACGGTTGAAACTCGCCGTCACTATATTCAGAGAACGTTACTTTACCTAGCGGAATTCCATAGTGTTGAGCTATTTGTTCAGCTAAGTATACACTTTTTGAACAAGCAAATATTTTTGCTTCCGGTTCGTTGTGTGACATTTTAAATGGTTGTTATGTAGTTAGTTAGTTGTGTGTCGTCGAAACGAGGTGCAAATTTAGAAATAAAAATCAACTTAGAAAGGAATTTTTCCACAAATTTCTTGAAAATGTCTCAAAAAATTATTTACATTTGCACCCACAAATAAGCATCCCTGCCCGGATGGCAAAGTCTTTAATTAATTTTTTCTAAAAATTAGTCAAAACTTAAAAATCTAAATTGCCCGGATGGCGTTATCTTTACTTAATTTTTTTTAAAAATTAGCTAAAAATAATTTCATCTTAAATTAGCCCGGATGGCGGAATTGGTAGACGCGCACGACTCAAACTCGTGTACTTAGGTGTGTGGGTTCGATTCCCACTCCGGGTACAAAACCTCTCAGTAATGGGAGGTTTTTTTTATTTTCATACGCTCATTTACGTATTTCAAAAAAGTTTTACTATTTTTAATATTGCTTAAAATTTTGAATGAATGAAAAAACGAATTGGGATAGTAGAAGATGACCGCGATTTGCGAGAAGCATTGGGTTTGATGATTCAATTTACCGATCAATTTGAATTAGCCGGAAGTTTTGAAAATGCCGAGATGGCTTTAAAAGAATTACCCGATTTGGATGTGGATGCCATTTTGATGGATATAAATTTACCCGGAGAAAGCGGAATTAGTTGCGTGAATAAATTGAAAAATTCCTGTCCCTCAGTACTTTTTTTAATGTGTACTTCTTATGAGGATGATGATAAAATTTTTCAAAGTTTAGAAGCCGGTGCAAGTGGTTATATATTGAAAACCGAAGGCCCGGCAAAAATTATTGGTGCTTTAGACGAATTATTTGAAGGCGGAAGCCCAATGAGTAGTAGCATCGCCCGAAAAGTGGTAGCTAGTTTTTCCAAAATGGAATCACAAAATAAATTGACGGAATCGTTAACCGGCAGAGAAAGAGAGATTTTAGAATTGTTAGCCAAAGGGCAAATGAACAAGGAAGTAGCAGCGGTTTTGGAGATTAGTGTAGGTACGGTCCGTAAGCACATTCAAAATATTTATGAAAAGTTACATGTCAATACGAGAGTAGAGGCGGTTAATGTATATTTGAAACGCTAAAAAAAGGACATGAAACATTATTTAACCTTTTTTTTAGTTTTAGTTTTCTCTTTTGGAATTGCTCAAAGTATTGCTGAAAAAGAGAAGCTAAGGGAATTTGAAAATTGCAAAACGACCAATTGTAAAATTGCAAATTCATTTCTTTTGGCGGAGCATTTTTTGGAAACGGATGATATCCAATCGTCTCAAAAATGGTTAAACATAACCAAAGATTTAATTTCTCCTAAACAATCTGATACCACAATTATTTTCATTCACAGTTTGCAGTCTGAACTTTTTTATTACGATGGTTTGTTTCAATTTGGAACAAATGAGGCGGATAAAGCCATTTTAAAAGCAAAGCAACAAAAGGATAGTTTGTGGATAGCTAATGGTTATTTCTTTAAAGGAATTAACCAGATAGAAATGAATAAGTGGGAAGATGCACAAAAATCGCTTTGGAATTCAAGAGAATTTCAACCACAAAAGAATAGCACTTCACACATAAGAAGTACGATTCAAAAAGAACACATTTTCAATAATATTGCACAATTAAAGTTAAAATTACATCAAACGGATTCAGCTGCTTGGTATAACGAGAAAGCCTATCAGTATGCCAAAAATACCAACAGTAAAAGAGGCATACCAAACACTGAACAAACGTTTGGTCAAATTTATTTAGAGGAAAAGAAAACGGATAGTGCAGTTTTCTATTTTGAAAAGAGTATACTATCCGCACAAAAAAGTGAGTACTTTGATATTGTTTTGCTTAACTATGGTTATTTAATGCAATGTTTCGAAAATAATCCAATTGAACACAATCGGTTGTTTGAAAAAGGAGTAGAACTCATCAATCAAAAAATTATTAATGCAACGTTTCAACAGTATTTTTATACGATTGCTCAAGAGGTTTTCAAAAAAAATAAGCAAATTGACAAGCTGGCTTTTGTTCAGGAAAAAATCATAAAAATAAACGAAGAAACCAGACTTAAAGGGAATACAAATATTCAAAGTATTACAGAGCAATATGCCAAAAACGAAAATAAATTGCTTTTGCTTCAAGTAGAAGAATTACAAAAGCAACGAAAATTCACGATTCTTCAATTGATTGCGGCCTTGCTTTCTGTGATTATTTTATCCCTAGTAATTGTCATTATCAGGAGAAAAAATAAAATTCAAAAAACTTTACTGCATCAAAAGAACGAAATAAGTAAAGATTTACATGATGATATCGGAAGCGGTTTAAGCAGCATTCTTATTCATGCTGATTTACTTTTAAAAAATGAAGAGACTTCAGAAAAAAACAAAGTATTAGCTTCTAAAATTAATCTAACGGGGAAAGAAATTTCTCAGCGGTTAAATGCATTTATTTGGTCATTAAATACGGAACAGAACACACTTCAACATTTTTCGGAATATGTCAAAATGTATGGAGCAACACTTTTTGAAGAAACACCAATTGAATTTTTATTTAGTTCATCCATCAAAGAGAGTGATTCAATAAAAATGAATGGTCATTTAAGAAAGAACTTATTTTATGCCATAAAAGAAGTACTGAATAATTCCCTCAAACATGCTCAGGCCACCAAAATAGTGTTGAATATGGATTTGGTTACATCAAAGCAAATTCAAATAACTATTCGTGATAACGGAATCGGAATGAAGAAAGAAAATGTTTTTGGGAATGGATTAAAAAACATCCAAAAAAGAGTAGAAGCAATGAAAGGAACTTTAAATATCAAAACCCAAAATGGATTACAAACCGTTTTTAAAATTCCACTGTAAATGATGTAAAATAAGTTTGTAAGAAAATAGGAATACGCTAAATGGCGTATTTTTTTATGCTTAAATAGCTTCGAAAAGGGATTAAAAGTGGGTTAAGATGATTTAAAGTATTGATTTTACTAATGTATTAAATTTTTCTTACTTACAAACTTCTACGGATAATATCGTATTGTACTAATGGTTTGATTAAGTGAATTTTATACTTCAGAAACCACTAAAAATAGGATTTACTATTTTTTCAAAAAACCACTAGTATGAAAAAAATTATTTTATTGCAATTACTGTTATTTTCAACTTTTGCTGTCGCACAAGTGGGAATCAATACAACTTCTCCCAATGCACAATTGGATATTCGGTCATCAAATCAAGTTGCACCAGCTTCGACGGATGGAATGTTAATTCCCAAAATTGACACTTTTCCGGCTGTAAACCCAACTGCCGCTCAACAAGGGATGTTAGTGTATTTAACCACAACGGTTGGTAGCAATCCACCGGGGTTTTATTATTGGGATAATACTACTACCAATTGGATTCCGATAAAAGGAACTGATACAGGTACGTTAGACCAAGCCTACGACTTTGGCGGAGCGGGTAATGGTAGAACCATTACTGCTGATGCAGGTGCGGTTTTAATTAATGGAACGGATGGGTTAGTTTCTACTGGTACTTTAAACTTTGGTGCGGTAGCTCCAAGTGGTGCTGGTGTAAAAATGTATTGGAATCCAAGAAAAGCAGCATTTAGAGCAGGAAGTGTTTCTGGAGCACAGTGGGATGATACTAATGTTGGGCAAAATTCTATTGCGTTTGGAGTAAATACTATAGCATCAGGAAATAATTCTGTGGCTATTGGAAACTCTTCTTTAGCTTCAGGAATTAGTTCAGTGTCTTTTAGAGGTAACGCCTCTGGAGCATCTTCTACTTCTTTTGGGGGAAATGCTTCTGGGTCAAATTCTACTTCTTTTGGTAGTGGGACAAATGCAACTGGAATTAATTCATTTGTTGGGGGGTTTGTTTCAAATGCAACTGGAAGTAGTTCTTTTGCATTTGGATCTTTTAGCAATGCAAGTGGAGACAGTTCAGCTTCTTTTGGCGGTACGGCTAGTGGATTAAATTCATTTTCTCTTGGAAATGCAACTAATGCAAGTGGATTTAATTCTACTGTTATGGGTAGTTTTAATAGTTCTGTTAGTCAATCAGAAACTGTAATTGGTATCGGTGCAACAACCTATACACCTTCACTAAACGGTGATTCTCAATTTCGAATTGCCAATGCAACCGACCGATTGTTTGTGATAGGAAATGCCATTGATTCCAACAATAATAACACTGTTGATCCTGCTGAACGCAGTGATGCAATGGTTGTGCTAAAAAACGGGGCAACCGGAATAGGTTCTTCTACTCCAGAAGCTTTATTAGACATAGACTCAAATGATAAAGGTATTATGGTGCCTAGAGTTGCATTAACTTCAGCGAATATTACCAGTCCGATAATCAATCCAAGCGGAGGTGCTCTTCCCGAAAGTACATTAGTATATAATACTGCAACTGCAGGAGTGGGAGAAAACGAAGTAACACCCGGGTTTCATTATTGGAATGGAACAAAATGGGTGAAATTGGAAGAGAATAACGGTAAAACGAAATATTATACCGCCTTGGGGACAACGAATGCAACTTCTTCTTCTGCAAAAACATTAATGCCGGAAATGGAAATCACCTTTACGCCAAAATCTAACATAATTTTAGTTAATTTTTCTGCTTCAGGGTTTCAAGCTCAAGGTCAAACCCCTATTTTCTTTGATGTTTTGCTAAACGGAACAATCGTAAAAGGTTTTCAAACTTCTGTTGAAGATATTGTAGGAGGTACAAATAGACCCATTTGGGATATTAATTTTTCATATCCGGTAAGTGTAACCCCATTTGTAACGCAAACTATATCGATCAATTGGGCAACTATAAACACGGTTTCTTCTAATTTTGTGCAAACGCCTGCTAGTTATGCGGGGCCATTAAATGTTAATGCACACAGAGTACTTACTGTTATTGATCCGGAAGGAGGAGGTGGTATAGTAACCCCTGTTGTACCCCCAATTACAAATGAATATTGGAACATTCATGGAAATACAGGAACCAATCCGACTACAAATTTTATTGGTACATCTGATGCACAACCATTGGTTTTTAAAACCAATAATGTAGAAAGAATGCGAATATTTAATGGAAACTTGGGAATTGGTACAATTGCTCCAACTGCACCTTTAGAAGTGATAGGAAATATTCGAATGGTAGATGGAAATCAACAAGCAGGGAGAGTATTAACAAGTAGTGCAACCGGATTAGCTTCTTGGCAAGATTTAAACACATGGAGTGTTTTAGGAAATGCCGGAACCAATCCTGCAACAAATTTTATAGGAACTTCCGATAATCAGTCATTTGTATTTCGAACAAACAATCTTGAACGTATGCGATTGGATTCTGGTGGAAATTTAGGCTTAGGAACAACAACTCCAAGCCGAAATATTCACATTTTAGGTAACTCGGCTTCCACAACAAATGGTCAACTTTATTTAGAACAGTCAGGAACAGGCGATGCACTGATACACTTGGGAATTTCAGGTGCTCGACATTTTAATTTAGGTTTAGATACATCTGCTGATAGTTTTAAAATCGGCACCAGTGCAACCGCAGCTACTGCAGTTACTTCAAGTACATTAATGACTTTACAACCTACTGGGGAGGTTGGAATTGGAACAACGGTTCCAAATGAAAAACTCCATGTTTCCGGTCCGGCAGGTTTAACAGCTGTAAAAATTACGAATACATCTACCGGTGGTTCAACTTCAAATGTAGCTATAGACTTTCATAGAGGAGGCAATTTAAATACCGATTGGAGAATATATAACATAGGACCCAATTTAACTATCGCTAATAGTGGTGATGAATTGACTACGATAAATGATTTGTATCAATTTCAAATTACTCGGTTTATGCCTATGAATGATGGCACACAAAGTTTGGGTCAAGCAGGTAACCGCTGGAATACTGTTTTTGCCACTAATGGAATTATCAATACAAGTGATCGTAGAGAGAAAAAAGAAATTGAACCACTTCATTATGGTTTGAACCAATTGATGCAACTCAAACCTGTTACGTTTAGATGGAATAATACTCAAATTGACAATAATAGTAAACACTTGGGTTTTATAGCTCAAGATTTACAAGAAGTGTTGCCCGAAGTAGTAATTGATTCCGAATGGAAGGAAGAACAACAAGGAAAAGTCTGGAAAAAAACACCTCTTTTAGGAGTTAATTACTCTGAAATAATTCCTGTTCTTGTAAAAGCAACTCAGGATCAACAAGTAATTATTGAAAATCAAAACAATGAAATTGAAATATTGAAAAATCAACTTCAAATGTTAATTGATAGAATAGAAACTCTTGAAAAAAAATAATATTATGAAAAGAATAATTATTGTTATAGTTCTCTTTACTTGTTTTACAACACAAGCTCAAACAAGACAAAGTTCCCTAAAGTATGAACTAACCAGAACCAATGGATTGGAACAAGTTGGTGGTGATTTAGTGATTGTAAATCTAAACACATGCCCATTAAAAGATCTTAACAAGCAGTTACTTTTTGAGTCACAAAGTTCCAGTACAATCTTTATCAATGTCAATAATCATGGTGGTGGGAATAGTTGTGTCACCTTGATTGTAGAAACCCAAAATGGAACAACAAGAATTGAAATTCCTGAAAATACAGAATTAGGCGTTCATCAATTTTTGAGAGTAAAAAGAGCTTTTTTAAAAATAGAAAAAACGTTATCTGACACAGCAATTACCGAATTAAAAAGTATAGGCGAAGCAACCATTTGGTTTTAAATTATATCACAGAGTCATCGAATTAAAAATTGGAAATTAGTTTTAGTGGTTGATCCCCTTCCGGCAGTGGTTTGCGGAAGGGGATTTTTTTATGTTAATTAAGCCATAAAATTACTTTTGTTCCATTGGGTTGATTTTTTTCATCTTTTAAATCGATAATTTCAAAGGTATAATTCAATTGATTTTGCAGATTAAAATTATTTAATCGTTCAATACTAAATTCAATTCCCAACGAGTCTTTTTTAAAAGAATTCATTTTATTTTCTTTGGCTTTTTCTCGACCAATTCCATTATCTTGAATAAAAAGACCGGTTTTGTTGTGCTCGTTTATGCATCCTATTTTAATCTCTTTATGACCTTCTTTTCGCATTAAACCATGCCAAATGGAATTTTCGACAAATGGTTGAAGAATTAATCCGGGAATTCTTTTTTCAGTCATTTTAGCATCTTCTAATTGTTCAAAAACCAGTGAGATTGCATTGTTAAACCGAATGTTTTCTATGGTTAGATACAATTCAATAACTTCTAATTCTTCTTTTATAGTGATGTATTCGCGTTTTGAAAACTCCAAAATATTCCGAATAAGTTTAGAAAACTTGTTCAGGTAATACACCGCTTTTTCTTTATTATTTTCGATAAAATAAACTTTAATTGAATTTAAGGCATTAAAAATAAAATGAGGATTCATTTGGCTTCTTAAAGCATCTAACTTGAGATTCAGAATTTCATTTTCATATTTAGATTTCAATAGCTCAATTTTTTCGTTTTCTGTTTTTTCTAATGTAGATCGGAGAATTTTTTCTTGTAAAAGCAACTTATTTTCTAACTCTTTTTGATGTTGTTCTTTTAATTCATTAAGTTTAGTTTTCTCCAGAATAACATTTTCTTGCATGATAATTTTTTCAGAATAAATGTTTTTGATTTTAAAACCTAATGCGGTCATGAAAAGCAACGATTCAACAAAAACACCAATTAACAAATAGGTTATTGGTGCAATAGAGTAATCGTTGATTAATGTTTTATACAAAGCAAACAATACAAATCCCGTGTAGATTAAAGTGCCGCAAAGGACTAGCTTAGAGAGAGTGTTTTTTAATAAATAAACATTTTTTAAAAAATAAAGGCTATAAATAGTAAGTAAAGGTGTAAATAAATATAAAAAAAAATTTTTAATATAAGCGACATTGTGCAAAACTATAGAAAGAGAAAAAAGAAGAATAGCTATGATTAAATTAATATTCAAAAATCTAACAAAAAAAGTAGTTTGTTTTTTGTAATGGTTGTATAAATCCAACAGATGTATATAGAAAAAAACCATCATGGAATTATAAATGATTTGATTCATCCAATTGAGGGCGAAAAAACGACTATTGGCATACCAAGATAAAACAGGTTCAATATAAACTGTTTTTGTGGATAAGTATAACAGTAAAAAAAGATTGTAAAGGGCGTAATATTTAAACGCTTTTTCTTTTGTTTGGTTGTAGATTATCAAACTTAAGATAAAAAAAACAACTAATGCAGAAATGACGATATGCCATAAAATAAGTCTTGCTTCTTGCATTACAACTTGTTTATAAGTTCATCTTTTTTCTGCCGAGAAACGGGAATAATCACATCATAATCTAAAATTACATATTGTTCTGATTTATTAAACTCAATTAATTTATTCAAGTTAATGATAAAGCTGTTATGAACTCTGGCAAAAGGAAAATTTAAGAGTTTGTCTTCAACCGCTTTTAGGTTATGATTGATTAATTTTTTTTTGGTTTTGTCAAAATAAATGTAACTGTTATTGCCTTCGCTTTTTACATACAAAATATCATCAGCATTATAAAAAAATAATTTACTTTCTGAATTAAAGCTTAATCGTTGATAATTTGAGTTCGTTTTACTCGTAAAATCTAAAAGTATTTTTTCAATATCAACATGTAATTTTTCTTGGTTTATTTCAAATTTGATTTTTTCTACACACTCTTTTAAGTCGTCACTATCAATAGGTTTTAATAAATAATCAAAGGCTCTTTTTTTAATGGCTTGTATGGCATATTGATCATAAGCCGTAGTAATAATAATTTTCAAGCCTTTTGCGGGACAAAGATCAATGAATTGAAAACCATTTAATCCAGGCATTTCAATGTCTAAAAAAATAATATCTACGGTGTTTTTTTCAACATATTTTAATGCTTCAAGAGGGTCTGAGAATTGACCTATTACCGTAACATCATTACAGAAAGTTTCAATTTCCCAAGCCAAACTTTTAAGGGCATTCAATTCATCGTCTATTAAAACAGCATTCATAATTAAATATAATAATTATAAACTATGCAAGTTAATAAATAATGGTATTGATTTTACTATTTTGTGTAAATGGATGCTATTGCGTGACAAATGACTGAAATAAAATTATTTTCGGAAATTTAAACATATGGTTTTGATTTCAAATCGAAAATCAAATTTACTTTAAAAATCAACCAATTATATTCGTTTTTAACCCAATTTCAATTTTTATAATTAATATATGGAAAACATTTTCTGAAATTTGAGGTATAATGTATAATGAAAGTCGTTTTTAAAAAATTATTTATGAAAATAATTAATCCAAAGAAAGCATTCGTTCTCTCTTTTCTATTCGTTTCAAGTTTTGTTTTTGCTCAAGTGGGAATCAACACAACCTCACCAAATGCACAATTGGAAATCAAATCGTCAAATGAAACAAATCCATCAAATACTGATGGCATATTAATACCAAAAGTTGATGCATTTCCATCAACCAATCCCGGAGTAGCTCAACAAGGCATGATGGTTTATTTGACCACAACTTCCGGTAGTAATCCGCCCGGATTTTACTATTGGGACAATGGGACTACAACATGGATGGCCTTAAAAGGAACCGATGGAGGTACCCTTGACCAAGCGTATGATTTTGGCGGTCCCGGTGTAGGCAGAACAATTATTGCCAATAATGGTGCAGTTACAATCTCCGGAACAGATGGGTTAGTCTCTACAGGATTTTTTGGAGTTGGAGTTTTAGCTCCATCAGGTAGTGGCACTAGAATGGTTTGGAATCCAAGAAAAGCAGCTTTTAGAGCTGGTTTTGTTGATGGTAACCAATGGGATGATATAAATGTAGGTAATTATTCATTTGCAGTTGGAAGAAATTCTTTGGCAACAGGTGATTCCTCAGGTGCTTTCGGCTTTAATACTAGAGCAACCAATAATTATTCTTTTTCTTTTGGATATAATACTGAATCATCAGGATCATCTTCAATAGCAATGGGTTTTAATTCAGTTGCTTCGGGTAATTCCTCATTAGCAGTAGGAAACAATAATCTAGCATCTTCTACTGCTTCAATTGCATTTGGAAACAACACGATTGCTTCTAATTTAAATGCAGTTGCTTTTGGAGTTGGTACACAAGCTACTAATAATAATTCAGTAGCTTTTGGTGACAACACTCAAGCATCAGGTGGAAACACAGTAGTATTTGGTGTAAATTCAATTGCTTCTGGAAGTAACTCTGTTGCTTTTGGAGCTAGTACACAAGCAACCGGAATTCAATCTGTTGCGATGGGACAGAATTCTGTTGCAAGTGGACCAAATTCATTAGCAATAGGTTTAAATAATATCTCTATTGGCCCTAATTCTTCCTCATTAGGTTATTTTACACAAGCCAATGGATATGCATCAACAGCTTTTGGTTATCAATCTCAGGCAAATGAAGAAGCATCAACAGCTTTTGGAAGTAATAATTTAGCTTCCGGAGTTAATTCAACAGCTTTTGGAAGAAACACAATTGCCTCAGGTTTTGCATCAACTACTTTTGGAAGTAATACTGAGGCTAGTGGAGCTGATGCAACAGCTTTTGGAGAAAATACTCTAGCTTCAAATACTGGTTCAACATCATTTGGTTATAACACAATTGCATCAGGTTCTAGAGCTACATCTTTAGGAAATACAACTGTTGCAGGAGGAACTTCCTCTACTTCATTTGGGCATCATAATACAGCATATAGTTTTGGTGAAACGGTTCTTGGAATTGGTTCTACAGACTATACACCTTCACTAAATGGAAATATACGATTTAGAGTTGCCAATGCAACAGATCGACTATTCGTTATAGGAAATGCGATAGACTCGAATAACAATAACGTGGTAGATATCGCTGAACGTAGTGATGCAATGATTGTATTAAAAAATGGGCTAACTCGTTTACCTTCAACTACCAATGCTATGATTAATGCCGCTGATGGTAAAGCAGTTGTGACGAAAGAGTACCTTCAAAGTAATTCATCAGGCTCTCTAGATCAAGCTTATGATTTTGGCGGACCGGGTGTAGGTAGAGTTATTAATGCTGATGCTTTGGATGTTGCAATCGATGGAAATTATGGTTTAAGTATCAATAAAAATGTAGGACCACTTGAACATGCATTAAGAATTAACAATACTTCAGAAGTGCTTAATGGTGCTTCATTAAGAATTAGTTCAACATTTAACAATAATTCTGGTACCGGGATTGTAAACAGTATTGGTGGAGAATTAAGTTCAGGACAAACATTTACCGGTTTTCGAAATGTTTTTGAAAGTATTACTCCAACCTCTACAGCAAATATAAACGGAATATTCAATGTGTTTAATAATCCTTCAAATGCAAGTGTAACTGGAATAACGAACAGTTTTACAACCCCAGGTAATGGAAATAAAGTTGGCTACAATAATTCATTTACATCAACCGGAAACGGACAGTTTTTTGGACTTAATAATTTTTTTGGAGGCACTAATGTTTCTATTTCTTATGGAGTAAGAAATGATTATTCTTTATCTGCTAACGGGACTTTTTATGGTGTCTATAATTCCATCTCAGCCTCAAATGCTTCCACTTCAACAAAATATGGTGTGTTTAATACATTTCCGGCTGCAGCAGGTGGTCTTAAATATGGTGTTTACAGTGACGTAAGAGGAGCAACAGATTTTTCTGGCTATTTTTTAGGTAGAGTGGCAATTGGAGCAACGGCGGGTAATAATTACATTCTTCCATTATCTAGAGGTACAAACGGTCAAGTCATGCAAACGGATGGAGCTGGTAATGCATCATGGCAAAGTCCAACCACATTTGCTTGGGGTTTAAACGGAAATGCTGGGACAAATCCAACAACAAATTTTATAGGTACTACAGATAATGTAGATTTAATTTTTAGAAGAAATTCAGAAACAATTGGAAGATTGAGATTTGATAATGTTACTTTTGGTCGCAATTCTCTAACTAATTTGACAACTGGTTCTTTTAATGTTGCCTTAGGAACAGATAGCTTAAATACACTAACAACAGGGAGTAATAATATTGCTATTGGAATAAATACTCTGAGAAATAATTTGACAGGGAATGGGAATATCGCGATAGTAGGCAATGCATTGAGAGATTTACAATCGGGAATGGGGAATATCGCTATTGGAAACCAAGCATTACAAAGCTCAATTAATTCCAACGAAGCGATAGCTATTGGAAGTAGAGCTTTAATGTTACATAATTCTACAATATCAGTATCACGAAACATAGCTATCGGAGAAGAATCATTATATTCAAGCCAAGGGGTCAGAAATGTTTCATTGGGATATCAAGCAGGATATGGTAATATTGAAGGAAACAACAATACTTTTATTGGAACAAATGCTAATGTTCTAAATTCAAATCTTAATTATGCAGTTGCCATTGGAAGTGGTGCTGTTGTGGAAAGAAGTAATGCAATTGCTCTGGGTGGAAATACACCATTTACAAATACAAGAGTAGGAATAAATGTAAGCAATCCATTATTTAGTTTACATATAAATCAAATTGGGGCTTTTGGTTTAGGTTTGTCGAACGGAACAAACAGTTGGGAATTTTGGAATAATAATACTTTGCGAATGTATTATAATGGTATTCAACGAGGAAATTTTAACGAAACAAATGGTGTATATACCTCAATTTCAGATAGAAAACTAAAAACCAATATTCAACCTCTTGAGGAGATACTTTCTAAGTTAACTAAATTAAAACCATCTAGTTATACATTTAAGCATGATAACAAAAACACGAAGCAAATTGGATTAATTGCTCAAGAAGTTGAAGAGATCTTCCCGGAATTTGTCTACAAAAGCACTAATTCAGAAAGGCAGGAAGTTGAATTATATACTTTGGATTATTCAGGTATGTCGGTTATAGCCATCAAAGCCATTCAAGAACAACAACTCATCATTGAAAAACAACAAGCTGAAATTGCAAGGCTTAAACAATTAGAAGAACAAGTTCAACAATTAGTACAACGCCTTGAATCCCTAGAAAAAAAATAATGTTTGGAAGTTTAGTTAGTGGTTATCCCTTTCGTTTAGTGGTTTGCGAAAGGGATTTTTTTATAACTTTTTTATAACATAAGTCACTATGCCCCAAATGATTAATTGGTTTTCTTTTGTAATTTTGATTGGGTCAAACAGTTTGTTTTCGGGCATTAAAAAGACTTCTTCTTGAGTTACTTTAATGCGTTTTACCGTAAATTCCCCATCTAAAAAACAAACGGCAATTTTATTGTTTTTGGGTTCCAAACTACGATCGATGACCATAATATCGCCATCGTCAATTCCGGCTCCAATCATTGAGGTACCCGAAGCTTTGGCATAAAAAGTGGTTTCTCGGTTTTTCACCAACACGGCATCTAAACTGATTTTACTTTCATCAAAATCAGCCGCTGGCGAAGGAAATCCGGCCTTAATTCCCGCTTTAATAAAAGGAAGTTCGATAGGATTTTCTAAATCCGGGATAAAAAAGGTAAGTTTCGTTTTTGTCATATTTTTAACCACAATGAGCACAAAGAAGGCACAAAGTTCACAAAATTAAACATTAGTGACAATTTACTTTAAAAACATCCCGAATATCTGTCGTATATTTTGGTGAAAGTAAATGCTGCCGCATTTTCCAGGTGCGTTGCAAATCCTGATTGCCCAACCGAATCTTGCGTTCGCCGGTTTTTTGATGAAAAGCATCCATCACTTCCATGATTTTTTGATGCTTCGGATTTTCTTCTTCAAACAAATGAAATTGCTTTTGGTCTTGCGGAATTATTTGCGTGACAATAATACCTGCTTTTTTGTAAATTTCACCTTCTTCAAACAGTTCTTTCAACATTTTTACCGCTAAATTACTGATTGTGATGGAGGAATTACTGGCAAAAGGCAAGGTTTCCATACGGTAAAAATTATACCGCTCTCGTTCTATTTTGTGTTTGTCTTTTCTGAGGTATAAAATGACTCCGTAGCAACATGATCGTTGTTTGCGAAGTTTCTCCGCACAAACGGTAGCAAAGGTAGAAACGCGTTCTTTCATTTCGTCAAAAGTGGAAATCGTGCCATCAAAACTGCGGGTTACAGCAATGTTTTTCTTGTCTTTGGGTTCTTCTAATTCCAATACCGATTGACCCAATAATTCCAATCGCAAACGGTTGCCCACTACGCCCATTTCTTTTTTGATAAACTGTTCGTGTTGCGGTAGCGTAAAATCATAAGCGGTATGAATATTTTGACCTTTCATTTTTTTGGTCAACCGAAACCCGATGCCCCAAACGTCTTCAATTTTGGTCCATTTTAAGCCTTTGATGCGTTTTTCTTCCGTATCCATCACATAACTGCCTAAGGTTTCTTTTGGAAATTTACGGGCGATTTTATTGGCTACTTTGGCCAAGGCTTTAGTAGGAGCAAAGCCCACAGAAACGGGAATACTCAACCATTTCAACGTTCGCCTTTTCATTTCTAAACCGTATTGTTGGTAATCGGGGATATTTATGCCATCAAAGTTGAGGAAGGCTTCGTCGATGCTGTACACTTCTATGTTAGGAGTGAATTGTCCTAAAACTGCCATGACCCGACTACTGATGTCTCCATATAAGGCATAGTTAGAAGAAAAAACCGTAACCTGATGTTGTTTCAATACCTGTCGCATTTGAAACTCAGGAGCTCCCATCGCAATGCCAAGGGCTTTCGCTTCATCACTGCGGGAAATGATACAACCGTCGTTGTTGGACAACACGACCACCGGTTTTCCATTCAGTTGAGGTTGAAACACCCGCTCACAGGAAACATAAAAGTTATTACAATCCACTAATGCATACATGGTATAAAGGTAGTAGATTGTACCTTTTTTTGGAAACAAACGAATGTTAATGTTGATAAGAAATTGGAGTTGGGATGGAAGTTGGGAGTCAGGAGTTGGGAGTTTTCAGTCACCAGACACCAGATAACTCACAACACCTTCTCATACGCTCGTCTCGGACTTCCTCTGAAATGCACAATGCCACAGAAAACAAAACCGGCTTTTTCAAAAATGTTCATCATGGCAAAATTATCATGATTGGTGTCAGCTTTGAGGCTACGGATGTTATTTTCTAAAGCGAATGCAGCAATAAAATCAATGATTTTTTTAGACAAATTTTGGCCGGTATAACCTTCCGCAATGGCTACACGATGAAAAACAACAAAGTCACCGGTGGTCAACCATTTGCCTTGCAAGTTATCATATTCCGGTTCGTCGTTGATTAAAACGGCACTGTAACCTACAATTGTTTCCCCATCGGTTAATACATAACCAATTCCTTTTTCAATGTCTTGTTGGATAATTTCCGGATTGGGATAACCGTCTTGCCATTGGTTGCTACCATCGGCTTTTCGGCGGAGAATAGCATGTTGCAAAATAGTCCAGATGTGTGGAGCATCGATGGGGGTGGCTTTGCGGAATTCGTAGTTCATCTTAATCTGTGTTCTGATATATAATGAAAGTTACAAAGTTAGCACAATTTTCTATTGAAGCACAGCCTGCGTGAGTGATTGAGCCATTGTTTGAGCTCTTTTTGTTTCAGCCCAACGGGCTGTAACAAAAAAGCGAGTGGTGAAAGCACGACCCTTGGGGCACGCCCAAATTATTTTACTAATTTTTCCAATTTTTTTTTCATTTATGTTCTAAGAAATAACGAACTGATGAATGATGAACAACGAATGATGAAAAAAAAAACGTCTCGATTGCTCGAGACGTTAACCATTCATTCGGTAATCTAAATAATGTATATTATTCGATCACAGCTACTTGAGCTGCTACTTTACCTTTTCTACCTTCTTCTTCTTCATAAGAAACGCGGTCACCTTCTCTTAGCTCTTCAGCTTTGATTCCAGTTGCGTGAACGAAGATGTCTTTTCCGGTTTCTTCATCTGTGATGAAACCATAACCTTTAGACTCATTGAAAAATTTTACTGTACCTGTACGCATTGTGTAATAAAAAAATAATTAATAATGGCCAAAGGTAAACTATAATTAAATACGAATGTTAAACCAATGTTACTTTTTTGTGAAAATTATTGATTTTCAGTGTTTTCCTCGTTTTTTTTGTCAAATTTAAACATATAGTCCTCTAAATTCTTGTTTTTGTATCGATGCCATAAAAAAACCGGCATGAGCACTAATGCACTGATTAATACACCAATACCCACCCATTTGTCGCCTTCGTCTCCGATGGTATTTTTAATGTAAAATCCGTAGCCAATAAAGGCCAAAACGATAAAGAACAGAATGCGAATGACGTATTTCATGGTTTTGTTTTTAATAAAAACCACATAGAAACATAGAATGAACGGATTAATTAAAGGGTCGTTTCACTCTAATTAGTAGAACATAGCTATGCGAAATCAAGCATTGATCTATGTTTAGTAGACTTGTCAAACCTATGTTTCTATGTGGTTAAATGGTTTTATTTTAGGTTTAATTTGATGTGTAATTCGTTTAATTGTGCTTCGTCAATAGCAGAAGGAGCATCTATCATGACATCGCGACCACTGTTGTTTTTTGGGAAAGCGATGAAATCGCGAATGGTTTCTTGTCCGCCTAAAATCGCCACCAAACGGTCTAATCCGAATGCTAAACCTCCGTGAGGTGGTGCACCGAATTGAAAGGCATTCATTAGGAATCCGAATTGGTTTTCGGCTTGTTCGGGTGTGAATCCCAATAAGGAAAACATTCTGCTTTGTAAATCTCGGTCGTGAATACGAATAGAACCACCACCGATTTCATTTCCGTTTAACACCATATCGTAGGCATTGGCACGGACTTTTCCGGGATCCGTTTCAATCAATTGCATATCTTCCGGTTTGGGCGAAGTGAACGGGTGGTGCATGGCGTGGTAGCGTTGCGACTCTTCGTCCCATTCCAACAACGGAAAATCAACTACCCAAAGGGGAGCAAACTCGTCCGGTTTTCTTAAACCTAAACGGGTGGCAACTTCCATACGAAGGGCTGATAATTGTGTTCTGGTTTTATCGGCTTTACCGGAAAGAATTAATATTAAATCGCCGGGTTTGGCGTTAGTGATTTCAGCCCATTTTTTCAAATCAGCTTCGTCATAAAATTTATCGACGGATGATTTTAGACTGCCATCTACTTCATATTTGACATATACCATACCTGAGGCTCCTACTTGAGGACGTTTAACCCAATCGATCAAGGCGTCAATTTCTTTTCTGGAATAGGAGGCACAGCCCGGAACGGCAATTCCGACTACTAATTCGGCTGCATTAAATACCGGAAAATCTTTGTGTTGAGCTACGGCGTTTAACTCACCGAATTTCATCTCAAAACGAATGTCCGGTTTGTCATTACCGTAGGTTTTCATGGCGTAATCGTAGGTTATTCTTGGGAATTTCTCTACTTCTATGCCTTTGATTTCTTTCAATAAATGTCGAGTCAATCCTTCGAACACATTTAAAATATCTTCTTGTTCCACAAACGCCATTTCGCAATCGATTTGGGTGAATTCCGGTTGACGGTCGGCACGCAAATCCTCGTCTCTAAAACATTTTACAATTTGAAAATATTTATCCATACCGCCCACCATCAACAATTGTTTAAAAGTTTGTGGCGATTGCGGTAACGCATAAAATTGTCCTTCATTCATTCGACTCGGCACGACGAAATCTCTTGCTCCTTCAGGTGTAGATTTAATCAAATAAGGCGTTTCAATTTCGCAAAAACCTTGATTGGATAAATAGTTTCGTACTTCCATCGACACTTTATGACGGAAAATCAAGGAGTTTTTAACCGGATTTCTTCGGATGTCCAAATAACGGTATTTCATGCGGATGTCTTCACCACCATCCGTTTCATCTTCAATGGTAAACGGAGGAAGTTGAGCAGCATTTAAAACGGTTAATTCCGAAACCAAAATCTCAATATCTCCGGTAGGAATGTTTTTATTTTTTGCTTCGCGTTCGATTACAGTACCTTTAATTTGAATTACGAATTCTCTTCCAAGTGTTTTGGAGGCTTCAAAAACTGATTTTTCGGTTCGACTTTCATCAAATATTAATTGTGTAATACCGTAACGGTCGCGTAAATCGACCCAATTCATAAATCCTTTATCACGCGATTTTTGCACCCAACCTGCTAAGGTAACTTCTGTATTAATGTGCGAACTGTTTAATTCCCCACAAGTATGACTTCTATACATCTTAATTCGAAATTTTTTGAGTTGCAAAAGTAGTATTTTGTTTGAAGAAATTTGATTTTTTAGGGTAAAAGGTAATGGAAGATGGGCGATTGGTCATCCTGATTACCCATTACCGATTACCCATCGTCATATTTCCAATGTTAAGTTTTTACCCAATGTTACTAAATTGTTAAGTAAAAGTTTTTTTATTGTAAAATAATGTGTATATTTGTTTAGTAATTGTTAACCTGCTAAAAACGAAAGATTATGAAAAAGCTATTTATTACAGCAATGCTGGTAGTTTCGGGAGCTTTATTTGCTCAAGATGATAATGCAAAACATGAAGTAGTTGACCAAATGGTGAAGTCAACTTTTTATCACGATAATGGTCAAGTGCAACAAGAAGGTTTCTACAAAGATGGAAAAGTGCACGGACAATGGGTTTCGTATGATGAAAACGGAAACAAAGTGGCAATGGGTCAATACCAAAACGGAATGAAAATTGGCAAATGGTTTTTTTGGACCGGAGCTGATTTAACCGAAGTGGATTACTCAGAAAGCAGAATCGCACAAGTGAAAAAATGGTCACAGGGGGCTATAGTGCAAGTAAATAAGAATTAACTACCTAAATATTTAACCAAATAAAAGAGCTTCTAGAATGAAGCTCTTTTTTTATTGTATTTTCTTTTTATTGCGATTTAGTTCTTTAAAGGAGGAAATGATTTTTTCCATTGCTTCGATATGGTCTTCTTTTCTTTTTTGTTCTGTCCAATTCACAATTTGATAATAATGTTCTTTTCCTTTAAAAAAGCCAAGTTGGTAATAAATATCTAGTCCGTCTACTGTTCCGCTTACAGTCATTAGTTTGGCTTCCATACCATTTATTTTAGTGCTTTCTAAAGGAGAAATTTTTCCTTTTTTAATAGCAGCAGACAAATTATCCTTCAACAAATAGGCGTATCCGTTTAAATCAGGGGAATAATTTTCCTTTAATAGAAAATCAAATTTCACCATGTCATTAAAGTCTGCAATCGGTTCGTCAATTACAATGGTGTAAAATTCACTAAAAATATTTTGGTATTGTAAGGAAGCATCTTCATGTAGATTGTCTGCTTTGGATAGTATTTTGGGCAGTTCAATTTCATATTGACCTTTTACTTTAATGGATTGCACTTCTTCATTGGCACAGCTTAAAAAAAGAAAAGAGATTAAAATAAAGCTAATGAGGTGGATTTTTTTCATATAAATATTTTGTGCAAGATAAAAAAAACCACGTTCGCACGTGGTTTAATGGGTTAATTTGTTTGTGGATTTATATCTAATTCTTTTTTCTTTTTCTTTTTGACTTTAATTTTTCCTTTGTGTAATAAAAAAAACATGACCGGAACAATTACCAAGGTAAGGAAAGTGGCAAAAATTAATCCGTAAATAACCGTTTTGGCCAATGGTCCCCAGAAAATTACGTTATCACCTCCCATGTAAATATTTGGATTATAATTGATGAATAAACTAAAAAAGTCAATATTCAATCCGATTGCCAGTGGGATTAATCCTAAAACGGTGGTAATAGCGGTTAATAATACCGGTCTCAAACGCGAGCGACCTCCTTCTACAATCACTTCTAAATATTCTTGTTTGGATAATAATCCGTTTTCGTCTAAACCTTTTTCGTGTAATTTTCGGTCGATCAACAATTGGGTGTAATCAATTAACACAATTGCATTGTTCACCACAATTCCAGCCAAGGATATGATTCCCATCATGGTCATGATGATCACAAAATCATCGCCGAAAATTGCCATACCAAAAAACACGCCACCAAAACTCAGTAACACGGAAACCATGATAATGATTGGTTTGGAAACCGAATTAAATTGAGCCACCAAAATCAAGATAATTCCACCAAGAGCAATTAACAACGCTCTTACTAAAAAGCCCATGTTTTTCGATTGTTCCTCTTGCTCGCCCGTGAATGAGAATTGAATGTCATCACTAATTTTATAATCTTCCAATTCTTTTTTGATTTTTTCTACAATTTCATTTCCGTTGTAGCCGGTCACTACATTTGAGTAAACAGTGATTACACGTTTTAGATTTTTACGTTTAATGGTATTAAAAGTAAACGAATCTTCTTTACTGGTTAAAGATGCAATAGGTACTTGAACCAATTTTCCTGTGGCTTGGTCTCTAAACGTGATGGGTTGGTTGTATATTAAATTATTGTCATTGCGTTGTTCTTCCGGTAATCTGACATTAATTTCAAAATCGTCTTTTCCGTCTTTATAGGTAGATATTTTTTCACCAAAAATCGCTCTACGCAACGTTTGCCCTACTTGTCCGGATGTGATGCCAAGTTGTCCGGCTTTGTCTAAATCTACTTTAACATCAACGCCGGGTTTTAATTTGTTCACATCAATTTTTAATTCTTCGATACCGGCTATATTTTTTGCATCGATAAAGTCTTTCATCTTTTGAGCTTCCAATAGCATTGCATTGTAATCTTCACCAGAAATTTCAATGTTTACCGGATAACCCGCCGGTGGACCGTTTTGTTCTTTTTCAACAATAACCGAAACTCCGGCATAACCCTGCACAGCAGAACGGATTTCTTCCATTACTTCCAAACTGTTTTTGCCTTTTCGGTATTTGAATTCCCGCATGGTTAAGGTTACTTTTCCGCGGTGTGGCATATCATTTTGAGAACCACCATCTGTTTGTGGGTTCCCGGAACCATTACCTACTTGACCTATGGCACTTTCAACCATATAATTTTCTCCATCCTCCACATATTTGTTGGCAATGGCATATACTTTTTCTTCAATTTTTTTGACAAATTCATTGGTTTTTTTGATATCGGTTCCTTCCGGGAATTCGATGTAGACCATAATTTGGTTGGGTTGATTTTCGGGAAAGAACAAAGTTTCAGGGTCTGATATTTTTAAAGCTACTGTTGACACATAAAGTAAAATAACTGTACCAATTAAAAAAGCAATTGGCTTCCTACCTCCAAGAGCAAACTGCAAAAAGTTTCGGTATTTGTTTTCCAACCATACTAAAATGATACGTTGGAAGAAATCTTGAGCACGAATCAGGTAGTACTTATATACCCAAAGCATAATTGCAAAGAAAATCATCAGATTTCCTAATCCTTTTAAGCCACCGGATTTTGAAACAAAACCTAAAATCAGCACAACCAAACCAATTCCGCCTATAAATCCGCTTAATTTGATAAGGGATTTTTTGGTCATTTCTTCTTCTTTCAGTTTCATAAAATCGGAAGTAAGCATCGCATTAATAACCAATGCTACAAACAAAGAAGAAAATAACACCACTGAAAGCGTCATTGGGAAGTAAATCATAAATTTACCCATGGTTCCCGGCCATAATCCCAGAGGGAAAAAAGCGGCAAGCGTTGTGGCTGTTGAGGCGATGATAGGCCACGCAATTTCACCAATTCCTTCGATAGCAGCTTGTTTTCTTGATTTTCCTTCACTCATTAAGGTGTAGACATTTTCTACCACCACAATTCCATTATCTACCAACATCCCAAGCCCCATAACCAGTCCGAAAAGCACCATCGTGTTTAGGGTAATTCCGAAAGAAGCTAAAATCATATAGGACATAAACATCGAAAGTGGAATGGCAAATCCAACAAAAACGGCATTTCTGAATCCTAAAAAGAACATTAATACACCAATAACCAGAATAACCCCGAAAATGATGTTGTTCACTAAGTCATCCACTTGTGCAATCGTTCGAGTGGATTGATCATTGGCATAAGTGATGGTTAATCCTTCCGGAAAGAAATTATTTTGAGCCTTTTCAATAATTGTTTTTACCCCATCAACAGCCTCCACCATGTTTTTTCCACTACGTTTTTTGATGTCGAGCATAACCACCGGTTTTCCATAATCACGAGCAAAAGTGGTGCGTTCTTTTTCCTTAAATGTAATCGTGGCAATATCACGTAGATAGACATTTCCGTTTTGATGTTTAACAATAATGTTTTCCAGGTCAGCCGGTTTTTTGATTTCACCAATAACTCGAATATTCTTTTTTATACCATTATTAGAAACGCTACCACCGGAAACCGTTTTGTTTTCAAATCGAACATTATTGATGATGTCATCAAAACTCACTTGTGCGGCGGCCATTTTGTACATATCCACTGCAATTTCTACTTCCTTGTCTTCTGCTCCACGAATAGCTGCTTCTTTTATTTGTGGCAAACGTTCAATACGTTCTTCTAAATATTCGGCATATTCTTTTAATTTTTCTGAAGTGAAATCGCCGGTAAGATTGATGTTTAAGATGGGTACTTCTTCCGCAATATTCAAATCAAATACATTGGGTTCTACTTTACCGCCGCCGTCCAATGTAGGCCATTCTGTATCCGATTTAACTTTGTCAACTTTGTCTTTTACCTTTTGTTTAGCATCTTCAACCGAAATATCTTCGTCAAATTCAACCAATATCATGGAATAATCTTCCAACGTATTCGAGGTTATTTTAGTAACACCCGAAATGTTGTTGAATTCCTCTTCTAAAGGTTTGGTAATCAGTTTTTCAACATCTTCAGCCGAATTTCCGGGATTAATGGAACTCACATAAATTTTCGTTTCAATAATTTCGGGAAAACTTTCTCTCGGCATGGAATAATATGACATTAATCCACCAATCAAAAGAATGGCTGTAATGACATAAACCGTCATTTTATTATTAATTGCCCATGTTGATATGGCAAATTCTTTGTTTATTTTATTACTCATCAGAGGTTTTGTTTTATGAGTTTATTTATTTGATAATTTCAACAGTGATGCCGTCTTTTAACGATTTTGCACCATCAGTAACCACCATTTCTCCCGATTCTAAGCCGGATTTCACTTCAACAAAAGAACCGGAAGTATAACCAATTTCGATTTTCTTTTGGCTCACTTTGGCCGTGTTGTTTGATTCAACTTTATTTACGACATATACAATTTTACTGCCGTCTGCGGTTTCTTGAAGAATATTTTCCGTTAACAATAATGCTTTCGGATTTTTGTAATCTTCAATTTTTAAAACCGCTACCTGATTTGGGCGAAGTAAATTATCCGGATTTGGCAATGCAATTTCAATACTAAATGTTCTATTGTTAGGATTAATATAATTGCCAATTTGACGAACTTTCCCTTGGTATGATTTTCCTAAAGCATTCAAATAAACGTTAACGATTGCACCTAATTTTAGTTGAGCAATGTAATTTTCCGGCACATTTGCGGTAACATACATATTGCTTAGATTGACAATTCGGAATAAATCCATTCCGGGAGCAACCACTTTTCCTCTTTCGGTGATTACCTCGTCAATTGTTCCTGAGAAAGGAGCTACAACATTCGTTTTATTTAATTGTGATTTAATCTGAGCCACCACTTTTTGTTGACTCTCTAACGTTGTTTTAGCTTGTAAGAACTGAATTTCAGACCCAATTTTTTGGTCCCAGAGATTTTTTTGACGCTCAAAAGTAGTTTTAGCTAAAGCTAATTGCGTTTCAGCTTGAGCTAATTGAGCACTCATACCGCCATCGTCAATTCGGGCCAAAAGTTGTCCTTTTGAAACTTTTTGACCTGCTTTTACATACAATTGAGTTAAAATCCCTGAATATTCCGGGCTAATAACAATATTTTCTTTGGTTTCTACATTTCCTTGGATTTCGATGTAATGGTTAAACAGCGTATCTTTTAAGGTAATTGTTTTCACCAACGGATTTTTTTTGTTTGGATCTAATTCGGCAATCGCTTTGTCTAGTTTTGCCAATTCGGCTACTAATTTTTCATATTCTTTGTGAATGATTTCTCTGGATGATTTGATTTGGTTTAAATCTTTCGATTTTACAACTTCATCAACGTTTACTTCTTTGTTTCCGCCTGAGCAAGATAGGAGTAGAAGTGAAAGTGCAGCTAAGTATAGATTTTTTTTCATAATGTATATATTGATTTTTGATTGATTTAATTTGTTTGTCCGATTGCTTTTTCTAAAGCTGCTTTTTTGTTTACAACGTCTATCATTGATTGTAGATAGCTTTGTTGAGCTGAATATAATTGACGTTGAGCATCTGTAAAGTCAAAACTGGTGGAAAGACCTTCTGTAAATTTTACTTGTTGTTTTCGTTCAATTCGCTCTGCTAATAATAAATTTTCTTTGGAACTGAAATACTGTTCAACACTGTATTCATAATCACTTTTAGCGTTTTGGTATTGCAGTTTCAAACGTTGTTCGGTTTCTGTCAATTGAGTTTGGGCTTGTTCTAAGGCGATTTTTGCTTGTTGAACCTTGGCTGTTTTTCCAAAACTACTAAATATTGGTACGTTCAAACTTACACCTAAGTTAGAGTAGTTTAACCACCTTTGATTGGGGGTAAAAAACTGAAATTGATCGCCAAAAGCATTGTAACCAAAATTGACATTGGCGGAGAGTGAGGGTAAAAATTTACTTTTTTCCAATTTCATTTCCAACGTTCGTTGTTCTACAAAATTGGTAGAAAGAGCATAATCAATATTGTTTTTCACCTCAAACGATGAACCGGTTAATGCCATATCTAAATTAGAAGTTGTTAGGTTTTCTAATTTGTCAGTTAATGATAGTTCCTCTTCCAATTCAATTCCTAAATTAATTTTCAGCATATTATAAGAAATGTCTTTTAGACGTTTGGTATAATTCAAACTACTGTTAATGCTGGAAAGTGTAATTTTTAATTGTTCAACATTTTCTTCCTCAATCAAACCGTTTTTAAACGTTTGTTCGGTATCAAATAATGTTTTTTCCAATGTTGCTTTGTTTTTTTCGAGTATAGAAATATTTTCCTCAGCTAACAATACATTTCCATAGGAATTAATAATCATTTCACGCACTTCCAAATCAGTTTTCTTTTTGGAACTTTCAAAGTATTGCAAATACGTTTTTGAAGCTTGTAGTGCTACAATATAAGAACCATCAAAAATGAGTTGGCTTAAAGTTGAACGTGCCACCATCGAATGCTTTGTTCCAAAAGGTACAGTTACAAACTCTTCTTCGCTATCAGGTATAAAAGCACCGGGAATCACAGACTGTTGAATTACAAAGTTATTTTGATAATCCAATCCCGCATTAATTTGAGGCAGACCGGTGGCGGTGGTTTCCCATTTTTTCTTCTTGGCCGCTTCGATATCTAAACCGGAATTTTTGGCCGCATAATTATATTGTAAAGCATGTTCAATCGCCTGCTGAAGCGAAAATGAATAGCTTTTTTTAGTTTCTTGTGCCTGCATACCTAAACAAGCGAACAAGAGGAAGAGTGATAATTTCTTCATAGTATAGATTGATGATTATGATTTATTAGTTATTTTTTCTAAAACTTGGAGTCCTTTGGTGGTTGAAATTGCACGCACATGATAGTCGAGGTATAATTCTTCCATCATCCTAAAGTTGTATGATTCATCTGAAAAGACATTTTTATCTTTTAAAGCATGAACACAGGAATAGTATATTTTACTGATGAATTCAATGTCAATTCCCGGTCGATAAAGACCCGTTTCAACTCCTTTTTTGAGATTGGTTACAACGCAATCTTGCATTTTACAATATTCTTTCCCATGTAAAGTTTTGTAGATTTTTGGAAAATATTTTTGCAACTGAAAAATAGGCGAAGCTTTTTCATCCTTTAATTTATGTAAAACAAAGTCTTTAATTTCAAACAATTCTTCAATCGCATTTTTATCCGGCTGGCATATCTGATCAATTCCACATGAGATAGTTTCAAACATTTGCATGGTTACTGCTTCAACCAAATCATTTTTATTGGAAAAATGTTGGTAAATTGTTTTTTTTGAAATTCCCATTTCATTGGCAATGTCATCCATTGTCACACTTTTAAAACCAAGTGTTAAATACATTTCAGTTGCTTTTTCAATAATTTGTTCTTGCATTATAATTTGATTTTTATGACTAAAATTCGCAGCAAAAGTATAACGGAAACTTTTAACACCAAAATAGTTTCCAAAGTATTTACATTTATTTAACATTTGATTTGCTTTTGAGTCTTCTGATAAATTTCGGGGTTACGCTTTTTTTGGTTTTCTTTGTATTCCATTAAACTAAAAATTTTATTCAATGCATTCAATTGCGGTTTACCAAGAACATTTTCTGGTTCATTTAGAAAATGAAAAAATTTTAAAAGAGCCTAAAAATTTATACGAACCCATCGACTATATTTTGCGTTTAGGCGGAAAAAGAATGCGTCCGGTTTTAACTTTACTTTCAACTGAAATTTTTGATGCTGATTTTAAAAATGCACTTTCTGCGGCTACAGCGGTGGAAGTTTTTCATAATTTCTCTTTGGTTCATGATGACATCATGGATGACGCTCCTTTACGCAGAGGAAAAGAAACCGTGCATGAAAAATGGAATTTAAATACCGGAATTTTATCAGGAGATGCCATGTTGATACTGGCTTATCAATATTTTGAAAGTTATGAACCAAGTATTTTTCGCGAATTAGCCAAATTATTCAGTAAAACTGCCTTAGAAGTCTGTGAAGGGCAGCAATATGACGTTGATTTTGAAACACGGGATGATGTTTCCATTTCTGAATATTTAAAAATGATTGAATATAAAACCGCTGTTTTGGTTGGGGCCGCGATGAAAATGGGAGCCATTATTGCCGAAACTTCCGATGAAAATGCCAATTTAATTTATGATTTCGGATTGAATTTAGGTATCGCTTTTCAATTGCAAGATGATTATTTAGACTGTTTTGGTAATCCTGAAACATTTGGAAAACAAGTGGGTGGTGATATTATCGAAAACAAAAAAACGTATCTTTACCTTAAAGCAATGGAGTTTGCCAAAGCAGAAGAACGAGAACAATTATTGCATTTATATTCCATTCAACCGAATGATAATTCCGACAAAATTGAATCCGTAAAAGAATTTTTCAATCAAACCGGTGCATCAAAAGCTACGCAAAAAGCGATAGAAGATTATACAATGAAAGCCTTCGAAACCTTAACCAAAATGCAAATTGGCGAAGAAAAAAAGATGGTTTTGAGAACGTTTGGTGAGAAGTTGATGAAGAGAGATGTTTAAATGGCAAGTTATAAGTTTCAGGTTTCAAGTTTTTGGCTTTTTGAGTTGATATAAAAGAAAAGTATATAGAATAAAATCCTTTCAAATCCATTTTCGCCTGCGAACAAAAAAATCAGCGAACATCCATTCAATCTTTCCAATCAGTGTTCTATTAAAAATCAACAATCAAAAATCAACAATCGCTAATCCAATGTATCCCATTCCAACTTCAACCGATCATCTTTTAACGGAAGCAGAAAAAGAAAATCTGTACCTCAAACTCATTGAACAACTCAACAAAGATTTCAATTTTGCCAACGAACCGGTTGATTTTCCGTTAAGCACATCGCCAAACGAATTAAAAATTCAATTGCATGAAAAAGTGTATCGACTCATTCAATACAAATTTGCCGAATATTTGAATTTACTCTATATCATCGATGTTTCCGAAGATGAAGTCAAAAAACTCAACGGAGATGACATTTCAGAATTGGCAGGAGAGGTGGCTTTTTTAATTTTAAAAAGAGAATGGCAGAAGGTTTGGTTTAGAAATAAACTCTAACAAACGGCATCCAAGCCTCCGAATACACATTTCGATTATCATTGTGTAGCACATTATAACGCAAACCAATTGTTACATTATTCGTTTGATAACCGGCTCCTAAAAACAGTCCGGTGTTCCAAAAATTGTCTTTTACAGAATTGAAATTGTTTTCATAAGTAGTGTTTACACGCAATTGTTCTAATTCAGCCGAGAGCTGTATTTCAGGAATAGGATTACCCAAAACTATCATACTGGCACCATAAATATAGGATTCAAAAAAATTCTTTTGTTTCACATAACTTCCTTGAATTCCAAAACCTAAACTAATGTACTGATTAAAGTCATAAATTGCTCCGGGTGCGAGTGTAATATCAGTATAATTGTTTCCTAGGGCTAAGCCAAATCCACCTCCAAAACGAACCTTTGACCAAAACTCACTTTTTTGAGTCGCTGAAACGGATTGTTCAGACTGTGCAATCGAGTTTTCCATACCAAAAATAAATACCAATAGGAAAATTAAAATGGGAAGTTTTTCAGCGTTTTTCATATCTATATCTTTTTAGCAATTTAAAACATAAAAGTATGCAAAAATAAATGAAAGATTATGGCAATTATTGTACTTTTGCAAAACTATTTTTAACAAATAAGGTTTATTACTACTAATTATGGATAGGTTTTCCTTTTTAAACGCTGCACACACTCAATTTTTTGCCGATTTATATGAACAATATACCGTTAATCCGGATAGCGTTGAACCCAGCTGGAGAGCCTTCTTTCAAGGTTTCGATTTTGGTCTGGAATCGGCAAATGACAATGAAGCCGTTTCACAATTGGCGGATTTTTCTGCAGGAAATCAAGACTTTAGTCTCGTTTCGGATAAATTACAAAAAGAGTTTAATGTTCTTAAATTAATTGATGCTTACCGAACGCGAGGACATTTATTTACCAAAACCAATCCTGTTCGTGAGCGAAGAGTGTATGTCCCCACATTGGCAATCGAAAATTTTGGATTAGCATCCTCTGATTTAGATACCGTTTTTGATGCTGCAAAAGTATTGGGGCACGAACCAAAACCATTGCGTGAAATTATTATACATTTAGAGAATGTCTATTGTCAATCCATCGGAATTGAATACATGTATATCCGTAAGCCGGAAGTCATCGAGTGGATTCAAAGACGTTTAAACATCAATGATAACTTACCAAATTTTAACGTTGATCAGAAAAAACATATATTAAATAAATTAAACGAAGCCGTTTCGTTCGAAAACTTCTTACATACAAAATACGTAGGCCAAAAACGTTTTTCTTTAGAAGGAGGCGAGAGCATTATTCCTGCTTTAGATGCCTTAATTGAATCGGCAGCTGAAAAAGGAGTAGAACAATTTGTGATGGGAATGGCTCACCGAGGTCGTTTGAACATCTTAGCCAACATTTTTGGCAAACCAACACAAGACATTTTCTCCGAATTTGACGGAAAAGATTACGATAAAGAATATTTTGACGGTGATGTAAAATACCATTTAGGATTAACCGCTGACAGAAAAACAAAATCAGGTAAAAACATCAACATTAATTTGGCTCCAAACCCTTCTCACTTAGAAACGGTTGGTGCGGTGATAGAAGGAATTACCAGAGCAAAACAAGACAAATATTTCCCTAACGATTTCTCAAAAGTTTTGCCAATCGCCGTTCACGGAGATGCCGCTGTGGCCGGACAAGGAATTGTTTATGAAATCATTCAAATGTCCCAATTAGACGGTTATAAAACCGGAGGAACAATCCATTTGGTAATTAATAACCAAGTTGGGTTTACAACGAATTACCTTGATGCTCGTTCATCTATTTATTGTACGGATGTAGCCAAAGTAACGCTTTCACCGGTTTTGCATGTCAATGCAGACGATACCGAAGCTGTAGTGCATGCCATGCTTTTTGCCTTAGATTTCAGAATGACATTTGGTCGTGATGTGTTTATTGATTTGTTAGGTTACAGAAAATACGGTCACAACGAAGGGGATGAACCTCGTTTTACCCAACCTGTTTTATATAAAATTATCGCAAAGCATAGAAATCCGAGAGACATTTATGCTGAAAAGTTAATTGTTGATGGAATTGTTGACCAAGCCTACATCAATAAAATCGAAAGCGATTATAAAGCTAAATTAGACCAAAATTTAGAAGCTTCCCGCAAAAAAGAATTGACAATCATCACTCCCTTTATGCAGGATGAATGGAAAGGTTTTGTACAAGTTTCAGACGATGAAATGTTGAAAAAAGTCAAAACTACCTTTGACAAAAAGAAATTGGATGTGATTGCAGAATCCATTTCAACTTTGCCGTCGGATAAAAAATTCATCAATAAAATCAGCAAAATTGTTACCGACAGAAAAACGATGTACGACAATGATGCTATTGATTGGGGAACTGCCGAGACTTTAGCTTATGGTACATTGTTAATGGAAGGCTACGACGTTCGAATTTCCGGTCAAGACGTAGAAAGAGGAACATTCTCCCACCGTCATGCCGTTGTAAAAGTGGAAGACAGCGAAGAAGAAGTCATCTTATTAAACGGATTAAAAGATAAAAAAGGAAAGTTCAACGTGTTCAACTCGTTCCTTTCTGAATATGGTGTTTTAGGTTTCGATTACGGATATGCCTTAGCCAATCCAAACGCACTAACCATTTGGGAAGCACAATTTGGTGATTTCTCTAACGGTGCCCAAATTATGATTGACCAATACATTTCCTGTGGCGAAGACAAATGGAACAACCAAAATGGGATTGTGCTTTTATTGCCGCATGGTTACGAAGGTCAAGGTGCCGAGCATTCTTCTGCCAGAATGGAACGCTACTTGCAACTTTGTGCCCGTCACAACATGTATGTAGCCGATTGTACCACACCGGCAAACTTTTTTCACTTGTTGAGAAGACAAATGAAAACCAAGTTCCGTAAGCCTTTAATCGTGTTTTCACCAAAAAGTTTGTTGCGTCATCCCTTATGTATATCTACCAAAGAAGAACTATACAATGGAAGTTTCCAAGAAACCATTGACGACAATTCGGTTGACAAAAAGAAAGTAAAAACTCTCGTATTTTGTACCGGAAAATTTTACTACGATATTTTAGCCGAAAGAGAAAACTTAGGCAGAAATGATGTAGCTTTGGTAAGAATTGAACAATTGTTTCCGTTGCCAATCGAGCAATTAAAAGAAATAATCGCAAAATATCCTAACGCAGATGATTATGTTTGGGCACAAGAAGAACCAAAAAACATGGGAGCTTACAGTTTTATGTTAATGAATTTTGACTTGGTTAAATGGCGATTGGCTTCGTTAAAAGCCTATGCAGCTCCAGCCGCAGGAAGTCACACCAGAGACAGAAGACGCCACGCCGATGCAATCAGAATGGTATTTGACAAAAATTTATTTAGATAAAAATTTGTTTCAAGTTTCAGGTTTCAAGTAAACAAAAACCTGAAACTTGAAACCTGAAACTTTTAAACCAATATTAGATATGATTTTAGAAATGAAAGTTCCCTCTCCGGGAGAATCTATAAAAGAAGTAGAAATCGCAACTTGGTTAGTTAAAGACGGCGATTATGTTGAAAAAGATCAAGCCATTGCTGAGGTTGATTCAGATAAAGCCACATTGGAATTACCTGCCGAAGCCAGCGGAACCATCACCCTAAAAGCAGAAGAAGGTGACGCCGTAGCCGTTGGAGCAGTCGTTTGTTTAATCGATACTTCAGCTGCAAAACCAAGTGGTGATGCTCCAAAAGCCGAAGCAAAACCAGCTGCTGAAACACCTAAAGCGGAAGTAAAAGTTGAAGCTCCAAAAGTAGCACCAGCACCTGAAAAAACCTATGCTACGCAAGCTCCTTCGCCGGCAGCTCGTAAAATATTAGACGAAAAAAACATTCAACCTTCCGATATTGTTGGAACAGGAAAAGGAGGAAGAATAACCAAAGAAGATGCGATGAACGCTGTTCCTTCAATGGGTACACCCACCGGTGGGAACCGTGGTTCAGAGAGAACTAAATTATCAATGTTACGACGTAAAGTAGCTGAGCGATTGGTTTCGGCTAAAAATGAAACGGCGATGTTAACTACTTTTAATGAAGTGGACATGACTGCCATTTACGATTTACGTGCAGAATTTAAAGATGCTTTTAAAGAAAAACACGGATTAGGATTAGGATTTATGTCGTTTTTCACCAAAGCGGTGACAAGAGCATTGCAGTTGTATCCGGATGTCAATTCTATGATTGACGGTCAAGAGAAGATTTCGTATGATTTCTGTGATATTTCAGTTGCCGTTTCCGGGCCAAAAGGATTAATGGTTCCGGTAATGCGAAATGCAGAAACTCTTTCTTTTAGAGGGGTAGAAGCTGAAATTAAAAGACTGGCTTTACGTGCCCGTGATGGACAAATTACGGTAGACGAAATGACGGGTGGAACATTTACCATTTCAAATGGTGGAGTTTTCGGGAGCATGTTATCTACTCCAATTATCAACCCACCACAATCCGGAATTCTTGGAATGCACAATGTAGTGGAAAGACCGATTGTAAGAAACGGCCAAATCGTAATTGCTCCGGTGATGTATGTTGCTTTGTCCTACGACCACAGAATCATCGACGGAAGAGAATCAGTTGGTTTCTTAGTAGCTGTAAAAGAAGCATTAGAAAACCCTGTAGAACATTTGATGGGTGGAAACGCTAAAAAAGCATTGGAACTGTAGTAATCATTTCAATAAAAAATAAAATCCCGGTTAGAAATTCTAATCGGGATTTTTTTATAAAATAATATCTTATCTCCTCGAAATAAAATCATTCAATTCATCTGCACTTGATGAAAATGAGAACACATTGTTTACTTTAAAGTAGTTTTGCGGTTCTACACAGGCATCAAAAGCAAATTTAGCAAAGTCTAATTTAGTTTCTTCAAAAGCAAAAATTTTACAGATCTCTACAATTTGATTGGTGTTTAAACAATTGTTTTGGGCAATTTGTTTGGCGGTTTTTAATCTTGACTCATCGAATCCTTGGTTTTTGATGGTTTGTAATGCACTGTTGAAATTCCCATTATTCATAGGTCTGGCACCATAACAACCCTCTTGTAAAGGTTCTTGAACGACTACAGCAGTTCCACCACCGGTTGTTGTTACTGTAGTAGTTTCAGTAATGGTAGTACTCCCCGTCATAATTGGGTCATTGATGGAAATGTTTACCCCAACACCACCAACATTCACACCGGCATTCACCCCTCCATTAGTTGTAGTAGTGGTAGTAGTTGTTTGTTGAACCACACCTACGGGGGCAGATTGTTGCACAATTACTTGTTGTGGTGGAGCAGGTTGTCCCCAACGGCGAACATATACATTAGAAGGAGGGATAAAGCCATCCACCACCGGAATCATCGAAAAGAAATTCAATTTCATTTTAGATGGTTTGTTTTTATCCCGACGAATTTTATAGGTTACATCCATAAAAACACCATCAACATCGGCAATTTGAAGAAAGTTTTTAGAAATTTCTTGTCGTAATTTATCCTCAAAAATAATTTTGGCGTTGTAATACGGTTGTACTAATTCTTCTACACGGATGTTTGTTTGTGGTTCATCATTCATCCGTTCTCCATTCAAAATCAAGTAAAATTTATCACCGTCTTCAGAAAAAATGGTTAAATGACCAAATGGCTGAATCTGTCCAAAAGAAAGGGCAGAAACAATAAATAATAAACAAGTTAAAGTAGTTTTTAGTTTCATATACAATTGTTTTAAAGTTCTAAAATTAAGTATTATGCAAGGAGATTTCCAAATATAATGCCAAAAAAACAGATCATTTAATTTATCTTTTTATTATTTTAATAGTTTCATAATCTTCAACGCTTATTAGTTTTAGAAAATAAATTCCGGATGTCAAAATACTTAAATCAAGGGTTGTTTGTTGTTGATTAATTTTTAACAAAATTATACGTTGTCCTAGAGCGGAAATTATTTCAATTTCATTGATTTCGGAAGAGTTACTAATTGATAAAAAATCAACAACAGGATTTGGAAACACTTTCAAATTTTCAAACAGATTTTCATCAAGATTTAATCCACATTCAGTTGAAAAAAGCACACTTTCAGTAGACCATAAGCCTTGTTCTAATTCTGAACATCTATAACGTACTTGATACTTATAATTTGTGCATGGTAAAAGATTACTTATCGCTGCGGGGTTGCTATTTACGGTAATAAAGGATGAGTTTGATTGAGCATTTTCGGATAAATCAGTAGTCAGAAAGATATCATATTGTTGGGGGTTGTAATCAGTTCCCCAACTCAATAGAGCGGTTGTTTCAGTACTGGAAATAAATTCTAAATTAAACGGCCAAAAAAAGCAACAGTCCGTTGTGCAATTCGAAATTCCTGAAAAAATTATAGAATTTGGGTTTCCTTCTCCATAATTTTTTGTGAATATTGTTTGTTCAAATGAACTAATTACTCTTAGTTTGATTTGTTCAGGATGATTCCCACCTTCATTCCAAACTAATTCAAAAGGAGAACTATCACATAAAAAAACGGTGTCTGAAAACATACTCCCATCAACAAAATTTAGCCCTATCGTTTTAATGGCTTCCCCATTTTGATAAAATGTCATAGAATTACCATTCCACCCCGAATTATCTAAACTTTCCAGAAGTACTGTATAAATACATTGTTCAGTAACATCACAAGTGTTATTTTGTGCGTTTGAGATTAACGAAAAGCTAAATAGAAAACTAAAAATGAAACGATTTATGTGGTTGCTTTTCATTAGGATAGCGTTTGAATTAATCAAAAATAACACAATTATTTCAAATACAAACAATGATTATAATAGTCAATAATGGCTTTGCCTTCTAATAAAATATCTGCTCCAATAATGCCATGAACAGGTTTGGCTTTGTATTGTGTTAAGGCTAAATTGACATGCGTTAAATCGAAAATAACCAAATGCAGATTTTTAGTTTTCCAACGACCGATTTTTAGACTGATATTTTTACCAATTTGCGTTTCCATTCCGGTTGCTCCGGCACCAGCGGCTTTAGTTTTAGAAGCTTTGGCATTTACGTTAAAATGCTCAACTTGATCAAATCCAATGCAACTGTTGGATGCTCCGGTGTCTAAAATAAAGTTACCTTTTACACCATTTATACTGGCTTTTATCAATAAATGTTGGGTTTTAGAAACCTTAAAACCAATTTTTTTATATCCTGAATCTTTTAAAAGATCTTGTAAGTTCTTCATTTTGCAATTTTGAAGTTCAAAAGTAATTCAAATTAAAGTCAAAACAAAGTCGTATAGACTATCTTGAATTTTACCTATTTTTGCCGCATGATTTTAACCGACACCCATACCCATTTATATTCCGAAGAATTCGATTTAGATCGTGATGAAATGATGCAAAGAGCTATTGCAAATGGTGTAACTCGTTTTTTTGTTCCGGCTATCGATTCCACTTGTACACCATCGATGTATGAGTTAGAAGAAAATTATCCGGAAAATGTTTTTTTAATGATGGGATTGCATCCGTGTTATGTCAAAGCCAATTATCTAGAGGAATTAAACCACATCGAAACTGAATTAGCGAAACGAAAATTTATTGCCATCGGCGAAATTGGCATCGATTTATATTGGGATAAATCAACCCTCGAAATTCAAAAAAACGCCTTCAAACATCAAATTCAATTGGCCAAAAAATATAAATTGCCGATTGTGATTCATTGTCGCGAATCATTTGACGAGATTTTCGAAGTGTTAGAATCGGAAAGAAGTGATGATTTATTTGGTATTTTTCATTGTTTTACCGGAAATTTTGAGCAAGCTCAGCAAGCCATTTCACTGAATATGAAATTGGGAATTGGCGGAGTTGTAACGTTTAAAAATGGAAAAATCGATCAATTTCTTCACCAAATTGACATGAAACATATTGTTCTTGAAACGGATTCCCCTTATTTAGCTCCCGTTCCTTTTCGCGGAAAGCGGAATGAAAGTAGTTATGTTTCTTTAGTTGCTGAAAAATTAGCTGCTATTTATGGTATTTCAGTTGAAGAAGTAGCGAAAATTACAACTGAAAATTCAAAAGCAATTTTCGGGATTTAACGATATCATATCTCAAAAGTCACATTTTTTTTGTTCATTTGTGCATTAAATAGCTGATTAATGTCAAAATTTGATACGATTCGACCTTATTACGACAGTGAAGTAAACGATGGAATTCGTTCAGTGATTCATCACCCTATGATGAAAGCGTTGATGAATTTTACTTTTCCTGATGTGGAGGAAAAAGTTTGGATAGACCAACTTCAAAAAACGCATTCAATCAGAGATTTTCAGATAAATTTCGTTTATCATTCAGTCCAAAAAGTACTTGAACGCAGTTCAGATGGGCTAACAACTTCCGGTTTTGAAAAGTTGGAAAAAAACACGTCCTACCTTTTTATTTCTAATCATCGTGATATAATCTTGGATACATCATTACTAAATGTAGCATTGTATCAACATGGTTTGGTGATGACAGCATCTGCCATTGGCGATAATCTAGTGAAGAAAGATTTTTTGCTTAAATTATCTAAATTGAACCGTAATTTTTTGGTTCAAAGAGGGTTGCCTCCAAGGGAGTTGTTACAAAGTTCCAAATTAATGTCCGAATACATCGGTCAGTTATTATTACGAGAAAATCGTTCCGTTTGGATAGCTCAACGTGAAGGCAGAACAAAAGACGGTAACGATGCTACCCATCAAGGTGTTTTAAAAATGCTTGGAATGGGTTCTGATGAGCAAAATGTAATGGACTATTTTAAGAAAATAAAAATTGTCCCCGTTTCTATTTCCTATGAATACGATCCAACCGATGCTTTAAAAATGCCCCAACTGATGGCTGAAGCGAATAATGAAGTATATATTAAGGAGAAAAATGAAGATTTTATTACATTGCTGAGTGGTATTATGGGACAAAAAAAGCGGATCCACATGCATGTAGGCGATATTTTGCAAACAGAAATAGATCAACTTAAGCAGCAGGAAGAAAATTCCAATCGCCAAATTCAGGCTTTGGCACAAGTGATTGATGATTCTATTTTGAGTTCTTATAAGCTATGGCCAACTAACTTTATTGCTTATGATTTAATGCATAAAACCAATCAATACCGCCATTTGTATACCGAAGAAGAAAAATCATTGTTTGAAAGAAGATTGGAAATGAAAATTGATGCCAACAATCCAAAAATGGTGGAAAGCTTCCTTGCTATGTATGCAAATCCGGTGACTAATAAGATGAAATACCACGATGCATTCTAAAGCCAACATACTTTTGATTTATACCGGTGGAACCATCGGAATGATGAAGGATTTTGAAACCGGTGCGTTAAAAGCATTTAATTTTAAAAAGTTACTCCAACGGATTCCTGAATTAAAGCAATTGGACTGCGATATTGAAACCATTTCATTTGAAAAGCCAATTGATTCTTCGAATATGAATCCGCAAAAGTGGATAGAAATGGCTCAAATTATTGAAGACAATTACGAAAAATTTGATGGATTTGTGGTGCTTCATGGTTCCGATACGATGTCGTATTCTGCTTCTGCTTTGAGTTTTATGTTTGAGAACCTATCCAAACCGATTGTGTTTACCGGTTCTCAATTGCCAATTGGTGATTTGCGGACAGATGCTAAAGAAAATTTAATTACAGCCATTCAAATCGCTTCCTTAAAACAAAAAGGAAAATCTGTCTTTAAAGAAGTTTGTCTTTATTTTGAATACAAATTATACCGAGGAAATCGAACCAGTAAAATTAATGCGGAACATTTTAAGGCATTTGCATCACCCAATTTTCCTGCTTTGGCAGAGTCTGGAGTGCATATCAAAATTAATAATGAGTCACTTTTTCAGGGAAGCTCAACAAAAAAAATGATGGTTCACAAAGAGTTAGACTCCAATGTAGCCATAATAAAAATGTTTCCCGGACTCAATGAGAATGTATTAGCTTCTTTATTTGAAATACCAAATCTGAAAGGAGTTGTGCTGGAAACCTATGGTGCCGGGAACGCTCCCACCGAAGAATGGTTTATTTCCATCTTGAAAAAGGCAATAAAAAAAGGAATTTACGTTATAAATGTGACACAATGTTCCGGTGGTAGTGTCAATATGGGGCAATATGAAACGAGTACTTATCTTAAAAAGATAGGAGTTATCTCAGGAAAAGACATTACTACAGAGGCAGCCATCACCAAATTGATGTACCTTTTAGGACAAAATGTTTCTGCTAAAGTGTTCAAAACCATTTTTGAAACATCTTTGCGAGGCGAATTGTCATAAAAATAACAAAATTAATTTTTCTAGGTGAGTTTTTTTTTGTTATTTGGCACTCTTAAAATACGTTGTAAGCAATGAGGAGAGGTGTCCGAGTGGTCGAAGGAGCACGCCTGGAAAGTGTGTATACTCCAAAAGGGTATCAAGGGTTCGAATCCCTTTCTCTCCGCCATTTTTTTATAATGTGTAATAAAATTAAAAATAAATTTATACCTTTAACCTGATTAACTAATTAAATTAAGAACAAAAGCAATGAAAAGATTATTTTCTATTTTGGCAATCACAGGTCTAATGACGTTTGGAACAGTTCAAGCACAAGAAGACACAACTCAAACAACTGAGCCGGCTGTTGAAGCAGCAGCACCAGCTCCTGTAGAAGAAGCAGCGGCTGTAGATACTGCTGATGATGATACTACAACTGCTGACAAACCCTTTACGCAAGAGTTAAAAGAAAGATTTATTCAAGGGGGTCCTGGTTTTATGGGGATCGTTTTGTTATGTTTGATTTTAGGTTTGGCTATTGCTATTGAAAGAATTATTTATTTAAATCTTTCTACAACAAATTCAAAAAAATTAATCAAAGATGTGGAAGATGCTCTTCAATCAGGTGGTGTAAATGCTGCTAAAGAAGTTTGTAGAAATACAGCAGGTCCGGTTGCGTCTATCTTCTACCAAGGTTTAGATCGTATCGATCACGGTGTAGAATCAGCTGAAAAAGCAGTTGTATCTTATGGTGGTGTACAAATGGGTCAATTAGAGAAAAACGTATCTTGGATTTCATTGTTTATCGCGTTAGCACCGATGTTAGGGTTCATGGGAACTGTAATCGGGATGATTCAAGCGTTTGATAAAATTGAAGCTGCCGGTAACATGGATGCATCACTTGTAGCGGGTGGTATTAAAGTAGCGTTATTAACAACGGTATTTGGTCTAATTGTTGCGATGATTCTTCAAGTATTCTATAACTATATTATTGCAAAAATCGATTCAATTGTAAACGATATGGAAGATGCTTCTATCAGTTTAGTTGATATCCTTGTAGATTATAAAAACAAAAAATAATTTAAAATAACTATCAGTATGAACTTAAAAAAGTTATCCAGATTAGTAGTTATTGTATTAAGTATAATTTCTATTGTGTTTCTGGCAACAATTATGGCATCTGACACCAAGGAAGGTGGAATGATTGAACCATTTATTTATGTTGCCTATTTAACACTACTCATAGCAATTGTATTGGTATTAATTTATACACTTAAAAATCTTGCTTCAAAAGATTTGAAAAAAACACTTATCAGTGTTGGAGCGTTTTTAGGTGTTATTCTAATAGCCTTTATTTTTGCTGACGGAACACCGGTGCCATTAAAAGATGGTGGTGAGGTTTCTTCGTTTGGCTCTAAAATGGTCAGTACAGGTCTAAACGCTTTTTATATATTAGCAGTTGCGGCTTTGGGATTGATGTTTTTCTCAGGATATAAAAGAATAAAAAAGTAAAAAATGGCAAGAAAAAACAGAGCTGGTGCACCGGAAGTGAATGCCGGATCGATGGCAGATATTGCGTTCCTGCTGTTGATTTTCTTCTTGGTGACCACAACGATTCAAACCGATCAGGGGATTAACCGTAAGTTGCCTCCGATTGAGGATGTTATTGACCCACCTGAAATTAAAGAAAAAAACATTTTTACTGTATTGATTAATAAAAACGATCAATTACTAGTTGATGATAGACCAATGGATCTTAATGATTTAAGACAAGCAGCTATCGATTTTCTTGATAATGGTGGTGATGGTACCTGTGCTTATTGCAAAGGAGCAAGAGATGTAACTTCATCTGATAATCCAGATAAAGCTGTTATATCCCTTCAGAATGACGCGGAAACCTCTTACGAAGCTTATATTTCCGTTCAAAATGAACTTGTTGCAGCCTATTACTTTTTAAGAGATAGAGAGTGTATGGCTAAATACGGTAAAACATTTCGTGAGTTAGAAGCTATGTTTGATGATCCGAAAACGAGAGATGCTCAACGTGAAAAGATTGAGCCTTTAATTAAAGATATTCAAGCCTTGTTTCCACAAAAGCTTTCTGAAGCTGAGCCTAAACGTAATTAATATAAATTTTAGAAGTATGTCTAAATTTAAAAAGAAAAAAGGGGGCGATGTGCCGGCAATTTCTACAGCGTCTTTACCGGATATTGTATTTATGTTGTTGTTTTTCTTTATGGTTGCAACTGTGATGAAAGACAATGATTTGAAGATTCAAAACTCTTTGCCGAAAGCTGATCAAGTTACGAAACTGGAAAAGAAAGACCGTGTGATGTTTATTTTTGCCGGAAAACCCCATGAAAAATACCGTTCACAATATGGTGAGGGGGCTCGTATTCAATTGAATGATCGTCTTTCTGATGTTTCTGAGATAAGAAATTTTGTTTTGGCAGAAAGAGCGGCAAGACCACCTGAATTAGAAAATGTTTTAACGACTTCTCTCAAAGTAGATAAAGAAGTTAAAATGGGTCTTGTTACAGAAATTAAACAGGAATTAAGAAAAGTTGAAGCTTTAAAAATTAATTATACAACCAATCAAGGTAAAGTAACGAATTAATTCAATAATTTTAAATACATAAGCCACGCGTTTGCGTGGCTTTTTTTGTAATTTTATATTCAGATTTGACTTTTATGAAAATTACTATTTTTATGTTTCTCTTTTCGTGTACATTATTCGCACAAGACACATTGTACTTTGAAAAGAAAATCGATTCATTATACCGTGAAGACCAATTCTATTTTGGTTTTACCTATAACTTATTTCAAAATAAACCCAGCGGAATTTCTCAAGACGGATTTTCAACCGGACTTCATTTAGGTTTTCTACGTGATATGCCAATTAATAAAAACAGAACAATGGCTGTGGCTGTTGGTTTTGGGTTTGCATATCAAGCTTACAATCAAAATTTATTAATTTCTAAAAATGAAAATACTTATACATTTACCAGAATCGATAATGATGTTGCTTACAAAAAAAACCAATTTTCATTTATAAATTTTGATCTTCCAATAGAATTAAGATGGCGAACTTCCACACCAGAATCACATAAGTTTTTCAGGCTTTATACGGGGATAAAATTAAGTTACATGCTCTACAATAATTCTCGTTTTATTGCTAGTGAAGGCAATATCAAAATTAATAATAACGAAAATTTTAATGCTTTTCAATATGGTGTTTACCTCGCAACCGGATATAACACTTGGAATTTTTATGCGTACTATGGTTTGAATACGATTTTTAAATCTGAAGCAAAGTTTGAAGGCAGAGCTATGGAGTTAAGTACCTTAAATTTAGGCTTACAATTTTATATCTTATAACCAAAAATACCACATGCAAAATTGAGGTATTGCTCCACAAAAAAATCCGATTATCAATTCAAAAAATGTGTGAGCTTTCATTTGTAATCGTGAAGAAGCTACGAATCCGTTAAGGGTTATGAAAGTTGCTATTGTGTAAAGTAAGGGGACTTCTACTTTTGAACTTAATCCAATAATAAAAAATGTTAATGTTGCCATCCCAAGCATATGTAAACTTGCTTTTATTTTAAGGAAGAGCAATATTATCGCTAAAACTGTACTCCAAAAAGCTCCGAAAAAGAAAAAATATAATTCAGGAATTCTATCAATTGTTATACTTTTTTGAGTAAGAATTAATAGCAAAATACAATTTACCATCAAGGGAAATTTTCGTTGAGAAAGTTGAACAATCATTATGGAATCTACTTTTCCCAAAGACAAGAGAAGATAAAATAAGGAAATTGGAATCAATACAGTAATGATTATTATTTGAATCATATACAAGTAGATTTCTTGCATGACAAAGAAATCCAAAAATAAAATAAAAAAGAAAGCTGCCGCATAAACCGAAATAAAAAGCGGATGAAAAAGATACGAGAATATGGGGAGAATGTTTTTCAAAAAAATTATATTTTTTTCCGCATTCGAGCCACCGGAATGTCTAATTGTTCGCGGTATTTTGCAACAGTTCTTCGGGCAATGGGATAACCTTTTTCCTTTAAAATTTCAGCCAATTGATCATCGGGAAGCGGTTTTTGCTTGTCTTCTTCTTCAATGACATTTTGAAGAATTTTTTTAATTTCCAAGGTAGATACATCTTCCCCTTGGTCATTCTTCATGGCTTCTGAAAAAAATTCTTTGATAAGTTTTGTTCCATACGGGGTTTCCACATATTTACTATTGGCTACTCTGGAAACAGTTGAAATATCTAAACCAATCATATCGGCAATGTCTTTTAAAATCATTGGCCGAAGCTTTGTTTCATCGCCTTCTAAAAAATATTCTTGTTGATAATGCATGATGGCATTCATGGTTACAAACAATGTTTCCTGACGTTGTCTAATCGCATCAATAAACCATTTTGCCGAATCTAATTTTTGTTTGATAAATTGAACGGCATCTTTTTGGGCATTCGATTTATCACGAGAATCTTTGTAGGTTTGCAACATGTCTTGGTAATCTTTGGAAACATGAAGCTCAGGTGCGTTTCTCCCATTAAGTAAAAGTTCAAGTTCTCCTTCCACAATTCGAATAGTAAAATCGGGAACAACATGTTCAACCATTTTATTATTTCCGGTAAAAGCACCACCCGGTTTTGGGTTCAATTTTTCAATTTCTTCAATTGCTTTTTTAAGCTGATCTTGCGAAACCCCGTATTTATGAAGCAATTTATCGTAATGTTTTTTTGTAAATTGTTCAAACTGATTTTCAATAATATCAATGGCCAAATTAACCGATTCAGTTGGTGTTTTATGTTTGAGCTGCAATAATAAACATTCTTGCAAATCGCGTGCACCCACACCTGAAGGTTCTAATTCGTGCACAATGTGTAAAATGCGTTCAACTGATTCTTCATCAGTATAAATACCTTGCGTAAAGGCTAAATCATCTACAATGTCTGAAACGGATCTACGTATGTAACCCATGTCATCTATACTTCCAACCAAAAATTCTGCTATCTCTCTATCTTCCTCTGAAAGAATAAAAGTGTTCAATTGATTAATCAAATCTTGGTGAAAAGTAACCGGAGCAGCAAAAGGTGTTTCTCGGTCTTCGTCATCATCACTATAATTATTGGCTTGAAGTTTATAATCAGGTGTTTCGTCGTTACTTAAGTATTCGTCGATGTTAATGTCTTCTGCATCAATTCGATCATATTCATCTTCTTCGTAATCGTCAAATTCTTCTTTCTCAAACTCATCTGCATAGTCATCTTCCTCTTTTCCGCCTTCTAAAGCCGGGTTTTCATTCATTTCCTCTTTCAATCGTTGTTCAAATGCTTGCGTTGGCAATTGAATCAACTTCATCAACTGAATTTGTTGAGGAGATAATTTTTGAGATAATTTGAACTGTAGATTTTGTTTTAACATTTTAAAAATAGTTGTTTAAAAGTTTAAGATTTCAGGTTTCAAGTTGCTGAACTAAAAATAACTTGAAACCTGAAACGTGAAACATTTTTAAAACTCTGCATTCTGCGGTGTTCTCGGAAATGGTATCACATCGCGAATATTAGTCATTCCGGTAACAAAAAGTACTAATCGTTCAAATCCTAATCCAAATCCGGAGTGCACTGCTGTTCCAAAACGACGCGTATCTAAATACCACCATAATTCTTCTTCGTCAATTCCTAATGCTTTCATTTTTTCAACCAAGACGTCATGGCGTTCTTCTCTTTGTGAACCACCTACAATTTCACCAATTCCCGGGAATAAAATATCCATGGCTCGAACGGTTTCTTTTCCGGGTTCAGTATTATCATTCAAACGCATATAAAACGCTTTTATTTTTGCAGGATAATCATATAAAATAACGGGGCATTTAAAGTGTTTTTCAACTAAAAAGCGTTCGTGCTCACTTTGTAAATCGGCACCCCATTCTTCAATTAAATACTGGAATTTTTTGTTCTTATTTGGTTTTGAATTTCTTAAAATATCAATTGCTTCGGTATACGTAACACGTTTGAAATTATTTTCCAAAACAAAATTTAATTTTTCCAACAAACTCATTTCACTGCGTTCGGCTTGTGGTTTGTTTTTTTCTTCATCCAATAAACGTTGTTCTAAAAACTTCAAATCGTCTTCGTGTTTTTCAACAGTATATTTGATAACATATTTAATAAAATCCTCCGCTAAATCCATATTATCCGCCAATTCATTGAACGCTACTTCCGGTTCAATCATCCAAAATTCAGCTAAATGGCGAGATGTGTTTGAATTTTCAGCTCTAAAAGTTGGTCCAAACGTATACACCTGACCTAAAGCCATGGCATAGGTTTCGGCTTCCAATTGTCCGGAAACGGTAAGGTTGGTTTCTTTACCAAAAAAGTCTTCTTTGTAGTTCACATTTCCTTCTTCCGTTCTAGGGGTGTTATCGAATGGTAGTGCGGTTACTTTGAACATTTCTCCGGCACCTTCAGCATCAGAACCTGTAATGATTGGCGTATTCACATAGTAAAAACCTCTTTCTTGAAAATATTGATGAACAGCAAACGATAATGTAGAACGCACTCGCATAATTGCTCCAAAGGCATTGGTTCGTACACGTAAATGAGCATTTTCTCTCAGAAATTCTAATGAATGTTTTTTGGGTTGCATTGGATATTTTTCTGCATCCGAATCACCTAAAATTTCAATTTTTGAAACCTGAATTTCTACTCTTTGACCGGCTCCTTTACTTTCAGTCAAGGTTCCTATTAACGAAACTGCTGAACCGGTTGTAATTCTTTTTAAAGTTTCTTCCGGTGTGTTTTCAAAATCAACTACACATTGGATATTATTTATTGTGGAACCATCATTTAAAGCAATAAATTGATTATTTCTAAAAGTTCTAACCCAACCTTTTACGGTTACTTCAGTTAAAATAGGAGTGGCAGTTAGTAATTCGTTTACTTTCGTGTGCTTCTTCATTTTGTTTTAATTTACTATGCAAATATACTAGATTTTGATTTTTTTGACTAAGATTTAGTCTCTGTTTCTTTGTCGTCTTCCACCAAAATGTCAATGGTAGGTTGAAGAAATTCTTCTTGGTTTGCAATTGTTTTTTCTAATGATAATAATAATGCCGGTAATAGTAATAAATTAGACAACATTGCAAATAGTAAAGTAGTTGAAACTAATCCACCCAAAGCAACTGTACCTCCAAAACTGGAAATCATAAATACTGAAAACCCAAAGAACAGAACAATAGAAGTATAAAACATACTTACACCGGTTTCTCGCAAAGCATTAAATACCGATTTTCTGATTTTCCAGTTATTAGCTTGTAATTCTTGGCGGTATTTGGCTAAGAAGTGAATTGTATCATCAACGGAAATTCCGAAAGCAATACTAAATACTAATATAGTTGATGGTTTTATAGGAACACCCAAATAGCCCATAAGTCCGGCCGTAATTATCAACGGTAATAGGTTTGGAATTAAGGAAATAAGCACCATTTTAAAAGATCGGAACAAATATGCCATGAAAAGTGAAATCAGCACAATGGCGAATAGTAAAGAAAGCACCAAGTTGGTTACCAAATAATTTGTCCCTTTTTGAAATACTAATGCTTTTCCTGTCAAAGTAACTGTATATCGATCGGGAGGAAAAACTTTATTGATTTTATCCCACAATTTTTCTTCAATTTTTTCCATTTTATCAGTGCCAATGTCTTTCATAAAAGTGGTGATTCTGGCATATTGACCGGTGGAATCCACATAACTTTTCATGAAATTTTCTTTACTGTTTTGCGTTGTATTTTTGGCATAGCTTAAAATGAATCCTTGCTCTTGAGCAGTGGGCAATTCATAATAATCAGGATTGCCATTGTAATAGGCCTGTTTAGAATACTTTACAACATTTACAACCGACATCGGTTGAGAGAGTTCCGGAATTTCACTAATGATTTCTTGCACCTCTTCCATTTTTTGTAAAGTAGATAGTTTCATGACACCTTTTTTTCGTTTGGTGTCAATCATTATTTCTAGTGGCATGACGCCATCAAACTCTTTTTCAAAAAATAAAATATCTTGAAAGAAACCTGTTTTTTTGGGCATGTCTTCAATTAAACTGCCGGAAATTCTCATTTGATAGATGCCAATAATGCTCAGTACAAGAAGAATAATGGATGTGATATAGATGGAAATATTATGATTTTTGACTGTTTTTTCAGTCCAATTTACAAATGTCTTAGTATATGTTTTGTTGAGATGCTCCAAATGTTTGTCTTTTGGCAAAGGCATGAAACTGTAAATAATCGGAATTACCAATAAACAGAGTATAAACAATAAAATAATATTAATGGAGGCAATAATTCCAAACTCTGTTAACAATTCACTATCGGTAACAATAAATGTTGCAAATCCTGCCGCTGTAGTCAAATTGGTCATCAAGGTTGCATTACCAACTTTGGAAATAACACGTTGTAATGATTTGGCTTGATTGCCGTGCTTTTTTACTTCTTGTTGGTATTTATTGATAAGAAAAATACAGTTTGGAATCCCAATTACAATGATTAATGGCGGAATGATGGCGGTTAAAACGGTGATTTCAAACCCCAATAATCCCAACGTTCCAAATGCCCACATCACACCAATTATCACTACACACATCGAGATAAAAGTAGCTCTGAAACTTCTGAAAAAGAAGAAGAAAATCAATGAGGTAACTAAAAGAGCTGCACCAATAAAAATGCCGATTTCATCTACAATGTTTTGTGAATTGAGTGTTCGGATGTAAGGCATTCCCGAGACTTTTAAATCAATTTTTGTATTCGTTTCAAAATCCTCAATTTGAGGAATTAATTTTTTTACAACAAAATCCTTTCGTGTAATAGTGTTTACAATTTTCTTGTCCAAATAAATAGCCGCTCTAATGGTTCCGGATTTTTTGCTGTACAATAAATGTTCATAGAAAGGAAGATTTTGAAAGAGTTCTTCGCGTTTTTCTTGTAAATATTTTAAGTTATTTATTTTAATTGTATCAATAAAATCAACCAATTCAAACGTTTCTGATGTTTCGTTTTTATTAAGTTTTTTTAAATCATCTACCGAAATAATTAATTCAACTTCTTTTGATTTTTTTAAGTTAGACATTAAAGTGTTCCAAGCACCAAATTGCTTCGGGGTAAAAAAAGTTGAATCCTGAATTCCAATAATAATCAGATTTCCTTCTTCACCAAATTTATCTAGAAATTGATTGTATTGTTCATTTATCTCATGATGGTCAGGCAGCAGATTGGCTTCTGTATAAGTAAAACGCATGTGTTTCCATTGCAGTGCCAAAAACACTGTCAATAGAAAAACCATGGAAAGAATTGTGATTCTGTTTCTAAGGATTATTCGGGCAATGGATTCCCAAAAACCTACGCTAAACCATTTAGCCATACAATTATTTTAACGGATGCAAAGGTAGTGAAATCAATACTAAATAGATGGAATTAAGTGTAATTTAATCTTTAAAATAATCACTAAAAAGTACTTTAATTATAAGCCTAAGTCAAGTGTAAAGGTTAATTTAATGGCTATATTGTCTTCAAATCGACTTAATTGGTTTGGGCCATAACGATAAAATCCGGCTAAACCCAAGCCACTAAAAATTTGGTTTAATTCGATACCTGATTCAAAATAGCCATCATTAATGGTTTTATAATTCAGTCCAACATGTTGTTCAGGTTTTTTCATACTTCCCCATGTCATTCGACTTACCAATACTAAAGATGGTTTTACTTTATTAAACAATTTAACTCGTTTAAAACCGTGTTTAAAATGGAACATGATATATTGACTTGAAAAAAATTCATTAAAACGCATCGTTTCAAAACTGTTTTTGCCCGCCACAGTAATACGTTGTAAAAGCACTTCCCGATCTAAGTTATTGGGAGAGTTGTTGTATAAATGCGTCAATGGAATGTCGCCATGTGCATAGCCGGCTTGTATTAAAACCATTGATTTTTGCCCGTTTATAAATTGCTTTTCATATTCAGCACGGACATCAATTTTTCCAAACTTAAAATCATTACCTAAAAATTTTGGTAGTGATTCTGTAAACTGAAAAGTAAATTTGGGATAGCGTTTTTCAATTTCAATTTTCCCGCTTGGTGTGTGCATGTAATCGCTAAAAGGATTCCACTGAATTGAAACAGAGGCGGTTGTCATGTCATAGCGATTATATAGTGCTTCACCATCAAAAAAGGCATAGTTAAATAATGGTTGAATCTTGGAATGATTCAATTGCCAAATGCTTTCTGTTTTGGGTAAAAAATTGGTTTCAACATAACCTTTCCAGGTTCGATGATTGTAAAAGGTGCTAACATTGATAGGTCGAGGATCATAGATTTTAAAAACTCGTTTGTCAATATTAAATTTAGTACTACCAATCTCCTGTACATCATCCGTATAGGAAAAACCGGCCCATGTGTTTGAAAAATTTCCTACCCGAGTCGTGCCTCCAAAATGATATTTTAACTTATCATCTTTTAATCCATAGGCAAGATATCCATCCAATTTATAATTTTTGGAAAAACGCTCATTAGTTATTCCTCCCAGACCAAATCGGAAACCTTCATAATTGTTATAACTCATTAAATACCTTAGGTCAAAGTCAAAAAATCCAAGCGGAACATAACCGTTAATAATTTTTCTGCCAAAAAAAAGCTTGGCATTTATTCCCTTAAAAAAAGCTAAACTGTCTTTCACAGCAAAGGTGTTACGGTCTCTTTTGGTAAAGCGTTCTTTTCTGTTTTTTATCCAAAAAGTGGTGTCTTTTTTAGCAACATCCTCATCAATTTCAATAGCTACAGAATTTCTATCAATGGTAAAGGGTTTATTTATTTCTCTATCATAATAAAATGTTTTAGATTGGAGATAAGAATAATCAGAAGCAGATTTTTCTCGTTTTGTACCCAATTCATCATATTCTCCTTCAAATTCGATAGTTCCTCCTAGGATTTTGATTGGGTCATCATTTTTCCCTTTGATAATTTTTAGTTCATAAACAGTAGGGAACCATATTTTTTCATTGGAAAGATATTCAAATTCATGAACTGCCGTTAAATCGATTATTCCACGAACTCGCATGATGGCTTTGGCTACAGCAAAATTTTCCTGATCAATAAAAAGCAATCCTTCTAATCCTTTTTTATTTATTTGTTTTTTGTTTTTAAAATATACCAAAACGGTTGGTCGGTTAGAAATTTGAATAGTGTCAATTAATTCAAATTGATAATCACGAAGACCCGATTTGGAAATAGGATTGACATATTTTGTTTCCAATAATTCATAACGTGGTTCATAAACAGAGGAAGATTGGAGGTTAAAACCAATCACTTCATAAATCGGACTTTTAAAACCGGACATTTGTGAAGCTAAAACCGTTTCTTTGAATTTATCATTGCTAAATTGAAATAACGAGACTTTTTCAGTAACAAATAAATGTTGTTTTCGAATCAATTTTTGGAATTTAAAATCTGTGGAATCAATTTTAATTTTACGAAATTTTTTGATGGTATCAATTTTTCCTTTTATGGAATCCGGATGTGCTGTGACAACAATCTTATTATAGCCTTTGTATTGATAGGTTGAAAGGGCTTTTTTGGGATTGTTCAATTCAATGGAATGGTAAACTCTATTTAGAAAAGATTCAGCTTTTTTTTGACTTTCATTTATTTCATTATCAGATAGTTTTGTTTTACTCTGAAGAAAAACTGAATAGTGATTGGTTTTGTCAATTGTAAATTCTTTACTTCTAAAATTAACATATGAAATAACCATTTTTTCACCTACTGTTGAACTAATGAATTCAAATTGCCCGTTAATATCAGCAATTGTAGTTCTGCCGGATGAAGATTGAATGGTAGCAAAAGGCAATGGTTTTTTTGATGCTTCGTCTTTAATAATTCCGGTTACTCGAAATTGTGCCTGAACACAAAATGAGCAAAAAAGAAAAAGAAAAGCGAGGTACTTCATGTGTTATAAAAAATGCGAATCACAAATGTACTTGATTAAAACAAAAAATCCACTTTTTCAAGTGGATTTCCATTTATACTTTCATGATTTCAGCTTCTTTAACGGCGAGGATGTCATCTATTTTTTTGATATATGCATCGGTTAATTTTTGAATGCTTTCTTCAGCTGTTTTGCAAATATCTTCCGAGGTTCCGTTTTTCTCTTCTTTTTTGATGTCTGTATTGGCATCTTTTCTAGCATTTCTGATTCCGATTTTGGCATCTTCCGCTTCTGATTTGGCTTGTTTAACCAAGTCTCTTCGGCGTTCTTCTGTCAATGGTGGTACAGAAATGATGATGTTATCTCCGTTATTCATTGGGTTAAAGCCTAAATTGGCAATCATAATCGCTTTTTCAATAGGTTGTAACATGCTTTTTTCCCAAGGTGTAACCGTAATGGTTCTGGCATCCGGTACATTGATATTAGCCACTTGTGAAAGCGGTGTCTGAGAACCGTAATAATCTACAAAAACACCACCCAGCATTTGAGGCGAAGCTTTCCCGGCTCTAATATTTAAAAATTCTTTTTCTAAATGTGCAATCGAACCATCCATGTGTTCTTTTGCGGTATCAATGATAAAATCTATTTCTTCTGTCATGATAGTATATTTTTTAATCGAAATCTATTATTCAAAAACCTACATTAAATTGTAACGGTTGTTCCAATGGTTTCACCATTACAAACTTTCAATAAATTACCCGGTTTATTCATATCAAACACGATAATAGGCAATTTATTTTCCTGACTTAACGTAAAAGCGGTGGTATCCATTACATTTAATCCTTTGCTCAATACGTCTTCAAACGAAATATAATCAAATTTTACGGCATCTTTGTGCTTTTCCGGATCGGCATTATACACACCGTCTACGCGAGTTCCTTTTAAAATTACATCGGCACCTACTTCAACTCCTCTTAAAACGGCCGCAGTATCTGTTGTAAAGTAAGGATTCCCGGTTCCTGCTCCAAAAATTACAATCCTGCCTTTTTCTAAATGACGAACGGCTCTTCTTTTGATATACGGTTCTGCAATCGCTTCGATTTTTAAAGCGGTTTGCAAACGAGTTAACATTCCGGCTTCTTCCAATGCTCCTTGCAAAGCCATTCCATTGATAACGGTGGCTAGCATTCCCATATAATCGCCTTGCACTCTGTCCATTCCATTACTTGCTCCGGCTATCCCTCTAAAAATATTTCCACCACCAATCACGATGGCAATCTCTACTCCTTGATCGTGAATTTGTTTAATTTCTTGAGCATATTCTGCTAATCTTTTAGGGTCGATGCCGTATTGACGTTCACCCATTAAAGCTTCTCCACTTAGTTTTAGAAGTATTCTTTTATATTTCATTTAAAAGATTTTTGTGGTGCAAATATAAAGAATTATTGATTTTATCAATATAAAAACAGAGTAGTTTATCTATTTTCAATCAATGCCTGAAAATCTGTAAAAGAATTTTTTGCCGCTTCATAACCCAGTTGGTAAATGGCTTCCATTTTAACTTTGTTCGTTTCAAACGTACTGTAATTTGATAAATCTTCCGGTTCAATTACCCAATCACACAGATTAAATTTTTGCATCGTTGTGTTGGCCGTCAACAAATCAAATGCTCTGGAAGTGACGGCTTTAATGGAATTCAAGTCTTTCGATTCTATTTTTTGAATCGGACTCACATATACACCAATAATAAAGTCACATCTTCCCTGTAAAATATCGGTAGGAAAATGATTCAGAATTCCGCCATCGCTATACCAATTATCATCAATCACATAAGGCGAAATAATTCCAGGAAACGCACTGGAAGCTAAAATAGCATCAATTATTTTAGTGTCTTTGTCAAAGATTTTAATTTTTCCTTTCACCAAATCAGTCGCCGTAATATGAATAGGAATAGCTAAATCACCTAATGTTTTTTCTCCAAAAACATCACTAAAATATTTTTTAAACGACTCGCTATCAATAATTCCGGCTTTGGTAAAGGTGAAATGTTTCCAATGAAAGAAATAAATCGACTGAAAAAAGGCTAAAATTTCCTGAGGTGATTTACCAAAACTATACAATGCTGCAACAATAGAACCCGCACTGCTTCCGGCGATTTGGTTAGGTTTGATGTGTTGTTCTTCCAAAAATTGCAAAACACCGGCATGGGCTAAACCTTTTGATCCGCCACCCGAGAGTACTAAACCTATATTTTTTGATTTCATTTCCATATAGTTCCAAAATTACATTTAATTAATAACTGTCACAAACGTTACCGTTTAAACTCAAAATAAATTATATTTTTGCACCGAAATTCATCCAATCATGCAAGAGATTATCAAAAGTAGTTTAGTTAAAAGTTATAGTTATTTTACCTATCGTGAACATGTTGCCAATTTGTTGAAAGAAGGAAAATCAACTGGAAACGAACAGTCGGAAAGCCTAACAAAATATAGTGAACTGAATGAAGTTCGCATGAATCGATTAGAAAAGACCATTCAAATTACTGAGAGAGTTGCTCAATCATTAGAGAATTTACAAGCTAATTATATTTGGATTGTAATATCCGAAGGATGGTGTGGTGATGCCGCTCAACTATTACCAATCATCCATAAAATGGCTGAACTTTCAGAAAAAATTGATTTACGAATTGTTCTTAGAGATGAAAACGAAGCCTTAATGAATCAATTTTTAACCAATGGCGGAAAAGCCATCCCTAAATTATTGATTTTGGATGCAGAAACTTTAACCGTTTTGAGTGATTGGGGACCAAGACCGGAAGGAGCCAAAAATTTAATTTTAGATTATAAAACTCGGCATGGCGTAGTGGATGAAACTGCTAAAACCGAATTACAAAAATGGTATTTGCACGATAAAGGCATAAGTACACAAAAGGAAATTATAGCTTTGGTTGAAAAGGTTGAAAAGCAATTAGTTTAATTTCCCCACTATTTTAATTTTATTCGAAGTAGAAATTCCGCCCGGGTTGCAACCTAGTTCTCCCTCCGGAATTTCTATTTTTAGGTTTTGATAATAGTCTACCCAAGCCGAGAAAAACTCATTTGATTCAGGTTGTTTGAAGGTCATGGGTTGCAATTCAAAAAAGGGTTTTCCGTAAGCATTTAAAAAAGCATCGTAAATCAATTCGGAACAATAATATTTACCGTTATCGTATAAATAATCATCATCATACGGAATTCCGATTTGTTGTTTGGAAAATGAAATCACTTTTGGAATTAGTTTTTTGTATTTCAATTTTACTCTTCCAATTAACATGGTGGTTTCAGTATTTTTTGTGAATTGTTCCAACGTGACTTTTCGAACGGCATTTCCGGCTGCTTCGATGATGAAAACAGAATCATTTTCGATGACAACTAAACCGAGATGACTGAAATCATTGCCATTAAAACCGTCTGTTACCGCATGAATGGCATCACACAATTCGCCACAATTCATTTTTTGAAACAGTAAATCGCCGTTTCTCAAACTTGTTTTTTGAGGAAAAACAAACCAACTGAAAAGTAGAAAAAATAGTATGAACTTAGCCATTTTTTTTGATTTTATTCTCAAAATCATCCGGCGAAACTCCATTTTCAACTGAATAATCGCCAATTTTTGTACGTCGTAAAACTGTTAAATGAGCACCGGAGTTCAGAGCTTTTCCAAAATCATGAGCTAATGAACGAATATAAGTTCCTTTACTGCAAACGACTCTAAAATCAATTTCGGGTAATTCAATTCGGGTTATTTCAAATTCGTGAATTGTGGTTTTTCGGCTCTGCATTTCAACTTCAGCACCGGCACGAGCGTGTTCATACATGCGAATTCCGTCTTTTTTGATGGCCGAAAAAACAGGTGGTTTTTGGTCAATTTCGCCAATAAATAGAGGTAAAGTCTGATGAATCAATGTTTCATTAATATGATCAATTGAAAAATTTTCATCCATTTCCGTTTCTAAATCGTAAGATGGAGTGGTGGCTCCTAAATAGAACGTTCCGGTATATTCTTTGGCTTGTCCTTGAATTTCGGTAATTCGCTTGGTGAATTTTCCTGTACAAATAATCAATAATCCGGTGGCTAAAGGATCTAATGTTCCGGCATGACCAATTTTAAATTTTTTAGGAAGATTTAATTCGCGTTTCAAAGTGTATTTTAATTTATTCACCGCTTGAAATGAAGACCATTTTAAAGGTTTGTCAATTAAGATAACTTTTCCTTCTAAAATTTCTTCCGCTGTCATGTTAGATTACGGTTAATTTTTGAACAAAGAAGTGAATCAATAAAATGGCAAGTCCGGCAACAATTCTATAAAAACCGAAAATTTTAAATCCGTGCTTCGTTAAGAAACCAATAAATGATTTTATGGCAATTAAGGCAACAATAAAACCAACTACATTTCCAATAATTAATAAATTGACTTGATCTTGAGAAAGTTCAAAACCGGCTTTGTAATAGTCATATGATTTTTTAAGTGTTGCACCTAACATGGTTGGAATCGCTAAGAAAAATGAAAATTCCGCAGCCGTTGTTCGAGATAATTTTTGAGTCATTCCGCCAACGATGCTGGCTCCACTTCTTGAAACTCCCGGAATCATCGCCAAACATTGAAATAATCCAATTTTAAAGGCGGTAGTATAGGAAATTTCAGTCCCTTCAGAATTGCCAAACCAATCGTCAACTTTCAGTAATAAAAAGCCACCAATGATTAAAGAAACAGCAACTGTAATAGGGTTTTCGAGTAAACCATCAATAAAATCACTTAATAATAAACCAAAAATTACCGCTGGTATAAATGCAACCAATAATTTAAAATAAAAATCGATGGATTGAAAAAAGCGTTTAAAATAGAGAACTATCACAGATAGTATCGTTCCTAATTGAATGACAATGGTAAATAATTTTGTAAAATCGTCCTGTGCAATTCCAAAAAAGGACGACGCAATAATCATATGCCCAGTTGAGGAAACGGGAAGAAATTCTGTAATACCTTCGATAATAGCAAGAATTATGGCTTGAATTGTATTCATGGAAGAAAATTAGATTGTTGAATTCGATGACTTTTGAATTGTCAGATTGTTAGATTTTAAATTGTATTTCGAATAATCTAAAAATCAAATAACCGTTTATCCTTTCTTAGGATTTTTCATGATTGCATAAACCACCACGCCAAATCCAGCCAACACAACCGTTGGAGCCAAACGAATTCTTCTAAAGTCAAAAATAGCTTCACTAAAGACTTTTGGGTCATCACTACCGCCGCCGCTCATTAAAATGAAACCTAAGACGATGATTCCAATTCCGATTAAAAGGATTTTATAATTAATTTTTTCAAAGATAAACTCTTGCTTTTGTTCGTTTTTACTACTCATTTTTTTCTGATAAAATTAATATAAATCGTCTGTTCTTAAGTTCAAGAATTTTTGGGTTGCGAAGAAAGTACTGAACCATGAAATCAAAATTCCTAACAGTAAAACACCTGCTAATACTGCACCAATCATAACTTTATTTTCTAAAACCCCAAGTTTAGGGAAATTAGAATCAATATAAAACAACACGCCAACAATAGCCATAATAGCCAATAAAGCACCAATAATTCCTAATTTAATACTTCGCAAAATGAAAGGTTTTCGAATGAACGACTTAGTTGCACCTACCATTTGCATGGTTTTAATGATAAATCGGTTGGAATAAATGGATAATCGCATCGAACTATTGATTAATAAAACAGCGATGAAGGCTAAAAATCCGGTTATAATTAACATCCAAAAAGTGATTTTTTTGATATTATCATTCACTAAATCAACCAAATGTTTGTCGTAAACAATATCAGAAATCATTTTATTTTCCTTAAATTCCAGTTCAATTTTTTTGATGCTATCCGCTTGAACATAATCGGCTTTCAAGTGAATGTCGAATGAATTTTGCAACGGATTGAACCCTAAAAACTGCATAAAATCTTCGCCAATAATATCTTTGTGTTTGGAAGCTGCCGTTTCTTTGGAAACAAATGTGTCGGTTTTAACGTAGGCCGACGCTTTTAGTTTGGCTTCGAAATTTTTGAGCACACTATCATTGGCTGCATCTTTAAAATAAACCGACATCGGAATTTCTTCTTTAAAGTCATCGGAAATTTTTTTGGAATTAATCACAAAAAAACCAAGAATTCCCAATAAAAAAAGCACTAAAAACACACTCAATACCACAGAAAAATAGGAAGAAATAAGTCGTCTTTTTTGATACTTTTCGTAAGAAGATGCCATAGAAATTAATTTAAGCCGTAAAATTAAAAAAGAATTTGGTTAAACCACAGTTTATAACGTTGAAAGTTTTGAGTTTAGTACAATAAACGTAAATTTGCCCTTTAAAAAACCTTAGCAACTTAGTAACTCAGTTCCTCAGAACCTTACAACATGAAATACTTCCACGAACAAATCGAAGCCAAATGGCAAGAATATTGGGCTAAAAATCAAACATTTGCCGCAGAAAACAACTCTGAAAAGCCAAAATATTACGTACTGGATATGTTTCCGTATCCATCGGGTGCCGGTTTGCACGTGGGTCATCCGCTGGGTTATATTGCTTCAGACATCGTGGCTCGTTACAAAAGACACAAAGGTTTTAATGTGTTGCATCCGCAAGGCTATGATTCGTTTGGACTTCCGGCGGAGCAATATGCCATTCAAACCGGACAACATCCCGAAAAAACAACTAAAGAAAATATTGCTCGTTACCGGGAACAATTGGATAAAATCGGTTTTTCATTTGATTGGAGTAGAGAAGTACGCACTTCTAATCCAGAGTATTACAAATGGACGCAGTGGATTTTTATTCAATTGTTTGAATCCTATTATTGTAGAGTAGCTGATAAGGCATATCCCATTTCGGAATTGATAAAAGTGTTTGAACGTGAAGGAAACAGCAACGTTGATTTAGTTTGTGATGATGGTGTAGAACTTTTTTCAGCTGCAGAATGGAATTCCTTTTCATCGGAAAAACAACAGGAAATACTTTTGCAATACCGTTTAACGTATTTGGCTGAAACCGAAGTCAACTGGTGTCCCGCTTTGGGAACCGTTTTAGCGAATGATGAAATTGTCAATGGCGTTTCTGAACGTGGCGGTCATCCCGTCATTCGCAAAAAAATGACACAATGGAGTATGCGTATTTCGGCCTACGCCGAACGTTTGTTACAAGGTTTAGAAACGATTGATTGGAGCGAAAGCATTAAAGAAAGTCAACGAAATTGGATCGGGAAGAGTGTTGGGGCTTCTGTAAAGTTTCAGGTTTCAGGTTCCAAGTTTCAGGTTGAAGTGTTTACCACAAGACCCGACACCATCTTCGGAGTCACTTTTATGACCCTCGCACCCGAGCACGACTTGGTTTCGCAAATCACTACACCCGAACAAAAAGCAGCCGTTGAAGCCTATGTGGAAGCTACCGCCAAACGTTCTGAACGCGAGCGAATGGCTGATGTAAAAACCATTTCAGGTGTTTTCACCGGAGCGTATGCTGAGCATCCGTTTACCAAAGAACCGATTCCAATTTGGATTGGTGATTATGTTTTGGCAGGTTATGGAACCGGAGCCGTTATGGCTGTTCCGTGTGGGGATGAACGCGATTTTGCGTTTGCCAATTTCTTTAAAGGGACTCAAGGAATGCCCGAAATTAAAAATATTTTTAACCAAGATATTTCCGAAGCAGCTTTTGCCGAAAAAGGAGGATTTGAATTAGTGAATTCCGATTTCTTAAACGGATTGGATTATAAAGAAGGAACCAAAAAAGCCATTGAAGCCTTAGAACAAATTGGTCATGGAAAAGGAAAAACCAATTACCGTTTGCGTGATGCGGTTTTCTCCCGTCAACGTTATTGGGGTGAGCCGTTTCCGGTGTATTATGTAAATGGTTTACCGCAAATGATTGATGCAAAATATTTACCTATCATTTTACCGGAAGTAGAGAAATATTTACCTACCGAAGACGGTCAACCGCCTTTAGGAAATGCAACGCATTGGGCTTGGGACAGTGAGCAGTGTGCAGTGGTTAGTAATCAGATGATTGATGACAAAACCGTTTTTCCTTTAGAATTGAACACCATGCCGGGTTGGGCAGGAAGTTCTTGGTATTGGATGCGGTACATGGATGCTCATAACGAAAATGAATTTGCCGGCCAAGAGGCCTTGAACTATTGGGAAAATGTCGATTTATACATTGGAGGAAGCGAACACGCCACCGGCCATTTATTGTATTCGCGTTTTTGGAATAAATTTCTAAAAGACCGCGGATTCATCACACCCGAAGAACCGTTTAAAAAATTGATTAATCAGGGGATGATTTTGGGGATGAGTGCGATTGTTTATAGGTTAGTAGTTTCAAGTGTTTCTGGAGGTCGAAATGAATTTGGACAAGATACTGTAGGTGATAATATTTATGGAAAACCGATATATGTCAGTTCAAAATATTATAAAGAATTTATCAAATATAAAATAGTTTCAACCGAAAGTAATTTCGGTATTAGATTCGGTAGAGGAACAGATGTCATAATTAATAACGAAAAAAACGAAGTCTTAACCGAACTTTCTACATCACTATTTGAAAAAACTTCATCTAATACGACTGGGATAACCATTTACGAAGATTCATTTGATATTATTGATATTAATGATTTACGAGTAGATGTTAATATTGTTAATTCTTCCGATGAAATAGATTTAGAAAAATTAAGAAATTGGATTCCTGAATTTAAAGATGCAGAATTCATTCTAGAAAATGGTAAATACATCGTAGGTCGTGAAGTCGAAAAAATGTCTAAAAGATGGTATAACGTTGTTAACCCCGACGACATTTGCAACCAATACGGTGCCGATACCTTACGTTTATACGAAATGTTCCTCGGTCCGTTAGAACAAGCTAAACCTTGGAATACAGCCGGAATTACAGGGGTTTCCGGTTTCCTGAAAAAATTATGGCGTTTGTATTTTGATGATAACGGTTTAATCGTAACCAACGATGAACCAACGGCAGAAATGTACAAATCTTTACACAAAACCATCAAAAAAGTAACGGAAGATATCGAGAATTTCTCGTTCAATACTTCGGTTTCACAGTTTATGATTTGTGTGAACGAATTGGCACAATTGAAATGCAACCACCGAAAAATCTTAGAACCGTTGGCCATTTTAGTTTCGCCGTATGCTCCGCACATTGCCGAAGAATTATGGAGTCAATTGGGTCACGAAGGTTCAATTTCTACCGTTGCATTTCCGGTTTTTGAAGAGAAATATTTAATAGAATCCGAAAAAGAATACCCGGTTTCCTTCAACGGAAAAATGCGATTTACCATCAAATTACCGTTGGATTTAACCGCTGCTCAAATTGAAGAAATTGTGATGGTAGACGAACGAACCCAAGCACAACTGCAAGGCAGAACACCCAATAAAGTGATTATTGTTCCCGGGAAAATCATCAACTTAGTCGGATAATATTATTAAAATAGTTTACCACGGATTAACTTATTTTAAAGGTGATCCGTGGTTTTTTTGTGAACAATTTATAATAAAATCTTAAAATAATCGCTTTTAGAATAAATCGTATTAATTTTATAAAAAAGTTAAAATTTAAAAACATGAAAAGAATCTTTTTTATTGCCTCAGTATTGTTGGCTCAGTTCACTTTTGCACAAGAGCAGGAAACGGTTTCAACCGACGAAAAAAAATGTGTATTGCCCAAAACGGATATATACATTGGTGTGGGCGGTGTTTTTTACAATGATTTTTCTTTGAATCAAAAAATTAGAGCATCGGGTATGCCTGAAATTCGCGAAACCATGCCGGAGTTAATGATTGGGATTAACTCATTATGGGAAAAATATTCATTTGATATGGATCTTTCTACCAGCTATTCTAATAAGAAAAACAGTACTACTCAGAATAAGTTTGCGAGCGGTACTTTACGTCTTCGTGGACATTATAATTTTGTAAATAAATCCAGAATTTTATTATCCGGGGGATTAAATGTGGCTTACACCCACAACGATTTGAATTTATATTCTCGTAATAATGACATCAACTTAAACGATTTGAATCCTGAAAATAATTCAGGACATGTGAGTTTAAAAAATGATATTTTTTATGCCGGTCCGTCGTTGGCATTCAATTTAAAAAGAAAGGAAAAATTAAGCATTCGTTTAAATGTGGGGTATGAATTTGCTTTCACCAATGGAAAATGGAAATCAGATTATGCCAGCGTATCTAATTCGGTGAAAGAAAATGGTCAAAACCGCTTGATGGTTGGAGTAGTGTTCTTCTAAAACATGACAAAATTTCAGCAAAAAGAATGCTTTTAAATTTGGCTTGTAATTTGCTATTTAATTTGTAACTTTATATTTAAAAAATAGAATTATGTTTATAATATTGATGGTTGTAATCATGGGAGCCAGTTGGTTCGTGAGTTACAGATTGCAAAGTAAGTTTGATAAATATTCTAAATTGCATTTGCAAAATGGAATGAGTGGTGCCGAAATTGCCGAAAAAATGTTAGCCGATCACGGGATTAGAAACGTTCGAGTTATTTCTACACCGGGTAGATTAACAGACCACTATAATCCTGCAGATAAAACAGTAAACTTAAGTGAAGCGGTTTACAATCAACGAAATGCTGCTGCAGCCGCTGTTGCCGCTCACGAAGTTGGTCATGCAGTTCAACATGCAACGGCTTATTCTTGGTTAACCATGCGTTCAAAATTAGTGCCGGTAGTTAGCGTAGCTTCTCGATTTGTACAATGGATTTTGTTAGCCGGAATATTAATGGTTAATACATTCCCGCAATTATTACTTGTTGGAATTGTAATTTTCTCCATGACAACCTTGTTCTCTGTTATCACCTTACCGGTTGAATATGATGCCAGTAATCGTGCCTTAGCATGGTTAGAAAATAAACGAATCGTAAATCAACAAGAATTAGCAGGTTCAAAAGATGCTTTAAAATGGGCGGCTCGAACTTATGTTGTTGCCGCAATTGGCTCCATCGGGACCTTGTTGTATTACATTATGATTTATATGAATCGTAGATAAAATTTTGAAATAAAACAACAAAATCCGTTACCCTCGTAGCGGATTTTTTTTGGAGCGAATGGCTCGGGCTTTTTCAGGATACCATATTCCCGCTTTTCGTTCCAATTTTTTGTTCACGAGCCAAGCTCGAAACAAAAAGATTTCCTCTACAATCGGGGCTAGAGAGGATAGTTTGTTTTATTGCAGGTTTCAAGTTATTAATCCTCACTTGAAACTTAAAAATGAAAAACTACAACTGTATCTGTCGCTCAATCTGCTGCTCTAACGAAATGAAAGTCTCCGTACGTGAAACTCCTTCAATCGGCTGAATTTTTTTATTGAGCAATTGCATCAAATGTTCGTTATCTCTACAAATTATTTTAACCAGAATGCTCCAATTTCCGGTGGTATAATGACATTCCAGCACTTCCGGAATTTTTTTCAATTCCCGCACCGCATCCGAATTGCTCGACGCTTTCTCTAAATAAATCCCAATAAAAGCCATGGTTTTATAGCCCAACACTTTATTGTTAATCACAAATTTAGAACCCGAAATCACCCCGGCCTCTTCCAATTTTCGTAACCGCTGATGAATGGCAGCACCGGAAATTCCGATTTTATTGGCAATTTGAAGAATGGGTTTTCGGGCATCTTCCATCAAATCACGGAGGATTTCTTTATCAATACCGTCAATTTCTATTTCAAGCGAATTGATTTTCATACTTATAAATTTAAATTAAAAGTACAAAAAATACTTTCTAAAATACTAAAAAATCAATTTTTTAGTTTCAAAATAGTATACTGTATTTTCCGGTAAAATAGAAGATAATAAATTCTATTAGGATTCTTAAACTAAAAAAATTAAATTTGTTTATCAACCAGACCAAACTTCATCATATGAAAAAGCTACTATATTCTCTATTTTTTGTAATGATTGTAACATTTTCAACTGCTCAGGATTCAATTCAAAATAAAAGCCAAGCTTCTATGAATGGAACATTGGATAAGCAATTTGATTATGTGGTTCAAAAATCAAATAATTTTCAAGAATATAAAGTTGTAAAACGAGATTTTCTTACCATTTTAAAACGCAATAGTCTTGATTCAGTCAATCGATTCAAAACAGAATTAGCAGATTTAAAAGCTGAGTTTACTAAACATACTACAACTATTCAACAGCTAAAAGATACATTAAAAACCACTCAAGTAGAACTGGATAAACTTAAAATAGCACAGGATAATGTTTCTTTCCTTGGGACACCGGTTAGCAAGGCAAATTACAACATGATTATGTGGGGAATCGTTTCGGTATTATTACTCATTTTAGTTGTCTTTTTATTTCAATTAAAAGGAGCAAAATCCATCGCAAACGATGCGAAACATAACTTGGATAAATTGGAAGATGATTTTGAAGAATACAAACGAAAAGCCTTAGAAAAAGAACAAAAATTAGGTCGTCAATTGCAAGATGAAATTAATAAACAGAAAAAATCATCTAAATAATTAACTTCCCACATTATTCGGATTATAGCCCATATACGGTACTTCCTTGTCTTTAAAGATTACGCCAAATAATTCTAATTCTTTTAGGATAGGTTCATAAACTTCTTTTTTAATAGGTAGTTGTACACCCGGGGTTGTAATGTTTCCGTTCAAAATTTGAAGCGTAGCAATAGCAACCGGTAAGCCAACCGTTTTAGCCATTGCTGTATACGTTTGATCATCGCCTAAACATACCATCACACTATCAATTTGTTTTTTCTTGCCCTCAATTTCATAGCCAAACTTGTGGTACATCACAATCATGTCTTTATCTTCAGGTTGAAGAGCCCATTTTTCAGCCAAAATAGATTCTAGGTATTGGGCAGGAGTAGCGTTTTTTATACCGGCTTTTTTGATGCTGTTAAACAAATCCAATTCTTCAAATTTATCCCAAATCACATCATCTTGATCAATTTTTAGGTAATGACGTAATTTCAATTCCACTGAATCCGAAGGATGATAAGGCAAAAAGGCATTGGTAAAATCACGATAACTCATGTTTTCTGAATTTTCCATCGGATAACTATCATCGGTCATTCCTAATTGAACTAACATATCCCACGCTTTTGAATATCCCACTCTTCGTAAAGTACCACGGTACATGGTTAAAATGTCATCCAGGCTATAAACACTTCTATATTTTAAAGAATCACGGTTAGCATAGCCTTCAAAGCGACCATATCCTTCAACTTCTAAAAATTCGGTTCTGCGAAACAATTTATTGTATGGAATGTATTTGTATTTTCCTTCTTGAATAAATTTTGAAACGCCTCCTTGGCCTGCCAAAACTACATTTCTGGGATTCCAAGAGAATTTATAATTCCATAAATTCGTGTCGCTCTCCGGAGCTACTAATCCGCCACAAAACGACTCAAATTGTATCATTTTTCCGCCTTTTGCTCTAATTTCATCTATGATTTTCATAGCACTCATGTGATCAATTCCAGGATCGAGACCAATTTCATTCATGAAAATTAATCCTTTTTCTTTTGCTTGACCGTCTAATTCTTGCATTTTTGAACTAATGTAGGACGCCGTGACCATGTGTTTGTTGAATGCAAGACAATCTTCTGCAATTTCAATATGTAAATGAGCCGGTAGCATAGAAATCACAATATCAACTTTTTGAATTTCTTTCTGACGTTGCTCAACATTGACGATGTCCAGTTGGATGGGAAAAGCATTAGGATGATTATTGGTCTTTTTCTGAGCCAGTTCCAACGATAAATCTGCGATGGTAAGCTTTAGATTTTCCGATTCCGATTTATTTAAAAGGTATTTTATTAAGGAAGAAGCGGAACGACCGGCACCAATAATCAATATATTTCTCATGTTATTTTTCTATAAAAATCACACAAATGTAGTCAGATGTTATATTCCTAACAAATTTTGCAGTGTTAATTCCATTTGAGGATGAAAAATAATTCCGTAATTTTGATAATTATAGAAAAAATGAATAGAAAAATTATACGGATTGCTTCGGCTTTAGGAATGATTGCAATCATCTTGGGAGCATTTGGTGCTCATGCTTTAAAATCAGTTTTAAACGAAAATGAATTAGTGAGCTTTGAAACGGGGGTTCGCTATCAATTTTATCATTCTTTATTTTTATTATTTGTAGGAACAACCGTTTTGTTATCTGATAAAATAAAAAAAATCATTTTGACATTGGTAGTAATTGGCGTTCTGTTTTTTTCGGGTTCTATCTATTTATTAGCCACAAACGATTTAACATCGGTCGATTTTAAGATTATTGGACCAATTACCCCAATTGGAGGATTGTTATTAATAGGTGCCTGGGCAACGCTATTTTTGAATATTCTCAATCAAAAAGGATAAATTTTCAACAAATTAGCAATTGTAAAGATTTAATTTTTACTTTTGCCAAATATTTAAACACAACTAAAGGGTAAATTTATGGAAACATACGCTCAATTTACGAAATCGATTTCGTTAGAAAAATACGGAATTAAAAATACACAAGAAATTGTTTATAATCCTTCGTTTGAATTTTTATACGAAGAAGAACTAAGTGCTAAACTTGAAGGATATGAAAAAGGACAATTGTCAGAATTAGGAGCGGTTAATGTAATGACAGGTGAATTTACCGGAAGATCGCCAAAAGACAAATATATAGTAGAAGATGAGGTGACTAGAGATACCATTTGGTGGAACTCTCCCAAAGCACCAAATGATAATAAACCTATTTCGCAAACAACCTGGAATGCCTTAAAAGAAACAACAGTTAATCAACTTTCAGGGAAAAGGCTATTTGTAGTGGATGCTTTTTGTGGTGCAAACGAAAATACTCGTTTAAAAGTCAGATTCATCATGGAAGTGGCTTGGCAAGCACATTTTGTGAAAAATATGTTCATCCGACCAACGGAACAAGAATTAGAAAATTTTGGTGAGCCTGATTTTATAGTAATGAATGGTTCTAAAACTTCTTTCAAAAACTATCAAGAACACGGATTGAATTCTGAAGTTTATATTGCTTTCAATTTATCCGAAAAAATCCAAATCATTGGCGGAACTTGGTATGGTGGCGAAATGAAAAAGGGGCTTTTTTCGATGATGAATTATTATTTACCACTGCAAGGAATTGCTTCCATGCATTGTTCTGCAAACAAAGGGAAAGATGGTGATGTAGCAGTTTTCTTTGGATTGTCAGGAACGGGAAAAACAACCTTATCAACTGATCCAAAACGCGAATTAATTGGTGACGACGAGCACGGTTGGGATGACGAAGGTGTTTTTAATTTCGAAGGTGGATGTTATGCAAAAACCATTGATTTAAGCAAAGAGAACGAACCGGATATTTACGGAGCTATCAAAAGAAATGCCTTGTTGGAAAATGTAACTTTAGATGCTAATGGGAAAATAGATTTTAAAGATGGTTCTGTCACACAAAACACGCGTGTTTCTTACCCGATTAATCACATTCAAAATATTGTAAAACCGGTTTCAAAAGCAGGTCATGCAACCAAAGTGATTTTCTTAACGGCTGATGCATTCGGCGTTATGCCACCTGTATCTAAATTGACTCCTGAGCAAACCAAATATTATTTTCTTTCCGGATTCACAGCTAAGTTAGCCGGTACCGAAAGAGGTGTAACCGAGCCACAACCAACTTTTTCAGCTTGTTTCGGAAAAGCATTCTTATCGCTTCATCCAACCAAATATGGTGAAGAGCTTGTCAAAAAAATGGAGCAATATAAGGCAACGGCTTACATGGTGAACACAGGTTGGAACGGAACTGGAAAAAGAATTTCTATCAAAGATACCAGAGCAATCATCGATGCTATTTTGGATGGTTCAATTGAAAAAGCAGAAACCAAAATAATACCAATATTTAATTTTGAAGTGCCAACCGCTTTGCATGATGTAAATCCGTCAATTCTAGACCCCAGAAATACCTATTCAAATACAGGGGAGTGGACAGAAAAGGCTACTAATTTAGCAGGCTTATTCATTAAAAACTTCATTCAATACACCGACAATGAAGAAGGACAAAAATTAGTGAAGTCCGGACCTCAATTATAATTTTACACTAACTAACCAAACGAAAAGAGTCACGCAATTTTGTGGGACTCTTTTCAATTTAGTTTAAATGTAAATTATTTATCTTTATTCGTTTTGGCAATATATTTTTCCAACGCCATAGTCATAGAGGGAGCTTCTGGTGAAGGAGCCATAATATCAACACGCAAACCGTGTTCTAATGCTTCTTTTTGTGTAGTACTGCCAAAAACGGCTATTCTAGTATCGTTTTGTTTAAAATCGGGAAAGTTTTTAAAAAGCGATTTAATACCGGTAGGACTGAAGAAAGCCAATACATCATAATAAACATCAGCTAAATCGGTCAAATCACTCATCACTGTTCTATAAAAGATACCTTGTGTCCAATTCACTTTTAACCCATCCAATGTTTGTGGGATATCAAAATTTAATTGATCAGAAGCGGGCAATAAAAATTTTTCTTCTTTGTATTTTTTAATTAATGGAGATAATTCAACAAAGTCTTTCTGACCTACATAAATTTTGCGTTTTCTGTAGATTACATATTTCTGCAAATAAAAAGCAACCGCTTCCGATTGGCAAAAATATTTTAAATCCTCAGGTACTTTGTATCGCATTTCCTCTGCCACTCTAAAAAAATGATCCACAGAGTTTCTACTGGTTAAGATGATGGCAGTGTAATTGTTTAGGTCAATTTTTTGACTTCGAATCTCTTTAACCGGAACACCTTCGACATGAATAAAGGGTCTGAAATCGATTTTTACTTTATGCTTTTGAATAAGCTCAAAGTAGGGAGAATTTTCTACTTTTGGTTCTGGTTGTGACACCAAAATTGTTTTCACTTTCATATCGAAATTTGTTGTAAAACTAACGTCTTGTAAACCAATAATACATAAAATAGTAGGGGGCTATTTCAAGGGCACAAAGATACAAAATAAAATAAAACATCTTACTTATTAATAAACTTTGATATGATTTTAATGAAATTAGATAGGTTAATACGTTTGCTATCAGCATAATCAATACAATTCCGTAAATGATAACGTTTGAATATACATCATTATAATACAAAATTATATTAACCGGTAAGATGAGTAAACCAATAAAAGTGCGGTAACTTACTTTTTGAAGATTAAATTGCTCCATAAAATCTTCAATTTTAAATGACGTGGCAATAATTTTTTCGACTAAGTATTTGGAAAGAACGAATACCCCCAACAATGTAATTATCTGAATGTATTTTATCCAATCGGTTTTGGAAGCCAATCCAAAATAATTTAATAAAATTAATATGAAAAAGGCAAACGATATCAATTGAACAAAAAACAAACTAATTGTAAACCAACTCAACATGTGGGATGGATCTTTGTAAATTTTAATGTATTTATCCGTTACAAATAGTTTTAAAAATTCATTGAAGCGAACTTCAAAAAAAGTTTTTGTCAAAGCAATTAAAACAAAACATAGGACAAACAAAACGGTTGCCCAATCTTTACTATCCAGTATTCGTTGTTCTAGTGAAAAGTCCATATTTAGTCTGTAAAATTACTATTTTTTTAATTCAATTACTTTATTATAATTTTATTATGAATCAACGTTTATAAAAAGTTTACTTTTGTCTTGAAATTTTGTCTTTTTATGAATAACGGATTAGTAGTCATTCCAACCTACAACGAAATTGAAAATGTTGAAAGTATTATTCGGGCTATTTTTGCTCTGAAAGAACCATTTCATGTGTTGATTGTGGATGACAATTCCCCAGACAAAACCTATGAAAAGGTAGAGATTCTTCAAAAAGAATTTCCTACTCAACTTTTTTTACAAGTCAGAGAGAAGAAGTCCGGATTAGGAACGGCTTATGTGCACGGATTCAAATGGGCGTTACAAAATAACTATGAATTTATTTTTGAGATGGATGCCGATTTCTCTCACAATCCTCAAGACTTAGTGAAATTGTACGAAGCTTGTCACAACGGTGAAGCAGATATGGCTATCGGTTCAAGATATGTTCGCGGTGTAAATGTTGTCAATTGGCCATTGAGTAGAGTATTACTCTCCTATTTTGCTTCGGTTTATGTAAAAATAATTACCGGGATGAAAATTCATGATGCCACAGCCGGTTTCATTTGTTATCGAAGAGAAGTACTTGAAAAAATAAATCTGGACAAAGTTAAATTTGTGGGTTATGCATTTCAAATCGAAATGAAATACAGAACCTACTGTAAAGGTTTTACAATTAAAGAAGTTCCTATTATCTTTACAGATCGAACAAAAGGACAATCGAAAATGAGTAATTCCATTATAAAAGAAGCGGTTTTTGGAGTAATTTCATTACGTATAAAAAAATTATTTAATCGATTATAATCGAAAAGAAGATGAAAAGGATTTTAATAAAAAATGCCAAAATTGTAAACGAAGGTAAAATTTTCGAAAGTGATTTGTTGATTGAAAATCAATTTATTAAGGAAATTGCCGATAGTATTAGTGCCAAACCGGAATACAAAGTAATTGATGCCGAAGGAAATTTTTTGATTCCGGGAGCCATTGATGACCAAGTTCATTTTCGTGAACCCGGATTAACGCACAAAGGGGATATAGCTTCAGAATCCAAAGCAGCTGTTGCCGGAGGAATCACATCGTTTATTGAACAACCCAATACGGTTCCAAATGCGGTTACACAAGAATTATTAGAACAAAAATACCAAATTGCCGCAGAAACGTCGCATGCCAATTATTCGTTTATGATGGGGGGAACCAACGATAATTTGGAAGAAATATTAAAAACTAATCCCAGAAATGTTGCCGGAATTAAGCTTTTTTTAGGCTCTTCTACCGGAAACATGTTAGTAGACAATGAAGAAGTGTTGGAGAAAATATTTTCTTCAACTAAAATGCTGATTGCGGTTCATTGTGAAGATGAAACCACAATTAGAAATAATGTTGAACTTTATAAAGAAAAATACGGCGATGATATTCCGGTAAAGTATCATCACTTAATTAGAAGTGAAGAAGCTTGCTATCTTTCTTCTTCCAAGGCAATTGCTTTAGCTAAGAAAACAGGTGCTAGACTACATGTTTTTCACCTTTCCACTGCAAAAGAAATGGATTTATTTACCAATAAAATTCCTTTAGAAGAAAAACAAATTACCGCGGAGGTTTGTATCCATCATTTGTGGTTTACCGATGCCGATTACGAAACAAAAGGAAACTTTATCAAATGGAATCCGGCGGTTAAAACAGAAGCAGATCGAACAGCACTTTGGCAAGCATTGTTGGATGATCGAATTGATGTGATTGCCACAGATCATGCTCCGCATACGTTAGAAGAAAAAAAGCAAGTTTATACAAAAGCCCCGTCGGGTGGTCCTTTAGTACAACATGCTGTTGTAGCCATGTTTGAAGCTTACCATCAAGGGAAGATTTCAGTTGAAAAAATTATAGAAAAAATGGCACATAATCCGGCCAAAATTTTCAAAATTGAAAAAAGAGGATTCATTAAAGAAGGGTATTATGCCGATTTGGTTTTGATTAATCCGGCAATGCCTTGGAATGTAAAAAAGGAAAATATACTTTATAAATGCGGATGGTCTCCTTTGGAAGGAACCAATTTTAAATCGAGAATTACCCACACCTTTGTTAATGGTGAATTGGTTTATCAAAATTCAAAAGTAAATGATACCAGAGCGGGAATGCGATTGCTCTTTAACCGATAAAAATATGAAGAATACTGTTTTTTTAGTGATTAGTTTCTTTTTTATGTTTTCATGTAATCAAGAAAATATAAAAAAACCCAACAAACTTATTGAAGAGGAAATGATGATTGACATCATTTATGATATTAGTATTTTAGAAGCTATAAATTCAGTTAATCCGGGAAAGTTAGATGAGTATCAAATAGATTCTCGTCAGTACATATTTAAAAAATATAAAATTGACAGCATTCAATTTGCTGAAAATTCGGCCTACTATGCTTCAGACTTAAAAAAATTTAAAAAAATGTATGAGAAGGTTGAAAACAGAATAGTAGAAAATAAAAAGTTAGCAGACTGTCTTCGAATAAAAAACCAAGAAGTAATTAATAAAGCGGCGATAGAATTACGAACTTTATCAAAAGATTCATTGAAAAAGACTATAAAAAAAGAAGCTAAAGAGTTTTTGAATAAGCAAAAGTAACCTTTTCAACAACTTTTTTTATGGGTTGAAATTCAAAATTCAACCTATTTTTTATTTTTTCATTTGAATAAATTGCAGTGGTGTGGAGTGATTTAGCAGTAGCTCTTGAAAACTTCCTTTTTTGAAAAAAAATTGTTGAAAAAAACCAATCCAATCGCCAGGCAATCGAGGTCATCCATGGTTTTGCGAGCATAGTTGGTTTTTTGATTTTTAATCCATTAGCAATCCAAAATATCAACTCTTTGAAAGTAATATTTTCACTGATTACAGTAAATCGTTCCCCTGTAATATCACTTTTCATAAGCAGATGCATCACCATCACAACATCTTCTACACACACAAATCCGGTTGAACCATTGGTGTAAAACGGAATTTCTTTTTTCACTTTCGTAAAAATCTCACCACTACCTGAATCCCAAAAACCAATCCCTAAAATTACTCCCGGATTTACGATTACACAGGGTAAACCTTCTTGTTCGGCTCGCCAAATCTCCATTTCGGCACCAAATTTTGAGAGAGCATAATCACTGTGTGGTTTTTCCGGATTCCATTCAGTTTCTTCTGTAATCACACTTTCATTTTCTTTCAAATCACCCAAGGCAGCAATTGAACTTACATAACAGAATTTTTTCACACCAAATGCCAACGAACAATTCACCATATTGGCAGTTCCTTCAATGTTTATTTTGCGAAGGTTTTCTTCTTCCACACTATCAAACGAAATGAGTGCCGCACAATGATAGACATAATCGATGTTTTTAAATGCTAATTCCAAGGAGGGAATGTCGTTTACATTACCTGTAAACCATTCAATTTGATAGAATAAATCACTGTAATTAAGTTGATTAAAAAGTTTTTTTGTTTTTAGAATGCTTTTTTCATTGCGAAATAAAGCCCGAACTTTTTCGCCTTTTTGAAGTAAATGAAGTAATAAATGTGCCCCAACTAAGCCGGTTCCTCCTGTGACTAAATTCATAAAACAAAGATAAATGTTTCTGTGCTACATTTTCAAATTATCGAATTAAAACTATCTTTGCCAAAATTATTTGTGAATGAAAAATTTAGTAGAAGAATTACGTTGGCGAGGATTGTTTCACGACATGATGCCGGGAACAGAAGAGCAATTGCTAAAAGAATCTACGACAGCCTATATTGGTTTTGATCCTACTGCCGATTCCTTACACATTGGAAGTATGGTCCAAATTATCTTGTTGGTTCACCTCAAAAATTTCGGACATCAGCCTATTGCTTTAGTGGGTGGAGCTACCGGAATGATTGGCGATCCATCCGGAAAATCAGATGAAAGAAATTTATTAGATGAAGCGACTTTAAATAAAAATGTGGAAGGAATCAAACGTGTTTTGTCCCGTTTTTTAGATTTTAATTCAACGGATGTGAATGCACCAATTCTAGTGAATAATTATGATTGGATGAAGGATTTTTCGTTTATCGATTTTGCACGTGACGTGGGTAAACGAATTACTGTGAATTATATGATGTCCAAAGATTCGGTAAAGAAACGTTTTTCAGGTGATGGGGAAGGAATGTCGTTCACAGAATTCACGTATCAATTAATTCAAGGCTACGATTTTTATCATTTACATAAGCATTACAACTGTTTATTGCAAATGGGAGGTTCCGATCAATGGGGAAATATCACTACCGGAACAGAATTGGTTCGACGATTAAACGTTAACACCGAAGACGAAGGAGCCAAGGCATTTGCATTGACTACACCATTAATCACCAAAGCTGACGGTTCTAAATTTGGAAAATCGGAAGGTGGAAATGTATGGTTAACAGCCGATAAAACTTCTCCGTATAAATTCTACCAATTTTGGTTTAATTCTTCGGATGAAGATGCAGAAAAATACATTAAAATCTTTACCTTTTTAGATAAAGCGACGATTGAAGATTTGATTAAAAAGCACAGACAAGAACCCCATTTACGTTTGTTACAAAAAAAATTAGCGGAAGAAATTACGGTTTTTGTACATTCAAAAGAAGAATATGAAAAAGCAGTAAAAGCATCTAACATTTTGTTCGGAAATTCCACTTCAGAGGATTTAAAGCAATTGGATTCGCAAACTTTTTTAGATGTATTTGACGGAATTACACAAGCGGAAATCTCAAAATTAGATTTGGAAACCGGAATTGGTATTGTAGATGCTCTATCAGCAAAATCAGGCTTTTTATCATCCAATAGTGAAGCTAGAAGGGCATTAAAAGAAAATTCAATTTCAGTGAACCGAGAAAAAGTATCGGAAGAGTTTTCTCTTTCAACAAATGATTTAATCAACAATGAGTTTATCTTGTTACAACGTGGAAAGAAAACGTATTTTATTTTACGAGCAGTTTAAACTTGAAACCTGAAACAATTTTAAACCACCATCAAATTACATCCCCGAATATCACTATTATCAAAACGTCCCAACACTTCAAACGAATGGTTGGGATATTTTTTACCTAGATCTTGCGTGGCAATAAAGGAACAAGAATTGATGTTGGCCAAATCGATCACGTTGATACCACCTGTTTTTCCATAATCCACATACGTCAGTGCATCTTCGGTATCTCGAATGATAACAGACATCCAAGGCGGACATTCAAAAATACCATTGCCTAACGAATAGGCTTGCGATAATAGTTCGGTCATGCCGTATTCGGAATGAATGTATTGTACACCAAAACCGTTGCATAAAATAGTATGTAATTCTTCTCGGATGATTTCTTTGCGTTTGCCTTTCATTCCGCCGGTTTCCATGATGATGGTGTTTTTCAATTGAAAGGATTGTTTCTCAATCAAGTCCAAAAGAGCATACGTTACACCAATTAAAAGTACATTCTGCCCGGAAGAATCCAATACGATAAGCGTATGAATTAATTCATCATAATTATTCAAATAAAATCCGCTTTCAGGATGATTTGAGCCTTCAATCAAATCATTGACCATATAGATTAACGACGAACCATCTCGTTCTAAATAGGAGGGAAGCAAAGCTAAAATCACATAATCTTCAATATTACCGTAAAATTGTGAGAAAGCATTCTGGAAACTCTGTTCGTATAAAGTTACATCTGTAACCAAATGTTTGCTTGTCAACGTTCCGGTTGTTCCGCTACTGGTAAATGTCTCTTGAATCGGGTTGGTAGAGCTTAAGATATCATGACTTTTAAAAAACTGTATTGGCAGAAACGGAATTTCTGCGATTGATTTCACATTGGATTTATCTTTTTTCAAAAGCGTACAAAAACCCTGATAGACTTTATTATTGTCATATTGATGCCGAAAAACTTTGAGTGTTATTTTCTCAAATTCTTTTTGACTGCTGATAGAAAATATAGCTGGATAGGGATTCATTGATGCAAAAATAGTGAACCTATTTATGTTTCTCTAAAACTTACAATAATAGTTTACATAAATTAATCTTCTGAGCAAAATAGATTCTAAGAAGATAGAATTAATAATTTAAAGAATATAAAAAGACTGAGGCTACTTATCTTTTCAAAGTAAAATGACCTTTGTGAATTTTTCCATTTTCACGCTTAACTATAAACCAATAATCTGATGAGGGCAACAAAACGCCGTTTGATGTGCCGTCCCAGCCAATAGAATTACCAAAAAATGTTTTTAATAATTTACCATATCGATCAAAAATTAATACTTCTAAAGAAGGTTCGCTATGTCCTTGAAAGATTTGCCATGAATCATTATAGCCATCTCCGTTGGGGGTAAAAAAATAGGGATACATTAATATTGATATTGTTTCTTTAATGATGCCGCAACCCAAATTATCTTTTACATATACAACATATTCTCCGGATGACAAATTATAAAAAATTGGTGAGTCCTGAAAATTATTACCATCCAATGAATACGAATGATTGCCGTTACCTGACATAAGAATTTCTATGGAATTATTATTCAGAGTCCAATCGGATATAATTATCTGATCAATAACTTCACTAGTTACACTTGTTACAAAAAATTCTAGAGTTGAATCACAGAGAATATTGCCATAATTCTTGAATACAGTAAGTTGATAGTTACCAGCTTGGGATACATCAATTGTAGACGATGTTTCACCGGTTGACCAGAGATAAGCGTCAAAACCAGGAGGAGACTCAATTGTGATAACACTGTTGTCACAAATTGTATATTCGGTTTGTAGATTTACTTCAGGATTAGGAAATATTTCTATATCAAATGAAGAAAGAGAAAAGCAACTCTGGTTTATTTGATTCGTTACACGAACATATATAGTTTGAGGATTAGTTGTTAAAGTTAAATATTGTGTAAGTGCATTAGAATTTAATGTAGAATCTTCTAATGTTGAATGATAACTGACTAAGAATTCAGTCGTAGATTGTCCATTCAAAATCTCCTCATTTTTTTGCGATAAATCAAAACTTAAACTAGTGTAATCATTACTTCCACATTCATACCAATCTGATATTCCATGAATTATCGGTTTTCTTACAACTCTAATAGTAAAATATGAAATAGAATAACATAAAGCGTTCTGAAAATTAAAAACTCTTACATAGATTGTTTCTGATGGATTTGAATTAAGATATGGTGAAGAAATGGCATTACTACCCAATTGAGCATCTTCAAGGGTTTGATGGTAAGAAATGCCAAATATAGCAGGGTCTAAAGTGCCCAAGATTTCAGTATTTTTTTGTGTTAAATCAAAATAATCGGTGTTTGTATAAGGAGCCTCTTCACAAACAACATAATCGGTTGGAGTTGTTATGTTTGGTTGCAGAAACCAATTTATTTCAAATGATTGAATCACAAAACAGGTTGGATTTTGCCGATTAATTATTTTTGCAAAAAAGATATTCTGACCATTTGTCAAAAAATAATCATCGGGCAATTGATTGCTGTTTTCTGATGCGTTCGTGTAAGAGCCGAAGTAGAGAACAGCAAAAAGAGAAGGGGATTGGCTACCCAATAATGAGGCATCATTTTGCGATAATTGATAACTCGAATTGTTTGAACAAATCGACTGAGAAGCTATTGCTGTTGATGTTGGAACAGTAAAAATAGTAATGCTCTTTGTTTTAGTAATAACTCCCTCTGCACCAACAGCTGTAACTGTCACAATATATGAGCCTGCTGTTGTATAGAGGTGAGAAGGATTGATTTCACTAGAAGTAGAGCCATCTCCAAAATCCCAAAATGCTGATGAAATGGTTTGATTTGAGTTTAAATTAAAATTGGTATTTTCCCCCAAACAATTGTTACTTGCAATAATGGAAGCATTGAAAAAAGAGGTTATAAAAGGAGGCAATCCCAATTGCACTAATTTTCCTGATGCAAGTTCTTGACCCTGTTGTATATAATTACAAGCTGTTCCTAAGTTATCAGGATTATTAATTACTCCCAAAGAATTTTGATAACCGGTCGCACAATAAATTTTGTTGTTGGGAGCTAATTGTAATGCAAATAAATGGTTAGCTTCATCAAAAATAATTTGTTTCGTAGTTTCTGGATTAGGTTGTGTTAAATCAAACTGAGCTAACTCCATCATCGGCGAAGTTCCTATTCTGTAAGTAGCATACAATCTTTCCGATGACGGTGAAAATTCAATACCATATCCTTGAATATTGGGCAAAATAGGTAAATAGTTGGAAATAATTCCTGTAGCTATATTAAAATCAAAAAGTTCCACACTTCCTGTGCCATAGGAAGATAGTCCGGTTTCAATGCCGTTTTGTTGATGAGCAATAACAATTTTTTCACCGTTAGGGGAAGCCTTTAAATATCCTATTGCATTTCTTCGATAACCAGTAAGTTCTTGATTAGAGCCAATAGTTGAAATAACCGGGGTTGTTGAAACACCGTATTCATCTACTTTAAAGGCATAAAATTTATTGACAAAGTGGGTTATTACCCAATATGAGTTATCGTTTTCATTTTTAACAGCTGTAATTTTTTCAGAACATTTATATTTTATTTGTTCTCCGTTGGGGTTAGTGTCATAGGTTATTAAGTGTATGTTTCGGGTTACAACATCACCTAAACTACCATTACTACCATTTATTGAAAGGTCAATTAAAGAATAATTAAAACCATTGTTTTTCCCATCATCTGAGTTAGGTACATTTCCGCTTCCTGTTTCTGTATAATTACCCGAGAATACAGCGGGGTAAACTAAAGCATTTTCATGATGAGGTTCATCAACCGTGAAAATATAATATTGATTTGTATAATTTGGTCTGGGAATAATGATACCGGATTGAGTGCTAGATGGATCACCAAACAAGCCGGTTCCTTCAAAATAGTTACCATTAGGCATAACCACATGATTTCTGTCCCACACTGTTCTACCATCCGTGTAAAAAAGTAAGTTACCGTTAGCGTCTGAAATGGTACTACAACCTTCGTCGGTATAGAGTAATCCATCAGACAAAGGCAAGACACTCCCGTCAGAAAGAAATTTTAAACCCGCATTATGTCCAAAATACCACGTAGAGGCTTCTCCTTGTGCAGAAGAAGCCAGTGTATATAGAAAAAACAGCATGCATAGTTTACTTCTCATGCTTCATTTCAAATCATTAATTTCTAGAAAAAATTAGACCTTTTGCGGTTTCTAAGTTGTTTTCAACTTGACCAAAATATTCAACTTCTGCATAATCAACACGCAGGGCATTTCCTTGTAAACTATAGGTGCCTTCATAGTGTGTGTAGCAGCTGGATAGTGTATATCCTTGAACTTGAAAATTTTGACAATTGGTTTGCACGTAAAAATCACTACAATTTTCTGTGTCCCAATGTAAAAAGTCCATGATTCTGTTGGATTGAAAATCTGCATAGTCTTTGTTTGCAGGGCACATGTGAACATAGTCTTCAATAGAACCATCGGCTTTGATTACTTTATCAAAATACCAAATGCCTTTGAATCGCTCATTTTGAAAATTAATGTAAGATAAATCATTTCTAGGGTCATACTCTTCATTGTCCTTACTGCATGAGTAGGATAAAAGTATAGTGGCTAAAATTAAAATTGTTTTTTTCATTTTGGTTGTGCTTTTTAATTATTTTTTGTTGACTTAAACTCGAAAATAAGCGGACAGAAATAGACATTGTTCAACTTTCTATTTTGATATTCATAGCTATTCTTCTTTTGATATATCTACATCTTGATTAATTTTATTTTTAAAATGAAACTTTTAAAATAATTGTAACTCAATGGTTTTGATAAAGTATCTTCTTTAATATTACAAATGTAATATCTTAAAATTTTCTTTGATACTTTTTTTGGACTCATAGAATATATAGTGTCTTCTGAAAAAATATATATTTGTCATCAAAACTAGCACTTACTGCTTCACTGTCAATTACAAACTGATTCTCTTTAACAATACGATTTTGTCTTCCTCCTTCATAACTAAACATATAGTTATTTGGTAATTCTTGTTCTGTATCACTTAAAGGAAAATTACATGATACAAAAGTAAGAATGATTATAAATATTATTTTTTTCATAGCAATTATTTTAAATTCTAAATCCATGAGCTGTTTGATGATATGTGGACACAGGAGGAGGACAATAACGTATTGTATTTAACCCTCTAAAGTTAATTTGATATGGGTTCCTTTTCCTACGAAATACCTACCGATTGCATTTGCAGTATTTCTTAATGGTTTACTCCAAAAAGAACCATCTTGATTAAAATCATAAGTTTCAGACATTATAGCTACTTGATTATTGCCTTTATATTCAACCCATATTCGTCCATAAACCCTTCCATCCTTAGAGGCTGTTAATGTTTGATATAAATATTTTTGACCTTTTACCATTTTACTGGGGTCAATAAAATTTAAGTCAACTTTTGAAGCATCCACAGTTAAGGGATCTCCATTTCCATTTACCCACCAATCGTTACCCTCTTCTAAGTTAAGTTTACCATCTGCATCCGGTCGTTTAAGTTGAGTTTTTTTTGGTAGATCTTTCTTATACATCGCATTATTCAACCTAATCAGAATTAACTCTGATGTATACCCTTAAATCTCTTAAATTAGAATCTTAAAGACAATTAACCAAATTTCAACTAAAGATTTAATCATCTGTTATAAATATTTCAATAGGGTTAGAATGAAAATATTTTATGAATCTTTATAGTCTTCACCAAGATATTTTCTTACCTGACTTTCATAAATTTTTTTCGTAATATCTTTTTTATCCAACTTTATTTTTAAATTATCTAATTGTTTGTGATATAAAATTTTTTTAATTTCAATTGGATTTATGTTTTCATAGCTTAGTTCAAGTACTTTTTCTATGATATTCTTAAAATCAGAATCTGAAATATAGTTTAAGTCTACTATAAAAAAGTGAAATAAAAACCCATATTTATCAAACAATGAATCTTCAAATGAAATATCATTATCCTCTTCATACACGAAAGCAGTTGCTATAAGCCATGCAAATTCTTTACTATATAAGTTATCTTTAATTTTAGAGAAAACCTCTCTTATATTTTTAAAAAAAATTTTCATAATTTAAAGTTTATTTATGTATTCTCTTGTTCCATTATACCAAACCTTTAACCGTCCGCCTAGTGCATTAAATTCTCGATGCAAAAACTTGTTTGAAGCATTATATGTATCATGAAACCATTGAACAGTTTTACCTTGCATATTCAAATATTTTGTATAAATTGTTCTTCCATTAGTTCCTGTAACTTCCGTCGTATATTTCCAATATTTAGAACCAACTTGTTCTACTTTCTGAATGGCACCGGGGTATTTACGAGCCATCTTCATTAAGTATTTAACTCCTTTAATTGGCCCTCCCCCTCCTATTAACTCAAATGGTCCAGATGATGCATAAACAATCCTCTCTTGTTGTAATGATACTGTATATTCCTTAGTAAGTTTTATTTCAGTTTTATTTTTTGTTGGTGGATCTGTATCTTCTAATCGATTATGCATCGCATGATTCAACCCACTCACAATCAACCCCGTCACCGCCCCTTGCCAGAAATTACCTTTAGTAAGAGCTGCACCGGCACCACCAGCCAAAGTTCCAAAGGTTAAAATCCCAGTTGTAGATTGTCCAAATTTTCCACCTAAACCACTCCATTCTGTTCTAGACATGGTAAAGTCACCATTATCTCGAATACTATCACCACCACTCCATAGCGAAGCTGCCAAGCTACTTAAAGAACCACTGGCAAACCCTGTCATAAAATCACCTCCTTGAACACCAGACATGATACCTTGAAATGTGCCGTGAGCTAAGCTCTGTACTGCAGTGCGGGTAACTAAATTAGTAATAGTTGAAGTTGCCTCTCCAATACCAAAAGTAACAAGAGAACTAAACGCTCCTATGGCTGCAGATTTAATAATGCCTCCTGCAGTAAAAGGAACATCAGCTGTTAAAGCTGTTATGGTATACGTTAATGCTGCAATTGCTGCTCCTATAATTACTGCCGTTCCTAGAGCTATTTCTTCACCGCTTGGGTCAATATATTTTAAAGGATTGTTAAGAACGTAGCCATAACGGTTAAAATTTTGCGTGTTGCTCGGGTCTTGAATATAATTGTCGGGCGATAAAAACCGTCTTACTTTGGCATCATACAACCTACCGTTCATGTGTATGAGTCCTACACCTTGCAAATGTTCATGGCCTGTGTATCCCCTATCTAAAACGGCAAAGGTAGTAAGGTTATTGTTATTTTGGTCTTTCAAGAAAACAATATTTCCCCAAGCATCAAAATGTCTTTTCTCGACCACTTGACCTGCTGCATTGCTCACGGCCATTATACTGCCCAAGTAGTCTCTGTGTAAAAATAAATAATTTTGAGTGATTCCATCGCTTTTTAGTAGTATAGGTGCAGAGTATCCATCTCCACCAATATACATGGTTATATCAACAACGTTGGAATGAATATTTCTTTTAATTTCCATTGTACCGTCAGCAGAATAGTGTTTTCGATAAGCTCTATAATTTTTATCTTTTATCAAATCACCATAATACATGGTGCTTCGCGTTAAAAAGGGGTTATAATCAAAGTCAATGCGTTCTTTCCCTTGTTCATAAATGCTAACCGGACTTTTGAATGCGTTGTATGAAATTTGCTGTAATGGTTTATCAGAGTAATAAGACACGCCTGCAGTTGATAAATTTACTTTTGTTGCCTGATAAGGTTTGGCAGAGGTTTCATAAGCATAATTTCCATTTGAGTTTTGCGTAATTCTACCCTTATTGTCATAATCTTGTTGCTCTGTTTGTCCCTGTGCGTTTGTAAAATGTGTTAATCGTTCTAAGCTGTCATATTGAAAAGTTTCATTCCAATTAAACATGCTGTTGCTTCTACTTTCTAACAATCCTCTTTGTGCATTAAAGTTGGTGGTTAATGTTAGAAAGGGTGTTGGAGATGAATTACTACCATTGATTGTTCTATAGCTGGAAGTTAAAGGAAGTCCATAACTATCATAGGTGTTTGAAACCTGACCAACTGCATTACCATAATGTCCTGTAATAAGTTGACCTCTTGCATTAACAGCATCAATCTGCCATAGCATGGCATTGGTAGCATCGTCTAAAATTTGCCAATGATAACCGTTTAAATAGGTGTTTTTAATCCATTTTCCACTTGATTTTCCTGTAGCAATATCGGTTGCCAAGTTGTACTCACGACTCACTCGACCATAATCGTCATACTCATATCTTTTTTCAAAATAGGATTGTGGATTAGATTCAGTTTGTTTTTGAAGTCGATGATTGCTATCATAAAAATATTCAGTGTAATATGATGCACCGGTGATATCTGAACCATCAATTAAAGTCAACTGTTTTAAAGGGTTGTAACTGTAATGAATTTCACTGTATGTAAGATCGCCTTGAATATATTTGGCTTCAATTCTCCCTGTAGGAGAGTAATAATAATCTGTATTCCCTTTTGGAGTTATTTCCTTGGTAGTTTCTCCATACACGTTATACTCATATTCATAAATTCCCGCAGATGGGTCTGTTAACTTCTTTTTTCTTCCCCAACCGTCATACTCCATTGATAAAGTTACCCCATCAAAAGTTGACGTTTTTAGGTTGCCGTTTGCAAAATAGGTATAATTGATAACCCCACCGGGGTCAACTGATTGTGTCGTGTGACCATTAGCATTTTTTGTACTGTTTTTACTTACTGTACCATCATTCGTTAAAACTGTTAATCCGGTGTAGGTAATGTTTGTTGTAAGACCTGTGAATGAAATTTCTTGTTTCAAACGTCCGTAATCATCATAGGCCAACGTTGACCATTGACTTGGATTGTTTCCAAAATAAGGTTCACTAACTCCTGTTTTTCGATTCAAAAAATCGTAGGTGTCAGAAGTATAACTCCAAACCCCACTAATATTACTTTTTCCTTTTTTAATTACACGCCCAATAATATCCATTTCAATCATGCTGGCACTACCATCATCTCCAAGTGTACTCGTTGTAAAAGTAGAACCGGATTTTGCATAGGAATAATTTATACTTTTTCCTAAATAGTCGGTAACTTTTGTTCTCTTTCCCCAATTATCATAAATACTTGTAGTGGTTTGTCCGAAAGGATTTGTTTCACTTAAAACTACACCATACAAAGGATGATAAGTATTATAGGTGGTAATTAAGCCTTCGATATCTTTAACTGTTTTAATATAGCGTTCAGAAGTATCATAAGTGTATTCGGTTGTTCTGCTTGCAACTGTTGGTATTGCACCCGGAGCATTGAGAATCTTTTTCTTTAAATTTCCATTTGTAAAATACTCATAGGCTTCAGTTAGGTAAACATTATCCGTATTATTAGCTTTACTTTCCTTTTTGGTTAACTTATTATTGGTATAGGTATATTTTTCTTCTGTAGAAAAGGTATCATTATAAGCAGAAATAGTAGTGTTTACTTGCGTTAATCTACCAATGTAATAATTGCTTCCTGTTCCTGTTGGGTTATTCTCAAAGATACTGTTTGTAGTAGTAGTTCCTTGAAGTGTATTTTGATTCAGATAATTTTTGGTAATCACCGTTTCCGGCAAAAGATAAGGTGTTGAATAAGTATATAAAATTTCATTCTTTACATTTGTCAGAAAATCAATAGTAGTTTGAGAATTTAAAACAATATTAAAAACATTCCCTGTTAAATAGTGATTAAAATTATTGGTTGTACTGCTAATGATTCCTGACGGGTTTCCCGAATTAACAAATGTAAAAGAACTTCCGGTGGTTCGCAATTGTGAATACCTCCTTTGTGTAGCTCCTCTCCAAATTGGGTTGTTCTCTTCAACAGACCAAATTCTTTTAGAACTAGGCGAGACATACCAAGCACTCCGAGCTGTTTTTCTAAAACCAATAGCCCCAATGCCATCCATGTTTACTACCAATCCATGGTATCTAAAATCTTGTTTCTTAATTACACCCATAGCAGTATTTTTTAGCTCCGATACTACTTTAGAGGTGGGTATTCTTTTGAGTTCTACTAGTGGATAGTTAACAGCATCTCCTGAAGAATAAAATTGACTTAATGTTCCTAAGCCATTTGTACCGGGTGAATCAGGCTCCAAAGATTTATAACTTATTTCATCTACAATATTCCCTCCGGAAGATGTAACTTTTTTTAATAAGATTTCATCTGCAAAATTTTTATTGAAATTAATGTAGGTAATTCGATTGTCATGATTTCTAATCATTACTATTTCTCTATTTAAACCTTGGAATTTATAAGAGGAAACTATGGGAATCGTTAAATCAGGTGAATCGCTATCATGATTTGATGGTGAGGTATAATCTAATGGAAATTTAGAGCCTGAAATAGTTGTATTTCCTATATTGTTAACATAAGTTTTAATCTCCCATTGCGTATTATGATCATTAATTGTCCAATCAGGTTTATAATATTTTCTCCAAACTCTAACTAAATCAGATTTTCCGTCACCATTAGTATCTAAAGAATAGTAATTGTTAAAATGTGTTTGGGTGTCAAAATGATTTCCTGAATTTGGCCAATATTCAACAATGGTATGCGATTCTTTAGTAAAAAATGAACCCCCGTTGGGTTTTGGGTTACTATAATAAATATGCCATTGTGCATCATTTCGTTGAGCATTACTGCCATTTCCATTTGAAATCATTAAGTCAACTTTTCCATCACCATTATAGTCACCTATTAATATTTCTTGTTTGTAAAGGCTAATTGTATTTGAAAGTTCATCGAAGAATCCGGAACCTAATAGATTTGTGTAAGCATAATTTGCTGTTTTAATTATTTCAACAATCTTATAAGAATTTCCAGTAATCTCTAAAATATCTGTTTTACCATCGCCATTAAAATCAAAAAAGTATTTTTTCTGTAAATAGTTTGTGGTTGACAAGTGAGTGCTTTGCAAAAGAAAATATCCTGGTGTGCCAATATTTGTAGACTGATTTTGATCTAAATCAACTATATAATATTGAACATTCGATTGTGCTGTTAGTGTTATAGGACAATCTGCCGGATTAAAAGTATAGGGTTGGCTAGGGTAAAAAGGTTCAATAAAAGCTTGATAAGTTTTAGGTTGAATTGCAAAAAAAAATCTCACTGACGCCATTTCCATCAAAATCACCTTCATTGAATCTAACTTGTCGTGTTGTCGGGTAAATGCCATTTGAGTTATTTTGATAATGCATTAAACATTGAATAGAACCACTTGTTCCACTATTAGTAGATATGGGTAATGCAACGGTACTAAAATCAACAGCTATAGTTTTTGTAAATTCATTAGTAAATGAAGTGCCATTAAGATTAAATACTTTTAATTCAACATTTGTATTGTTAATTTTGTTAACTAATACTATTGAATTTTTTTGGTTCAGTTTATTATCATTAGTTAATGTTGTAACTGATAGTTTTGTAATAGTTGGGGTTGAGGGTAAATAAGTAATATCTCCCCCATTTTGATTAAGAAATAAATTAGTATAAACTTTAGTATCGTCTACAAAATCTAAGCGACCATCACCATCAAAATCTCCTGAAATATCGATTGAACCTAAATTCAAATTATTATTATAAGTTCTTAAGTCTTCAGTATCAACATTACTTGACGTAACATCGTCATATTCAAATTCAATAAGGTTTGCCGGTTCTTCTGCTCCATTATATTCTTGAATTTCTACAACTTTTTCGTAAGCTAGTTGCATATCTGCTTCATGCCTAATTTCATATCTCCGAAACAAGTTAGTATTTGTAAAAACCTCAATTTTTTCCAATAATTCTACTTTCTCGTGCTTTATTCCTTTTATAAATACATTTTCTGTTCTTTTAGCTAGTTTATAACTAAACTTTATTTCATTTTGTGGTGTGATTCCTGATACGCTGTTCGCACTAAATTTTATTTCAGAAATACATAAACTTTTATTAAATGGTTTTGAATAGTGGTAAGTTATGTAATTACCATTTACATCTTCAAAACGAGTTATATAAAATGCAGTTAAATCAGTTGCATTCATTCCGCCAAAATTTCCATACCATGCTCGAGACCCATCTGGATTTGTAACAATAAAATAGGTAGTAGAACCACTGCCTACTAATTGTACTTTAGAGTTTGATTTTGTCTCTGTTTCATAAGTTGAACCATTAGCCCAATAGGTTCCACTTGTTAAAATTAGTCTTTGACCATCAAGGGCGAGTTTATCGTTTGTGTCAAAATCTACACCATCGATAAAGCCATCAATATCTTTTCTTGTAGCAATTCTACTAATTACAGAAATAGAATTGATTGACCAACCAATTCCGGCAATTCCCCCCATTTGACCGGATGAATAAACAAGATTTATTGTTGGACCTACCTCTTGAATACTTGGGGGTAGAGCAATAGGAACAGTGTATACAGATTGCCCCGAATTAGATATCTCTAATTTTCCTTGTGTATCATGATAATTTTGCCCGATTATAATTTGACTAAAAAGTAAAGCAACTAACAAGTAATAACTTTTCATAGAGTAGCAATTTAATTTTTAATAATTTTTAAAGTTTTTTCCTCACCGGTGGAATATTTAAGTGCAAGTGTATAAAGCCCTTGTGGTAAATTATCAAAGGGAACACTTAATGCATCTGTACCTTTTAAGTTTGTATAAATTTTTACAGATTGACCTGACACGGAATATAAGTGAACAGAATTTACAAACTCATTATTTTTGTTAATCCACTTAACATATAAGATTTCTTTAACCGGATTTGGATAGTATGAAATGTCATCATACACGTCTGATAAAATCAAATCATCCTTTGTAATATCTTCTATCTCTTTTGTAATTCCATTTGCGGGTCTTCCTGCATTTATATCAATAGTGTATCTTTTAATTTGATTACCTGCAGAATCATACTCAAACAGAATGTGATCGATTGTTTGCGAATAGAAAAAAGAATTAATGAGCAAAAAGAAAAAAATAAATTTGATTTTCATGATACTAATATTTATTGTTAAACGAAGAAAATTATGTCTGCTTTAAAAGCGTAAATAAGTGCTTGATTTTAAATTTTATTTACTGTGCAATCTAAAGAACGTAAGCAAGACCATTTTACAGATTTTCTGTAAAAATTTAATGTAGTCAAAATTACTAAAGTGAATAAAAGGCGTATTACCGAAATATTTTCTTTTTGTAAATTTTCTTACGAGTTCATTAATGTCGCAATTTTAAATTAAAATTTAATGTAATACAATACCCACTTCTAGTGATTTTTTATCTCACTAGAAATGGTGATATTTTGTTAAAAATTAATGCTTATTTGCTAAACGAATCTTAAATTAATTAATGAAGTTTACAATAATAGTGGTGTACATTTTTTATTTTTTTTCATTTTGACACACTTTTTGTGTGAAAAAATTGTTGTATAAAAAAATGACACATTTTTTGTGTATAATTTTTTGATTTAAAATTTTTGACACAACATAATTTTTAAACAAGATGAATGCATTTAAAGATATAACCGGACTTACGCACGATGAAATGGCAACCGTTTTAGGTGTACACCGTTCGCAATGGTCAATGTATGTGAGTGGAAAAAGAAGCCTGCCTTTAGAGGCAACAATAAAACTCAACGAACTCTTACAATCTATTCAAAAAAACAAAGTCAACAAAGCCCATCGTGCGGTATTAGTAACTGAAAATAAATCGGTTATTCAAGCATGGCAAAAAAAATTGACCGACTTAAACATAAATTTGTTTCAGGTGAATAAAAAAATAGAAGAAATGCAAAAAACCAGAAATCAACTCTATGCCGGTTTAACAACCTTAGCATTTTTGAAAGCACAAAAGGAACATAATGTTGTACACCTTCAATCCATTGAAAAAAGAATCAACAAATGTTTAGCAACACATTCATTAGAATGTTTAACAACCTTAGAAATGAAAAAACAACAAATAGAAAATGAAATTAGTATAATTGAAGAAAAATTAGAAAATAAAAATTGACCTTAAGTTTTATAATCAAATAATTTATTTTAAAAAAACTTGTTTCCGACCAATAGGAATAGGATAGTTTTTCAAAATCACAGCAAGTATTTTTTACTATATTTGAACAATCAAAATTGGTTAAAAGACAATTGCGTTAAAAATCAATTATAAAAGCAAAAGAAAATCTCAAAAGGGAAAGTGATTTTAAATTATTGAAAATTTAAAAGGATTGCATTATTTTAAAATCAATAAACGCCAAAGAGTTTCAAATAAATGAACAAAGAGAATCAAATAGAACTAAACCTCATTGAGCAACTAAAAGGGTTGAAATACATTCATCGCCCAGACATTGTGGATAGAAAAACCCTTGAACAAAACTTTAAAGCAAAATTTGAAGAACTCAACCGTGTTCGTTTGTCTGATAATGAATTTTTGCGACTCAGAGAGGAAATCATTGAACCGGATGTTTTTAAAGCCTCTAAACTTTTACGGGAAAGACAATACTTTCAACGAGAAGATGGAACGCCTTTGCACTACACCCTGGTTAACAACAAAGACTGGTGTAAAAACGATTTTGAAGTGATCAGTCAATTACGCATCAATACCGAAAACAGCCACCAACGTTATGACGTAATTTTATTGATAAACGGTTTGCCTGTGGTGCAAATAGAGTTGAAAAAGCTGGATATATCACCACGAAAAGCAATGCAACAAATTGTGGATTACAAAAACGAACCGGGTAACGGTTACGGTAATTCACTGCTTTGTTATATGCAATTGTTTATTGTTAGTAACAGAACCAACACCTATTATTTTGCCAATAACAAAAATCAGCATTTTGCTTTTAATGCAGATGAACAGTTTTTACCGATATATCAATTAGCAGACGAGAGCAACAAGAAAATAACACACCTTGAAACTTTCACAGAAAAATTCCTGACCAAATGCACGTTGGGCAGTATGATTAGCAAGTATATGGTGCTCGTGGAAAGTGAGCAAAAGTTGCTCATCATGCGGCCTTATCAGATTTATGCGGTGAAGGCGATTGTAGATTGCATCCAACAAAATCGAGGCAATGGCTACATCTGGCATACCACGGGAAGTGGGAAAACCTTGACTTCTTTTAAAGCTTCTACCTTATTAAAAGACAACGCTGACATTGAAAAATGTTTGTTTGTGGTTGACCGCAAAGACCTTGACCGACAAACCCGTGAGGAGTTCAATAAATTTCAGGAAGGCAGTGTAGAAGAAAACACCAATACCGAAACCTTGGTAAGACGTTTGCTTTCTACCGATTATGCGGATAAGGTGATTGTAACCACTATTCAAAAATTAGGCTTGGCCTTGGATGGCAACAACAAAAAGAATTACAAAGAACGTTTAGAACCACTTCGCAACAAGCGAATAGTTTTTATTTTTGACGAATGTCACCGTTCGCAATTTGGAGAAAATCACAAAGCCATCAAGGAGTTTTTTCCCAATGCTCAACTGTTTGGTTTTACCGGCACGCCCATTTTTGATCAAAATGCTACCTATCAAATTCGCGAGGGAGAAGAGGCATCTTATAAAACCACCCAAGACATTTTTGAAAAACAATTGCACGCCTACACCATTACGCACGCTATTGACGACCGAAATGTATTGCGGTTTCACATTGATTATTTCAAAGGTAAAGGAGAGATTAAAGCGAAACCCGGAGAAGCAATTGCTCAACAAGCAGTGGTAGAAGCTATTTTAGAAAAACACCATGCTGCAACCAATTTCAGAAGGTTCAATGCAGTGTTGGCAACGGCTTCTATTAACAACGCCATTGAGTATTACAACCTTTTCAAAGAAATTCAAAAAAAGAAACTAGTCGAAAATCCACACTATGAACCGTTAAACATTGCTTGTGTGTTTTCGCCACCTGCAGAAGGAAACTCTGATATTCAACAGATTCAGGAAGATTTAACACAGGAAAAGGAAGACAACAAACAGAATCCGGAAGAAAAGAAAGCGGCACTAAAAACCATTATGGCTGATTACAACATGCAATATGGCACTAATCATACCATCAACGAATTTGATTTGTATTATCAAGATGTGCAAAGACGCATCAAAGACCAAAAATGGACAAACAAAGAACTGGACCGCAGTAAAAAAATTGATATAACCATTGTGGTTGATATGTTGCTTACAGGGTTCGATAGCAAATATTTGAACACCTTATACGTGGACAAAAACCTAAAATACCACGGATTGATTCAGGCGTTTTCAAGAACCAATCGCGTGTTGAATGACACGAAACCGTATGGAAATATTTTAGATTTCCGTTCGCAACAAGAAGCCGTAAACCAAGCCATTGCTTTGTTCTCGGGTGAAGATAACGGACGAGCCAAAGAAATTTGGTTGGTTGACCCTGCCCCTGTGGTGATTGATAAATACAAAGAAGCCGTTGAAGCTTTAGGGGTTTTTATGCAGCAACACAACATGGTAAGCGAACCTCATGAAGTGTATAACCTAAAAGGGGATGCGGCACGAATTGCTTTTGTAAAAAACTTCAAAGAAGTACAACGACTCAAAACGCAACTTGACCAATACACCGACATTAATGAAGAACAACAAGTTTTAATTGAAGCCATTCTGCCAAGTGAAAAATTGCTAGAGTTCAGAAGCTCATATATAGAAACAGCCAAACAACTGCGTGAAATTCAAGAGAAAAACGGCGAAAATACACCACCGGAAATTCAACAATTGGATTTTGAATTTGTGTTGTTTGCCTCTGCGGTGATTGATTATGACTATATCATGAAATTAACCGCCGAAAACTTGGGTAAAAAACCAAGTAAACAGAAAATGACCAAAGAGCAAGTAAAAAGTTTGCTCAAGTCTACTTCTAATTTAATGGCAGAAGAAGAAGATTTGTCTGATTTTATTGACCAACTCGACTGGACGGTTGGGCAATCTGCGGAGGAATTGAAACACAATTTTGAAGTATTTATTGATGAAAAATACAACAAGGAAATAGCGGCCATTGCACACCAACACGGCTTGCCTACCGCAGACCTGAAAAACTTTGTAGAAAACATCATGAGCCGCATGATTTTTGACGGTGAAAAGTTAACTGACCTCTTAGAACCCTTAGACTTGAGTTGGAAAGAACGCCGAGTAAAAGAATTGGCCTTGATGGCAGATTTAGTACCCCAATTAAAAAAATTGGCACAAGGACGTGAAATATCTGGATTAGCAGCTTATGAGTAAAAATATGAAGATTATACCAGAGTTGAGATTTCCTGAGTTTGAAAATGAAGGGGAATGGGAAGAAAAAGAGCTTGGTAAGCTTGCAAAGAAAATTACTGAAAGAAACAAAGATAGCTTGGTAAAAGATGTTTTTACAAATTCAGCTATTGATGGAATTGTTGACCAACGAGATTATTTTGATAAAGATATAGCAGATAAAAATAATTTGGAGAACTATTACATTGTTAAAGAGGGAGACTATGTTTATAATCCTCGGATTTCTAATATTGCACCTGTAGGGCCTATATCTAAAAATAAAACAAATAAAGAAGGAGCAATGTCTCCGCTGTACACGGTATTTAGATTTGATAGTAAGAATAACGATTTTTTTGAATATTATTTTAAGTCAGAACATTGGTATAACGCGATAAGAAAAGTTTCAAATACTGGTGCAAGGTTTGATAGAATGAGTATTGCTGATTCCGCATTTATGGAAATTCCAGTTTTATCCCCATCTCCCAAAGAACAACAAAAAATCGCCTCCTGTCTTTCTTCTTTAGATGAAGTGATTGCAGCCCACAGCCAAAAGTTGGAGTTACTCAAAGACCATAAAAAAGGGTTAATGCAAAATCTTTTTCCGCAAGAAGGTGAGAAAGTGCCGAAGTATCGGTTTAAGGAGTTTGAGAAGGATGGGGAGTGGTTGGAGAAAAATTTAGAAAATTATATTGATTTATTTTCAGGAATAGCTCTTAAAAGCGAGGAAATTAGTGACGATCAATCAGGGAGGCCAATTTTAAGAGGGATTAATATTACAGAAGGATATATTAGGCATTCAAAAGACATAGATAAATACTTTTTAGGAAGTATTGAAAACATGGAAAAGTATTTTGTTAAGAAAAATGATATTGTAATCGGAATGGATGGATCTAAAGTTGGAAAAAATGTTGCTTTAGTTGGAAAAGGAGATGAAGATTCTATTTTGATTCAAAGGGTCGCAAGAATAAGAACAAATGAAAAAGCGGATATTCATTTCATTTACCAATTTTTAATTTCTGACAAATTTAGAGCGTATGTTGATATAGTAAACACTAGTTCTGGAATACCACATATTAGTTCCCAACAAATTAAAGATTTCAAAATAGGTATACCTCCTAAATTAAAAGAACAACAAAAAATTGCTTCTTGTCTTTCCTCTTTAGATTCACTTATCACAGCAGAGGCTGAGAAGATAGAGCAATTGAAATGGCATAAAAAAGGGTTGATGCAGGGGTTGTTTCCTAAAATTAATGAGTAGAAGATGATTGATTTGAATAAAACATACTTGTATAGGATGACACACATCGAGAATGTGCCTCATATTCTTTTGCATGGAATAACGCATAGAAATTCGCCCAACGCTAATCCTGGTTTTACACCAATTGGCGATCCAAGTTTGATTTCTACAAGAGATATTTTTCAATTGGATAATGGAAAACTTTTGGGCGACTATGTGCCGTTTTATTTTGGTACTCGAACGCCTATGCTCTATGTTATTCAAAAAGGATTCAATGGTTTGAATCCTACTCCTGCTCAAGATGTTGTATATTGTGTAACCTCTGTTCAAAAAATCATTGAAAGTGAGCTAACATTTGTTTTTACCGATGGGCACGCCGTTGATTGTTTAAGTACACAATACAATCAGCATGATGTAAATCATTTGGAGGATTTGTTGGATTGGCAAGCCGTAAAATCCATAAATTGGAAAAGCGAAACAGATTTGGATTTAAAACGAAGAAAGCAAGCAGAATTTTTAGTTTTGGGCGATGTTGCTCCTATTCATATTTTGGGATTTGTTGTTTATAACGAAGTAGCATACAATCGCTTATTAGAAATGGGGTTGCCCAAAAATCAAATACATATTAATAATAATCATTACTTTGCAATATGATTCATTTTGTTACCGGAAACATACTAGACAGTCAGGCTCAAGCACTCGTTAATACAGTGAATACAATGGGTGTTATGGGCAAAGGAATTGCTTTGCAGTTCAAGAAACAATTTCCAAACAATTATAAAATTTATAAGGAAACTTGTGAGCAAAAGGCTTTACAAGTTGGTCAGCTTTTGATTACAGAGGAAGATGCAATGTTCTCGGGGAAGAAACTAATTATTAACTTTCCTACCAAAACAAATTGGCGATTACCTTCCGAGTACTCCTATATTGAAGCCGGACTTCAGGAACTCAAGAAGGTTATTGTTGATAAAAACATTCAATCTATTGCCATACCCCCATTAGGAGCCGGTAATGGTGGTTTAGATTGGCAAAGAGTGAAAAAAATGATTATTGAGGTTTTAAAAGATGTTGACTGTGACATCTATTTGTATGAGCCCACCGCAGCCATTCAAGAAGTTCTAAATTCAGAAAGAGTAAAACTCACTCCCGCCAGAGCAATGTTGCTTTCTGTTCTTTATGAAATGGTTCGTCACGGTGAATTTGTTTCAGAATTTGGTGCCGAAAAAGCGGCCTACTTTTTACAGCGATTTGGAGCACAAGATGAGTTTAAACTCAATTTTATGCCTAATTTTTATGGCCCATATTCGGGTAAAGTTAGACACGTTTTATATTATTTGAATGGAAGTTATATCATGGGCTATAGCTCTAAAGACAAAAAACCATTTGATGAATTAAGTCTAGTCATGGAAGCTGAAAATGAAGTATTCAAGTATCTTAATCAACCCGAAAACAAAGATTTTCTATTTATTGCAGAAAAAACCAAGAAATTTTTAAAAGGATATTATTCTCCTTTTGGCCTTGAATTACTATCCACTATAGATTTCATAAAATCAGAAAAAAACAAAAATAGTTCCGATGCTATTTTGAAAGAACTTGAAAATTGGAGCGACAGAAAACGTACTTTATTTGCCAATCCAAAATTTATCAATAAAGCACTTTCAACTATTAATCAACAATTTGCTTAACCCATGACTTTAAAAGACCAAAAACAACTCGGTAAAACGCTTTGGGACATAGCAGATAACCTACGAGGAGCCATGAATGCGGATGATTTCCGTGATTATATGCTTTCGTTTCTTTTTCTTCGGTATTTGTCATACAACTATGAAGAAGCAGCTAAAAAGGAATTGGGAAAAGATTATCCGGATGATACTCCGGCAGATGTAATGAATTCGCTTAAAGTAAATTCTCCTCTACAAATTTGGTATCTTGAAAATAAAGATGAGGTTATCGAATTTGAAAAACAAATGCGAAGAAAAGTGCATTATGTGATTGAACCTAACCATTTGTGGAGCAACATCAGCGAAATGGCCAGAACCCAAAATGCTGAATTGTTGGTAACACTCGAATCAGGTTTCCGATACATAGAAAATGAATCGTTTGAAAGTGCTTTTCAAGGTTTGTTTTCTGAAATCAATTTGAATTCTGAAAAACTAGGCAAAACTTCTGTAGAAAGAAATAAGAAACTTTGCACCATCATTCAAAAAATCGCAGAAGGCATTGCAGAATTCTCTGCCGATTCAGATACGCTCGGAGATGCTTATGAATATCTAATTGGTGAGTTTGCAGCAGGTTCAGGAAAAAAGGCAGGAGAATTTTATACACCACAGCAAATTTCTACTATCCTTTCTGAAATCGTTACCTTAGACAGCCAAGAACCTAAAACAGGAAAAAAAGGTAAATTGGACAAAGTACTGGACATGGCATGTGGTTCGGGTTCGTTATTACTGAATGTGCGTAAACGAATCAAAGACAGTGGCGGTAGTGTGGGTAAAATTTACGGTCAAGAAAAAAACATTACCACCTATAACCTTGCCCGAATGAATATGCTCTTGCACGGCATGAAAGATACCGAATTTGAGATTTTCCACGGTGATACTTTAGAAAATAGTTGGCCATTGCTCAACGAAATGAACCCAAGCAAAAAGATAGAATTTGATGCGATTGTTGCCAATCCACCCTTTAGTTTACGTTGGGAACCGAACGATACTTTAGCAGAAGATTTCCGTTTCAAAAGTTATGGATTAGCTCCCAAATCAGCTGCCGATTTTGCTTTCTTATTGCATGGTTTTCACTTCTTAGGCAAAGAAGGAACAATGGCTATTATCCTGCCACATGGTGTTTTGTTCAGAGGTGGAGCAGAAGAACGCATCAGAACAAAATTATTAAAAGATAATCATGTTGATACAGTAATTGGTTTGCCTTCCAACTTATTCTATTCAACTGGGATACCGGTTTCTATTTTGGTTTTAAAGAAATGCAAAAAACATGATGATGTATTGTTTATCAATGCCAGTGAGCATTACGAAAAAGGAAAACGCCAAAACAAACTAAGAGAAGGCGAAGAGGGAGAACCAAATGACATTCAAAAAATTGTGGATACGTATAAATATCGTCCTGATAATGTTCCTCGTTATGCTCGCAGGGTTTCAATGGATGAAATTGAAAAGAATGGGTATAACTTGAATATTTCAAGATATGTGAGCACATCCGTTGATGAAATACAAATTGATTTGAATTCGGTTAATCAAAAATTGACTTTGATTAATGAAAGTATTAAAATAAATACAGACAAACACAATGCTTTTTTAAAAGAGTTGGGATTGAAAACGATTTAATTAAACTTCTTATTTATTTAAAAAAGCGTTTATAACGTAAATAAAATACTACTTCGTATAGTTTTAAAATAAGATTAACGCTACACGTTAATGTTTTGGTAAACTTCTGATTTGTAATGCTTTTAAGGTACATTACTTGCGTTTATGTAATTGTAATTTTAAATGAATTAATTATGTATTCAGTAAGTAATTTAACAACAGTTGCCGATTGCGATGTGTTGTTGGGCATGGCCCAAAAGGAAAAATCTGATTTAAACTTTAAAAAGTTATCAGAAGAACGACTTGTGACCAACTACAGCAATACCGCTGTAGAGATTGATGCCATCTTGCAAGGTGTAATTGCAGAAATTGCCGCTGTGGATACTGTTCTTGCTGTTTTACCGGAAGGCCCCACCAAAGAGGCCGAAGAAAAACGCAAAGTACGGTTAGAATACCGCAAATTCTTGTTAGAAAACCGTAAAGAAAGTTACGGTGCGGTGGCTCTGCTAGAAAAAGAATTAGACCTTGAACGCGTAAACAAACAACTTGCCGAAGTTGATGTGTTTATCGCCGAAGTTACCGCCCATAGGGATACGTTGTAAAAGTAATTGTAATGTAATGACCGCCTTGATGGGCGGTTTTTTTATGATAAGAAGTTTTTAATTTATGATGTTTTTTAGATTTAGTGTTTTTTATTTTTTTAGAAAAATATCAAATTCTATTAAATTAGTACCAATAAAAAAAGCACCAACTTTCGTTGATGCTATTTTATATTTGAAGTAAAGGTTATTACTTAACTGACAATTTCACAGTAGCCGATTTTCCACCTTCAGTGATTTTTACTACGTAAAGACCAGTGTTTAAAGAAGAAATATTAATGGCTTCATTTGAAGTGGTGATATTCAAAACTTCTTTACCTAATAAATCATACACTTGAACATTTTTCTCTTCATTCAATTCGGTAGATACATACAATGTTCCGTCAACAACCGGATTTGGATACACTTTTAAACCTGAAATCGAATTATTTCTGATAGATAATGCAAGATCATTTAATGAACGAGCAGTTACTTGAGCGGCACCATTAAAGTTTCCAACCAATGCAAAAAATCCTGTTGGGCCAGATGGAACTAATGAACCGATATAATCTGCTTCAGCAAAAGCTGTTCTAAAAATCATTGTATCTGTACCATCAGTAAAATTATAATTAGTAGCTGGTGGGTTTACAAAAGTTGTAGTTCCGTCTCCATTTTCGAAAGTCACTCCGTTGATTTGTACTAATTCGCTTTCATACGCTTGTACATCAGCTGCAAGTTGAGCAATAGTTACTAATTGTGGAGTAACCGTATTTCCTGAACTGGCTAGTTGAGCGTTTGTAGTAGGTGTAAACTGAAGTAATCCACTAAAAAGAGAAGTTCTTCCGGTTAAACCAGCCATTGCATCACCAGGCACAAATGGAGTAGAAATAATCCCGGCTACATCATCAATCAAAACAGCACCTGTATCATCTTGCACATATTTTTGGTTACGAGTTGTTCGGGCATACGTTACTACCGGTGAACTTATAATTTGGTAATATTTTCCGGCCCCGTTAGCAATAACATCCGCACGCATTTCGCCAAGGTTACCTACTACATTTAATGCAGCAATTTCAAATGTAACGCTAGTCATTACTGGGGGAGCAAGAGAAGCGTTTGAATTGTCAACCAACTCCATATTTAATGTATATTCACCAGGAGCTAAACCAGCAAACAAGATAGGATTAGTATCAAATTTCATCACCATAGATCCTCCTGGAGTTAATGTATAGTTAATGTGTCCGTCTATACCAGCACCCGGATTACCGACAACAAAGTTAGATACGGTTACATTAACAGTAACATCTGAGTTAGGAGCAAATACAGTTCCGTTAGAAGGAGAACCGATAGCCAAACTTGGTGAAGCGGCTGCACCAAAATCAGTCATCACAATATCGTCAATATTTAAACGTCTGTTTGATGTACCTGTTTCAGTAGCTCTTTTGATTCTGATTCGAACATCGGCATTGATGTCTAACTGAGCAGAAAATGTTTGTACTTCATCGGTTGCAGCAGCTGTAAAAACATCCCCCACTTGAGTCCAATCTGCACCATCATTGATAGAATATTCTACTTTCCAATCTACTTGTGCATCAGTGCCGTATCTTCTGTATAAGAAAGATAAATTTCCAATTCCATTTGTTTTGTTGGCTAACATAGTCATAGAAGAAGTTCCATAACCTCTTAGTCGAGCTGATTTTGTACCGTTTTTCCAATCGTTAGTTTCAGTTCCAATTAATGCATCAGACATATCCCAATCCAAACCTGATAAGGCAACAGTTGCAGAGGCATAACTTGTTTTTGTTTCATTTTCAAAATTAACCGAATACTGAGCTTGTACAGTAAACATTGAAAATGCCAAAAATAATAAAGTGTAAAGTTTTTTCATTTTTAATATAATTTATTGTACAAAGATAGTAACAATAAATAAGTTACAAAATATAACCTTATTAAAAAATTGTAAATTGAAAAGAAAAAATAAAATCTAACTACTTGATAATCAATTTTCGGGTAGCAGTGGCTTCGCCTTCTTTGATTTTAATCATGTAGATACCCGGAGAGAGAGAAGAAACATTTAGTTCTTTAGTACTGATGGTACTTTGAAGTACAACTTTTCCCAATATATCAAAAATTGTAACTTCTTTAGAAAGTGATGATTTTGAGGTAATGTATACTTTTCCATTACTCACCGGATTTGGGTAAAAGCTAAGCCCCTCAATAGTAGTCTCTTGAGTTTTATTAGGTTGCTGAGGTTTGTTTTCCTGAGCTGAGGCTGTCAGAGAAACAAGAAAAACCGCTAAAAGAATAGTATAAAAGTAATTTTTTTTCATCTTTCCGATTTGGTTTGGTAAATGTATAAAAAATATTTCAAATAGTATACCAAAAAAATCCCTCTTTGTTTAAAAAGAGGGATTTTGATATTTTTTCGGTAAGAAAATTACAATCCTACTGTCCAACCTTGAGCCCAAGTAGGGGTTGCAGTTCCATTACCTGCCCCTGTTGCAGAGGTGTTTTCAGTGTAAATTGATTCAATATCTACAGTACCACCTTCAGTATCTCTACCTTTCGTTTTCGTTGGGATATTATCGAATTTTACATTAGTAGCTTTTAAAGTACCGTCTAAAACATAACCTGTACCTTCTGAGTGTTGAACATCAAAACCAATTAAGAAGTTGCTCAATACTAAGTCATTAAAATTAGCTTTTGTACCAACTCTCAATTTTAAAGCTTGAGATTCAGTTCCTTGATCACCTAAACCTATTAAAGTCATTTTGTTAACTGTAGGATTAGAAATTGGTGATGCTAAATGGTTTGAAGAGTTATTATCTGCTTCGATACCTCTATTTCCTCTTCCTAAACCTAATTTTCCAAACCAAAATTCGTTTGTTCCGTTCCAACCTTCAGTCCAATCAAATTGATCATCTTCATTAGATGTAGAAACTAAATATTTAGTGTTAACAGTTCCACCAAAAAATTCAAAACCATCATCAGCACCTTCATGAACTTGTACATATTCAACAGTTGTTAGATTTCCAACTCCAAATAATGATAATCCGTTAAATTCTTTTTCGCTATTATATGCAAATCCTGAATACTCAATTCTTAAATATCTTATAGAACCAGAATTATCATTTGTAACTGTTCCTCCATAAGTTAACTCAGAAACTTCAGCTGAAGCTGTTAAACCTTTATTAATTGGAGCTTTACCACAAACAACTAAACCTCCCCATTGACCAGGAGCTTTTGTAGCTTTGTCACTAGTCATTACAACTGGATTAGAAGATGTTCCGTTTACAAATATTTTTCCCCCTTGAGCAACCACTATATAGGATGTTCCACTTGTTCCTTCAATTCTAGTTCCAGCTGGAATAGTTAAAGTTGCACCATCATTAACAACTAGCTTACCAGTTAATTTGTATACAGTTCCAGAATTTAATACTACTTCACCATCATTGATGTCACCTTTAAAGTCATTAGCATTAAGTTCAAATGTTGATGATGGTCTGTTATTATCGTCGTCATTTGAGCAGGAGGTAAATGCAAAAGAGGATATTAATGCAACTCCTAAGATTTTAATTAAATTTTTCATTTTGTGTTGTATTTTTATGTTTATAAATATTTGATGCAAAATTGAAGAATCTTAATCTAATCGAAGTTAATTTAACATGAACGTTTGGTTACGATACGTTGTTGTTTTTGTAAACAAAATGTTAATTCAGAAATAAATAAATACAATTTGTCAAAATCAAAAAGCTTCAATAGTATATTGAAGCTTTTTTTTGAATTTCTTTTTTTTATTAAAATTGATAACTGATTCCTAAACTAAAATTTACTCCTTTTTTATAAGATAAAACAGTTATGTCACGATCAATATTTTCTTGCGTTCTCTCAACTGTTGGGTCTAATATATTTCGTATTGTTAAGTTTAAACCTAAGTGTTTATTTAATTTTGATTTTGCTATAAAATCCAATGTACCCAATGCTTTATCAACTAGATTTCCTTTTGTTTCTGTTCCTAATGCATAAATTCGATCAGAAAAGTAAGAGTAGGAAAGCGTAGCCATTATGTTTGCTTCGTTTTTCCATTCTTTAAAGAATGAAACATCTCCATTTAATAATAAATCAGAGGCACCAGAAAAACTATCTTCTGTATTTGTTAAGTTGATGTTGTAGTTTGTTTCATCTCTTACTTTATCAGAATCGAGTTCTTGATTTGTTTGCATGTAGGAAGCATTAAAACCAGCCGTTAATTTATTTTGGTTTTCGCTGCCAAATTCATAGATGTTTTTTCTGATTTCAAATTCAATCCCGTAAACATGTCCCGTATCTCCTGTGTTTAGAAATGAAATATCGTTAGTTGAGGATGCTAAAGTTACTTCATTGATAGGGTTTTTAATATATTTCCCGAAAGCGGTTAATGAAATAACCTCTTCTTTTTTTGGAAAGAATTCCCATTTAAAGTCAACGTTATAATCTTCTGATGGATATAAATCTGGATTACCAATTTTTACTTCTGTTACATCTTCATAAACAAATAATGCTCTTTCTTTAAATTGAGGTAAAGTGTAGGTTTTGCTAGCTCCAAATCGTAGGTTGTTGCGTTCGTTTAATTCATATTTTAAAATTAAACTTGGTAAAAATTCGTTTCTTTCAAATGAATTTTGATTTCCTTCGTTATCAAGTTGCGTTTTCCAAGATACTTTTTGATAAACTTGCTCCATTCGAAGACCTAAAACAGAAGTTAATTTAGAGGTTAATTTGTACTCAGTAAGTCCAAAAACGGCATTTATATTTTGTTCACCATCATAAACTTGAGGTTCTAGATCACCACTAAATGTTTCAATAGTAAATAGATTATTAGCAAAATTTGTTTGATTAAAAAAAGTGTCTAAGTTGTTTGGGTCAACCACAGTATTTACTTGATTGTTCGCAATTTTAAAGTTAAATTGTGTAGCTTCAAAATCACGAGTTTTGAATCGACCATTGTATCCTACAGTTAATTTTCCTTTATAATTATCTTCTGTGTCTTTTTTGAATTTATAATCAAATGAAATCGTAGAGGCAAGTTCATCTTCAATTAGATTTTGGTAATAGCGATGATTATCAGATGTGGTATTTACTGCAAAAACATAACCGTTTTGATTTTCATTAAAAAACAAGGTGTTTTGTGTTCTGTCAGGCATATCACTTGTTATTCTATTAAAAGACCCACCCCAATTAAATTGTATTCTTTCACTTATTTTGTGTGAACCTAATAATTGGTTAATCATTAATTGATTCTGTGTGTAAGTGCCTCTTTGTATCAAACCATTATCATTTTCAGCAATATCTCTGATAAACCCATAAAATTCATCCTTCACTTGAGAAGAAGAGTTTACAAATAAGAAATTGTAATTTATTTTATGATTTGGATTGAATTTATAGCCAACATTAAACATTCCTGTTGAGTTTGTATTGTATGAATACATTTTTTGATTGAATGATTTTATCTCAGCTCCTTGAGCACTTACGCTTTGATTTAATCCCTCACGGTATGTAAAACCATTGTCAAAAGATGCCGTAGCAAAAAGACTTAATTTACCTTCTTCCCCAATACTAAATGATCTTCCGGCTTTTAAAACAAAATTTGAACCAATCGGATTGGCACTTTCCGGATTTAAACTATTTTCAAAAGTGAAAGCATTGAAAGGATTAGATGGGATAGCAGTATTTGTAAAACCAAATTTACTTGGACCTTGTTGTAGGTTGAAAACATCTTGTTGAACAGCATTGTTGTTAATAGTAGAACCTATTTCGATTTGAAAAAATTTCTTCCCTTTAAAATCTTTTGAAACGATATCAACATTTCCACCTGCAAAATCACCGTACATTCTACCGCTAAATACTTTGTCTATGGAGATAAATTCAACAATGTCAGTAGAAAAAAGGCTCAATGCAATGTTTTTCTTTTCAGGATCATTTGAAGGAATTGGCAAACCATTCATAGAAGTAGAATTGTAACGATCTCCTAAACCTCGAACAAAAATATTTCCAGAACCTTCTTGTTTTGTAATTCCGGTAGTTTTAGTAACAGCACCTGCCACATCGCTAACTCCTTTTCTTGAAAGTTCTTGAGCTCCAATACTTTGTTTTATCTCTACTGCTTTTTGTTGTTCTAACAATAAAGCACTTTCTTTTTCACGACTCACTGTTGTCTGTACTATAACATCTTGAAGCATTACTCCACCACCGGCTGTTAAAGCTCTGTTTACTGTAATGGTTTGATTTTCTTTTACTATAACCGGAACTTCAATAGTTTCATAACCTAAAAAGCTAAGTTGTAGTGTATAATTTCCGGATTCTACATTTAAAGAGTACTTTCCATTCTCATCGGTAGTCGTTCCGATTGTAGTTCCTTTAATCTGAACATTCGCAAAAGGAAGCGGCTCATTATTCATATCTTTGTCAGTCAAAACCCCTGAAATTGTTCCTTTTTGAGCTAAAACTGTACTGCAGATAAATAAGATAAAAAATAGAAATTTAAGTTTCATTTTGTATTGTTTAATTTTGGGGCAAAGGAACGGCTACCTTGTAAAGTTGATGTTATCTGCAGGTTACAATTTCGTTTCGTTTAAGTTACGAAAATGTTAACAGATTAAATTACAGTTAACATCGTAAATCATTTTGTATTATCTTTACCTTTACATCGCAAAACGCACATTATTTTGATATGAAAAAAAAGGAAATTAAAATCTTATTGGTTGATGATGAGCAAGATATACTCGAAATTGTTGGGTACAACCTCGCTCAAGAAGGCTATCAGATTGTTACGGCTGTCAACGGAAAAGAAGCAGTTCAAAAAGCGAAAAAAGAACTTCCTCACCTTATTATCATGGATGTCATGATGCCGGAAATGGATGGAATCGAAGCCTGTGAACATATTAGAAAGATTCCTGAATTAAGTAATGTTATAGTAGCTTTTTTAACCGCGAGAAGTGAAGATTATTCTCAAGTAGCCGGATTTGAAGCCGGTGCCGATGATTATATTGCCAAACCGATCAAACCAAAAGTTTTGGTGAGTAAAGTAAAAGCACTTTTACGTCGTTTAAAAGAAGATGAAACCAAAAACGATGTGTTAACCGTAGGAAACATTGAAGTGAATAGAGAAGAATACAAAATCATTCAAGGGGGTAAAGAAATTGTGTTACCCAGAAAAGAGTTTGAATTGTTTTATTTATTAGCTTCTAAGCCCGGAAAAGTTTTTAAAAGAGAGGAAATTTTGGATAAAGTTTGGGGTAATGAAGTGGTCGTTGGAGGAAGAACCATTGACGTACACATTCGAAAACTTCGCGAAAAAATTGGCGACGATCTTTTTAAAACCATTAAAGGTGTTGGTTACAAACTGGAAGTATAACTCAATTTCTTCTTTTGTTGAAAATAGTTTACTTTTGAGAACACATTAACCAAATGAAAACTGTTTTTAATGGCCATTAATTTTAAAAAGACTTACAAGTTTGCTGTAAAATCTGCATTGTACATTTCTTTATTTTCAATAGGTTTTTTAGTGCTTACAACTTATTTCTTTTATGAAATAAATTGGTTGTTTGTAGCTGTTTTTGGTCTATCCATTTATCTTTTTTCTTTCTTTGTAATTCAATATCGGGTCGAACGCTTTATCTACAGAAGGGTAAAGAAAATCTATGACGATGTGTCATTATTAGATTCTTCAACATTGCGAAGTCAGCCTATCACAACGGATATGGCGACACTTACCAAAGAAGTAAAAAAGTTTGCTACTGATAAAAAATTGGAAATTGAAACGCTGAAAGTGCGTGAAGAATACAGAAGAGAATTTTTAGGAAATGTTTCCCATGAGTTAAAAACACCTTTGTTTACGGTACAAGGCTATATTTCTACTTTGTTGGATGGAGCCATGAGCGACAAAACGCTTCGTAAAAAATACCTCGAAAGAGCAGAAAAAGGGGTAGAACGTCTCATCTACATTGTGAAAGATTTAGATATGATTACCAAACTCGAAACAGGTGATTTGAATTTAGAATATTCAATTTTTGACATAGTAGAATTGGTGAAAAATGTTTTTGATTTGCTTGAGATGAGAGCGAACAAAAAAAATATTACACTCACTTTTGATACCAAATATGCAGAACCAATTTATGTACATGCCGATCAGGAAAAAATACAACAAGTGGTCACAAATCTCGTGATGAATTCTATTAAATACGGAAAAGAAGGTGGAACTACAGAAGTAAGTATTGAAAATTTAGTTAAAAATAAAATTATTGTCAGGATTACAGACAATGGTGAAGGTATTCAAAAACAACACATTCCTCGCCTTTTTGAACGTTTTTTTAGAGTAGATAAAAGTGGTGCTCGTTCCGAAGGCGGTTCCGGATTAGGTTTAGCGATTGTGAAACATATCATCGAAGGACACAAAGAAAAAATTTATGTTGAAAGTCAGTATGGAGTAGGTTCAGAATTTTCATTTACGCTCGAAAAGCAGAAATAAATCATTTTTTTGTAGATTCTCTAACAATGATTTGTGTATCTAAAACCACACTTTCAATGGTTTTTGGCTGTTCCTCCTTAACTGCTTTTATTTCTTTTAAAAGTAAATTAAATGAACTTACACCCATTTCATAACTAGGTTGGTCAACCGTACTTAATTTAGGTTGAATCACTTGTGACATAAACCAATTGCTAAAACCGATGACTGCTATTTGTTCTGGCACTTTAATATGGTGTTCGTTCAAATAAGCCAAAACACCAACGGCAACCAAATCTGTGATGACAAATATGCCATCTACATCGGGATGATTTTCACAAATTTCTTTCGCAAAGGCATAGCCTTCTTCAAACGAAACGCGAACACAGGTGTAAACTAAATTTTTATCAAAAGGGATGTTATTTTTTTCCAACGCTTTTTTGTATCCTAAAAAACGATCAATAGCATTTTGAGGATTTACAGGACCTCGAATGTGGGCAATTTTTTTGCAACCCACAGAAATCAAATGTTCAACTGCAGCGGCAGCTGCTTTTTGGTCATCAATAATTACTTTAGAACACGGAATCATTTTCGTGATTTTATCAAACATCACAAAAGGGATGTTACGATGAATAATTTCACGAATATGGTCATCATCATTCGACTCGTTTGACAATGACATTATGATTCCATCTACTCTTTTATTAATTAAAAGTTGAACTTGCTTTTTCTCCAATTCTAATGATTCATTTGATTGAAGAATAATCACCAAATATTCATTTTTTTCTGCTTCAGCTATAATCCCATTAATGACGCTTGAAAAAAAATGATGAACAACTTCCGGTATTATTAATCCAATTGTTTTTGATTCTTTAGTTCGTAAATTTACAGCAAAGGAATTGGGCGTGTAGTGTAATTCTCGTGCTAATTCCAATACACGTTCTCTCGTTTTAGGACTTACATCGGAGTAGTTTTTTAATGCTTTCGAAACCGTGGTTATGGAAATGTTCAATTTCTCAGCAATTTCCTTTAATGTAGTCTCTTTTTCTTTCATAATACAAATATGGAAAAAAATACGATACAAAAATCGAAAACGTTTTCGGTTACTTCGAAAACGTTTTCGATTATAAATCATGAATATTTTAGCAAGATAAAAATTAGATTCGTAAAAAATATTACTAATTTTTATTAACTAAACAAAACAAAATGAAGTCAAAATTACTATTTAAAAAAGTTGCTTTTCTTTTTCTATGTTTTTGTTCTTTACCCATTTTTGCTCAGTCCGGTACAATTGAAGGTGTTGTAAAAGACAATGCCGGAAATACTTTACCGGGTGTAAATATTGTGGTAGAAGGAACATCAAAAGGAACTTCATCGGATATGGATGGTGTTTTTCAACTTTCAGGGTTAGAAAACGGAAATGTAACTTTAGTAGCCTCTTATATCGGCTACAAAACAAGAAAACAAGTTGTAAATGTAAACGGTGCGACCAAAACAGAATTGATTCTGGTTGAAGATGCTACACAATTAGATGATGTGGTAGTGACGGGGGTAATTAATCCAAGATCAAAATTACAATCGAGTGTTTCGATTAGTTCAGTTTCAACCACGCAAATTGAACAAGCTGCTCCAAGAGCAACAGCAGAAATTTTCCGTTCAATCCCCGGTATTAAATCAGAGTCTACAGGAGGTGAGGGTAATGCCAATATCACGATTAGAGGTATTCCCGTTGCATCAGGAGGAGCAAAGTTTCTTCAAATTCATGAGGATGGCTTGCCGGTAATGCAATTTGGCGATGTTGCCTTTGGTAATGCCGATATTTTTGTGCGTGCCGACCAAACAATTTCACGAGTAGAAGCTATTCGTGGAGGTTCTGCTTCTACTTTGGCAAGTAATTCTCCAGCCGGTATCATTAACTTTATCAGTAAAAATGGTAAGACTGAAGGAGGCTCTTTAATGCAGTCTTTTGGTGTTGACTTTGATAATTATCGTACTGATTTTGAATATGGTTCTCCTATAAGTAATGGGTTGTTCTTTCATGTTGGTGGTTTTTATCGTCAAGGAGAAGGCCCAAGAAATGCAGGATATACTGCAAATGTTGGAGGTCAAATAAAAGCAAACATGACCAAAGAATTTGAAAAAGGGCATGTGCGTTTATATTTCAAGCATCTAAATGACAGAGCAATTGGTTATCTGCCAATGCCTGTAAAAGTAAGTGGTACGAATTCAAATCCAAATTGGAGTTCATTACCTAACTTTGATATTTTATCTGACACTCAACATAGTGCTTTGTTTTTAGATAATTTAACCGTTGGTCAAGATGGACAAAGAAGAAGAAGTAATATGGCTGATGGTATGCGTCCGATTGCAACTTCATTTGGTGGTGAACTTTCTTTTGATATTGGAAATGGATGGAAAATAGAGGACCGATTCAGACAAAATTTCCACAGAGGTCGATTTGTTTCTCCATTTCCAGCTCAAGTGCAAACAGCTGCAGATTTTGCAACAGAATTTGGTGTGCCTAATTTAACTTATGCAAATGGTGCTCAAGTAGGTAATAGCGTGAACGGGAATGATCTAGTAATGAGAATCCACACCTTTGACACTGAAATTAATAACTTTAATAATTTCACCAATGATTTGAAATTGTCTAAAAAATTCGGTGATTTCGATTTAACATTGGGATATTATAAAGCCTATCAAACCCTCTCGATGTCATGGTTATGGAATTCGTATTTAATGGAAGTGAAAGGCGACAATGCCGCTTTATTGAATGCAGGTTCCAATTCAGTTAACGGTTTATATGCTTACGGGGTTCCTTTTTGGGGCAATTGCTGTACTAGAAATTATGATACTAATTATGATATAACCGCACCTTATATTGCAGGTCAATATAAATTTAGCGATAAATTTAATGTCGATGTAAGTTTGCGTTTTGATAGTGGAAAAGTTAGAGGGACATATGCAGGTGCTGTTCAATCTACTGATTTAGATGTTAATGATAATGGCACAATCGAAGGTCCGGAAGCTAGCGTATCTGTCGTAGATAATGCCAATCGTTTACCTGTAAATTATGATTTTGATTATGTTTCCTATTCTGTTGGTGGAAATTATATGTTAGCTGAAAACCAATCGCTTTTTGCGAGATATAGCCGTGGTGGTAGAGCCAATGCCGACAGATTATTATTTGGAGCAAATATTCTTCCCTCTGGTGCTGCTGTTTCCGGATTGAGTGCAGATATGGTAGATCAAGCGGAAATTGGTTATAAAAGAAGAGGAACTAACCATACTTTTTATGCAACTGGGTTTTATGCATTGACTTCTGAGCAAAACTGGGATTTTGCTCCTACTGGAATTCGTCAAATTCAAAGAGAATATACTGCATATGGTTTAGAATTAGAAGGAAGTTATACCGTAAATAAATTCAACTTTAATGGAAGTATTACTTGGACAAAAGCTGAAATCTCAAAAGACGTGATCAATCCTGCAGTTGAAGGAAATACCCCAAGAAGACAAGCTGATTTTATTTATAACGCCATAGCTGCATACAAGTTTGGTGCAGATGGAAAACATAATGTTGGTGTTTCTTTAATTGGAACAACAAAATCTTTTGCACAAGATAACAATGAGTTAATCATGCCGGGTTATGTGTACTTCAATCCGTTTGTAAACATAGAATTAACAAAAGGTTTGATGGCTTCTTTAAACGTGAATAACGTTTTCAATACTATCGGAATTACAGAAGTAGAAGAAGGTAGCATTGTTGAAAACACAGATAATATTTTAAGAGCACGTTCGATCAATGGTAGAACAACTTCTTTAACTTTATCTTACAGATTTTAAGAGTTAGGTTTATTTTCATATTGAATTGTTTTAAAGTAAGTTCCTGAATCCTACGGGGTTCGGGAACTTTTACAACTAATAATTTCTTGATAAAGCATTAAACAATAAAAATAACTGAATCATGAAAAGTTTTTTTTTAACCATCTTTTTTTTGTTTTCAATACAAATTGGGTTCTCTCAGGAAAATAGACCTAAAAATAATCAATCAACAATATTGATTTATGGAAGTGACACCTGCCATTATTGTTTAGATACCAAAAAATATGCAGAAGAACATCAATTGAAGTTTATTTATTTTGATATTGATAAAGATGAAAAGGCTTTAAAAGAAATGCTTACTAAACTCCGCCAAAACAATATTAGCACTTCAAATTTAAATTTACCGGTGGTAGATAAAAACGGATTGGTTTTTACCAATGAAGTTGATTTTAACTCTTTTTTAAAAAAATTAATAGAATAAAAATCCTAGCATGATACAAAAAGGTAAAATGAACTTTTGGCAAATCTGGAACATGAATTTCGGTTTTTTTGGAATTCAATTCAGTTTTGGGTTACAACAAAGTAACATGAGTGCTATTTACAAATTTTTAGGTGCCGATGAAGCGAGTTTGCCTATGCTTTGGTTGGCCGGTCCTGTCACCGGACTTCTGGTTCAACCCATAATTGGTGCCATTAGTGACGGAACTTGGTCTCCCAAATTCGGCAGAAGAAAACCTTTCTTTTTGATTGGGGCTTTAATTGCCAGCTTAGCACTTGTATTGATGCCTTTTTCAACCACCATTTTTATGGCGGCCAGTTTGCTATGGATTTTAGACGCGGCTAATAATATTGCCATGGAACCTTATCGGGCTTTTGTGGCTGATAGATTGCCCAAAGAGCAACATTCTATTGGATTCTTAATGCAAAGTTTTTTTACCGGTTTAGGGATCACTTTGGCAAATTTTACGCCTGCTATTTTAGTTTCATTAGGAATTTTAGCTATTACCGATAAATTTGAAAACGGTATTCCAACTTATACCTATTGGGCGTTCTTTATTGGAGCTTTTGCTTCGGTAGTTACGATTTTAATATCTGTATTTACCACAAAAGAAATACCACCTTCATCTGAAGAATTGGAAGAACTTTTAGAAAAGAAAAAAACTCCGGTTGTTCAACGCACTTTTACGGAAATAAAAGAAGCATTTATCAACATGCCGTTGACGATGAAACAATTAATTCCGGTCAAATTTTTTACTTGGTACGCCATGTTTTGTTATTGGCAATACATTACTTCTACCTTATCTATTTCATTATACAATACAACCGATCAAGCCAGTGAAGGTTTTTCTAAAGCTCAATTGCTAACCGGAAGTTTAAACGGAACATACAACATCGTCTGCTTTGTGGTAGCTTTTGCATTGGTGCCGTTAGCCTTAAAAATTGGTGCTAAAGGCGTTCATTTTTTTGCTTTAATTTTAGGAGGAATAGGCGTGTTTTCAATTCCATATTTGAATGATACTACTTTACTGTTTCATTTGTACAATCCATTCGGAGAATCCATCGAAATAACCACATTATTTCTTTATCCTGTTGGTCTTGGTATTGCATGGGCTTCTATGTTGGCTATGCCTTATCAATTGTTGGCCGGTTCTATTCCAAAAGAAAAAACCGGAGTTTACATGGGCATTTTCAACATGTTCATAGTGATTCCAATGGCAATTCAAGTTTTGTCTATGCAATTTTTTGTGTACGATTGGTTGGGGCAAAATCCGGTGAATGTGATTCGATTAGCGGGAATATTTTTGATTATCGGTGGTGTATTAACGTTATTGATTAAATTAAAAAACAAAAATGAATTAGTTACATGAGTTCACTAGTTTACCATAAAGCAATTGAATTATTACACCGAGTTTCCTCTCCTCAGGGTTTTGAAGCTTCGGCAAATGATGTGTCCAATTACAAACGCGTTTGGGCTCGTGATGGCGTCATTTGTGGATTAGCGGCTTTGGCTTCTAACGATGAAGAATTAATCGCTACATTTCAAAAAACCCTTCAAACATTAGCAGATCATCAACATGAAATAGGAACTATTCCTTCTAATGTCAACTTTACAGAAAAAGGTGTTGAAGTAAGTTATGGCGGTTTGGCAGGCAGAGTTGACGCAGTGAGTTGGTTTATTATCGGAGTTTGTCAATTAGCTCATTACAAAGATGACAGCGAAATAGTGAAGTTTTATTCCAAACGAATCGAAAAAGCCATTCATCTTTTAGAATGTTGGGAGTTCAATAATAATCATTTGATGTATGTTCCCATTTCCGGAAATTGGGCCGATGAATACATTACGGATGGATATGTTTTATACGATCAGTTATTACGAATTTGGGCTCTAAAAAGTTATAATCATTTTATTCAAAGTGAAAAAATAGCCTTTAAAATATGGGCGATTACTGAAAAAATAGTTCATAATTTTTTACCCAATTCAAAAGTTGAAAAAGTACATCCCAAAGCCTATCATGAAGCGGAAATAAAAGAATTTATGCCTTGTTCTTTTTCTCCATCCGGATACAAAATGTATTTTGATGCTTTCGCCCATTCTTTGGCTTTTTTGTTAAGTATTGGAGATACAGATTTTCAAAAAACGGTAATAAATTACACTAAAAAAATCAAAGGAAACTTACCTTTAAAATTGGTTCCTGCTTTTTGGCCGCCAATTCATCCTACTGATTGGGTATGGAATATTTTAAAAAGTAACTGCAAATACGAATTTAGAAATCAACCCTATGAATTTCATAATGGTGGGAGCTGGCCAATGGTGAATGGATTTTTTGGCTTAGCTCTAAAACAAATGGGATTAAATCAAGAATGTGAAAACGTGTTGAATGCTTTAAATCAAGCAAACGCTTTGTCGGATTTTGGATTTTATGAAAATTTTAATTCAGAAACCGGAGAACCCAATGGCGTTCGTTTTTGTGCTTGGAGTGCAGCCGCAACTATTTTGGTAGAAAAAACAATTGAAGAAAATTTCAAATTAGTATTTTAAAGTGGAAAAAAAGATTGACATACTTTCTGTGGGAGAAGTTTTAATTGATTTTATTGGTCATGAAATAAATACTTCCATAAACCGAACCAAAGATTACCATCGTTTTTTAGGAGGTTCACCTACCAATGTGGCGGTAAATGCCTCGCGTTTAGGATTGAATGCGGTGCTTGTTGCAACTTGCGGTCAAGACGGTTTAGGCGACTATATTATCAGAAAACTCAAAGCAAACGGTGTTCAAACAGACTATATTTTTAAATCGGAAGAAAAACCAACTTCCGTCATTTTTGTTTCTAAATCTACTGAAACGCCCGACTTTATTCCTTACCGAGAAGCAGATTGCGAAATTTACCCTTCCCAAATTTCGGATGAGTTACTTTTGTCTTCTAAAATTTTCCATACTACTTGTTTTGCATTGAGCAGAAATCCGGCTCGTGAAACCATTTTGGAACGTGCTGAACGTGCAAAAGAATTAGGATTAAAACTGAGCATTGATTTAAATTTTTCTGAACGAATTTGGCCTAACCGACCGGAAGCCATTGAAATAATTCAACGCTATTTAGCCACAGATCCGTTAGTAAAAATTAGTGAAGATGATTGTTACCGATTATTTGCTTCCATGAAATCGGAAGACTATATTTTTGAGTTTTTTCATGCAATGGGTGCACAAACTATTTGTTTAACCAAAGGCAAAAAAGGAGTTGTTTTATCTGATAAGGAAAAAGGACTTATTTTTCAAGATGCTTTGCCAGTCAAAGAAATAAAAGATGCTACCGGAGCCGGCGATGCCTTTTGGACTGGTTTCCTGTATGCTCAACTTCACAAAAGAACTTTGAATGAGAGTATAACCATAGCTCAAAAATTAGCTGGAATTAAATTGCAAAATGTTGGTAGATTACCCGATGATATGAATATTAACCAATTGATTATTTGATTTTCTTATCGAAAAGCAGAAATAAATTCTTCCAATTCAATTCACTTTTAAAATTTTGCAACCCTTTGTATAAATCCACTTCATATAAATTTTCAATCACAAATTTTTCTTGCTTGGCATAAGGAACTAATCCATCTTTTTTATATTTCTTAGCCAAATATTCTTGCTCAAATTGACCCGGAGTGGGAATGAAAAATGCTTTTTTCCCTAGTTTTGCCAAATCCATTACTGTGGTGTAACCGGAACGACAAAGCACCAATTCACTTTCATTAAATGTCTGTTCGAGTTGTCCAGAAGTCATAAAATTATAAAAAGTAACTTGGTTAATTTGTTCCGATTTTTGTTCAGCTTCAATCACACCTCGAACAAAAACAATATCGCCCACATAGCGTTTGATCTCTTCTTTTAAATGCATTTCCAACATCGAACGTTGCGGCTCGGGACCTGAAAGTATCACCATTAAATCATATTTTTTTGGCAACTCTTTTTTGTTTAATCGACTTAACGGACCAATGTAGTTTATCTTAAAATGCGGATTTTTCAAATGGCCTAATTTTCCGGTCAAGTTTGGAATTTCTGCCACATCCGGAACCCAACATTCATCATATTTTTTAATGATGTATTGATGCAATTTGCTTGTAATCCAACTTGTATTACCGGTTAATACATTCAATTGATGGGTAATAAAAACAGAAGGCACTTTTTTTGAATAAATGCCTAATCGATTGTCGGAAATGATACCGGCTAAACCATATTCTTTCACCCACTTTTTTACCATTTTTCTTTCCAAATAGATGGCCTCCATCATTTTCGGACTGTTTTTTATCAACTTCCATTTAAAAAAAGCTCCGTTCTTGGCATATTCAATTTGATAGGAGGGTAATTCCAAAAAAATTAATTCCGGAAATTCTTTTTGTAAGATCTGTAATGCCACACCATCGGAAGCGATAACGGGTTCAAAATTGTTTTCCATTAATGCTTCAATAATCGGAATACAACGTGTAGCATGTCCCAAGCCCCAATTCAAGGGAGCAACGAGAATTTTTGGTTTAACAGTTTCCAAGTCTTGATAACTCATTTAATAACTGTAAAAGTAGTATTAATTTTGATTGGGTATATTTCCCTAATTTTACCAAAAAATTAAATTAAGTGGGCAGTAAGAATAAATTAAAGCGTTTTAAAGAAAACGAAACCTTTCAGAATGTGATAGAACCAACCCGTGAAGAAGTAGTTTCAGGTGATTTTAAATGGAAAGGAAATTGGAATAAGCACTTTTTTAAAAACGATAATCCAATTGTTTTGGAATTAGGTTGTGGTAAAGGCGAATATTCAGTAGGTTTAGCTGAACGCTATCCAAACAAAAATTTCATCGGAATTGACATAAAAGGAGCTCGATTTTGGCGAGGTGCCAAAACAGCGGTTGAAATCGGCTTGCATAATGTTGGTTTCCTTCGCACACAAATTGAATTAATTGAATATTGTTTTGCCGAAAATGAAGTGGATGAAATTTGGATCACCTTTCCGGACCCACAAATCAAATACAAACGAACCAAACACCGAATGACCAATACACAATTTTTACAACGCTATAAAAAAGTATTGAAAAAAGACGGAATTATTCACTTGAAGACGGATAGCGAATTCATGCACGGTTACACACTCGGATTGTTACACGGTGAAGGTCATGAAGTAATTTATGCCAATCATAATGTCTATCGAAATGAAGGTTCGCCGGAAGTAGTAACCGCCATTCAAACCTTTTATGAAAAACAATATTTAGAAATTAATAAAGCAATAACTTATATACAATTTAAGATAAAGTAAGCAAAAACCAAAACCAATTTAAATGAACATAAGCCTTCCCCTCCTTCTCGGACTTTCGGCCGCAGCCATCGGAACAACTCCACCCGGATTGCTCAACATGACTGCCGCAAAAGTAAGCATGAGAGACGGAAGAAATCGTGCGTTGTGGTTTGCGTTTGGAGCTTCAATTATTGTTTTTTTTCAAACGTTATTAGCGGTATTATTTGCCCGGTTTATTGATAGAAGAGCCGATATTAGTGTAATTTTACAAGAAATTGGGTTGGTAATTTTTACGGTTTTAACGATTTATTTTTTTTGGATTGCCAAAAAACCTAAACCCAAAAAAAAGAAAGAAGAAGTCAAAATGCGAACGAAGTCGAGTCGTTTCTTTTTAGGAATGTTGTTGTCTTCACTCAATGTATTTCCGGTCCCGTATTATGTGTTTATAAGCATTACGCTTGGTTCTTATGGGTATTTTCAATTTGACACTTTCTTTATTTACACTTTTTCATTTGCCACAGCTATTGCGGCTTTTTTAGTTTTTTTTGGCTATATTTCTTTTTTTAAATCGAAAGAAAGGAAAGATACTTTTTTATCCAAAAACATTAATTATGTGATTGGTTCCATAACCGGTGTTGTGGCACTAATTACATTATTTAAAATTTTATCCCGTTAAATTCAAGATGGAAGATAATTTCTTTGAAAAAGTGTATGCCATCGCCAAACAAATTCCTTGTGGGAGAGTGACTTCCTATGGAGCCATTGCCAAAGCATTAGGAACCGCTCGTTCAGCCAGAATGGTAGGCTGGGCAATGAATGCTTCCCATAATCGCGAAGATATTCCGGCACATCGTGTGGTCAATCGAAAAGGAATACTTTCCGGTAAACATCACTTTCAAGGCACCAATTTAATGCAGCAATTGCTGGAAAGCGAAGGTATTGAAGTGATGGATAATCAAATCGTTAATTTTGAAAAAGTTTTTTGGAAACCGGATGTTAGCAAATTGTAATTATTTCCTAATTTTTCAAAAAATTTCAAAAATACAACACTATATCAAGAAATTAAACTGATATTGAAAAACTGTTAACCGAAACTGAACACTGCGATTGAATACTGCGACTTCTCATCTATCCCCCCATAAACATTTTCAATTCTTTAACTACTGTTTCTCTACTTTTCGTATTATCTTTGCAATCTAAATTCAGTTTAAATAAAAACGAATTTTTTATTAATTCAAAATTACCCAAAATTTTGGGTGTGGTAAATTATGAAACTCGATAGAAAAGAAATTCTCAAAGCTCTAGAAACCATTTCTGTAGCTGGCGAAGGGAAAAATATGGTGGAAAGCGGAGCGGTGCAAAACGTACTCACTTTTGGCGATGAAGTTGTGGTGGATTTACTTTTGTCCACTCCGGCATTACACATCAAAAAGAGAGCCGAGGTTGATATCATCAAAACCATTCATGATTTGGTGTACGAAAAAGCCAAAGTAAAAGTGAATATTAAGATAGAAGCTCCTCAAAAACCAGAAAATCCCAACCTAATCAAAGGAAAACCAATTCCCGGAATTAGTAATATCGTAGCCGTAGCCTCCGGGAAAGGAGGTGTTGGGAAATCTACCGTAACTGCCAATTTAGCCGTAACGTTGGCCAAAATGGGATTCAATGTAGGGGTGCTTGACGCTGATATTTACGGGCCATCGATGCCTATTATGTTCGATGTAGAAAATGAAAAACCAATTTCAGTTGAGGTAGATGGCAAGTCAAAAATGAAACCGGTTGAAAGTTACGAAGTAAAAATTCTTTCCATCGGATTTTTCACGAAACCCGATCAAGCCGTTATCTGGCGTGGACCCATGGCAGCCAAAGCCTTAAATCAAATGATTTTTGATGCCGATTGGGGTCAACTTGACTTTTTATTAATTGACTTACCTCCCGGAACAGGCGATATTCACCTTTCTATCATGCAATCGCTTCCTATCACAGGAGCTGTTGTAGTGAGTACGCCACAAGCAGTAGCATTAGCCGATGCTAAAAAAGGAGTGTCCATGTTCAAATCAGATGCCATTAGCGTTCCCGTTTTGGGAATTATCGAAAATATGGCTTATTTCACACCGGAAGAACTACCAAACAACAAATATTATATCTTTGGAAAAGAAGGAGCTAAAAACTTAGCCGAAGATTTGCAAGTACCGGTTTTAGGTGAAATTCCACTTGTGCAAAGCATCCGTGAAGCGGGAGATTACGGTCGTCCTGCCGCGTTGCAAACGGCTACACCATTAGAAACTGCTTTTGAAGAAATAGCTAGAAACGTTGTCCAAGAGGTTGTGGAACGAAATGAAACGTTGCCACCCACCGAAGCAATCAAAATAACTACCATGGCTGGTTGTTCAGCTGTAAAAGGGAAAAAATAATGACAAAAGAAGAAATCAAAATCGGAATAGAAAATGCGTTGAATGAAATTCGACCTTTTCTCGAATCAGACGGAGGAAACATTTCGTTAGTTGACATCATCGAAGACAAACACGTAAAAGTCCGTCTAGAAGGGGCTTGCGTAGCTTGTAGTGTGAACCAAATGACGTTGAAAGCCGGTGTAGAGACGACCATCAAAAAATACGTACCTCAAATCGAGACAGTCGAAAACGTAGCTTAATTTTTTGGGCGTGCCCACAAGGGTCGGGCTTTCACCACTCGCTTTTTTGAGACATCCCGAAGGGCTGCCTCAAAAAGAGCTCAAACAATGGTTCAATCCCTCACGCAAATCGTGCCAACTGATAAAAATCATATTCCAAAGGTAAAAGAACAACTATTTTCGCAAAGTATAATTTAAAAAACTCAGAACCTCAGAACCTCAGAACCTCAAAAAAAATGATTCAAACCGATATACTCATCATTGGTGCCGGCCCAACTGGACTTTTCGCTGTTTTCGAAGCCGGATTGTTACAATTAAAATGTCATTTGATTGACGCACTCCCACAACCTGGAGGTCAGTTAGCCGAATTATATCCCAAAAAACCAATTTTTGATATTCCGGGTTATCCGGAAGTATTGGCTGGAGATTTGGTGAATAATTTAATGGAGCAAATTAAACAATTTCAACCGGGATTTACACTGGCAGAAACGGCTGAAACCATCGAAAAACTAGAAGACGGAACGTTTATTGTAACAACCAATAAAGGCACAAAACATCATGCTAAAGCGGTCGCCATTGCCGGTGGATTAGGAACATTTGAACCTAGAAAACCTGCCATTGAAAACATATCTTTTTATGAAGAAAAAGGAGTGGAGTATTTTGTAAAAGATCCTGAACTGTTCCGAGATAAAGATATTGTTATTGCCGGTGGAGGAGATTCCGCTTTGGATTGGAGTATTTTTCTGTCTAATGTAGCAAAATCGGTTACTTTAGTGCATAGAAGAAACGAATTCAGAGGGGCATTAGATTCCGTTGAAAAAGTGCAAGAGCTAAAAAAATTGGGTAAAATTAATTTAATTACACCCGCAGAAGTTGTAGCGATAAATGGGAAAGACCATGTTGAAAGCATTGTTTTAGAAAATGATGGCATCCAACAAACAGTAGAAACCGATTATTTTATTCCGCTTTTTGGCTTAACACCAAAATTAGGAGCTATCGCCAATTGGGGATTAGAGATTGAAAAGAATGCCATCAAAGTAAATAATGCTTTAGATTATCAAACCAACATTGAAGGAATTTATGCCATTGGCGACGTAAATATTTATCCCGGAAAATTAAAACTCATTTTATGTGGATTCCACGAAGCTACATTAATGTGTCAAAGTGTTTACAACCGAATAAATCCCGGTAAAAAATACGTTTTAAAATACACTACTGTTTCCGGCGTTGATGGATTTGACGGAACACGTAAAGAAGCTGAAAAAGCGGTTGTAAAAGCAATAGAATAAATTTTTATCTTTGTATTATGGATGATACTATAAAAATGGATAGAAGTGTCGCTGCTAAAATTTCTTTTGAAGATGCAGATGACCATGTTACATTTTTTAAAGATAAATCACCAATAGAAAGATTAAATTATGCATGTGATATAATTAATTCTATTTTTAATTCTGATCCGCTACAAAAAGTTGATAGAACGATTATTTCCACTCGAAAACATGCCGACAAATCTCTTTAATGCTGACTTTTTAGATTTTTTAGAGCTTCTTGACAAGCATGATGTAGATTTTCTATTGGTAGGAGGTTATGCTGTTATTTTGCATGGCTATATAAGAAGCACTGGTGACTTAGATTTATGGATCAATAAAACGTCAAAAAATTATAACAATTTAAAAAAAGCGTACCTTGATTTTGGTGCCCCTATTTTTTCAAAAGAAGAATTTGAGAGCGATAAATTTGACGTTTGGAGTATGGGGAATGAGCCTCGAAAGATTGAAATTCTAACGCACGTAGACGGTTTGGTTTTTGAGGAAAGCAAGAAAAATTGTAATTGGTTAGCGTTAGAAAAAAGCAAGGTACCTTACATAGATTTTGACGATTTAATTAAAAATAAAATGGCATCTGGGCGATACAAAGATTTAGCCGATATAGAAGCATTAAAGAAGAAAAAGGAATAATGCAACAAGACATCACTATCAAAATCACCGATCGAAACGGAGTAAAGCATGAAGTACAAGCTCCAACCGATATGAACATGAACATCATGGAACTCATTCGTGCTTACGAGTTAGCCGAGGAAGGTACTGTTGGCGTTTGTGGTGGAATGGCCATGTGTGCCTCTTGTCAATGTTATGTTTTGAATGATGTAATTTCGCTGGAACGAAATCCGGATGAAGAAGCAATGCTTTGGGAGGCTTATCATGTGAAAGAGAATTCTCGTTTAGGTTGTCAAATTCCGATTACTCCTGAAATAGAAGGATTGGAAATTGAGATTGCTCCTGAGCAATAAATTAATTTCCCAAAATAGTGACTGCTATAGGAAGAATTCTCTCCACAAATTTAGAATAAGCCAATTCAGAGGGATGTAAATTATCAGAAGCAACTAAATTTGGGTTGTTTAAACCTTCTCGAGTAATATCTGTGATATTTACAAATTCAATTCCAAGTGATTTCGCATGATTTTGGGCGAATAAATTATAATTATCCAATTGATTAGAAATGTTCTCCGGATTTGAACTTCCCTGTCCGAAAGGGGTATATGCATAATCAGGAATAGAAACCACAATGACACGATTTTTATCTCCTTTTGCTAAGGTTATAGCCGTTTGAAGCAGTTCAGGAAATTCAGTTTCATATAATGAAAATGGTTTGTTTTGGTATTGATTGTTAACACCAATTAACAACGTTACCAAATCGTATTGAGCTTGCAAATTTTCATTTGCGATAGCGTTTTTTAAGTTCGTGGTTGTCCAACCGGTTTGAGCCACCACTTTTACAAAAATATTATCAGTAGAAGGTAAATAATTCATCAAACTATCTTTCAATTGTTCCGGAAATCGACAAGTCTCACAAACGTTTTGTCCAATTGTATAACTATCACCCAATGCTAAATAGTTAAGATTCCTAACTGTTGGTTCGGGAATAATTGGTGTTGTTTCATCTGTGGTTGAACATCCGATTATTGGTGTTATTACAGTCATTAAAAAGAAAATCAATTTTCTCATACTTTTTTAGTTTGGTAATCATTTAATTTATTTGGGCCTTCCAAAACTTCTTTTACAATTTGTAGTGTTCCATCTGATTTGGTATCAATAAACCATTTAATTAATGAAATAGTACCCTCAACAATCTCAATTCCGGTAATACTTCTAGGGTGTACACAACTTCCGTCATTAAAATAGTTGATAGAGTTGTCATTAATATTGGGAAAACGTGGACGATGCGTATGTCCGGTTATTGTGATAATATTATTATTGTCGGCAATCCATTTTTTTATCCTTCGTTCAATTTTAATTAATTCAACATAATTCTTAGCTGGACTCGTCGGGTCTTTTATTCCCCAAACTTGAAGAGGGTTCCATAAAATTTGAACCAAAAATCGATTGATTTTCCATCCAATGTAATTCATAAAATCGGCCTGATGACCGTGGGTTAAAAAAAGGTGCTGACCGGTTTCTGAATTTTCTAACACAATGGCTTCATGGTATTGAATTCCGGTAAAAAGTGGTTCGTCTTTACCTGCTTTTGGATCAAAAAAAGTGCTTAATTTTTTCTTTACCACATTTTTATCTCGATAAACCATGTCGTGATTGCCATAAATCATGTGCAACCGATTTGAATCATGAAATTTTTTTAAAAGTAAATACACATTTTTATGTGCTTCAAAAATTTCTTTAAAAAATAAATTCTCCCATAATTCATCACCGTCACCCAATTCACAATAACTGAAACCATTTGCGAAATAATGGTTCATCGCATGAAAATAAATATTTCGATTACTGGCAAAGTCATCGGCAAAACTGGCATCACCACGATGACAATCGCTAAAAAGAATAAACTTTGACTTGTTGTCAAACGGAATTCTTTTGGCATTTTTAAATGCTCTTGTGAGACGGGTTTGTGATGACATTTTTGAAATTAAATACTAAAGATAGTAGAAATCAATTAGTAGCAAACTTCTTTTTGAGAAATTTTTTCTTCTATCGCATCCCAAAGTGCAATTCGTTTATCTAAAGCTTGAATGGAAATTTCTTCTACTTCTTTCCATTTTGTTTCATTTTCTCCACATAATTCGTTTATCATTAGCATTGCCATTGGACCATGTTCATCACTATCTAGCTCAATATGTCTTTCAAAATAATAAATCAATTTAGACAAATCGGTTTCAGGAAAATTGGCTTGTAAATTTTTTAAGATAGCGGTAAACATCTCCGGGATCAAATCTTCTCTTCCAAAAGTGAATGCGGCAGCAATTTCATGAGCTTTACCTTGTTCAATGACACGGAATGTAAAATCTAGAAATGCTTTGATATTTGGATGTAAATCGCTTTGTTTGATTGAAACGAATATGTTTTGAGTTTGAATTACATTTTCTAAAAACAATTCTATTTGTCTAGTTTCTGCACCACATGATTGCATTGCATCAATATACATTTCGTAATGGCTTTGTCTTTTTCCGTCTATCGAAAGATCGGTTTCTTCTGCCAAAACGATTTCGTTAATAAGGTAACGTGTTTCTGGATTACCAACCGGTAACCAAGGGGTTGATGTGCAAGTTAAAGAAGCTTGAAGAGCTTTTAATAACGACATAAAATCCCATACGGCATATACATGAGACTCTTGAAATTGTCTTAAATCATCAATAGTTTTTATTTTTTTATATAACGAATGTTGCAATAATTGCTCTTTTAGGGGTTGTATTTTTTTATTGATAATTGAAATATTCATAGCATTTTTTATTTATATATACGAAGTGAAACGAATGATAGTTTTACCTATACAAAACTAAAAAAGCTTCATCGAAAGAGGAAGCTTTTTATATTGATTTTAATTATTGTTTAATTACTTGAATGCTTGCATACCTGTAATATCTGCTCCAGTAATTAACAAATGAATATCATGAGTACCTTCATACGTAATCACCGATTCTAAATTCATACTGTGACGCATAATTGAATATTCTCCGGTAATTCCCATTCCGCCAAGTATTTGACGAGCTTCTCTGGCAATGTTAATCGCCATGTCAACATTGTTTCTTTTGGCCATAGAAATTTGAGCCGTAGTTGCTTTTCCTTCATTACGCAAAACACCTAAACGCCACGTTAGCAATTGAGCCTTTGTGATTTCTGTAATCATTTCGGCTAATTTTTTCTGTTGCAATTGTGTCGCAGCAATTGGTTTATCAAACTGGATTCGTTCTTTGGCGTAGCGTAAAGCAGTGTCATAACAGTCCATTGCAGCACCTATTGCACCCCAAGCAATTCCGTATCTGGCAGAATCTAAACAACCCAGTGGTGCTCCTAATCCGGATTTACCCGGTAGTAAATTTTCCTTTGGAACTTTTACGTTATCAAAAATTAATTCGCCAGTAGCCGAAGCACGAAGTGACCATTTATTATGAGTTTCAGGTGTGGTAAAACCTTCCATTCCTCTTTCAACAATCAATCCGTGAATTCGTCCTTCTTCATTTTTTGCCCAAACTACGGCAATATCTGCAAATGGGGCATTGGATATCCACATTTTGGCACCGTTCAGTAAATAATGGTCGCCTTTATCTTTAAAATTAGTGGTCATTCCTCCCGGATTTGAACCATGATCGGGTTCTGTTAAACCAAAACAACCCATCATTTCACCGGTAGCTAGTTTTGGTAGATATTTCATGCGTTGTTCTTCGTTGCCATATTTCCAAATTGGATACATAACCAAAGAGGATTGAACGGAAGAAGTAGAACGAACTCCGGAATCACCTCTTTCAATTTCCTGCATAATTAACCCATACGAAATTTGATCTAAACCGGCACCACCGTATTCTTCCGGAATGTAGGGTCCAAAACCACCAATTTCTCCTAATCCCTTGATAATTTGTTTAGGGAATTCAGCACGTTGAGCATAATCTTCAATTATTGGAGACACTTCTCTTTTCACCCAAGCACGAGCAGAATCACGCACTAATTTGTGCTCATCAGTTAGCAAATCATCTAGTAAATAATAATCAGGAGCTTGAAATAAATCTGGTTTCATAATTTGTATAGTGTAAATTAGAGAGTACTAATTATTAAATTGACAATCTCTATTAGTTATAGAATCTTAACGAAAACGTTTGCAAAAATAGTTAAAGAAATGTAACAAATCAACGAACGATTGTTATATTTTATCAAAACTAAATCACATTTTTAAATAAAAATCTTTGGTTAGATTGATATAATCATCCGTATATTCATGACGATTGATTTCGATAATTAGTTCATCTGCTTCTAAAACCGGCAATTCATAGCGTTTAAAAGCCAACAAACTCCGTTTAATTTCTGTGGTAGGAGTGCCTTTTACTCGAGTTACTTTTACGGGATAAAGTTCTACTTCGGCACACAAATCTATAAAGCTTTCTTCTTCTTTGTGTGGAATAATTACAGCAAAAATCCCATTTTCTGAAAGTAATAAATTTGCGGCTTCAACCAAATTTTCAAAAGGCATTGCATCTTGAAATCGAGCTAAATCCCGTTGCGAATTTTCGGTTTTAAAATCCTCAGTGTAAAAAGGAGGATTGGAAATGATTAAATCGTATTCGTCTTCCGGTTCTTCCACAAACTCATCCAAACCGGCATGAAAACAAAATATTCGATCTCCCCAAGGCGAATTTTCAAAATTTTCAACGCATTGTTCGTAGGCGTCTTCGTCAATTTCTATGGCATCAATTTGTTCGGCATGACTTCGTTGGGCAATCATCAAGGATAAAATGCCGGTTCCCGCACCAATATCTAAAACTGAAAAAGGATTATTTTCAATCGGACACCAAGCTCCCAACAGCACACTATCGGTACCTACTTTCATAGCACATCGATTTTGTTGAATAGAAAATTGTTTGAATTGAAACACGGTGATTAACGATTTAAGATTGAAGATTTTTGATTTCAGAACCTGAAACCCGACCCGAAGCGGAGCCGAACAGAGCGAAGCTGAACTTGAAACCTGAAACCTGAAACTTTCTAAAGATACATCTCTACCAAACCTTCAGGTAAATTCATAATCACCTTCTTGTTTTCTCGATCAATTTTAACCAAAAACTGATCTATCATCGGAATAAGCATTTCTACATTTCCATTTAACACTTCAAAAAGAGGTTGAGCAGTTGAATCATTGATAGAAACAATTTTTCCCACCATACCTAGTCGTTGGTCTTCTACCTCAAAACCAATTACTTCATGATAATAGAATTGATTTCCTTCTAATTTTGGCAAAAATGAAAGCGGTAGATAAAGTTCACAACCCATAATGGCATCGGCATCTTCTTCCGTGTCTACATCTTCAAATTTGACTCTGAGAAAGTCATTTTTATGCAGCGAACTATTTTCAATAAAAAATGGAACCAGATTTTTGTTTAATTCAACAAAAACTGATTCCATGTTTTCATATAATTCAGGTTCGTCCGTGTCTAGAAAGACCAAAACCTCACCTTTGAAACTAAATTTTTTAGCGATTTTGCCAAGATAGAAGCATTCTTCTTTTCGCATTATCGCAAAGAATTAAGCTTCTTTTTCTTCGTTTGCTTCTTCAGCAGCAGGAGCTTCTTCAACAGGAGGAGTTTCCTCAGCAACCACTTCGCTTACTTCTTCTGCAACTTCTTCAGTAGCTTCAGCCGCTTTTAATGCTTCAGCCGCAGCGTTTGCACGTTTTTCGTTAGCTGCTTTCTCCGCTTTTAATGCCTCCGCTTTTGCTTTTTCTTGAGCTTTTGTTAAACCTTCTTTTTTAGAAGTAACTTTATTTGCTTTTTCTTCTAACCAAGCGGCTAATTTAGCATCTGCTTGTTCTTGTGTTAAAGCACCTTTTCTAACACCACCATCCAAGTGATGTTTCAACAACGCACCTTTATAAGAAAGAATAGCTCTTGCAGTATCGGTTGGTTGAGCTCCATTGTGTAACCATTGAACAGCACTGTCCAAGTTTAAATCAATGGTTGCAGGGTTAGTGTTTGGATTGTAAGTTCCGATTTTATCTAAGAATTTACCATCTCTTTTGGCTCTTGCATCAGCAGCCACAATCCAGAAAAAAGGTTTTCCTTTTTTACCGTGTCTTTGTAATCTAATTTTTACTGGCATAATCGTATGATTAAATTGTGAGGTACTCGACCTCTGTTAATTGAGGGTGCAAATATATAAAAGTTTTTCGGATTAAAAACCAATGCTTTAAATTTTATTTTAAATACCGGATTTACCTTATTTTGAAAGTTTTTAACAAAAAAGTATGTCTTATATTCGCCAGAAAAACTATTTTTGTAGCTTCGAAAGTAAATAGATACATTACAATGAAAAAATATTTTTCTCTTTTAGCAATTATTTTTCTTTTCATTTCATGTGAAGAAGATGTGGCATTAAATTCACCTTCTGTACAAGGAAGATTAGAAAATTCCTTTTGGAGAGCCATTGATTCTGATGCAGTTTTACAACCCAACGGAGGTTTGGTAATTACTGCAAAAGCTCGTTTACAAACATTAACACTCAGAATTCCATCCAGAAATGTGGGAACCTATGTGTTAGGTGTTAATCAATCAAGAGTAGCTTCTTTTGTTTTTGAATATGATGAGAGTGAATTGTTTTATACCACAGGAGTAACTACTGAAGAAGATTTTCAAGGTGATGGTGAAATTAAAATTACCGAATTTGATGCCGCAAACGGTACAGTTTCCGGTTCATTCCGTTTCAATGCCGTGAATGTAGCTAACAATCCTTTGGGAGGAGAAATCTTAAACTTTAATCAAGGTGTTTTTTATAAAGTTCCTGTAACAGGAATTGAAGAAGATTAATTTAGTTAATAAAATTGTTTTGAAAAGGCTTTTCATACTTATTGAAAAGCCTTTTTTATTTATTTTCAACAAATTATGAAATAAAAAACACAATTTGAGCGAGATTGCCATTTTATTAGTTTACCTTTGTTTCAAATAATATTATTTTTTATGAACATTTTTGTAGGAAGCCTTCCTTGGAGTATTGAGGAAGCAGATTTAAGAGAGTCTTTCGAGGCTTATGGAGTTGTAGACTCTGTAAAAGTAATTACTGATAAATTTACCGGAAAAAGTAAAGGATTTGGTTTTGTTGAAATGCCTAATGACGAAGAAGGTCAAAAAGCTATCGATGAACTAAACGGAGCTACCGTTCAAGGACGTGCTATTGTGGTAAACAAATCAGAACCAAAACCGGAAGGCGAAAGAAGAAGCTTCAATAACAACCGTTCAGGCGGTGGTTACGGTGGTGGAAATCGTGGTGGCGGTGGCTACAGCGGTGGTGGAAACAACCGTGGTGGCGGAGGAGGAAGATACTAGTATTTTTTCTTGATAACATTAACAAAACCATTCTGAGCAATCAGGATGGTTTTTTTGTTGATAACTAAAATTGATTACTTCCTCACTAAAATGTATTTTTGAAAATGTAATTATTGATGAGTTTTTAACTCATGACTAAGGACTCACCACTAAGGACTATTCTTTAATCACTTTCGCATGTATTTAATCTTCGATACCGAAACCACCGGCTTGCCCAAACGATGGGACGCACCACTCACCGATACCGACAATTGGCCTCGTTGTATTCAAATTGCTTGGCAATTGCACGATGAAATGGGGAATTTGGTGGAGCATAAAGATTATCTAGTGCAACCGGACGGATTTAATATTCCTTATGATGCGGAACGAATTCACGGCATTTCAACCGAATTGGCTCAACAAGACGGAATTCCTTTAAAAGAAGTACTCGAAAAATTCAACATCGCTTTGAGCAAAGCCAAATTCATCGTGGGTCAAAATGTTGGTTTTGATGTGAATATTATGGGATGCGAATTTTATCGAATAAATGTAGATTCAATCATGAGTTCTATGCCGGTTTTAGATACTTGTACTGAAGTAACAGCCAATTTGTTGAAACTTCCCGGCGGACGAGGAGGAAAGTTCAAATTACCTACGTTAACCGAATTACATCAATACCTTTTTGGCGAACCTTTTGCCGAAGCTCACAATGCAACTGCCGACGTTGAAGCAACTACACGATGTTTTTTGGAACTTATCAAAAGAGAAATTTTTACGAAAGAAGAACTCGATGTTCCGGCTGATTATTTCAAAGATTTTAATGAACATAATCCGAAAGAAATTCAACTCATCGGATTAAAGCATATTAATTTAAAAGAAGCTTCCGAAGCCATTCGGAAACAATTTCAAAAGGAACAACCCAAAGATATTACCAAAACCAATTTGGTTGAAGATCAAAAAAACTTAGTTGAGGTTGAATTTGTCCATTTGCACAATCATACTCAATTTTCTGTTTTGCAATCTACCATTTCAGTTGCCGATTTGGTAAAAGCTGCCGTAAAAAATAAAATGCCTGCTGTGGCTATGACCGACATTGGAAATATGATGGGGGCTTTTCATTTTGTTCGCGATGTTTTATACCATAATAAAGCAGCCGAAACGAAAAACAAAGCAGCCCTTGAAGCAGGAGAAAATCCCACCGAAACCGTCATCAAACCCATTGTAGGATGCGAATTTTTTGTCTGCGATAATCATAAAGATAAAACCCGAAAAGATAACGGATATCAAGTAGTTTTTCTGGCTAAGAATAAAAATGGTTACCATAATTTGGCCAAAATGTCTTCCATTGGTTATACAGATGGATTTTATTATGTTCCTCGAATTGACAAAGAAGTTGTCAAGCAATACAAAGAAGATTTGATTGTTTTGTCGGGAAGTTTGTCCGGTGAAATTCCGAATAAACTTTTAAATATCGGCGAAAATCAAGCCGAAGAAGCTTTGCTTTGGTGGAAAAATGAATTTGGTGATGATTTTTACATCGAATTAATGCGACACAATCAAGAAGATGAAAACCGAGTGAATGCTTCGTTGATTTCATTAGCTAAAAAGCATGACGTAAAAATGGTGGCGACCAACAACGTTTTTTATGTGGATAAGGAAAATGCCAACGCACATGATATTTTGCTTTGTGTTCGCGATGGTGAAAAACAAGCCACACCGATAGGAAGAGGTCGTGGTTATCGTTACGGTTTGCTCAATCAGGAATATTATTTCAAGTCGGGTGAAGAGATGAAAAAACTTTTTGCCGATTTACCCGAAGCCATTATAAACATCAATGAAGTCGTTGATAAAATAGAAATTTTCGACCTGGCTCGTGGTGTTTTATTACCGAAATTTGATATTCCTCAAGAATTTTTAGTCCCCGAAGATGAAAAAGATGGCGGTAAAAGAGGGGAGAATTTATATTTGCGACACCTAACCTATGAAGGAGCCAAAAAGCGATACGGAACCATTACGCCCGAAATTGAAGAACGGCTTGATTTTGAATTAAAAACCATTGAAAACACAGGTTATCCGGGTTACTTTTTGATTGTTCAGGATTTTATCAGAGCCGCCCGTGAAATGGATGTTTCTGTTGGTCCGGGACGTGGCTCGGCTGCCGGTTCGGTAGTAGCGTATTGTCTGTGGATTACGAATATTGACCCCTTAGAGTACGATTTGCTTTTTGAGCGTTTCCTGAATCCGGATAGGGTATCGATGCCCGATATTGATATCGATTTTGATGATGAAGGGCGTGGACGAGTCATGCAGTATGTGATTGATAAGTATGGGGCCAATCAGGTGGCTCAAATTATTACCTATGGTAAAATGGCAACCAAATCTTCGCTAAGAGATACTGCTCGTGTGCTCGATTTACCGCTTTTTGAAGCTGATAAATTAGCTAAATTAATTCCGGGAATGATGCCCGGAAAATGGAGTTTAGCCCGATTTTTATCCGATTCTATTGAAGAAGTTAAAAAAGCCGTTCGTTCGGATGAATTTGATAATATTAAAGAATTAATTGCTATTGCTAACGAAGGTGATTTAGCCGGAGAAACCATCCAACAAGCAAAAGTGTTAGAGGGATCATTGCGAAACACCGGGATTCATGCTTGCGGAGTCATTATTACGCCAGACGATATTACGAATTTCGTTCCTGTGGCAACAGCAAAAGATTCCGATTTATATGTTACTCAATTTGACAACTCGGTAGTAGAAAGTGCAGGATTGTTAAAAATGGACTTTTTGGGATTAAAAACCCTAACGTTAATAAAAGATACTGTTAAATTAATCAAATATCGAACCGGAAAAGAACTCGATCCGGATACTTTTCCCATTGATGATGTCAAAACCTATGAGCTTTTTCAACGTGGGGAAACGGTTGGAATTTTTCAATACGAATCGGTTGGAATGCAAAAATACCTTCGTGATTTAAAACCAACGGTTTTTGGGGATTTGATTGCGATGAATGCATTGTATCGTCCGGGACCATTAGAATACATTCCCTCTTTCGTTCGCAGAAAAAATGGCGAAGAAGAAATTAGCTACGACTTAGATGCCTGTGAAGAATTTTTATCGGAAACATACGGAATCACGGTTTACCAAGAACAAGTGATGTTGCTTTCGCAAAAATTAGCCGGATTTTCTAAAGGTGATGCCGACGTACTTCGAAAGGCCATGGGGAAAAAGCAAAAAGAGGTGTTGGATAAAATGAAATCCAAGTTTATCGATCAAGCTGTAGCTAAAGGTCACGATGCTCAAAAGTTGGATAAAATTTGGACAGATTGGGAAGCTTTTGCGAGTTATGCCTTCAACAAATCGCATTCCACTTGCTACGCTTGGATTGGCTATCAAACCGCTTACCTCAAAGCTCATTATCCTGCAGAATACATGGCGGCGGTGCTTTCTAACAATATGAATGATATCAAGCAGGTTTCTTTTTTTATGGAAGAATGCAAGCGTATGGGATTGCGTGTTTTAAGTCCTGATGTAAATGAATCGTTTTATAAATTTACTGTAAATGATGATGGGGCGATTCGTTTTGGTATGGGAGCTATCAAAGGAGTTGGAGCAGGAGCTGTGGAAACCATCGTGCAAAACCGATTGAAAGACGGAAAATATAAATCCATTTTTGATTTAGCCAAACGAATTGATTTGCGTGCCGCCAATAAAAAAGCTTTCGAGAATCTTGCTTTAGCAGGAGGATTTGATTGTTTTACGGCAACGCATCGAGCACAGTATTTTCATCACGATGGTGATAATATTACCTTTTTAGAAAAAGCCATTCGCTATGGAGCAAAGTTTCAGGAAAATGAAAATTCGGCCCAAGTGAGTTTATTTGGTGAAGCCAGCGATGTGCAAATTGCAGAGCCAACGGTTCCACCTTGCGACGAATGGAGTACGATGGAAAAATTAGCCAAAGAAAAAGAGGTAGTTGGTATTTATATTTCTGGCCATCCGTTGGATGATTTCCGTTTTGAGATGAAATATTTTTGCAATTCTAAATTAGAATACCTTAAAAACTTGGAGCAACATGTCAACAAAACATTGACATTTGGCGGAATTATCACCAACGTGCAACATCGTGTAGCTCAAAATGGAAAAGGTTGGGCATCCTTTATGCTGGAAGGTTATGATGAAAGCTATGAATTTAGAATATACGGAGAAGAATATTTAAAATTCCGTCATTTTATCATTCAAAATAATTTCACTTTTATAAAAGTGATGGTGCGAGAAGGTTGGGCAAACAAAGAAACCGGTAAAAAAGGGGATCCTCGAATTACATTTCAATTGATGCAATATTTGCAGGATGTGTTGCCGCAATTTGCAAAAAAACTAACCATTCAAATGGACATTATGGCATTGCAACAAAATTTGATTGCCGAGTTAAGTGCTATTTTTAAAACATTTCAAGGAGATAATGCAGTTACGTTTGAAGTGATGGAATTAGAAAAAGTAAAAAAAGAAGTAGAAATTAAACCCGTTGTAATGGAGTCAGATGATGATTTAGATATCGAAAATTTAGAAGATATTGAACTAGAAATGGAAACCCCATCTGAAGAAATCAGAATGGTAACAAAGTTAACCATGCCAAGCCGAAAACTAAAAGTTCAAATTTCAAATGAATTATTGAGTGAGCTAGAGAAAAAACAGGTTGATTTTAGGTTGAATTAATCATCAATTCCACCAATACATTCATAATCAAAACTAATTTTCAATTAACACTTCATTAAGTTTTAAATTTTTAAATTTGCAGTGTTAAATAAACAAATAATAATCATTAAAAAAATATAAAATGGCATTAGCAATTACAGACGCTACTTTTGATGAAGTAGTTTTAAAATCAGACAAACCGGTAGTAGTAGATTTTTGGGCAGCGTGGTGTGGACCATGTAGAATGGTTGGGCCGGTTATCGATGAAATCGCAGCAGAATACGAAGGAAAAGCAGTAGTTGGAAAAGTAGACGTAGATGCCAACCAAGAATTTGCTGCAAAATACGGTGTGAGAAATATTCCAACGGTATTAGTTTTCCAAAATGGAGAAGTGGTAGGAAGACAAGTGGGAGTTGCTCCAAAGAAAAATTATACAGATGCAATTGATGCATTATTATAATTTTGTACAAAATAAATTAAAAGGTCTGATGAAAATCAGACCTTTTTTCTGAGTGAAAAGTTATAACTTTAATGTAAATGTTGTTCCTTCTCCTAATTTTGAATCAACAGTAATTTTGCAATGAATAGCTTTAGCTAAATCTCGAATCAAGTGTAATCCTAAACCGGATTTTATTCCAACCACTTCTTTATCATCATACAATGCTTTAAATTGTTCTGAATCGGCACCCTTTCCATTGTCAGAAATTGATAAATAGAATTTTCCGTTTTCTTGCCAAGCTTTCCATGTAATTGTTGGATTTTCAATTTTTTGTAATGCATTGATAGCGTTACCTGTTAAATTTCTGATTATAGTTTTTAAATAGTTTTCGTCGGTAAAAATGAATATGTCATTATTGTTTTCAAAATCTATTGTTATATTTTCATGGCTTGAAAAGTGCTTTTGAACATCACCAAATATTAATTTAATCGAATTTTTTTTGTATTCTGGCGCAAAATGTTCCATTTGACTTTTGCTCCATAAAAGAATGTCTTCCATAGAATTCAAAAGATTTTCAGCACTGACGATTGATTTGGCTTCCAATCTTTTTTTACTTTCTTCATCAAGGAGTTCAGGAGTTTCTTTTTGAATAGTTAAAAAATGAATAAGGTTTGCAACCGGACTTCTCAAATCATGATTAATGATGCTAAAAAAGCGAACCTTTATTTGATTAGACAACTCTAATTGATGATTTAAAAATTTTAATTTTTTATAATTTTTGTATAAAATAACTAAAACCAAAAGTGCTAATAAAACAATAGTTGTTAAATACAATTTTTGTTTTTTTTGATTCTCAATATTGATGTTTTTTAATTCAATCTCTCTGTTTTTAGCATCAATTACTTTTTGAGATTCATATTGTGCAATTTTATTTTTTTGCGTTTGAGAAAATAATGAATCTTTAATGGAGTATCCTAAATCTAAATTATCATAACCTTCTTTATAGTTTCCTAATTCATATTGGAGATACGATTTTTCAATAAGGTTATAATAATAACTATTTTTGTTTTTTTTCTTTTTTGCTAATTGAATTGCCTTATCATAGTAATTTTCAGCAATTTGATACATATCTTGTTTGCTTATTTTTGGTGATAAAATATTTTTTAGTGAATCATTTTCAGCAATTGTTTTATAACACCACGCTATGTTTCCTAAATTAACGATTGACATGGTGTTTTCTGCATCATATTCGTCCCAAATTTCTTGAGCTTCCAACTCCATTCTAAGAGATTTAATCAAATCAACATCGTATAAAAGCGACCAATTAGTTAATGTCCAAGCTAGATTTATTTTAGAATTTATCTTTTTTTGAATATCATAAGCTTGAGAAAAATATTCTTCAGCTTTTTTGTAATTTCCTTTTTCTCTGTAAACCTCTCCTAATAAAGAAAGTGAATTGGAGTATAGATTTTGGTCGTTAATTTTTATTGAAATAGCGTTAGATTTCAAAGCATATTGTAATGCTAAATCATAATTTTTTTGATCCAAATAAATCATGGTATGAGAGCGATAACAATTCTGCAAAAGTTTTAAATCATTAATTTCTAATGCAATTTTCTCCGTCTTTTTTAAATATTTGGTTGCTTCGGTATAATTGGTTACTCGTTCAAGAATTAAGTAATGTAAATAATAAATTTTGCCTTCAAGAGTTTTAGATAGGGAAGAATTTATTTTTTGTTCTAGATTAGAAATTTGTTTTAAGGCTTTTGTGTAATTGGTCTCAGATAAAGAAATAAAGCATTCGGCATAAAGTAAAACAAGTTCTTTTTCCTTTTTAGAATGATAATTTTTTATGCTTTTTAATTGATATAAATAATTTGGTAACGAATCTTTACTTGAGATAAATTGGTTCTCAATTTTATTTAAAATAGTATCATATTCGCTACTTTGAGAGAATGAAAAATTAAAAACAAACAATAAAATTAGTAACCGCATTACAAATCAATATTTTTTCTAAAGTTTCTTCCTATTGGGAGTTTAATGTTCTCATTTAATTCCAATTCATTTCCATCAAAGCTTGAAATCATACTTTTTTGAACCGCATAACTTCTATGAATTCTAATAAAAGTTTTAAACTTTTCATTTTGTAATATCTTTCCAATATTGGATAGCACACAGTATTTTTTTTCTTTCAATACAATTTGAGTATAATCTTTTAGACCTTCCAAATACAAAACTTCATGAAGTTTTATTTTAATCTCTTTGTTACCAACTTTTATAAATATCACATCATTACCTAAAAAATTATCGTACAACTCTGCTTTGTTACTCAACTCAAGATAGTCATTTATGCGTTCATAAGTTTTTTCAAATCTATTAAAATGAATAGGTTTTACGAGAAAATCCAAAGCCTCCGCTTCAAAACTATCTACTGCATAGTCAGGATGGGAAGTGATAAAAACACAAATCGAGATACTTTTTAATTTTTCTCTTAATGCTAAACCACTTATTCCCGGTAAGTCAATATCAAGAAACATACAATCAACATCATCAAAATTATTACGCTCCAAAACTTGCTCTGCATTTTCATAAATGTCTATAATTTCAAAAGCATCAATTCTCTTAACAAATGAGGTAATTAATAGTCTGTCAAGCTCGTCATCTTCAACTATAATTACACCAATTTTTTTCATCTTAAAAGTATTATAACTCAAAAATAAGAATTTTTTTGTCTATTTATTTGGTCGAAAATATATTATCTATTGATTTACTAACTAATATTTATGAAAATTTGATTTTAAGTGTATTAAAATGAAAAAAATATTCCTTTTAATAATAGCGTTTCTATTTTTTAAAACATATTCACAAGTAGGGATCAATACTACCACTCCAAATGCGCAATTAGAAATAAAGTCTTCTAACCAAGCAACGCCTGCAAATACCGATGGTTTAATTATTCCAAAAGTAGATGCTTTTCCGGCTGTTAATCCTACTGCGGCGCAACAAGGAATGATGGTCTATTTAACTACAGCTGTTGGTCCTAATGAAATAGGATTTTATTATTGGGATAATCCATCAACAACTTGGATTCCAATTGCTAATAATAGTAAAAACTCATGGAAAACAACAGGAAACTCAGGAACCGATTCTACAATAAATTTTATTGGGACAAACGATACTCAAGATGTTAATTTTAGAAGAAATGCTATTCATTCAGGTAGAATTGGCAATGTAAACACTTCTTTTGGTTATTTTTCTTTACCACTTTCTACAACTGGTGTACAAAATTCTGCACTTGGAAGATCTGCACTAGAAAATAATACTACAGGTAATGGTAACGTGGCATTAGGTTATCAAAGTTTAAATACAAACACATCAGGAAATGATAATATCGGTATAGGAAGGAATTCTCTTTTTGATAATCTTGATGGAATTAATAATGTTGGTGTAGGTACAAACTCTCTGGTAAACAATATTTCAGGATATCAAAACCATGCTTTTGGAATGACGTCATTAACTAATAATACAACCGGGAATAATAACATCGGACTTGGTACATCTTCATTATTCCAAAATCAAACTGGTAGTGCTAATATTGCTATTGGAGTTTTTTCACAAAACAAAGCAAACAACGGTACAAATAACATAACTATTGGAGCCAATTCTCAAACAAACGGCTCAGCAAATTTAAGTATAACCAATGCAACAGCTATAGGAACCAATGCCATTGCCGAACAAGATAATGCTATGGTTTTAGGAAGTATAAATGGAGTTAACTCAGCAACAGCATCGGTTAATGTTGGTATTGGGACAACTACACCACAAGATAGGTTACACGTAGTAGGTAGCATCAGAATGGTAGATGGTAATCAAGCAGTTGGGCGAGTTTTAACCTCAAATGCAAATGGAACGGCAACTTGGACAAATCCTTCCTCAATTTCTAGTGGAACCTTAGACCAAGCTTACGATTTTGGTGGTGCAGGAAACGGTAGAACCATTACAGCAGATACAGGACCTTTATTAATTAATGGAATAGATGGAATCCTTTCAACTGGAACTGTTAATTCTGGAACATTAGCTCCAACTGGATTGGGTGTAAGAATGCTTTGGTATCCAAGAAAAGCAGCTTTTAGAGCAGGACAAGTTACAGATACAAGTTGGGATGATGCAAATATTGGATTTGGCTCTACAGCTTTTGGAACTTCAACTAGAGCATCTGGTGGAAATTCATTTGCTTGTGGTTTGTCAACTATTGCTTCAGGATTATTTTCTTTTGCCTTTGGTAGTGGAGCAACTTCTTCTGGTGACTATTCATTTGCGGGATCGCATGCTACAGCTTCGAATGTCCGCTCATTTGCTTTTGGATCGAACACAGTTTCATCAGGATTAAATTCGGTTGCCTTAGGATATTGGACAACCGCTTCTGGAGATGATTCTTTTGCAGTAGGTTCAGGGATTGCTTCTGGTACTAGAAGCATTGCAATGGGTTGGAGTAGTAATGCTTCCGGGCAGAGTGCAACTGCAATAGGAGCAAACAATACAGCTTCTGCAAATTATGCAACTGCTTTAGGTAGTAGTACCATGGCTTCAGGTGAAGGCTCATTAACTTTTGGGTTTAATTCTGAAGCATCTGGATTATATTCAACAGCATTTGGTATAGGGTCTTTAGCGTCTTCGCAAGCATCAACAGCATTTGGTTTTAGAACAACAGCATCTGGACCTAACTCTACAGCTTTAGGAACAAGTAATACAGCTCCATCCTACGGAGAAACTGTTATTGGTATAGGTGCTACTAATTATATACCTTCTGCATTAGGTTTTAACTTATCAAGTGTTAACGATAGATTATTTGTAATAGGAAACGCAATTGATACAAATTTTAACAATTTAGTAGATACTTCAGAACGCAGTGATGCAATGGTTGTTTTAAAAAATGGGAATACCGGCATTGGTTCTTCAACACCTCAAGACAAGCTTCACGTTGTGGGAAATATTAGAATGGTCGATGGTAATCAGGCAGTTGGAAAGGTTTTAACCAGCGACGCTAATGGAACAGCAACTTGGCAAAATGCATCTACTAATGCATGGGGTTTAACGGGTAATGGCAACACTAATGTCACAACAAACTTTATAGGAACTACAAATGTGCAATCATTAGCATTCAGAACTTTTAATATAGAAAGAATGCGAATAACTTCTTTAGGCGATGTCGGTATAGGAACCACTGTACCAGGAGGACAATTTGAACTATCGCTCAACGAAGGTAGAAAGCCAACATCAAACACTTGGATTATCCCTTCCGATGCTCGATTAAAAACAGTCAACGGGCCTTACAAAAAAGGTTTGAGCGATATTCTCAAACTAAAACCCATCAGTTATAACTATATCAATACCGAAAAAAGAACCTTCGAACCAGAAGTTCTTCAAAAAGAAGCTTATGGTTATCTTGCTCAAGAAGTAAAAGAGGTTTTTCCTGAAGCTGTCGATGTTGATCCCGATGGATATTACAATTTTGATTTGCATCCAATTTTAATTGCATATACAAATGCTTTAAAGGAAGTTAGTGATAGAATATTAAAATTAGAAAATGAGAATGAACAACAAAAAAAAAGAATTGATGAACTTGAAAAAGTAATTATAGAAATTAAATCGAAGTTAATTAATTCAAACAGCAACTGAATAAATTAAATGATCATGAAAACTTTTTACTTTAGTATCGTATTTTTATTTATCTTTCAAATTCATTCAGCACAAGTTGGAATCAATACCATAACTCCCAATGCTCAATTAGAAATCCAATCCTCTAATCAGGCAACTCCAACCAATACTGATGGATTAATTATTCCAAAAGTAGATGTATTTCCTGCTATTAATCCTAGTGCGGCTCAACAAGGAATGATGGTCTATTTAACCACTGCCGTAGGAACTAACGAAATAGGATTTTATTATTGGGATAATCTATCAACTAGCTGGATTCCAATAGGCAATAATAATAAAAATGCATGGAAAACAACTGGAAATTCAGGAACCGATTCTACAATAAATTTTATTGGGACAACAGATAATAACCCTATTAGTTTTCGCATGAATAATGTTTTATCCGGAAGATTAGAAACAAGTACAACTCTAGGCAATAATTCTCTTGGTTTTCAAACCTTATTAAACAGTACTGGTACAAATAATTCAGCTTTTGGTTACAGAGCTCTTTTTAATAACACTAGTGGAAATGAAAATACAGCAATGGGAAGAAGCTCTTTATATGCAAATACTACAGGAACCGGTAATGTAGCATTAGGATACCGAGCAGCCTATTTCTCAACCACAGGGAATGAAAATGTAGCGATTGGAAAAGAATCCATGGAGAATGATACCGGCAGCTTTTTTAATGTAGCCGTTGGCTATAGAGCTTTACGAAATTCAATTGGCGGAAATGAAAATACTGCAATTGGTGTTGGAGCACTTGAATTAGGTTCAATTAGTGAAAGAAACACAGCAATTGGTAGAGGAGCCATGTTTAATTTTGGAACAGCAAGAAATAATACAGCTATTGGTTTTAGAGCTTTGTCCAATCAAACTTTTACCAATGGAGGAACTCCCTACGATAGCAATAATACCGCGATTGGTTTTGAAGCATTGTTTTCAAATAATCCAACTACAGTAACAAACGCAAATCGAAATGTGGGGGTTGGATTTCAGGCATTGAGAGCAAACACAACTGGATCTAGTAATACTGCCATTGGTTTTCAAAATTTGTTGTCAAATACTACCGGTTTTCAAAATATAGGTATTGGTGATGTTGCTTTAGCATCAAACACAATAGGCACAAGAAATATTGGAATAGGTGTTGGGGCATTGTACGGTAATACAACCGGTACAAATAATATTGGAATTGGCTTTGATGCATTGAGGTTACAAAGTTTTGATAATGGAGGTATAGCTTATAACCCGGCTAATGTTGCAGTTGGAACTCGTTCTTTATACAATAATCAGCCAACTTCTCTAACAAATGGAAATAGAAATGTAGCCGTTGGATATGAAACCTTAAGACAAAATACAACTGGTGCCGGAAATACAGCGGTAGGCTTTCAGTCAATTCTTTCAAATACAACAGGGATACAAAATGTTGGTATCGGGGATGTTGCTTTAGCTTCCAATACTACAGGTAGTCAAAATATTGGTATTGGTGTAGGTGCAATTTATAGTAATACAACTGCTTCTGGTAATATTGCAATTGGAATAAATGCTTTAAGGTTGCAGAGTTATAGTAATGGAGGAGCTAATTATGAAACGAATAATATAGCAATTGGAACGGCTTCTTTGTTAAATAATCAACCGATTTCTTTGGGAAGTGGTGTAAGCAATATAGGAATTGGTAATAATTCATTAAATTCAAATACTACTGGTTCTGCAAATATTGCTATTGGAAGTTTTGCATTGGAAGACTCAGTGAATGGTAACAGTAACATAGGAATTGGTTCATCTGCTATGAGAAATATTACTAATGCTAGTGCAAGTGTTGCAATTGGTACCAATTCAAATAGATTTGGGAATGGAACAGACAATACCTGTGTTGGTTTTCAATCGGCGTATAATGCATTTAATTTCAGTGGCAATAATAATGTTTACTTGGGAAGTCGTACAGGTTTTAATAATAATAATGGAAGCAATAATACTTTTCTTGGTTATTCAGCAACTTCTTCTGCAGGTAATGATGATTTACAATATGCCGTTGCAATTGGAAGTGGAGCAGAAGTTAGCACAAATAATAGCATTGCTTTGGGAGGTAATACAGCAATAACTAGAACACGAGTGGGGATCAATAATCCGTCCCCTTTATCCGATTTAGATATTCGCCAATCAAGTGGCTCCGGAACCAATCAAGGAAGTGGTGGGATTAATTTGGGGAATGGTGCTTTTCATTGGCGAATCTATAACAGTAGTAATTTAGTTCGTTTTAATTATTCAAACGATAGTGGAGCTACTTATACGCCTATGGCTTTTGTAAGTGCAACGAATGGAAGTTGGAATCAACTTTCTGATGCTACATTGAAAAGAGATATTGAACCAATTGCTTCCGTTTTACAGAGAATGTTGAAATTGAATCCAGTTTCTTATTACTATCTACATAATTCATCAAATGAAAAACGTTCTGTTGGCTTTTTGGCCCAGGAAGTAGCAAATTTATTTCCGGAATCTGTATCCAAAGAAACGGAATCAGAGGTGCTGGGAATAGATTATGCTTCTTTCGCTGTATTTGCTGTCAAAGCAATACAAGAACAACAAGCAATCATTGAAAACCAAAACACCAGAATACAATCGTTAGAAGAAAGATTGAAAAAGTTAGAAGAAAAATTAAGTAACTAGTTTTTTAACTACTTTATCATAGTCAATCTTTAAAAAAAATAAACTACAATTTCAATATAAAAGTCGTCCCCATTCCAATTTTTGAATCTACTGAAATCTCACAATCAATTGCTTTGGCTAAATCACGAATTAAATGCAAACCCAATCCCGATTTAATTCCAACGACTTCTTTTTCGTCATAAAGAGCCTTGAATTGGTCTTGACTAGCCCCTTTCCCATTGTCTGTAACGGACAAAAAAGTTTGGTTGTTCGACTGCCAAGCTTTCCATTTTATTGTGGGATTTTCTATTCCTTCCAATGCTTTTATGGCATTGCCGGTTAAGTTCCGAAGAATGGTTTTAAGGTAATTTTCATCCGTAAATAACTTCAAATTATTTGGATTTTCAAATTCAATTCGAATCTGTTCAGTACTTAAGAAGTGTTTCTGAGTGTCTTCAAACAACGAATTAACTGAAACTTGGGAAGGTTGAGGTTTAAAATTTTCCATCTGACTTTTGCTCCATTGCAAAATGTCTTCCATAGAATGGAGTAAATTCTCTGCACCATGCATGGTTTTATCTTGCATGCGTTTGATACTTTCTTCATCCAGCATTTCAGGACTTTCTTTTTGGAGTTGTAAAAAGAAAATCAAATTGGCCACCGGCCCTCGCAGGTCATGATTTAAGATGCTGAAAAATCGTGCTTTCGCTTTGTTGGCTTGGTCGAGTTCATTGTTTAAAAACATCAATTTTTGGTTTACTTTTTTTCTTTTTTGGTTTTCATACAAAAGTAAAACAGTCATAGCCAATATTAAGGTTAGTCCGAAAAGCAAAAAATATTTTTGCTTTTTTTCGGCAGCAGCTTTTAATTGATTGAATTTAATTTCTTTATTTTTTAAAGCAATTTCTCGTGCAGATTCTAATGAAGCTATTTTATTTTTATTTTCTTGAGAAAATAAAGAGTCACTTAATTCAAAAGAATGTTTTAAGTTATAATAAGCCTTTTCAAATTCTCCTTTTTTAGCTAAAACAAAAGCCAATCGTTTTGTGGTTAATTGAATGTTGTATTTATTGTTATATTTCAATGTTTTATCAAGGCATTTTAGATAATATTCTTCTGCTTTTCGCAAAACTTCTTCTCTTGTTTTTGGAATTACATTAGTTTTTTTGATTAAACTGTCTTGGTCGGCAATTTTAGCATACATCAAACCAATATTTCCCAAATTTGTCGTAGTGGCATAATTATCAATTTTACATTCTTTCCATTTTTTTTCCGCATCAAGCTTCATATTTAAACACTTGATTAAGTCACTTCGTTCAAATATAATAGACCAAAAACTCAATGCCCAAGCTTGACCATATAAATCATTTTCTTTTCTAAAAAGAAAAAAAGACTTTGAAAGTAGACTGTCAGATTTTTTAAAGTCTAAAGGGTTGTCTTCTTTTTTGTAAAGCTCCCAATAATTGATGCCTAAAACACCGTATGCATAGGCTTCTTCTTTTAAGTTCTTTTTCTTTTTTTGATATGCTAACGAATTTTCAGCAGATTGAATTGCTTTTTGAAATTTATCTTGCAAATAATAATTCATTGCTAAAGAGCTGTAAATATTTTGTATTAACACATAATCTTCCGCTTTTTTAGCTGATTCAATTGCTTGAATCGCATATTTGTAAGATTTGACAAAGTCTGATTTTCGCATAAATATCTTGGAATACAAGAATTGAATTTTTGCAAGATTATTTTTGTTTTTGTTTAATTCAAATGCAATATCGTTATGTTTTTTTGCCAGTTCAATATTTAATACCCAAAGATGTAATTTGGCTAAGTAAAAATTGATTTCTGATTCTTTTTCGGGGTTATTTTTTTGGTTTGAGAAGTCAGAAAGTTTAAGAATGTATCTATAAATGGTATCATTACTTAGCGAAATGTCATTATCTATTTTTTCAGTTATTGTTTTGTATTCATTTTCTGAAATAACTAAATTATTGTTATCTTGACAAAAAACAAGTTGATAATACAATAAAAAAAGATATAATACATGACATTTTTTCATTGTCAAAGAAGATTTGAAAGATTCTTTTTATAACTTCTGCCTATTGGAATTGTTTTATCATTTATTAAATGAATTTCATTTGAAATTATTTTTTCTATGTGTTGTTTTTGAACGGCAAAACTTCTGTGAATTCGAATAAATGAACGAAATAAATCATCGGATAAGAACTCACTTAATCCTTTCAAAACATAATGTCGTTCTGATTCTGTCACTATAACTGTATAATTTTTTAACGCTTCAAAGTACAAGATTTCATGCAATCGAATTTTGACTTTTTCGGTTCCTGACTTTACATAAATTGCATCTCCACCAATGGTTTGTTCATATAAATCAGCTTTAGTTTTAATGTTCATAAACTCTTCAATTCGTTGAATTGTTTGTTCGAATCGAGCGAATTTAAAGGGTTTTACAATAAAATCTAAGGTTTGAATTTCAAAGGTTTCAGCTGCACTTTCTGCATGCGAAGAAATAAAGACACATACCGGAATGGAAAGTGCTTTTTTACGAAGTTCTATTCCAGATTCACCAGGCATTTCAATATCTAAAAAAGCGATATCAACTTCGTTTTGATTTAAAAAAAGAAGAGCTTTTTCAGCGGATTCAAAAACTCCAATAACGTTTAAATTTAAAAATCTTTTGGCATACGATTGCACCACGAGTCGATCCATCTCGTCATCATCCACAATGATACAGCTAAACACCTTCATAATAAGGAGAATATTTACTCAAATATAAAAATATTTACTCAAATTAGGTTGTTGGTACAGTAAAAATGTCGTTTGTCCTTTTGTGCTTTTTTCAACTACTTTTTTCAATCAACTTTGTTTTCAATTCCAACTATAATTAGCAATAGTATGAAAAAGTATGTCTGTATACTCTTTTTCCATTTGTGTTGTTTTTCAACTTTTTCACAAGTAGGTGTCAATACCACTTCGCCTCAAGCACAATTGGATATTCGATCCAGTAATCAATCTTCTCCCGCCAACACAGATGGGTTATTAATTCCTAAAATTGACGCATTTCCGTTAACGAATCCTACGTCTACACAGCAAGGGATGATGGTTTATTTAACAACATCATTTGGTAGTAACGAACCGGGATTTTATTATTGGGATAATTCAACAACTTCTTGGTTGCCCATTGGTAATGGAAGCAAAGACGACTGGAAATTGACTGGTAATACAGGAACAAACCCTGCTGTAAATTTTATTGGGACTATTGATAATAATGATGTGGTTTTTAAGAGAAATAATCAATTTTCGGGGAAGATTTCTTCGTCAAATACTTCTTTTGGTAATCAATCGTTGTTGGTTAATGCAACTGGTCAAAATAATGTGGCAATAGGATCTTTTTCTTTAAATGCTAATACTACAGGGTCGTATAATACAGCAGTAGGTACAGGTGCAATGTTCTTAAATACTTCAGGTTATTCTAATGTTGCTGTGGGCGATGCTGCTTTGCGTTCAAATACTGTTGGTTATTCGAATGTAGCGATTGGATTAAATGCTCTTAATGCCAACACAACCGGTTATGCCAATACCGGAGTTGGTGAAAATGCGATGCGTTTTAATACAATCGGTATTGGCAATACTGCAAGTGGGATCAATAGTTTGCGAACAAATACTTCTGGTAATGAAAATACTGCAATAGGAGCAGCAGCTCTTTATTCCAATTCCACCGGAAATGCTAATACGTCAATGGGTTGGACTAGTATGTACAATAATGCAACAGGTTCAAATAACACCGGGATTGGTCATAGAACTTTGAGTGGTAACCAAACAGGGTCTTTTAATACTGCTTTGGGAAGTGAAGCATTACTGCTCAATAATTCAGGATCAAATAATATTGCTATTGGTACATCTGCACTTAGGAATAATACAGCATCAAGTAATGTGGCAGTGGGGGCTAATGCCTTATTAAGCAATACAACTGGAACCGGAAACGTTGGGATTGGTTTGTCTTCTATACATCTTAATAATTCAGGAAGCAACAATGTAGCAGTGGGTCAAAACACTTTAACGAATAATATAATCGGCTTTAATAATGTAGCATTGGGTCACTTGGCTTTGTTTAATAATAATACTAGTGCTAACACTGCTGTAGGGTCTGTTGCTCTGTATAATAATACTACAGGAGCTTCAAATGTGGGTTTAGGTTACAGAGCTTTGTATGCTAACACAATAGGTTTTGAAAATACAGCATTGGGCAGAGAAACATTACATTCCACAACAACCGGGAATAGAAATTTAGCAGCGGGAACAAATAGCTTGTGGAGAAATACAACGGGTTCTGATAACGTTGCTTTAGGCGTGAGAGCTAACCATGAAAATACGGTAGGTAGTTTTAATGTTTCTATAGGTAATGAAGCACTTTATTCAAATACTGTGGCAAATAATAATACTGCAATCGGGACAAGAGCATTAAGAAACAATACTTCCGGAACACCAAATACTGCTATTGGTGTTGATGCTTTGTTTAACAATACAATTGGAGTATACAACAATGCTTTGGGTTATAGAGCTCTATATAATAATACAATAGGAGGTTATAATATTGCTATTGGTTCAGAAACTTTATTCAGCAATTTAACAGGAGGAAGTAACTTAGGAATCGGTTACTATAGTTTGTATGAAAATACTAATGGTGGTTCTAATGTTGCAATTGGCAATAACGCATTAGAGAGAAATATATCAGGGAATGATAATGTTGCAATAGGTATTCAAGCGTTATTGCGTAATACATTAGGTAATAATAATATTGCTATTGGTTCACAATCATTATGGTTAAATACTACGGGAAATAAAAATACTGCAATTGGTTCTGACAGTATGTATAATAGTTTAACAGGCAATTTCAATACAGCAATTGGGGATTCAAGTTTATATAATAATTCAATTGGGAGTAATAATGTAGCCTTAGGCGTTGAGACTTTATACACTAATTTAACTGGACAAGACAATACCGCATTAGGTAATCAAGCTATGCGTTTTAATATACATGGTAGTGATAATACTGCAATGGGATTTGAAGCAATGTACAGAAACAGCAATGGGAATCGAAATATAGCTATTGGTTATAGGGCTCTCTACAATGGAACAACCGGCTCAGGAAATGTAGCCATTGGAGACAACTCAATGTTTGGAGCACCGGGTATGGCAGGATCTAATAATGTTGCAATTGGGACTTCAAATATGATAAATCATAACTCCGCATCAAACACTATAGCTATCGGAAATCAAAACTTACAAAATGTTAATATGGCAGGTGACAACATTGCTATAGGTCACTTAAATCTAGTCAATACAGTAATGGGTTATAGTAACATTGCTCTTGGAAGCGAGGTACTTGAGACTAATATTAACGGTTTTCATAATATAGGATTGGGGTATCAAGCTTTAACTAACAATGATTACGGTGATAGAAATATTGCAATCGGTGATAGAACTTTAGCTAGTAATACGGCTAATTTAAATATAGCAATCGGTAGCAATACACTTCAATTAAATACAACAGGAACACCAAATACAGCAATTGGAGTTGAATCTCAATATACAAACACTTCAGGCAACAACAACAACAGTCTAGGATATCGCTCATTGTATCTGAATCAAACTGGTAGTCAAAATACTGCATTAGGGTCAGAGGCATTATACAATACAACGACTTCTAACAACACCGGGATAGGTTACAGAGCTATGAATTCTGCTACTACAGGTTTTAGAAACACTTCATTAGGGAGCAATAGTGGATTAAACATTACAACAGGCAATTATAATACGGCTATAGGTACAAATGCATTCAGCACTACAAACCACATCAACTCAACTGCCATAGGTGATGCATCGGGAATAACAGCTGATAACCAAGTTCGCATTGGCGATGCCGGGGTAACTTCCATCGGAGGATTCGCCAATTGGACCAATGTGTCTGACGGTCGATTCAAGACTAATGTGCAACAAAATGTACCAGGACTTTCATTTATTACTAAACTTAAACCGGTTACATATCAATTGGATTTAGATGTCATTCATTCGTATTTAAAAACTCCTTCAGAAGTACGAAAACCCGAAACAGAAAACGATAAAAAACAAGAAATTCAAACGGGTTTTATTGCTCAAGAGGTGGAACAAGCCGCCAAAGAAGCCGGATTTACTTTTTCAGGAGTTGATAAGCCAAAGAATGAAGAAGATTTTTATGGACTTCGCTATGCGGAATTTGTGGTGCCTCTGGTAAAAGCGGTGCAAGAACAACAAGAAATGATTGAAAAACTACAACTAAAAATTGAAGAACTAGAAAAAAAATTAAATAAAGATTAGCTAAATAAGTTGGAATGTGTTTAGTTTTTTAGGTTCAATCAATTTGATTGAACCTTTTTTATGTTAAAATTACTTTTAAAATCATTTGCCTTTCAATTTTTCAATTTACCTTTGAAAGATGATGATTGAACAACAAAAAGAGATAATTTCCGGGTTTAAGCATTTAGAATTATTGGCCAATCAAGTGGTGGAAGGCTTTATTTCAGGGATGCATAAATCGCCATTTCATGGATTTTCAGCTGAATTTGCTGAACATAAAGTGTATAATAAGGGCGAAAGCACCAAACACATCGATTGGAAATTATTTGCCAAAACCGATAGATTGTATACCAAACGATACGAAGAAGAGACCAATTTGCGATGTCATTTGATTATTGATAATTCCTCTTCCATGCATTTTCCTCAATTGGAATCGGGACAGCCGTTTTATGAAAGTAAAATTGGTTTTTCGGTTTTAGCTTCTGCAGTTTTGATGAATTTACTTAAAAAACAACGCGATGCAGTAGGGTTAAGTGTTTTTTCGGACACGTATGAATATTATGCTCCCGAAAAAGGAAGCGACCGTCATCATCGAATGATTTTAAACAATTTAGAAGATTTGTTGGAAAATCCTAAAGTAGCCAAACCAACCGAAACAGTCACTTTTTTACATCAAATTGCGGAAAAAATGCACCGTCGTTCGATGATTATTTTGTTTACGGATATGTTTCAAAATGGGGAAGAAGATAAGTTATTCAATGCCCTTCAACATTTAAAACACAACAAACACAAAGTCGTTTTATTTCATGTGGTAGATGAAAAAAGAGAGTTACATTTCGATTTTGATAATGCTCCTCGTAAATTTATTGATGTAGAATCGGGTGAAACTGTCAATTTATTTGCCGAAAACATCAAAGAAGTTTACGAAAAAAACATAGATGCTTACTTTAAAAAAGTTGCCATGACGTGTGCTCAAAACAAAATAAAATATGTTCCGGTCAACGTTGGAGCCAATTTTGAAAAAATTCTCACGACATATTTGGTTGAAAAACAAATGTTTGGATAACTACTGTAAGGAATGTCCAAAAAAAGTAAAAAAAACACTTGCAGATATAGAAATACGTTGTATATTTGCAACCGCAATAAAGCGAAGGTTTGGTAGTTCAGTTGGTTAGAATACATGCCTGTCACGCATGGGGTCGCGGGTTCGAGTCCCGTCCAGACCGCTAAAATTGGGAAAATTTTTAAAAGCACTTTGGTAACAAAGTGCTTTTTTGCCCAAAAAAGCATTGAAAATAGTTGTGTTGTTTTGGACGACCGAAAGGAAGTCCTGGTTTAGTAGTTAGACCAATGAAAAGCTTTTCACCTTTTGGTGAATGGCTTTTTTGCTTTATACGATTTTCTGTTTTCTCCCTAATTATAAATTTTGCGGCTTTGCGTAAGATAAATTGTTTTCTCGCAGAGACGCAGAGATGCAAAGTTGCAAATATTGCTGTTTAGTTATATTTATAAGAAAATTTAAAACCAATTTTGAAAATTAGAGTTCTCTATTGTTATTTGAAAACTGAGACTGAGAACTGAGACTGCCAGCCGCGACTGAAAACTGAACACTCTTAAAAAAATGTCAAACCACCGTCACTTCTTACTCCACAAACCCTACGGCTACCTCAGTCAGTTTGTTTATGAATTGAAACGCACCAAAAAGTTGTTGGGAGAATTGCACGATTTTCCCCTGGGAACCATGGCAATTGGACGTTTGGATGAAGATTCTGAAGGGTTAATCATTCTAACTACAGACGGAATGATGAGTGAAATAGTGCGAAGCAAAAAAGTAGAAAAAGAATATTATGCTCAAGTTGATGGCATTATAACTCAAGAAGCCGTTGAGCAATTACAAAACGGTGTTTTAATTGGTTTTAAAGGAACAAAATATAAAACCAAAAAATGCAAAGCCAAGTTAATTGAAAATCCTAATTTTCCGACACGTTCCCAAAAAATTCGCGATGAGCGTCACGGACCCACTTCTTGGGTTTCTATTACTTTGACAGAAGGAAAATTTCGCCAAGTGCGAAAAATGACTTCTGCAGTTGGATTTCCTACATTAAGATTAGTTCGAGTTCGAATTGGAAATTTTCATTTAGGCAATTTACAATCCGGTGAAGTTATGGAGATTGAAAGTGTTTTGGAAGTATAAAAGTTTAACTATTCAACCACCAAATAGCACCATTTAAAAGCGTCGCAAAACTTACCCAAAGTAAATAGGGAATCAATAATTTATTGGCCAAAGGATCAATTGGTTTGAAAAGCTTAACCGTTTCCAAAATCATCAACCAAAGCAATAAAATTTCAATGAAAGCCAAAAACGGATTGCACATTCCAAAAAACAAAAAACTCCACAACGCATTTAAAATCAATTGAATGGCAAAAACCCAAAGTGCTTTTTTTACTAAAAGAGGAATAACTTCCATTTTGCTCCAAACTAATCCGGCACTTACGCCCATCATCACATATAAAATTGTCCAAACCGGAGCAAATAGCCAATTTGGCGGATTGAAAAAGGGTTTATTTAAAGTTGGATACCAGGTGGTTATTGAGGATTGAGTAGCTATTCCTGATCCATAACCAATCGCTAAACAAATAATAACTGCAATTACAATTTTGAGAGATTTTGACATGGTGAATTTTTATTCAAAAGTATAACAAAACCGTCTTCAAAAAAAGTCTGCATGATACAAAATCTGTATCTTTGCCAAAAATAAATTGCATGCAAACGCCTTCAGATTTTATTCCGAAAGAGTATTCACAAACAGTTGAAAAAGGTAGATTTCAATGGTCAGCACCCAGCAATATCGCCTTAGTGAAATATTGGGGAAAAAAGGAAAATCAAATTCCGGCCAATCCATCCATTAGTTTTACGTTGAAAAATTGTAAAACCATAACAAGTTTATCTTTTTCTAAAATTGAAAAAAGAGAAAATTTTTCTTTCGATTTATTATTTGAAGGAAAACCGAAAGAATCGTTCCGACCGAAAATTCAAAAATTTTTGGAACGAGTGGAAGTATATTTGCCTTTTTTAAAAGACTATCATTTTACGATTGATACGCAGAATACTTTTCCACATAGTTCAGGAATTGCATCTTCTGCCTCCGGGATGGCGGCCTTGGCGGTTAATTTTATGAGTTTGGAAAAACTTTTAAACTCGGGAATGACCGACGAATACTTTAATCAAAAGGCTTCTTTTTTAGCACGTTTAGGTTCCGGGAGTGCTTGTAGAAGTGTAAAAGGCGAAGTAGTCATTTGGGGAAATCATCAGGAAACAAAAAACAGCTCTGATTTGTTTGGGGTTGAATTTTCAATGTTGCATTCCAATTTTAAAAACTATCAAGACACCATTTTGTTAGTTGATAAAGGCGAAAAACAAGTGTCCAGTACCTTAGGTCACGATTTGATGAATGGTCATCCTTTTGCCGAAAAGCGATTTGAACAAGCTCATAATAATTTGTCCAAAATCAAAACCATTTTAGCCAATGGCGATTTGAATGAATTTGTGAATCTTGTTGAAAGTGAGGCATTAACGCTACACGCTATGATGATGACATCGATGCCGTATTTTATTTTGATGAAACCCAATACGTTGGAAATCATCAATAAAATTTGGAAATTTAGAGAAGCAACTTCCATTCCGGTTTGCTTTACATTGGATGCCGGAGCAAACGTGCATGTCCTTTATCCCGAAAACGTTAGCGTAGAAGTTTTGCAATTTATTAAGAATGAATTAGTTGTACATTGTCAAAACGAACAGTATATTTGTGACGAAATTGGAAAGGGTGCAATGTGTTTGGAATAGAAAAATTAGTATCTTTATAAAAATTTTGTAATGGATATTCAATTAGAAAAACAAAAATTAATTAAATTGTTGACAGAAACCAACGATGTTTCTATCATTAATGCAATTAAAAATGTTTTTACCTCTCAAAAGAAAGATTTTTGGGAAGAATTGACACAAGAGCAGAGAGATGAAATTGAAGAAGGTGAAAAAGAAATTGAACGAGGTGAATATGTAGATTTTTACGAATTTATCAAAGAGCATCGAAGTGCGAAAAGTAATAATCTCTAACAGAGCTAAATCAAATGCTACTCGGATTTTCGAATATTTAGAAGCAAAATGGTCTGTAAGAATTAAAGAGGAATTTGCAGATAAATTGGCTAAAACAATTGATACAATTCGTGATAATCCCGAAAGTTTTCCAAAATCGGGAATAAATAAAAATCAATACCGTTGTGTAGTTTCAAAGCAAACTACTTTATATTATCGATTTAACAGTAAGGAAATCAGAGTGCTTGCATTATTTGACACTCGTATGAATCCTGAAAAAATAAAAAAAATAAAATAGAGCTCATGAAAGGACCACTTTTTTACTCAAAAATTCTTCTTTTCGGAGAATACGGAATCATTAAAGATTCCAAAGGACTTTCGATACCGTATAATTTTTATAACGGAGCGTTGAAAGTGAGTGAAAATCCGTCACCCGAAGCGGTAAAATCCAATGAAAGTTTAAAGCGATTTGCGGTTTATTTAGCTCAATTGCAAAACGAGCAACCGGATTTAGTAACATTCAATTTGGAAGTTTTACATCAAGATATTGAAAGAGGAATGTATTTTGATTCCTCTATTCCGCAAGGCTATGGCGTAGGAAGTAGTGGAGCTTTAGTGGCTGCTATTTATGATAAATACGCCAACCATAAAATCACGGTTTTAGAAAATTTAACTCGTGAGAAATTATTGCAATTAAAAACTATTTTCTCTCAAATGGAATCATTTTTCCATGGAAAAAGTTCCGGGTTAGACCCATTGAATAGCTACTTAAGTTTACCCATTTTAATTAATTCGAAAGACAATATCGAGCCAACCGGCATTCCATCACAAGCCACGAACGGAAAAGGGGCTGTCTTTTTATTGGATTCAGGAATTGTTGGTGAAACAGCACCAATGGTCAATATTTTCATGGAAAATTTGAAAGACCAAGGTTTCCGAACCATGTTGAAAAATCAATTCGTGAAATATACCGATGCTTGTGTGGAAAACTTTTTACAAGGCGACGTGAAGTCACTTTTCAGTAACACTAAGAAATTATCTAAAGTGGTATTGAATAACTTTAAACCCATGATTCCTGAACAATTTCATCAAGTTTGGCAAAAAGGAATCGATACCAATGATTACTATTTAAAGTTGTGTGGTTCCGGTGGTGGTGGTTATATTTTAGGATTTACTCAAGATTTAGAAAAAGCCAAAGCTTCTTTGAAAGACTATAAATTAGAAGTGGTTTATCAATTTTAATATTGATTTAAACACTTCAGTATGACTTTATCCAGAAAAAATAAATTGATATTGATGAAAATCATCAGTTTATTTTCTGTGGTCAGAGGGTACAATATTCCGATTATTATTTTGGCTCAATACCTTTCTGCCATCTTTATTTTGGCAGAAAAGCGAGCTTTAGACGTGGTGTTGGATTTCAATATGTTTATCATCGTATTGGCTTCTTCGTTATCCATCGCATCAGGTTATATCATCAATAGTTTTTACGACAGTCAAAAGGATTTAATCAACAAGCCCAATAAGACGATGTTGGATCGTTTGGTCTCTCAAAAAACGAAACTGCAAGTTTATTTCGGACTAAATTTTTTTGTATTCCTGATTGCTACTTTGGTTTCTTGGCGAGCTGTTTTATTTTTTTCAGTTTATATTTTTTTGATTTGGTTTTATTCCCATAAAATAAAAAAGTATCCGATTGTTGGAAATGTTACAGCGGCTTTGTTAGCGGTTTTACCTTTTTTTGCCATCCTTTTGTATTATCAAAAAATTGATGCCATCCTTCAAAATTTGAATAATGAAAAGTACTATGTCATTTTTGCACACGCTTCATTCCTATTTCTATTGATTTTAATTCGTGAAATGATCAAAGATTTAGAAAACATTAAAGGCGATTTAGTTCAAAATTACCGAACCATTCCAGTGATATTGGGTGAGAATTTTTCCAAAAAAATCATTACTTTTTTGGTCTTATGTACCGTGATTCCGGTTTATATACTTATTGAAATGTATGATGTGGGCTACATGGATAGCTACTTTTATCTTAGCTTTATCGTTTTGATTTTCTTTTTGGCTAAATTGTGGAAATCCACTTCTAAAGAGAATTATCTACTTTTACATAACATTCTCAAATTCATTATTGTAGCCGGAGTTTTGTGCATTGTTTTAATCAAACCTTCCGTACTGATTCACGGGAGAGAAGTGTTGGATATTTATTCCAAATTCGTATTCCGTTACCAATTTCCAATTCCGTATCTTTGCAAAAATTTTAACGATGAATAAAAAAGACGGAAGCAGCAGAAAATCAACTTCCAACAAAAATACAAAAGGAAAACCGAGCGGTTTTAGTAAACCAAAACCGGCTATGGCGAAGCGTTCGCAAAAACCAAAAAAGGCCACTTCCAGTCCAGATGTAGCCCCGGCTAAGCCAAAAGTGAAATCTGACGATATTCGTTTGAATAAATATATTGCCAACTCCGGTGCTTGTTCACGTCGAGATGCGGATATCTACATTCAATCCGGAAATGTAAAAGTGAATGGCGAAGTGATTACTGAAATGGGTTACAAAGTAAAACCTGGCGATGTAGTTAATTTTGATGGAGCAAATATTACTCCGGAGAAAAAAGAATATGTTTTGTTGAATAAACCTAAGAACTTCACCACCTCTGTTGATGATGAACGCGATATGCGAAATGTCTATGAGTTGATTAAAAACGCAACGCCAACTAAATTACAACCCGTTGGCAGAATGGATAAGAACACAACCGGCTTGTTGCTTTTTACCAATGATACGGATATGATTCGAAAATTTAGTTTGCCGAATCAAAAATCAACTAAGATTTACCAAGTTTCGTTAGATAAAAATCTAAAATTTGAAGATTTAGAAAAAATAGCGGGAGGTGTTACATTTGATGAACACCGATTGTATGTAGACGAAATCAGTTACATTGAAGAGCAACCCAAAACGGAAATAGGAATCAAATTAAGAACTGCCAATGTAAAAGTGGTTCGCTCCATTTTTGAAAAATTTGGGTATAATGTTTTAAAAGTTGATCGTGTGGCTTTCGCCGGATTAACCAAAAAGAATTTACCACGAGGCAATTGGCGATTTTTAACCGAACAAGAAATCATTAATTTAAAGATTTTTTAATGAGTACCGAAGTAAATTTATCTATTGCTTACAAATGGTTTGACGCTTTCAATCAACATAACTTGGAGCAATTGTTGTCACTTTATGATGACCAGGCACAACATTTCAGTCCGAAGTTAAAAATCAGAAAACCGGAAACAAACGGTCTAGTCATTGGCAAAGAAGCCATGCGAGAATGGTGGAAAGACGCTTTTGATCGATTGCCAACATTACATTACAAAGTAACTTCATTAACAGCCAATTCTGATCGAGTATTTATGGAATATGTGCGTTCTGTAGAAAATGAAGAAGAGATGTTGGTAGCCGAAGTATTAGAAATTAGAGACGCTAAAATTATTCTTTCAAGAGTTTACCACGGTTAAAAAATAAAAAATCCCGAGTTGAATATCAGTTCGGGATTTTTACTTGAATTAAATTAACCTATTTATTTACTTTGATTTTTTATCTAAGCCGCGTTTTTTCAATAATGGTTCGATACTTGGTTCTGCTCCTCTGAATTTTTTATATAAATCCATTGGTTCTTCTGTACCACCTCTTTCTAAGATGTTTTTTCGAAATGAATTTGCTTTTTCTGCATCAAACAAGGAGGTTTTTTTGAATTGATCAAAAGCGTCTGTATCTAAAACACCTGACCAGATATAACTATAATATCCGGCAGAGTAGCCTCCTGAGAAAACATGACTGAAATAAGTAGCTCTATGTCTAGGGATAATGGAATTGATTAATCCTATATTTTTCATTGAATTCAATTCAAAATCATTTGCAGTACCGGAAATTGTTCCTTCCGAAATATGAAAATCCATATCTAAAAAAGCAGAAGCTAAATATTCAACGGTAGCAAATCCTTGTCCATAAGTACCTGCATTTTCTAACTTTTGAATTAAAGTATCAGGAATCACATGTCCTGTTTTATAATGTTTGGCATACATTTTTAAAACCTCCGGGTCTGCTGCCCAATTTTCCATCACTTGAGAAGGTAGTTCCACAAAATCACGTGGTACATTTGTTCCGGCAAGGCTTTTATAGGTAACATTAGATAATAAGCCGTGTAAGGCATGTCCGAATTCATGAAAATAGGTAGTAACTTCATCAAAAGTGAACAAAGCCGGTGTGTTTTCAGTTGGTTTAGAAAAATTACACACAATCGAAATGACGGGTGGAATCCGTTTACCATTGTCTGTTGATTGCGGGCGATAGGAGGTCATCCAAGCTCCACCCCGTTTTGAATCTCTCGGATAAAAATCCATATATAAAATCCCAATACGATCTCCGTTTTTTTCAGTTACTTCCCAAACGGTAGCTTCGTTATGATAGGTTGGAATATCTTTTAATTCTTTAAATTGTAAACCATATAATTTTTCACAGACCATAAAAACACCTTGGGTGACAGCGTTTAAACTAAAATAAGGTTTTAATTCATTTTCATCTAAATCAAACTTTTGTTTTCTGATTTTTTCGCTATAATACCGCCAATCATAAGGTTGAACTTCTCCTTTTATTCCTTCGGCCATCATCATTTCCTTAATTTCGGTTTCTTCCTTTTTGGCTTTCGCTAATGCCGGTTCCCAAAGTTCATCTAAAAACGCCATTACTTTTTCAGGTGTTTTTGCCATACTTTCTTCCAAAACATAGTGAGCATGGGTTGTATAACCTAATAATTTTGCTTTTTCAGCTCGCAAAGAAGCCAAACGAATGGCATTGGAATTGTTATCAAATTCATTGCCGTTGTTACAACGGTTTTTGTAGGCTGTCCAAATTTGTTCTCTCAATTTTCGATTAGAGGAATATTGAAGGAAAGGCATCACGCTTGAATTAGATAGAGTGAATACCCATTTGCCCGGTTTTCCTTTTGCTTTAGCTGTTTCAGCAGCAGCTGCAATTAAGTCATCTGGGAGACCAACTAAATCTTCTTTATCATTGATAACTAATTCATAATTATTCGTTTCAGCTAGTATATTTTGACCAAATTTTAAAGTCAAAACAGCCATTTCACTGTTTAATTCGCGAAGACGTTGCTTGTCTTTTTCATTTAAATTCGCACCACTTCTTACAAATCCTTTGTAAGTTTTCTCTAAAAGTTTATGTTGCTCAGGGTTTAATTTAAGTTTGTCTTTTTGTTCCCAAACGGTTTTTACTCGGGTAAACAATTTGTCATTAAGATTGATATTATCCCGGTGAGCCGAAATCGAAGGAGCAATTTCGGTGGCTATTTTTTGAATTTCATCATTGGTATTGGCCGAATTCAAATTATAAAAAACGGTGGACACATTGGATAATAATTCACCTGAATTTTCTAAGGCCAAAATAGTGTTTTCAAACGTTGGAACACTTTTGTTATTTACAATCGCCTTTATTTCGGCATCTTGCTTTTTTATACCTTCTTTAAAGGCCGGTTTAAAATGTTCGTTCTTTATTAAATGAAAAGGTGGAACTTGAAACGGCGTGTTATACGAATTAAAAAAAGGATTTGAGGAAAACGTTGTTTTGAGTTCTTGTGCTTCCATTTGAGTGGTAGAAATTCCCATAAGCAAGACGGCTAAAATTTTATTTTTCATTGGTAACTTAATTAAGGAAGCCAAAGTAATAATTTTTTGACGGGAGGGTTTTTAGATTAACTTATTTTTAATAAAAAAGCCAATCAAAATCAATGATTGGCTTTAAAATTGAAATTCATCTTTTTATCTGCTTTCTTCCCTCATGATATAAATCCAACCGCTCTTAGATTCGCCATTTCTGAATTCTATAACGTAATAATAAGTGGCAGAAGGTAACGCTTTGCCATCATCGGTTTGACCATACCATTGATTGGTGTAATTATTTAACCCAAACACTTTTCTTCCATAACGATTAAAGATGGAAAGTCTTTCTACATCCAATAAGGCTAAATCGAAAAAGTCATTTAAATTATCACCATTAGGCGAAATCCCTTTTTGAATGCCACAAAATATAGATGGAATACTGATATTTTCTTCTGTAAAACAACCATCAATTGAGGTGGCTCTTACTGTAAAGACCAATGGAAAAGTTTCGGTTTGAGGTGTGCTTCGGATGTATTCGGTTACATTAAAGGTGGATGAATTGGCTCCTACAATTGTACCATTTTCATTCGTCCAAGTGTAATCTGTTATAATCACATTGGTGTCGTCATTAAGTTCTACTCCAATAGTGAATTGATTGTTTTCGCATTGGTCAATAATCCCTATCGAAAATGCTGGTAATACAGCAATTGTAGTTGAAAAACCAGTAGCACAAGTTGTACTGGAAGGCGTAAAAGTGTAGAGTGTATCGTTGGTAGAATTAATTGTTGATGGAATCCAAGTTCCGATGATTCCGTTATCAGATTCAGTTGGCAATATTACAGCATTACTATTAAAACAAACGGAAGATGGAAGTGAAAAAGAAGGTGTAATCGGTTCAGTAACAATTACATTTAATATAAAACTTTCCGCACAAGCATCCGAAGGTTCAAATGTATAATTTGCTGTTTGTGTGTTGTCAATGGAAGCTGGTGTCCAAATACCATTTACACCATTGTCATCTTGGGTTGGAAGACTTGGAACTGTTTCGCCCGAACAGAAAGTTAATTCATTTCCGAAAGAAAAAACCGGAGTTACTTGCGGCGAAATAGCGACAGATAAAGTAAAATTCTCTGCACAAGCATCGGAAGGTTCAAACGTATAATTTGCTGTTTGTGTGTTGTCAATGGAAGCCGGTGTCCAAATACCATTTACACCATTGTCATCTTGGGTTGGAAGACTAGGAACTGTTTCACCGGAACAGAAAGTTAATTCATTTCCGAAAGAAAAAACCGGAGTTACTTGCGGCGAAATAGCGACAGATAAAGTAAAATTCTCTGCACAAGTATCGGAAGGTTCAAACGTATAATTTGCTGTTTGTGTGTTGTCAATGAAAGCAGGTGTCCAAATACCATTCACACCATTGTTATCTTGGGTTGGAAGATTAGGAACAGCTTCGCCCGAACAAATGGTTATAGTGTTTCCAAAATTGAAAACGGGTGTGACTAATTCATTTACAACAACTGTTAAAGTAAAATTTGAGGCACATTCAGAATTGTTGACTGTAAAAACATACGTATTTCCTACTTCATTATCAATCGTAGCAGGCTCCCAAAAACCATTGATCCCGTTGTTATCTTCGTCGGGTAAGACAGGCACTTCATCACCGGAACATAAAGTAAGGATATTTCCAAAATCGAAAACAGGGGTTGGAAAGTTGTTTACCGTAATGGTTAAAATCAATACAGTAGCACATTGATTTTCATCGGGGGTAAAAGTATAGCTTCCGGACTGTGTGTTATCAATCGTAGAAGGATTCCAAGTTCCCGTTATGCCATTGTTGTCAGAATTGGGTAAACTTGGTACTGGTTGATTGATACAAATCGATAGGGTTGTGCCAAAATTAAATACAGGAACAGCTTCATCATTGGGTTTGCTTAAAGTTACTTCAAGTGACTGACTAAAACATCCGGTTACTATTTCTCGTACAACAACAGTATAAATTCCGGGTTCTAAATCTCCGAAAAACGGATTGGTTTGAAATGAAATACCGTTATCAATACTATATTCATACAACGACGAAGATACATCGATAAATTCCCCAACATTGGTATAGTCTTGCGGATCAATAACTTCCCAATCGGCTTCGCTCCAAGTTGTGCTTGGAGCAGTGGCAGAAGCTAGTCTTCTATAAGTATATCCGGGTTCATTATTTGGCGTAAACGCTTCACCATCTATTCTGCCCCATGCATCAATTTCAACATCGGCAGCGGTTGTCAAGCGGATGTTGTCATCAATATTGACTCCACCACAACCCGCAAATACCAAATCAGGCACCACTCCACCTTGATTGCCATTACTTCCAATCGAGATGATACGCACAGAATTTGTACTAATCAAACCACTGAGTAACAGATTACAGGATGGGTTGGTGTTTCCATTATTGTATACTTTAATACGATAATTTGATAAATCAATGGTATTTCCGGTTCCGTTGAACAATTCTATATACGTTAAAGAACCAAGTGACTCATCCGTAATTTCAGAAATGATTAAATCAGTATATAAGTTAGTTGAGGAAATTGGACTAGTTACTTCAATACTTCCAATTGGAGTAGCACATGTTGGTTGCACAACGGTAACTTCAGGCAAAATTTGATTACTGAGAATAGCCGTAACTGCCAAAGATATATTGCTTTCACAACCGTTTACCGTTTGTGTTACATAATAAATCGTATTAGTTACAAGTGGAGTGCTTATTGGCAATGCAATTGTCGCAGCAGCATCTGCATACCATTGCAAATTTGAACCGTTTACAACTAAATCGGCTAAAGTAAAAATAACGGCTGCATCACTACAAATTATTTGAACAGCATCACCTGTTGGAGCTATTGGTGCAGGATTAATGGTTAAGCTTACCGGAGTTCTGGTTGAACTAATACAGTTTGAAGTGGTGTTTAGTGTTTCCGCATAATATACTATTGTGCCAACACTTGATAAAGTTGGGTCAGTAACAATTGTACCATCAACGGGTGCATCATACCACACAATGATTGACCCATCATTTGTGTTGGCTTGTGCAGTCAATGTTTGAATGGGACTGTCTTCACATTCCGATTGATCTCCACCGGAAGAGGGTGGATTAACCGTTGGGTCATTTAATGTAATTAAAGTGTTTATTGTAGTGGAACAATTGTTTATGATAAAATTAAAATTAGTATAATTACCGGCATTTAGACCCGTAATTACAAATTGTCCATTATTGTCGGCGGTTATGGAAGTTGGTCCAATTGCTGAGCCATCATCTGTATAGGTAAAAGAATAAGAAGAATTTGGGTTTAAATTTTCAATGGTAATTGTTCCTTCTGTACCTGAACAAGTAATTGGATTGGAGGGAGTAAAGGTCGGATTAGCTCTTATCGTGAAGAAAGCTTTGAAATTATCTCCATTGTTATTGACAAAAACAGTATCATCACATTCTGAAGAAGAATTCAAATCTCCGGTCACGTCATAAAAAACTTCTAATACATAATTTCCCGGTGCAAAAGCAGTCAAGTTAACTGGGCTAAAAGGCGTAGTTGTTCCGTCAGCAATCACTCTTTGCCATTTTTGATCACCTTCCCCGCAAGGGCCACCCGAAGGGAATTCACTAATGGCCGTGTTACAATCATTAAAAAAAGGAAAATCAATAGTGTTGAAACTGCCGGGCGTGTCGGATTCCAAGTAAACACGATAATTCATTCGAACACTGCAAGCGTTTCCATTATTGTTTTTGAAAGTTTTTACTTCACCTCCACGCAAAATAAAGGTTCCGGAGTTTTGAATAAAAACACCAAAATTGGTATTGGTAAATTCGTTTTGTGGCGGACCAATTAAGTTTGCACCTTCTCCGGTAGTATTAAAAAAGTTGGATGTAGTACAATCGGTTAACCAAACGGCTGAAGCAAATGTTCCGAAATTTTGACTAAACACTGAAGAAAATGAAATTAAAAACAAAGAACAGAAAAGGATAGTATTTCTTTTCATATGGATTTTTAAATTTGATTTAGAATATTTATAAACTAAGATAAGTATTTTTAAAGAAATCTAAATTAGGGAAACATTATTTTTACAAAAAAGCAATTCGCAAACGTTGTAGTTTGATAAATAAATGAAATAAGCACAAAAAAAACCCCAACTTTCGTTGAGGTTTAGTGCGGGTAATAGGACTCGAACCTACACACCTTGCGGCACCAGATCCTAAGTCTGGCGTGTCTACCAATTTCACCATACCCGCGGGCGAATCAAACAGTAGCTGTTTCAATAAGTGGGTGCAAATATAGAAATTAATTTGAACTTTAAATTATGATTGATGAATTTTTTTAGCCCTTTATTTTTTGTATTTTTGAACTTTATCATTTTTACTTTTTACCATGAACAACATAAAAAACTACGTTCAAGAAAATAAAGAACGATTCATTAACGAGCTCGTTGAATTACTTAAAATACCATCAGTAAGTGCCGATTCTGCTTATTCTCAAGATGTTATCGATACAGCAGAAGCGGTTAAAATAAGCCTCGAAAAAGCCGGTTGCGATTTTGTAGAACTTTGTGAAACACCCGGTTATCCCATCGTTTACGGAGAAAAAATCATCGACAAAAACTTGCCAACCGTTTTAGTGTACGGACATTACGATGTGCAACCACCCGATCCAATGGAATTATGGACGTCACCTCCATTTGAACCCGTTATTAAAACTACCGAAATTCATCCGGAAGGTGCCATTTTCGCTCGTGGTTCATGCGACGACAAAGGGCAAATGTACATGCACGTGAAAGCGTTTGAATACATGATAGCCAACAATTGTTTGCCTTGCAACGTCAAGTTCATGATCGAAGGCGAGGAGGAAGTGGGTTCAAAAAGCCTAAGCTGGTTTGTAGAACGCAACCAAGAAAAACTAGCCAACGATGTAATCTTAATTTCCGATACCGGAATGATTTCCAACCAACAACCTTCTATCACCACCGGTTTACGTGGTTTAAGTTATGTGGAAGTGGAAGTGACCGGACCCAATCGTGACTTACATTCGGGATTGTATGGCGGAGCAGTAGCAAATCCCATCAACATTCTAGCCAAAATGATTGCTTCACTTCACGACGAAAATAACCATATTACCATTCCCGGTTTTTATGACAAAGTGGAAGAACTTTCAACAGAAGAAAGAGCCGAAATGGCCAAAGCACCTTTTTCACTAGACGACTACAAAAAAGCACTCGATATCGCCGACATTCATGGCGAAACCGGATATGTAACCAACGAACGCAACTCTATCCGACCCACATTAGACGTCAACGGAATCTGGGGAGGCTATACCGGAGAAGGTGCCAAAACCGTGATCGCCAGCAAAGCGTACGCCAAAATTTCCATGCGATTAGTGCCGAACCAAGATTGGGAGGAAATCACCGAATTATTCAAAAATCACTTCGAAAGCATCGCACCCAAATCGGTCAAAGTCAAAGTTACGCCGCATCACGGAGGGCAAGGCTACGTTACGCCAATCGATAGCATCGGTTATCAAGCGGCAAACAAAGCATATACAGAAACGTTCGGAGTTCCCGCCATTCCGGTGCGTTCCGGTGGAAGTATTCCGATTGTCGCTCTGTTCGAAAAAGAATTAAAATCCAAAACCATCTTAATGGGATTCGGTCTCGACAGCGATGCTATCCATTCGCCCAACGAGCATTTCGGAATCTTCAATTATCTCAAAGGAATCGAAACTATTCCGTTGTTTTACAAATATTTTGTGGAGTTGAGCAAATAAATCAACCGCAAATTCGCAAATTAAATAACCGTTTATTCCGTGGAGTAAGCGGTTTTTTTATGGCCCCATTTCGGGCTGTTCGCTGCAAGTCCTCGTCCGTTGGTTGGTTTTTTGTCGGGTTGTGCTCGGCTTCCGTTGGTCGCCGGCCCAACCCGCAAAAAACACAACCCCCGTTCTGTGGGCTTTCCGCTGCCATCCCGGGTGCAATTTGTGCCATCAAAGCATTTCAACTTGAAACCTGAAACCTGAAACTTGAAACTTGAAACTTGAAACAAATCATTTAAACCACAACAATTTGAAACATTTTCCGTTAATTCTCTACTAATCAATCATCATCAATCAAAATCAATCCTCATGCTTAAAAAATTCTTCCTGCTTTGTTCGGGTGCCGACAAGCAAATCATCGAAAGTTGTTCCAACGGCGAACAAAACAAATATGCCGGAATTGGTGCCACGGTTTTCTTTACGGCTGTAATGGCTTTTATTGCCGGCAGTTATGCACTTTACACCGTTTTTGACAACGTTTACATAGCTGTGTTTTTTGGACTCGTTTGGGGTTTACTCATCTTTAACCTCGACCGTTTTATTGTTTCCACCATCAAAAAAAGAGACAGTTTTCTGGATGAATTCATTCAAGCTTCACCCCGAATTGTGTTAGCAGTTATTATTGCGATTGTTATTTCAAAACCATTGGAAATCAAAATTTTTGAAAAAGAAATCAATACCGTTTTGCTGAAAGAAAAAAACGAAATGGCGTTGAATAATAAAAAACAAGTCGCCAATTATTTCCAAACCGATGTAGACCAAAACAAAGCCCAAATCGACAGTTTAAAATCGGACATCCTGAAAAAAGAAAAAGAAGTCAATGATTTATATGCCGTTTACATCACCGAAGCCGAAGGAACTGCCGGTACAAAAAAACTCGGAAAAGGGCCGGTTTACAAAGAAAAGCGAGAAAAGCACGATGCAGCTTTGCAGGAATTAGCCGCTTTAAAAACGACCAATCAAACCAAAATCGCCGAATTAGAAGCCAAAGGCAAAACCCTTCAAACTGATTTAGATAAAAAAGTAGCCGAAACCCAACCCATCATCGATGGTTTTGATGGTTTAATGGCTCGCATCAATGCGTTGGATAAATTACCTTGGTTGCCATCGTTTTTTATCATGTTACTTTTTTTGGCAATTGAAACATCACCCATTATTGCCAAATTACTATCACCACGTGGTGAATATGATTTTAAACAAGAAGAAGGCGAGTGGGCGGTAAAAAATGTATTAGCCCAAAACAAATACCAAAGCGAATTGCAAAAACAAACCGATGCTTCCATCTACGATAAAGTCTATGCTGATATCAGAGAAGATAAAGGGCTATATGATTACAAGAAAAAACGAGCGATTGAATTGTTAGAATTGCAAGCGGATGGTTTTGTGGAGAAGCAGAAGAAATCTTTATAAAAACATAGAATAAGTTAGATGAAATAAACATCTATGAATTCAATAATCTTTAAAAACCATTAAGGTATTAAGTTACATTAAGATGTGTTGTCTTAATGTAACTTAATACCTTAATGGTTTAAAATATCACTTTGCATCTTTTTCGTCAAACTTTTAAAAACCAATTCATAGGAATGGTTTATCAATTCCCGCATCATTTTATCATCCACATCGCTATGAAAAGCAACTGTATTCCAATGCACTTTACTCATGTGATAGCCTGCTGTTATCGCGTCATATTCCGCACGAAGTTCTAAGGCTCTTTCAGGATCACATTTTAGATTTAAAGAAGGTGTTCCGTTTTCCCAATCTTTTAAAGAAGTTAAACAGAACATTTTCCCACCCACTTTAAACACTAACGTATCTTCATCGAAAGGGAAATGTTCGGTGACGGCTTTTTTGCTTAAGCAATAATCATATAGTTGTTGAATATTCATAAGTATTTTAATCAAACCCTTCTTCAGAATAATACCATCTATGGTTTAATTGGATTATACGATAATTTGCCAATGTAATTGTATCATTTCCAAAGTTTCGTGGGGTTTTATTGAAATCATAAATTATTCGTTTCTCTTTGTCAAGGATACTTTTAGATCTTTTAATGAAAATAATCAAACTGTCGCTTTCTTCTATAAAACCTGAATAATCAGGATTTTTCTTCCCACTATTTTTTACAATAAAATCAATGTCTAAATCTCTAACATTTTCTATTATAAATTCATCAATTTCATCACTGCTGAAAGTTCCGTTTTCATATTTTTCAAGTTTTGAGATTAATAATAATAACTCATTTTCGTGTTCTAAAACTCTATTTTCATGGAATGGATTACATGAAATTAAGAGTATCGAAAATAATATTAAAACTATCTTTAACTTTCTATTCATAATTTTAATCACTCAATTTTATACAAAATCGGTTTCGAGGGCGAAGCATCATTTTCAAAAGAAGCTATCTGTAAGTTCAAAAGATAACTTCCATCTTCAATAGCATCAGGAACAAAAATCAACTCTGTAATCGTAGCATTTTTTCGTGCATCGGCATTTAAATTAGTCACATCTTTCACCTTCCAAAAGGCTTTGTGAGCTAATAGTTTACCTTCGTCTTTTTCTTTGTCCACACTCGGTAAATCGATTAATAAATGTTGAATGCCACTTTCGCGAATAAAAATCGCCGCTTCTTCCTGCAAATAAGGTGGATTGGTATGGGAATAATTTTTGGATTTTTTTTCGTCTACATTCGGTAAGGTGCGAATCACAATCGCTTCAGGTTTTGAATTACCTAAAGCTTTTTCCACTTGATTTTTCGTAATCACAAAATCATCTCCCTGTTGATCCGGTTGAATGGAAATTAGCTGAGCGGTGAAGAAAAAGTTTCTCAAAGTTTGATTGATACTGAAAAATTCTTTGGTAATATGTCCCAAACATTCCGTATGCGTGCCGTGTCCATGAGGATTGAAAAAAATGTTGTTGAAGTTGGTGGTCGCACCACCTTTTACACTTCCCACCCAAGAACCAAAACGGACGGGTTCAATCTGCGGTTTTTCAATATACCACGCAATCGGATTGTATTCAGTATTGGATAACGGCAGTGAAATATCAATCGGTTTTGATAAATCGACTTGGAAGGTGTTGTTTTGGTGGGTGATGGTTGCTTTCAATGTTTCAACTTTTTTAACATTAAGAATTTAAGGGTGTTTTCATTAAGTTTAGTTAAGACTTAATGAAGACCTTAATTTAGCTTAACTTCTTAATGTTATAACCTTTTCAAATTTAGTAAAAATAAATATAGACTTAATGAAAACCTTAATTATCCTTAACTTCTTAATGTTAAAAATTAACCTAAATTCAACATAAAAAGATCGGAAGCAATCCCATCACTCAAAAACTTTCCTTTTCGAGTGGTTCGTAAAATGTTTTCATCCACAAAAAGCAAATGATCTTCAATGTATTTGGCCGATTGCTGATTAAGGTAGTCCAAATAATTCTGACCAAATTCGGTTAGAATGCGGTGGAGAGAAATCCCCCAAATCGTTCGCAAACCGGTCATTACATATTCGTTATACCGATCGGTTTTGGTTAAGATTTCGGTTTCAATAGGCAATTTTCCTTCTTGAATGGATTTGATATATAAGGTATTATTCGACACATTCCATCCTCTTTTCTCACCATCATAACTGTGAGCGGATGGACCAATACCGATGTATTTTTTGCCCAACCAATAACTTGAATTGTTTTTGGAAAAATAGTTTTCCTTACCAAAATTGGATAATTCGTAGTGAATGAATCCGGCTTCTTCCAATTTTTTGACCAAAATTTCAAAATGTTCTTGAGCCACTTCATCATCAGGTGCGGGAATGATTCCTTTTTGAATAAACGAATGCAAAGCCGTTTTCGGTTCTACCGTCAACGCATAACTCGAAATGTGTGGAATGCCAAAAGATAATGCGGTTTCAATATTTTGTATCCATTTTTCATTGCTCATACCCGAAATGCCGTAAATCAAATCAAGGGAAATGTTGTCGAAATATTTGATGGCTTCTTCCAAACATTTTTTGGCTTCCACGGCATTATGAGCACGATTCATCATTTTTAAATCGTCTTCAAAAAAGGATTGAATGCCGATGGAGAGGCGGTTTACTCGGATTGCTTTGAGTTCCTCAAAGAGATTTCTCGTTCCTCGAAATGACAACTCGGAGGATAAGTCGTCGGGATTCGCTTCGACTGTTATTTCAGGGTCATCAGTAACAGTATAATGTTTAAAAACTTCATCAATTATCAATCGCAAATCGTCAATCGTTAATACGGAAGGAGTTCCTCCTCCGAAATAAATGGTTTCGATGATTTCTGAGTTGGGAGTTGGGAGTTGGGAGTTGGGAGTATTTTTGCTTCGCAATTCAATTTCTTTAGCTAAAGCCAAAACCATTTCCTCTTTCTTTTTCATGGAAGTGGAAAAATGAAAGTCGCAGTAATGACAAGCTTGCTTGCAGAAAGGGATATGTATATAAATACCTGACATTTTATTTAGTTTATAGTCACAGTCGCAGTCTCAGTTTGCAGTGCTGTGACTGTAAACTGAGACTGTGAACTATTTCTTCACTCGACTTTCATTATTTTTCACAAAAGCATCCCAACCCGAGTAACTTTTCTCCCCAATTACTTTACCGGAATTAAAAAAATGACAAACCGCAGCTGCCAAACCATCGGTAGAATCTAAATTTTTTGGCAATTCCTTCAACCCTAATAATTGTTGCAACATTTTTGCCACTTGTTCTTTGCTGGCGTTTCCGTTACCGGTAATCGCCATTTTTATTTTTTTGGGTTCGTATTCTGTAATTGGAATTTGTCGTGAAAGTCCGGCTGCCATCGCAACCCCTTGAGCTCTTCCAAGTTTGAGCATAGATTGAACGTTTTTACCAAAAAAAGGAGCTTCAATGGCAATTTCATCCGGATGATGGGTTTCAATCAACTCGATGGTGCGTTCAAAAATCACTTTTAACTTGGTGTAATGGTCGTCGTATTTACTCAAGATTAATTCGTTCAACTGAATGAATTCCATTTTTTTGTTCACGACTTTGATTAAACCAAATCCCATAATGGTGGTTCCGGGGTCAATACCTAAGATGATGCGTTCGTTTGCCAATCTTTTTTGTTTAAAGTTAAACGTTTCAGGTTTAAAGTTTGTTTCTTTGTGTTGATGAATGCAATTCCATACAAAGCTAAACAATTCCTATTGGTTCTCATCAAACTTTTAATCGTTTGTGGAGCCGTAGCGTTTTTATATGCTCAATTAAAAACCAAAGATTTGTCCGATTGGCATTTAGTTACTCAAAAATTCACCTTTTTAAGTTTTTTAGGCATTGTTTTTTTATCCTTTTTGAATTGGTTCCTAGAATGTTTAAAATGGAAAAATTTAGTTTCCGATTTTAAAAAAATAACATTCAAGAAGGCAGTTGAACAAACGCTAGGGTCGTTAACCGCTTCGATTTTTACCCCCAATCGGATTGGTGAATACGTTGCAAAAGGAATGTACTATTCCAAAGAACAAACCAAAAAGATTATTTTTTTAAATTTTTTAGGAAATAGTGTGCAGATGCTTGTCACTTTGTTTTTTGGACTAATAGGCTGTGTGTTTTTCTTTGTATTGTCGCCTAATCTTTTGGAAGAACATGATTTTTCATCCGGTTTTTTATTTTGGCTGCCCGTCATTTTGGTTGCCGGTCTAATTTTAGGTCTGATTTATAGTAAAAAATGGCGTTTTTATGGTTATTCAATTGATAATTTGATTGGAAAGATTCATTTATTTCCGGCAAGAAAACATTTTGCAAACATTCAATATTCCCTTTTTCGTTATTTGGTTTTTTCACATCAATTTTATTTTCTATTGCTTCTTTTTGATGTTAACTTACCCTATCCAGATGCACTTTTGACCATCTTTACTATGTATTTTTTTGCTTCGGTTGTGCCAACCATACATTTGATGGATGTTGTTGTAAAAGGCAGCGTTGCCGTATTTTTGTTTGGAAAATTAGGCGTTAATCAATGGACAATTGTTTCAATAACTACGTTAATGTGGCTGTTGAATTTGGTTATTCCGGTTTTAATTGGAAGTGTTTTTGTTTTAAACTACAAACCTTTGCGTAAATGATTTTAATTGGATTTTATTTAATTCTATTTATTTATGCACTTTTTATTGGTACCTTTATTTATGGTTTCAATAAAATGAAGTCAACGTTTTCAGACAATAAACCAAAAACAAGTTTTTCAATTGTAATCCCTTTTAGAAATGAAGCTGAAAATCTACCCAACCTTCTACAATCACTATCTTGTTTAGATTATCCAAAGGAACTTATTGAAGTGATTTTGGTGGATGATGATTCGGATGAGAAGTTTTCAATGACGAATTATGACCTTTCAATTATTTCAATTAAAAATGTGAGAAATTCTAATTCACCCAAAAAAGATGCTATTCATACAGCTATTGCTATTGCAAATAAAGAGTGGATAATTACAACAGATGCCGATTGTATAGTTCAATCTAATTGGTTAAAAATAATTGATTCGTATATTCAAACTGAAAATAAAAGAATGGTCGCTGCCGGTGTTAAACTTCTTTCAAAGAAAGGATTTTTATATGAATTTCAGAATTTAGATTTTTTGAGTTTGCAAGGTGTGACGATTGGTAGTTTTGGAATTAAAAAACCGTTTATGTGTAATGGTGCAAATTTTGCTTATGAAAAATCATTTTTTAAAGAACTGAATGGTTTTGAAGGAAACTCTGAAATTGCGAGTGGTGATGACGTTTTTTTATTGCAAAAAGCGATTCAATACGAGCCACAATCGGTAGGGTTTTGTAAAAACACACTTGCTGTTGTGTTTACAAAAAGTGAATGGAGTTGGAAAACATTGTTTTTTCAAAGAGTTCGATGGGCAAGTAAATCGAGTGTTTATGTGGATGGGTTGTCAAGGTGTTTGGCAATGCTTGTTTTCTTAACAAATTTATTATTTGTGATTGGTTTTTGCCTTTGGATAATGCATTTATTTACCTATGAAAACCTGCTTTTGTATTTTGGAATAAAGTTTTTGGTAGATGGTGTGATTATTTTCCAGTCGGCAGAATTTTTTAATCAACGAATCAGGTATCTCTTGATTTCGAGTATCATTTACCCATTTTTCAGTTCGGCAGTTGCAGTTTATGCTTTATTTGGAAAGTATGAATGGAAGGGAAGAAGTTTCAAATCTTAATCCGCTTTCAAAATTACCGGCAAAATAAATTGCGTTTTCACCGGAATCCCTTCTTTTTGAGCGGGTTCAATTTTAGGGAAATCAGTTAATCTGGCTTTGATGATACTGTCTGTTTTTTGCTTGTCATAGGTTAAACTATCCGACGGAAAAAGCGGTTCAAACGTGATTTTGGAATCAGGAAAAACAGTAATTCTCACCTCAATGGTGTCTAAAACTTTAGCATTGGTCAACAATGAATCCGGAGCAATTTTTTGATGAATAACTTCCGTTAAATACCTAAAAAAGCATTCTTTTTTCAGTTCTTTATCCAAAATACTATCGCATTCCGCTACCGACGGATAAACCGTTACTTCGTTCCAATTGATTTCTTTTAATCTTTTTTGTAATAATTCCTCCTCCGAAGGCACACGCTTTTCGAAGTATTGGCAGGAGGCCAGAAGAAAAATAAAAAAAAAATAACAAAAGTGTTTCAAGTCAAACTATTAAAGACAATTTGCTCAAAATTACAATTATTTTTAAAAATCAACCTTTTAAATGAATTTCTTTTTTAATTGCCTTGATTCGATATTCGATATAGGAAAGTTTTTCGTTGTCCATATCAGGAAATTTAGCCTTCAAATTTTCGAATGTTTTGAGTTTTACAGTCAAATCTTTTGAAGTTTCATCGGTAATTAATGCAATTTGGTAATGAGCTTCCAGATATTCCGGTTGTTCCTGAATTGTTTTTTTGTAAAACGTTAAAGCTTTAGTCAAATTTCCATTTTCTTGATTAAAAAGTGCAATCGAAAAATATTCTTTTTCAAATGTTGCCGTTTTTAATTCTTTAGAAATCATAAAATGTTTTTCTGCCAATTTTAAGTTTTTCAAATAACCATAATTTAATCCGATATTATAATGAAAATCAGGATTGTCAATTTCTTCAAATTGAATCATCAATGACTCATAAACATCAATTGATTTTTGATATTCCTTTAATTTCATTAAACAAAGAGCAATTTTTTCATACACAAATTGTTCTTTAAAGTTCAATTCTATTAAATATTCAAATGCTTTTTTTGCATTTTTAAAATCAGATTTACCATATAAACATTGTGCTTTTAATGATATAAAATCAGTGTTTTGAGGCTGTTGTTTTAAAATTTTTTCAATAATAGCCATTGCTTTTTCCCATCGTTCTGCACGCATTTCAAACAAGGCTATTTTATAATTGCTTTTTAAATGAAAATTGTCTAATTCAATTACTTTTTGAAAAGTTTTTACTGCTTCTAAAATTTTTAAATCTTGTTCATAAGCTAATCCTAAATAATAAAAGTAGGTTGGATTTTCGTTTTCTTCTGTCAATTTTTCAAAAGTTGCAATGGCTTTTTTCAATTTTTTGAGTTGCAATACCGTTTTGCCGTACATAAAATTTACCAACGTATTCAAACTATCAACAGCAATATAATTCTCTAAATTTTTCAATGCATTCACATAATCACCATTCGCTTCGTGCACTTTGGCGATTTTGAATTCCTTTATGTTTTCTTTAGAAAGTAAATAGTTTTCGATGGCTTTGTTATAAAAACCAGCAGCAAACAAATTATCGCCAATTTCTATGTGTTGAGCGTTAATATTGGCAAATTGAATGTAGAATAGAACTAGAATAATGTTATTTCTTTTTAGCATCTTCTTTATCATCTAGTTTAAAAGTGATTGGAATAGACATTGACATATTAACGGCTTTTCTTTGATGAACAGCCGGTTTTAGTGTTGGCGTTTTCATCATTAATTCATAAACACATTTTTCTAAAATTTCATCTGGAGCTCGAATAGCTTTGATAGCAATTGCTCCATCTTTTTTTATAATAAAATTCACAAAAACTTTACCGGAAATGTTTTTTTTAATAGCCTCTTCAGGATAATGAAAATTTTGTTTAATATGGTTTTGTAATTCATTTTGAAAACATTCTTTTGTTTTATCTTTTTCACAATTTTCGAAAAGCGGAACTTGATCAACTTCCACAAACGGAATGGTTTCTTCATTCAAAACATCAGCTGGAACTAAATATTGAATTGTTTTTATTGATTCAGATTTTTTATTGTTTTCAATTTCTTGTTTTTTCCATTTTACATATTCGTCATAAGTTCTGCCTGTTTTGGTTAGGTTTGGGAATTCACTCTCCTTGATGATGCCTTTTTCGATGGATTCTTCGGCCATTAATCTCATAAGCATCATAAATTTGTAATACGTTTCTTTTGATTGTATTTCATCTTCGGAAGATTTTTCTTTATCAATAAGGCGACTCAATTGCTCATAGGCTGATTCGCCTTTAGACGATTTTAAACGAAATTCGTCATAAATAAATTGCTTCATTTCTTCATCATTCATACTGTTCAAATCTTGAGCTTGAACTTGGTTGGATGAAGCAAAAAGAAGCATAACAGCTAAAAAGGGTAGAGCAACTAAAAATTTTAATTTTGCCATTTTTTTTGATTTTTTATTCAACATAATTATTCTTTTTTGTAGTAATGATTTAGAGGAAAAGGAATTGGTAAACGAAAAATTTTCAGTTCCAAAAATTTCCTGCAATAGGGTTTCATAATTTTTAGATTTATCTATGTTTTGATCTGCAATGAATTCATGAATTTCAGCACTGTATTTTTGATACAAATAAATCAGCGGATTAAACCAAAGAAAAATTCTCAATAATTCAAAAAACAGTAAATCAAACGAATGTTTTTGTTTAATGTGAATCAATTCATGATTCAAAATCGACGAATAAGAATCATTTTTGACATTTTCACCAATGAAAAAGCAATTCATAAATGAAAAAGCAGAAGTTGAATTCGGAATTCTATATTCAACAAATTCAGGAAAAACAATTTTTCTACTCTTTTGTTTTAATTGATCCAAATGATATAATTTTCGAAAAAATAAGATGGCAAAAACCATACACCCAATTAAATAAAAATGTTCTATTGAAAATGAGAAATTTGAGGACTCTTCAGCTATCATTTGAATGCCATTTTCCTTTTTACCAGCCGAAGCATACAAAACGATTTCATTAATTGTTGTCGATACATTTTCCGAAATCGACTTTCTAAACCAATTTATTTTTAAAAAAGGAATCAAAATCGACAAAACAGTGGTTGCCAACAAATAAAATCTATTCCACTGAAAAAAAGTTTCTCTTTTTAACAACGTTTCATAAATCAGTAAAAAAACAAATTGACAAATGACGATTTTTAAAATAATTTCAATCATAATTATTTATTTTTAGTATTTACTTCCTTTAAAATCTCTTCTAATTCAGACAAACTCATATCGTTTTTCTTCATAAAAAAAGAAACCATACTTTTAAACGATCCTTGAAAATAACCATCAACTAATTTGTTTATTGATTCGTTGCTATAATCAGTTTTCTTCACAATCGGAAAATATAAATAACCCTTTCCGTCTTGTTCATGGTTCACAAAGCCTTTGTTTTCCAAAATTCTAACTATGGTAGAAACCGTGTTATAAGCTGGTTTTGGTTCGGACAAATGCTCAATAATTTCTTTTACAGAGGTTTTTTCTAACTTCCACAAAACGTGCATAATTTCCTCTTCGGCTTTCGTTAATTGTTTCATTTTTTGAACTAATTTTTTAGTTGAATAAAGCAAATATATAAACTAAATCTTTAGTTTCAACTAATTTTTTAGTTTTATTTTTAATAAACAATAAATTTATACCTTTGATTCATGGATTTAACACTTTTACTCATCGCATTCATTTTAATGCTTGTTGGCATTCTTGGCAGTTTTTTGCCTGTTTTACCCGGACCACCCATCAGTTGGGTGGGACTTTTGTTGTTGTATTTAACCAAAGCCGTTCCTATGAATTACACTGTTCTAGGCATCACTTTGTTTGTTGCCATAGTGGTAGGCGTTCTCGATTACATCATTCCTGCCAAAGGAACAAAGCGTTTTGGCGGCAGCAAATACGGCATCTGGGGAACGAACATTGGCTTGATTGTTGGTATTTTGGCTCCCATTCCATTGGGTTTTATCATCGGGCCGTTTGTAGGTGCGTTTGTGGGTGAATTGATGAATGATTCCAAAGATTCACAAAAAGCATTCAAAGCCGCAACCGGTTCATTCATTGGGTTTTTGGCGTCTACGTTTATAAAATTTGTGGTTTCAATGGTGTTTTTCGGTCTTTTTCTTTTAAAAGTTTGGGAATACCGAAGTGAATTATTTTAATTTTTTGGGCCTTATCGGGCTTTTCGCTCCAAGTCCTCACAAAAAACACAATTTTCTATAAACCAAAAAGAGCTTCTGTTGGTCGCTTTTTTGGTTCAAGAAAATTAGCGTTTTTTTGCTCCGGGCTTTCCGTTTCAATCCCGGGCAGGGGAGGAGTGCTTTAAAGTAAATTTGAGATAGCCACAAAATCATCCATAGAAAAAGGGCAAAATTGCTTTCACCCTTTGATTATAAATGATTTATTGATATTATTGTTTAATCACTTTATTCACTAATTTCTGATTCGAAGCGGTAATCACTTCTACCATATAAACACCTTGGTGTAAATTAGAAAAATCAACAGCAGTGGCATTGACTTCCAATTTATTTTTATAATAAACCCTTTTTCCAACCACATCATACACCGAAATTTCGGAAATTGTATCGCTTCCATTCAGTTGAACTTGAAGTCTGTCTTTTGTTGGGTTTGGAGAAAGTACAACCGTTGAATTAGTAAAATCAGGTGTGCTTAAGTTTTCTACAAATTCGGTTTCAAACGTATTGGTCACAATCACCGGATTAAAGTCAAAGTAGATGTCAGCCGTATTGGGAATGATATCGCCTACTGCAATACCTTGATTTGGCTTAATTTTAAAATGTACAAATCCGATACTGGCATTTTCATTTACAATTTGTGGTACTAATTGAATATTGTCAAATTTCCAAATCAATTCATTACTAATGCGTTCTAAAATATACGGATGACTGGCTGCAATCATTCGCAAACTTTCCGGATTCAATTGAGCATCCAACACATCTTCTAGGCGAACAAAAGTAGCATTGGTGGTTCCTGTATTTTGAAAACGAATGGTGTAATACAAATAATCATCCTCCGTAAAATCAGCTAATGCAATTTTATCACCATGTGACTCATTTTTTTCATTCGGGTCATATGAAGCCACAATTGGTTTTGTTTGCGAAGCAGTGTTGTTATTTGGATTAGCATCCGTAGTTAAACTGGAAATCGAAACAAAATTAGTTGCCAAATCTCCAATAGCAACCGTAGGAATAGGTGGCACACTCATCGTTACAGTAATTGATCTTGTTTCAGATGGCATTAAATCTGTATAATCAAATGTAAATCCGGTGGGTAGATTCGTTGTTCCTCCAACCGAAATGTTGCTGATGGTTAAAGCAGGATCTTTCTCAAAACTTAATGTGCCGGATGCCGGAGCAATACCGTTGTTGGTATAATAAATTGTATTGATATAATTAAATCCTGCTGCCGGTTGGTTGGTTGCTACCAAGGAAACTGTAACATCATTGTAGGGGGTTGTGTTTACGATAGGAATATAATAGACATTAGATTCTGTTTGAGAAAAGACAACATCCTCAAAACTGATAGGTTCTGCATAAAAACCTGCAAACTCAGAGTAAATGGAATAATTAAAATCATAGGTGTCGGTTTCGTTTTCAGGGAAAATATAAAACACGCCGTTGTGCGATGTGGCAGAAACCGTTTCACCTGAATTATTCAGTTGATAATTCAAATTACCATTTAAAAAGTTGGGTTCGCCGGCATCTTTAATTCCATTGTTATTTGAATCTAAAAAGGTAATAAGTTGGATATTTTCTCTACATTGGTTGCCTAAAGCCAAACTTCCACCTTCAATAAAAACGGCCGAATCAAAAGAAGTATCTTGATAATCACCAACAGAAAGTTTTAATGAATAGGTATGATTAGGAATAACCGATGCAATCGCAGTCATAGGCATGGTATAACCTCTCATGTTCAAGCTGCTATTTGGGTTATTTACATTATACGTGCTGAAAAATTGTGGGTTAACAGACGGACAGTTTACATTGTGAATAATATCCCTTATAGTGGTCACAGAAACAGGTGTGGTTGTACCGGGAACAATTGCAATATTCGTTACTTCGTTTGTTGTTAAATCGGTTAAAATAAATCCAAATACATCTGAATATTGACATTGGTATTGACCGTACTCATTGGAGGCAAAAATAAAGTTGAAACTTAAAATATTGGAGGTTGGAGTGATATCAAACTTCACAAAAGACACGTCATTTATTGTGCCCGTCTGTCCCGTTAATTGCATGATGGCATTTAATTGTGGGTCGCCCGCTTGAGAGCAAGTTGTTGATAAAGAATTGGCATTGTATGGTCCTTCTGTAAAGATTGCTTGTCCACTTCTTATGATCATTCCTTGTTCAAAAGGAAAGTCACTATCGTTTCCATTAAAATAGCCCACACCACAAGGGCCCTGGGTTACCACATTTTCAATTACGCCACAACTGGAATTTAAAATAATATTTTTTAATAGTTGTTCCGGTGAAAAAGAAGTGGTGTTTACACTAATATATGGGGTTACCGTTGAACCACAAGTAGCCGTAGTAAATGTGAATCCTTCTGACCAATCTGTTGCGGTTTGATTTTCACAAAGTGTGCGAACGTAAAAAGTATATCCGGTTTCACATGTAAGGGCTGTAATAGTGTAGGGATTAGAATTAATGATAAAACCTTGCGAACTTGGGTTGGGTTCAGGAGAACCTTCCGGAAGTATAATAATTTCATTTAAAGTAGCGGGCGAGGATTGATTTACCCAAGATAAAACGGCTCCTGTTTCAAAAACGCTGGTTACATTCAAATTGATGGGTGTTTCACAACTAGTGGAACAATTTTCTACAAATAAAAAGAATTCTCCACCCCAAAAACAACCGGTAATTAAATTTTCAATGCGGATGTAAATGATTTGGTTAGGAGATGTGTTGGTATAAGTATAACCAATTGGATTAGATTGGGTTTCCATGTCCGATTGAGTTTCGTAAAACTGCACTAACATTGAGTTTGGCGTTGCATTGTTGACTTGATAAATAATCTGCACAGCTTCGTTAAAATCAAAAGTTGCAATTCCGTCATTATTATCATCACAAGCAGTCGCTACTTCTGTACCTAAAGAAGGAAGAGGATTTACTTGTAGTGAAAATGAATTAATGGTCACCTCTGAAGTCGAATTATTTACAAATGAGACCCAAATTAGTTGTGGATTAGTACTGTTCGCATAACTGGTTGGATTTGGTATTGCATTCACATTTGCTATAGCATTCGTTTGGCTTAAATAGAATGCCGTGGTAAAATCATTTGGATTTTGGCCTCCTAATAAACCCGGAATAACCGTTGTTAAATCAAATGTTTGAGTGCCGTTATATTCAGTGTCACACGCTGTCAATTGAATTTGTGCTTGTGTTCCGAAGACAAAGAATAAAAGAAAAAATGTCAGAGAAAGTAGTTTTGTTTTCATTTTTGAATGATTAGGTAATCAAAAGTAATTGATTTTTAGGTAATTGTAATTAACTGAATGAGAATATTTTGTGTTTGAATAAAATTCAGAATTCAGTGAGATTTTTATTGTTTAATAATTTTATTGACTAGTTTTTGATTTGATGTCGTAATCACCTCCACCAAATAAATTCCATGATTAAAACTTGAAACATCAACCGAATTTGAGTTTAAGTTCAAATTTTCTTTGTAATAAATTCTTTTTCCAACCATATCAAAAATCGAAATTCGTTGAATTGAATCATTTCCATTTAGTTGAATTTGAAAAGAATCTTTCACTGGATTTGGATACAAAACCATTGTAGAAACAGAAAAATCCGCAAGCGATAAATTTTCTACGAACTCAGTTTCTGAGGTATTGGTTATAATAGGCGGATTATAATCAAAATAAATTTCTGCTGTATTTTCAATCACATCACCAATTTCAAATCCCGGTTTTGGTTTGATTTTAAAGTGAACAAAACCTTGGCTTAATTGAGCATTTTCTATAGTTGGTGGTAAATCAATGTCGAAGAAATTCCAAACCAATTGATTTTCTGTTTTTCTCACATTATATTGATGACTTGCATTTAGCATTTCAAACGTTGTTTCATCTAAACCGTTTTCTAATGTATCTTCAATTCGAATGAATTCTGCAACGGCTGTTCCGGTATTTTCAAAACGAATAGTGTAGTATAGATAATCGTTTTCGGTAAAGTCTGCTAAAACAATTTTTCCACCATGCGATTCATTTTTGTCATTCGGATCATAGGAACCAATTACAACTTGGGATAAAGCGAAGGTATTATTAGTTAAGTTGACCTCATTTTCAATCACTTCAACAGAAACCGAATTGGTTAAAACATCACCTAAATTTACACTTGGTATAGTTGGCACTTGCATCGTAACAGTTATATAACGACTTTCAAATGGAGCCAAATCCCAATAGCTGTAATCAAATCCAGTAGCAGTTGGAACAACACTAATTTCAGATATACCTAGTATAGTAACATTATTATCTTTTGTAAAACTTATATTTCCAAAAGGAACACTAGTATAACTATTGTTATTTATGACTATGGTATTTGTATAAGTGAATCCGGTTCTTGGCTGAGAATTTCCTATTAGTGTAACACTTACATCGGAATATGGTTGAATGGATGTGACTGGGAAATAGTACGTTGATGAGCCACTTCCTTCAGGAGCAGTAATATCTGAATATGATGTGGTTGATGAAAAATAAGCCGATAAAGCATTATTTACTTCAAAACTAATGTCGTAATTGTTATCAGGATTAGGTTCAAAAATTGTGAAATTACCATTTACGGAATTTCCATAAATAGTTTCGCCAGAATCATTTATTTCATAAACAAACGAACCGCTATTGAATAGTATTTCATCTTCTTCTTTTATACCATTATTATTTTCGTCCACAAAAGCAATTAAATTTAATTGTTCTGGACATTGACCGTTATTGGTGCAATCCATTAAACAGAAATTCAAAGGTTGAGACCAACTACTTGCTTCAAAACCTGTTTGTCCAGAAATGCAAACTGAGCGAATGAAAAATGAATAGCAAGTATTTTCAGCCAATCCAGTTAAGGTAAATGAAGAAGTTTGAGATGTAATAAAATCTGAATTACTTGGTTCATTTCCAAATGGCAAAACTGCAATTTGCCATGAAGTTGAATTTTCTGTAGCAGACCAACTTAATGTTAGTGAGGTTGATGTTAAGTTTGTTATTGACAAATCAGATGGAGGTAAACAGTTAGGCTCACAATTATTAGTATTTAATGTTAAAGTGTTAATAGAAATACATCCATTTTGTAATGATCTAACTCTAACATACAAGGTTTGAATTGGAAAGGCTATTGGTACATAGTTTGTAGGTTCGGTTATAGGGTTTGTATCGGATTGAGCATCAGATAAACTTTCATGAAGACTTAAAATAAAATAAATTCCTGTTAATTCAGGATAAGGTTCTAATAAATTGTAAATTGCCAATTCAAAAGGGTCACACCAAAAAAGCTCTGAGGGAGTAAGATTTGGTGATTCAAGTACAATAAGGGCAAAAGATGTATACTCAATTTCACTGGTTTCATTATTTTCTACTCTTACATAAATTGTTTGAGAGTTAACACTAAAGAATGCATAGGGATTTGTTATTGCAGAAGTATTATTTTCTGCATCTGAAAGTGTTTCATGATAAGTTACAACATAATTGTTAGGATTAGAAACAGAACTCAAAATGATTGATTGATTAACTGTTAAGTTAAATATTGTGGCTCCATTTTGTTCACATTCGAATAAATCAGGTGGCGTAGTGATTTGAGCAAAAAAAGAATTCGACATCAGGAGAAGCAGAAGTAAAGTTTTTTTCATTGTATTGGTTTTGGTTAATCAAATATAATTGATTTATAGGTAATTGTGATTGTCTGATTGAGAATTCTTTGCTTTTGAATTAGAATTTATTGATACTTTCACTCACTATAAACCCACACGTCCATGCATTTTGAAAATTAAATCCGCCCGTAATCGCATCAATGTTGAGAATTTCTCCGGCAAAATAGACGTTGGGAAGTAGTTTGCTTTCCATTGTTTTGAAATTAATTTCTTTTAAATCAATTCCGCCGGCGGTCACAAATTCTTCTTTAAATATACTTTTTCCATTCACTTGAAATTGGCCATTAGTCAATTGCAAAGCCAAATTTTGAAGCTGTTTTTTAGATAAATCGGCCCACTTGGTTTCTAATGAAATTTCAGAAGCCAAAACCAAACTTTCCCACAATCGGTTGGGGAAATCAAAAGGTGATTTTTTGCCCACTACTTTTTTGGCGTGTTCCAATTTAAGTTCTTTCAACTGGTTTTCGGTTTCTTCCAAAGTAGCATCGTTCAACCAATTGACTTCCAAAATAAACTGATAATTTTTATCAAACAATTCACGTGCTCCCCAAGCGGAAAGTCGCAAAATTCCCGGTCCGCTCATTCCCCAATGGGTAATCAAAAGTGGTCCTGAAGCCGAAAGTTTTGAGTCTTTTACTTTTACTGAAGCAAAAGCTGAAACCCCCATCAAATCCTTAATTCGTTTGTCTTTGATGTTAAAAGTAAATAATGAAGGAACTGGAGGAATAATCGTATGACCGAGTTTTTCAAGCATTTCCCAAATTTTAGGATTGCTCCCGGTGGTCATCACTAAATTTTCACAACGAAACGTTTGCTGATTGGTTTCCACTTTCCAACTATCCTCTGAACGGAAAATGGATTGCACACTTTGTCCGGTGAGTATGTCTATTTTATGTTTTTTAGTAGTATTTAAAAAACAATCAATAATGGTTTGGGATGAATCGGAAACGGGAAACATTCTGCCGTCTTCTTCAATTTTTAATTCCACCCCATGTTTTTCAAACCATTCAATCGTGTCTCCGGAACAAAATTGATGAAAAGGGCCGCGTAATTCTTTTTCGCCACGCGGATAAAATTTCACTAAATCATTCGGAACAAAACACGCATGTGTTACATTGCATCTTCCGCCACCGGAGACGCGTACTTTTGTGAGCACTTCCTTACCGCGTTCTAAAATCGCAATTTTTAATCCCGAAGCTTCGGGAGAATTTTTTTCGGCGATGTTGATAGCCGTAAAAAAACCGGCTGCTCCACCACCTACAATCAGTACATCATACATCAATGTAATCTTTCGGGGAAATTACAAAAAATTCCATCTACTCCCAATTCGGTTACTGATTTTATGTCTTTTGGTTCGTTTACGGTATAGGTGTAAATCTGAAAACCTTCGTCGTGAAGTTGTTGCGTATTTTCAATCGTTAAGGTTTTCCACCACGGATTGATAGCTACAGCTTTTAATTTTTTCCCGATTGCAATGGCGTCTAAAGGATTTTCTTCCGTTAATATTGCAATAGGAATTTGATTGTCTAATTTTCTCAAAGTTGCTAATTCATCCCATAAAAAACTGGAAATCACAAAATCTTCTTTTTTCCAACCTTTTTGAAAGTACTTTTCAAGTAGAGCTAATGTTGGTTTTGCAGTATTTTTTCCTTTTAATTCGAGGTTTAAAACAACTAATCGGTCAATTGTTTCGATTATTTCATCTAAGGTTGGAATGGGGTGATTTCCTTTCACTACCACTTTTTGTAATTCTTCTAAGGTGAAATCTTCTATTTTTCCGGAAGTATCAGTAAGGGAATCCAACATTTCATCGTGAAAAACGACTAATTCGCCACTTTTTATCAAAAAAACATCAATTTCAATCATATCAACATTGAGCTCTAATGCTTTTTTTACCGAAGTAATGGTGTTTTCGGTTTCGTGACCCATGGCACCGCGATGACCTATATTCAGTGGTTTTTTCTCCATTTTAGCACAACCTTGCATAAGTAAAGCTACTAGAACAAGTAAATAAAATTTTATATTCATCGGAAAAAATTTTTCGCAAAAATGAAAAATCAAATCCAACTATTTAACAGTTATTATTAATATTAAGTAAATATTAATTTTGATAACTGATAAAACTTAGTTTTATTAACACTTGAGTACTAGTTATATAAAATTAGAAATTAAATTTCATTCCAAACGCTATTCGTCCGCCATCGCTTGAATGAAAATAGGAAATGGTGGAAGAAATAACATTACTACTGTTTAACCACAACCCAAAACCTGTTGATTGATGCCATTTAGAATTGCTTTCATTCGGAAACCAAACTCTACCATAATCAAATCCGATGAACGCCCCGTAGTTCATTGGTGCAAATGGGTTTTTAATTTGCCCAATGGCATACCGCAAATCAGAACCTTGAAAAGCCGCTGTTTTCCCTGAAAACCGATTGTCTCGAAAACCACGCAAATCATTGTCTCCTCCCAAACTAGCCGCTTGATAGAATTCGAAAGTATCACTGAAAAGCGATTTTCCTTTGAGAGTAGTCTCAAAAATCCATTGAGCGTCAGGTGTTAATCGGTAAACAAAGTTGGCAACTACTTCTGCAGAAGGGACTTGTCGGGAAAAATCTCCTAGATTCGCATTCCATTTTCCGGTAGCTTGAAAGCCCATTCCCAACGAGGGGATAAACGGATTATCATAATTTTTATATTGATACGTTAATCCCACTCCGGCAAAATTTTGGTACGAAAATACGCGATTGTCCACTACTCCTGAAGTAATAAATCGGTCTGGCGTATTCTCCACTTTATACGCTTCAAAGTTGATGCGACCGGTAATGCTCGAGCTTTTGGTTTTTTGCCACAACAGTCCGGGACTCACTTTGTAAGACGCTATTCGAACCCGATTAAAATCAAATTCATCTGCCTCGTTTTGTGTTATATTGCCAAAGCCAAAAAAGTTTTGTACAAAATTTGAACTGGTTGCTTGAGCATGAATAACCAAATCAAAATGTGAAAAAGCTCTTTTTACAATACCGGCATAACTCAATTCATACCCTTTTGTAGCGAAAAAATAATTAGCATCTGCCGTATGTTTTTGTGAATACGGATTTCCCAAATAACCTTTTTTGGTAAAATCCAATCGAACACCTAATCGAATACCGTCATCCGGGTTAAAACCAACCAGTGGAACACCGGTGAATTCGTCAAAATTTGGTTTTTTATAATTGTAGGTGTTTGTTTCGTAATCGTTTGAAAGTAAAACGGATGTTTTTTTGTCCACATTCAAAATGTTGTTGGTTTTAAAGTCGTGAATTTTAACTTTTTTTCCATTTTCAATGATATACGAATCTTGACTCAAACCACCAATCAATCTGATTTTTATGGGATTGAATTCTTTTCCTTCCATACTGAATTCATCTTTTCCTTCTAAGCCAAAAAGCCAAATTTCTTTGGTTTGTTTTTTGGTAAATGTTTTTTCAAAAACAATGTTAGCAGGTGTTTTTTTGCCGTTATAAACCACTACCGAAGTTCTGCCGTTAGACAATCGATTTATCACAAAAACATCATCTTTCATCGTACCAACTACCACTGTTTTTTTGTTTAACAATTTTTGATAGTGTTGTGCGGTTTGATTTAATTTTTTAAGGCGATTTCTCAAATACAATTTGAGTTTGGTAGTCGTTTCGTCTTGCAATTCATAAGGCAATTGTAAAAAGGCTTTGTTAATTGCATCGTTGGTTAAATTTTCCTGTATAAATTTAGCTTGTTTTGCCCATGCTTTTTCATCGATGTCCGATAAAAGAGCCAAATCCAATGCATAGACTTCTTTGTTAAATTTTTTTGCGTTTTTTGGGTTGTAGGTATACGAGTGCATTTGTCCCATAGCCGGAATACTTTTCAAAAGCCATAAAAAAGTACCGTCGTATTTTGCAAAAGCCTGATCACGGTTGAGCGGAATAGGCCGATAAATGGTTTTTCCTTTTTCTTGGTGAACGCTCCAACGCCAATTCTTCTCTTGTCTGTCCCAATCGCCGATGAGCATATCAAAAAGACGTGCTCGTAAGTAATTTTCTTGGTCTACCACATGATTTCTATCGGTTCTGATTTGATGTAACATTTCATCGGTGTCAATAATCGCAGTTGGTTTACCAAAAGAAGCCAGACTTTTTTGTGAAGAATTTACTTTTTCTGAAATATAATATAAATTGCCCCCAAAATCTTCATTATAATTGCCTAAACCATTTTGATTAGGGATATAAAATAATTTCGGTTGCGTTGAATTAATACCAATTGCAAGTGACAACTTTGATACAACTAAAGGCGTAAAAGGATGAATAGTCGTGAAATAATCCCTCAAAAAATCTTCCGAAAGAGCATTTCTATCTTGATTTTTTTGCTTTTCATTCTTATAAGCTAATGATTTAAAAAAGGAAGAAGCATCTTTTTCAAGCGGAGTCATCACAAATTCTTTTCCGTTTTTATCTTTTAGTAAAAGAGAAATCGTTGTTCCTTCGTTGTCTAATCCAATGGGTTTTAAACCGCCATACAACGTGTCTAAACTAACCGTTCGTAAGGCAATCTCCTGTTTGTAATAGTTTTTATAATGTTTTCCCCAAAGGAATTGATACACATCGCTTTTTCGACTCACCGGTTTGCCAAAAATGGATCTTTTTACAGTAGGTTCAAATTGTTTGGGATATTGCTGATGCTTTATATTTAGCTCCGGTTCTCTTATTTTTTGACGAAAAAGTAATCCTTCTTTTCGATTGGATGTGGTATAAAAGGAAACCGTAGAAGCTCCGTTTTCATACACATCGACCACAGCGTAGCCATATCCGCCATAGCTGAAATCATTAGGATTTACAGCTCTAGCCGGTGTATAATGTGCTCCAGAGCCACTGATAATTTGCTGAATACCGTCTTTGTTGATGTATTGTAAATTTTGTTCATGACCCGAAACTACGACTACGTGATTGTATTTTTGCACAATCGCTTTTATTCGGTCGGTCATTTCACGGTAGGAAGCATGTTGCAAATCATCAATTTTATAGCCGCTTGCTTTTCTGAACAGGTTATAAAAACTTCCGGCAATTGGCAACGGAATGTTCTTTTCTAATGGAAAAAGTTGTTGGTTTAGCGAATACTGACCACCATAAATCCCGTTACTCAAAAGCGGATGGTGAATGGCTAAGAGGATTGTTTTTTCCTGATTTTCTAACAAATGACTGTCGAGTTCATCAAAAAACTGTTCACGGGTTTTAAGGCTGCATCCTTTGTTGATTTCGGTGTATTCATTCCAATCTTCCAGAAACCATTGTGAGTTGATGGCGACCAATTCTACTTCGTTACTCAACGAAACAAACTCGATTCCGCACGCATTTTGAGGGATGAATTGACTTTCTTTTTTCTTGTATTTTGAAATAAAATTTTCTTGAGCCAAGAGGGAAGAAGTTGAATTTCCCCAATCGCTTTTGCCGGGAATAAAAAACACTTTCCCTTTAAATTTATCGGTTAAATTTAATTGTGTGGTAATTTTTTCCTCTGCTTTTGTTTTGTTTTGATTGAATCCGTTTAACGGAAAAATGTTGTCGCCTAAAAAAAGTGCGGTACTGTTTTTTGACGCTCTTTCCAATCGTTTTTTAAAGTTGGAAAGGGTTGGAGTGGCTCCGTCATTTTGTGTATTCGCCGCATTTCCGGTTAAAAAAACAGAATACACAATGGTGGTGGTATCAAGTGATTGGTTGTTGTAAAACGAAGTGGCTTGACTGCCCAGTTGAGTTTTGTAGGAGGTGCAGGCGGATAGAAAACCCAAAAGCAACAAAGCTATTCCGTAACAACGCAGTTTGGAAATAATTTTGAACAGAAACAACTTCATTAAAGGTTATTTTGGGTTTGTCAAATATAAGCAATTACCGATTGATTTTTCATGTTGCATAAAATCTTAGCCTTTTTGCTTTTAGTTGTAACGTTTTAATGAGGGATATCGTATTTTGTGTTGACAGAGCAGTAATTTATACTTTTGCAATAAGCCTTGTTAGAGTAAAAATCAATACATCTTGTCTGGCAATTTTTGCAATAATATTATTGCTTTCTGTTTTTTGTAAAGCCGTTTTTAATAATCTCATTGGATTTACAATTAGGACAAATTCCTGTATCACTAACTTTGCAACACGTGGTATCACTTTTCTTCATTATATTCGATTTAAGGCATTTTCAAATGTAAAAAAGGTAAGCAGTTAAGCTTACCTTTTGAGTATAAATTTTATTTAAGTATTGATTTACAAATAGTTAAGCTATGTCTTTTGATTAATCACTAACTTTGGAACAATACCTAAATTATAGAATCAATCATAAGAGAACCATTTTTTTTTGAAATCTATTAAAAAATTATTTTTATCAAATTTAAAATAATAGCTTACTCCACCATTCATTCTTCTCCAATATTCGTATTCAGACTCATTTGGTTTATTAAAATGCTCTTCTCTTTTGTAAAACACCTCGAAGATTATCATATTTTCTACTTGAAATGAATTGAAAACAATAAAATTTGAATCATTTATATTATTACTATAATTTTCGAAAGATAAATATTTTTTGTTTTTATTATCTATTTCTAAATTTTTAATCTCAAACCTATTAATATTCAATTCTATATTATTTTTAGAAAAATAAATTGAAGGTTTAATTTTTTTGTCCAAAAGGTCGAGTCCTAGAAAATAATGAAAATCAGATATAATAGATTCATTCAATATTTTAACAATAATTTCTTGATTAGCGGTATTTTGAGAAAATATCACATTAGTGTATATTAAAAATGTCAGTAATACATATTTCATAATCTAAAATTTTATAAATTTACCTTCTCTAGGATATAAAAAATTTAATTTTACCAACGCAGGTTGTTGGAGGCTTTTCATATGATTGAGTACATAATTTTTATTTTCAAGATCAAATGGTATAAAAGAGTTAAATGATAGATATGAAAGCCGTTGACCATAACTTGAGCCAAGTTCCTTCCTAATTGAATTCATTGTATTTACTATTCTACCTGTCTCACCCCATTTTACTGATTCGCTACCATGTGCCTCGCCATACAATAAATCGGTATGTAAAGCCTCATGCATGAATGTCATACCAAAACCCATAGTCTTGTTATTCAGAGCATCACTGGCACCTGAAATAAAATTATTAACTTCATTAACATCAATTTTAAAATTCAGACCTTCGCCGTTGGATCCTCCTTCATCTACTAATTTAAAGAGACCGACTTTAGGATTGTCAATCGCTTTAATCATTAATCCTCTAGCAATGCGACTTCCGATTTCTTTTCCGTCTTTATCTTTAGAAATAATTGCATTTCCATCTTTGTCTTTTTTGTATTCCAACTTTTCATCAACTATTTCATATGTTAACCCAGTTTGTTCAGACAAATCTTCAATTATCTCATCCACAATTTTAGTTTCATTCTTTTTGTCATATTCTTTAGCTGCTGATAAATCAATCTGCATACCATCAGGATCAATAAAATAAACAGGGTTGTTCATACAGTAATTATAGTTTGACCATCGTCTATATTTCTCCGCCAACGGGTCAATATTCATCCATCTACCAATAGCTGGGTCATAATTCCTCGCTCCAAAGTCGTAGAAGTTAAGCCCTAACTCGTCTTGCCACTCCTTTCCATTATACTTATAATCATAAATCGTCAGGTTAGTCGGAGTTATCTCAATACCGCCGGTGCCTGCTAACTTCTCGTAATCTTTTTTGTTCATATTATAATTTCGGTGTTTTAAACCAAAAGGATAATAGTTGTTTTCTTCTAATATAGTAAGAACGTTGGTGATCGGGTGTTTGGTATAAGTGAGTCGAACATTCCCTAAATGGTCAGTGTAATTAAAAACGTAACGATAAATGTTGTTGGTAGTCCCAAAACCGGTATCTTCATCAATCACATTCTTTACATAACCTTCGGCATGGGGAAAGAATTCTAATTTGTTATTTATATATTGAAATCCTGTTAAATAATCAGTAGTCGTAACAGTTGAGCCTTCAGTCGCCACTTTTCTAACCTTTACACCAGTAGCGTTGTAAATATAAGAAATATTTCCTGAGGTAGCAAAGGTGATTTGGGTAGGTAAATTAAGATGATTGTATTTTATAGCGGTAATGCCTTTGTTGTGGTCTGCCGTCATATTTCCATTCGCATCGTATGTATAATCATTGCCTGTATTGGTTCCGTCTTTAAAACCATTGGGGTTATTGGTATTATCTTCAACTTTTAACAGTTGATTTGGACTTATTGTGCTGTATGTATACACTAAATCATCAATTACCAAGTTTTGGTTTATATCATCATACTCCCCGTTGCGTTGCAAACTTTCGATATTTCCGTTTTTATCATAATTTATTGCTTCATTATAACTTCCTGAATTATAAATGCTTGATTCCGGTTTTCGATAATTGGCTAAGATTAGTCTATTCAGGCCATCATAACTGTAAGTATATTGTCGCATGGTATTGTCATTTGCAGTTCGCCAAAAACTTTCCGATATATTGCCATTATGCAACGCTGAACCTCCCCAACTAGGGAATAAAAGCGTATTATAATTAAGCTTAAAAGCAAACAAATCCTGTGGGTCACTGGCGGTTTGTAAATCATCGACATCATTAATGGATTTTAACCAACCTCGGATGTTGTATTGGTAGTCTACTTTTTAAAAAATTTCTTCATCACTAATTTTGAAACACGTGGTGTCACTTTTCTTCATTACATTCGATTTAAGGCATTTTCAAATGTAAAAAAGACGAACAGTATCGTTCGTCTTTTTGCATTAATTTTTGATTATATATTGATTTAAAAATGGTTAAGTTGAACTTTTTTGTTCATCACTAACTTTGGAACATTACCCCATTTGCTTAATATACTTTTTTTGAAATTCCTTTTTATTCAATCCTTTATTTTCTTTGTAAAAGGACTTAATGAAATCATAGTTAAGTTTTAAAGAAGTAGAATCTTTGGAAAGTGTTCTGCACCCTCTTAAATAATTATCAATTAAAACCAAAACATCTTGGGCTTTATTACGTGACCGAGTATAACTTGACGAACACGGGTTTGGTGTTTCAATCCAAGTTGAAGGGGTATAATCATTTTCAAATTTCAATAAATATTCAATTATTTCAATTTCGGAATTCCTAAATGCATTTACAGCATTATTATATAGTCTCGTGTCTTCCTCTACTTTTAAAGTGCTATAATCTTCTGTCTTTATCACACAATCTTTTATGTCATTATCTTTTATATAGCTTTTACTTAAATCACTAAGAATACTGTCAAACTGATTTTGAGAAAAACTACATGACAAATTCAAAAACATTATTATTCCTAATATCTTATTCATTTTAATTTAATTTTATTATTTTTTTCTAAAATATACTCTACTAAAATAAGTATTACCATCTGGAGCTGTAAAAGTAGGAGCAGTGGTTGTGCCGTAACTATTACTAATATCTCTAGGATGATGGTCGTACAAAGCGTTCCATCCCCATTTGCTTGTTACTATTATAGTATTTCCTTCTTTATCTACAGTCTTTACAACAGCAGAATGAGTTTCTTTAACCATTTGAGATTTCTCATCCCACATAAAATATATTAATCTATCTCCTACTTCATTTGGAGCATCAAAAGGTAATGGAATCCAACCTTCTAAGTCATCCATAGGACTACTATCCCATTTTGGATATCCATCTGCTAATGGTTCAGCATTTCCAGGGTCAGATGGGTCGCCCATAGAATTATGAAATGTAAAAGAGTGACAATTATAAGCGCCAGAGTTTACACTTCCGTCAATATTTAATCTAGGTGTTTCATCACCAATTTTTTGTTTTCCTTTATAAGTCTTTTTATCTATTGGTTTATCACCATCAGAATCATCATTTCCCTCACCCCACCCGCTCCGCATTCTATGATAAAAAGCAAGTAAAAATTGTTAAATTATGATGCAAATTTATACGTGTTAATATACGGCGTTTCTCTGTTTACAACAGCAAAAACTCTACTTATAATTTTACATCTGATATTATTTAAAACTAACATTGAATTTTTTCCTTCAGCTTTCTTCTTGTTATAATATTCTTTTAATTGAGGATCATACTTTAATGAAGTCATTGAACACATTTGAAGTAATGATTTCATTTTTTTGTCAGCCAAATGATTTACTTTAGTTTTCCCCCTCACGCTTGAGCCTGAACTATATTCAAAAGGAGCTACCCCTGAATAACAAGCAAATTTTCGCCATGTTTTAAAAGATTTAAATCCTTTAGTTGCAATTATAAAATAAAGAGCTGTTTGTTCTCCAATTCCCGGGACACTTTTTACTAAATTAAACTGTTTTGAAAGGGTTTCATTTTTATTGATAATTGACTTCATTTTTTTCTCAATTGCTTTCAAAGAGTTCTTTAGATTTTGGATTGTTTTACTATTTATTAATGCAATTTCTTTATAAATATCTTTAGGTATAAATCCTTTGTTTTCACTGGAGGATTTAAAAAGTAGTATTGCTTTCACTAGTTTTTCCCTTTCACTAAATAACAATTTTAATTGTTGAATTTCTTTTTCAGCAACAGAGGAAAGAGTCAACTTATCAATATTACGCAGACTATATAAAGCAATATCTTTTGCGTCATTTTTGTCATTCTTACCTCTTGAAAACCCTTTTGAACGCTTAATTTCTATAGCTGGAACAACCCAGTAATCAAATTTATTCTCTAAAAAAAAGGAACTTAATGGATAGCTATAAACACCTGTACTTTCAAAACAAAACAATGATGTTGTTGGATCAATTTCATTCTTTTGCAAATAATTTATTATTGATTTAATTCCTTTTGAGTTGTTTTCAACAATAAAATGTGCTGTTTGATTTAAAGAATTGATGTTTAGAATAACTATGTCCAATTTTGATTTAGAAACATCAATACCAACATGAAATAAATAATTTTTCATAACTTTGAATTTAGGATAAACAAAAATGTTGAACTTCTTTAGAGCCTTTATTAGATCTTAAAATCTATCATTCTATTTGAAGCAATTCAACGGATTCAAGGAGAAGGCAGAGGACTAATGCGGAGCATAGTTTTTAACTACAAACGTCTTAAGTTCACCTCTACTTTCCTTTGAATAAATTTAAACTTTTTTTATCAAATCCAAAGTAAAGGCAAATGTCTCCCGACTTTGCGGAAAATATATTATTCATAATTATTGTGTTTCAATATATCATTACTATTCAAATTACTTCTCAAAGAAATCTCTACTAACTCCACATTCACAATTCCTTTGTTATTTACATAATTTGACGCACTTGAATAAATGTAATCAGCAGCTTTTTCAACTATTCCTGCTCGAACAGGATTTAAATGGATATAGTTTATTTTTGACCACATAAATTTTTATGAGTAGATTTCTTCTGCATGATTACTTAATTGCCAAAATTGAAAATTTTTATTTCTGCCATGACTCTTTGTTGCCAATTGAAAACGTTCTAACATCCATTCTCTTCTACTTTCCGGTTCATTTTGAATTTTTTCTAAAATTGTTTTGGCTGTAAATTTTTTAAAATCACGAATTAAATCTGACAGTTTTCCATCTTTTGACTGCACAATCATATGAACATGATTTGTCATAATCACATAACTGTATAGAATCATCCCTTTATTTTTTATGCAATAATCGAAACATTCAACTATACAATCTCGATATGATTTTCTGGAAAAAACATCTATCCAGTCAACAATTGTAGCGGTTAAAAAGTGAGGCAAGTTTTGGTCTCTGATAACATATCCTTCTTTCACGGCGTGTAAATTTTAAATAAAAATAATAAAGTTTCTGACATTTCTTATTTTATTTTTGCTTTTTTAAATTCCGCAAAGTCGTGAGACATTTACTTCATCTGTTCGCTTCGCTCGGGTGCGGAGCTTTTCATAGGATATTTGTTCTGAACACTTTGCGGAGCGGACTGAATTTAGTGATTGATTTTTGATTCGGAATAAAAAGAACAAAAGCGTTTACAATCTGTTTGATTATAAACGCTTTTGATTAAGTAAAAGTATTTTTGAATTTATTTCCTCTCCAACAAAACTATCCCCATCTGACTATCAATCAAAACTTTTCCATCTTTTACAGTAGTTGAAATTCCCGAAAAAGCATCGTGAATTTCCATTCCATCTTCAAAAACTCCTGCCACATTGATTTCTTTTTTACCAAATGGTAATTCCAAACCAATTACAACTTTATCGGTAAAATCACCTTTGGTAAAGGTTCTGCTGAATGTATAAAACGGTGCTTTTGAAATTTCTTTATGCGTTCCAGCTCCAACCGCCGGATGATTCTTTCTAAATTGTCCAATTTTTTGGAAATGCGTCAATACGTTTTTCGTGTTTGCATTGGTTTTGAGGTCTTCCCAATTCATAAACGAACGTAAAGTAGCATCGCCTTGTGCTCCTTCAATCTCTAAAGAACGAGCGGTTTCATCACCATAATACACTTGCGAAATTCCGGGAGTTAACAATAATTTGGTGCCGGCATCGAAGACTTTTTCTCTCTTTTTGTCAAATGGCCAACCATCATCGTGGGATGAAACATAGTTCATGACGCTCAATCCTTTTAAATCAGAATGTAAAATAGAAGCATAATTATTGAAAAGTTCTTCATACGGCTTATTCGCATCCCCTTTAAAATCGAAATTGATGAGTGAAATAAATCCATTTTCAAAGTAGTTTACTTTTTTGTCGCCAAAATTATAAAGCTGCTTACCGCTAATACCGTACCCATATACTTCGCCAACCATAAAAAATTCATTGTCATCCAACACTTTATCCGGATGGTCTTTTTTGAATTGAGCAAAAGCATCTTTACACACTTTTCCAAAATCGGCCCACACATCTTCGGTAGTGTGTTTCACGGTATCTACGCGATACCCGTCAATGCCAAAATCGGTGATGTAGTCTGCCAACCATTTCATGATGTAATATTTCGGTGCTCTAGGGTAACCGGTACGTTTGAAAAATTCATCCAATTCGGCTACTTCTTGCTCATAACGGCCTTCTTTTTTCCATTTTTCAACTAAAGCAGGCGGCAATTCTACGTTTTCATTGCTTTCGGTTTTAACGTCAGGAAGGTTTTCTACCAACGTACAATCAATAAAGTTGCGATACGTATCATACGAACATTTTGGTCCGGTTCGCACCCAACTTTCCGGCCAAACAGGATCTAATTCGGTAACCGGTCCGGTGTGATTAATCACCGCATCCAACACAATTCGGATGCCTTTGGCGTGAGCTTTTTCAACCAATTCTTTTAAATCCTCTTTTGTGCCATAACTCGGATCGATGTTTGTCCAATCTTTGGTCCAATACCCGTGAAAACCGAACGAGTTTCCGGTTCCTTCATCCACAGAACCGTGAATTTGTTCCACAACCGGTGTCATCCAAATGGCATTAATACCCAAATCAGTAAAATACCCTTCGTCAATTTTTTGGGTTATGCCTTTGATGTCGCCTCCCATGAAATTACGAAGCACTCCGGTTTCTTTGTCTCTTGGAATAATCTTGTCGTTATCCGGATTGCCATTGTTGAATCGGTCAATTAATAAAAAATATAAATTGGCTCCTTCCCAAACAAAAGGGGTTTCAGTTTGTACGATTTCTTTTTTGGGTGAACATCCTAGAAACATAGTAGTTAGGATTAGGGTGAACAATATTTTTTTCATTATAATTTTATTTTAATATTGGATTTGTTAGACGTCATAACATAGTCAAAAGTTAGTTTTTTAGCTATTTTATCATATTGAAACTTAACTTTTATCCCATCGATCAGCACAGATTTCGGTTTTTTAGATAACAAAAAAATATGAATCATACCTTTTTTTCCCTTGGAAGGAAATAAATTACTTTCCATTGAAATGAAGAGTGATTTTTTTTCGATTTCCGTTTCGCAAGTTAGCAACTCAGGATTATTTTCTTTAGAATTATCTCCTTCATCAAAATAGAATTGGCGTTCACTTGACGTTACTTTTTCATCAAAATAAAGATGCAAATCCAAATTAGAATGTTCATAATTTTGAGTGGTTTGCACCACTTTTGTATATGGAATCAAAACACCATTTCGCACAAACGTTGGAATGTGAGCGGTAGCAACATTTATTTTTTCAGTCGAACCACCATTGTATTTTTTTGTGGAATAAATATCCGTCCAATTACTGTTTTTAGGAAAATAAATTTCTTTGGTTGTCTGATTAGCTTCCATTATCGGAAAAACTAGAAAATCTTTCCCCCATAAATACCCATCTGCTTTGGTCAATAAAGCTTCATTATCCGGTTCTTCAAAAAACAAGGGTCGCATTAACGGAATACCGGTTTGCGAATTTTCATACGCCAAACTATAATTGTAGGGAAGCATTGAATAACGCAATTCAATCGCTTTTTTAGCTAAGTTTTTCGCCCAATCACTTCTAAAAATCGGTTCTGAAGCCACATCGGATTGGGCATGCGGACGAAAGATTGGATTGAAAACGCCGTATTGCAACCAACGCACATACAATTCGTCATCTAAATTTGCACCGGCAAATCCACCTAAATCGGAATGCATGTAAGCCAAACCTTGCAAACCCATTTGCAGAGAAATTTCCACTTGACCGGAAAGTCCGCCCCACGTTCGGTTCACATCACCACTCCACGGAATCATTCCGTAACGCTGCGAACCCGAATATCCGGAACGCATTAAAATAAAAGGTCTTTGAGTTGGGAAATTATTCTGATAGCCTTCAAAAACCAATTTAGCCCAATTATGCCCGTAAATGTTGTGCACTTCGTCGGCTGTTCCGCCAAAAGTTCGAGCAGCGGCCGGAAACACTTCGGGTTCACCCAAATCGCCCCAAACACCACCAACACCTTTGTTGGCTAATTCTTTATAAATGTTCCAAAACCATTTTTTACCATCTATTCTAAAAATGTCGATGATACCGGTATTTCCAAAATAAAAATCATACGTAAAAGGATTTCCTATAGAGTCGGTAGCTAAGATTTTTTTATCCACTGCTTCTTGCCATTTTTTAGAAGTGGTCAAAATAAATGGTTCCGTTATCGGAATGGTTTTGATTCCCATTTTATTAAAATCATCCACCATTTTTTCAAAAGTGGGAAAACTATCGCGATACACTTCCAAATTTCCCATCGTGCCTTGAACTTCTTTTCCAAACCAATACAAATCTAAAATAATAGCATCTACCGGAATGTTTTCCTCTTTGAATTTTTGAATGGTTTTACGAGCTTCCGTTTCGGAATGATAACCAAAACGAGAGGAGAAATTACCCAAAGCCCAACGTGGAGGCAACGGTTGTTTACCGGTTAATTCGGTATAATTGTGAATTAAATCTTCCCACGTATTGCCCACAATCACTTGATAGGTTTTGCGACCGGAAATGGTTTCGTACTCTAAAACATTTTCTTTTTTGCTATCCAAATCCAAATAACCAATGGGAGCATTGTCAAAATGAACCATGTATTTTTGGGATGAAATCACAATTGGAATCGTAAAATTCATCAATTCTGAACGGGTTTCATAACCATAATCGGCTCGGTTATATAATGCCAATCGGTTGCCGCGACGATTCATTCCCAACACTCTTGCCCCGCCACCGTAGAGTTTTTCTGTGGAATTAATATTGAATTGAATCACTTCAGTAGAATCATAAACGATATTTCCTTTCACTTTTTCAAGCGGTTCGTGTTTGCGTTTGAAGTACCCTAATTTTTCGGAAAGAATAGTTTTGTCTTGGTGAGAATAGATAATTTGAAATGGCGACTTTATTATTTTTATGCCCAATTCATTGGTTTTCATTTCTATAAAATCGGCATTTTCCTCAATTTTAAAAGGATGGTTATTCGTTTTAAGCACCACGGCATGCGATTGCGAATTAAACTTTTCTCCATTGGGCACGAATGAAGTTTCGGCTATTTTATCATTGAAAAACTGGATAAAATAGGTTCCGTCTGTTGTTTTTAATTCTAATCTGTAACCCTTCCAAGAATGAGTAAAGTATTCCCTATTAGTGTTTTGGGAATAGCCAAGAGTAGTTAGGAATAAAAGAAAGATTATTTTTTTCATTCGTTAATTCATTTTTGTGGTAAAAAGATAAGCACCTTTTTGGTTTAAAATCAATTCGTTATCCCAAATAAATTCTTCTCCGGTGAGGATATTTTTAAATTTTTTACCTTTTAAATTTAATTCGTTATAAATGGATAAATCTACTTTTGTCGATTCATTTTTGTTTAAAAAGAAGACCACAACTTCATCATTCAACATTCTAAACAAAGTATAAACTCCGTTATTCGGAGCAAAATGCATGGTTTTTCCGTCATGAATGGCTTTACTGTTTTTGCGATAATTCAATATCTTCGTTAAAAAATCTTGTACATCTTTTTGGTCAGCTGTGAGGCCTTCTCCGGTAAAAGCATTTACTTTATCACCTTTCCATCCGCCGGGAAAATCGGTTCGGATTAAGCCGTGATCGCCTGGTTTAGCGGTGTTTTGCATTAATATTTCTGTTCCGTAATAGAATTGTGGAATTCTGGGTAGAACCAAATAGGTTGCCAAAGCCATTTTGGTGTTTTCAACATTTTCCTCCATTTGTGTAAAAATACGGTCCATGTCGTGATTGTCAGGGAAAATCATGATGTCTTTTGGAGAAGTATAATGAAAATCATTGGCTAAACCGTCGTATAGTTTGGCTAAACCTTTATCCCAGCTTTCTTTTTCTTTAATCGCTTGTGGAATCAAGGTTTGCATGGCAAAATCCATCGTAGAACGCAAGTTGGATTGGTAGCCGTCTTTATTTTTGGCTCCTTGTTGCCAATAGCCAATCAAAAGCGGATTGGTACTCCATTCTTCACCTACGATGTTAAAATTGGGATATTCTTTCATGATTGCTCCGGCCCAATTACTCATAAACACTTTATCAGGATAAGGATAGGTGTCTTGACGAATTCCTCCCAATTGAAGGGTTTCAATCCACCAAATGCTATTTTGAATGATGTATTTTGCCAAAAATGGATTGCGTTGATTCAAATCGGGCATGGTAGGAACGAACCAGCCTTCAGCCATTTCTTTTTTGTCTTTCTCAGAAGCGTATAAGTCTTGATTACTGGTTCTGCGGTGATTGGAAGTGACGTATTTTTTTTCTTTTTCATATAATTCTTGGTAATTTACCCAATCGGCAAAAGGCAAATCTTTCATCCACCAATGTTCACTACCACAATGATTGGCTACCTGATCCATGATGAGTTTCATCCCGTTTTGTTGTAATTTTCCGGCAAGATTTTTATAATCCGCTAAAGTCCCAAATCGTGGGTCAACTTGATAAAAATCGGTCATGGCATAGCCGTGATACGAACCACTTTTCATATCATTAGTCAAAACAGGAGTGGGCCAAATGGCGGTGAATCCTAAGTTTTTAATGTAATCAATACGATTGATAATACCTTGAATGTCGCCACCGTGACGTTTATAGTCGTGTGTTCTGTCCAATTCGGTTTCATTCATGGTTTTCACCACATCGTTGGCTTCATTTCCGTTGGCAAAACGATCCGGAGTGATAAGGTAGATGGCATCAGAGCTGTTGAATCCGATGAAGTCTTCAGAAGCTTTAGATTTCGGTTTTAATTCGTAAGATTGTGTTATTTTTTTGCCTTTCTCCGATTCAAAAATGATATTGAATTTTCCTGGTTTTGTGGATTCATCAATTTTTAAATCGATAAACAAATAGTTGGGACTTTTTGCTTGATGCACTTTTTCAATAGTAACACCTTCATAGGATATTTTGGGTGTAGTCTTACCTATATTGGGATGATGCACAAGCAATTGCAGGTTTTCATTTTTCAATCCAGTCCACCAGTTGGGTGGTTCAATGCGATTGACTTGAGCGTTTAGAAATGAAAATGCGAGACAAAACAGTAGCAATGAAATTTTTTTCATAATAGATTGTTTTATCTCGCAAAGTCGCAGAGACGCTAAGCAAACCTTTGCGACTTAGCGTCTTTGCGAGAAATTGTTATACCGTAACCAAACTATCCGGTTCCACCAAAACCTCTTTTCCGTTGACAAAAACGGTAATTGGTTTTTCGCCTTCTAAAGAAAATTTGGTTTCATTTGCATGAACTGAAACTTTCAAAATTTGGTTTCTAAAGTTAATTTTAAAGGAATAACCCTTCCATTGTGCGGGGATTTTTGGTTCAAAGTGCAAAGTGTTATTTTTTACACGCATGCCACCAAATCCCTCTACAATGCTCATCCATGTTCCGGCCATTGAAGTAATGTGTAAACCTTCGTGGACTTCTTTGTTGTAATCATCTAAATCCAAACGGGATGTACGCAAATAAAAAGTATATGCTTGTTCCATTCGTCCTAAAACAGCAGCTTGAATGGAGTGAACACAAGGTGAAAGCGAACTTTCATGAACAGTAAACGGCTCATAAAAATCGAAATGTTTTTCCAATTGTTCTTTGCTGAAATGATCTTCAAAAAAGTAAAAGCCTTGTAACGTATCTGCTTGTTTGATGTAAGGTGAACGTAAAATTCTATCCCACGACCATTTTTGATTGATTGGGCGTTGACTCTTATCTAGATCATGTACTTTTACTAATTCTTTATCCAAAAAGCCATCTTGTTGCAAATATACGCCATGTTCTTCAGAATAAGGAAAATACATATTGTCCGCTACTTCTTTCCAATGATTAATTTCAGTTGTAGAAAGTTTTACTTTATTGAGAATTCGAGTATAATCAGACGAATATTCTTTTTCAATTTTATTGATTTGTTCTACCGTATAATCAATACACCATTTGGCGATATAGTTGGTATAGAAATTATTATTGACATTGTTTTCATATTCATTTGGACCCGTAACACCCAAAATCACATATTGATTTCTGTAAGTAGAATAAGTTGCTCTTTGGTGCCAAAAACGAGCAATTCCGATTAAAACTTCTAAACCTTTTTCGGGAATATAGCTGTAATCACCGGTAAAACGGTAATAATTGTATATAGCAAAAGCAATCGCACCGTTGCGGTGAATTTCTTCAAACGTAATTTCCCACTCGTTGTGACATTCTTCGCCGTTCATAGTTACCATCGGGTACAAAGCCGCACCGTTTTTGAAACCTAGTTTTCCGGCATTTTCAATGGCTTTGTCCAATTGATTGTAACGATAGGTCAATAAATTTCGAGCGACTTGTTGGTCTTTAGTTGCCATATAAAAAGGGATGCAATAGGCTTCGGTATCCCAATAAGTAGAACCGCCATATTTTTCTCCGGTAAAGCCTTTCGGGCCAATATTTAAACGAGAATCTTTACCTAAATAGGTTTGATTCAATTGAAAAATATTAAAACGAATACCTTGTTGAGCTTTCACATCTCCATCAATGGTAATGTCACTCATTTCCCAAATCTTTGCCCAAGCTTCAATTTGATTGGCCAACAATTCGTCATAACCAATTGAAACGGCAGTAGAAATTACTTTTTTGGAAGCCTCTTCCGTATTTTCATGGTTCATAGAAACGGTATAACCACCCATTTTTTGAATGGTAGCCGATTGGTTTTTGGCAAGTGAAACTTCATACGAAAATTCAATTTTATCATGTGAAGAAAGTATGTCAGAAGGAGAAGCATTTACATTTTTCCCATCCATCAAAATAGAATTATGCATGAATGTGGTTGCTGTAAAATGTGTTTTGAACGTTCTTGCAGTAACAAAAGCTTCGTTTGAATTATTTCTAACACTTATTGGTTCCCAAAATTTCTCTTCCCAGTTGGCGTCTTCGTTGTGAACACCAGCATCGAGATATGGTTTAAAAACAATCTTAGCACCCTGATTTAAAGCAGTAACTTGATAATTGATTACACCCACTTCATCCAAATCCAACGAAAGAAAACGACGTACTTGTACTTCAATATCCGTTCCGTTTTGAAGTGTTGCGATGAAAGAACGATGGTACCAACCTTCTTTCATATTCAATTCTCTACGGAAATTTTTCACTGCCTTACATTTAGCCAAATCTAGGTTTTCCCCATTGACTTCAATATTAATCCCAATCCAGTTAGGAGCATTCAACACTTTGGCAAAATACTCGGGATAACCGTTTTTCCACCAACCCACTTTAGTTTTATCGGGATAATATATTCCGGCGATATAACTTCCTTGGAAGGTTTTACCTGAGTAATATTCTTCAAAATTTGCACGTTGTCCCATCGCACCGTTTCCAATGCTGAACAAACTTTCGGAAGACTTAACCAGGTCTTGCTCAAATCCTTCTTCAATAATCGACCAGTTATCTGGTATGATATAATCTTGGTTCATTAAATTTAGTTTAAATGTTTCAAGTTTAACGTTTCAAGTTTTTATAACTCGAAAAATTAAAATTTTACTATTTATGTATTAGGTTTTGTATAAAATTTAAATCGATATGCGTAAAATCGGGGAAGACGAATTGAGCTTCGTGTAAAATGGTTTCTTCTCCAATTCCGACACTTATCATTCCGGCAATGTTGGCAGCCTGAATCCCGGCAACGGAATCTTCAAAAACGATGCATCTCTCGTTTGGGAAATTCACTTTTTTGGCTCCTTGAATAAAAACTTCAGGATCCGGTTTGGCATTTGACACATCGTTTCCATCCACTATGGCATCAAAATAATCGATAATTTTTGCTTTTTCTAAAATAGGTTTAGCGTTTTTACTGGCAGAACCTAAAACGATTTTTTGTTTATTTTCTTTTAAATAAGTAAGAACAGGTAAAACGCCGGGCAGGATTTCACTTTCGTCCATATTCACTAAATAGGAAAGATAGTCTTCGTTTTTTTGAACGAGCCATTTGTTTTTGTCTTCTTGCGAAGCTTCCATATTACCTAAAGCAAGAATAAGGTCGAGTGATCGAACACGACTCACCCCTTTGAGTTCTTCATTGTGTTCGGGTGTAAATTCGATACCCAATTGGTGAGCAATCTTTTGCCACGCTAAATAGTGATATTTGGCTGTGTCAACGATTACGCCATCGAGGTCAAATATGAAACATTTTTGATTCATTAGTTTTGTACTATATCATCCACATCTTTTACTTTATAAACTAAAGCTGCGGCAATTAAGAAACTGACACCGCTGGTTACTAAAGCAAAAATGGCATGATCATTATATAAATATTTAACCAGTAATCCTCCAATGAGGGCATTAATAATCTGTGGTATTACGATAAAGAAATTGAATATTCCCATATATACGCCCATTTTTTTTGGGTGAATAGACCCGGCAAGAATAGCATAGGGCATTGCTAAAATACTAGCCCAAGCTACACCTACACAAATCATTGAAAATATTAAGGACTCTTTGTTAGGCATCAAATACATGGAAATCAATCCAATTCCTCCAATGATTAATGAAATAGCGTGAGTTTTTTTCCTGCCAATTTGCTTAGCAATGTAGGGAAGCGTAAAAGCAAAAATCATGGATACAAAATTGTACACTCCAAATAATGTACCTACCCAGTTTCCGGCTTCATCAAATAATGGATTTTTAACATCATCTGAGGCTAAGCCATAAATGTGTTGAGCGATAGCAGGTGTGGTGAAAACCCACATTCCAAAAAGGCCGAACCAGGAAAAGAATTGAACCATGCTTAGTTGTCTCATGGTCGTTGGCATTTTAGCAAAGTCTTCAAAAATATCCAACAATCGAGCAGGTTTTTCGTCACCCAAGGCTTCTTGATGAGCCTTTTCATCAGAAAATTGAGTTAGTTCATCAGGGGAGTATTCCTTAGTGGTAACTACCGTAACTAAAATGGTAATGATTAAAATAATGGCTCCAATCACAAAAGACCAAATTAAATAATTTGGAATGCCTGACTCGGTTTCGCCTGTCATCCCCAACCATTCTAAGAAAGAGGGTAAAACAGAACCTACTACAGCACCCATACCAATTAAAGCTGTTTGAATACTGAAACCAAGCGTTCGCTGGTCGGTTCTAAGGTTATCACCTACTAATGCTCTAAAAGGTTCCATTGCAATGTTAAAAGAAACATCCATAATCATCAGCATTCCGGCTCCAACCCATAATGCAGGAAGAAAAGCAATAAAAATTTCCGATTGAGGCATAAGAATTAATCCAACAGAGGCTAGAACTGCTCCTAACAAGAAAAAAGGTTTTCTTCTCCCGAATTTACTCCAAGTATTGTCACTGTAATGTCCTATTATGGGCTGGACAATTAAACCGGTTAAAGGAGCAATAATCCAAAACCAAGAAAGTTCGTGAACATCGGCACCAAATTTTTGTAGAATTCTGCTTGCGTTGGCATTTTGAAGGGCAAAACCCATTTGTATTCCCAAGAAACCGAAACTCATGTTCCAAATTTCCCAGAAACTTAACTTACGCTTTTCCATTATCGTAATTAGTTGATTAATAATACGATAAGCGGTTTATGGCTTATCAAAACTTTTGTTCGAAGTAAAAATACAAGCTTTGATAATTGATACAAATATAGTTTTTTTTTTAAGCGAAATTATTTTTTTAAAAATATTTTGAAAGTATTTTTTTGGTGTTCACAATTTTAAAGTCAATGAAATCAATGGTTTACAGCTACTACAACGTTGGCGTAGATTCTCTTTCTACCAAGTGTGTTTCAATAATTTCCGTTCTGTAATGTTCGTCATCTTCATCTTCGCTTTCCAATCGGTCAATCAACATTTTGGCGGCTTTACCACCCATTTTTATACCATTTTGGCTCACGGTGGTGATGCTTGGAGATGAATATTTTGAAATGATTCCGTCTGTAAATCCAACAACGGAAATATCTTCCGGAATTTTCAACCCCATTTTTAAAGCAGATTTGATGGCTGTTACAGCAAAAAGTTCGTTCACTGCAAAAACAGCATCAATTTTATGATGTTGAATTAAGTTTTCAATTAAACCTTCACAATTGTCTATATCTTCTATTTTTAAAATGATTTGGTCATCAACTTTGATATCATTTGTTTTTAGTGCTTTTAGATAACCATCAGTTCTTAATTTACCTACACTAACATAATCTACGGTTGTAATAAGAGCAATTTTTTTCATTCCTTTATCGATTAAGGTCTGAACAGCTTGGAAAGCAGCTAAATTATCATCAATAATTACCTTATCACAATGTATATCGTTGGTCACACGATCAAACATTACTACCGGCATTCCTTGATTAATAACCTCAGTGATATGGTGAAAATCCTTCTTTAATTGGGTCTCCTTAGATAATGACATGATAAACCCATCAATACTTCCATTGGCTAACATTTCCATGTTAATGACTTCTTTGTCAAAGGATACGTCTGACAAACAGACTATTACGTTGTAGCCATGCTCGTTTGCAACATTTTCTACTCCGCTTATTACAGTGGCAAAAAAATGGTGAACAATTTCTGGAATTATAATTCCGATGGTTTTTGTTTTTTTATTTTTTAAACTTAAGGCTATATTGTTGGGTTTGTAGTTATATAATTTGGCAAAAGCTTGTACTTTTTGTCGGGTATCTTCACTGATTTCCGCACTGTCTTTTAGCGATTTTGAAACGGTAGAAATGGAAACATCTAATTCTTTAGCAATTTGCTTTAATGTAACTTTTCTTTTCATGTTTTTTGGAATAATTAACGATTTGCGAATAAAGATAATTTTTATTTTTTAGAATCGGAATTTTTAGCCTAAAAATAGTGATTATTCCAAAAGTTTTCAACACGAAAACGTTTTCGGGAGCTGTTTAACAAATGTTTATTCAAAAAGTTAAATATTTTACTTAAATTTAACATTCGAAGTCAAAAATACAAGCAAAAAACACAATTTTTAACCTAAACAAACTGTATGAAAACAATTTCTAAAAAGTTGTTATTTTTATTGCTACTACTACCACTTAGTGTGCTGGCTCAGAGCACTGTAAGTGGTGTTGTTTCCGACAAAGCGTCTGGACAACCCCTGCCGGGAGTAAATGTAATTATTAAAGGTACCTCTAAAGGTACTACAACCGATTTTGATGGTAAATATGAACTGTCAAATGTGACTAATGGAGAGGTAATTGAGTTCTCTTATGTAGGTTTTACTACACAAGATATCCCTTATGCTTCACAAAAAACAATTAATGTTTCTTTAGAAGAAGAAACAGCAAAATTAGACGAAGTCGTCTTGGTTGGTTATGGAACTGTCAAAAAGAAAGATGCGACAGGATCTGTAACTCAAGTGTCTTCAAAAGATTTTAACAAAGGTGCCAATGTAACTGCTGAAAACCTACTAAATGGTAAGGTTGCAGGTGTTACTATTAATACAAGTGGTGCACCTGGATCTGGTTCTGAAATTAGAATTCGTGGAGGTTCTTCACTTTTGGCATCTAATGACCCATTGATTATTATTGATGGTTTACCCATTGATAATGATGGGGCTGCTGGAGCTACTTCTGTTTTATCTTCAATAAATCCAAATGATATTGAGTCATTTTCTATTCTAAAAGATGCATCTGCAACTGCGATTTATGGTTCACGAGCATCAAATGGTGTAATTATAATTAACACAAAACGTGGTTCTAAAACACTTCAAGTTGAATATAATTTTCAATATGGAACCGGTAATAGGGTAGGTGAGATAGATGTTTTTTCAGGCAATGAATTTAGAGCTTTGGTGGCCGGAACATTTGATGATGAAGGAAATCAAATTACACCGGGTATAGGGACGCCTCAACAAGTGGCCTTGTTAGGAACTGCAAATACAGATTGGCAAAAAGCAATTTATAGAAGAACTGATTTTGTAGATAATAATTTATCTATTAAAGGGAATTTATTTGGTGCTATACCAACAAGATTATCTGTTGGAAACACCTACCAAGAAGGACTACGATTAACGAATGCATTTACTAGAAATTCAGTATCATTGAATTTGTCTCCAAGTTTATTTAAAGATCATTTGAAGTTTAGAATTTCAGCAAATTATACTAACCAGCGTAATCGTTTTGCTGATGGCGTTGAAGGTTCAGCAATCCGTTTTGACCCAACACAACCAATATATGATCCAAATTCTCCTTCAGGAGGTTTTTTTGAGTATTATACTATTAATAATCAGAATCAAACAGTTTACTTAAATCCTTCAACAGCAAATCCCGTTGCCCAATTGTTGCAAACATTTGATAGAGGTTTAAACAACAGATTTTTTGGAAACTTTGAAATGGATTACAAGTTTCATTTTTTACCTGAGTTGAGAGCAGTTGTAAATTTGGGTTATGATAGAAATGATGGTGAAAGAAGTAGATTTAGAAGTGCTAATGCTAGATCGGGGTTCCTTAACAATAATATTTCTCAAGGAACTAGATTTAGTGAAGAGAATCTTAGAACTAATAAACTTTTAGATTTTTACTTAGTTTACAATAAACAATTTGGTAAATTAAATTTTGAAGGAACAGCAGGTTATTCTTATCAAAAATTTGAAAATGAAGGTTTAGCTGGTTTTGATGCTGCTGATCCGACACAAATACAAAGGGCTTATGTTGATACGGATGTAGTGTTGATTGGATATTTTGGAAGAGCAAATTTTAATTTGGCGGATAAATATTTATTGACGTTGACATACAGAAGAGATGGTACTTCTCGTTTTGGTCCTGATAATCGTTGGGGTAATTTCCCGTCTGTTGCTTTAGGATGGAAAATAAAAGAAGATTTTTTCAAAGATTCATCATTAATTTCTGATTTGAAGTTAAGAGCTGGATGGGGTATAACAGGACAACAAGATATTGATCAAGCGTCTTTTTATCAACAAATTTATAATTTAGGTGATGCAAATTCACAATATATCATTGGCGGTGAGCCTATTAATGTGGGTGTTCCTAGTGCATTTGGACCATTAAAATGGGAAGAAACAGCTACTTACAATATTGGTTTAGATTATGGTTTTGCAGATAATAGAATTAATGGTTCGTTAGATTTATTCTATAAGTTGTCTAATGATTTATTTCAGATTGGACCATTTGCTGACGGAAGTAATTTTTCAAATCAAGGGCCTCAAAACGTAGGAGATATGAGTTCAAAAGGTATTGAGTTTTCTATCAATTATGATGTTGTGAAAACTGAAAACTTCAATTGGAATTTAGGCTTTAATGCTACCAAATTTGAAAGAAGAATTGAAAAAATTGCCTTAGGTTCTCCTTTATTTACAGGTCAATCAGGTGCCGGTACCGGTGGAACATCACAAATACTACAAGAAGGATTTACACCATTTTCCTTCTATGTTTACAAACAATTATATGATCCAAACGGACAAGCAATAGAAGGAGCTTTTGCAGACTTAAATGGTGATGGAATCATAAATGGAGATGATAGATATATATATAAAAATCCTGATCCTGATTTACTTTTAGGTTTTACTTCTAGCTTAAATTACAAAAATTTTGATTTTTCATTTAATTTAAGAGCAAGTATTGGTAATAGAGTTTTAAATGGAGTTGAATCGACACGTTCGTATTATGCATTGATTCAAAATGGAGTATTAGAAAATATTTCACCTAATGTATTGAATACTAATTTTCAAAATCAAAATGGTGAAAATGTTCTTTCAGATATGTATGTTGAAAATGCATCTTTCTTGAGAATGGATTTTGCCACAATTGGGTATACATTTCCAGAATGGTTAGATGGAAAAGCTTCTTTGAGATTATTTACGGGTGTTCAAAATGCATTTGTAATTTCTAAATATGGAGGTTTAGATCCTGAGGTAACCGGAGGATTTGACAATACAATTTACCCAAGACAAAGACAATTCCTATTTGGGGCTAATGTAAAATTCTAAAATAAAAACTATGAAAAAAATTAAAATTAAAATCTTTTTTTTACTCAGTATTGCATTTTTAATGCAATCTTGTGAAGATGATTTAGATGTAATTCCTGAAGATCCAAATCAATTGTCTATTGATGAGTTTTATTCTCAGGAAGGAGCATATAAACAGGCTATCGCAGGGGTTTATGGAAATCTGTCTTTGACAGGTACACTAGGTGCAGGTTCATCCAATATTGGAGGTATCGATGCGGGAACGAGTCAATATGGTCGTGTGTTTTGGTATATGCAAAATCTCTCAACGGACGAGGTAATTTGGAGTTATGAAAATGACCCGGGAACAAGAGAAATTCAACGTAATATTTGGAATGCATCAAATCCAATTATTAGAGGAATGTTTAGTAGAGGAATGTTTCAAGTGGCTCTTGCAAATGAGTTCTTACGACAATCTACTACAGAAAGACTGAGCTCTAGAGGAATTACTGATGCTACAACATTATCTGAAGTAGCTGATTATCGCAACGAAGCAAGAGCTTTAAGAGCTTTAGCTTACTACCATTTGATGGATTTGTTTGGAAAAGCAGCTTTTAATACAGAAAATGATCCTGTTGGCTTTGCTGGTCCAGAATACAACAGAGCACAACTATTTGATTTTATTGAGACTGAATTAACTGAAATTTTACCAAATTTAAAAGCTCCAAGATCAAATCAAGAAGGAAGGTTAGATCAGTCATTTGCCAGAATGATTTTAGCTAAATTGTACTTAAATGCAGAAGTTTATATTGGAGTTAATAAATATTCAGAATGTGCAGATCAATGTAATGCCATCATCAATTCAGGTTATTCACTAGCTTTAAACTATTTGAACAATTTTAATGCTGATAATAATACTTCTCCTGAAGCGATTTTTTATGTTCAATCTGATGGTGTGGTTACTCAAAATTTTGGTCCAACCACCGTTATGATTAATGGTCAAGTAGGTTCTTTAGAAAGTAATGGAAATCAGTTTGGTGTTGGCGGATGGGGAGGAGCTCTTCGTTTAAGAAAACAATTTGTTCAAAAATTTGAAGGAGCTGATTATGATAATGATGTTAGAAATACAATTATTTCTGGTATACGAGATATTGAAATTTCCGATGTAGCAAATAGAGATCAAGGATTTATTCTTGCTAAGTATTCAAATATATCATCTTCAGGCGTAGCTGGTATTAGTACTACATTTGTTGATACTGATTTCCCAATGTTTCGTTTAGCAGACGTATATTTAATGTATGCAGAATGTGCTGTTCGTGGTGCAGGAAATGCAACATTGTCGCAAGCGGTTACTTATGTAAATGCGATAAGAGAACGTGCAAATAATGGTAGTCAGTCAGCAAATATTTCTCAAAATGATATGGATCTTGACTTTATTATTGATGAAAGATCAAGAGAATTACATTGGGAGGGTCACAGAAGACAAGATTTAATTCGTTTTAACAAATATACGGGGGGAGCATATAATTGGGCATGGAAAGGAAATGGTAGTAATGGTATTGCAATTTCAAATAATTTAAAAGTTTATCCAATACCTCAAGCTTCATTAGATTCAAACCCAAATTTGACTCAAAATCCTGGTTATTAAAATCTTTAAAAAACATAAATTTTATAAAAAAATGAAAAATACTTTTAAATTACTTTTGGCAACTGTCCTGTTTTCAGGATTATGGTCTTGTGAAGATGAACAAGACTTAATGATATTAACTCCTCCTGCTAGTTTTCAAATTCTAACTCCGCAAGCAGGTTCTGCTCCGATAGAATTAACTCCAGGTTTACAAAATAATCCAGCTTTAACAGTGACATGGGCTGCTGCAGATTATGATAATCCTACTGCGATTACTTATGATGTTGAAATTGCTAAAACAGGAACAGAGTTTGAAACATTTATTTTAGCAGGAAGTACTTCAAATACTAATATTACTTGGAGTGTTCTTGAATTAAACGCAGCAGCTGGAGCAGCTGGATTAACTCCATTTGAGGAAGAAGGTTTAGATATTAGAATTAAGGCAACAACTGGTACATTAGATGCTCAACCTGTTTACTCTAACGTAGTTACAGTTTTATTAAAAACGTACAGCACTGACCTTCCAAAAATTGCTGTTCCTGGTAACCACCAAGGATGGAACCCTCCAACTGCACCCCGATTAGCTTCCTCTGGTTTCGGAGAAACTGACTATGAGGGATTTGTTTGGTTAGATGGCGGTTATAAATTTGTTGGACCCGATGGTTCTGGTAATTTTAACTGGGGTAATACTGACTGGGGTGATGATGGTTCTTTCTCTGGAGTTTTAGTAGAAACTGGTGAAACTGATTGCACAGCTACTGCAGGATATTACAGGGTACAAGCTAATACTACAACCTTGCTTTATTCCACAACTCCAACAGTTTGGGGTATTGTTGGAGCGGCTACTCCAGGTGGTTGGGATAATAGTACTGCTTTAACTTACAATGCTACTTCTAAGAAATGGGAAGGAGTTGTTACAATGACTGCCGGCGAGTTTAAATTTAGAGCGAACAATGCTTGGACAATCAATTTAGGTGGAGATCCAGCAGAGATGACCTATGATGGTTCAAATCTTTCAGTAGATGCTGCAGGGGATTATTTGGTTGAACTAGATTTATCTAACCCAAGAGAATATACATATACTTTAACCGCTCAATAGAGGTTATAGTTATAAAAAAAGGGCTGTATTCCTACAGCCCTTTTTTATCATTAAAAATTACTACTATGAAAAGAAATTATTTTTTTACTTTTTTATTAACCTTAATCTCAACATTTTCTTTTGCTCAAGTTACCATTTCACCGGCAACCTTTAATGTTGATGATCAAATTACTATTACAGTTTCAACTGCTGCTCAAGCTTGTAACCAATTAGGAACCAATCCTCCTAAAGTATACATGCATGCTGGTATTGGTGACGATGTAAATGCATTTGGTTTTTCTGTAATTGGAAATTGGGGTCAAGATGATAGTATTGGTTTAATGACCAATAATGGAAATGGAACCTGGTCTATTACATTAACACCAAGTATTTATTTTGGTATCAACGCTACCCAACAAGCGAACGCAACTAAGTTGGGGATGGTGTTCAGAAATGCAAATGGTTCACAAACCTTAAAATTACCACCTTCTTGTGGCGATTTTATTTTTAATGTTGGAACATTTCAAGTTAATTTATCTTCACCGGTTAATAATAGTTCAACAATTATTAACTCAGGAGGAAATATTTCAGTTAATGCCACCAACACAGGTGGTAATGCAAGTTATGTGTTAAAAGCTAATGGTGTAACAATTAATTCAAATGCTTCTACGTCTAATTATGCATTCAATCACACAAATATCACTTCAAATCAAACCTATGAATTGCAAGTTACGTTAGGTTCGTCAACTATTACTAGAAGATTTAGTGCGATTGTAAATCCCGGAACATTATCACAAGCAATACCTTCAGGATTAGAAGATGGAATAAATTACAACCCATCCGACCCGACAAAAGCAACTTTAAAATTAAATGCTCCCGGTAAAGACTTTGTTTATGTTGCCGGTAGTTTTAATGACTATCAACCCGATGGTTCTTATGCAATGAAAAAAGATCCTTCGACAAATATTTTTTGGTTGGAATTAACCAATTTAACTCCGGGTGAAATTTATACCTACCAATATTGGGTGGTGGATCAAACTCCTGTTGCTAATTCACCAGTTTTAGTGAAAACAGCTGATATGTATTCAACTTTGGTCTTGTCACCATTTGATGATCCTTGGATTCCGTCTTCTTCGTATCCAAACCTACCAACTTATCCAGCAGGTCAGGAACGTGAAGTAACGGTACTTCAAACCGGTCAGACTCCTTATAATTGGAGTAATGCAACTTTAAACTTTGTTAAACCGAGTAAAGATAATTTAGTAGTTTATGAAGTTTTAGTGAGAGATTTTGACGCCAATAGAAATTATCAAGATTTGATTAATAAAATAGATTATTTCAGAGATCTTGGTGTCAATGCTATTCAATTAATGCCAGTCATGGAGTTTGAAGGTAATGAAAGTTGGGGTTATAACACTTCTTTTCATCTCGCTCTGGACAAGTTTTATGGAACTCCGGATAAGTTTAAAGAATTAATAGATGTTTGTCACCAAAATGGAATTGCAGTTATCCTTGATGTAGCTCTAAACCATTCTTTTGGAAGAAATCCAGGAGTAAGAATGTGGATGAATGACCCTGAGGGAGACGGATGGGGACCTCCATCTTCGGATAACCCTTATTATAATACAACAGCCCGACACAGTTACAGCGTTGGTGAAGATTTTAATCATCAATCTGCTCTAACACAGTATTACACCAGAAGAGTTGTTAAACAATGGATTGAAGAATATAAAATTGATGGTTTCCGTTGGGATTTAACAAAAGGCTTTACTCAAAATTGTACAGGTGGTGATGATGGTTGTACCAATGGTTATCAAGCCGATAGAGTTCAAGTTTTAAAAGATTATGCTGATTATTCTTGGAGTTTAGATCCAAATCATATTGTAATTTTCGAACATCTAGGTTCAGATAACGAAGAACAACAATGGGCAAATTACAAATTAGGTGAAGGTAAAGGGATTTTGATGTGGGGAGAAATGTATACTCAATACAAAGAACTTGCTATGGGTTTTGCTAGTCAAAATATTACCCGAATGGGGCATGTTAGTAGAGGATTTGCAGGGAAAAGATTAATCGGGTATCCTGAAAGTCATGACAAAGACCGTATGATGTATGAAGCCATAACCTATGGTAATGGAGGAGGTTCTGCTCCAGTAAATGGCAATTTAACCAATGCATTAGCTCGTATGGGAGCTATAGGAGCTACGAGTATTTTGGTTCCCGGACCAAAAATGATATGGCATTTTGGTGAATTAGGGAATAATCAATCCATTTTTACTTGTTCAAATGGTACAGTAAATGATGAAGGAGCCAACCCTCCCGGGGATTGTAAATTAGACACTAAGCCTCAAGTACAATGGTCCGAAAATTGGCTTTCAGATCCTAGGAGAACAGCAATCTTTGAAGATTGGGCCAGAATGATTAAGCTTAAAATTAATGAACCCGTTTTTAATGGGGAATATGCTATAAGTCCAAATGGAAGCAACATTCGTCAACGAATTTATGTTTTTGATAATTCTTTGCCAACTTCACAATTGAAAAATGTAGTCATTTTGGCCAATTTTTCTGTTGCAGCACAAAACATTACGCCAGATTTTCCTTATACGGGAACTTGGTATAATTTGATGAATGATACACCAATAACTGTCAACAATACAACGACTGCTATTAATCTACAACCCGGAGAATTTAGAGTATATGGAAATCAACCATCTACTTTGTCAACCAATAATTTTGAAATGATTTCAAATGTTGTATTGGCACCAAATCCTACATCCGGTGCGTTTACTATTTCGGTTGCCACAACAAAAGTTGAGATTTACTCTCTTACTGGTCAATTAGTAAAATCTTTCAACAATACATTTAGTTCTGATTACGCATTTGATGTTAGCGACTTGAACAATGGAATCTACTTTGTAAAAGCTGTTAATGAATATGGAAATGAAAAAACTATGAAATTAATCAAAAATTAATATTTAGAGTTAGTTAAATATGTTACAATGCCATTAAACCCAGTTATTTAACTGGGTTTTTTGTTGTTAAATAGACTATTGTAAATTCACTCGGAAAGCTATAATTTCGTTGTATGAAAAATTACAAAAAAGAAATAGTTTTTAAAGTTTTAAAAATCACAGGAATCACTTTAGCCATTTTAGTGTTTTTGCTATTTTTGTTGCCCATACTTTTCCCTGAAACCATTACCAATAAAATAAAATCATTTGCAAATGAAAAACTGAATGGTGAGATAAGTTTTAAAGAAACCAACCTTTCCTTTTTTACTCATTTTCCTTCTTTAACCTTAACGTTAGATGAGTTTTTGTTAAAAGGATCTGTGCCTTTCGAAAAAGACACATTAATTTCGGCCAAAGAAATTGCATTTGGTATTAATGTAAAATCAATTTTTTTTGATGAAAAGATAAAAATTGATAAGATTTTTGTTTCAGAGGGATTTATCAATGTAAAAGTAAATACAAAAGGAAAGCCAAATTATAATGTGTATGTTTCTGATAGTAAAGAGGTTAATTCTGAATCTGCCTCTGCATCCATTAAACTGGATCGAATTGATATCAAAAAGATGCGGTTATTATACGATGACAAATCTACCAAAATAGTAATAAAAGCTAAAGATTTTAATTATTTAGGGAAAGGAGATCTACACGAATCAATTTTTGATTTAAAAACGAAAGCACAAATTGAAGGGTTTTATTTCTCTTTTGACAAACAAGATTACTTAATCAATAAAAAAGTTAATGCCGAACTAATTACAAAAATTAACACTAATTCGCTTGAGTTAATTTTTGAGGAAAATAATTTGATGATTAATAAACTGCCTGTTGAATTTAAGGGTAAGTTTGATTTCTTGAAAAATGGTTACAATTTAGATTTTAATGTGAAATCAAAGAATAGTCAACTCAATGATTTTTTTACTGCCTTGCCACCTCAATTCATCACTTGGTTGACTAAAACAACTATCAAAGGAAAGACAGATTTACTTTTTTCTTTGAAAGGAAAATACATAGCTCAAGAAAACATTAAACCAGATGTTCATTTTAATATGAAGATAAGAGATGGATTTATCTCTTATAATAAAGCACCTCTACCGGCAACAAATATTTTTTTGAATTTCGACACCAAACTCCCTTCTTTAGATACTGAAAAGTTGGTTTTAAAAATTGACTCTATTTATTTTGATGTCGGGAAAGATTTTTTTAATGGCAACATAAAGGTTAATGGTCTATCCAAACCTCAAATTGATGCCAGAGTCCGATCAAAATTAGATTTAGCTAAATTAGATCAAGCTCTCGGTATAGAAAATATGGATTTAAAGGGAAGTTTTTCGGCTGACATTGTTTCAAAAGGCAATTACAATAAACAACAAAAACAATTTCCTATAACAAAAGGTAATTTAGAACTAAAGAATGGATTTGTTCAATCTGTTTATTATCCGAATGCCATCAAAAATATTAATTTTAAAGCTGTTGTCTCAAATTCAAACGGAGAACTTAATGATTTATCTTTACTAATTTCTCCGGCAAAATTAGAATTCGAAGGCAAACCATTTGATTTGTATGCTTCCCTTAAAAATTTTGAGGATATCACCTATGATATAAAAGCGAAAGGAGAATTAAATATTGAAAGAATATATAATGTTTTTTCACAAAGAGGAACCGATGTAACCGGTTTTGCTAAAATGGATCTAGCTTTTCAAGGCAGACAAAGTGATGCTACATCTGGAAAATACGCCAATTTAAACAACAAAGGAAACTTAGAACTGAAAGAAATTAAAATTTATTCGGAATTTTTAACCAAACCTTTTGTGATCAAGGAAGGTCTTTTTTTGTTCAATCAAGATCAAATGAATTTTACAAATTTTGTAGCTTCCTATGGGCAATCAGACTTTAAAATGAATGGTTACATGGAAAATGTCATCAATTTTGCTCTTTCCGAAAATGAAATTTTAAAAGGTATTTTTTTCGTTGATTCTGAGTTTATTCAAGTAAATGAGTTTATGGCTTTTGCCAACGAAACAAAGGAGGAAAAAGACAGTACAATCCAAAATGGCGTGGTCGTAATTCCATCTAAATTTAATTTTAATTTACAAGCAAATGTCAAAAAAATCAATTTTGATGATTTGAATATTGAAAATTTGTCCGGTAAAGTGAATGTAAACCAAGGAAAGCTGGCTTTGCAAAACACGGTTTTTTCATTAATAGGCACCAAAATGAAGATGGATGCCGTTTATTTTCATGAAACACCAACCAGAGCCGATTTTGATTATAAAATTAAGGCAACCGATTTTGATATCAAACGTGCTTATAATGAAATTGCTCTATTTCGCGAAATGGCTTCAGCGGCTGAATACGCAGAAGGTATAGTTTCGATAGATTATAAAATTGCCGGTAAATTGGATGGAAATATGACACCTGTTTTTCCTTCATTAATCGGAGGAGGAACCCTTTCGGTAAAAAACGTAAAAATGAAAGGGTTTAAATTATTTAATGTAGTGAGTCAAAAAACCGAAACGGATGCCTTGAAAGATCCTGATATTTCCAAAATTGACATTAAAACAACAGTGAAGAATAATTTGATTAAAATTGAACGTTTTAAGTTCAAAGTTGCGGGTTTTAGACCAAGAATTGAAGGTGAAACCAGTTTTGACGGAAAAATTAATTTAAAAATGCGAATCGGTTTGCCTCCCTTAGGAATAATCGGAATTCCTATAAAAGTCACCGGAACTCAAGATAATCCTATTATTGGTTTAGGTAAAAAAACAGAAGATTTGGAAGAAACGGAATATGAAGAAGGAATGGAAAACTTACCTAAAACTGCAGAAATCGTGCCTACAACTGAATTACCTGTAGTAACACCAAAAGATACAATCAAAAATTAAAAAACAAAAAACCCGAATAGAAATATTCGGGTTTAAGTGGTACCTCCAGGGATCGAACCAGGGACACACGGATTTTCAGTCCGTTGCTCTACCATCTGAGCTAAGGTACCTTTGCTGATGCGGGTGCAAATATAGAACGATTTTTATTTTATACAAAACAAATATTAAAAAAAATCTATTCGTACCTTCGCAGACAGAATTATAAAAAATGGTTTTAGTAGTCGATGTCGGAAATACGCGAATTAAATGTGCTGTTTATGAGCTGGATATACTTAAGGCAACTTTTGTGTTTACTGAAAATGAAGTTGAAAATAATTTAAAAAATATTTTAATCTCCTATCCAAAAGTTACCGATTTGATTGTTTCCTCCGTTGCAAAAGCTTTAACTTTCGATTTGCAAACAATTTCAAACGACTTAAACATACATTTTGTTTCCAATTTAGACTCGTTTCCTTTTGAAAATAAATATACCACACCCAAAACATTAGGAGTAGATAGAATGATTTTGGCAGCAGGAGCAACTTTGTTATTTCCGGGAAAAAATCGCTTAATAATCGATGCGGGAACTTGTGTAACCTACGATTTTGTGGATGAATATGACAACTATTGGGGAGGAGCTATTTCACCCGGTTTGAGACTCAGGTATGCTTCGCTTCATCAATTTACAGCAAAATTACCATTATTATCTTTGGAAGAACCCTCTGGAATTGTAGGGAATTCTACAAATCAATCTATTCATTCCGGAGTTGTAAACGGATTAATTTGTGAAATAGATGGATTTATTGAACGTTTTAAACAGCAAAATGAAAACTTTACCATAATTTTAACGGGAGGTGATGCTGTTTTTTTGGCAAAAAGATTAAAAAATACCATATTTGCCAATTCAAATTTCCTTTTGGAAAGTTTGAACCAATTTTTTCAATATAAAATCAAAAATGATTAAAAAAATTCTGATAAGCTTTTGCTTATTTTTTTCAGTACTAACCTTGGCTCAAGAGGGAACAGCTTCGCCCTATTCTTTTTATGGAATTGGAGATGTTAAATTTAAAGGAGCTGTTGAAAATCGATCTATGGGAGGGGTCAGTGTGTTTAGTGATTCTATTCACGTAAATTTGCAAAATCCTGCTTCGTTTTCTCACTTAAAATATACAACATTTACCATTGGTGCCAACAATAATAATGTTAATCTGAAAACAGATAGCCAATCTGAAAAAGCTACCAGAACAACAATTGACTACTTGGTTGTAGCAATGCCCGTGGCTAAAAAGTTTGGAGCATCGTTAGGACTGTTGCCTTTTTCTTCGGTAGGCTATAAAATTGAGAATATTAATGAAGACACAACACAGCAAAGTGCTAGGTATTTTGGTGACGGAGGTGTCAATCGATTTTTTGGATCTTTAGCCTATTCATTTAATGACAACTTTAGCTTTGGAGTAGATATCAATTACAATTTTGGAAATATTTCAACAAATTCTGTAGAATTTATTCCAGAAATACAACTTGGAACTAGAGAACTGAATACAAGTAAAATAAATGGGTTTAATTATAATTTTGGTGTAATGTATAATAAAAAAGTTACCGAAAAATTAACATTGTTTGGAAGTTTAGCGTATTCACCACAAAGTAACCTTGATGTTGAAAACAGTAGAAACATTACAACTGTATTTGTCACCTCTACATTTAATGCCTTTCCTCAAGAAGATGGAATCACACAAGTAAGCACTTCTAAACTAAAATTACCCTCTAAATTTGTTTTTGGTGCCGGAATAGGAGAAGTTAGAAAATGGATGGTTGGAACAGAATTAACTTTTCAGCAGTCAAGTAGTTTTGGAAATCGTTTTAATGATATTACTAACGTTGAATATGAAAATTCAACTAAAATTAGTTTTGGTGGATACTATATACCAAAATACAATTCTTTTAATAAGTATTTGCAAAGAGTAACTTATAGAGCCGGTTTTAATTATGAAAATACTGGTTTAATTATAAACAATGAGTCAATTAATAATTATGGCATAACTTTTGGTTTAGGTTTACCACTTGGTGGAAGTTTTTCAAACATAAACGTTGGATTTGAATATGGAAAAAGAGGAACAACCAATGCCGGATTAGTTGAAGAGAATTATACCAATGTATTTATAAGTTTATCTTTGAATGATAAATGGTTTGTTAAAAGAAAATATGAATAATACAGAAATTTTATAACTATGAAAACTAAATTAATTATTGTATTTGCGTTTCTAATCGGAATGACTAATGTAAATGGCCAGAATGCTGCTGATTGTGCCGAAAAATTATCCATTTTTAATGAGCTTTGTAAAGCAAAAGATTTTGCTTCCGCTTACGAACCTTGGATGTACTCTCGCAAAAATTGTGCGTCTTTTCACAATGCAATATATATAAGAGGTGAACAAATTTTAAATTACCGTATTGAAAATGCTAAAACTCCAGCTGAAAAAGAAACTGAAGTTAGAGATTTAGTAAAAATGTATGGGGAGTTTGATAAATATTTCCCTGATAATAACAGAGGAAACAAAGTAAGAAAAGCAATGGCTCTCTTTGAAAACAATGTTGGAACTCCGGAAGAAGTGTATAATCTACTTGATGATGCTTTCAAAACAGATAGAGCTAACTTTACAAACGCTAAAGCTCTTTATGTTTATTTTGAAATTTACGTAAACGATTTTGAAGCCGGTAAAAAAGGAATTCAATTGCAAGATTTGTTTAATAAATATGACGAGATTTCAGATAAAATTGACGAAGAAGAGAAAAAACTTTCAGATGAGTTGGATGCAATTTTACAAAAAGAAGAAACAGGGGCTGAGTTAACTAAGAAAGAAGCTAGCGTTAAAAACGCAAATCAAATTAACTTAGATGCATTTCAAACCATTAGAACAAGTATGGATAATAAAATTGCCCAGTTAGCAACTTGTGAACGATTAATACCTTTTTTAGGGGGCAGTTTTGAAGAGAAAAAAGGAGATGCCGAATGGTTAAGAAGAGCCGCAGATCGATTAGACAAAAAAGGATGTTCATCTGATCCATTGTTTTCTAAAATATCTGAGACATTACATCAGCTAAATCCTACTGCTAAATCTGCGTACAATTTAGGGGTTTCTTATTATAACAAAAAGAATACAGCTAAAGCATTGGAGTATTTTAACCAATCCGCAGAATTGCACAAAGACAGTGGAGAAAAAGCAAAAGTGTATTACACAGTTGCCAGAAATATCTATGGTAGCAGTAACAAATCACAAGCAAGAGCTTTCGCTGAAAAAGCATTGGCAGCAAAACCTTCATTTGGAGAAGCTCATGTTTTTATTGCACAACTTTATGCTAACAGTGCAAATGAATGTGGAAATGATCCATTTGAAAAAAGAGCCATTTATTGGTTAGCAGCTTCAACAGCCAGAAAAGCAGGAACATCTGCCGGTAATGCAGCAGCAGCATCCTATGATAAATTGGCTCCAACAAAAGCTGAAATTCATACATCAGGAAGAGCAGGAGAAACAATCCGTTTTAACTGTTGGGTAGGAAGAAGTGTTACGGTGCCAAACTTATAATCAATGCTTAGCATTCAAAAAATAATCAATTTCAGTGTCACAGTTTTTGCTGTGACATTGTTTTTTGGTTGCCAAAGCAATTTTAAAGAAATTCAACGAATCAATGTTTCTGAATTTATGGCTTCGGGTGAAGCAGACTCCGTTAACCTGAAGTATACCGACTCTGGTAAAATAAAAGCAATTTTGGTCAGTCCTAAAATGATGGATTACGGCACAGTTCTCTATCCCTTCACCGAATTTCCTAATGGTATTGAAGTGACATTGTTTGACCAAAATGGTAAAAAAAACTTTATCAAATCAGATTATGCCATTACTTTCAAAGGAACGGATATCATAGACATGCAAGGAAACGTAAAAATGACAGCTGAAGGCGGACAGTATTTGGAAACAGAGCAACTTTATTACGACCAAAAAAACGAGTGGTTTTTTACTGAAAAAAAGTTTAAATTTACTGACCCGTATAAAGGTGAAACAAAAGGCGATGGGCTTGATTTTAGTAAAGATTTTAAACGAATCAACTTTCAAAAAGTTTCAGGCGTAATCAACGAAGCAGAATAAATTAGAGGCAGTAACAGTTTTCAGTGAACAGACAACCGATAACAGACAACAGTCATGACATACTTAAAATACATTCAATATTTTTATCTTTTTGCGGCAGGGTTTTTTATTTATCAAGGTTTTGCTAATTTGAATTCAGAGGAAAAAAGCCCTTGGTTAATGTTCTTTTTTGCTGCCATGGCTATTTTTATGTTCTTTTTTAGAAGACGATTTTTGAATAAAATGGATAACCGAAATAAGTAATTTACTGCGATGGAAATCAGTATCATTTTCATTTGTTTACTGCTTTCGGCATTTTTTTCCGGAATGGAAATCGCATTTGTTTCTTCCAATAAAGTGTATCTCGGAATCGAAAAAATGCAAGATGGTTTTGTAGCAAAAATTCTAACCAAAATCACGCAAAATCCTTCCAAATTCATAGCTTCAATGTTAGTTGGAAACAATATTGCTCTGGTCATCTACGGATTTACCATGGGTGATTTAATAATTAAACTGATTTTTCCGGAGTTTATCAATAACGATGATTTGCCTTTTCAGGTTTTAATGATTCAAACCCTTCTTTCTACAGCTGTCATTTTAATTACAGCCGAGTTTCTTCCAAAAGTTTTTTTTCAAATTTATGCTAATACTTTTGTCAAAATTTTTGCCATTCCGGCTTACTTTTTTTATCAATTATTATATTACATATCGTCATTTGTCATTTGGATATCCGATTTCTTTCTAAGAAAACTTTTCAAAACAGAGGGCGATGAAGCTCAGCTTTTTTTCAGCAAAGTTGAATTAGGAAATTTTATTTCAGAACAAATGAATGCCGTAGATGACCATGAAACGGTTGATTCAGAAATTCAAATTTTCCAAAATGCTCTCGAGTTTTCAGGGGTAAAAGCCAGAGACATTATGATTCCCCGCACTGAAATCTCTGCGGTTGAAATTCATGATTCGGTGAAAGAATTGAAATCACTTTTTATTGAAACGGGATTTTCTAAAATATTGGTTTATCAATCTTCTTTAGATGATATTATTGGTTATGTACATTCATTTGAATTATTCCGAAAACCCAGAACAATTAAGTCGGTTATGATTCCGGTTGAATTTGTTCCGGAAACAATGTTTATCAAAGATGTGATGAACCTTTTAACTAAAAAAAGAAAAAGTGTAGCTATCGTTTTGGACGAATATGGCGGAACTTCCGGAATGATTACCATTGAAGATATTGTAGAAGAACTTTTTGGTGAAATTGAAGACGAGCATGATTCGGATGAAACACTGATAGAAGAACAATTAGGTGAAAAGGAGTTCCGATTCTCAACTCGCTTAGATGTGGAATATATAAATGAAGTTTATAAATTGAATATTCCAGAAGAAGATTCTTATTCAACGTTAGGTGGTTTTATTGTCAATCATGCTAAGGAAATTCCACAAAAAGGGGAAGTTATAGAAATCAATAATTTTCAATTCATTATAGAAGAAGCTTCTACCAAGAAAATTGAGCAGGTTAAAATGATTATTGACTATTCTGATTAAAGAAAAACACTACTTATTTACGCTGATAACTGAATTTAGTTCTGTTTACAACCTGATTATTTTTATTGAGATAAAAAATCAACAAAATATCTTGAATTCTTTATAATTATTTCACAGATAATTGTATTTTCGCAAACTGAAATAAAATTAAACATAAATAGAAATGGCGATTTTAGGAAAAATTAGACAACGTTCATTTATTCTTATAGTGATTATTGCGTTGGCATTATTCTCTTTTGTATTAGCAGATGTAATTCAAAGTGGCGGTTTTAGCCAAACTTCAAACAACGTTGGAAGTATAAATGGAAAAGACATTCCGTTTGAAGAATTTAGAATAAAAGTTGGCAATACTGAAAAATCAGGTCAGGGTATGTCAAACATTCAAGCGGTTAATCAAGTTTGGAATCAAGAAATCAATTTGGCTTTATTAACAGAAGAATTAGAGAAATTAGGGATCAGAATTGGTGAAAATCACTTGATTGAAACGTTAAAAGCGGATCCTAATTTTGGTCAGAATCCTTCTTTTCAAAACGAATTAAAACAATTTGATATCAACAAATACAGAGAGTATATCAAATCCAGCTCTAACCCTGACGAAGTTAAATTTTTTGAAAACGTTGAAGAAAATGCAAATATCAATGCAAAATATCAATTGTACAGCAGTTTGGTTAAATCAGGCTTTTTTACTACTCAAAATGATGCAAAATTTAAATATAACTTAGAGAACAAAAAAGTTACATTTGATTTTGTTGCTGTTCCTTATTCTTCAGTAAAAGATAGCGATGTAAAAGTTTCTGATGCTGAAATTATTGAATACATGAAAAAGAATGAAAAAAAATATAAAGCGGATGAAACCCGTGAGATTGAATTCGTTGTTATCGAAGATCAACCTTCTGATGCCGATAAAAACGAAATTAAAAATAAATTAAATTCATTTTTATCTCCACGAGTTGTTTACAACAAAGCAACGAATACAAATGATACATTGCCAAGTTTTTCAGCAACAACAGATGTTGTAAAATTTGTGAACGAAAATTCTCAATTTCCATATGATTCAACTTATATCGGAAAATCAGATTTGCCGGCTGAACATGCAGAATCGCTTTTCAATTTATCAGATGGTCAAGTTTATGGGCCTTATCAATATGGAGACTATTTTGCTTTAAGCCGTTCAATGGGAAGAAAAGCAGGTGCAAAAGCTAGAGCAAGTCATATCTTGATTAGTTTCACCGGTTCCAGAGCTCAACCTAAAGAAGATAGAACAAAAGAAGAAGCAAAAGTAAAAGCTGAAGGAATTTTAGCAGAAGTTATGGCTAATCCTGACTCATTCACCATGCAAGCATTTACAGCATCTGAAGACCAAGGTTCTGCTCAAAAAGGAGGAGATTTAGATTTCTTTGGTCCAGGTCAAATGGTGCCTGCATTTAATGATTTCGTTTTCAACAATCCAATTGGGAAAGTTGGTTTAGTTGAAACTGAATTCGGTTACCACATTATTAAAGTTACTGATAAGCAAGATGCTATTCGTTTAGCTACCATAGCTCAAAAAATTGAAGCTTCAGAAAAAACTTCTGAAAATGCTTATACAAATGCAGTAAAATTTGAATTAGCTGCGAATGAAAAATCGTTTGAAACTGCAGCAAAAGAAGCTAAGTTAACAGTAAATCCATCAGTTCGTGTGAAAGCATTAGATGAAATGTTAGGGCAGTACGGTTCACAAAGACAAGTAATCCGTTGGGCATTTGAAAAAGATACGGATGTGAATGATGTAAAACGTTTCGAATTACCTAAAGTAGGTCATTTAATTGCAAAATTGAAAAAAGTAAATGAAGAAGGCTTATTAGCCATTGAAGACGCAAGAATTCAAGTAGAACCTATTCTAAAAAATAAGAAGAAAGCAGAAAAAATTATGGCCAAAATGAAGGCTACTTCCTTGGATGCGATTGCAAAAGCAAATGCTGTACAAGTGCAAACGGCTTCTGATGTTACGTTAGAGAATCCTTCAGTAGCTTCTGCGGGTTACGAACCTAAAGTGGTAGGTACAGCTTTTGGTACGGCTGTTAATAAACTTTCTGCTCCAATTGAAGGAAATGTCAGTGTGTTTGTTGTAAAAACTACCAAAGTATCTGAACCGTTACCTTCTAAAGATTTTACTACTCAAGTGAATGCTTTAAAATCGCAAAATGCCTCTGCAGTAGGGAGAGTATTTGGAGCTTTAAAAGAAAAAGCAGAAATTAAAGATAATCGATTACAGTTTAATTATTAATTCAAACTGCATTGAATTTAAAATCCCAACTCTTTAAAAAGTTGGGATTTTTTTTATTTTAATATCATTTCGTCATATCGAAGAATTGTTTCAAAACCTCGTTCCCTTAAATAGTCTCTTGGATTATCTTTTGAAGCAACAAGAACAAAATCGCCACCCCAAGCACCTAAACTCTTAATAACACCTTTAAAATCGTCAAACAAGGCTTCTTTGATGGTAATGGTTTCCAACACTTCGCTCATAATACTTTCGTGCTTTTCCATTTCATATACAAATGATTTTAAATCGGAAGAGGAAAGAATGCTGTTTGTAATCTTGTTGATTTTATCAATGGTTTTTCCAATGTTATGTTGGTTGTTGATATAATTGGCAATGGCTGATTTACTGCTTTGTTTTCTATTTAAATAAACAAAATACAAATGGTTTCTGAATTTAGGATAAAATTTTACCGCTTTAAATTGTGGCTGATTGTTGATTAATTGATAAACGAGAGGTGAATCTTTTTTTGCACAAGCAATATCATAGCCACTCCCACCGAAACTCCGGTTTAACAGTTCAAAAGCATCAATATTTAACCATTGGCCTATATTGTTAATTAAGGTAGAAGATGTTCCTAAACCCCAATTTTTTGGAAAAGTCAGATTTGTTTGAATGTTGAATCCGTTTTTGTGGAAAAGAAAATCCGGTTGCATTTGAAACGCTTCATGCAAAATTTCAAGTAACGTATTTCTTACTGAATTTTCTGCATCAAAAGGTTTGTGAATAATTTCATCAAATGAAAATTCATCTTCAAACCAAACACTTCCGTCTTGATCAAAACTTTTCCATAGAATTTGTTCCGATGATATGGGTTCAACAATTAAATTTTGTCCAAATTTGGTTGGTAAAGCTAAAGCTAATGCTCCGTCAAGAACAACATATTCTCCGGTTAAGAGTAATTTTCCGTTGCTGTAAAAGGTTTGTTTCAATTTGATCTATTTTCTAATTTCCTCCAAAAATCCCGCCACCGAAGCATGTGAAATTGTATTGTCTTTAAAATATTCTGTAACTTTTATTCTTTCTTCTGCCGTTGCATGATATTGATTTAGAATATTATTGATATGCATTTTCATATGACCCTCTTGAATACCTTTGGTCGTTAAAGAACGCAACGCTGCAAAATTTTGTGCTAGACCAACTGCGGCAACAATTTGCATTAATTCTGGTGCCGATGGTTTTTCTAAAATCTCTAAATTTAATTTCACTAATGGATGTAATGACGTTAAACCTCCCACGGTTCCTAATGCTAATGGAATTTCTAACCAAAATGTAAAAATACCATTTTCAATTGTAGCATCAGATAAACTGCGGTATTTCCCGTCTCGGGAAGCGTAGGCATGTGCTCCTGCCTCCACGGCTCTAAAATCGTTCCCAGTTGCTAGTACCACAGCATCAATTCCGTTCATAATACCTTTGTTGTGTGTTACGGCACGATACGGTTCAATTTTGGCAATTTGAACGGCACGCACAAACTTTTCGGCAAATTCACTTGGGTTTTCGATTTGTTTTTCGGTTAATTCTTCAATTGAACAGGAAACCTCTGCACGAACTATGCAATTCGTTACATAATTGGACAAAATGCTCATCACTACCTCAATATTTTTTTCTTCTTCAGTAAATGGTTCAAAAGATTGAGCTTCTTGTTTTAAAGTTTTAGCAAATTGCTCTAAGCAGGAATTGATAAAATTCGCACCCATACTATCTTTAGTTTCAAAAGTAGCATGCAATTGAAAGTAATTTTCTAATTCAGTTGTTTTGTCATTTAAGATAATATCTAAAATTCCGCCACCCCGTTTTTGCATATTTTTGGTAATGTTCTCCGTTTCTGAATAGAATTTTGGTTTCGTTAGATTAAAAAAATCAACCAATTTTGATTTTTCACCTGTATAAATAAAATGAACTTGTCCGATTTTTTCGGTGTTCAAAACTGTTGTTTTAAATCCGCCACGTTTTGACCAAAATTTAGCCGATTTTGCTGCCGCAGCCACAACAGAACTTTCTTCTATCACCATCGGAACAGTGTAGTTTTTTTTATTGATTTTGAAGTTTGGAGCAATTCCCAAAGGCAAATAAAAATTGGAAATCGTATTTTCTATGAATTCGTCGTGCAATTGTTGCAGTTTTTCATCTGTATTCCAATAGTTTTTAACTAATGAGATGGCTTCTTCGGGTTGTGAAAAATAGTGCTTAGCTATCCATTCAATTTTTTCATTTTTGGATAATTTTGAAAATCCGGAAATTTCGTGGTTACTCATGTATTCGTTAGATAATATTATAAAATATAATTATTTTTATGATGAATTAAAGTATCTCTTTTTCGATAGAAATTATTCTGAATATTCTAGATCACTTAATAATCCCGAAAAACTTCCGTTTATTACTGCGTTGTTTTGATTTAAGATATATGTGATTTCATAATTGTTTTGATTCTTAGCAATAGTAATTGAGCCAGTAACTATTGGGTTAGAAGAGTTATTACTTGTGTAAGATTCATAATTATAACTGTCTATTAAATTGTTTTGAATAGTAATTCCAGTGATAAGAGTTGTCCAATATAAATTTCCAATACCATCATGGTTAGTATTGTCAAGTATATAAGTTCCTTCTGTTATTTCGTTAGTAGATGAAGAGTTAATTGTGAATACAATAATATTGCTGGTATTTGATGAAAATTCATTTGCATTCAAAGTATCTGCATCAAATGGGTCAGATAAAACAACTCCGTTTGTTAAAATAATTAAATTTTTATAACCTGTTCCATCATTTGATTGATGGGTAAAATATCCATTTGGTGTTGCGTATTCAAATCCATTCAATGTAAAAGTAGAATTTGTATTTTGGCCAGAATTATTTGAATCATCTGATGAACAAGATGATGTAAAAAGACCAATAGAAAAAATAATAATGATTAATTGTTGTGTTTTTTTCATTTTGATAAAAAATTTAGAGCAAAGATAAGACAAACCTAGTTCATGTAAGATGGAAAAGCATTTTGAATTTCATTAGATAAAGAAAAACTTAATTTTATTGAATGTTATTTTTATTATATTGAAAGTTTACGATTTGTAATCAAAATCAATAATATTAAAATCTTTAAATTCCATATCATTCAAAAATTCAAAAAATACTATTTAACAGAAAAAAACTCGTTTTATTCCGATTTTTTCACTAAAATTGAATCTTTTTTTAATGCATTTATAATGAATCAATTTTTAAAACTCGTTTGTTTCTTACTTTTAGTATCCACTTCAGCTATTGGTCAGCAAAAAATTTCCTTAGAAGACATCTGGTCTTCAGGTACTTTTAGGGCAAAGGGAATGGATGCTTTGCAAGCCTTAAAAAACACAAACCAATATACCGTATTAAATTTTGACAGAACTTCAAGAACTTTTCAAATTGATTTGTATGATTTTGAGACCTTAAAAAAAGTGGGCACACTCATTGATACGAAAAATCGTTCAGAATTAACTTCCATTGATAGTTATACTTTTAATGCGGCAGAAACTCAGTTGTTAATTGCGATGAACTCAGACCCAATTTACCGCCATTCCACTGTTGCCGATTTTTATCTCTACGATATAACTTCTAAAAAAATTCAAAAAATAGCCGATTATAAAATTCAAGAGCCAACATTTTCTCCCGATGGAAAGAAAATCGCGTATGGTTATCAAAATAATTTATATGTGTATGATTTAGCTTCTGCAAAACATATTCAAATTACAACAGACGGAAAGAAAAATCACATCATCAACGGAATTACCGATTGGGTTTATGAAGAAGAATTTGGTTTTGTTAGAGCCTTTGATTGGAATAGTTCGAGCACACATTTGGCTTTTATAAAATTCGATGAATCCAATGTTCCAGAGTTTTCTATGGATGTATATGGTAAAGAATTGTATCCTTCACAAGAAGTATTTAAATATCCTAAAGCCGGTGAGAAAAACGCCTTGGTTTCTTTGCATACCTATGAAGTTGCTTCAAATCAAACCCAAAACATTAATTTGAGTCAGTACAATGATTTTTATATTGCTAGAATGAAATGGACGAATGAGGCTAATGATTTGAGTATTCAAATACTTAACCGTCATCAAAACAATTTAGATTTACTTTTTGTGGATGCTAAAACCGGAACAACCAAAGTGGTGTTAAATGAAAAAGATGCTGCCTATATTGATGTAACCGATAATTTAACTTTTTTAAAGGACAACAGCTTTATATGGACTTCCGAAAAAGATGGATTTAATCACATTTATCATTACGATAAATCAGGAAAATTACGAAACCAAATTACGAAAGGCAATTGGGAAGTGACTTCCTATTACGGTTTTGATGAAAAAAACGGACAAGTTTATTACCAATCCGTAGAAAATGGTTCCATCAATCGCGATGTTTATAAAATTAAATTAGATGGGAAAAATAAAGTTCGTTTAACCCAAAAAACAGGGACGAATAAGGCAACTTTCAGTCCGAACTTTCAGTATTTTATTAATTCTTTTTCCAGTGTAACCGAACCAACTTCTTATACTTTACACAATTCAAAAGACGGAAAGCAAGTTCAATCCATAGTTGATAATAAAGAGTTAGCTTCCAAATTAGAAAGTTACAATCTTCCTACCAAAGAATTCTTCGAATTAACGACCGAAAAAGGACACAAATTGAATGCATACATCATCAAACCGAAAGATTTTGATGCTACAAAAAAGTATCCATTATTGTTATTTCAATACAGCGGACCGGGTTCGCAGCAAGTAGCCAATCAATGGTTGGGTGCTAATGATTATTGGCATATGCTATTGGCCCAAGAAGGTTATTTGGTTGCTTGTGTAGATGGGAGAGGAACCGGATTCAGAGGAGCAGCTTTCAAAAAAGTGACACAAAAAGAATTAGGTAAATACGAAGTAGAAGACCAAATAGATGCTGCAAAGGTGCTTGGAAATTATCCTTATATCGATAAAACTAGAATCGGAATTTGGGGATGGAGTTACGGTGGATTTATGTCCAGCAACTGTATTCTAAAAGGAAACGATGTATTTAAAACTGCAATTGCCGTTGCTCCGGTAACCAATTGGCGTTTTTACGATTCGATTTACACGGAAAGATACATGCAAACCCCACAAGAAAATGCGAGTGGATATGATGATAATTCCCCCATCAATCATGTGGATAAATTAAAAGGAAATTACCTAATCATTCATGGAACAGCGGATGACAACGTACATTTTCAAAATGCAACCCGAATGATTCGAGCGTTACAACTGGCAAATAAACAGTTTGATCAAGCCATTTATCCCGATACGAATCATGGCATTTATGGCGGAAAAATTCGCTTGCAATTGTATACAAAAATGACAAACTATATTAAACAAAATCTTTAACAAACCAAAACAAATTTTATGAGTGAAGTAGCAGTAAAATCCGGACATCCAAAAGGATTATGGGTTCTTTTCGGAACCGAAATGTGGGAGCGTTTCAATTTCTATGGAATGAGAGCCATCTTAACCTTATTTATGGTAAATGCCTTATTGATGAAAGAAGAAGAGGCATCCATTATTTATGGTGGTTTTCTTGGATTGTGTTATTTAACCCCTATGTTAGGAGGTTTTATAGCTGATCGGTTTTTAGGAAATAGAAATTGTATTATGATTGGTGGTGTAATGATGGCTATCGGTCAAATTATGTTGTTTTTTAGTGCCAGTATTTTTGGTTCAAACTTAGGTTTAGCCAATGCTTTATTATGGGGAGCACTCGGAATTATTGTATTTGGGAACGGGTTTTTTAAACCAAATATTTCTTCTATGGTTGGTAGCTTATATCCTAAGCAAGAAAAATCTAAGCTGGATACAGCTTTCACAATCTTTTACATGGGAATTAATATTGGTGCTTTTTTGGGTCAGTTTATTTGTCCTTTTGTAGGTGATGTTAAAAATGAAGTGGTTATGGCTGACGGTTCCTTAAACATGATTCGTGATGTTCATGCTTTTAAATATGGATTCTTAGCGGCAGGTATAGCAATGATTTTGGGTACAGTCTTATTTTATGTTTTAAAAAACAAATATGTTGTTACTCCGGAAGGAAGACCAATAGGAGGTTTACCATCGGGACATGATGCTTCAGATTATGAAGAAGGTGAGTCGATGAAAGCAGAGTTTTCTATGAAATCAATCATGATTACAATTGGAGTGTTTCTAGCTGTATTTGCTGCCTTTTATTTCAATACAGACGGTACAAATGTGGTAAAATTATACATTTACCCATTCATCTACGCTAGCGGTGTTGCTCTTGCAACTTTAATTTTGTTAGATAAAACGCTAACAAAAGTAGAAACGCAAAGAATTTGGGTAATATACATCATGTCGTTTTTTATCATATTCTTTTGGGCTGCTTTTGAACAAGCCGGTTCTTCATTAACATTTATTGCAGATAACCAAACGGATAGAAATATTTTCGGATGGAATATGCCTCCTTCAATGGTTCAAATTTTTAATGGACTATTTGTGGTAATGTTGGCGTTTCCATTCAGTTTGTTGTGGGATAAGTTAAGAGCAAAAAATATCGAACCACTTTCTACAGTAAAACAATCTTTAGGTTTGTTGTTGATTGCACTGAGTTACTTTATCATTGCTCATAATGTAAAAGATTTAGGAACATCAGGATTACTTGCAATTAAATGGTTAATTTTATTATATTTAATTCAAACAGTTGCCGAATTGTGTTTGTCTCCTATCGGTTTGTCTCTAGTAGGTAAGTTAGCTCCAAAACGTTTTGCTTCTTTGGCATATGGGGTTTTCTTTATCTCGAGTGCCGCTGGTTATGCATTATCAGGAACTTTAGGATCAATTCTTCCTGCTACCGGTGATAAATTCAAAAAAGCGGAAGAATTAGGAATTGATTTGCAAGGAGTTTTAGATAAAACTATTTCACCAACTGCTGAACAACTGAAATTACTTGCTGATAATCAGATAAATGATCATTATAAATCTTTTGCAGGTTTTGAAATTCAAAATCTATATGATTTCTTTATGGTATTTGTGGTACTTTGTGGTTTAGCAGCATTAATTTTGTTCTTATTAACCCCAATGATTAAGAAAATGATGCACGGTGTTCGTTAATATCGGCATTATTTTTGACAATGAATTGTAAAATAATATTTTTATGAAAAAGATAATTTTGATTTTTGCTTTAATAGCAGTTGCTTTTGCACAAGCACAGGAAATTAAATGGATGACTTTTGATGAAGCAACGGCACTTCAAAAGAAAAATCCCAAACCCATTTTTATGGATGTGTATACTGATTGGTGTGGACCTTGTAAAATGTTAGATAAAAACACCTTTCAAACCAAAGAGTTTGCAGACTATATCAATGCCAATTATTATGCTGTAAAATTCAATGGAGAAGGAAACACAACAGTAAATTACAAAGGGAAAAAATATACAAACCCAGGCTATGACGCCAACCGAAAAGGAAGAAACAGCATGCATGAATTTACTAGCTTTTTAAAGGTAGAAGGCTATCCTTCGATGTATGTAATGGATAAAAAAGGTGAAATTGCCAAAGTCATTGTAGGTTATTATCAAGCAGATCAACTATTAGCTGAACTAAAAGAAATTAAATAATGAAAAAGACAATTTTATGTATATTTTTTCTTTGTGCAGTAAATAGTATTTCAGCACAGGAATTAACGTGGCATACAGATATTAATAAAGCCATTGGAATATCTTCGCAAACAAATAAACCAATGCTTTTGTTTTTTACAGGGAGTGATTGGTGTGGCTGGTGCATTAAATTACAAAAAGAAGTTTTCAAAAAACCTGAATTTGCTGAGTGGGCTGAAAATGTTGTGTTGGTAGAATTGGATTATCCTCGTAAAACAAAATTAGAACCTGCTTTGGCTCAACAAAATGCCCAATTACAACAAATTTTTAAGGTTTCCGGATATCCAACGATTTGGTTTGTAACTCCCCAGAAAAACGGTGAACAAATTAATCTTCAACAACTTGGGAAAACAGGTTATGTTGGTGGCGGACCATCAAAATGGATAGAAGTGGCCAATCAATTTATTGCAAAGAAATAAATATTAATCAAGACTAATTCGATAATATCCCTTTTCGCTTGTTGAGTGAAAAGGGATATTTTTTTTAAGGCAAGTTTTCTCCCAACTTTCAATTAAATTTTTGTAATTACTTCCGTCAGCAATGATGATTTTAGGTTCTAATTCGGTCAGCAAACGTTCAAAATTAATTTTGGGAGATTGTGTTAATAAAACAATTTCCGGTTTTTCAGGAAGTTTATAAATTCCTTTTTCATCGATCACTAACAGTTTAGATTTTTTAATTAAGTATACATTTTGTAGTGGGACAATACTATCAATAGTACCAAAATTATTTTGTATGTAATTTTTCACTACATAGTTTGAATTGACTAAGGAATCATTGCTATGCAAAAAGATTGAGTTATTCTCTTTACTCGCTAAAATAGTCTTTTTTGGATATTGAAAAATGATAAATTCATTTTGGGTTCTATGAAACACAAGGGAACCAATAATCGAAAGTTGAAAGACTAAAATGGTGATTAATGCCAAAGTAATTCCTCTTGAAGTTGGTTTTTTTATGTAAAGAATAATAGAAATAATTGCAAAAAGAGAACTAAGTAAGATAAGAGAATTAAACGGAATATCTTTGATAATAAATTGTTCAAAAGAAGAAACATAACCCACATAGTTATTCATAAATCCAATTAATTCGGATAGAAATTCAACCAAAAAAGAAAGATAAATACTAAAGACAGAAAGTAGAATACTTACCATTCCGGTTATTAAAATTAAGGTAAGTAACGGAATAATGACCAAGTTTGTGATAAAAAATAAACCGGGGAATTGATGAAAGTAATAAATACTCAATGGCAAAACGCCGATTTGAGCAGCAAAAGAAACCGTTAGAATATCATAAAAATAACCAATAATTTTATTTTTGGGAGTCCATAGTTTGCTGAACAAAGGTTGTATGGTTACGATTGAAAAAACCGCACAATAACTCAATTGGAAGCCTACATCAAAAATAAAATTAGGTTTAAAAAGAAGTAAAATTAGAATAGACGATCCTAATGTGTTGTAAATATTTGTCTCCCGATTCATATACATTCCAATACTCACAAAAGTAAACATGGTAACAGCTCGCACAACAGAAGCAGATAAGCCGGAGAGCAGTGCAAACGACCATAAAATTACAATCAAAAGAAACGGTGTAATAACGCGGCCATACTTAATTCGTTCGATAGGTTTTAATAAAGCTTTAAAAAAGTAGAGCAAAATTCCAATATGTAATCCTGAAATGGCCAAAATGTGAATCGCTCCCGATTTGGAATAATTATCCAACGTTTCTTGTTCAATATTTTGGCGTTGTCCTAAAAATAGGGCTTTGATGATATTTATTCTTTCAGGGGGAATGTTTTCATTTTCAAAAAAAGCAACGACTTTGTTTCTGATTTTTTCTAACTGAAAATTCAAGTTTTCTTGTTTGGCAATAACTTTATAGTTTTGGTTTTCTAAATACAATTGATCAAAAACATCCTTTTTTTCCAAATAGGCAGCATAATCAAATTGATACGGATTATGTGGTCTAATGATGGGTTTAATAATTGCATTGGCTAATATTTTATCGCCAATTTCAAATTCTTTTTCCGCATCTTTTTTATTCAAAATCACTAAAAGTTTTCCTTTGGTTGCTTTTTCATTAATGGATTCAACTTTCATGAAATACTTAAATGAAAATTGATTGGGTTTTAGTTTTTCTGAAATAATACCGCTCACGAGATTTTTTTCTGAAGAACGATAGGCGGAATTTGAATAATGCGAAGCCTGATTTTTAGGATAGTGTAATGCGAAAAGAAAAATTCCGATTGTGAACGCAAGCAGATAAGATGAAATTCCAAAACTAATTCTAAATTTTAAATTTTTTTTCAATAAAAAGTATAAAATCAAAAACGGAATAAATGCTATAAAAACAATTAGTAGAGCTAAAGAGAAATCCGGTTTGATTTCGTTGGAAACTAAAATTCCTAAAATCAAACAGGTAGTAATTAAAATTGTAGGGAATTTTATCACTTTCATGTAAACGAAAATAATAAAAAATAAATTAGGAAGAAAAAAATTACAATTAAAAGTGTTCGTCGGATAGAATTCGATTTGCTTGTGCGAACGTTCTTTGATAATATGCTTCTTTAGTTGATGAAATTATAACCCCCCGTTGCACAGAAGAATGAATAAATAAAATTTCATCATCTCGAACTTCGGTAACTAAACCTACATGATTGATAACACCTCGGCTACTGGTTTTAAAAAAAACCAAATCGCCTTTTTTTACTTCTTTCAATTTTAATTTCTGACCCACTTTAGACATGTCAACAGATCTTCTAGGTAAAGAAATGTCATATTCTTTAAAAACGGTGCTCACCAAACCGGAGCAATCCATTCCTGCCGAAGTTGTTCCGCCACTGCGATAGCGGACACCTTGGTATTGCATTGCAGAACTAATAAGTTGTTTTACAAAATAGGAGGTGTTGTCATCATCCGGAATATAATCGTCATCGTCAGATTCTGTAATTCTTGATTTTTGGGAAGTTTTTGCAGTTTCTGTTGCTTTCTTTTCTGTTGTATTTTTGGTGTTTTTAGCAACAGCCTTCGTGTTTTTTGGAGCTGTATAAATACCTTTTTTCTCGGCTTCACTCTTACTTGTTACAATACCAGAAGAAGTTGATTTACATCCAACCAAAAAGAACAATAATAATGTAAATATGACTGCGTTTTTCAAAAATTATTAATTTTCACAAAGTTAAAAAATAGATTTTACAGAATCAAGAAATAGCAGCTACAATTAATTTTGCTACTTTTTCGCTGGCTCCTTCGCCCCCTAATTTTTCTTCTAAAAGATTGTATTTTTCAATTAATTTTTCACGATGTTTTTCGTCCAAAATCTTAGTCAATTCGAATTTTATTTTTTTCGAATTACAATCATTTTGAATCAGTTCGGTTACCACTTCTTCATCCATAATTAAATTGACAAGCGAAATGTATTTTAAAGTAATAATTCGTTTGGCAATTTGATACGAAATCCAGTTTCCTTTATAACAAACTACTTCAGGTACTTTGAACAAGGCAGTTTCCAAAGTAGCCGTTCCGGAAGTTACCAAAGCTGCATGAGCTACACTCAACAAATCATAGGTTTTATTCGAAATAAAATGAACAGCTTTATTCGTCAAAAATTGCTTGTAAAACACATAATCTTGTCCCGGAGCTCCGGCTATTACAAATTGGTAATTTGGAAAATCATTCACAATGGCTAACATTTCGTGCAAAAGTTTACTGATTTCTTGTTTTCGGCTTCCGGGTAAAAGTGCGATAATAGGTCTATGATCTAAATTATTTTCTTTTCTAAAAGTCGATTCATCCACTTTTGTTCGATTATGAATTGCATCAATCAGCGGATGACCCACAAAATCAACCGGAAAATGATGTTTCTTTTCATAAAAATCTTTTTCAAAGGGAAGAATCACATACAATTTATCAAAATCGCGTTTGATGTTTTTAATGCGATTTTCTTTCCATGCCCAAATTTGTGGCGAAATATAATAATGAGTCGGAATTTTTTTCTTTTTAGCCCATTCAGCAATTCGCATATTAAAACCCGGATAATCAATGAAAATGATGACATCGGGTTGGAATTGCTCAATATCTTTTTTACAAAATGAAATGTTGTTTAAAATAGTTTTTAGATTAAAAAGCACTTCGGCAAAACCCATGAAAGCTAATTCTTTGTAATGTTTTACTAAAGTTCCTCCTGCTTTTTCCATCAAATCGCCTCCCCAAAATCGAATGGTCGCGTGAGCATCTTCTTTGCGAAGAGCTTTTATTAAATTCGATCCGTGTAAATCGCCTGAAGCTTCTCCGGATATGATGTAATACTTCATTTTTATACAAATAAGGTAACGATTGTTAAAATAATTGTTGCAAAAACTACTCCACGAGCCATCAGTTCTTTATTAAATTTTAAAAGAGCAAAAAATACGATTACATTAATTACAGCCCCAAGAGCAATTAATTTTCCCAGCGAATTTTGAGATTTTAAAGCAATTACTCCATCCACAAATTCAAAATCTGTAAACAAAGTAATGAATAGAAAAACACCAATAAAAGCACCAATAATTCCGATGATAAATCCGATGAGTAAATCTGTTTTTTTCATTATCAATTAAATTTATACGTGTTTAGTTTTTGTATGGCGTGATGAGCTGTCAAATCAAATTGAACAGGTACAATTGAAATAAAACCGTTGGCAAGAGCCCATTCATCAGTATCCTCACCATTGTCTTGGTTGATGAATTCGCCCGTGAGCCAATAATAATCTTTTCCTTGTGGTGTTTTGCGTTTATCAAATTCTTCTTTCCAAAAAGCTTTTGCTTGTCGGCAAACCTTAATCCCTTTTATCTCATCTTCTTTTAATTTTGGAAAGTTAACGTTTAAAATAACACCTTCCGGTAAACCGTTCTCCAGCACTTGCGAAGCAATAGTTTTAATTGCATTTTTTACAGGTTCAAAATCAGCATTCCAATTATAATCTAACAATGAAAAACCAATGGCAGGAATTCCTTCGATACCGGCTTCCACCGCGGCACTCATGGTTCCTGAATAAATAACATTAATAGATGAATTGGACCCATGATTCACACCGGAAACACACAAATCAGGCTTTTGTTTCAAAATTTCATTCACGGCTAATTTTACACAATCAACGGGAGTCCCTGAGCAACTGTATTCTTCTTTTACTTCCGAATCAAAATTTACTTTATTAATAAAAAGCGTGTTATTTATGGTGATGGCATGACCCATTGCACTTTGCGGACTATCAGGTGCAACCACTACCACTTCACCCAATTGTTTCATTACCTCAATCAAAGCTCTTATGCCCGGTGCAGAAATCCCATCGTCATTTGTAATCAGAATAAGCGGTTTTTTAGTCATTTTATGAATTTAATTGGATTATAAACCACAAATTTAGTTTTATCGTATCCTAAAGAAAACAAAATTAACTCTTTTTAAGATTTATAAGCCTAACAAATTTCATAACTTTGTTTGGTTAAGTGATTTTTTTAAAATTAATTTACTAAAAATTGAGACTCTAACAGAAGTGGCATAGTTTTTATGACTACTTATAAAGAAAGATAATGAAAACCATTGTACTATTTATGAAAAGAAACTTTAAATTGGTGTTGTTGGCAGTTGTTTTGTCGGTTTCACTGTTGGCATTTAACGCTATAGATTCTAAAAAGAATGTAAGTTCTGATCCTGAAAAAGATAAACTTTTAATTGAGTTATTAACTTTTGTGATTGAACGCGGTCACTATGATCCCGCTGCTATTGATGATAATTTGTCAAAAGGAATTTATAAAGATTATATCGAAGCATTAGATCCGTCTAAACGATTTTTTCTGCAATCAGATATTGATGAGTTTGCAAAATATGAAACGTTAATTGACGACCAAATCAAAAGCAAAGATTTGTCTTTTTTTGATTTGACTTATACTACGTATTTAAAAAGGATGCTTGAAAGTCAAAAATATTATAAAGATATTTTAGATAACCCCTTTGATTATACAGTTGATGAAACCATCAATACTGAATACGAAAAACTTCCCTATGCCAAAAATACTACTGAGTTAAAAGAGCGTTGGAGAAAACAAATTAAACTTTCCACTCTTTCATCGTTAACAGATAGAATCAAGTTACAGGAAGATCAAAAAAATGGTGTTATCGATGAAAAAATCAATGCTGTTAAAGATGAAAAACTGAAAGAAAAGTTAAAAGCAGAAAAGGATAAAAAGAAAGACGAGGCACCAAAATCGTTTGAAGAACTTGAAAAAGAAACTCGAGAGAGTTCCTTGAAATCCTTAGATGATTATTTTACATTTATCAAAGAATTAGACAGAAACGATTGGTTTGGTGTGTTTGTGAATGCAATAGCCTCACGTTTTGATCCGCATACAAATTACATGGCTCCCGACGACAAAGAGCGTTTTGATGTAAGCATCAGCGGTAAATTTGAAGGAATTGGTGCTCGATTACAAAAGAAAAACGATTTAACCGAAATCACTGAATTAATTTCCGGCGGACCTGCTTGGAGAGGAAAAGAGCTTGAACAAGGTGATATCATTTTAAAAGTGGCTCAAGGTGATGAAGAACCTGTTGATATTGTTGGGATGCGATTGGACAATGTCGTTAAAAAAATCAAAGGACCAAAAGGCACTGAAGTTCGGTTAACCGTTAAAAAAGTAGATGGAACCATGAAAGTGATTTCTTTAATTCGTGACATGGTTGAAACCGAAGAAACCTATGCTAAATCAAGTGTTGTTGAAAGAAATGGAATGAAATATGGCATTATTTATTTACCTAAGTTCTATATCGATTTTGAAAACCAAGACAGTCGTGATGCCGGAAAAGATGTTGCTATAGAAGTGGAGCGTTTAAAGGCTCAAGGTGTAAAAGGTATCATTATGGATGTTCGGGATAATGGTGGAGGCTCATTAAAAACTGCAGTAGACATTACCGGATTGTTTATTGAACAAGGACCGGTAGTTCAAATCAAATCGGCTGGAACTAAGAAAGAAGTTTTATATGACAGAGACCCAATAATCCAATGGGATGGTCCTTTGGTTGTCATGGTTAATAATTTCTCGGCATCCGCATCAGAAATTTTAGCTGCTGCAATACAAGACTATAAAAGAGGTGTTGTAATTGGTAGCAAGCAAACCTACGGAAAAGGAACTGTTCAAAATGTAATCGATTTAAACCAATTTGTTCGCGGAAATACAGTGGGCGATTTAGGAGCTTTAAAAACTACAACTCAAAAATTCTACAGAATTAATGGTGGTTCAACACAATTAGAAGGGGTGACGAGCGATGTTGAAATGCCGGATCGTTATTCGTATATTGACATAGGTGAAAGAGATTTGGACAATGCCATGCCATGGACAAAAATTGATCCGGCTCAATTTACCATTTGGGACAAGCAAACTAATTTTGATCGTGCCGTTGAAAACAGTAAAGCAAGAATGGCTCAAAATGAACATTTTCAATTAATTGAAAAAAGTGCTCGATGGACAAAAGAACGTAGAGATGCTTCAGTTTATAGTCTAAAATTAGATGCTTTTACCGCTGAACAAAACAGTTTGGAAGAAAAAAGTAAACAATTTAAGCCCATTTCAGATTATAAAAATGAATTAGTATTTAAACCAATTCCTCAGGATTTTGAATTGATGGCTAAAGACGAGTCCTTTAAAGAAAAAAGAGAACGATGGTTTGAAAGTCTTTCCAAAGATATTTACGTAGAAGAAGCTTTGAACGTTTTAGATGATTTGCAATCTAAACCGGTAGTCAAAGGAAAAGTAGATTTAAAGAAAAAAATTGTAAAATCATAAACGGCAAATTGTATCTTTGAGCAATAGTTGAAAAAGAAACTAATGTCCAAAAGTAATCAGTCGTTAACTAATATAGCACTTCAGAAATTCCGAAAGAATTTTTGGGGTGTTTTTAGTTTTGGTTACATCGTACTGATGATATTTTTAGCTTTGTTTGCATATGTTTTTGCACCCGACAATTCCGAAAATGCAAATCAAATGCATTTGGCTATTCATTCAAAATCGCCGGGGTTTCAAGTTCAAATATTAGCTGTTCCTTCTGAAAAAATGGCTCCTAAAACCATAAAAGGGTATTTTTTTGGCCATCCCAATCAACTGACTGAAATTCCTATTTTAGAGTATAAAGTAGTTGGAAATGTCATTCAATACATCGAGTACACAGAAGATATTGAATTAAAACAAACCAAAGAAATTAGTTTAGATAAGTTTATTGGTTTTTCAACAATTCAAGAAGTTGAAAAAAAATTAATCTCCACAAAAAAATTCTACCTGGGAACAGATAAATACGGTCGAGATTTGTTAAGCAGAATGTTAGTTGGCTCGCGGGTTTCTATTTCTATCGGCTTTGTAGCTGTTTTAATTTCCTTGGTAGTCGGACTTTTTTTTGGAGCTCTTGGCGGCTATTATGGAGGGAAAATTGATGCTTTGGTGATGTGGTTGGTGAATGTAATATGGTCTATTCCAACACTTTTATTAGTTATTGCCATTACACTTGCACTTGGCAAAGGATTTTGGCAGGTTTTTGTTGCAGTAGGATTAACCATGTGGGTGGAAGTTGCTCGTGTGGTCAGAGGTCAAATTATCAGCGTGAAGGAAATGCAGTATGTCACCGCTGCACGAGCGTTAGGGTTTTCGGATATGCGAATTATTTTAAATCACATCATTCCCAATATTATGGCACCGGTAATTGTAATTTCGGCGGCCAATTTTGCTTCTGCTATTTTAGTAGAAAGCGGTTTAAGCTTTTTAGGTTTAGGAGCACAACCTCCTATTCCAAGTTGGGGAGGTATGATAAAAGACCATTACAGTTATATTATTTTAGGAAAACCATATTTGGCTTTGGTTCCCGGGACAGCCATTATGCTTGTTACTTTAGCTTTTATGATGACAGGTAATGCCTTGCGGGATGCCTTGGATGTAAAGCAATAAAAAACCACGCTTTCACGTGGTTTAGTTGGTTAGTCTCTAACTTTCTCTAATTTTTTTTGGGCATCTTTAACATCTGCCTCAAGTTCTTTTATCTTTATTTGTTGTTTGCTGATCTTGATGTTTTCTTTTTCAATTTCAATATCCGTTAATTTCCCTTTTCGTTTCTTTTTTTCAAGACTTTCTATGTTTTTTTGAAGTGATTTCTTTTCTTTTGTTAATCTATTTTGAGATCTCGAAACACTTTTTTCAGCTGAGGCAACCTTTTTTTGTTGTTTTTCAAACTGTTTGACTTGTTTTTCATGCTTTTCTTGATCTTTGGCTAATTGTTTAGCTTCTTTTTCAGCCTGCTTTTGAGCTTTTTCAGCTTCTTTTTCAGCTTTTTCTCGTGCCTTTTGTGCTATTTTTTTTTCTTTTTCAGCTTTTTCTTGTGCAATATTAATTTCTTCAACGGTTTTAGTTTCTTCAATATGAACCCCTGTTTTGATTAGAGTGTCAGCGTTTGTTTTTGTTATTTGTGCTTGACTAATAAATGAGATTAGCAAAACCAAAAGGATACTAATTTTAAATTTCATAATAGGGTATAAATTAAATTAAACAAATTATTGTATCTCAAAAGAGTTACTTTTTTAATACATTTACAAAGTTAGCAATAATCATTCCTGTTTGTTATATTTAATAAATTTTTAAATGTGTAAATTAAGTTTTGTTTCAATATTAATTCTTTTTTTGTTTCTATCTGTTTCATGTAGAGATAATTATGTTCTAAATGATGCTGGTTTTGATGTTTCAACGGACAAGATAGAATTGACAAAAATTAATTGGAATGAATTTGATTTTTTCCCTACAACTACAACAGGACAAGTTATTCACCACAACTTTTATTCACTTTCTTATCATGAAGAACATGAACAAGCTGAATGGGTTGCTTATGAATTAAAAGACTCATATTTTTCTAATTCTGATTTTAAAAGGCCTTATTTTATCGAGGATCCAAAAGTAAAAACAGGTTCGGCTGATTGGAGAAATTATAAAAATTCAGGATATGACAGAGGGCATTTGTGTCCGGCTGGCGATATGAAATTTTCAAAGAAAGCTTATAATGAGACATTCTATACATCCAATATTTCTCCTCAAGAATCGGATTTTAATGCAGGAGTTTGGAATCGTTTAGAACAAAAAGTTCGATACTGGGCTGATAAATATGATGGTCTGTATGTGGTAACCGGGGGAATTTTAGAGCCGAACTTAAAGACAATAGGAGAAGAAGATGTTTCTGTTCCTGATTATTTTTATAAAGTATTGCTTAATGTTTACAATGATAAACCTCGTATGATTGCTTTTTTACTTCCTCATAAAAACAGCGAAAGGCCACTTTATGAATTTGTAGTTTCGGTTGATGAAATTGAGGAATTGACCGGAATCGATTTCTTTCATCATTTGCCTGATGATATTGAAAACAATGTTGAAAAAAGTGCCGATTATAAATCATGGAGTTTTAATTGATGCAGATGAGAAAGATAACTTTAGTGATTTTAATGTTAATTTCAAATGAATTTATTGGTCAAGAATTAAAAGTGATGACCTATAATATTCGATTAGACATTGCCAGTGATGGAGAAAACAGCTGGCCAAATCGAAAAGAAAAAGTTTCTGATTTAATCCAATTTCATGAACCGGATATTTTTGGTATTCAAGAAGGATTACCACATCAAGTTCAGTATTTAGATTCTGTATTATTGGATTATGAAGCATTTGGAGAAGGAAGAGATGGAGGAAAAAGAGGTGAACATAGTTCCATTTTTTATAAAAGTAATAAGTTTGAATTAATTGAGTTTAATACTTTTTGGTTATCTGAAACACCGGATGCAATTTCAAAAGGTTGGGATGCCGCTTTAAACAGAATTTGTACGTTTGGATTATTCAAGAATAAAAAAACAATGCAACTTATTTGGGTTTTTAACACACATTTTGACCATGTGGGAGAAATTGCCCGAAGAAAAAGTGCTCAGTTGATTCAACAAAAAATAGAGCAAGTAAACAGTAGAAATTATCCTGTAATTATTATGGGAGATTTTAATTTAGAAGCAAATTCTGAACCTATTTTATTCCTTTCTAATCTATATGTTCATTCAAAAAAAACTTCTAAATTAATTTATAATTCGGGGGGTACATTTAATGGGTTTGACTTTCACAAACCAATAGGAAGTGATAAAGAAATTGATCATATTTTTGTTTCCAAAAAATCATTTGAAGTCAAAAAATACGCTGTTTTAACCGATAGTTATTCATGTAAATATCCTTCGGATCATTTTCCGGTTTTAGTAGAGTTGGATTTTTCAAAATAAACTACCATTCATTTACTTTATTGGCATCTAATTTTAAAAATATAAATAACAATATTGTAAACGACCAAAGACTCGACCCTCCGTATGAAATAAATGGGAGTGGCACTCCAATAGTTGGGAAAAGTTTGATGAGCATTGTTATATTAACAAAGTAATGAGTAAATAAAATTGATGCAACGCAATACCCGTAAACCCTACTGAATTTTGTTTTTTGTTGCTCAGCTAGATAGATAATTCGGAGAAAAAGAGTCACAAACAATAAGATTACAACTGTTGAACCCATAAATCCCCATTCTTCACCCACAGTGGTGAAAATATAGTCAGAATGTTGCTCAGGAACAAAACCTCCTTTTGTTTGAGTTCCTTCCATAAAGCCTTTACCAATTAATCCACCGGAACCGATGGCAATCATGGATTGGTTTAAATTATATCCTTCATTTTTTAAATCAACGTCATCACTGAAGAGCACATTAATTCTGTCTTTTTGATGTGGTTCTAGCACATTGTCAAAAACAAATCCAACTGAAAGTACAAAGGAAGTCGCTGCTACAAATACAATTAAATAAGCTAATGGATTTCGGTCAACCCTTCTTGCTCTTAAATAATGAAATATCATGATTACTATAATTCCAATTAAAATGTAAATCGGTTGAATGAGTAATGCCATAAAAAAAAGTACTATTGCGATGAAACCTGTCCAAAGATACCATTCCGGTAAACCTTCTCGATTAAGTACTAAAATCAATGACAGAAATATCATAGCACTTCCGGCATCCGGTTGCATTAAAATTAAAAAAACAGGTAAAAGAATAATGCCAAAAGCAATTAATTGATGTCGTGTGTTTTTTAAAAAAACTTGCGAATCACTAAGAAATTTTGCTATTAATAATGAGGTAGCTGTTTTAACAAACTCAGAAGGTTGAAGACCAAATGACCCAAAACCATACCAGTTGGTTTGGCCTTTAACGGTTTTACCGAATACAAACAATCCAAGAAGTGATACAATTCCAATTATATAGAATACAAAAGAGAATTTCTCGTATACTTTGGCGTCAATTGTTAAAACTACAATAATAATAGGAATGCTTAAAATGATAAAAAGAAGTTGTTTCCCATAGAAATCACTAAAATCAAACTCTATAAATTCAATCGGAATAGAAGTAGAAAAGATGTTTAACCATCCCATTACAACTAAAATAAAGTATAATAGAACTGTGATCCAATCTAAATTACTGGTAACACTTTGATTTTTCATTACAAATTAATTCTAAAAGGTTGACCGCTTAATACTTTTGCATATTCACTTTCTAAACTGGAGTTAAGTATTTTTTTCTCTAAATCGGTTCGAGTGATTTTCCCTTTCAGGTATTTTTCAATCATTAAACTGGCAATTGGTCCCGCAATTCGTGCACCCCAATAACCATTTTCAACAAATACGGCAATGGCAATTTTGGGATTATCTTTTGGAGCAAAGGCCACAAAAATAGAGTGGTCGGTTAATTGCACGCGTTGACCATTTATTTTGGTGAAATTCTCCGCAGTTCCTGTTTTTCCACAAATTTCGATTCCTTCTACTTGCAGTCGTGAAGCAGTTCCTTTGTTGTATACATCGAACATTCCTTGAATAACAGGGGGGAAATATTGTTTGTCAATGGTAGTTTGATGTCTGGTTGTGAATTTTTTATCAATCGTATGGTTTTTTATTTTTTTGATTACGTGAGGAGTGTAATAATATCCTTGATTAGCTACCGCACACATGACATTGCACAATTGTATTGGTGTCATCAAAACCTCACCTTGACCAATTGAATTCGATATAATCGTGGTACTTTTCCATCCTCCGGCAGAGTAATATTTGTCATAAAGTTTTGAAGTAGGTACATTTCCTCTTCGTCCGGGAGGCAAATCATAACCCATAAAATTTCCCAAACCAAAGCTTTTCAAATGATTACTCCAAGCATCTACTCCATAGGCAGGTTTTGGATATTTTTCAATAATTCTTTTGTAAGTATTGGCGAAATAAGTGTTGCAAGAGCTGTAAATTCCGGCATTTAAACTAAATCCTCCTGAATCGTGGCATTTCATAAAACGATTCCCGTAGCTAAATCCTCTTCTGCAGAAAAAAGTAGTTTGTTCATCAATCACTTCTTCTTGTAATCCAATAAGAGCGGTTAGTATTTTAAAAGGAGAACCCGGAGGATATTCAGCTAATAATCCTCTGTCATACAAGGGTTTTGCAATACTGTCGTTATACAATTCAGTATAATTTTTAGACCGTTGTCTTCCAACTAAAAGTGCAGGGTCATAGGTTGGAGCAGATATTAATGCTAAAATCTCACCGGTTCTTGGTTCAATCGCAACAATACCACCTCTTTTGTTTTGCATGAGCTCTTCACCATATTTTTGGATATCAATATCCAAGGTTAGTGTAATGTCATCACCTTGTTTGGAAATGGTATCAAAAATTCCTTCTTTATAAGGACCAATATCCCTATTGAATTTATCTCGTTGGATATATTTAACACCTTTTCTACCTCTTAAAAATTCTTCATATTGCTCTTCAACACCTTGTTTTCCTATTAAATCTCCACTTTTGTAGTAAGGGTTTTTCTCAATTATTGCAGGATTGACTTGTGTGATAAAACCAAAAACATTGGCTCCTACACTTACTTGATAATCCCGTAAAGAACGTTTTTGAATATAAAACCCTTCAAATTTTCTAATTTTTTCTTGAAAAGCGGCATATTCTCTTTTGTTTAATTGAGGTAAAAAAACAGAAGGAAGTCGCGGACTATAAACAATAGCTTTTTTAAGTTTTTTATCGAATTCTTCTTTGGTAATATCAACTAATTCACAGAATTTTAAGGTGTCAAGGTTTTTAATTTCTCTCGGAACCACCATAATGTCATAGGAAGGCTGATTGGCAACTAAAAGTTTTCCGTTGCGATCATAAATATAGCCGCGTTCCGGATATTCATAAACAATTTTAATTGCATTGTTTTCAGATTTTAATTTGTATTCGTCATCAAGTATCTGCAAATAGAAAAGCCTTGCCAAAATGGCAACGGTAACAAAAATTATCAAAGATGGTAAAACAGCTTTTCTCAATTTTTAGCGGGCTTAAACATATAGATGAGTAAAATACAAAGTATCAGTGTAAAGATAGTACTCAAAATGGTTCGAAGCAATATATCCCAGAAAAAACTAAATCGAAAAATTTCCAGTAAAAAGAAGATGATGTGGTGTGTTAAAACGGAGATTAACAAAAAAGAAAATCGTTCCGGAGTGAGCCTTTCGTTTATTTTTACGGTTTGGTATTCATAACTTAAACCAAATGAAAATTTAAAGAAAGAAGGTCTAAAATAAGCTAATGTTAAACAAGATGCTGCGTGAACACCTCCGGAATTGTTAAACATATCCATTGTTATCCCAAGTAGAAAACTTACCAATAATAGTCCGTTTTTGTTTCCATTAACGGGATAAAGTAAAATGAAAAGAATGTAGGGATAAGGATTGATATATCCCAAAAAATTGATTTTATTAAAAATAGCAACCTGAGCCAATATCAGCAAAACAAAACGAATAATATTGAGAATTACCGTACTATTCATCTAGGTTTTGATTTTCTAATTCTAAAATTTCTTTACGGTCTTTGTTTTCAATAATATAAACATGACCCAAGCTCGTCATGTCGTTAAATAATTTTACATCAATAGTAAAATAGTTTGTTTTGTCGTCGGTATATATTTTGTGAATGATTCCTATATTGACATTTTCCGGAAAAATAATCGATTGTGCACCGGTCACAATTGTATCACCTTTTTTTACAGAAGCCAGTCTAGGCACATCAATTAACTGAACATAGCCGGTATTCTTTCCATTCCAAGTTAAGGTTCCAAAATGATTGGTTTTTTTAATCTTTGCATTAATCTGCGATTTGATATTCAAAATACTAATTACAGTTGCATAATTTTTTGATGTGTTTTCAACAATACCAATGATTCCTTTACTGTTTACTACGCCCATATCTGGCTTTACCCCTCGAGCATAACCGGAGTTAATAGTTAAGAAGTTTTCGTGAACATTGTAAGAGTTATTGATGATTTTTGACTGAATTACTTTGTAATTTCCAAAGTTGCTTAAAAGTTCTTTGTCTATAATTTTGGTAGTATCTTTTCTGTTGTACAGTAAGCTTTTCAAACGAGCATTTTCATTAGCTAAACCTTCATTTTCCGTTTTTAAATTTAAATATTCATTCACCGAATTGATTCGTTCATACACACCTCCGGTAATAAAATTTGCCGAATTAATTACTTTACTTCGATGGTATGAATGCGATTGGATAGTGAGCGATAACGAAATGACTAAAAGCAGCAAAAACAGTAGCCTTGTACTGTTTTTTATGATAAAAGTAAATAGCTGCTGCATGTTTCAATGATTCAGATTCGCAATTCCGTTAGGGTAAAAATCAGTTTTAACTGATTATTTAATTAAAATACTTCTGAACTTGTTGATGTTTTTCAATGCAATTCCGGTACCACGAACAACAGCTCTCAATGGATCTTCAGCAATATAAACCGGTAAATCTGTTTTGAGAGAAATCCGTTTGTCCAAACCACGCAACATCGAACCACCACCGGCAAGATAAATTCCGGTGTTGTAAATATCAGCGGCTAATTCCGGTGGAGTTTGAGACAGAGTCTCCATTACAGCATCTTCAATTCGTTGGATTGATTTGTCCAATGCTTTAGCAATTTCGCGATAAGAAACATCAACTTGTTTTGGTTTTCCGGTTAATAAATCACGCCCTTGAACCGACATTTCATCCGGCGGAGTGTCTAATTCTTCAATAGCGGCACCAATTTCAATTTTTATTTTTTCTGCGGTACTTTCTCCCACAAACAAGTTGTGTTGCGTACGCATGTAGTAAACAATATCATTCGTAAAAACGTCACCGGCAATTTTTACCGATTTATCACATACAATTCCACCCAAAGCGATAACGGCAATTTCTGTAGTTCCACCACCGATGTCTACAATCATATTTCCTTTTGGTTGCATAATATCAACACCAATACCGATTGCTGCAGCCATTGGTTCGTGAATCAAATATACTTCTTTTCCGTTTACGCGTTCACACGATTCTTTTACAGCACGCATTTCTACTTCGGTAATTCCGGATGGAATACAAACCACCATACGCAAAGCAGGTGTGAACAAACGTTTTTTTAATGCCGGTATACTTTTGATGAACATACTGATCATTTTTTCAGAAGCATCAAAATCGGCAATTACTCCGTCTTTCAACGGACGAATGGTCTTAATGTTTTCATGCGTTTTACCTTGCATTAAGTTGGCTTCTTTTCCAACAGCAATAATTTTTCCCGATATTCTGTCACGAGCTACAATTGACGGAGAGTCAATTACCACTTTATCATTATGAATAATTAAGGTGTTTGCGGTACCAAGGTCAATCGCGATGTCCTCGGTCATGAAATCAAAAAATCCCATACGTTTGTTTAGGGTTAATTAGGTTTATAATATTGTAACGTACAAAGGTAAAAAAATTAATGTTTGAAATGACGTGTTCCTGTAAATACCATTGCAATTTTATTTTCGTTGCAATAGTTGATACTCAATTCATCTTTAATTGATCCACCAGGTTGAATAACAGCGGTTATTCCGGCATGATGAGCAATTTCTACACAGTCCGGAAACGGAAAAAATGCATCACTTGCCATTACAGCACCATTCAAATCAAAACCAAAAGAAGTTGCTTTTTCGATTGCTTGTTTTAAAGCATCTACACGTGAAGTCTGACCTGTTCCGGAAGCGATTAATTGTCCGTTTTTAGCAAATACAATTGTATTCGACTTTGTGTTTTTGCAGATTTTTGAGGCAAAAAGTAAATCTTCAATTTCTTGATGAGTAGGTGTCGTTAAGGTAACGGTTTTTAAACCTTCTTTATTGTCGGTTATGTTGTTTTTATCTTGAATTAACAATCCGTTCAAACAAGTTCTGATTTGTTTGGCAGGTAATTCAACATCATGTTGAACTAAAATGATTCGGTTTTTCTTTTCTTGTAAAATGATAACTGCATCCTCATCATAACTAGGTGCGATAACAACTTCGCAAAATAGTTGGTTAATTTCCACAGCAGTAGCTTTGTCTATGTTTCCATTTGCAATTAAAACTCCACCAAAAGCAGAAGTTGGGTCGCCGGCTAAAGCATCTAAATAAGCTTGTTTCATTGAACTTCTTGTCGCTAAACCGCATGCATTATTGTGTTTTAATATGGCAAAAGTGGGTTCGTTTTCTTTAAATTCCAAAATTAAATTTACAGCCGCATCCACATCTAATAAATTATTGTATGACAATTCTTTTCCGTGTAATTTGGTAAACATTTTATCAAAATCACCAAAGAAGAATCCTTTTTGATGCGGATTTTCACCATAGCGAAGCACTTGGCCGTTTTCGATACTTGCTTTGTAAACTGTTTCGTCTGTATTGAAATAATTAAAAATAGCTGAATCATAATGTGAAGAAACATGAAAAGCTTTGGTTGCCAAATGACGTCTTTGTTCTAAATTTGTAGCACCATTTTGTGTCGAAATTAATTCCAACAAATAATTGTATTCATTTACAGAAGCCACAATAACCGTGTCTTTGAAATTTTTTGCAGCGGCACGAATTAAGGATATTCCACCTATGTCAATTTTTTCGATGATTTCGGCTTCACTTGCTCCTGAAGCAACTGTTTTTTCAAACGGATACAAATCTACAATTACCAAATCAATTTGTGGAATTTCAAATGCTTTCATTTCCTCGATATCGCTTGCATTGTCTTGGCGATTCAATATTCCTCCAAAAACTTTTGGGTGAAGCGTTTTAACTCTTCCTCCTAAAATCGAAGGATAAGAAGTCACATCTTCAACCGGAACTACCGGAATGCCTAAATTTTTAATAAATTCTTCAGTTCCGCCGGTAGAATAAATCGTGACGTTTTGGGAGTGTAATTTTTGAACAATCGGCTCCAATCCGGTTTTGTCAAACACTGAAATTAATGCTGATTGAATGGTTTTTGTAGTTGTCATTGTGTTGTTGTTTTTTGAAGGTGCAAAAGTACTATTTGTCTGTTTAACTATCAAAGGAATATGAGATTAGTTTTATCTTTTTTTAAATTTTTTAATTTAAAATAATAAGAATTTTGCTTTTAGTTAAAATGATTATTAATTTAGTTAGTACTACACAAAAAACATCCATTTTAGTGTAACAAAACTATAAGTTAGACTACCAATCAGTATATTTACAATAAAGAAAAAATTCTATGCTTTTGTACCTCCGTTTGCTGAAAGAAAGTTTCAATTTTGCAATGAATGCGTTGCGAAATAATAAATTGCGGACTTTTCTTTCTTTGTTAGGTGTTACAATTGGTATTTTTTCAATTATTGCAGTTTTGGCAGCAGTGGATTCGTTAGACCAAAAGATAAAAGGCGATTTAGGCGACTTGGATAAAAATACAGTTTATTTATTGCGATTTCCTTTTGGACCTACAGAAGTACCTAGTTGGAAAAGAGAACAATTTCCAAATGTAACCTATGAGGAATTTGACTATTTAAAACGTTCTTTAAATGGTGTTGATAAAATTGCTTTCAATCTTTTTACCCGTAATGAAAATATTAAGTTTGAAGACAGAACGGTAAGTTCTGTTCGGGTTACGCCAACCACCAATGAGTTTGAAGGGATTGACGGAATTAAAATTGAGCAAGGAAGGTTTTTTAATGAATCAGAATCCAATTCAGGTACCGGAGTGATTATACTTGGTTTTGAAGTTTGTAATGGGTTGTTTGATAGTCCGGAGCAAGCTATTGGAAAAAAAGTTCGCCTATATGGGCAACGTTTTAACGTGATTGGCGTTACTCAAAAGCAAGGTTTTTCAACTTTTGGTGATAGTCGAGATAATGCAGTTTTTATTCCGATGAATTTTATTCGTAAATTATATGGTGAAAACAATGATATGCTCACACCGGCCATTTTGATAAAACCTGAAAAAGGTATTGATATGGAAGGTTTTAAAGGAGAAATTACTCAAAAATTGAGGAATTTCAGAGGCTTAAAATCATCAGATATAGATAATTTCTTTATCAATGTACTTTCCGGTTTTACCGATATGATTGATGAAGTTGTAAGTGAATTGAATATTGTAGGTTGGATTATTTCAGGTTTTTCACTTTTGGTTGGTGGTTTCGGAATAGCTAATATTATGTTTGTATCTGTTAAGGAAAGAACCAATTTAATTGGAATTCAAAAATCATTAGGAGCAAAAAATAAATTTATTTTGTTTCAGTTTTTGTTTGAAGCGGTAATATTGTCCGTGATTGGTGGAATTATCGGTTTGGTTATGGTTTGGCTCATTGCCATGGTATTATCCAAAGTATTGGATTTTGAATTTGTATTGAGCTTTTGGAATATGATGTTGGGTGCCGGATTAGCCGGAGTCATTGGTTTAATAGCCGGAATTATCCCGGCAATATCGGCTTCTAAATTGGACCCGGTGGAGGCGATTCGAAGTGGGATGTAATTAGGATACTTCATTAACTAATTCAAAAGCTGTAATGAATGTAACATCTAATTTTGTTTTTTACTCTCCCATCAAACTATATGAAAAAAAGAAATAATATTTTTCGCTTTTCACAATTTTCTTAATTTTTTCTAAAGTTTTAATTTTTATATCCATAGTGTATTTTACTCCCAAATAACCAAGTTTATCATACGATATTAATACAGGAATCAAATCTAAAAACACCTCAAAATTTTCTGAAATATAATATCTAATTTCAAAATTTTCATGGTCTATAATTGCTATTTCTTCTGTTGATTTTATCAAAATTAAAAAATCCCTCTCAAGATTTCCAATTTTATAAAAGTCTTCATATTCCACAATTTCAGTTAGCATTAAATTTCCAATGATTGAAAATCTTTTATATCGTACATTTAATTTAAATAATTCGAACAATTCAACTTCTGTTTCATTGCACTGTTTTTTATATTCCAAAATATATTCACTAATAAATGCTTGAGCATAATCGTTATCAAAACCATTTTGTAGAAAGTCATCTAGATTTGGAGTTACTGAATTTATTATAGCTATTTTTTGTTCTAAATGATTATTGTGTTGCATAAATATATGTTTACTATAATAATTTGACTCTTTTAGCAAAGTCTTCATGAAAATCTTTTTTAGATAAGTGTAGAATTAAATAAAAAAGAAAGTCAAATAGTAAATAATAAACAATTGAAAAAAGTAGTAATGATAATGATTCATTAAATATTGCACTAATTAGAAATAAATAAGTCAAAACCATTACAAAAATTTGATATCTTAACTTTTGAAACGAAAAAGAATAGTTGAGTTGTAAGTCTCCTTCAACAATTTTTCCTTCTACATTATAGTTTTGTGATTTTCTATTTATTTTTTTTGTTAGACAAAACTTCTTTTCATATTCATCTATTGTTCCAAAATATAATTTTTCATTTTTTATTTCAACAATTTCATCTGAGTTGTCAAGTAGTTTTTTTAATTCCGAAAAAAAATGCTTTTCATCTTCTATATGAAAGCTAAAAGCAATTTTGTTTCTGAATATTTTTTCAAATACTGAAATCATTTTTATAAACTCAAATTAATTATAAAAAAAACGAAAAATCCCGATTCCTCGGGATTTTCAATTATCTAACATCTTCATTTAAAATTAAATCTAAATAGAGATTCACTTTGTCTTTTAATTCTTTTCGGTGGGTAATAAAATCTAAGAATCCGTGTTCTAACAAGAATTCAGAAGTTTGAAACCCTTCCGGTAAATCTTTTCCGGTTGTGTCTTTTACAACGCGAGGTCCTGCAAAACCGATAAGTGCTCCCGGTTCACCAATATTGATGTCACCTAACATGGCATAAGATGCGGTTGTTCCTCCCGTGGTTGGGTCGGTACACAATGAAATATAAGGAATTTTAGCTTCAGCTAATTGTGCTAATTTGGCTGAGGTTTTGGCCAATTGCATCAAAGAGTAGGCGGCTTCCATCATTCGGGCACCTCCTGATTTAGAAATCATCAGAAAAGGCACTTTATTTTTGATGGAGTAATCGATTCCTCTGGCAATTTTTTCACCAACCACAGCTCCCATAGAACCGCCAATAAAGGCAAAATCCATACAACAAACGACCAAATCTTTTCCTTTTGATTTTCCCACGGCTGTTCGAACCGCATCTTTCAATCCGGTTTTATCGTTGGCTTCCTTCAAGCGGTCAGAATATTTTTTTGTGTCCACAAAATGCAACGGATCTTTGGAAGTCATTTTGGCATCCAACTCTTTGAATTCATTGTTGTCAAACAAAATTTCAAAATATTCTTTACTGCCAATTCGCACATGAAAATCATCATCGGGACTTACCCAAAGATTTTTGGCTAATTCGTCCTGATCAATAATTTTTCCGGTAGGAGATTTATACCAAAGTCCTTTAGGGACATCTTTTTTATCTTCCGTAGCGGTTTGAATTCCTTTTTCTGTTCTTTTAAACCAAGCCATAATTTTTAGTTATCAGTTATCAGTTGTCGGTTGTCAGTTAAAGTGTATTCACGTTGTTGAGGTCAGCAAATGCTTGCTCCAAACGTGCATTGAATGTCATTTCTCCTTCGCGAATCCATTTTCTTGGGTCGTAATGTTTTTTGTTTGGTGAATCGGCACCGTCCGGACTACCGATTTGAGTTTTTAGGTAATCAATTTTATTCACCATATAATCACGAATTCCTTCTGTAAAAGCGAATTGTAAATCGGTGTCAATATTCATTTTTACTACACCATAGGAAATGGCTTCTCTAATTTCCTCTAAAGTAGAACCGGATCCGCCATGAAAAACAAAATCAATTGGATTTGAATTAGTATTAAATTTTTTCTGAACATATTCTTGAGAATTTTTCAAAATCACAGGCGTTAACTTAACGTTTCCTGGTTTGTATACACCATGCACATTCCCAAAAGCGGCAGCAATGGTAAATTTCGGACTTACTTTCATTAATTCTTCATACGCATAACTTACTTCTTCCGGTTGGGTATATAATTTTGAAGAATCAACATCTGTATTATCCACACCATCTTCTTCGCCACCGGTTACACCTAATTCAATTTCTAAAGTCATTCCCATTTTACTCATTCGAGCCAAATAATCTTTACATATATGAATGTTTTCTTCGAGTGGTTCTTCTGACAAATCGATCATGTGAGAAGAAAATAATGGTTTACCGGTTTCTGCAAAATGTTTTTCAGAGGCATCTAACAAACCGTCAATCCAAGGCAATAAATTTTTAGCACAATGGTCTGTGTGTAAAATTACAGTAGCTCCGTAGGCTTCAGCCAATGTGTGAATGTGTTTTGCTCCGGCAATTCCGCCTAAAATAGCTGCACGTTGGCCTTCGTTTGAAAGACCTTTTCCTGCATTGTATGATGCACCGCCGTTAGAAAATTGAATAATTACGGGAGCTTTTAATTTTGCAGCAGTTTCCAATACACCGTTGATAGTACTGGAACCAATAACATTTACAGCCGGTAAAGCAAATCCTTTTTCTTTAGCATAGTTAAAAATTTCCTGAACTTGATCTCCGGTAGCAACGCCCGGTTTTATGTTGTGTGCCATTTTGCTTAAATATTAGTTAAGTTACAAAAATAAGAATTAATCGAGTGAACAAAAAAATTATTGACAATAAATTCGATGTGATTAAGATTGAATTTTCAAAAAAATACGATAACGTTTTAGAAAGGGTAATTTATTCCCACATTGAAAACCGTATTGCTGAAGTTGTATTCTCTAAACCAACGTTTACCTTCTTCATGAGCTGGATTATAAGTTTTGAACCCAAAATCAAATCGGGCTACCACAAATCCGAAATCATAACGAAAACCAAAACCTGATCCTACAGCAATATCTTTTAGTGAAGCTAACCCATCAAAAATTAATTCTTCATCTTCCACGTTATCCAGCACATTCCATATGTTTCCGGCATCAACAAAAAGCACTCCTCTTAATTTTCCAAAGATTTTAAATCTAAATTCGGCATTCAGCAATATTTTCATATTGGCTTCATTAAAATCATTTCTGGCTCCACTTCTACCGGGTCCTAATCCATAAGGACGCCAAGCTCTATTGTCGTTTGAACCACCGCCAAAATAACTTCGTGAGAATGGAATACTGTTCGAATTTCCGTAAGGAATGGCTATGCCAAAAAATGTCCTTGTAGCAAAGACTTTATTATTTCTTAGGTCAAAATGTTTTATATATTCAAATTCTGCTTTAACATATTGAGAAAATTCAATATCAAAAAAAGTTTTATTGCCATTTGGACCCAGAGGTTGATTAGAACCATCTGCAAATAAGGAAAGAAGATTTCCCGCAGTTTCTAATTTTGTTCTAAGTACATAAAAATTGTTGTCAAGTAAATTGGTCTTCGTTGTTTTTGAAAAACTATAACTTGAAGCTATAATAAGGTTGTTTTCGGTAAGTCTGTTTTTTCTTTCGTTAATACTTCTTATTTCATCAAGGTCTGATGGGGTAGGATTGATACTTTGATTTTCCCCTAACACTTGATCTAAAAACCAATTGGTTCCGATTGGAATGGTTAAATTACCATTTTCATTCAAGTATTCCTGTTCAATCAAATAATTATTAGCAATATTGTTAAGTGCAGCATAGGATGAGCGATAAACGTTGAAATAATTATTAACATTAATGTTTTTGATATATTGAATGTTAACCAAATCAAATCGAACAGCATTATACCTTTTTGGAGTCCAATTATAAGTAATCGAACCGGTAAAATTTTCTTTATCAAGACCAATATTTTGTTGTTTGGCAAAACCCAAACTAATTTGCGTGGAGGGAATCATTTCCTTTGGAAGAATTTTATCCGTTTTTATAGGAAAAAATAGCCTTGGAAAATTTAATCTCATATCGGCACCGTATTCAGAAATATTGAAAAATGTATTATCAGGATTTGCTAAATCTTGAGATGATCCGATATTTCCTCTAGCAGCTATTTCAAAGGTTTCTGCTCCGTTAAATAGGTTTCGTATGGAAAATGAAGTGTTGCCGGATAATCCAAAGTCTTGAATGTTAGAATGTAAAGCATCAAATGAGGCTCCAAAACTGTATTTTTTTCTTGGACTTAAATAAATATTAGCTATTAATGAACTTTGAAGGCTATCTCTGGGGTCAACTTCGTATTGTATTGACGGATAAGTAAATACTTTAAAATTGTTAAGAGAACGCGAAGTTAAATTGTTTTTATAATCAGCATAAATGCCTCCTTTGGTAATAAAAACGGCATCAGTTATAGCTTTTGGTCTATATTTTAATTTGTCAATACTATATAGGTTATAATTATTATATACAACACTATCGACAATTTTGACTTTGTTTTTTGATGAAGGATTGTCAGTGTAAATATTAACTTCGCTAATTTTATAAATTTTAAATGGAGTTGTAATTAAAGAGTCACCAGCTCTAAATGAATAATCACTGATTAATAGATTCACATTTGCTTTGTTTCCAGTTTTTATGGTGTCAATATCAAAACTAATATAATTTTGTTGAAAATTATAAACGCCATTATTTCTAAAATTATTTGTAAGGCGGTTTCTTTCACTTTCAAAATTATCTGATTTATATTGTTCTCCTGATTTAATGTTGGATAAATATTTTGTTTTTCCGTATAAAGAGTCTAATACCGGAGAAGTAATTTCATGATTAATAGTATCTATTATATAAGGTTTTCCTAATGTTACATTATATTCTGTTGCTACTTTTTTTAATCCGATTGAGTCAATTTTGATTGTAGCGTCAACATTAAAATAGCCTTGATTAAAATAGTAAGCTTTTAATTTAGTAAGTGATTTTTTTGTTTTAGCCTCATCAAGGATAATAGGAGGTTCTCCGGTATTCTTTAAAAAATTATGTATTCCGGAATACCAAAACGATTCTCCTAATCGATAGACCTGTTTAGAGGACAAAAGTTTTGAAATTCTTTCAAATCGAACAGAATCTTTCAAAAATTTTTCTGCAAACAAAGAATCGTGATTTGGTTTAGCCCAATTGTAAAAGTATAAACTGAAAGGTAAATTTAAGAATTTAGTATTCGTTTTTTGCGAAAGTAATTCGGTTACTTCTTCACTGTTTTCTTTATTATTATCTACAAGAATAACCGATTTAGCTAGTAGTTTTTTACCATTGGGAACTCTTTTTGTAGAATCGCATGCATAAAAAAACAATACAATTAAAAATAATAATGATATTTTTGTAGAAACCTCTTTCAATGGAATTATAAATTTAGTTCAAAAATACATTATTTTATGCTTAGTAAAAACCAAATTAAGCGAATTACGGGATTGCATCAAAAAAAGTTCAGAAATGAACAGCAATGTTTTATAGCGGAAGGGTTAAAAGTGATTCAAGAATTGTTTCATTCCAATTATGAGGTTATAGAATTTTATTCAACCAATGCTACAATTGAATTAGATCATAAATACAAATCCCAAATTATTACCGAATCAGATTTAAAGAAAATAAGTTGCTTAAAAACACCTAATTCTTGTTTGGCAGTTTTTAAAATTAAACCTTCAGAAGCGATTAGTTGTAAAGGTTTAACGTTGGTTTTAGATGATATTCGTGATCCCGGTAATATGGGAACGATCATTCGGTTATGTGATTGGTTTGGAATAGAACAGCTTATTTGTTCTAATGATACAGTAGATGTATACAATCCGAAAGTAATTCAAGCAACAATGGGTTCAATTGGCAGAGTTAATGTAATATACACATCGTTAAATAACTTTTTGGGTCAAACAAAATTACCTATTTATGGAGCATTTATGGACGGTGAAGTTGTCTATAACACCCTATTACCTAAAGACGCAATATTAATCATGGGAAATGAATCCAATGGAATCAGTGCTGAGATTAATTCTATGGTTCAGCATAAAATAAGTATTCCTCGTTTTGGGAAATTACTAAAAACAGAAAGTTTAAATGTAGCAACTGCAACTGCTATTTTGTTAAGTGAATTTCGAAGAAAATTTTAGTGGAATGTAAAGTTTACAAAAAAACCTCTGGTCTGCATTGATTCAACGGAAGAAGTCCAAGGACTATTCGGATCATTATCACGAATTAATTCATCATTAAAACTAAATACTCCTCTAATGGAAGGGGAAAATTTAAAATATTCCAAGTAAATATCAATTCCGAAACCCACTTCATAAAAATTTGTCCATTTTGTCATTCGGAATCGGTTGTTTGAGTTATCATCTTGAGAATTAGCGTTACTTGAAAGGTTTAAAGCAGTGGAAACGCCTCCCACCAAATAGGGTCTTATGTTTCCAATTCGTTGAGAAGAAAATTTCAAAAGCAATGGGAAGTGAAGATAAGTGGATTTGACTTCTCGCAACGCATCAAATTTATTTTCAAAATTTGGGAATGTTAAATTACGTTGCGTATAATAAAGCCCCGGCTCAAAACGAAGATTAATATTTTGATGTAACCTTAAATCTCCTACTAAACCAACATTAAATCCGGTGGTGGTTTCAGAAAGAATTTCTTCAGTAATTCGGTTTTGATCTATTTTAAAATCATAGGAGTTGAATCCTAAGAAATATCCCCAATGTACACGTTGTTTGTCAAAATTTTCAAGATGAATTATGGGGTCTTTACCAAAAATCCCACTAAACTGTGCATTTGAATGGATACTTAAAAAAAATAGTATGGTAAAAAAAACTGTTCTCATTTTATTTTTTTGATGCAGAATAAATAGTAGCAACACCAAATGTTTGTGGCATCGCTGCTACGTCTATAAACCCAACTTTTCTCAAAATATTGTTTAACGCTTCTCCAAACGGAAAAACTGAAGCTGATTCTGATAAATAAGAATAGGCAGAATTGTCTTTTGAGAATAGTTTTCCGATTAAGGGTAAAATATTTTTGGTGTAAAAATAATAACCTTGTTTAAATGGAAATTTCTTTGGTACTGAAGTTTCTAAAATCACAAAAATTCCATTTGGTTTTAAAACCCTTAAAATTTCTGCTAGACCTTTTTCTAAGGTTTCAAAGTTCCTTACACCAAAGGCAACCGTAATGGCATCAAAAGAATTGTCTTCAAAAGGCATGTTTTCAGAATCGCCTAAAACCATTTCTATTTTGTTAGAAAGTTTTTTTTGTTCAATTTTTTTTCTACCCACATCCAGCATACCGGCAGATATGTCTAAACCTATAATTTTTTTAGCATTAGTTTTTGTCATCAAAATTGCTAAATCACCGGTTCCAGTTGCAATATCTAGAATAGTATCGGGTTTTTTTGCATCAACTAAGGCTAGAACTTTTTTACGCCACTTTACATCAGTTCCAAAAGAAATTACTCGGTTTAACCCGTCATAATTGCCCGATATGGTATCAAACATTTGAGCTACTTGTTCTTTTTTACCTAATGAAGAATCTTTATAGGGTGTAACAGATTTTGACATACTTAAATTTTACGCAAATATAAACTATTCTATAATCATGGCAATAATGCAATAATTAAATTTGTTTATACTTTTTTTAAAAAAAATAAACAAAATATCACTGTTTTTGGTGATATAAAAAAAATCACTAGAAGTGGGTATTGTGTATGTGTTTGATAATGTGCAATTTTACAACATGAATCAAATGTTAAACATCATGTTGTCAAGAATTGTCAAGGCTGAACTAAAATGGATACTATTGGCACTGGTTATCACATTTTTTCTTGTTAGCAGTATCGACAGTGTTGCTTTAATGAGCAATACTGAAGTTGGGGTGCCACAAACGTTCTTAGGGTTAAATTTGTTTTTGGAAATTTTAGTTTTTTTCGCTTTTAGTACCTTTGTGGTATTTGGTATTAAAGGCTTCTTTGAGATGTATTCTCAAAGGTTTGCCAATGTCGTAATCTTCATTTCTGGAGTATTTTTGGCAGTGGTGATTTTTATATTAAGTTATCAGATACTGATACTTGAATAGGCCAATTCAAACATGATACATTGATTCTAAACATCCCGAAAGGGATGTTTTTTTATTTACGAATGTAAGTTTGATAGGTAAAATCAACCAAATGTTTTTCGTCTTTTGGATGGTATTCTTCCTCCACTAGTTGCCAATTTTCAGGGTTGATTTCAGGGAAATAGGTATCAGCTTCAAAAGAGTCGTGAACTCGAGTAAGTTCAATAATATCTGTGTATTCCAAAGATTGTTTGTAGATTTCACCGCCACCTATAATAAATGCATCTTCATCTTCAGGAACAAATTCAAGGGCTTTTTCAATACTGTCTACCACAATACAATGTTCCGGTTGATATTTTTTTTGTCTTGTAATGATTATATGTGTTCTGTTAGGTAGAAGTTTAGGAAAGCTTTCAAAAGTTTTTCTTCCCATGATGATAGGATGGCCGGAAGTCAATTCTTTGAACCGTTTAAAATCATCCGGTAAATGCCAAACCAAATCATTGTTTTTTCCTAAAGCATTATTTTCTGCCGCCGCAGCAATCATTATAATCATGATTATATTTCTTTGTTTTTGAATTTAGTTTCTTTTTCTATTTTTTGTTCCAATTGTTTGATGCGTTGTTCTTGTTTGGCCATTAAACGCTCAATCTGTTCACGTTCCCATTCTTTATTCATAAACCTATCGGTTATATAAACTTTTATAAAATGCAGAATAAACAAAAAAAACCAAATAGTTACAGCCCATAAATACCAGCCTTCAAAGGGCTGGATGTCAAAAAATTTCTCAATTAAAAAAAGAAACAAACTACCAATCAAAAACAAGACAAAATGATAGTATAATCTTTTTTTTTGTTTGATTCTTCGCCGAGCATATTCATATTGTTCGTGTTGCTCTGTGTTCATAAACGTCTTTTTTATTGTTTTTTGGTTTTGAAAGGTATTATTTTTTTGAAAAATAAAAAAATCAAATTACATATAATGAATTACGAAACCGTTTTCCTATTTTAATAATTGCAAATGAAGTAGTTATAAATTATCAATTTTGTTTTTTTTAAGCAGGGATATTGGTAATATGACAAAAGTAATGCTAACTATTTGATTTTCATTATTCTATTTGTTTCTTTGCAGTATAATTTTAAAAATGAGTACATTATGGCAATTAAGAAACAATTTATAAAAACAAAACCGGTTTGTAAAGTAACTTTTTCAATTGAAGCAAAAGAGGCTACTACTGCTGCAGTAGTAGGTGATTTCAACAATTGGAATCCAGCAGAAGGAGAATTAAGTAAGTTAAAAAACGGAACATTCAAAGCTACTTTTGAATTACCTGCTTCTAACTCATATGAATTCCGTTATCTAGTAGATGGAGAATTCGTAAACGATGACCAAGCAGATGCTTACAAATGGAATGATTTTGCTGCTGCTGAAAATAGTGTTGTAGCGGTATAAAAATTTTTATATCATAAAAAACCACCTTATTAGGTGGTTTTTTTTATTATAAATTAAATGTTAAAGGAATAGACATAGTCATTCTTGTAGGTTTACCTTTAAATAAACCTGGTCTCATTTTAGGTAAAAGAGAAAATATTCGCTTTGCTTCTTCTTCTAAGATAGGGTGTGGACCTCTAATGTTACTTATTGTCACACTTCCGTCTTTTTCAATAATAAAAGAAATAAATACTCTTCCCTGAATTTTATCTTTGATAGCTGCACTAGGGTATCTGAAATTGGTTTTGATATGTTCTTGGATTTTTTCTTGGAAACACTGCTTTCTTTCTTTCATATCAATATGCTCGCAACCCGGAAAAATTGGAACATCTTCTATTATATGAAAAGGAACATTTTCTTGATTCTCGCTTTTTTCAGTTTGAGCTGAAATCAAATTAAAACAAAAGAGAAAAAATATAATTTTAATTTTATACATTCTTTTTTAATTAGTTATTAATAATTTAGTCAAGTTTAAAAGTAATTGGGATACTAAAAGAAACTTTTACAGGAACTCCTTTAATTGTAGCATTAACTAATTTAGGTATTTTATTTAAGATTCTTTGGGCTTCATCTTCTAAAATTTTATCAGGGCCATTTAATTCTTGTACAACTATTGACCCGTCTTTGTCAATATAAAATTTACAATCAACTCTCCCTTGTATTCCTTTTCTTAATGCCTTTTTTGGATAATTAAAATTTTTAACAATATGACTTGAAAAATACTTGTTAACACAACTTCTGATATCAGTCGAATTTTTACATTCTAAAGGATAAGGACTTTCAATGAACTTAAATTCTGATATATACTTCATTTCTTTCAATAGTTCATCACTGGCAATAAATAGTTTGTTGTCTGAATTTTTTACAAAAACAAATTCAAAACGTTTTGCTTTATTGGTGTCTTCAAGATTTTCATCGTCTGGATAGGGTTGTAATTGAAGTAAAAATTGAATTACTTTTACTTTCAATTCTTCGTTTATAAAGTCGATGTCAATGTCTTCTCTAATGGGTTTATTTGGACTATATACAAATGCAAAAGTTAAAGAAGCTTTGTTGTCAATCATTTTTTCTATAATATCATTTTCAATTTCAGGTGTAATTAATCCTAAAATTTCTTTTTCAAAAACTTCTCTTTCACAATCATAATAGTCTGATTCATTGTTGCATATATCCCTAAATGGAAAATATTTTTGGACTTTAATTTCCTGACTTAGCAAAGAAAAAGTAAATAAAAAAAAGAATATTGGATATCTCATAAGTAAATTTTAAACAGCCACTGCTCCTTTAATATGCGGATGCGGATCATATCCTTCCAACGTAAAATCGTCAAACGTAAAATCGAAAATGTTTTTTATTTCCGGATTAATGACCATTTTGGGCAATGGTCTTAGCTCACGTGAAAGTTGCAATTCCAATTGTTCGATGTGGTTGTTATAAATATGGGCATCACCAAAAGTGTGAATAAAATCACCGGGTTGTAGTTCGCAAACTTGTGCAATCATCATTGTAAGTAAAGCATACGAAGCGATATTAAAAGGAACACCTAAAAAAATATCGGCACTGCGTTGATACAATTGACAACTCAATTTTCCATCGGCCACATAAAATTGAAAAAAAGCATGACAAGGTGGAAGTGCCGCTTTACCATTGGCTACATTTTCAGAAAATGATTTGGAAGTATCCGGTAAAACAGAAGGATTCCATGCAGAAACCAACATTCTTCGACTATTTGGGTTTTTCTTTAACGTTTCTATTAATTCTGAAATTTGATCAATCTCTTCACTGTTCCAATTTCGCCATTGGTGTCCGTAAACCGGACCTAAATCACCCTTTTCATCCGCCCATTCATCCCAAATTTTTACGCCGTTTTCTTTTAAATAATTGATGTTGGTATCGCCTTTCAAAAACCATAACAACTCATAAATAATCGACTTTAAATGTAGCTTTTTGGTGGTGACCATCGGAAAACCTTCACTTAAATCAAAACGCATTTGATACCCAAAAACACTGATGGTTCCAGTTCCGGTTCGATCACCTTTTTGAGTTCCGTTTGCTAAAACGTGTTTAACGAGGTCGTGATACTGCTTCATTTTTTTCTGATTCTGTAATTATTAAATGTTTTGACTAAACTTGTTTCATATACAAGAACAAGTGTTGGTATACTAATAATAGCCGTTGAAATGATAATGTAATTTTCAAGTATAAAAAACAATACAATACTTAAAAGTAATCCAGCACAAAAACCAATTATTAAAAGATTTCTTGATACTTTACCAAATATATCATTTATGTGCGTCTTCTCTTTTCTTAAACAATTTATACAAGTCGTATCTTTAAAATCACCTTTATTCATTTGATAAGTTCCTCGATCACTTTCGCTTATTGAAACTTTATTTTCATGTTTGCAATGGTTGCAAATAAAATGATGTGTCATACGCTATCCAATTATCATTCCGGCTATTGTGGCAGAAAGTAAAGACGCTAAACTTCCGCCAATTACTGCTTTTAAACCAAATTCAGAAAGTGTTTTACGTTGTCCGGGAGCTAATGAACCAATTCCACCAATTTGAATTCCGATCGATGCAAAATTGGCAAATCCACATAACATATAGGTTGCCATAATGACCGATTTATCATACGTAAAATGAATGGCATTAGCAGCATTTTTTAATTCAGCCAATTGTATGTAACCTACAAATTCTGACGCAGCTAATTTTATTCCCAGTAATTGTCCCATTAGCATAACGTCTTCCTGAGCCACACCAATTAACCACATTAAGGGAGCAAAGACAATTCCTAAAATGGTTTCTAACGAAAATTTTGAATAAGGTGTATTTGCGGCAATAACTTCATTTAATCCGGACCATCCGCCAATCCAACCTAATGTGTAATTAATCATCGCAATAAATGCAATAAAAACCAATAACATGGCGGCTACATTAGCCGCTAATTTCAAACCTTCGGTTGTTCCGGTGGCAATAGCATCAAGTATATTTGAACCGATTTTTTCTTTAGAAACTTCAACATTGGTGTCGATAGCTTCCGTTTGTGGAAATAGCATTTTAGACACAACAATTGCACCGGGTGCGGCCATTACTGAAGCAGCAAGCAAGTGTTTAGCAAATTCCAAACGTAAAACAGGGTCGTTCCCACCAAGAAAGCCTATGTAAGCTGCTAAAACTCCTCCGGCAACTGTGGCCATTCCGCCGACCATTACTAAAAGAATTTCACTTTTATTCATTTTTTCCAAATAGGCTTTAATCATCAATGGAGCTTCGGTTTGACCTAAAAAGATATTTCCGGCTACCGATAAACTTTCTGCTCCTGAAATACCGAGAATTTTGGTTAAAAGCATCGCTAAACCTTTTACAACAATTTGTATAATTCCTAAATAAAATAACAATGAAGTTAACGCGGAAAAGAAAATAATGGTTGGTAAAACTTGGAATAGGAAGATGAAGCCGAAATTGTCTACATTCATCATGCCACCCAATAAAAATTCACTTCCGGCTCTAGTGAAATCCAAAACTTTTACGAATAATCCTCCAACGAATTCAAAAAGATTTTTTACAAATTCAACCTTTAATACTCCGATAGCTAAAACTAATTGAGCAAAAACACCTATTGCAACAGTTTTCCAATTAATCCCTTTTCGATTTGAACTAAATACAAAAGCTAAGGTTAACAGCGAAATCATTCCTAATATTCCTTTCCATAAACTGGTCATTGAAAAACCTTCACTGGCAATGAGTTTTGCTTTACTTTGAACCGGTTTTATTTTATTAGAAGAAAAAAATGAATACGCTTTGTCTTTTGATTTTAAGGTTAAAAGCGAATCTGATTTTGAGGTGATGGTAAATCGTTTAGTTGGTGCATCGGAACCATTTTCAAACAAAAAAAGATAATTATCCTGTACTAAATAATCACCTTTTTGAGCAAGGCTATCGGAAGTGATTTTGAGTTCATAACCACCTTCTTTTAGTTCTAAATAATCCGTTTCAGAAGAACTTAATTGCCATTTTTTTTCAAGTTCTTGTGCATTTAAACCAACTGATAAAAGTATAGTTAAAGCAAGTAAAAATATTTTTTTATACATTTTATAAGGTATAGATGTTGGATTATTTAAGATTCTTTTTTTGAGATTTCATCTCTTATCTTAGCCGCTTTTTCATAGTCTTCGTTTTGTACGGCTTCATTTAACAATTCATATAATTCTTGAACACTTTTTCCGGTGTAACTGTCTTTCGGAGTGGTTTCTTCAGTGCCAAACGTTTCAGGCGTACTTAAAACACCGTCGTTGTCTTCGTTGGCATTTTCCGGTTCCATTGAATTTCCTTTCAGGTAAACCCCCGCCTTATCTAAAATATTTTTGTAAGTAAAAATGGGAGCATTGAAACGCAAAGCCAAAGCAATAGCATCAGAAGTTCGAGCATCAATAATCTCTTCGATTTTGTCGCGTTCACAAATAATACTCGAATAAAAAACACCATCCACTAATTTATGAATAATCACTTGTTTCACCACAATATCAAAACGGTCGGCAAAATTTTTAAACAAATCATGCGTGAGTGGGCGAGGTGGTTTTATTTCTTTTTCTAACGCAATGGCAATGGATTGAGCTTCAAAAGCACCAATAACAATGGGTAATTTTCGCTCTCCGTCCACTTCATTTAGAATCAATGCATAGGCACCGTTTTGGGTTTGGCTGTAAGAAATTCCTTTTATGGCTAGTTTAACAAGACTCATATTATGATGTTATAATGCACTAAAAATTATGCATTTATGCTTAATTAGTAATAAAAAAAAAGGGCTATCCAAACAAAGATACAACTATCTCGATTTAGATAGCCCAATGAGGGCACAATTTATAAAAAATTATGAATTTTGAGCTTTAAATTCTTTTAATTTTTGAGTCAATTTAGGAACAATTTCAAAAGCATCGCCAACCACTCCGTAATCGGCTACTTTAAAGAAAGGAGCTTCCGGATCAGAATTGATGACCACTTTAACTTTTGATGAATTTATTCCGGCAATATGTTGAATGGCTCCTGAAATTCCAATTGCAATGTATAAATTAGTAGCTACTGGTTTTCCGGTTTGTCCAACGTGCTCGCTGTGAGGTCTCCAACCTAAATCGGACACCGGTTTTGAACAAGCCGTGGCAGCACCTAAAACGGTTGCTAAATCTTCTACTAATGCCCAATTTTCGGGACCTTTTAATCCCCGACCGCCTGAAACTACCACTTCTGCATCGGCAATGGTTACTTTTCCGGTTACTTTTTCTACGCTTTCAACTTTCACATGAAAATCAGCATCATTTAAACTAGGCGAAAAATCTTCGGTTGATAAAGATGAATTACTTTCTACCAATCCATACGAGTTTTTAGCTAAACCTACTACTTTTACGTCGGTAGAAATTTCTGTTATATTAAAAGCTTTATTAGAAAAAGCATTTCTTTTCACTTGAAATGGCGAAATACTCAAAGGTAAACCAACAACATTAGAAGCATAACCCGCATCTAATCCAACTGTGACCAATGGAGCCAAATAAATACTGTCAGTTGTGGAAGAAAGTACAATCACTTTTGCTCCCTCTTTTTGAGCCGCTTGTTTAATTACATCAGCGTATGCTTTTGCATTAAAAGAAGATAATTTATCATTGCTTACTTTCAATACTTTATCCACACCGTATTTTGATAACTCTGAAACATCAGCGGTATTTATCGTTACAGCAGTTACCGATGTTCCTAAAGATTCAGCTACTTTTTTTGCATAGGAAGCCAATTCAAAAGCAACTTTCTTGAATTTCCCTTCTGCTGATTCTGCATATATTAATAATGACATAATTTTTTAGTTTTAAAAATTTAATAATGGTTTTATAGTTTAAGTGTCTGAACACTAAAAACTGAACACTGGTTACTAGATAACTTTTGCTTCGTTGTGCAATAAATTTACTAATTCGTCCAAATTGTCGGCACTAACTAATTTCACGGCAGATTTTGGAGCCGGTTTTTCAAATTTTACCGCTTTTGTATTCACATTAGTTGCAATCGGCTCCAATACGGTTAGAGCTTTCGTGCGTGCAGTCATAATCCCTCTCATGTTGGGGATTCTTAAATCTTTTTCTTCAACCAATCCTTTTTGTCCTCCAATAACTAAAGGTAAAGAAGCTGAAATAGTTTCTTTACCGCCATCAATTTCCCTAATTGCTTTAACAGAAGAACCATCAACTTTTACATCAATACATGAGTTTACAAAATTATAGCTTAACAATCCGGCAATCATTCCGGGAACCATTCCGCCATTATAATCTAAAGATTCTTTACCGCAAATCACTAAATCATATTGTCCTTGTTTGATCACTTCTGCTAATTGTTTGGCTACAAAAAACCCGTCAGTTGGATTAGCATTTACACGAATTGCTTCATTTGCTCCAATCGCTAATGCTTTTCTTAAGGTTGGCTCTGTATCAGGGCCGCCGACATTAACCACAGTTACGTTTGCTCCTTGTTGCTCTTGTAACCAAATGGCTCGAGTTAAACCAAATTCATCATTCGGATTGATAACAAATTGCACTCCATTTGTGTCAAATTCAGAGTCGCCGTTTGTAAAATTAATTTTTGAAGTAGTATCAGGTACATGACTGATGCAAACTAATATTTTCATATAATAGGTTTAAATTATTTTTCGGTACGAAAGTACAAATAAATTTTCGAATTTTAGTATGCGTGCATAATATTTTTTCAGTATTATATCGTTTTCGTAGGGTATTATAATTGTTTTTTAATTTTTTTCTCTCAACTATTGCGAATTCTAAATTAAAATAACACAAAAAATTGTCAACTATTTTACTCTCAAAATATGCATTAAAGTGATTTTAAATTTTTATTTTTGCCTTTCGTTAAAAAGACTTAAGAAAATAGAGATATGAGAACAATTCAATTCAGAGAAGCAATTTGTGAGGCCATGAGCGAAGAAATGCGTCGTGACGAAAGCATTTATTTAATGGGTGAAGAAGTAGCAGAATATAATGGGGCTTACAAAGCTTCAAAAGGAATGTTAGATGAATTTGGACCCAAAAGAGTAATTGATACTCCAATTGCAGAGCTAGGTTTTGCAGGGATTGCTGTAGGTTCAGCTATGAATGGTTGCCGCCCGATTGTTGAATTCATGACGTTTAATTTCTCTTTGGTTGGAATTGACCAAATTATTAACAACGCAGCCAAAATGCGTCAAATGTCAGCGGGACAATTTCCTATGCCAATGGTTTTTAGAGGACCAACAGCTTCTGCCGGACAATTAGCTGCTACACACTCGCAAGCTTTTGAAAATTGGTTTGCCAATACACCGGGTTTAAAAGTTGTGGTTCCATCGAATCCGTATGATGCAAAGGGATTACTTAAATCGGCTATACGTGATAATGACCCGGTTATATTCATGGAGTCAGAACAAATGTATGGAGACAAAATGGAAGTGCCGGAAGGAGAATATACCATTCCACTTGGCGTTGCTGATATTAAAAGAGCAGGTTCTGATGTAACCATTGTTTCTTTTGGAAAAATAATTAAAGAAGCTTATGCAGCCGCAGATGAATTAGCTAAAGAAGGAATTTTATGTGAAATCATCGACTTAAGAACGGTTCGTCCGATGGATTATGATGCCATTTTAAATTCGGTTAAAAAAACGAATCGTTTAGTTGTTTTAGAAGAGGCATGGCCCTTTGCCAGTGTGGCCTCAGAAATAACCTATATGGTTCAAGAAAGAGCATTTGATTATTTAGATGCTCCGGTTCAAAGAATAACTACAGCCGATACTCCGGCTCCTTACTCACCGTCTTTATTAAAAGAATGGTTGCCAAATTCAAATGATGTAATTAAAGCAGTTAAAAAGGTTTTGTATAAATAATTAAAATAAAAACTATATTTGAAACTTCATCAACGTGTTATTTGATGAAGTTTTTTTTTACAAATTGCAATGAAAATTAAAAGCCTACTTTTTTTATTTTTACTTTTTTCGGCCTCAATGATTGCTCAAACCAAAGTAAGTGGCATTGTTGTGGATGAAAACAACGACCCTATTCCATTTGCCAATGTTTATTTCAAAAACTCCACTGAAGGAGTAATTACAAATGAAAATGGGCGATTTTATTTAGAATCTCAAAAAAGTTATGGAGTTTTAGTTGTCTCATTTATTGGTTATACCGCTCAAGATGTAAAACTTGAAAAAGCGGTAACCTATAACATGAAAGTAACTTTAACGGAAGGAGAAACACTTCGAGAAGTGGTTTTAGTTTCCGGAAAATTGTCCAAAAAAAATAATCCGGCTATTGATATTCTTCGCAAAATTTGGGAAAGAAAACGGAAAAATGGTTTAAGACAATTCAACCAATACCAATATGATAAATACGAAAAAGTAGAGTTTGATCTTAATACCATCGATAGTGCAACTATGAAAAGTAGGGTCTTCAGAGGGATGGAATTCGTTTTTGAACAAATGGATACTTCGGCAATTACCGGAAAAACCTATTTGCCGATATTTATAAATGAATCGCTTTCAGAAGTTTATGGAGATAATGTTTCCAACCGTGAAAAGGAAATTCTTAAAGCCAATAAAAATTCAGGTTTTAGCAATAATCAACAAATTATTGCTTTTGTGAAAGATTTATATGCCGATTATGATATTTATGATAATTACCTGAAGTTTTTCGATAAAGATTTTGTGAGTCCATTGTCCAGAACCGGAATTGATGTCTACAATTATGCTTTAACCGATAGTATGTATATTGATAATAAATGGTGTTATAACATAGTTTATTATCCCCGTAGAAAAGGCGAACTTACATTTAAAGGGGATTTTTGGGTGAATGATACCACGTTTGCCATCAAAAACATCAACATGGCCGTGACCAAAAGTGCGAACATCAACTGGGTCAAAGAAATTTACATTGAACAAGATTTTGAAGTAGTTAGTGATTCGGTATTCTTATTAAAAAGAGACCACATGATGTCTGATTTTGCTTTTAACAAAAAAGAAGAATCTCAGGGTGTTTATGGTAAACGAACAACGTTGTTTAAAAATCATCAATTCAACATCGAAAAACCTAAAGAATTCTATAAAGAAGAAGTCAATTTTATTGATAATGAAGTCTATAGTCGCTCTGATGAATATTGGCATGAAAACCGATTTGAGAATTTGAGTAAAGACGAATTGGGGGTTTACAAAATGCTTGACACACTCAAAACTGTGAAAAAATTCAAGCAAATGTATGATTTGGTTGCCATTTTAGGTAGTGGCTACATTCAAAAAGGTAATTTTGACATTGGTCCGATTTTTTCAACCTTTGGTTATAATGAAGTGGAAGGGTTTCGCCTTCGTGCAGGCGGTAGAACTTATTTTGGTCAAAATGATCCATGGCGTTTGCAATTTTATACCGCTTACGGATTTGAAGATAACCAATTTAAATATGGTGTTTCCGGAAAGGTATTATTGAACAAGCGAAATCGACTCATTCTCGAAGGTGGGAATAGGCGAGATATTGAACAAATTGGAGCCAGTTTGACCACCACAAACAACGTACTCGGGAGAAGTTTTGCGTCCAACGGATTGTTTATGGCCGGAGCCAATGACAACTTGACAAGCATCAATTTAAGTATGGTTTCTTTCAATATTGAGCCCATTAAAAACCTAACTTTTGAAACCGGTTTTTCCTATCGAACCTTAAAACCTGCTTGGGATAAATTTAGTTTAGCTTATTTTTCACCTGATTCACCAACAGGAATAAAAAGCGAAGTAGCTCAATCTGAGATTAATTTTTCCGTAGATTATACACCCCGAAGAAAAACGGTTGGGTATGGCGTTGAAAGAAGTATTGTAGATAGCCCATTCACAAGAATTTTTGTTAATTATAGCCAAGGACTAAAAGGTGTTTTTGACAGTGATTTCGATTATCAAAAAATACAATTATACATCAAGCAACCAATTTTAGTGGGCGGTTTCGGACGATTAAATGTTATTACAGAAGCTGGAAAAACGTTTGGGGAGGTGCCGCTTGGTTTGATGAGTGTTGTCCCGGGAAACCAATCGTATTTTTTAATTGAAAACACTTTCAATAACTTAAATTTCTATGAGTTTGTAACGGATGAATATGCAACGTTGCAATTGGAACATCATTTTTTAGGTCGAATATTATCGAGAATTCCGGGGTTAAGAGATTTAAATTTGCGAGAAATTGTTGGTGTAAAAGCGGTTGTTGGAACAGTCTCTGATGCAAACCGAGCTTTAAATGCTTCGGGATTGAACTATTTGTCACCGGATAAACCGTATTGGGAATACAGTGCCGGAATCGGAAATATCTTCAAAGTCTTCCGTATCGACTGTTCTTGGCGAGGAAATTACCGCCATCTTCCCGATGCAAATAATTTTACAATCAAAGGTTCATTTGGATTTTATTTTTAATTCAAAAATATTTCTATTCATTTTTTTCATTGTTTCTAAAACTTTACAGACAATGTTGTTAAATCCTTAAAAGTTGTTTACAAGCATCACTTTTAAAGATAAGGCCTTACCTTTGTAGCCCTATTTTTTTGTAAATAAAACAACTATATGAGTGCAGCAAAACAAAAATCATTCGATGTGTTAATCGAAATACCAAAAGGAAGTCGAAATAAATATGAATACGATTTTGAATTAAAAAAAATCCGTTATGATCGAATGATTTTTTCTTCGATGATGTATCCTGCCGATTATGGTTTTATACCGGAAACGTTAGCATTAGATGGAGACCCATTAGATGTATTGGTTTTGGTCACAGAACCTACTTTCCCGGGTTGTGTGATGGAAGTAAAACCAATTGGTGTTTTCCACATGGCAGACGAAAAAGGACCGGATGAAAAAGTGATTTGTGTGCCGGTTTCCGACCCAATTTGGAATAAATTAAACGATTTATCCGATGTTAATCCACATTTATTGAAGGAGATTGAACATTTTTTCCAAGTGTACAAAGATTTAGAGCAGAAAAAAGTGGATGTAGAAGGCTGGGGAGATGTCACCGAAGCGAAAGAAATTATAGAAAAATGTGTCGATCGCTTTACAAATTTGGAAAACAAAACGGCTGGTTTGTTTAGTATTCGTTAAAGAATTTACTGTTTTAGTAAAAAAAGCAACATTCTAATTGGAATTGTTGCTTTTTTTTATTCCTATTTTGTTACTTTTGCAATCGTTAAAAAAATTATAAAATACATTTTTATGGATTCAATTATGATTTATGTGCCGTTAATCATGGCATTAATTGGTTTAGCATTTATGTGGGCCAAAAGAGCATGGGTTTTAAAGCAAGATGCCGGTGATGGTAAAATGAAAGAGATTTCAGATTACATTTACGAAGGTGCTTTGGCCTTTCTTAAAGCGGAATATCGATTATTAACTTTCTTTGTTTTTGGAGCAAGTATTGCTTTAGCAGGAATATCGTTTATCGTTCCAACCACACATATATTAATAGTAGTAGCGTTTATTTTCGGAGCAGTTTTCTCTGCTTTAGCCGGAAATATGGGAATGAAAATTGCTACCAAAACAAATGTAAGAACTACGCAAGCTGCTCGTACGAGTTTGCCACAAGCTTTAAAAGTATCTTTTGGTGGTGGAACCGTAATGGGATTAGGTGTAGCCGGTTTAGCTGTTTTAGGTTTAACAGGTTTCTTTATCATATTATTCCATTTCTTTATGAAAGGAACTTGGACTTCAACAGATGACATGACCATTGTGTTGGAAACTTTAGCCGGATTCTCTCTTGGTGCTGAATCAATTGCATTATTCGCTCGTGTCGGTGGTGGAATTTATACTAAAGCCGCCGATGTTGGTGCCGATTTAGTAGGTAAAGTAGAAGCCGGAATCCCGGAGGATGATCCACGTAATCCTGCAACTATTGCGGATAACGTTGGTGATAATGTAGGAGACGTAGCCGGTATGGGTGCCGATTTGTTCGGTTCCTATGTAGCAACCGTTTTGGCAGCAATGGTTTTAGGAAATTATGTGATTAAAGATATGGGTGGTTCTATAGAAGATGCTTTCGGTGGAATCGGACCAATTTTATTACCAATGGCCATTGCCGGGTTCGGAATTTTATTCTCGATCATCGGAACCATGATGGTAAAAATTAAAGATAACAATGCTAAAGAAAAAGAAGTACAAGGTGCTTTAAACATTGGAAACTGGGTTTCAATTGCATTGACTGCTGTTTCGTGTTTTGTATTGGTAAAATACATGTTGCCAGAAACCATGAATATGGAATTCTTTGGAGAAGGATTAAAAGAAATTTCATCCATGCGAGTATTCTACGCCACCATTGTTGGATTATTTGTAGGGGGTGTTATTTCATCGGTAACAGAATATTACACAGGTTTAGGTACAAAACCTGTTTTGGCGATTGTACAAAAATCATCAACCGGAGCAGGAACAAACGTAATTGCCGGTTTAGCAACGGGTATGATTTCTACTTTCCCAACGGTGTTAATTTTTGCAGGAGCTATTTGGGCTTCGTATGCGTTAGCAGGTTTTTATGGTGTGGCTTTAGCTGCTTCTGCGATGATGGCTACCACAGCAATGCAGTTAGCTATTGATGCTTTCGGACCAATTTCTGATAATGCCGGTGGTATTGCCGAAATGAGTGAATTACCTAAAGAAGTTCGTACGCGTACCGATATTTTAGATTCTGTTGGAAACACAACTGCGGCAACCGGAAAAGGATTTGCAATTGCTTCTGCAGCGTTAACTTCGTTAGCTTTATTTGCTGCGTATGTAACGTTTACAGGAATCGACGGAATCAACATTTTTAAAGCTCCGGTTTTAGCGATGTTGTTTGTGGGTGGAATGATTCCGGTGGTTTTCTCTGCTTTGGCAATGAATTCAGTTGGAAAAGCTGCTATGGACATGGTGTATGAAGTTCGTCGTCAGTTCAAAGAAATTCCGGGAATCATGGAAGGTAAAAATAAACCCGAATATGGCAAATGTGTGGAAATTTCAACGAAAGCCGCTTTACGTGAAATGATGTTACCGGGTATTTTAACGATTGGTTTCCCAATATTAATTGCGGTTTTACCAATGTTGTTAGGATATGACAATAAATTAATTGCCGAAATGTTAGGGGGTTACATGGCCGGAGTTACCGTTTCGGGTGTGCTTTGGGCTGTATTCCAAAACAATGCCGGTGGTGCTTGGGATAATGCTAAAAAATCTTTCGAAGCCGGTGTAATGATTAATGGTGAAATGACCTACAAAGGTTCCGATGCTCACAAAGCAGCCGTAACCGGAGATACCGTGGGTGATCCATTTAAAGATACTTCCGGTCCATCGATGAATATTTTAATCAAATTAACGTGTTTAATTGGATTGGTAATTGCCCCAATTTTAGGAGGTCATGATGCAACAACCATTACTGAAAAGCCAGGTTGTTGTTCTGAAACAGAAATGTGTGCTTCAATGACTAAAGAAGAATGTATTGAAAAAGGTTGTACGAACAAGAATTGTAAGTACATGAATGAAAACACAAAAGAAATTTCTAAAAATGTTTCAATAGAAAAATCTGTCAACGCTGATGGAAAAGTAGTGGCTTCTGTTTCAGTTTCCACTACAGAAAATGGTGAAACAAAATCAGACACTATAACTTTTGAAGGAACTGACGAAGAAGTAACTGCAAAAATAGAAGCGTTTAAAAAACAATAAATTGTTCTGATAAACATAAAAAAATGCCTTGCAACTGCGAGGCATTTTTATTTTTACTAAATTTAGCGTGAACAAAGAACTATCATGACTAAATTTTTTCTTTCTATCTTTCTGTTTCTATCCTTTTTGGGATATAGTCAAGAAAATTTACCACTTATTCCAATTCCTAAACAAATTGAAGTCACGAATGAGTATTTTGAACTTGATAAAAACACAGTCATTTTTTCTTCGGAGATAAATTCTTTTGAAGCAATATTTCTAAAGGAAAATATTAAGATGAAAACGGGTTTAGATATACAAATTACTTCTTCTTATCCAAAAGGGAAAAGTATTCAAATGTCCATTCAAATTCCTGATACAATTGGATTTGATAAAGAAAAATATCAAGTTTCAATTTCTAAAAATAGTGTTCGATTTTCTTCCTTTTCTAGTCAAGGAATATTTTACGGGATTCAAACTTTTTTACAATCTATTCCTTATCAAAAATCTGATAATGTAAAAATTCCGTGTTTAACAATCGTTGACGAACCAAAATACAAATGGAGAGGAATGCACCTCGATGTGTCTCGTCATTTTTTTTCCATTGATTTTATTAAAAAGTACATTGACTATATAGCCATGTATAAAATGAACATGTTTCATTGGCATTTAACCGACGACCAAGGATGGCGAATTGAGATAAAAAAATATCCAAAACTTACCGAAATTGGAGCTTGGCGAAACGGTTCCATGGTTGGGCATTATAACGAACAACGATTTAATACGGTTCGTTATGGAGGTTATTATTCACAAGAAGAAATCAAAGAGGTAGTCAATTATGCACAACAACGCCATGTGACAATTGTTCCAGAAATAGAAATGCCCGGTCATTCCTTAGCTGCCTTAGCCGCCTATCCGGAATATTCCTGTACAGGTGGACCTTTTGAAGTTGCAAAAGGATGGGGCGTTTTGGATGATGTTTTTTGTCCAAAAGATGGAACATTTTCTTTTTTAGAGAATATTTTATCAGAGGTGATGGATTTGTTTCCTTCTAAATACCTTCACATTGGTGGTGATGAAAGTCCGAAAATTAGATGGAAAAACTGCTCTCATTGCCAGACTTTAATAAGAAAAGAAGGTTTAAAAGACGAACATGAATTACAAAGTTATTTCATTCAACGAATTGAAAAATTTGTCAATTCTAAAGGGCGAAAAATAATCGGTTGGGATGAAATTCTCGAAGGCGGACTCGCTCCAAATGCCGCTGTAATGAGTTGGCGTGGCACTGAAGGCGGAATTACTGCTGCGAAGCAAAAGCATTTTGTGGTGATGACACCAGGATCACATTGCTATTTTGATCATTATCAAGGCGATCCAAAGAATGAACCAATTGCCTTTGGAGGATATACGCCAGTTGAAAAAGTGTATTCTTTTAATCCAACGCCAAATGAATTATCAAAGGAAGAAGTAACCTATATTCTAGGTGCTCAAGCCAATGTTTGGACTGAATATATTGAAACACCTGAACATGTTGAATATATGATTATGCCAAGAATGGCCGCTCTTTCAGAGGTCTTGTGGGGAACTGCAAACGCTTCAGAGTATAAAAATTTTGAAAAGCGATTAATCAATCATTTTGATTTTTACGAAAAGAGTGGTATTAATTTTAGTAAAGCAATTTATGAAGTAACGACTGAAGTTTCTTCCGGGATAAAAGGTGTAGAATTTATTTTGAAAGCGGTTAATCCTAGCGGAATTCGTTTTACAACAGATGGTTCAGAACCATCTTATTATTCAGCAATGTATTCTAATCCCATTCCAATTACAAAGAGTGGATGTATTAAAGCAGCTTATTTTGAAAATGAAAAGCAAAAAAGTAACACCATTGAACAATGTTTTAATATCACTAAATCATCCGGAAAGAGAATTCAATTAGTACATCCACCACATGAAAATTATGGTATTGGTGGAAGCTTTACTTTAGTGGACGGAATGAAAGGAAATCCTTCCAAGTTTGGAAGAGATTGGCTCGGGTTTTCAGGAAAAGATGTCATCGCTACTATTGATTTAGAGAAAGTTGAACCTATTTCAAAAATAAAATTGAATGTTTTGAAAAGCACAGGAAGTTGGATTTATTATCCGAAAGAAATTGAGTTTATGGCTTCTGAAGATGGTTTGAAATACATTTCAATTAAAAAGTTTTCATCTGCAGAAATCGAAAAGTTGAACGGTACTATTGAAGAATTATGTAAAAATGTACAAGCAAAATACATTAAAATAATAGCAAAGAATTTAGGCATAATTCCGGACGGAAATCCGGGTGCAGGTGCCAATGCTTGGTTATTTATCGATGAAATTTCAATTGAATAATATGGCAAACAGACGAGATTTTATTAAAACAACAGCTTTGGCAACTGCCGGAGTGGCGTTGCATTCTTTTCAATCCGATTCAGAAAAGCAGGAAATAATTTCAGAAAACTCAAACAAACCCATCGTGCTTTCCACATGGAATTTTGGCCTTCAAGCCAATGAAGCCGCTTGGGAAGTATTGAAAAACAAAGGACGTGCACTCGATGCTGTTGAAGTTGGTGTAAAACTTACCGAAGCAGATCCTACAGAACGAAGCGTTGGCTATGGCGGTCGTCCGGATAGAGAAGGGCGGGTAACGTTGGATGCGTGTATCATGGACGAATTTTCAAATATCGGTTCAGTAGCTTGTTTGGAACACATCAAACACCCTATTTCTGTAGCTAGAGCCGTCATGGAAAAAACGCCTCATGTCATGTTAGTTAGCGAAGGTGCGTTGCAATTTGCGTTGCAACAAGGCTTTAAAAAAGAAAATCTTTTGGTGGAAGAATCCGAAAAAGAGTGGAAAGAATGGCTCAAAACAAGCGAATACATTCCAAAAGCTAATATCGAAAATCACGACACTATCGGAATGATTGCTTTGGATGCACAAGGAAATTTGTCGGGAGCATGTACTACCAGCGGGATGGCTTTTAAAATGCATGGACGTGTTGGCGATTCTCCTATTATCGGTGCCGGTTTGTATGTGGATAACGAAATTGGTGCCGCAACCGCAACAGGTCACGGAGAAGAAGTCATCCGAATTACGGGCTGTCATTTAGTAGTGGAATTAATGCGACAAGGAAAATCACCACAAAAAGCGTGTGAAGAAGCGGTAATGCGAATAGTAAAACTAACACAAAATCGGGGTAAAAATCTAAAAGATATCCAAGTTGGCTTTATCGCATTAAACAAAAAAGGTGAATATGGTTCGTATTGCATACAAGGTGGATTCAATTATGCTGTTCATGATGCAACCGGAAATAAATTAATCGATGCGAAGTACTTTTTAAAATAATGAAAAAAATCGAAATCGCGTGTTTTAACCTTGAATCTGCCCTAATTGCTCAAAAAGCAGGAGCTGATAGAGTGGAATTGTGTTCAGATATGTCAGTTGGAGGTACAACTCCAACAATTGAAACGATTCAAAAAGCTCGTCAACATTTGACAATCGATATATATACAATGATTCGCCCAAGAGGTGGAAATTTCGTTTATTCTAATTCTGAATTTGAGCAAATGAAGTCGGAAATTGAAATCATCAAAAAGTTAGGAGTCAACGGATTTGTTTTAGGAATTTTAAATGAAGATAATTCAATTAATATTGAACAAAATAAAGCCTTAGTCGATTTATCGAAACCATTTCCTTGCACATTTCACAGAGCTATTGATGAGATTTCAGATTATGAACAAGCATTAGAGGATGTCATTTCTTGTGGCTTTTCAACGATTCTAACTTCTGGAACTTTTCCAAATGTGATGGAAGGAAAAGAAGTTTTAATGCAAATGGTACTTCATGCCAATAATCGTATTGAAATCATGCCCGGTGGCGGTTTGCGTTCGACCAATATTTCCGAATTAAATGAAATGGTAAATGCCAATTGGTATCATTCTTCCGCTATCACCGATGGAAGTGTAATCGCAAATCCAGAAGAAATTATTCAATTAAAGAAAATGTTACAATTTTAATTGAACTTAAATGAACTCCTTTAAGTTATAACTTTCACTTTCAAACTTATATGACTTATATGTTTAAAAAAATTACATTATTTCTAATTTTCATCTGTTATTCCGTTTCAGCACAGACTTCCTATCGCAATTTATCTACCGAAAACTGGACATTCAACAAACAACACGAAGTTCAAAAACACAAGGCAACCATTCCCGGAACTATTCACACCGATTTGTTTCAAAACCAATTAATTCCAGATCCTTTTTTTGGTGCCAATGAAAAACAATTGCAATGGATTGAAAATGAAAACTGGGAATATGAAACCCATTTTATACTATCAGAATCGGAACTAAAAAACCAAAATATCGATTTAGAATTTGTAGGTTTGGATACGTATGCAACCGTTTTTTTGAACGGAAAACAAGTTTTAGAAGCCAATAATATGTTCCGAAAATGGACAATTTCTGCAAAAAATTATCTTAAAAAAGGAAAAAATCATTTAAAAGTAGTTTTTCATTCCGCAGTTCAAAAAGGAAAAGAGGAAGCTTCAAAATTACCTTATACCTTACCAGAAAAAGAACGCATTTTTGTTCGAAAAGCACAATATCAATTCGGTTGGGATTGGGGGCCACGATTTGTTACGGCTGGAATTTGGAAAAAAGTCCAATTAAAATTTTGGAATTCGGCTAAAATTGAAAATATAAAATACAGCCAAATCGAATTGAATGATAAAAAAGCGATTTTAGAATTCACAACCGAAATTTACGTTTCCAAGGTCAAAACGATTCAGTTAAAAATCAATGACAAATCTCAAACTTTCAATCTTAAAAAAGGAAAGAACAGAATTCAAATGCAATATGAAATTACGAATCCAAAATTGTGGTGGTGTAACGGATTAGGTGATCCGAATTTGTATCCTTTTACTGTTGAAATCAGTCAGAAAAATCAGTTTTTAGATACAATAAAGCTGGATATTGGTTTGCGAACTATCGAATTAATTCAGGAAAGAGACCAAGCTGGAAAAAGTTTTTATTTCAAATTAAATGGGAAATCGGTTTTCATGAAAGGGGCTAATGTGGTTCCGCCCGATAGTTTTTTACCACGAATTTCGGATTCCACTTATTTTTCTTTAGTTGAAAATGCTAAAAAAGCGAATATGAACATGCTTCGCGTTTGGGGTGGCGGCGTTTATTTTGATGATGCCTTTTATGAAGCTTGTGATGCCAACGGAATTTTGGTGTGGCAAGATTTTATGTTTGCGTGTTCGATGTATCCTGGTGATGAAAAATTTGTAGAAAATGTAAAACAAGAAGTAATTGATAATATAAATCGCTTACAAAATCATCCAAGTATTGCCATTTGGTGTGGTAATAATGAGAATGATGAAGGTTGGCACAATTGGGGTTGGCAAAAACAATTCAACTATTCAAAAGCGGATTCGACTCAAATTTGGAACGAATATAAAAAAGTATTTCATGAAATGATTCCGAAAACTTTGGATAGTTTATTGCCAAAAGAAAAGAATATTTATTGGTCATCCTCACCCTCAAAAGGTTGGGGAAGAAAAGAAAGTTTAACCCAAGGCGATGTACATTATTGGGGTGTTTGGTGGGGAAAAGAACCCTTTGAAATGTATGAGAAAAAAGTAGGACGTTTTGTAAGCGAATATGGTTTTCAAGGGATGCCCAGTTTGGAAACCTTACAAAAAGTGGTAGCGGTTGAAGATCTAAATTTTACATCTGAAGCTTTTAAAAATCATCAGAAACATCCAATTGGATACGAAACCATCAACGAATACATGGAACGCGATTTTGTGGTGCCCAAAGATTTTGAAGATTATTTATATGTTTCCCAATTATTACAAGCTCGTGGGATGAAAATTGCCATCGAAGCTCACCGGAGAGCCAAACCGTATTGCATGGGAACGTTATTCTGGCAGTTGAATGATTGCTGGCCTGTTACGTCTTGGAGTTCGTTGGATTATTATGGAAATTGGAAGGCCTTTCATTATCAAGCGAAAAAGAGCTATGAAAATTTACTGATTTCAGTTCAAGAAGAAAATGATTCGTATAAAATTTGTATTGTAAATGATGATTTGCAGACTATTTCAGGGAATTTAGAAATTCAAAATATTGATTTTAAAGGAAAGTTACTTTTTTCAAAATCATTGAAAATTGTAGTAAAACCAAATTCGAGAGGGTCTTATTTTACACTTTTAAAAACCGCTATTTCTGAGGTGGATTTAAAAAAATCATTATTAAATATTATATTTATTTCAGAAAAAAAATTGACTTCAACTGCGTTTTATTTTGTAAAACCAAAGGCGTTAGCCCTAGAAAAGCCAACAATTGCAATTAAAAAAATAGATGACTTAACGATCGAAGTTACTACAGATGTTTTAGCAAAAAATGTATATTTTTCAACGGAAGGCAATAATCACATAAGTGATAATTATTTTGATATTTTGCCCAATCAAGTTTATAGAATTAATTTATCAAAGCCATCTAAGGAAATAAGAATAAAAAGTCTATTTGATACCTTCAATTAAATGTGTTTCCCTTTTTCCCAGCCGGTTTTAACTAAGTATTGTTGTGCACTTTCTACAGCTCCATTTTCAATAATTGTTCCCATCGAATCATTCCATCGGTTTAAGTAACCAAAAAGTGAAATTACTCCCAACATTTCAACAATTTCTCCTTCATCCCAATATTTATATAAATTGGTTTTTATTTCATCATCAACAGCATTTGGAATCACAGAAGAAGCCAACGCAAAATTTAAAGCAGCTCGTTCTGCCTCAGAAAATGCAGGATGAGTTTTATATTCCCAGATATTGTCCAATTGTTCTTGTTCCGCACCATAACGTTCCGCTGAACGGATGGCATGTGCTTGACAATACCGACAGCCAGTTGCATTACTACTAACCCAAGCAATCATTCTTTTCAATGCAGAAGATACTCGGCCTTGATTTTCCATCACAGCTTTGTTCAAATTTATAAAAGCTTTAGAAATTGCGGGACGATGTTGCATGGTAAGAACTGAATTTGGACAAAAACCTAGGGTTTCATTAAAAAATTCAGCTAATTTTTTTGTTTCTTCATCGTGATTGGATGGAAGTGGATTTACTAACGGCATAGAATATTTTTAAAATAAACCATTAATCTCAGCATCAATTCGATTGATAATCATCCCTAAATCCTCCGGATTATCTACAAAGTTAATATTGTCCACATCAATTATAAGCAGTTTTCCTTTGTCGTAACTTTGAATCCAAGCTTCGTAACGTTCATTCAATCGACTTAAATAATCAATTGAAATTGTATTTTCGTATTCACGACCTCTTTTGTGAATTTGACTTACTAAATTGGGAATCGAACTTCTTAAATAAATCAATAAATCCGGTGATTGCACCATGCTTTCCATTAACTCAAACAATGATTTGTAATTATTAAAATCACGATTAGTCATTAAGCCCATAGCATGGAGGTTAGGAGCAAAAATATGCGAATCTTCATAAATCGTTCTATCCTGAATAATTTTCTTTCCGCTTTCACGAATTTGCAAAACCTGTCTGAATCGACTGTTTAAAAAGTAAATCTGTAAGTTAAACGACCAACGTTCCATCTGATGATAGAAATCGTCTAAATAAGGATTGTCCACCACATCTTCAAAATGCGGTTCCCATTTAAAATGTTTGGCTAATAGTCGTGTTAAAGTGGTTTTTCCGGCTCCAATATTGCCTGCTACTGCTATGTGCATTACGGTAAATTAATTTGATATTTTCTTATTTCGTTGTTGGTAAAAATAAGCAAAAATTGGTCTTTAATCTGAAATTTTTCAATGATTTTTTCACCTAAATTAATTAATGAACTTTTGTTATCTTTAAAATAGTGATAATACAATTGATTTCCACTTTGATAAACCATCAATTCATTGGTAATAATTTGTGCCAAGTCAAATGGAGGTATTTTACCTAAAGAAGAAACTTTTCCAAACACATCAGAATAAGAAACAAGTCCGTTTGAATCGATCCAATAAAATTGATTGTAATCGGTTTGATAAAATACAATCGGTTGCTGAAAAGGTTGAGACAAGGGTTGAAAAACTTGTTTGTTAAAATCATACAATCCCAATTGCATTTGTAACGAATTAAAAATCCAAAGTCTGTTTTGTGAAGCTAATCCTGCAGCAGTAGTCACAATCGGGTTATTCTGAATTTTTGAAAAGTTAATCGATGCCGTTTCATTCAATTGATTATCTAAGGTAATCACTGAATTAAATCCTTCATAAAAAAGGACAATTTTCAATGGATTTTGTAAATCAACATGGGTAATTTTTCCCAAAGAAAGATTTTTATATTGTAACAATTCATTTTCCTTTTGTTTGTAAAAAACATTTCCTTTGATGAAATAATAATAGCCAAATGAATCCATTGTAATGAATTCATCAGCTATAAGTTGCTGAGAAGAAAGTAATATTGGTGTAATTTTCTTTTCTTGCGAAAATGCTAACGCTGCAAAAAACATCCAAAAAGAAATAATTATTTTTTTCATCTTGGCTAAAATACAATTATAATGATAAATATTTTGTAAGAATACCTTAATTTTTAACAAAATCTTGGTAACAAAAACCCAAATAACTCGTCATATTTGTTCTGTCAACATAAAACGTTTTGCGATGAAAACTATTGTAGTTACTTTACTTACTTTTTTTGCAGCTATTATTAGTGCTTTTGCACAAGATTTTCAGGGAATGGCTGTGTATGAATCAAAAACAAGCACCGCTGATGCTAAAGCAACACTTGCCGGAAATAGAGAGATTACTCCTGAAATGCAGAAAATGTTTGAAGAGCGGATGAAAAAAATGTTTGAAAAAACGTTTGTTTTAAATTTCGACAGAAACGCTTCAATCTACAAAGAAGAAGAGAAATTAGATGCTCCGGGACAAGGTGGCGGAATGCGAATGATGAGCAACATGATGGGTGGAGGCGGAACACATTATAAAAATGTGAAAGAAAAAATTTTTACTGTTGATAAAGAGTTTTTTGGAAAAGAGTTTTTGGTAAAAGACACATTGCCAAAATTAAATTGGAAACTTGAGGGCGAAACGAAACAAATTGGTAATTATTTATGTTTTAAAGCCACAGCAGTTAGACCGGTTAGTCAATCTGACTTTAGAAATTTCAGAAGAAAGAAAGAGGAAGAAAAAAAGGATGACAAAGAAGTTGTAAAAGAGGAAAAGAAAGAAGAAACCAAAACTACAAATTTTATGGATGGTTGGGAAATGCCTTCTGAAGTGCAAATTACAGCTTGGTATACTCCGGATATTCCAATTAATCAAGGGCCGGAAAATTATTGGGGATTACCGGGTTTGATTTTAGAAGTCACAGATGGGAAAACGGTTATTTTATGTTCAAAAGTAGTTTTGAATACAAAAGATAAAAAAGAGATTAAAGCTCCAAAAAATGGTAAGGAAGTTACGCAGGCAGAATATGATAAAATTGTCATGGAAAAAATGGCTGAAATGCGAGAAATGAATCAAGGTAGAGGTGGCAGAGGCGGAACGCAATTCCGAATTGGAGGATAAGCGACGGTATTTTAACATATAGGTACAATTTAACATGACAAAAAAATATTTTTTAACTCTTTGCTTATTTATTTCTTTTTTTTCCTTTTCACAAACAGTTCGGTTAGAGGGTTTTGTTCAGGATTCATTACAAAAACCATTGGAAATGGCTAATGTAATGGCGGTAAACCAATTAACTAAAGCAATGGATTCTTATGCAATTACAAATGATAAGGGAAAATTTCAATTAAGTTTAAAAGCAAATTCAACCTACAAAATAAAAGTGAGTTACATTGGTTATCAACCTCTTGATGTTTCAGTTGAAACCAAAGAAGATGATATTCAAAAAATTTTAATTCTAAAAGAAGGTGGTTTTGATTTAGAAGGAGTTGAAATTGTACAGGAAATGCCTGTTTCTATTAGTGGTGATACAATTATTTACAATGCCGATTCTTTTAAAACAGGCACCGAACGGAAATTAGAAGATGTACTCAAAAGACTACCAGGTGTTGATGTAAATGCCGATGGTGAAATTGAAGTGGAAGGTAAAAAAGTATCTCAACTTTTGGTTGATGGAAAAAAGTTTTTTGAAGGAGATACGAAATTAGGTGCAAAAAATATTCCATCAGATGCCGTAGACAAAGTTCAAGTGTTGCGTAATTACACCGAAGTGAGTCAGCTTCGCGGATTAGAAAATAACAATGATGACATTGCAATCAATATTAAACTCAAAAAAGGGAAAAATAAATTTTGGTTTGGCGATATTTCGGCCGGTGTGGGGCCGGATGAACGTTACATAATCAACCCCAAATTGTTTTATTATAGCCCGAATACGAGTATAAACGTACTTTCAAATTTTAATAATATCGGCGATGTGCCTTTTTCATTGCGTGATTATTTTAGGTTAACCGGTGGTTCGAGAAACACAATCAGTCGTAGTGGTACTAACTTTAACGTTTCTTCCAACGATTTAGGAATTTCAACGCAGCGAAATAATCGTGCCGCTGAAATTGACACAAAATTTGGAGCCGCAAATGTAACACAACAAATTTCGAAAACATGGAATGTAAGTGGTTTTGCGGTTTTTACATCCGACAAAACACTAACTAATACACAATCGCGATTTGAATATTTTCTGCCAAACTCAACACAAGTTGCAACACAAGAAAACAGAAGTGATATTTCGAATTTAACTAATAATCTGTCTATTATTAAATTTGGTTCCAAATTTAAACCTAACTCAAACTTTCAATTCGATTATGATGTTTCTTTAAAAAGATCCAATCAAGAAGAAGCAAATTTATTGGAAACCAATGAAACCTCTTTCGACGGGAGTCAGAATTTAAATAGCATTAATTCATTTAAAAAACAAGATCCGCTTACATTAAATCAAAGTGTGAACATGTTTTGGACTCAAGACGAAAAAAATACATGGGCATTAGAAATGCAACATCTTTATCAAGATGAAGATCCGCTTTATAATCCGAATTTATTAAACGAACCTTTTGAAGAGTTGGGGCTTTTTGATGTCAATCAAAGTAGTTTTAATATCAATCAAACTCGTTTTGTGAAGACAAATAAGTTAGATGCCAAAATTGATTATTACTATTCACTTACATCAAAAAGCAACATTAATATCACCATAGGAAACACCAATTCCAACCAAAGTTATAACTCCGGAATTTTTCAAGCATTGGATGATGGTACAAATTTTGTTCTGGAATCAGATGATTACAAAAATGATGTTCGTTATAGTTTTAATGATGCTTATTTAGGGGTACACTACAAATTTATTACCGGTAAATTTACGTTCAATCCGGGCGTTAGTTTTCATTTGTATAATACGTACAATGATCAGTTAAATTCCAGAGTTAGAGATGATTTCTCAAGAATTTTACCGGATGTATTTGCACAATATCAAATAAAAAAATCGGAATCGTTGACTTATAATTACCGAATGAGTAATGTTTTTAGCGATATAAATTCTTTTGTGCAAGGATTAACGTTTAGTAATTTTAACTCGTTTAACAGAGGTAATCGTTTGTTAGAGAATGCCTTGCAACAAACACATTCCTTGCGTTACTTTAAATATAATCTCTTTAACTATACAACTATTTTTGGTAATTTAATTTATTCCAAAACTACTGATCCAATTGTGAATAGGGCGTTTTTTAATGGAATATACCAATTGAATGAAAGAGTAAACCTAGATGTGGAAAACGAAAGTATAAATGGAACAATTGGTTATCAACGCACTTTTTTGAAATATTATAAAGCGAATGTGGGAGCCAACTTGAACTGGTCAAAATTTAATACCCTTAGAGTTTTTGAAGTAAATACTATTCAAGTGGAGAGATTACAGACAACCGAATCGTTTAGCCAAATTTACAGAGCTTCGTTAGGAACTCAGTTCAAACAATGGCCTAATATTGAAGTGGGTTACAGTATAACTCTGAATGATTATGAAAGTGCCACTTTTAAAACGCAACAACCATTTGCTCGCTTGGATTATTTCTTTTTGGATGGATTTTCATTCAATGCAGAATATGATTATTACAATTATTCAAATTCAAATGGTACTATCAATAATGAATATGATTTTTTAAATACGAGTTTAAGCTATCGTAAAAAAGATGCAAAAATGGAGTATAGAGTTGGTGTTACCAATTTATTAGATACGAAATCTTTAAATGATGATAGTTTCAATCAGACATTTTTTTCTACATCGCAATACGTTGTTCAGCCTCGTTATTTAATTTTTACACTTAGGTATAATCTATAAAAAATAAAACCCTGATTCTTATTTTGAAGTCAGGGTTTTTTATGGATAAGTTTGTACTTATAATCCAAAAGCTTTTTTCACAGGATCTACGAAGTCTAATTTTTCCCAAGTAAATAATTCTACTTCAATAGTTTTTGATAAACCACCCGGAGCATTAAATGTTTTAGTTATAGTTTCAGGAGTTCTGCCCATATGTCCATAAGCAGCCGTTTCACTGTAAATAGGATTTCTCAATTTCAAACGTTGTTCAATAAAATAAGGACGCATATCAAAGATATTTTCTACAATTTTACTGATTGCTCCATCTGTCATATTAACTTTAGAAGTGCCATAAGTATTTACATTAATAGAAGTTGGTTCTGCAACACCAATAGCATACGAAACTTGCACTAAAATTTCATCTGCAACACCGGCTGCAACCAAATTTTTTGCAATATGACGTGTTGCATAAGCCGCACTTCGATCTACTTTAGACGGGTCTTTACCTGAAAAAGCACCACCTCCGTGAGCTCCTTTTCCTCCATAGGTATCTACAATAATTTTTCTTCCGGTTAACCCGGTATCACCATGAGGACCTCCAATAACAAATTTTCCGGTTGGGTTGATGTGGTATTTAATGTTTTCATTAAATAAATGAGTATACTGTGGATTTTTAGAAATAACCCTTGGAATTAATATGCTAATAATGTCTTTTTTGATTTTCGCTAACATGGTTGGTTCATCAGCAAAGTCATCATGTTGTGTAGAAACTACTATGGCGTCAATTCGAACGGGTTTGTTGTCATCAGAATATTCTAAAGTAACTTGAGATTTTGCGTCCGGACGCAAATACGTAATTTCATTGTTCTCTCTACGTAAATCAGCCAATTCCTGTAACAATTGATGTGATAATTTCAAGGCCAACGGCATGAATTCTGCCGTTTCATTTGTAGCATAACCAAACATCATTCCTTGGTCGCCGGCACCTTGCTCTTCTTTACTCGCTCTGTCAACACCCTGATTAATATCGGCCGATTGTTCGTGAATAGCTGAAAGCACACCACATGAGTTAGCTTCAAACATATATTCGCTTTTAGTATAGCCAATCTTTCTAATTACATCACGTGCAATAGATTGTACATCCAAGTAAGTATTAGATTTTACCTCCCCGGCTAGAATTACTTGTCCTGTTGTAACCAATGTTTCACAAGCCACTTTTGATTCAGGGTCAAAAGCCAAAAAATTATCGATTAAAGCATCACTGATTTGATCTGCTACTTTGTCTGGATGTCCTTCGCTTACAGACTCTGACGTAAATAAATAAGCCATAATTACAATTTAAATTACTGTTTTTTTCATTGTTAATATAAAAAGATAACGGAAAAATAAATTGCATGAAAATAACTAAAGAAGAATTCTGCTTTAGCATTTTTTTATGAGGTTGCAATCAGTACAAATTTTTCCTCTAAATTATCAGATGGCAAATGTATGGAGGTTTTTGTTAAAATAAAAATTATATCTTTTAAAAGTTTTTCATTACATTTTTATTCAAATGTTTGACTTTCAAAAAAAAGTTTTACTTTTATACATTAAAATATAAAACTATTAATTTATGAAAAAACTATTACTTTTTGTTTTTGCTTTTGTTCAATGTGCAATTTTTGCTCAAGGAGCTAGTTGTGAAACAGCTACTTCGGTGACTGTTGGTACATATACTTATGGCACAATTAATGGGACTTATCAGGCTGGTTGTTATACTACGGCAGATGTGACCTCTGGATTGTGGTATTCATTTAATTCTCCAACTGAGACTGTAGTTAGAATAAATACTAACATTGCTGCAAATCCTGCTACTGGAGATTCTAGAATTTCAGTTTTCGATGGTTCTTGTTTAGCCTTAGTATGCGTAAATGCTTCTGATGACGTTAGTGGTACAAATTATTTAACAGATTTGTCATTTTTAGCTGAGGCTAATGTAACTTATTACATCCAATTCGATAACCGATGGGGAGCAGATGCCGATAATTTATCGTTCGAGGTTTCAACATTGCCTTCTCCATGTAGTTCGGAAGTACCATTCAATGAGGTTTGGGCAAATCAATTTACTTGTTGGCGAGTTTTTAATACTGATGCGAATGGCTTGTCTTGGGCATTTAATAACGGTAATGATGTAAATGGAGATACAGTAAACGATCCAATTGCATTGGTTTTTCCTACTGCAACAACTAATGGTCCTAAAAATGACTGGTTGATATCCAATGGTCTTTCACTTACTGCAGGAAGCACTTGTCAAGTAGTTTTAACTTATAATGGTTTTAACAATCCTTTGCCTGCTAACGAAAGTTTTAGAGTTGTAATGCTTGATAGTAAATCACCTGATGCTGCATTTAGTCAAGAAATTGGGTCTGAAACAGGAATAGTACAAAGTGGTGCAGGTGTACCAAACTTATTACCGGAAGCATATACATCTACTTTTGAGTTTGTACCACCAACTTCAGGAAATTATCACATTGGGGTACATTCAAATACAGGTTCAGCGGCAGGTATATTTATGTTATTTAGTGTTTCTTTGACAGAGACTCTTAGCACGCAAGATTTCTTTGCTAATAATTTAAAGATTTCTCCAAATCCAACAAAAGATATTTTAAACTTATCTACGTCAACAACGTTGATTAACAATGTTGAAGTGACTGATTTAAATGGAAGAGTGGTTAAATCATTTAACTTAAGTGGAATATCTCAAACAGAATTAAATGTGTCTGATTTACAATCTGGAATGTATTTCATTTTAGTTGAAACTGATTTAGGAAAAGGTACCACCAAAATTGTTAAAAACTAAACATTAAATAAAACGTAAGAAGTCCGAAATTTTCGGACTTTTTTTTAAAATTATTTATTAATTTTTTATCTTAGGTTTAATATTTAAAAAATAAATCATGAAAAAACTATTACTATTGGTATTATTTTGTACATCGTTTTTGACAGATGCTCAAACAACAATTTTTGCTGAAGATTGGGACGGAAACGGACCTGGAATCAGTGAATGGATTTTGTATAATCTTGACAACAGAACTCCAGTTGGACCTGGTGGAACTGATGGTGAGGCATTATCATTTTTAGTTCAAGATGCATGGACGGTTCTTTCGTTTGAACAAATTCAAGGAGCTAATCCTCTTTTTGAGGCATATCCTACGGCAGCAACTGGTATGGATGGAAATATTATTGCCAGCAATTCATGGTATAATCCAGTTGGTGTTGCAAACGATTGGCTTGTGTCTCCTTTGATTAGTATTCCAGTTGGAGCCACAAACATAAGTTTAAATTGGGCAGCTACAAGCTTAGGTAATACGACTTTTCTAGAAGATTACAGAGTTCATTTATCACCAACAGGTGGTTCTCAAGTGGCAAATTTTACAACTCTTTTAATTGATGTAAATAATGAGTTAAATACAGGTAACTATCGTGTACAACCTTTAAGTGACAATTTAGCAGGAACTTCTTTTAGAATTGCTTTTCAAAATGATGGAAATGATCAATATGTAATGTTTCTAGATAACATTACTGTAACAGCTACAGTTACAGCATCAGCTGAAGATTTCTTTGCCAACAACCTAAAAATCTATCCTAATCCAACTAATGGCATGATTAACCTTTCTTCTACTACAACTTTAATCAATAATGTGTCGGTGACTGATTTAAATGGTAGAATTGTTAAATCTTTTTACTTAAGTGGAATTTCTCAAACAGAATTAAACGTTTCTGATTTAACTTCAGGGATGTATTTTGTTTCAGTTGAAACTGATTTAGGAAAAGGAACTACTAAAATAGTTAAAAACTAAATAGGTTATACATAATTAGGAAAATCCGGACTTAGTTCCGGATTTTTTTTTAAAAGTCATCTAAATTAATAAATTATTTTTCTAAAAGATACGTAAAATATAGAGTAATTTTCTGTAATCATTAAAAAATAAAATTTATTTTAGATATTTTTTCTAAATTACGAATACTTTTCTATATTTGCCCCGTTCATACACATACTGATCGTTATCACGAAAGCCGGAGGGAATAGACCCTGTGAAAGCTTAGCAACCCTGCAACTGTAGAAGGTGCTACATTCTATTCGCCACGGCGAAACAGATAACCCGTTTATTTTCTCTATTTCCTGATAATTTTTTTAGTTAGAAGCTAATCCCGCTTTCCGCTGCAATTTTTTGCCGCATCCGGCTTTTTTTCTACGCTTCAAAAAGAGCTTCCGTTGGTCGCTTTTTTAAAGCAAGAAAAAATAGCCGTCTGTTCCAAAAAATTTACGCTACAATCGGGGCTAGGTGTCGGTGCAACATGCAAGTCATAGCGAACTTTGCGTAAACTCTTTGCGAACTTTGCGGTTAAAAAAAATAAAATGTTAGAAATAGAAAAAGCCATACAAGAAAGAATCCTCGTCCTCGACGGAGCCATGGGAACGATGTTACAACGAAACAACTTCTCCGAAGAAGATTTTCGCGGCGAACGTTTCAAAGATTTTCCACATCCTTTAAAAGGAAATAACGACTTACTTTCCATCACCCAACCCGAGGCAGTAAAAGCCGTCCATCGAGCCTATTTTCAAGCCGGTGCTGACATCGTAGAAACGAACACTTTTTCAGGAAACACCATCGGAATGGCCGATTATCATCTCGAAGAGTTGGTTTATGAACTCAACTATCAATCTGCTAAAATCGCCCGCGAAGTTGCCGATGAATTCACCGATAAACCACGTTTTGTCGCCGGTTCCATTGGGCCAACCAACCGAACTGCATCCATGAGTCCGGACGTGAACGACCCTGGATTTCGTGCCGTAACTTTTGACGATTTGCGCATCGCTTACAAACAACAAGTAGAAGCTCTTATCGATGGAGGTTGTGATGTTTTATTAGTAGAAACCATCTTCGACACACTCAACGCCAAAGCCGCCCTTTTTGCCATCGAAGAAGTCAAAGAAGAACGAAATCTTGATATTCCGGTTATGGTGTCGGGAACAATTACCGATGCATCCGGACGAACCCTTTCCGGACAAACCGTTGAAGCTTTTTTAATTTCGATTTCACATATTCCATTATTAAGTATCGGATTCAATTGTGCTCTTGGTGCAGACCAATTGAAACCTTACTTGAAACGACTAGCGATGAATACGCAGTTAAATATTTCAGCTCATCCCAATGCAGGATTACCCAACGCTTTTGGGCACTACGACCAAACTCCGGAAGAAATGCAAGCGTTAATCCGTGACTATTTGCAAGATAATTTAGTCAACATTATTGGTGGTTGTTGCGGCACAACGCCGGAACACATCAAATTAATTGCCGAAGTAGCGAAAGAATTTAAACCCAGACAAATTTTAGAAATGAAATAATGCCAGAAGCAGTTTGTAAAAAATATTTGAAACTATCCGGTCTTGAACCACTCGTCATAACACCTGAAACGAATTTCGTAAATGTGGGCGAACGTACAAATGTGACCGGGTCACGAAAGTTTCTCCGATTAATCAAAGAAGAAAAGTACGAAGAAGCTCTTGATATTGCCAGAAATCAAGTGGAAGGAGGAGCTCAAATCATCGACGTCAACATGGACGAAGGAATGTTGGATGGCGTTTATGCAATGACCAAATTCCTAAATCTAATTGCCGCCGAACCTGATATTGCAAGAGTTCCGGTGATGATAGACAGTTCTAAATGGGAAATCATCGAAGCCGGATTAAAAGTCATTCAAGGAAAAGGTGTTGTAAACTCCATTTCGTTAAAAGAAGGAGAAGTAACGTTTATTCATCACGCCAAATTAATTAAACGTTACGGAGCAGCTGTCATCGTAATGGCTTTTGATGAAAACGGTCAAGCGGATACCTATGAAAGACGTATCGAAATTTGTAAAAGAAGCTACGATATATTAGTCGAAAAAGTAGGTTTTCCGGCTGAAGACATCATTTTCGACCCCAATATTTTCCCGGTTGCTACCGGAATGGAGGAACATAAATTAAATGCGGTAGATTTTTTCAGAGCAACCAAATGGATTCGAGAAAATTTACCTTATGCACATGTTTCCGGTGGTGTGAGCAACGTTTCCTTTTCGTTTCGTGGGAATGATAAAGTGCGAGAAGCCATGCATTCTGCGTTCCTTTATCACGCCATACAAAATGGAATGACAATGGGAATTGTGAATCCTGAAATGCTGGAAATTTATGATGAAATCGATAAGAATTTATTAGAATACGTTGAAGATGTTTTATTAAACCGAAAAGAAGATGCCACTGAATTGCTTTTGGCTTTAGCCGAAAGTTATAAAGGAGATTTCAAAGTCAATGAAAAAGCTATACAAGAATGGCGAAATGGTTCGGTTCAAGAACGATTGACTCATTCCTTAGTCAAAGGAATTGATGAATTCATCGAAATTGATGTAGAAGAAGCCAGACTAAATGCTTCAAAAGCAATCGAAGTCATTGAAATCAATTTAATGGCAGGAATGAATGTCGTAGGCGATTTATTTGGTAGCGGAAAAATGTTTTTGCCGCAAGTGGTTAAATCGGCTCGCGTGATGAAAAAAGCGGTAGCTTATCTTCTTCCTTTTATCGAAGCTGAAAAAGATTCAACCACTTCATCATCCGCCGGAAAAGTATTGATGGCAACCGTTAAAGGCGATGTTCATGATATTGGAAAAAATATTGTGGCAGTTGTATTAGCCTGTAACAATTTTGAAATTGTCGATTTAGGTGTCATGGTTCCGCCGGAAAAAATCATTGAAACCGCAATTCGTGAAAACGTTGATATTATAGGATTAAGCGGATTAATTACACCATCGTTGGATGAAATGGTTTCTTTGACCAAAGAAATGGATAAGTTGAATATTAAAATCCCAATTATGATTGGTGGGGCAACTACTTCTCGTGCCCATACTGCTGTGAAAATTGCACCCGAATATCGAGAAACCGTTGTGCATGTGAATGATGCTTCGCGAGCTGTAACAGTTGCAACGAATTTATTGCAGCCCGAAACTAAAACAGTTTATGCTAAAACATTACGAGAGGAATATGACCAACTTCGTGAAGGGTATCTGAACAGAAGTAGAGAGAAGAATTTTTTGTCGATAACTGAAGCAAGAAAAAATAAATTGCAACTCGATTGGAAAAATTATCATGTAACAAAACCCAATTTTATCGGAGTAAAAACCATTGAAGTAGAATTATCCGAGTTAGTTGATTTTATCGATTGGACACCCTTTTTTCAATCGTGGGAATTGTATGGAAAATATCCGACTATATTAACTGATGAAGTGGTAGGTGAACAAGCCTCCCATTTATTCGCTGATGCTCAAAAAATGTTACAACAAATCGTAAATGAAAAATGGTTTACCGCTAAAGGAATTCTCGGAATTTTTCCGGCTAGTTCAATAAATGATGATGACATAGCAGTTTTCCCGACAACAGAAAACGGACAACCAACAACGTTTTTGACCTTAAGACAACAATCCCAAAAAACCGCCGGAGCACCAAATATAGCTCTTGCCGATTTCATCGCTCCCAAAGATTCGGGAAAGCAAGATTATATCGGTTGTTTTTGTGTCACAACCGGATTTGGCGTGGATGAAAAAGCATCCGAGTTTGAAAAGCAGTTAGATGATTATAATTCTATTTTAGTAAAAGCTTTGGGTGACCGATTGGCAGAAGCTTTTGCCGAATATTTACATCTCAAAGTGCGAAAAGAAATTTGGGGACATTCTTCCGATGAAAAATTATCAAATGAAGATTTAATCAAAGAAAATTATACCGGAATTCGTCCGGCTCCGGGTTACCCTGCTTGTCCGGATCATTTAGAAAAACCTACCATTTGGAAATTGTTAAATGTAGAAGAAAAAATAGGCGTAAAATTAACCGAAAGCATGGCCATGTGGCCGGCAGCATCGGTTTCCGGTTATTATTTTGCTCATCCGGAAAGCAAATATTTCGGATTGGGTAAAATAAAAATAGACCAAGTAGAAGAATACGCCAAACGAAGAAATATCAGTGTAGAAATGGCGATGAAATGGCTTTCGCCGAATATAGCAGAGTAATAATTTGTTTCATGTTTCAAGTTTCAAGTTGTTCTACCAACCTGAAACCTGAAACCTGAAACCTGAAACTTAAAACATGAAAGTAACCCAACATATCGAAAACGCCAACGGCAAACCCTTATTCTCCTTTGAAATTTTACCGCCATTAAAAGGTCAAAATATTCAATCTATTTTTGATTCGATTGATCCGCTGATGGAATTTAATCCACCTTTTATTGATGTAACCTATCATCGTGAAGAATATGAATTCAAAGAATTACCCAGCGGATTATTACAAAAGAAAATTGTAAAAAAACGTCCCGGAACGGTGGGGATTTGTGCGGGAATTCAAAATAAATATGAGGTGGATGCTATTCCGCATATTTTGTGTGGCGGATTTACTAAAGAAGATACCGAAAATTTATTAATTGATTTAGATTTTCTTGGGATTGATAATGTAGTGGCTCTTCGTGGCGATGCTTTGAAAAACGAAATTTATTTCAAACCTGAGAAAGAAGGGAATGAATACGCATCAGAGTTGGTAACACAAATTCATAATTTAAATAAAGGTATTTATTTGGATGAAGATTTACAAAATTCATCGTGTACCAATTTTTGTATTGGTGTTGCCGGTTATCCCGAAAAACATATGGAAGCACCCAGTATGGACAGCGACATTCATTTTTTAAAACAAAAAATCAAAAACGGAGCAGATTATATCATCACACAGATGTTTTTTGATAATCAAAAGTTTTTTGATTTTGTTGCCAAATGCAGAGCAGCCGGAATTACAGTCCCAATTATACCGGGATTAAAACCCATAGCGACCAAAAAGCAATTGAATTTGATTCCGCATCGATTCAAAGTGGATTTACCTGACGATTTAATTATGGCTGTGGTTAAAGCTAAAGATAATGATGCCGTAAAACAAATCGGAATTGAATGGTGTATTGCTCAAAGTAAAGAATTGGTTGCAGCCGGAATTCCGGTTCTACATTATTATTCGATGGGAAAAGCAGAAAATATTAAAGCAATTGCAAAGGAGATATTTTAAACTCAATTGATTCATAAAGTTTTCTTACTAATTTTATTCTGTTATATTTGCCGGAATAACTTTTAGAATGAGGAAACTTTATTTTTTTTTATTGCTTTTTACATCATTCCTCTCAGCTCAGGAAAAAACAGAAACAACCGCATTGGATGTCCAATATTTTAGGGGAAATGTTTTACCTCACACTGACGATTTACAACATTTTTTGCAAGGTCATCCTGATGGCGTATTAATTAGTTTGTATAAAAAAACCTATGGACATCAAGAATGGGAAAGAGCATTTAACTATCCGGATTATGGTGGTTATTTCATTTTTCAAGATTTTAAAAATGATATTTTAGGAAAGGTTTATGGCGTTGGAGCTCACTACAATTTTTATTTTTTAAATCGTAAAGTTCAGTTTAAAATTGCACAAGGAGTAGCTTATACAACTGATCCCCATGATAAAGAAACCAATAGTAAAAATTATGCTTTTGGTTCAAAAATAGTAGCTAATACTAATTTTGCACTAAATTATTCCACACCGCTTGTTGATCGATTTGAATTAAAAGCAGGATTATTATTCACTCATTTTTCAAACGGTAGAATTAAAGCTCCCAACAGCGGAGTGAATTCCTATGGCGTGAATCTTGGTGTAACCTATAATTTTCAAGAGCCACTTGAAAGACAAATTGATACCTTGCCCAAAATTAAATTTACGGAACCGATAAAATATAATTTAGTTTTAAGAACCGGAATTAGCGAAAATCCTATTATTGGAAGTGGTCAAAAACCATTTTTTCATCCTGCTTTTTATGTTGATAAACGGATAAGTAGAAAAAGTGCTTTTCAATTAGGAGCAGAAGTTTTTTTTACCAATTCTTACAAAGAATTTATCAAGTTTCAATCCATAGCTTATCCTGAAGAAAATGTAACAGCAGATACAGACTATAAAAGAGCGGGTGTATTTGTTGGGTATGAACTATTTATCAATAGAATTTCGCTAGAAGCACAAGTAGGATACTATGTCTATCAACCCTACAAGTCAGATATACCTGTTTATGATAGGGTTGGAATGAAATATTACATTACTAAAAAAGTATTCACAGGATTATCAATAAAAACCCATATTTTCTTGGCAGAGGCAATGGAGTTTGTGATGGGAGTAAGATTTTAATACGATGAAAAAGTTAATTTTAATATTTGTAATGGCTACTTTTTTTTACAATTGTGAAAAGCCGGGAGATTGCATTAAATCAACAGGTGAAATGGTTACAAGAGAAATTGAGGTAACGCCTTTTGAAACTGTTTTTGTTTACACAGGAATTGGATTAGTTATCAAACAAGGACCTGAATATAAATTAGAAGTCAAATCCGGTGAGAATTTAATTGATGATATTGAAGTAAAAGTTGAAAATAATACACTCACATTAAAAGACAAAACCACTTGTAATTGGGTACGGGATTATGGGCAAACAACCGTATATATTACAGCCCCGAGTTTATCTGATATTCATTCAAAAACGGAGCAAGAAATTAGGTCAGATGGTGTTTTAAGTTATCCAATAATAAGGTTATATAGTATGGATTTAACGGATGGTGCCGGAACTGGCGATTTTATTTTTGAAATTGATAACGGACAATTAGTGGTTCTAAATAATAATGTTTCTCGTTTTTACATTTCAGGTAACACACAAGAAGCTTTATTGAATTTTTATGATGGAAATGGACGCCTTGAAGCACAAAATTTAACTATAAATGTTGCGAAAGTTTTCCATCGAGGTTCAAATGATATGATTATTAAACCTCTTCAAAGTGTAGAAGGAGATTTATATAGTACAGGAAATTTAATTTTATTAAATACACCTCCTAATGTAAATCTAACTGAACATTATCAAGGAAGAGTGATTTACAACTAATTATTTCTTCGTTTTTTCTCTGAAAATAGCTTCCAAATTTTTACTTTTCAAATGAATTTGAAGGGTTTTCAAGCCATTTTCATTAGCAAAATCAAATAGTTTTGATCGCATATCATCTGAAGAGATGAAGGTTATTTCCCAAACAAAAGCTGTTATTTTTTGGGCTGATTTAAAATTGGGTAAAGTAGTAAGCAATTCTTCTGAAACAGCTTTATCAAATTCTACTTCAATCACTTGCTCTTGTTCATCTGACATTAATTTATCTAATTTTTTATCCGTTACAATTTTTCCTTTGTTAATAATGATAACGCGATCACAAATAGCTTCCACCTCTTGCATAATATGTGTAGAAAGGAAAACCGTTTTGTCTTTTCCGATATTTTTTATCAACTCTCTAATTTCCACCAATTGATTCGGGTCTAAGCCCGTGGTGGGTTCGTCCAAAATTAAAACTTCCGGGTTATGTAATAAAGCAGTAGCCAAACCAACCCGTTGACGATACCCTTTTGAGAGTTGACCAATTTTTTTGTGACTTTCAGGGGTCAAACCGGTTAATTCAATCACTTCCTGAATTCTGTTTTTAGAAACTTTATACACATCCGCATTAAAAGCTAAATACTCACGAACATATAAATCTAAATACAACGGATTGTGTTCCGGTAAGTAACCAACAATCTTCTGAACTTCTTGATTGGCATCAGTTACATCTAAATTATTCACCGATGCACTTCCCTCATCAGCAGAAATATAAGTAGTTAAAATTTTCATCAATGTAGATTTTCCGGCCCCATTTGGTCCCAAAAAACCAACAATTTCCCCTTTATTTACAGAAAATGATACATTGTCTAATGCTTTCTGAGCACCATACATTTTTGAAATATTTTTAACCTCGATTGACATAGAATAAGATTTAAAGCAAAAGTAAAGTTTTTTATTTAACTCATTTTTTTTGAGAAAAGTATTTTAATTAAAATAATTTACTATATTAGCAATTCAAAATCAAAAAATGATTTCACACAACACCTATTATTTCACCAATTTCTTTTATTTTTTCTTTGGGAAAAAATCGGGATTGGTATTGTGTTATGTAAGGTAAATTTTTAATTCACAACAAATATAAATCCCGGTTCTTTTGAGTCGGGATTTTTTTATGCTTTTATGATAACAAAAATTGCAATTCAGGGTATAAAAGGCTCATTTCACCATCAAGTAGCTGAAAATTATTTTGCTGAACCATTTGTTTTGGAAGAATGTCACTCGTTTGAAAGTTTGGTTAAAAATGTCATCTTAGATACATCAAGCAAAGGAATAATGGCTCTTGAAAATTCCATCGCCGGATCAATTATTCCAAATTATGCTTTAATTGACCACAATAATTTACACATTATTGGCGAATATTATTTGGATATTCATCACAATCTTTTGGCATTAAAAGGTCAAACGATAGCGGATATAAAAGAAGTACAATCGCACCCAATGGCATTGCTACAATGTGCTGTTTTCTTTTCAAATTATCCGCACATCAAATTGATAGAAAGTAGCGATACAGCTGAAACAGCTAAACGAATTCAAGAACAAAATTTGGTAGGTGTTGCAGCCATAGCAGGCAAAAAAGCAGCAGAATTATATGATTTAAGTGTTTTGGCAAAAGATATTCACACCGTAAAAAATAACACCACTCGTTTTGTCATCGTGAAATCGGTGAATAAAGAATTTCCGAAAAGTGAAATCAATAAAGCTTCCTTAAAATTTGAATTAGCAGATAAACCCGGCAACTTAGCATTTGTATTGAAAATGATTAGCGATTGCCAATTAAATATGACCAAAATTCAATCGTTACCCATTATTGAAACACCTTTTCAATATTCGTTTTTTATTGATGTGGTTTTTGATAAATATGATTTTTATGAAGAAGCTAAAAGAAATTTACAACAAATAACCCGACATTTTAAAGTATTAGGTGAATATAAAAATGGACGACTATGATACCAACTGCAGATCGCTTGAATTCGGTTCAAGAATATTATTTTTCCAAAAAATTGCGAGAAGTGAATCAACTACTTTCCGAAGGAAAACCGATTATTAATATGGGAATTGGCAGTCCGGATTTGTTGCCACATTTTTCGGTGGTGAATGCCATTCAACATTCGATGAACGATAAAAAAGCTCACGAATACCAAAGTTATCAAGGTTTACCTGAACTGCGAAAAGCGATGGCAACATTCTATCAAAATCAGTTTCATGTTTCGATGGATTTTGCTTCCGAAATTTTGCCTTTAATGGGTTCGAAGGAAGGAATTATGCATGTTTCGATGGCTTTTTTGAATAAATCGGATGAAGTTTTAATTCCCAATCCGGGTTATCCAACGTATGCTTCCGTTACGGAATTAGTCCAAGCAAAACCTGTTTTTTATGATTTAGTAGAAGAGAATAATTGGCTTCCCGATTTTGAAGCTCTCGAAAAATTAGACTTATCCAAAGTCAAAATTATGTGGGTTTGTTATCCACACATGCCAACCGGTGCAAAAGCGAACACAGAAGTTTTTAAAAAATTAATCGCTTTCGGAAAAAAACATCAGATTTTGATAGTCAATGATAATCCGTATAGTTTTGTGTTGAATGATCATCCGATGTCGATTTTTCAAGTGGAAGGAGCCAAAGAAATTGCGTTAGAACTCAATTCACTCAGCAAATCATTCAATATGTCCGGTTGGCGAGTGGGGATGATTTTGGGAAGCAAATTTTTTTTAGATGCTGTCTTAAAGGTGAAAAGTAACATGGATAGCGGTATGTTTTACGGTATTCAAAAAGGAGCAATTGAAGCATTAAACTTAGATAAAAATTGGTTTGAAAGCCAAAATAAAATTTATCAAAAGCGAAAAAACTTGCTTGTCAAATTCGTAGATAAATTAGGTTGTTCATATGATAAAAACAGTGTTGGATTATTTATTTGGGCTAAACTTCCAGATGGTGTGACTTCATCTGAAGCATTTATTGATGAAATGTTGATTGAAAAACATATTTTCATCACACCGGGAACAATTTTTGGGAGTAATGGCGAAGGATACATTCGGTTTTCGTTGTGTATCGAAGAAGAAAAAATTATGGAAGCATTAGCACGATTTTAATATGAAAGTATATATAATTGGATTAGGATTAATTGGCGGTTCCATGGCTTTGGATATTCAAAGATTATATGAAAACGCCGAAATTATCGGAATTGATTCAAATGAAAATCATCTCAACGAAGCATTATCAATAGAATTAATACATCAAAAAGGAAATATAAACGATGATTTTGATGGAGATTTTGTCATTTTAGCTGTTCCGGTTGATGTGGCTTTAGTACTTTTGCCTAAAGTGTTGGATAGTATTTCGGAAAACACTCTTGTATTTGATGTAGGTTCTACAAAAAAGCCAATATGCGAAGTAGTGGAAAATCATCCCAAAAGAAGTAATTTTTTAGCCACACATCCCATTGCAGGAACAGAATTTTCCGGACCAAAAGCTGCCATCGAAAATTTATTTGAAGACAAAGTGAACATCATTTGTGAAATTGAAAAAACAGCCTATAAAAAACAGGAAAAAGCGTTAGAATTTTTCCGAAATTTGAAGATGCGAATTCGGTATATGGAAACAAAATCTCATGATAAACATATTGCGTATGTTTCACATCTATCGCATATTAGTTCATTTATGTTAGGGAAAACGGTCATCGAGAAAGAAAAAGATGAAAAAGATATTTTTGATATGGCCGGTAGCGGATTTGAAAGTACAGTTCGACTTGCTAAAAGTTCACCCTCAATGTGGACACCGATTTTTAAACAAAACAAAAAGCAAATTGTTAAATCGTTAGAAGAATATATCGCCAATTTATCCTCCTTTAAATCCTTTTTGGAATCAGATGACTATGAAGCGATTTTTAATGAAATGAAAAATACCAACAGAATTAAAGAAATTTTAAAATAAAAAGTTGTCCGTTATCAGTTATCTGACAACCGACAACCGACAACCGCTATGAAAAACGATAAAAATTTAAAAAACTGGCTAACCGATTTTCAATTAGATCATCCGCTAGTCATTGCAGGACCTTGTAGTGCAGAAACCGAAGAACAAGTGTTAAAAATTGCACGAGAATTAAAAGATTCCGATGTCAGCATTTTTCGTGCCGGAATTTGGAAACCGCGAACGCGTCCCGGCGGATTTGAAGGAGTAGGAGCCATCGGTTTAAAATGGTTGCAAAAAGCTAAAGCAGAAACCGGTTTGCTTATGGCCGTTGAAGTTGCCAATGCCGCTCACGTAAAATTAGCATTAGAGCATGATATTGATGTGTTGTGGATTGGAGCTCGAACTACCGTGAATCCATTTGCTGTTCAAGAAATTGCTGATGCTTTAGAAGGTACAGATAAAATAGTTTTACTAAAAAACCCAGTCAACCCCGATTTATCTTTGTGGATTGGTGGTTTGGAACGATTGTACAATGCCAATATCAAAAAATTAGGCGTCATTCACCGTGGATTTTCAACATACGAAAAAACAAAGTACCGTAATAATCCGGAGTGGCAAATTGCGATTGATATGCAAAATAAATTTCCCGATTTACCTTTAATTTGTGATCCTTCTCACATTACCGGAAAACGCGATATGATTCAGGAAGTTTCGCAACAAGCGTTAGACTTGAATTATGATGGTTTAATTATCGAAACCCATATTGATCCGGATAATGCATGGAGCGATGCGGCTCAACAAGTAACACCATCGGTTTTGAAACAAATTTTTCACGATTTACGCGTACGAAAAGAAACCGACGAAGCGGATGATTACACGATGCGAATGAATAAATTACGTACTCAAATAGATGAATTTGACAGTAAGATTCTCGAAATTTTAGGAGGAAGAATGAAAATTGCCAATCAAATAGGAGCATTGAAAAAAGAAAAAAATGTAGCTATTTTACAAAATAAGCGTTGGCAGGAAATTCTAGATAAAATGATTTCTGAAGGAAGTCAGAAAGGATTGAGTGAAGATTTTATCGTACAGTTGTTCAAAGCCATTCACCAAGAAAGTATTGATCATCAAGAGAAAATCATAAATAGTTAACTAAAGAAATACTTTTGTTTCTAATTTTTTTGTATCATTGCTTTTTAGCAACTTCTTGTTTCAATGAGAATATTTTTTCTATTTCTTTTTTTTAATTCAACGTCATGTTTTGCACAAAACATTGAATTCGATTATTTACCGCAAAATAAAGATTCTCTAGAAAAATATGTAAACGAAGTTAATAACAAAAAAATAAAAAAATTTGGGGATAATTACCACAAGAAAATAAAGGAGAATATCCAAGAGAGAAAAGCTGTATTTTTAAATAAAATTAGTGATAGTTCCTTTGTTTTTAATAAGAGAATAACGGCTTATCTAAATACAATTTTAAAGGAAATATATTTTTCAAATCCTGAAATTAATAAAAATGACTTTTATTTTTTTATTGATAAATCTCAACTCCCTAATGCAGCATGTTATGGTAACGGTATTTTTACAGTTAATTTAGGATTGTTCAAATATGTAAATTCTGATGATGAACTAGCTTACATACTTTGTCATGAAATCGCTCATTACGTTCTGGAGCACAATGATAAAAGTTTGTTAAACTACTTTGAAACAATAAATTCCAAAGAAAACAAAAAGAAAATTAAAGTTCTTAAGAATCAAAAATACGGAAAGAGGAAAGCCTATTCAGAATTAATTGAAGACTTGAGTTATAATTTTTTAATGCGAAGTCAAGAAGTAGAAATTGAAGCCGATTCTTTAGGTCTTTTACTTTTTAAAAACACAAAGTTTAATATCAATGCCAGTATAACTAGTTTAAAAAATTTAGAACTTTCAGACAAGTTGCTTTTCAACGAAGACCCTAAACTCAAAGAAAATTTCAATTTTCAAAATTATCCGTTTAAAGATGTTTGGATAAAGAAAGATGAAACGTTATTTGATATCACTAAAAGTTCGGATGATTTTATTCTTGATAAAGATTCTTTAAGCTCTCATCCTTCTATTCCATTAAGGATTGAAAAACTAAATTTTTTAATCAATAATAGAACGAGTTCGATAGTAGAAAATACAAATGAATTAAATGAGATAAAGAAGTTAGTGTCCTTTGTCAGCATAATTAATTTTATTGATTCTAATAAATTAGATATGGCTTTTTATCAATGTTTAGTTATGCACAATCAAAAATTAATTGATTCTAAAATGTATGCAGAAATCATGAGTAAATTACTAAGAAGAACATATGAACTGAAAGAAAAGCACACTTTTGGTAGATATGTTAGTCCGATTTATCCGTTTTCTGACGAATTATATCTAAATGACGTAAAACAATTTTTGCATAATTTAGAATTAAAGAATATTAGAAAAATTGGTTTAAACTTTTGCCTTTCGTACAAAGAGATAATGAAGCAGAATAAAGAATTTAAAGAAACATTGAACTATTTTTCATCACTTAATCACTAAAACAAGAATAAATGAGATCAAAACTATTATTATTTACAATTTGTTTATTGTCAATTAATTCCTACTCACAATTATCTAAAATTGATGGAGTAAACACATTTTTATTAAGAAATTCAGGTCCTATTTTAGATAAAAATAAAGACGTAGATGGGTATTTTTTTTATTATGTTATCGATAAATTAAAAAAAGGAGATAATGAGTTTGCAATTCAAATTTTAGATAAAAACTTAAATGAAGTAGCAAAAAAAACCTATATCGACAATAAGAATACATTTTTAATGAAGTCGAGTTTTAACAATCAAGCATTAATGTTTGCTATGGCAAATTACAAAGAGAAAAAAATTGATTTATTATTATTTGATAAGCAAGCAAATCAAAATAAAACAATTTCAATTCCATTAAATCAAAAGGAAGTTGACTATTTTGGTCATATCAACAATAGAAACGGTGGAGATTATAATTTTCTATTTCCTGTTGAAGATAAAGGTTTTATTTTTAGTAAAGTTCAAGACAATAAAAAAATAGGTTATTCATTAAAATACATTCCAACAGACGGTGGTAAAGCATGGGAGTTTAACTCACCGGCAGATTCAAAAGAGATTTTGTTGATTAATCCAATAGAAATTAATAATAAATTTATTGTTGCAGTTGAATCTGCTTTACCCAGTGCAATATCAAGAAAAGTAACATTAAGAACAAAAATTATTGATGCTTCAACCGGAAAATTAATCTTTGAATTAGAAAATAATAAAAATGATAAACCAAGATTAATTAGTAATGCTTTTGTTGGAGACAATGATAGTATCATTTTAATGGGAGAATATTTTAAAGAAGGAGATAACATTTTTGATGATAAAAGTTTAGGTTTATTTGCACAGGTTATGGACATGAACGGAAAAATTGTAAAAGAAAGTTATACAACTTGGGTTGGTGATGTTTCCAAAATAGCAAAAACATCAAAAAGTTTTATAGACGACAAAGGATATGTGTTTTTTCACAACATTGTAAAAACTAACTCAGGCGATTTTTACGCTATCGGAGAGTATTATAAAAAATCAGTTAGTGCCGGTGGTACAGCTTTAAAAATTTTGTCCGGAGGAGGTGGTTCTGCAACAAAAATTTCAATTTCTGATGCAGTTGTTTTTAAATTTGATCCCGACTTTAAATTGATAAGTATCAAAGATTTTAAGAAAACTGTTTCTTCTGTACCAAGTATATCCGATTTTGCTAGCCCTCAATTAAATGCACATGCACTAAAGTCTTTTGGATATTTTGATTATGAATATACTCAAATTGATAAAGCTAATGACCGATTTTATGCTTGTTTTTTTGATTACGAAAAAATAAAAGGATCTAAAAGTAAAAGAGCATTCAAAGCAGTAATTTACGATGAAGGGGAATTTAGCGAAGATAAAATTTATTTAACAGAGAATGATAAAGAATTCAAACTAATGCCTGCTAAAATAGGAAATGTAATGATGTTGGAATACGATAAAAAAGCAAAATCAATTAATATTCATCTTGAAAAAATAAATATAAAATAGAACTATCGATAGATAAAAAGGCTGCTTTTATAATTGTAAAAGCAGCCTTTTTTCTTTTTGTGTAATAAACAAAATTTTATTTTTAATACATTTATGACATCACTTTTTTGTAAAACTTTCTATAAACAAAATAGTATCTTTGTGGCATGACAGGAATCGTGTATAAATCTACCGGAAGTTGGTATACCGTAAAAACGGAAGACAATCAATTTTATGATTGTAGGATTAAGGGTAAATTCCGTATGAAAGGAATCAAAAGTACCAATCCAATAGCCGTAGGTGATGTAGTAGATTTTGAAATTGATGAGACTTCCGATGCAATTACCGGAAATATTCACAATATTCACGAGAGAAAGAATTACATTGTACGAAAATCGGTCAACCTTTCCAAGCAAACGCACATTATTGCTTCCAATATTGATATTGTTTTTTTGTTGGTTACCATTAATAATCCAATCACAACAACAAGTTTTATCGATCGTTTTTTAGTTACCGCAGAAGCCTATCACATTAAAGCGGTTTTGATTTTTAATAAGATTGACACTTATGACGACGCTAGTTTAGATGAACAATTATTCTTACAATACATTTATTCTCAAATTGGATATGAATGTCTTCGAGTTTCTGCAACCGCAAAAAAAGGTTTAGAGGATTTAAAAAAAATGATGGAAGGAAAAGTGTGCATGTTTTCCGGTCATTCCGGTGTTGGGAAATCCACTTTAGTTAATGCTTTGGAACCTAATTTGAATTTAAAAACAAAAGAAATATCCGACTTGCATCAACAGGGACAACATACCACTACGTTTGCAGAGATGTTTGATTTATCTTTTAATTCAAAAATTATCGATACGCCAGGCATTCGCGGATTTGGTATTGTAGATATGGAAAACCAAGAAATCAAAGGTTATTTTCCGGAGTTTTTTAAGTTGGAGGATCAATGCAAGTTCAACAATTGTTTGCACAAAGACGAACCCCATTGTGCGATAAAAAGAGCATTAGAAGAAGATAAAATTGCTTGGTCTCGCTACAAAAGTTACCTTCAAATTTTAGAAGGTGACGAAGAACAGTATCGGAATGATATCTATGCTGAGGGAAGAAACCAAGATTTGGATTAACCATTTGCCCATTACAACCAACTTTTACCAAAAAATGAAAGCCGTTATTCAAAGAGTTGCACAATCATCGGTTACTATCGAAGGAGAAGTTGTAGCCTCCATCCAAAAGGGTTTACTGATTTTGGTGGGAATTGAAGAAGCGGATACAAAAGAAGACATTGAATGGCTATCTTCAAAAATTGTCAATCTTCGTATTTTTGCAGATGAAAATAGTATCATGAATTTATCTGTTAAAGAGGTGAATGGCGATGCAATAATTGTAAGTCAATTTACCCTTCATGCTTCTACCAAAAAAGGAAATCGCCCTTCCTACATCAAAGCAGCTAAACCGGATATTGCTATTCCACTTTACGAACAATTTATCCAACAATTTGAGAAAGATTTAGAAAAGAGAGTGCAAACCGGGCAATTTGGTGCGGATATGAAAGTGAGCTTGATAAACGACGGACCGGTTACAATTTTAATTGATACAAAAAATAAGGAATAACCATGAACCTTCAAAACGCTCAACTCGAAGTAGACAACTGGATTAAAAACCATGGCGTTCGCTATTTTAACGAACTAACCAACATGGCATAACTTACCGAAGAAGTATGCGAAGTAGCCCGAATCATTGCTTGTCGTTATGGCGAACAATCCGAAAAATAAAGCATTAACACACCACTACAATTTTCAGAAGAAGCCACCGCCGTTTTTGATGCCGGTCGCGAACTTTGGAAATACTATCACGCACAACCCAATGTAAATGTAAACGCAAGTTTATACGACATCCGCGAATATTTTCAAGGCAGAAATGACAAAGGCAGAAATGACAAAGGCAGAATGAATAGTAAAAGTGATGATGCTATTTACACTAAACTAATTGCCGAACTAAGAAACAAATTAGCCATTCTAGCCGATAAAATAAAACCAAAAGTGTACCAATACGAGTTTTTGAAAGAGTAAAAAAGTTCAAAAAAAAGTGTTTTCTTATTCATGAAACAATAACATACACAAAAAACATCACTTTCTTGTACATAAAAAAAGAACGTGCATAAATAACACGACTTTCTTGTGCATGAAAAAATAACGTGTATAAATTTCTTTATTTTTTATACATGACATAAATAACGTGCACAAAAAACATCATTTTCTTGTGTACAAACAAATAACGTGCACAAAAAACATCATTTTCTTGTGCATGAAATAAGAATGAACACAAAAAAACACCTAAATTTGTGTATAACTAATAGAACATCATGGATAACTTTGAAGTTACAGCATTGCCGCCAAGTATCAATTTAGAAAGTGTAGCTATATTAAAGGCATTGGTAACAGCAACTAGAGCATTAGGCGAACTGCGGGGTGAAATAAAAAAAATACCTAATTCTCAAATTCTGATAGATACTATTGCTTTGCAAGAAGCGAAAGATAGTAACGAGGTAGAAAATATTGTAACTACCGATGATGAGTTGTATCAGGCAGCAATTGAAGATGAAAACATTTCACAAGCAGCAAAAGAAGCTCAGAGTTATGCAAAAGCTTTAAAAACAGGTTTTTCAATAATAAAAGAAAAAGGTATTTTAACCATTAATGATATAAAGAAAATACAAGAAATAGTTTCTCCAAATCATCCTGTTCGAAAAGTTCCCGGAACGGTTTTAAAAAATCCAAAAACAAAAGAAATTGTTTATACACCTCCACAAAATCATTTAGAAATCATAAAACTTTTAGAAAATTTAGAAGTTTACATCAATGATGCATCATTTCATGAAATAGATGGATTAATTAAAATGCCAATCATTCATTATCAATTTGAAAGTATTCATCCGTTTTATGATGGAAATGGTCGGACAGGTAGAATTTTAAACATGTTGTATTTAGTACAGCAGCAATTGTTAGATATTCCTGTTTTGTATTTGAGTAGTTATATCATTAAAAATAAATCTGATTATTATAGATTATTACAAGAAGTAAGAACAGAAAATAAATGGGAAGAATGGATTATTTGGATGTTAAAAGGGGTTGAGGTAACATCTAAAGACACAATTAAGGTGGTTAATAACATAAAATTATTAATGGATGATTACAAACAAAAAATACGTGCTAATCATAAATTTTATAGTCACGATTTAATAAATACTATTTTTAAACACCCTTATACAAAAATTGATTTTATTGAAAAAGAGCTCGGTGTACACAGAAATACAGCCGCAAGTTATCTTAATGCATTAGTTGAAGATGAAAATCAGTTTTTAAAGAAAATAAAGATTGGTAAGAGCAATTATTTTATTAATGATAGATTACTTCAAATATTAAAAAACAGATAAATGAACCTCCAAAACGCCCAACTCGAAGTAGACAACTGGATTAAAAACCACGGTGTTCGTTATTTTAACGAACTAACCAACATGGCTCAACTTACCGAAGAAGTAGGTGAAGTGGCCCGAATCATTGCCCGCCGCTATGGTGAACAATCCGAAAAAGAAAGCGATAAAAACAAAGACCTTGGCGAAGAATTAGCCGATGTTGTTTTTGTAGTACTTTGCCTCGCCAATCAAACCGGTGTCGATTTGCAAGCCGCTTTTGATAAAAAAATGGACTTGAAAACCAAACGCGACCACGACCGCCATCACAATAACGAGAAACTAAAATAAGATTGAAAAAGAAATTTATTCATTTCATCACCGCCTTGATTATCTACGGACTCATTGGCTGGTTAATGACCTTTTTTTTGGATGATGAAAACCATAATCCTTGGTTTTTTATCATTTTTTGGGCAGTTTCCATGGCGTTAGCCGAATTGTTTATCTTTGAAAAAATAAGAAACAGAAAAAAGAAGTGAATTGGATTCTACTTGTTATCGCCGGTTTATTTGAAGTAGCCTTTGCGGCTTGTCTCGGAAAAGCCAAAGAAACTACCGGGACAACCATGTGGTTGTGGTATGTCGGGTTTTTAGTCTGCCTTACTATTAGCATGGTTTTATTGGTCAAAGTCACCAAAGAATTACCCATCGGAACCGCTTATGCCGTTTGGACCGGAATCGGAGCAGTGGGTAGCGTACTTGTTGGTATCTTTGTATTCAAAGAACCTGCCACTTTTTGGCGAGTATTTTTCATCAGCACCCTAATCATCTCCATCATCGGACTTAAAGTTGTGACTAAATAATGAATGTTAAACTTCAACAATCAACAATCAACAATCAGCAATCGTTAATAAGAATCACCGGTTCCAAATCCGAAACCAATCGTTTGTTGTTGTTGCAAGCATTACATCCCAATTTAGTTTTAGAAAACACCTCTAATTCAGACGACTCAGTCTTAATGCTCAAAGCCATCCAAAAACCGACAACAGACAACCGACAACAGACAACCGTAATAGACATCCACCACGCCGGCACCGCCATGCGTTTCCTCACTGCCTACTTTGCCATTCAAGTTGGGAAAGAAGTCATTCTCACAGGTTCGTCTCGAATGAAAGAGCGACCTATCAAGATTCTGGTAGAAGCTCTTCAGCAACTGGGTGCCGAAATCAGTTATGAAGAAAATGAAGGTTTTCCTCCCATTCGCATCAAAGGAAAAAAAATTACTCAAAATAAAGTTGCTCTTCCGGCCAACGTAAGTAGTCAATATATTTCTGCATTATTATTAATTGCACCCAAACTGGAAAAGGGATTAGAATTAACTTTAGAAGGAGAAATTACGTCAATTCCCTATATCAAAATGACATTGGCTTTACTGAATGAAATTGGAGTAGAAACCTCTTTTATCCAAAACCAAATTACCGTCAAACCACTCCATACTATCAACTCCCAACTCCTAACTATCGAGTCGGATTGGAGTTCCGCTTCCTATTGGTATTCCATTATTGCCTTATCTCCTATCGGAACACAAATAACGCTTTCCAGCTACAAACAAAACAGTTTACAAGGTGATGCTTCTTTAGTTGAAATCTACAAAAGTTTTGGAGTAGAAACGTTTTTCAAAGGCAATTCAATTGTTTTGCACAAAATAAACAACCTGAAACCTGATACGTTAAACCTGAAACTAAATAATTCCCCCGACATCGCCCAAACCATCGCTGTAACCTGCTTCGGATTAGGACTAGGTTGCAATTTAACCGGCTTACACACACTTAAAATCAAAGAGACGGACAGATTAGAAGCGTTAAAAACTGAGTTAACAAAGTTAGGAGCGAAAGTCTTAGTTACTAATGATAGTTTGATTTTAGAAAATTCAATTAGCATCAACGAAAATATTGCAATTTCCACCTACCAAGATCACCGTATGGCTATGGCTTTTGCACCATTAGCCATAAAAACATCAATTATAATTGAAGAGGCTGAAGTCGTCTCAAAATCCTATCCCACTTTTTGGGAAGATCTAGAAAAATTCGGATTTCAAATTTCAAAATGAGACCATTATGTGTATAAAAATTAGCTCAGAACCTTAGTGTCTTAGCACCTTAGCAGCTTTCCAAAAAAAATAAACCCCAAAACACTTGACAACCCCTATTTCGCAATCGTATATTTGCCACCTGAAAATTGGAAGAAGTGAAACGAATCACTAATTACTATTCACTAATCACTATTTATGAAATTATCTCATTTTAACTTCAATCTACCTGCCGAATTATTGGCCGAATTTCCAGCAGAAAACCGCGACGAATCCCGTTTAATGGTAATCGATAGAGCAAAAAAAACAATCGAACACAAAATGTTCAAAGACATCATTAACTATTTCGACGATGGCGATGTAATGATCATGAACAATACCAAAGTTTTTCCTGCTCGTTTATACGGTAATAAAGAAAAAACCGGTGCTAGAATAGAAGTGTTTTTGTTACGTGAACTCAATGCAGAGCAACGCCTTTGGGATGTTTTGGTTGATCCGGCAAGAAAAATTAGAATAGGAAACAAATTGTATTTTGGAGATGACGATTCTTTAGTGGCAGAAGTAATCGACAATACCACTTCTCGTGGTAGAACCCTTCGCTTTTTATACGATGGTTCATACGATGAATTTAGAAATAAATTAACCGAATTAGGTGAAACTCCAATCCCAAAATACATCAATAGAGAAGTTACTCCAGAAGATGAAGAGCGTTACCAAACCATTTACGCCAAAGTTGAAGGTGCTGTGGCCGCTCCAACAGCCGGTTTACACTTTTCTAAACATTTGATGAAACGTTTAGAAATCAAGGGAATCAATTTTGCCGAAGTAACCTTACACGTTGGCTTAGGTACTTTCAATCCGGTTGAGGTGGAAGATTTATCGAAACACAAAATGGATTCTGAGGAACTATTCATCACCCAACAAGCGTGCGATATAGTAAATAATGCTATTCAAAACAAAAAAAGAGTTTGCTGTATCGGAACTACTTCCATGAGAGCAATTGAAAGCTCAGTTTCCTCAGCCAGAACGCTGAATCCTTTTGAAGGGTGGACCAATAAGTTCATCTATCCGCCATACGACTTTAGCATAGCCAATTGTATGGTGACCAATTTTCATACACCAAAATCAACCCTGTTGATGATGATTTCAGCTTTCTGCGGTCATGATTTAATGAAAAAAGCCTACGAAGAAGCAGTAAAAGAAAAATACAGATTCTATTCGTATGGCGATGCCATGTTGATTATATAATCTGATTTTATTTCAGTTTTTTAAATACAAAATCCCAATCTTTTCTGGTTGGGATTTTTTTGGGCGTATTACGGGCTTTTCACTCCAAGTCCTCACAACAAAACACAATTTTCTAAAGGTTTAAAAGAGCTTCCTGTGGTCGCTTTTTCAACCTAAGAAAATTTGCGTTTTGTTGCTCCGGGCTTTCCGCTTCAATCCCTAACGCAAATTGTGCTACAAATAAAGTATTTCAAAATTCATCTTACGGACAGGTTTCGACCTGTCCCTACATTCCAAAAAATTACTACCTTTACCACACAAACAATCAACTTCATGAATTTTCAAAATACTCGCGAATTTGCTCAACAATTAGATGCACAAGACGAACTTTTTAAGTACCGTAACGAATTTCTTTTTCCCAGCATAAATGGTAAAAACGTGATTTATTTCACCGGAAATTCACTCGGATTACAACCCAAACGCACCCAAGCTTATGTGGATGAAGTGATGAACGATTGGGCTAAACTCGCCGTCGAAGGTCATTTTTATGCCGACAAACCTTGGTGGGATTACCACGAGCGTTTCGCCGTTCCCTTAAGCGGAATCGTTGGGGCAAAACCTTCCGAAATCACCGTGATGAATACGTTAACCGTCAACCTTCACTTGATGATGGTTTCTTTCTATCAACCCACACCCAAAAAATATAAAATCATTTGCGAAGAAAAAGCGTTTCCTTCTGACCAATACATGTTTCAAAGTCAGGTAAAATTTCACGGATATGACCCCAAAGACGCTATTGTTGAAATCAAACGCAGAGAAGGAGAACACAACATTCGCCATGAAGATATCATTGCCAAGATTGAAGAAGTAGGCGAGGAGTTAGCTTTAGTTTTAATTGGTGGTGTAAACTATTACACCGGACAAGTGTTTGACATCAAAGCCATCACCGAAGCCGGTCATAAAACCGGTGCATACGTGGGTTGGGATTTAGCCCATGCCGCCGGAAATATTGAACTCGAGCTCCACGATTGGAATGTGGATTTTGCCTGTTGGTGCAGTTATAAATACATGAATTCGGGTCCGGGTAATGCTTCAGGTTGTTTTGTTCATGAAAAACATCATAACGATAAGGAATTACCTCGTTTTGCCGGTTGGTGGGGACATAACAAAGAACGACGTTTCAAAATGGAACCCGACTTTGATCCGGTTCACGGAGCTGACGGATGGCAAATCAGTAATTTACCCATTTTATCTCTAGCTCCTTATCTCGCTTCGGTTGAAATGTTTGCCGAAGTGGGAATGAAAAAATTAATTCAAAAAAGAAATTTGCTAACGGCCTACTTAGAATTCATTCTTCACGAAATCGACCGCGAAATCGATGGAACCGAATTTGAAATCATCACACCTCAAAACCAAGAAGAACGAGCGTGTCAATTATCGGTTTATTTGCATGGTCAAGGTCGCTCTTTATTCGAATATTTAATGAAAAACGGCGTCATCACCGATTGGCGTGAACCGAATGTAATTCGATTAGCTCCCGCACCATTCTACTGCTCTTTTGAAGACATGTATGAATTTGGACAAATTTTAAAAGCAGGAATTTCAAAACCTTAGCACCTTAGTACCTCAGAACCTTAGTACCTCAAAAAATGACTAAACAAGAAATACTCCAATCCTTCGACCCTAGCCAACCCGGCTTGGCCGACGCCACCATTTTTGGTTTACCTTTTTCCATTGAAGACAGTGAAATCATAGTAATACCTGTGCCATGGGAAGTAACTGTTAGTTACGGTTCAGGGGCATCAAAAGGACCGGAAGCCATTTTAGAGGCTTCTTTTCAAGTAGATTTAAACCACCAAGAATTTCCGGAATTATGGAAATTAGGCATCTTTTTAGATGAATCTCCTAAAAACGTAAAAAAGAATTCTAAAAAATATAAAAAGAAAGCCGCACCTATCATTGAAGCTCTTGAAAGTGGTACTGTTTTAGACCATCATCCCGGCCTACAAAAAGACCTTGATAAAATCAATTACGCTTGTTCCGATATGGTAGAAGCTGTTCGTGAAAAAACATTATATTGGTTGAATCATGGAAAAAAAGTAGTTTTGTTGGGCGGAGATCACAGTACGCCACTTGGTTATTACCAAGCCTTAGCCGAAAAACACGATAACTTCGGAATTCTTCATTTAGATGCTCATATGGATTTACGAATTGCTTATGAAGGATTTACGTATTCACATGCGTCGATTATGTATAACGCTTTGCAAATTCCGCATATTTCTAAGATTGTTCAAGTTGGCATTCGCGATTTCTGTGAACAAGAAGTGGAGGTCGTGAAAAAAGAAAACGGAAGAGTCGTCATCCACACCGATTCTGATTTGAAAAAAGAAACCTTTGAAGGCAAAACATGGCAACAACAATGCGATGCCATTATCGCAGCGTTACCGCAAAAAGTCTGCATCAGTTTTGATATTGATGGCATGTATCCTTGGTATTGCCCCAACACAGGAACTCCGGTTCCGGGCGGATTTTCATTTGAACAAGCCGCTTATTTATTGAGTCGACTAGCCGAAACAGATAAAGAAATCATCGGTTTTGATTTGGTGGAAGTCGCACCGGGCGAAAATGACGATTGGGATGGAAACGTAGGAGCGAGAATGTTATTTCACATGTGTGGTGTTTTAGCCAAAAACAATAAAATGAATGTGGGAGAGAAAATTAGCTTTCCAAGAAAATAATTTTTTCAAATTTTTCCATTAAGCCGTTAAGAAATTAAGTCATCAAAACGTAATGAACCTTAAAATTCTTAATGGTTTTTTTATACCTTTAAGTCAAATTCCATTTTCATGAAAAAACTCAAAAAAATAGTTGGTGTTGTTCTTCTACTTTTTGTCATTTTAGCCCTTGCAGTAGTGGGTTATGGCTATTTTTTAAAACCAAAATATGATGGAGAAGTGGTATTAAATGCCATCCAAAAAGAGACCACAGTTTATTTTGACGAATATGGAATTCCGCATATTTATGCACAATCTCAAAAAGATGCGATGACCACGTTGGGTTATGTACATGCTCAAGACCGCTTGTGGCAAATGGAACTCATGCGACGAATTGCTCCGGGAAGACTATCTGAAATCTTTGGTTCGGTGATGCTCAAAAACGATAAATTTTTCGCCGGTTTAGGATTAAATGAAGATTCTGAAAAAGCCATCGCTCAATTGGATAAAAACAGTGAAAGTTATCAATTGACACTTGCTTATTTGGAAGGTGTTAATCAGTTTTTAGAAGACGGACCAACACCCATCGAGTTTCAATTGGTTGGTGTTCAAAAAGAAAAATTTACCATCAAAGATGTCTATAATATTTTTGGTTACATGGCTTTCAGTTTTGCAATGGCTCAAAAAACCGATCCATTATTGACCGATATTCGGGATGAATTAGGAATGGAGTATCTCAAAGATTTCGGTATCGATGGTTCTTTAGCTCATACGCAACTCAAAAGCTTCAAAGGAAAATCAGAAGCCTATTCCAAAATTTCAAAATCAGTCACTTCCTTATTAGAAAACTCACCGATTCCCCCCTTTATTGGCAGTAACAGTTGGGTCGTTGGTCCTCAAAAAACGAAATGCGGAAAAGTGTTGTTTGCCAATGATCCGCACATAGGTTTTTCACAACCGGCAACATGGTATGAAGCTCATATCGTTACTCCCGATTATGAAATGTACGGTTATTATTTAGCCGGAACCCCGTTTCCACTTTTGGGTCATAATCGTGAATATGCCTATGGTTTAACCATGTTTGAAAACGATGACATGGACTTGTTTTTGGAAACCAACAATCCCGAAAACGAAAACCAATACCAAACTTCGGAAGGATTTAAAAACTATCAACTTTCAGAAAAAACGATTAAAGTAAAAGATAGTACCAATGTGGTTTTGAAAATCAAAAAATCACATCACGGACCATTAATGAACGGTTTAGTTGAAGGTTTAGCAAATGACAAACCCATTTCGATGTGGTGGACGTACTTACAACATAAAAATCAAATTTTAGATGCCGTTTACGCACTTTCACATGCCAAAAATTTAGAACATTTTCATCAAAGTATCGAATTGATTGCCGCTCCGGGATTAAATATCATGTATGGCGATGCCAAAGGGAACATCGCTTGGATAACTTCCGGAAAATTGTATAAAATGCCGGATAATGTGAATGCTAATTTTATTCTTGATGGATCAAATGGTAAAGACGAGCAAAAAGAATACTATGATTTTTCCGAAAATCCCTATGCCATCAATCCGGATTGGAAGTATGTCTATTCCTCCAATAATCAAGTAGAACCGATGGGTGATTATTTGTACCCTGGGTATTATTTACCGGAAGACCGAGCCAAACGCATTGTACAATTACTCGAGCCCAAAAACGATTGGACGAAAGAAGATTTTATGAAGATGATTAACGATGATCAATCGTCTGTAGCTCCTTCAATTGTGCAAAATATTTTAAAGGGCATTGCTCAAAAAAGTCTTTCCGATACCGAAAAAGCGGCTATTGCACAACTTCAAAAATGGAATGGAAATAATGGTTTAAATGAAATTGCTCCCACCATTTACAACCAATTTCTATATCATTATCTTCAAAACACCTTTGAAGACGAATTAGGAAAAGACCGTTTTGCTATTTTATTGAACACCCATATTATGAAACAAATGATTGCGTTTCAAATCGCTAACGAAACTTCGCCATGGTGGGATAATAAGACAACGTCAGATAAAACAGAAACACGAAAGGATATTTTAACGCGTTCTTTCCAACAAACCATTTCGCATTTAAATCAAAAATTAGGCAACCAAGTTTCGGGTTGGACATGGAATAAAGTACATACAGTAGAACACAAACATCCACTCGGCGAGGTTGCTGCTTTGCGTAGTTATTTCAATGTAGGACCTTTTGAAATCAATGGCTCGAATGAAGTCATCAATAACCTAATGTTTACGTTTACCGAAGCCGGAAACCATCAAGTAAAAGCCGGACCTTCCACCCGCAGAATTATAGATTTTTCAGATATTGAAAACAGTGTGAGCATCCTTCCTACCGGACAATCGGGAAATCCGTTGAGTGAACATTACAAAGACCAAGCAGAACTATACAACCAAGGCAAATTTCGAAAAATGAAAATGAATAAGAAGGAGATTGAGGGAAGTTCAAGGAAGTTGGTGTTTAAGCCGAGATAGATATGCAAATAGAAAAAACTTTTCATTGCCAATTTTGCAGTCTTAAAAAATATGATTTTAAGACTGGTACTACTTGTGGTTTGACTAAAAAAGCTCTTGATTTTAATAAAACTTGTCCGGATATTAAATTTAAAAATCAAACACTTGAATCTCAGATTATTAAAATAAATGCCAATTTTGAACACAATAAGCATTCAAAATTCTGGGTTATCTTGAATTTGATATTTTTTTCTGCTATTTTTATTTTGTTGATTTTAATTGGCTTTTTATTCGCAGAATATTTAAATAATTATTCTCGATTTCGTTTATATGTTTTTCCATTAGTAATTATAATCATTAGTTTTTCTATTTTAAAAATTGCTGTTGGACCATTTAATACTTATCGTAGAGATAATAAAATTTATAGTTTTGAAAAGAACAGAATCGATTCTTTTTTGTCTTTATATGGAATTAGTTATGTTTTAAAATTTAAACGGAATAAGCGAATTGGTGAAAGTTTGGATATTGATTTTGATTTCGAATTAAAGAAATAAATAATCAGATTGTATCTAAACCATCCATAATCTCCCTTGCCCTCATTTTAATCTGATACAATTCTTCCGCCGGAATCTTATGCAATAAATTCAACATCATCGCCATGCGTTGGTTGTTTTTGAAATGTTCTTTTTTGTCATCTAAAAAATTCCAATACAAACTGTTGAACGGGCAAGCATTTTTGCCCAATTTGTCTTTGACACTATAATGACAACTACCGCAATAATTACTCATTTTGTTGACGTAACTACCGGAAGAAACATAAGGTTTGGTGGCTAAAATTCCACCATCGGCGTACTGACTCATGCCACGCGTGTTGGGCATTTCCACCCATTCAATCGCATCAATGTAAACCCCTAAATACCAGGCATCCACTTCATCGGGATGCATTTGTGTGAGCAATGAAAAATTCCCAATAATCATCAACCGCTGAATGTGATGAGCATAGGCTTCCTCCAAACTTTGCGAAATGGCTTTTTGCATGCAATTCATTTTGGTTTTTCCGGTCCAATAAAAAGTTGGTAATTTGTTATGATTTTCCAAAGCATTCATATTGGAATAATTCGGCATTTCTTTCCAATAAATACCGCGGACATATTCCCGCCAACCCAAAATTTGTCGCACAAAACCTTCTACTTGCGAGAGAGAGATTTCAGTTTCGTTTTGATGATAATAATGCACAACTTGTTCAATCACTTCCCTAGGCGAAAGCATTTTCGAATTCATCGCAAATGACAAACGGGAATGAAACAGAAATTTTTCCTCCGTGTGCATCGCATCTTCATAATCGCCAAAATGTTTCAATAAATGGTGACAGAAATAATCCAATTGTTCCAAACATTCTTCACGTGAAGTCGGCCAATTGAATTTTTCAACATCAATCGAACCAAAGGTTTGGACTTCCATTTTATTTAATTGACGAATAACTTCTTTCACATTTTTGGGAAATACTTTGGCATTTGGAATCGGAACTTCACCTTTATATTTTTTCCGATTGTCATGATCAAAATTCCATTGATTCCCAACCGGATTATTCCCAACCATCAAAATTGCATGTTTTTTTCGCATCATGCGATAGAAATTCTCCATTAGCAACAATTTTTTTCCTTGAAAAAATTCAGCTAATTCAGTTCTTGTCGTATAAAAATGTTCTGTATCAAAAGCTTCAGATGGGATAGAAATTTTTTGGCAGATTTGTTTCAATTGTTCATCCAACCGATATTCATCCGGTAATTGGTATTCGAATTTTTCAATAGAATGTTTTTCAATTATCTGTTGAATCAATTTCTCCAAACTTTGCGGATTATTTACATTATCAATCTCAAAATAAACCACTTGATGATTGTTTTTTTTCAAATGCAATGCAAAATTCCGCATACTCAAAAAGAACCCCACCACTTTTTGAAGGTGATGTTTCACATAATCGGTTTCCTGACGCATTTCTGCTATCAGATAAATGACATTTTCATCCGTTTTTTGAAACCAAGAATGGTTGTGATTCAATTGATCTCCGAGAATGAGTCGAAGTGTTTTCATGTTATTTTTGTTTCAAGTTTCAAGTTTGCTACGCCAGTCGCCCTTTGGGCTCGTGTCAGGTTTCAAGTTCTAGATAACGTGAAACCTGAAATCTGAAACAAATTTATTTTAACCAAAGTCTCTGATATTCCCCTTTCGCATCATACATTTCCGCTTGCCGTTTAATATTGAATTTGCGATCTCTCGGGTCATTTCCAACACCGGCATTGTACATCCAATTGCCATAATTCGAATGGACATCATAATCAATCAACATACTTTCAAAATAAGCAGCGGCAACCCGCCAATCTTGTTCCCATTCTTTCGCCCAATAACTCACCACATTTTGCCGACCACGATTGCTCATAAATCCGGTTTGTTGTAATTCAATCATATTGGCATTTACTAACGGCTCACGAGTATTGCCATTCATCCATTGGCGAAGTGCTTTTTCGTTGAATTTCCAATCGTATTTTTTTCCTAAAATGCCATCGAGTTGAAAGATTTTGTTGCCGTGTTTCAATGAAATGTATTTGAAATAATCCCGCCAAATCAATTCAAAAATCAACCAATAGGTGTCTTCATTTTTACAAATTTCGCGTTCGTAGTTTTGCACTTCCCAATAAATCGTTCGTGCAGAAATACTTCCATTAGCCAACCAAGCCGAAAATTTTGAACTGTAATCCGTGCCAATTAATCCGTTGCGGGTTTGTTTGTATTGGGATAAGTTTTCGGTATCAAAAAAATAGTGGTTTAACCGTTTCAAAGCAGCCGTTTCGCCACCACGAAATGGGAAAGCCGAATATTTATGCAGTTTGAACGATTCTAAACCTAAATCTGCTAAACTCGGAATCACATTCGAAGTTTCAATCAAGTTTTCGATGGGTTTTGAAGTGATTTCTACACAAGGTCGAATCTTACTTTCTTTTTCGCACTTCTTACGAAATTCGGTAAAAACTTCCGGTATTTTTTGAAAATCAGCGTAAGGAATATCACTCGGATGAAATAAAAATTGGTTGTAGGTTTCTACAAACTCAACCCTTGAAATTTGATTTTTGAAATTGCGATTGATATTGTTTTTGACATTGACATTGACATTGACCTCTTCTTGTGTCCACTCTTTTTGAAGAAAAATAGTTGAAATGTGATGTTCTTCCACCAATCTAGGAATTACATTCTCAGGTAAATCATGGAAAATGAGCAATGAAATATTTTTTGACGCTAAATTATTTTTCAAATCCCGAAGCGTTTCCAATAGAAATTTTGCTCTGAATTTTTCAGTTTTTTTGAAACCAAAACGAGTCATTTCAAATTGTCTGGGGTCTAAAAAGTAAACGCCAATGACTTTACCGGTTTTTTGGCAAGCACAGTATAATGAGTGATTATCTTCCACTCGTAAATCATTTCGAAACCAAACGAGATTGTTCATTTTTTATGGTAATGGGTAATAGGTAATTTGTAAAAGGTTAATACAAAACTGAAAACTGCGATTGCGACTGTGACTGAAAACTGAGACTGCAACTGAAAACTCCCTACTCCTTACTCCCAACTTTATTCCTCCTGCATCGCTCACTACAATACAACACATCCTCCCAATTTTTCTCCCATTTTTTTCGCCATGAAAAGGGAAGTCCACAGGTTTTGCAGATTTTTTGAGGAAGATTTACTTTTTTATGTGGCATTTTTAAAGCATTGATTTGGTTGGCATATTTGGACGTGCATACTCAAATCGGTCTACTAATTTTGGAACACAATAACCATCTAATCCATTAATGGATACTACGTTTTCTACATCCAATCGCAACCAATAATCTTTTTGAAGAAGTCTTTCCTCTACAAATATTTTTTCGATAGAAGCAATGATATGAATCGTGCCGTTTTCTTTAATTTCATATTCGTTGAGGTATTTGCAAAGAATTTGAACCGGACTATTTTTTATAAATGGGATTGAAATTCCTTCGTAATATTCTTCTTCCAGATTGGTTTGATCAAATTCAGAAATATTTTCATCATAATTTGCAGAGGAATGGTGAGCATCAGCAATCATAGTTTCTGTAATGTGATTGACTGTAAAATAACCGAGGTCCTTGATATTTTTATACGTATTTCGAGGAACGGTAGTTGGTCTTAAAATAAATCCTAACAAGGCAGGGTCGCTTCCGAGATGTGTAATACTGCTGAAAATCGCAACATTGGAAACTCCATCAGCTGTTTTTGTTGCGATTAAATTAGCCGATTTGTAACCGGTACAACTGTTAATCAAATTCAATCGTGGAATTTTGGGAAGCTCTTGAATAACTTCTTTAGTAAACTTTTTCACAAGCAATTTTTTTCAAAAATACAAATTGTTTAACTAAATACAAAAAAGATTAAACAAAATTATTTTCAATCATAAAATTTAGCACTTTTAAGCTCTTTTATCTTTTGGTATTCCGTACTTTTGTATTCCAATTTTTGATTTTTATCATGCAAACGCCACAAAAAATTGCTGTTGTTGGTTCCGGTTTAGTTGGAACTTTATTGGCAATCTACCTCAAAAAATTAGGGCATACTGTTCATGTTTTAGACCGAAGTCCGGACATTCGCACGGTTGAATTTTCGGGTCGTTCTATCAATTTGGTGATGTCGAACAGAGGTTGGAAGGCGTTGGAGGATATCGGCTTGACCGAAGAAATTAAAAAAATTGGAATACCGGTTGATAAACGTGCCATTCATTTAAAAGATTCCAAACTCAATTACCAATATTACGGCAAAGAAGGGGAAGCCATTTATTCACTTTCTCGTGGGGTTTTGAACCGAAAAATGATTGATTTGGCAGAAGCAGCCGGAGTTGAATTCTTTTTTGAACACCGCATTTGGGATGTTACTTTAGCGGATGCTACTCTGCATATTGGAGAAACTGAAAGAGGCGAGTGGACCGATTTAAAATACGATAAAGTTTTTGGAGCGGATGGTGCTTTTTCTCGTATCCGTCATCGGATGCAACGCCAAAGTATGTTCAATTATTCACAGGAATTTTTGAACATTGGTTATAAGGAATTACATATTCCTGCCAATCCGGATGGTTCGCACAAAATTGACAAAAACTCTTTACATATCTGGCCGCGTGGCAATTTCATGTTGATGGCTTTGGCCAATTTGGATGGTTCGTTTACATGTACGCTGTTCATGCCGTTTGAAGGTGAAAATTCTTTTGAAAGCTTGAAAGACGAAAAAACCTTGGTGGATTTCTTTGCCGAATTTTTTCCGGACACCAAAGAAGTGATTCCGGATTTGGTGCGTGATTTCTTCAAGAACCCAACGAGTTATTTGGTGATGATGAAGTGTTTCCCTTGGACACATGCTGATAATGTGGCTTTAATTGGTGATTCGGCTCATGCCATCGTACCTTTTTACGGTCACGGAATGAATGCCGGATTTGAAGATATTACCGTTTTAAATGAAATGATTGCAAAGTACGGCGATGATTGGGAAGCCATTTTCAAAGCCTATGAAAAATCCAGAAAGCCCAATGCTGATGCGATTGCTGAACTTTCGTATCGCAATTTCATGGAAATGAGTGCCAAAACGGCCGATGAAAAATTCTTGTTGCAAAAGAAAATAGAAAAATGGTTTTCAGACAAACATCCTGATTTATGGATGCCGTTGTATAGTCGCGTAACCTTTAGTTTGCAACCGTATTCAGAAGCTCTTGCTATTGGCGATTTCCAAAATAAAATCATGGAAGAAGTGATGCAAATGGAAAATATTGAAACTATTTGGGATAGCGAGGTTGTGGAACAAAAGATTATTTCGCTACTTTCAAAATAAATTACATTTCCTCGCGGTTTACTTTCTCAAAATCAAATGCCGGTTTACAAATAGCAATATATTCACAAACTTCTTCAAACGGATTGGAATATTGAACGCGAGTGTTTTTCTCAATTTTGATGGATTGACCGGCTTCTAAAACAATCACTTCGTCTTCAATGATAAATTGTTTTTTACCTTTGATGATAAACGTATATTCATCAAATTCAGGTGTTTGAAACGGTTCGCTCCAATGAGGTGGTGCAATCATATGAGCGATGGAGATTTCATTATTGCCATCCGAAGCTTTTCCGAAATGTTCTGCAATTAGTTTTCCATCAGTTGTTGGAACGATAAAAGGTGATTTTTGGATATAGTATTTTTTCATAACGTCTATTCTCTATTTTCTAAAAATAAAATATACTGCCAACACCAAACAACACATTCCCACAAAATGATTCCATTTAAACGTTTCCGTTTTGAAGAAAAGCATTGAAAAAATAACGAAAATGATCAACGTAATCACTTCTTGAATGACTTTTAGTTGCAATAATGAAAACGGACCTCCATTTCCTTCATATCCAATACGATTGGCCGGAACTTGAAAAAAATATTCAAACAAAGCCAATCCCCAACTGATTAAAACAATCGTTATTAATCCGGCATTTTCAAACCATTTCAAGTCTTTAAATTTCAAATGGCCATACCAAGCTAAAGTCATAAAGATGTTAGAAAGTAGGAGTAATGCGATGGTAAAGAATCCTTTCATGAAATCATTTACAAATTGTCACATTGACACATTTTCAAATTTACTTTTTAAACATCTTACTCAAAATCCCTAAAGCACCCCGAATAAAAGTAGCACTCGTTAACACTTTTACGACTGCTTTTGTGGTCTGACTCTCAGGGGCTCTTCGAGTAGTAGTGGCAGTAGTTTTTTGTACTTCTTTTTGTTTGGCCACTTCTTCAGCTTGTTTTGCGGCTTGTTCTTCGGCGACAGCTATTTTTTTGTTCAATAATTCATACGCACTTTCACGGTCAATTACTTCATTGTATTTTTTTGCCAATTTTGAACTGGTAATGTGTGAATCAATTTCTTGTTGCGTTAACACATCCATACGGCTCATCGGTGCACGAAGCATCGTAGCAACAAGAGGAGTCGGAATCCCTTTTTCATTCAAAGCTGTGACAAACGCTTCTCCGATACCAAGTTGCGTAATTACTTCATCGGTTTTGTAATAATCGGATAACGGATAATTTTCAGCTGTCATTTTAATCGCTTTTCGGTCGTTGGCGGTAAAAGCTCTTAACGCATGTTGAATTTTTAAACCTAGCTGACTCAACACACCCGCCGGAATATCTTGTGGGTTTTGTGTGATAAAATAAACGCCAATTCCTTTGGAACGAATCAATTTTACGATGGTTTCAATTTGATCTTGCAAGGCTTTACTGGCTTGGTCAAAAATCAAATGAGCTTCATCAATAAAAATTACCAATTCCGGTCTGCCGGCATCGCCTTGTTCCGGCATTGTACTATAAATTTCAGCTAATAAACTCAGCATAAATGTTGAAAACAACTTTGGTTTGTCTTGAATATCAGTCAAACGGATAATGTTGACATAACCATTTCCGTTTTCATCTATTCGCATCAAATCATTAATATCAAACGATAATTCCCCAAAAAACACATCAGCACCTTGTTGTTCTAATTCGATGATTTTTCGTAAAATCGAACCGGTAGAAGAAGTGGAAATACGGCCGTATTCTTTCTCAATTTCCGCTTTTCCATCTTCGGTGATATATTGTAAAACTTTTTTAAAATCTTTTAAATCCAATAGTGGCAAATGATGGTCGTCGCAATATTTAAAAATCACGGCAACGACGCCACCTTGCGTATCATTCAAATCTAAAATTCTGGAAAATAAAACCGGTCCAAACTCAGAAACGGTAGCACGTAAACGAACCCCATTTTGTTTGGAAATCGTCATTAATTCCACCGGAAAACCTTTGGTTTCATAGCCTAAATTGATTTTAGCATGACGTTCAGTGATAAAAGATTGCTCAATTCCCGGCATGGCTATTCCGGAAAAATCACCTTTAATATCCATCATCAAGACCGGAATTCCGTTTTGAGAAAGTTGTTCCGAAAGTACTTGAATGGTTTTGGTTTTTCCGGTTCCGGTTGCTCCGGCAATCAATCCGTGACGGTTTAATGTTTTTAAAGCAATATTTACATGGGCTTCTCCACCCACAGGAACGCCGTCTAGCATTGCCCCTCCCAACGTTATAAAATCACCTTTGGTCGTGTATCCGTTTTTAATATGTGAACTGAATTCTTCGACTTTACTCATAATTTCAAATTTATATTTCAAATGTAGTAAAAGCATTTATAATTCAAAAGCTATCATTTTCAAATTTTCAAATGGCTTCATTTTCAAATTAACTATCTTTGCACACTTATTTCAGAAAAAAATGCTTCAAAAAGAAATACAATTGGCCGTTGAAAAAGGAGAAATGCTTCCGTTGATGGAAGAGTTTTACACCATTCAAGGCGAAGGTTATCATACCGGAACTGCGGCTTACTTTATTCGAATAGGTGGTTGTGACGTGGGTTGCCATTGGTGCGATGTGAAAGAAAGTTGGAATGCTGAACTTCATCCGCCTACGGAAACAGATATCATTGTTGCAAATGCAAAAAAATATTCGGATACGGTTGTAATTACCGGCGGCGAACCGCTTACTTGGGATATGAATCCGTTAACACAAAAATTGAAAAGTGTTGGAATAAATATTCACATTGAAACATCTGGATGCTATCCAGTTACCGGAAAATGGGATTGGTTTTGCCTTTCGCCTAAGAAAAACAAGTTGCCGGTTCAAAGTGCGTATGACATAGCGAATGAATTAAAAGTTATCATTTACAACAAACACGATTTTATTTTTGCGGAAGAGCAAGCCGCTCAAGTAAATAAAAATGCTATTCTTTTTTTGCAACCGGAATGGAGCAAAAGAGAAGAAATGACACCATTAATTGTGGATTATGTGATGAAAAATCCAAAATGGAGAGTATCATTGCAAACGCATAAATATTTGAATATTCCTTAGCACAAATAAGTAAATTCATTGATCTAAATTCCAATGAATTCATTTTATTGGAATTTTTTCGTTTTAAGATAATCTCGCTAAATAATCAAAATGCTCTCCTTCTTGTATTAATTCACAATTCAAGCCATTAGCATGAGCGGCGTTTTGAAGGGTGTTGTAATCCAAATACAACCATTCAAAAGCTTCTTCAGTTTCTCCTTTGTAGTGAACGGTAAAAGTCAATTCTCCATAATATTTATCGGCAGGAACTTCATACGCACCCTCTTCATCTTGGTCGTACATGTAAATTAAATCGGAACTGTCGATGAGAATTTGACCGCCTTCGTTTAAAAGTGATTTTAACTTTTTCAGATACGTTGTAATGGAATTTAACCTACCAAAAATTCCGGTTCCGTTCATTAGTAGTAAAAGGGTGTCGAATTTTTCACTTGACAAAAAGGTTAAAATATCAGAAACATGACACTTTTTTACTCCTCTTAATTCACATGCTTTTACAGCATTTTGTGAAAGATCAATCGAAGTTACATCAAAACCTTTTTCCTGTAAATACAAAGAATGACTTCCGGCACCACATCCTACATCTAATACTTTTCCTTTCACAAGTTGTAAAGCCTTTTGCTCTAATATAGGCATTTCATCAAAATCCCTAAACAAATAAGCCACACTCATTTCATCTGCCTCAGAAATGGAAGTTTCGGTAATCAAATCTTCAGGATTGTTTCCGGATTGGTAATCTAAAATGGCTTTTCCAAAAAGGTCTTTCATAAAAAGTTTAAAAGTTTAGAGGTTTATGCGTTTAAAAGTTCTTTAAATTTGCAGTAATCTAAAATTGACACATTGGCACATTTTCAAATCGATACATTGGCTAAACTTGCCAAAGATAAGCATATCGAAAACAAAAAGTATTTTGATAAGCTTAAAAAGAAAACACCCAAAAATTTGGATTATGTGATGCAAGATTTGCATGAAGCCGAGTTTAAAAAAACAGATTGTTTGGAATGTGCCAATTGCTGTAAAACAACCGGTCCGCTTTTTACTTTGGCTGATATTGAACGTATTTCGAAACATTTTAAACAAAAACCACAACAATTCATCGAGCAATACCTGAGAATAGATGAAGACAATGATTATGTGTTGAAGTCGGTTCCATGTACATTTTTAGAAAGTGACAACAAATGTTTCATTTATGACGTTCGCCCTAAAGCTTGTCGCGAATTTCCGCATACCGATAGAAAAAAATTCCAGCAAATATCGGATTTAACCTTGAAAAATGTAGCCATTTGTCCAGCCGCTTATAACATTGTGGAAGAAATGAAAAAAAAATTATCTTTGTAATATGAAAACGTTTAGATCAAAAATTGATTGGTGGTTAATTCTTTTAATTGTTGGAATCTTTAGTTATCCAATTGTAGAAGGTATTCAAACTCATCAATATGCTTTGTCAATCACCATGATTTCAATTTTAATTGTCATGTTTTGGATGTTTTCTAAAATAAAATATGTCATTGATGGAACAATCCTAAAAGTTTGGTGGATAAAAATTGATGTTCATTCTATCAAAAGAATATACAAAACGAATAATCCACTGAGTTCACCGGCATTATCATTAGATAGAATAGCTATTGTTTACAATACATATGTTGAAGTATTAATTTCACCTAAATTGAAAAAAGAATTTGTGGAAGAGCTTCTGAAAATCAATCCTTCTATTAATGTGGAAATTTAAGGATAAATCAAATAGTTTTCCCTCAATTTTTTAAAATCCTCTAATCCTTTCTCCCAATTTTTTCTGATTTCATGTTCAGGAAGACCTTTTTCAATTTGCTCTTGCAATTTTTTTGTGCCTGCCAATTTCACAAAAAACGAATTAAAAAACGCTTTTTTATCAGAAGTTGATTCATAAGCGTTGATGAGCCATTTCAATTCCAAACGATTTACTTTTTCGATGGTACTTAAATCTTCACCATAACACAGTTTTCCATTATGCATCGGATCTTTTGCTCCTAAATTAGGTTTTGGGGTAAAACTAAAATCAGATTTAGTCAAAAAAGGCGAACCATAAATTTGGAATTGCTTTTCCGTTCCGCGGCCCACACTAACATTCGTTCCTTCAAAAAAGCATAAACTTGCATATAAATTAATCGATTGGTCATTTGGCAAATTTGGTGAGGGTTTCACAGGCAAACTATATTGCATTTTTCGATTGTAATTTAAACATGAAATTACGGTCAATTGACATCGAATACCTTTCTTTAACCATTTTTCTCCATTTATCATTAGAGCATATTCTCCAATCGTCATGCCATGCAAAACCGGAATCGGATGCATGCCCACAAAACTTGTAAACTCTTTTTCTAAAATCGGACCATCAACAATACGTCCATTCGGATTTGGACGATCTAAAACTAGTAACGGAATATTGTTTTCTGCACAAGCTTCTATTACATAATGCAAAGAAGATATGTAAGTATAAAATCTCGCACCAACATCTTGCAAATCAAAAACCATTACATCTATTCCGGCTAATTGCTCAGGTTTTGGTTTTTTGTTATCTCCATAAAGCGAAATAATGGGCAATCCCGTTTTAGTGTCTTTTCCGTCTTTAATCAATTCTCCTGCATCAGCTGTTCCTCTGAAACCGTGTTCGGGGGCATATATTTTTTGCACTTGAATTTTTCTTTCAATTAAAAAATCAACTAAATGTACATTAGTAAAAATGCGTTGATATTCTTTTATGCCATTTTCAACTGCAATATTTTCAGATTCGATTTTTAAAATTCCGGTTTGATTGGTTACCACTCCAACTTTCTTTCCTTTTAAAATAGGTAAATAGGAAGTGTAATTTTCCGCCCCGGTCTTTAACTCTGCTGTAGTTGAAATTTCTTCACTTTTTCGTGAGTCATCTATTGTCTTTTCTCTATTTTCTATTTTCTTACTTCCTCCACAATAAATCATCAAACACAACAAACTCAAACCCAAAAAATAATATTTCATAATAAAAATTGTTTATTAAAAATCTCAGCCACTCAGCTTCTCAGCCACCCAAAAAAACTATATTTGCATCAAAACCAATTCCTTTGAATTTAGAATATTTCATCGCTAAACGATTAACTACTTCAAAACAGCATAAAAGTAGTATTTCCAAGCCAATAATAAAAATTGCAATCACCGCCATTGCAATCGGAATCATCATGATGATTATTTCTGTAGCAACCGGTTTGGGGTTACAACAAAAAATACGCCAAAAAGTTTCCGCTTTTAACGGGCATATTATTGTTTCTAATTTCGATGACAACCAATCCGAAGTCAGCAAAGTTCCGGTATCTACTAAACAAGATTTTTATCCTGAGTTCAAATCGGTTGAAGGTGTAAATCACATTCAAGCTGTGGCAAGTAAGGCTGGAATTATCAGAACTGAAAAATCTTTTGAAGGAGTTATTTTTAAAGGCGTCGGGAACGATTACAAATGGGAAAACATTAATGAATACATCGTTGAAGGTAAAATCCCAAACGTAAAAGACCAATTAAATCCTGAAGTACTCATTTCGCAGTATTTGGCTAACCGACTTTTTCTAAAAGTAGGTGATAAGTTCAACACGTTCTTTATGAAAGAAGATAGCAACGAAATGCCTAACCTACGTGTTTTCACCATTACGGGAATATACAACTCCGGATTTCAAGAATTTGATGCCACCTACATTATAGGCGATATTCGTCACGTACAACGAATCAATAAATGGAAATCGGACGAAGTAGGAGCCTTTGAAGTTTTTATCGACGATTTCAATAAAATTGAACAAAAAGGCGAAGAAGTCTATGAACAAACCTCCTACATGCTCGACAGCAAAACCATCATCGAAAAATATTTTTTCATCTTCGAATGGCTACAACTATTCGATTTCAACATCATTGTTATTTTAGTAATTATGATTGTCGTTGCAACTATCAATATGGTCGTTGCACTCTTAGTTCTCATTCTGGAACGAACACAAATGATTGGAATACTCAAAGCTTTAGGGGCAAATAATTGGACCGTCAGAAAAATATTTCTGTTCAATGCCTTCCATATCATCCTCCGCGGACTACTTTGGGGCAACGCCATCGCAATTGCTTTAATGCTTATCCAACAACAATTCGGAATCGTCAAACTAAACCCTGAAAACTATTATGTAAGCGAAGCACCGGTCTATTTCAATTGGTTCTACATCATACTACTTAACCTTGGAACAATTTTAGTAAGTTTAATAGTTTTACTAATTCCGTCTTATATCATCACAAAAATATCTCCGGTAAAAGCAATCCGTTTCGACTAATTTTTTAAGAAGCCATTTCCCGCTTTTCATTGCAAGCTTGTTTGTCTTGTTGTTTTTTTCAAAGTCAAAGAAAGAGCTTCCTTTGGTCGCTTTTTTTTGCCAAGAAAAAATACACCAATCCATCACAAGGCTTTCCATTACAATCGGGGCTAGGGGAGCAGAGTTTAAGAATTTTCAGGTTTCAACCAAAATGAATTGATTACCAAACCCATCCGTTCCAATCCATTATAGCGAAGCTATTAAAATCCGTTTAAATCCGCGTTAAGCTTTAGCTAATCCGTCCAATCCGTGTTTCATTATAAATTTTATATGTCCCCTCAGCCTAAAACCTGAAACCTGAAACCTAAAACCTAAAACCTAAAACTTGAAACAAAAAACTTTTGATTATTTCCCTCTCACAACCAAGTAGTTAAAAAAAAGAATAGAAAAGAGGGTAAAAAAGATTTGGAAAGGCGAAAAAGAGTATTACTTTTGCACCCGCAATGAGAGGGACGTTGGGTATGGGTTTTGAGTTAAAAAAAATCTTGAAAAAGATTTGGTAGGAGAGCAAAAAGAGTGTTATCTTTGCCCTCCGCAAACGACAAAACTGGGGGGTTAGGGATGCTAAAAAAGAAAAAAAATATTTTTTTTTCGAAAAGCTTGTCTAATCAAAAAGAAGTTGTACTTTTGCACCCGCTTTGAGAGACAAGCGAAAAAAACAAGAAGAAAACGTTCATAGACATATTGGATTGACAGCACAATTAGACAGCGATGTTTAATTGAAAAAAAGAGAGAGTAAGGCTAATCGAGAGATTAAAGAAAATACCTAGCCAACTTCGTCTACAAAACTGCTAATTTATTAGCGAACAATATACGATGAAGAGTTTGATCCTGGCTCAGGATGAACGCTAGCGGCAGGCCTAACACATGCAAGTCGA
>NZ_SBKQ01000020.1 GCF_004122145.1 Flavobacterium piscinae
ATTCCAACAATCAAAATAATAAATTTTCTGAACACGGATTTTTGAAATTTCTACAATTTTAAAAATCTGTGTTCTTTTATTTAGCGTTTAATTGTATTAAAAATGAGTTTACAAGATTATCATCCTTATATTAATACCCTAGACGTCTACTGTTTCTTAGATGCTAATGCTCATTTAGGAGGTACAATAATGATATAGACACACAACATCCCGATTGACTTTTCAGGCAACACACCTATATTCCACAAAAAAACTCATATATTACATAAAACATACATCCCACAACCAATCCGTTTAATTCGTAAAATATGTGGTTAAACCTACTACTCTTTAAAGTTTTTAACTCCCTGATTTACAATGCTTTCAACCTCACAGCAAATCCCAAACTCCCTGCAAAACATCACATATAACAGAAAACAGAAAACCGACAACAGAAAACCGACAACAGACAACCGACAACCGACAACCGACAACCGACACCCCCCCTTGCAAATCCAAAATCATTTTAAGATATTTGAAAACCTAAATCATAAAACCATGGCAATTGTTTCAGCTCCCTTTACCATCACAGGAACCATAGGAGACCTTACCTTTTACGTTGACCAAGACAAGGTAAACCGCGTAAAAACGAAAGGAAAACCCGGTATAACCAAAGAAGAATTCAAAAACAACCCGATTTTCGACCCCATTAGAAAACATGGAAAAGAATTTGGTCAAGCTTCCAAAAAAAGTAGAATCTTTCGTTTTTTAGCCAATCGCTTTTTTATGAGAGCAAAAGACGTGAGCACTGCCGGAAGAGCCAATAAATTGCTATTTGAAATTTTAGAGGAAGACCTGCTCAATGAAAGAGGAGCAAGAACCGTTGAAAACGGATTAAATACGTCGGAAGGTGTCAACTTATTGGTGGGTTTTGAAGGAAACAAAACAAAACCCTTGAATAAAACCTTGAAAAAAAACGGAAAGTGGGAGGCTAAAACAGAAACTTTTCACCTGACTAACTTATCACTACTCAAAGACATCGAATGGCCCGAAACAGCCTCAAAAGTACATTTGGCTGTCGCTCAATCCAATTGGGATTACATAAAAGATACCTTTGAAACCGCCTACAGCGAAGAAGTAGTATACGATAAAGAAGACAAAACAATAGACATTACCTTAAAACCTGAAAAATTAATAGGTGAGAAACTAGTGTTACTATTTGTTTTTATTGGGTTTTCAGAAAACTACAAAAAGAAAATCAGACCCCTCAAACGAAGCTTCAATTCCGTAACCATCTTCAAAATCCTCAAACACAACCCTAGCTAACCTAAATCAAACGTCTTCCTCCATTCAAAATTCATCATCCAAAATTCCCAGCTTCCACACGAATCCCTTCGTATGGTGCAAAAATATTCATCCTATCTTTTCACAGATTTACAGAAAACCGACAACAGACAACAGACAACAGAAAACCGACAACAGACAACAGAAAACCGACAACAGACAACCGACAACCGAAAACCTACATCCCCCTTGCTCTGAGAAGTTTGTAACTTCGCAGCAACTCCCTCACATTCCACAAAACCTCACAGAAAACAGAAAACCGACTACAGACAACAGACAACCGACAACAGACAACAGACAACAGACAACCGAAAACCTACATCCCCTCATACTCCTCCAACAACGCCTCCCAAACCACCCGCTGCTCATAACGCTCCACAATCATCAAACGAGCTTTGGCTGTTAATTGCTCCCGCAATGCCTCATCCGACACCATCAACTCCATTGCCTCTAAAAGGGCTTGTTCCGACTTAGCAGGAACTATAATCCCATTCGCCCCCGGAACAATAATCTCATTACACCCATTGATATCCGAAACAATGGAAGGCAATTCCATTGCTCCCGCTTGCATCACTACATTCGGAAATCCTTCCCGATAGCTCGGGAAAACCAAACAATCAGAAATGGCCAAATAAGGACGAACATCCGATTGATAACCCACCGATAGAATACCTGAACAATGCGTAATCGCTTCCAAAGTCGAAGCATTCAACGGATCCAATTCACTTTCCAATGGCCCCACCAACAAAAGTTTAGCATGCGGATAGGTAATTCGCAACTTCGTAAAAGCACGCACCGCCTCGTTAATCCCTTTGTCGGATACCAAACGACCAACAAAAACAAATACAAAATCAGCATCGCCCAGTTGTAATGACTCCTTTAATGCATTCTTTTGTGCAAATGAAAAATGGGCTTTGGAAAAATAAGCAGTGTCGATGCCGTTCACATTACCATTTGCAAGAACACGAAGTGGTTTATTGGTAATTTTATTTTGAATTAAATCATTTTTCACACCCAAACCTTCCGGATAGACCTGTGTAGCAAAAGCACACAAAACCCTGTCCATCATAATCAAAACATGTCTCATAATGCCGGTTCTGGAAGGAAAAATTAATCCGGTAAACGTGTGAATCCGATGTGGAACACCGGCAAAATAAGCCGCGATCATACTCAACAAACCGGCCTTAGGTGTAATGGAATGTACTATATAAGGCTTTTCTTTTTTAAAAACCCGATACAAGTGATAAAGAGAAACGATATCTTTTAAAGGAGAAATTTGCCTTTGAATCGAAACGGAAACCGTTCTGATATTTTCTCTCTGTCGAACAGTTGTTAAATGTTCGTCTTCACCTGATATAGCGATAACGTCATAAGTTTTATTCAAAAAAGATAACTGTCCTTTCAGTAAAACATCAAGTGAAAGTGCTATAGTGGAAGTTCTGATAATTTTTTTTTTCATTTGACCTTAGGCAATAGCCTTTTTAATCAATGCAATTGCTGCTACTCTTTTTTGTTCTAACAAAATGATATTTTCAGTTAAGCGAGATTTGATACTTGCATAAGCGGCTATGCCTTTATCAAAACGTGTAATCAAATCATTTGGAGTAACATCTTCGATTTGAATAACATAATCATCCAAATGAAAATCACTCATGATGCCTTTAGCTTTATTACCACCATAGCCTATAGCAATGGAAGGTACTATAGATGTCATGGAAAAAATAACAGAATGAAAACGGGTCCCGATAAAAAAATGCAAGTTGGAATAAACTGATTTTAAGTCGGCACAATTAAAATTTTCATTCACCCAAACAAATTTAGCACGATCGTTAGAATCAAGTTTTGAAAGAAGGTACTCAATAGCATTGCGGTCATCCTCATGAGCATTAGGTCCTAACGATTGATTAAAAAAGGCTACTTTGAAACCTTGTTGGTCAATATGCAAGATTAATTCTTTAACGGAATGAATATATTTTTCATACAACGATTCCGGATTTTCTTTACCCGGAAATCGCCACGGTCGGATAGTTACACCCACTACTTTATCACTTTCAGTAAAACCGTAACGATTCAAAACTGCTCTCCCTACAGAGGCATCGCTTGCTTTTAAATAAAATCCTAAGTCAGGAGAAACGCTGATAGTTTGTCCCAATAAATCACTAATTTTTTGGGCAGAAATATTTTCCCTTGCCAAGACCAAATCCATTTTATTCAAGGTTTTTTTGATTTGAGTAGACACCGTTAAACCCTCAAAAGGACCAAATGAATTGGGTAAAAAGATAAGTTTTTTGTTTAATTTTATACCTAGTTTAATGTAAAATAAAAAAAACCACATTACATACGGTGCAGTTTTTTCTCCATGGGCATGTATAAATCCTCCTCCTTTAACAAATATAGCATCGGTAGTTCTGAATTCATCAATCGTTTTTGCGGTGGTTTTGGAAAAAAACAAGTCAGTCAAAAATTTATTTTTACATATTTGTAATAGGAAACCACGAGTAAATAAATCAGATACTGCATTAAAAACCTGAAACAAAAGGTAAAAAACACCTTCGCCGATAACATCTCCTTTGGGATGTTTCCCACGTCTGGGATGTTTTAAAATATTTTGAATAATGCGGTAGCCTTTCGCTTCAGATTGAGCACACAAAAGCTGGTATTCCTCTTCTGTATCACCTAATGATAAAATGGAAACTTCCTCAAACAACTGGGTATCCATGGCAATGCGATGGCTTTCCCAAACCAATGCTTGATCACCTTTATTCAAATCCGTAACGCCGGGTACTACTATTGCTTTCATGTTCTCATGTTTTTAAAATGGCTTTCTTTTTGGTATTCATCAAATAAAAATAGAGAATAACTCCAAAAGGAAACGCCAACAAAGTGGTTAATATAAAAGGGGATTCGATTAAAAATTTAAAATTTTTGGCCATCAGCGAAGAAGAAACATAATGAATGGCATTTTTAAACCGTTCCTTATAATTTAATGCAAATTGCATTTTAGCTTTGCGGTAATGGGCAAAAGATTTTGGACTTTCTTTATACTGATTAAATAAATTCATCGATAAACCGTCCGGCATATATTCAACAATACAAAAAACTTCATTAAACAATAAAATCTTATGCTTTTGCTCTATAAAAAGATACAAATAACTGGTGATCGGAAATTTTTCTCCATCAAAGAACGGATAGGGCAAATAGCGATTAAACACCTTTCGGTTATGAACAAATTTTTTATCTCCGGATACGTTATACTTTACATACAATTCTGAAAATTTACATTCTTTTACGTTTTCCGGTAACTTTGTTCCAACGATTTTACCATCTTTAAAAGCATCTAAACCAACCAATCCTGCCGATTCCGGGTAACCATGCTCCTTCCATAAAGCAAGGATGCGTTCGATGGCGTTATCCGGCATAAAATCATCCGAATCCATACAAACACACAACTCCGTTTCCATCATATAATGGGCGGTATTGTGGGCTCCCACCATTCCTTTGTTGGTTTGCTTGTGGTATTGCATTGAAATCTTACCCTCCTCCAACCATTGCCGGACAACTTCTTCAGTATTGTCGGTAGAACCATCGTCAATGATTAACCAATGAAAATCCTGATTGGTTTGCCTCACCAAACTTTCATACAATAAATGTAAACAATAGGCTCTATTATAGGCGGGTGTAAATACAGTTATACTTTTCATAATTTCTATTTGCCTAAAACAAAATTCAACACATAGGTAAATGCAAAATAAAGCAACATAATCCTGCCGATTAACACATGTTGTTGCTTAAACATCTTTACTTTAATAAGCGGATAAATCACTAACAACCCCAATAAAAACCAAGACAAATAGGCAAATCGGTTCGAAAAATTTGCCCGAATAACCAAAATCCAAAGGGTATTACACATCAAATAAATAGCAAACAAACGATGGTAAAAGACATCTTCAAACTTCTTGCGGAAGATATAATAATAACCGGCAAACACCCCAATGGCACTATACAACAAAAAATCCCAACGAAATCCAACCTTAATGGCTACTATATTGTCCAAATACGATTCATCATCCGAAAAATAACCAATCACACGGTCTTCCTCAATCAAACCTAGACCTAAAAAAAAGTTCTCCCAAAAACTACCCATCGCAAAAGACAACGGTATAGCGATAAACCAGGCAAGTAAATAGGGTTTTAAATTTTTATTAAACAAAGAAATAACATAGGCAATGGTGGGAATAATTAACGAGGTATGGATAGATACAGACAAGGCAATAAAAGCCAATGTCATCCATTTTTTATCCCGGGAAAGGGCATAAATAAACAAACTGGTAGCCAACCCATTGCGAATGCCATTCGTGCCATACGCCCAAAATGAAAAGGAAATCACCAAAATAAACAAGGAATAAAACCAGTAGTCTTTAAATAACTTTTTTGAAGCCAAATACAACGGGTACACATACAAAAAAGCACACAACAAAAAGAAAACTTCGGCTGACATGATACCGGAACAAAACTTCATGAAAACACCAAAAACAATTTCTTTGTCGGTGTTCAATGGGGCTCCGTTGGCATAGTCTTTAAACTCAAGAGCGTACACCGCCATATCAGCAAAAGTAAAACTAATGGGTCGCGTACCCATAAACAAAATGACAAAAAAGAGAAATACAATTCCAACTACTCGCTTGGTACTGAGATTTTGTTGATCAAACAATTCAGTTCCGGCAGCTTGACCCCTTACCAACAAAACAAAAGCCAATAAAATATTGAAATAAACGGCGGAATAATATTCAACTGGAATGAGTGTATTCAATGCTTTTGTTTTAATTCCTTAATTAATGAAAGCCACTGTACCATCACTTTTTCAACAGAAAAAGAAGCTGCTTTTGAAACAGCTTTAATTCCCATTTCATGTCTAAGTGGTTCGTTTTGGGTCAAAAATACAATTTTTTCAACTAATACAGATTCATTATCATACGGAACAATAAAACCATCAAACTCGTGTGTGACTATGTTTCGTGGTCCGGTTGGTGAATCATACGTAACAATAGGAAGTCCACAACTCATCGCCTCAAGCAAAACCATCGGATAACATTCTGTTTTAGAAGTCATTAAATAAAACGAAGATTGTAAAAACTCATCCTGTAATTGTGGGGTGGCGGGTTGAAGAAAAACATTGTGCTCCAAATAATTGTCAACTATTATTTGCCGTAAATAATCCACATAGGCCGGTTCACCATCACCAAAAATAACCAAGTGCCAATCAGGACTGGCTGCAATAACTTTTTTCCATGCTTCAATCATCAAATCAAATCGCTTTACCGGAGCAATACGTCCTGCTGCAATAACTTGTTTTTTTCGTTTTTGAACATCGGAATGATCACGTAATGTAATCGGATTAGGGATAACAACTTTGTTGGGAGAAGGGTAAAAATCTAATTCATCCGGATTGAGCAAAACCAATCGGGTAAACTTAGACTCAATAAAATCATTCAAGAGATATTTCAAACGACGGATACCGGTTGTTTTTTTTCGTATTTCATTTTCAAAATAACGCGAAGAATGAAACTCTTTAATTTTTGGAATAGAAACAAACGTAAAAGGCAACCAATAAAAATCAAAAGCATAATTACAAGTAATAATAATGTCAGGATTTATAGTTTCAATGGTTTTGATAAAGCGTGAAAAATGCGTAGGAATTTTGCTGATATTCAACGGATGAAAATAACTTTTTGTTCGAATATAATTAACCGAAAGATCAAGCAAACTAATATTTTTACTTAACGGATAACAAGGTGGATTGTTTTTTTGCTCTGTGGTTAAAATAAAAACCTCATACCCCATCACATCAGCAAAATAATTGGCTTTTTCTGCCATTACTTTTTCAATCCCTCCATGAAGATAAATTTGGTCGGTACTAAATAAAATCTTCATGGTTTACACCTTTTAAACAGTTCATCCCACTGAGGCATCACCACCTCCGGTAAATAGCGTCGTACATTTTGTTTAGCTGCTTTGCCCATAGCTTGGCGAACTTTTTCGTTGTCGATTAAGTGTAAAAGTGCTTCCGCAAATGCAACTATATCATTGTTAGGAACAACCAAACCATCTTCCTGATGTGATACGATGTCGGCAGGACCATACGGACAATCATACGTAACACACGGAACACCACACGCCATCGCCTCAATCAACACCATGCCAAACCCTTCAAAACGCGAAGACAACACAAATATAGAACTTTCTAAATATTTGGCTTGAATAGCCGCTACGGGTGGAAAAAATGTAACCGTGTTGTCAACCCCCAACCTACGGGAAAGCTCAACCAAACCATACCGCTCATCAAATTTACCGTAAATTTCCAACTGCCAATCCGGATGTACCTTTTGCACGTCCACCCAACTTTGTAACAACCGATCATACCCTTTTTGCAATCCCTGTTTACCCACCGCAATCACCTTTTGGGAAGTCAACGTTGAGGATGCTTCAGGATAAAACGACAAAGGATTGGGGATAACCCGTACATTTCGCATCGGCCATTCCTTAATATTATCCGGTGTCAACACCACAAACTGATCAAAGGTCTTTCCGAATTGCTGCATCAAAAAAAACTTAACCCCTACCGTTATTTTTTTAAAAAAAGAAGGGCGTTCCCCCAACTCAACCACTTTAGAAACGTGGCGTTCATAAAACATGGGACAGGGTTTTCGCAACAATAGCGGTAGAAAAAAGCCTTTAAGTCCGTCGTCACAAACCAAAATAACATCGGGTTGAATGGCGTTTACTTTAGATTTTATACCACTGAGATAACTTTTAAAATAAGCAAACGGATGTCCGCCTACCGCTATATCGTGATAAATAATGGTTGAACTAAACGTATAAAAAGGAACTGCTCCCCGGTTATTCAAGGTGAGTATATGCACCTCATACCCCAATTCATCGGCCAGATAGGAGGCTTTAACAGACAAAACCCGTTCGAGTCCGCCCGGGTCTTTAATCCCATTGGTGATATAGAGTAATTTCATAGTCAATAAAAAGGCCGCTTACACATTATCGTTTTAGTTTTTGGGTAAATTTACCCAACATGCCTCCAAAAACGGTGAGTAAATACTTCATTTCAGCCGATTGCCTGAAAAATAAATAAATGACCCCATTCGTGACAATCAGGCACAAAAATAGTTTAAAAATCAACCCAAACAAACCGGTGAACGGAATGAAATAAAAAATTCCGGACAAAAAAGCCAAAATAAAGACCAAAAGAGTAACATAACCCAAGTACTTGCGAAAATACTCCCCGGCATCTTGCTCCAACGCCAATCGAAACACCACATAAGGATCATACCAAGCATTGGTCACGGCCCGAGCAATGGCAATGGACAATAAAATGCCAAACAACCCAAAATAACTGCCTAAAATAAATGACAGTGTCACATTGAGAATCGCAGTACCTATTACCAACCAACGCCCTTGCTTAAACAAACCAAATGTCCCTTTAAAAGTCCAAACGGCATTTTGCATCCCGACCATATAAAAATTCAAAGCCAACACACAAACAACGGGAAAAGAAAGCACATAACCTTCGCCTATCCATACCGTGATAAAATCATTTACCAATAAAATGATACAAACCGAAGCCAAACCATATACCCAAAAGTTGGCAAAATTAACTAGGGTAAATATTTGTCGCTTTTTTTCTAAGGTTTCTTTTACATTCACGTTGGCAATACTTCCCGTTAAATTGGCAAATACTTGCATGATTAAACCAGAGGCCAATCCAATCAGTAACGTATAGTTGGATAATAAACCCACCGATTTTAATCCGGAAAAATAATTCAACACAATATTGCTGGTGTTGTTCACCAAAAGCCCTCCAATTTTGACCAAGGCAGTGGACTTTAAATTAGTCCAAATTTGATCTTTCACTTCTTGTTCGATCAAAACATTTTTGTACTGACTTAAAAAAGGATAATGCTTTTTAACTAGTTGAGACAAGTATAAATTTCCTCCTAACTGGCATACCAACTGAATAGAAAGATAGAGCAAAAAGTTTTGAAACAAAACCAGAGACAATATCTGTAAACTATTCTGAATGAGAAAAATAACAATGTTTCGCTTAGAGATAACATAACTCTTTTGGTCAGCCTGAAACAAACTGATTTTATAATAAAAAAAGTAGGAAGCAACCGTATTGAATAAAAACAGCAAATAAATGATTTGTAAATCAGCAGCCAATTGGGGGGGTGGATGATTGACAATCTGCGAGAGAAACGGCAAAATACAAAGTCCTAAAACAGCCACAATACCGGCAATAACAAGGTATATTTTTTTAAAATACCGAATCAAGGCCGCTATCTTTTCCTCATTTCGATCGGCCAAGGGTTTATACAAGGCATATAAAATAGCACTGGTTATACCCAACTCTGCCAACGACAACATCGTTAAAATACTGGTAAACAAACCATTTACCCCTAAATACTCAATAGCAAGGTACTGGATAAAAATGGTTCTGCTCACAAATCCCAACACCATTTGGGTGCCTTGCGTCAGCAAACCAAAAGAAATGTTTTTAACAGAGTTACTTATACGGGAATTGTTGTTCATGTATTGAATTTGCCCTTTTCATTTAATCTGGAAGCAAATATAAACTATTGTATTTACATAAAAAGAGTCTCAAGTGAGGGAAATTAAAGAATGAGATTACCGCTTCACAAACTTTACTTGCTCAACACCTTCTCCATGATCAACACGTAAAAAGTAAACCCCTTTGGACAAATGACTGACCGAAATGGAAATTTCATTTTGAGTAAATTGATTTTCGAGTACTAACTGTCCTAAACTGTTGTAAATAAATAGTTTGTTTACTTCTGTGGTGGTATTTTTTAATGAAATCGTGAGTTGATCTACAACAGGATTCGGATAAATGAGCAGGTCACTTTTTCTATCATCATTTATCGATAAAAGGCACGGCTCTCCATAGGGCGTAGGCGAAGTAATATAAACTGTTTGATTGGTGTCATAGTCAATAGTAGACCCCCAATTATAGAGTTGTCCATCGCTATTATAAGCATAAAACATATTTCCACTTAGTCCAATATCAACCCAGTTAGTCTGAATTCCTAATAGTTGAGGTGAATACTGACTACCACTCAATCCTAAACCCAAAACACCTAACCAATTTTCTCCCCAAAGCCAAACTGTTCCATCTGATTTTAAACCAATAACATTTCTTTCTGCACTCCGTACTTTAATCCAATCAGCTTCCGTTCCAACTTGAACAGGACCGTGTTCATAATCATTTGTATCCGGTAAACCATTTCCATAAAAACCTGAATAATAAGAAGTAGGATTTTGTCCCCAAGCCCATAAGGTTCCATCACTTTTTAAAGCAAAATAGGGACCGTATGTACAATAAACATCTATCCAATCTGTGTCTGTACCAACTTGTTGGGGAATTGTACCATTCGAATTAAAATCAAATGAATAAAATGCCGCTGTTCCCCATGCCCATAATGTCCCATCGCTTTTAATGGCTAAACTACCATTAGATGAACAAAACACTTTTGACCAATCAGAATCAACCCCAACCTGTGTTGGAATAAGAATTTGACCTACGGTACTGTTTAAACCCAATTGATGGACGTCATTTCTTCCCCATGCCCACAGGGTTCCATCAACTTTAATTCCTAAAGAATGAGCCCCATTTCCTGCAACTTCAATCCAATGTTCTGTGCTTACCAATATTGGCGATGTGTAGTAGTTGTTAGTGCCACTTGTTCCATTACCCAGTTGACCTTGTGTTGCATTTCCCCAACCCCACAATTCTCCGTTATTTTTTATAAATAAACGATGACTAGCTGCACTGTATTTTTGTGACCAATCAGAATCAGTCCCAATTTGATTAAATGGCAAAAAAACGATTGGGCTACCCAAAGGAAAACCAAAACCCGTAAATGAATTTGCATATCCCCAATACCACAAAGTCCCATCCGACAAAACGGTATAACCGGGGTGGCGTAACGACCCAAAACATTGTCCTTGGCTATAACTGTAAATAAATAAAAAAAGGTAAAGTAATTTTCTTTTCATGTAGCAGAAATTAATTTCCGTACTAAGTTAAGAAAAATTTTGTCAGAAAAAAAAGATTAATGTTAAAGAAAGTTCATTTTATCGTAAAGTGGAGACAGTCCGCAATGCAAAACCCTGCGTAAACGGTAAAATGTCAAATTCCTGCGAGTGAATCCCAATCGCTTTCGTATCACCTTGCGAAAAATCAATCGCTCCGTCACGACGGGTGACTTTCATCAGATAGTGTAAAGCCTTTTCAGTTGATTGCTTACAAGCTGTTTCAAGGGACGGAAGGATAGCCGCATTCGTTAAAAACCAAGCCAACGTAGCCGCAGTAGAGGAATCACTGCGAGAACTGTCTTGTAGGATGAGCCACCCCCAACTGCCATTGTCGCGTTGAAAACGCATCGCCATACGAGCAAATTGTTCCACCCATTGGGTCATTTCCTGCTTTTTAGGATGGGAATCGTCCAAAGCTCGCCACGCATCAATCAAACCAATGGCATACCAGCCCAACCCTCTTCCCCAACCGAAAAGACCAACGGGAAGTTTCGTTTGGGTAGCATACGTATGACAAGGAATAAATTGATTCGGATACAGGCCATACCTATTGAACTCCTCAATTTGAGCAATTGCCAAATCAACAGCTTCAGGCACCTTGAACTTTTGACCATACTCAATTAAAAAAGGACAAATAAATCCTAAGGTATCCACATAGCGGAATTTTTGGGTATGTCGTTTATAAGTTACGGTAGTATGTTCGCCTTTCAGTTCTTTGATTAAATGCCACAAGCTGTCATAAGCCGGTTGAAGTTGTTGATGTTCCAACCAAGGCGTTTGAATAAAGGCATAGCCTAAAATGACCCCATCGCTTTCCGTAATGGGATTTACCCAGTTGCCATCCGACTTAATTTTTCGGTTTACATACGCATCTACCTGATCCTTTATCTTTTCATTTTTGGTTTGAGCGTACGAAGCCGTTAATCCTAAAACCAAAGCTGCTTCTTGCCAATGTTGAATAGCATCGCGTTTATAATTGCCCCGTAACAAATCTATGATAATTAACCGACTGTTATCCGTCAATTTGATGGTAGGTGTTTTTTTTAACCACTGTTGCGACTTTTGAGTCACGACTGATTGCCATTGCTTGATATCGGTAACTTGACCAATTTTAATACGACTTTGCCAAGTATTGAATTGCGGTATCCAATCAATAAGCAATACTAAAAGAACAAGTAATAGAAGGACGAGAATAAAAATCATGGCTTTCTGTTTAAGTTTGAAAATCTTCTACTCAGAACTGGTTTTCTCAGGTTGACTTTCGGATAATAATATATTTTTTATTTCAAATTCAGAGGTGATTTTTTGCTGAACTAATTGATTAAAAAAGGAGGAAAATTTTCTCGCTCCTTTGTAATTCAAATGATCAAAATCGCCAAATTCTTCATTAGATAAAGGAAAATCAATACAATCCAAAAAAGGGACCGTGCTAAAATGCTTTTTTCGGATAGAATCAAATGCCTTTTCGTCATACGTTTCGCTCAAGACAGTATGCACAGGGGTTCGGTAGAACAGGAGTTGGATGTTGTGTTCCTTACACCAATGGACTATTTTCTTTAAATAGGTAAGGTTGATTTCAGAAATGCCTTTCCCTCGCTCTTTTACAATAGTTTGCACGTAATTGACTTGAATCAGCGAATCCGTTTTTTGACGTTTCAAATACAGGTAATCACCCCAATAAATTTCCGGACGTATTTTTCCTTTGTATTTAACTAAGTCAACCAAATTATTCTTTAAAAGCAATTGTTCCGATTGCAACACTGCTTTGGGGTTATGCTTCCACAATAGCTTTTTCTCTTTCCAATCCATGGCGAAGAAATAGGCCGGATATTTATCATTAATATACACCGCATCAAACGTCCATTCGTCCATCTTTTGCTCCAATTGATTGTTGGAAAACGACAAATAAACAGTCTTAATTTTCGGATTGACTTCTATTAGTTTTTTGAGTTTGGTATAAGTATAAAAATAAGCTTCTCCACCTTGACTGAAATTTTTGGTATGGGCTATCAAACTATCGTTTAAACCACATTCCGGTTGCGAATGTCCCAAAATAATATGCTCTACAGAAGCATCTAACTTATAGCGATTCGGGTTTTGTTTTTGCCTTACAATAATAGTACGAATTCCTACTACCACTAAAAGTAGAAGAACAATGAAAGCGGTACATTTCAGTAGAAAACTTTTCATGTTTTAAAATTGAAAATAAATAAACTCTTGTTCTTTGCCCATAAAAAAGAAAATCAAAAAGACAATCACATAATAAAACCCCCATCGCAAGGGTCGTTTCCATCGGGAGCCGAGGGCTTCAAGAGCATACGCTTCGCCCCTTCCCATCCATTCTACCGTCATAAAAAAGGCCAATAAACCAAAAACGGAAAGCGGTAAAATAGTTGGAATACTCAACAAACTCGGCGTAAAAATGCCTTGAATATAACTCAACGCATGCGAAATGTTATCGGCACGAAAGAAAATCCAGGCCAAAACTGTCAGTGAAAAAGTCAATAAAATAGATAAAAACTCCCGGCCGGAAGGCAACAATTTACCCAACGCCACCACCTCCAAATTGTTTCGGTTGTTGTTGGTGAGCAACAAGGGTAAAAAATACAATGCGTTTAAAAAACCCCAGGCAATAAACGTCCAATTAGCTCCATGCCAAAAACCACTCACTAAAAAAATAATAAAGGTGTTTCTAATTTTCATGTTCATCCCTCCCTTACTTCCGCCTAACGGAATGTAGAGATAATCCCGAAACCAAGTGGAAAGCGAAATATGCCAACGCCGCCAAAACTCGGCAATGTCCCTGGAAAAATAGGGAAAGGCAAAATTACGCATCAAATCAAAACCAAACAACCGCGAAGTCCCAATGGCAATATCCGAATACCCGGAAAAATCACCATAAATTTGAAACGTAAAAAACAAAGCCCCCAACACCAACGTACTACCGGAATGAGAATCAGAGTTGTTAAATACCATATTCGCATACTCGGCACAATTGTCGGCAATCACAATTTTCTTGAATAATCCCCATAAAATTTGACGTAAACCATCCACAGCCAACGTATAATTAAAAACTCGTTTTGAATAAAATTGGGGTAAAAGATGGGTTGCCCGCTCAATCGGACCCGCCACCAATTGCGGAAAGAAACTCACAAAAGCAGCAAAAGCAACAAAATCTTGAGTGGGCTCTAATTTACGTCGGTACACATCAATCGAATAACTTAAAGTTTGAAAAGTGTAAAAACTGATTCCCACCGGAAGAATAATGTCAAGCAAACCGGCTTGAATAGGCATACCAAAAAAGGTAAAAGCAGTGATGAAATTATCCAAAAAGAAATTGTAATACTTAAAAAAACCAAGAAATCCAAGATTAACGAGGATACTAATCCAAAGTAAAACTTTTCGTTTGTTTAGATTTTCTTGCTTCAACAAACCAATCCCCACCAAATAATCGACCAAAGTACTAAAGAGAATTAAAGACAAAAAGCGGGTATCCCACCAGCCATAAAAAACATAACTGGCAACAACTATCAATAAATTCTGCAATTTTAAATTCCGATTGGTAGCAAACCAATACAAAACAAATACAATTGGTAAAAAAAGAGCAAAATCGATGGAATTGAATAGCATACGTTTTAATTTTCAATTATATCATAAAGAATTTTTAGTTCTTTGGTGTTGTTAATTTGAGAAGAACTCAACGTATCTTTTAGTTTTTCCCTAATCTCTTCATTATCTAGCAATTGTTGAATCCCTGCAGCAATTGCTTCAGCAGTTAAATCTACAATATACCCGTTTTCAAGATGTTTAAGTTGATCGTTCACCGTTGGAAAATTAGTAGCTAAAATTACTTTTTGTAAAATTTTAGCCTCTTCAGTAGCCCGTGATTTACCTTCAAATCGTGAGGTTTGTGCATAAAGAGTTGCCTTTAGTAAATACGGATAAGGGTTTTCTTTTTGCCCGATAAGAAAGAAGTGTTGATGTAAATGCAAATCGTCAATTTGCTGTTGCAATTCGTTTCGCAAAGAACCTTCTCCCAAAACATACCACTTGATAGCATATCCTTTGCTAACCAAAATAGAACAAGCGGCAATGGCTAAATCAAACCCTTTTTGAGGATACAAACGCCCTACAGAGACAATCGTAGTACCGGAAAAATCCTCCGCTATCGGTTCGTCCGCCATCACTTTAATTGTATCCAACGAAAAAACACTTTGCATCGTACCAATTTGAATGGGAAGGTCTGAAAAATGATGATGCAATATGGCTTCACAAGATTTAGAAACCGTTAACAAAGCCGTTAATTGTTTAAAATAAGGACGATCCAACTTGGGGTCCATCCCCAACTTATCGTAATCATTCCTTATAAAGGCAATTTTCTTAGTTGCAGTGACTTTATCTACATTATAACAATTGGGTATATTTTCAAGATAACTGATGGCCACATCATACCGGTTAGGGAGCTTCGGTAAACAAAGTCGTAAGGCTCGCCAAAGCTTTTGGTCTTTGATGGTTGGCACGGGTTCATGGCGAACATAAAAAAAATAAAATAAACGGGCCAATAGGATATCCGGTCTAAACCCCTTGATACTTTTATACAAAACCTGTTTAAAAGGCATATCAAAAAAAACGATCTCTTTTGGCGAAGGCAAAATGCGAACAGAAGGAGGCACTTTATGTAAAAAAACACCTTCGTATTTCATCAATAATAAATCTACCTCAAAACGGGTGTAATCAAAAACATGCAGGAGTGAAATCAATGCATTTTCTGCCCCTCCGCAATGCAAGTTATTAATTATAAAAAGTATTTTCTTTTTCTGATTAGCCATTTACTAAGGCATATAATTTTTCAATTTCTTGTTCAGAATCAATGTGTTCGTGTGACAAATGTAACATTAAATCGTTTTGAAGAGAAGTACTATGATAAATTTTACTGATTTCATTAGCCAAATCTTCCGGATGCATCGGCGAAATAAGGCCGGTTTTCAAATGAGTAATCTGATCTTTAGCCGTTGGAAAATTAGTCACAACAATCGGTTTACACAAAATCTTTGCCTCATCAATAGCAATCGATTTACCTTCGTATCGGGAAGGTTGCACATACACCGATGCTCTTTGTACAAAGGAATACGGATTGGCTTGTAATCCTAAAAACAAAAAACGCTTTTGTAGACCATAGCGGGCAACTTGTGCTTCAAGAGACAGTCGCTCGCTTCCATCTCCTATCAAAAGCCATTGAACATCCAGGCCTTGCTCAACCAATAGTTTACAGGTTTCAACGGCTAAATCACACCCTTTTTCAGGACTAAGACGGGCTACCGTAATCAAGGTAAAAGGAGTCCAATCGATAACCTTTTCAGGTTCTTTAGTGGCTAACTGGCGAATTAACTTAGCGGAAACAATATTGTGGATAACAGCAAAGCGAGAAGTTAAGGTAGGAAAGGTGGTTTTTAAATCGGTAACACATTCCGGCGAAACCGTGATCACCCAATCCAATTGAGTAAAATAAGGCAAATCAAACGAAGGTTTCATGCCGGATTGAGAATAGTTCGTATGTATCCAACCTATCTTTTGCTTGGCAGTAACGTTGTCCACCACATAGTAAATAGACGATTTCTCCAAAAACCCGATGGCCACATCATAGGGATTTTCCAAATTGGGGATGGCCTCTCGCAAATTTAACCAAGCCGACTGTTCTGCAGCTCCTTTATTCCGTATAAATTTAGTTTTTAACGAATAGATCAGACGATGAAAAAGCAACGAAATTCTTCCGGATTTCAACAAGTTTAAACAAGTAGACACTAAGCCACCGGTAAAAACCGAATAATGACCCTGAGGTGTGAGTAGTGTAACAGCCTCCGGAATACTCGACAGGAATAATCCTTTGCGTTGAAAAACCAATAAGTCAACTGTATAGCAATCAAAATCAAGGGTGTTCAGGAGGTTCACAAGGCTTTTTTCACCTCCTCCTGCATCCAATGAGGGTATGACAAACAACAGTTTCTTTTTCATTTACGCCAGTGTTGCTAAATATTCCCCTGCTTTATAAGACATCGATTGAATGCGGGGGATCTCTTTCGTAAGAATCTCACGAAGTTCCGTTTCATCTCGCTTTAATTCTTCAAACTTTTGAATCAATTTCTCCGTATCGGCAATTTCGTTGATTCCCAACACCAATCGCTCAAAACCAAAAATATCTTTAGCAATACCCTTGGATTTGATACTGTAACCCAACACCATGGTTGGAACATAATTAGAATAGGCGGCAATGGTAGCATGCGTCCGTGCTCCGATAAAGAAACGCATACGGGCAATATACCCTTTATATTGAATCGCGTTCAAAGTATCCGGCAACAAAATTACCCGCGGATGATCTTGAAACCGCTCATAAAAAGCAACTAACATTTCATAATCATTGTTGCCCGGTATCATCACATGCGGTGTCAAAGCTACCGTCAGGGTAGTAGTGTCCAAAATATGTTGAATCAAATGTTGGGCTGCCTCTTTAGAGGCCTGATTGCGTTTCCATACCAACGGACTGTAATTAAAGCCGATGGTGTTATTTTCTTGCCAACCTTCCGGCAAGGGAAGCTCTTCTTTAACCATCGTAAAAGCACCATCAGCACAAAGCTTAACATTTGCTATTCCATGCTGATTTAATACTGCTTCCGTTAGGGTTTCGCGAACCAACAACAAATCAAATTGTTTCAAATCGGCAATTTTAGCCGGAGATAAATCCTCTTCCCCTATTGAGGCTCCCCACAAAACCAATTTTTTTCCGGCTTTTTTTATATACTCATCCACCACATACAACCACGGTTGCTCACCATAACAATAATTATCACCTCCCACAGACAACAACAAATCATAATGGGGTATCAAATCCAAAAGACGTTTATGCATGGTCTTATGGGCAAAAGCCTCCGAGTGATGCACTTTAACATGATATAAACTTATAAACCAATCCAAACTAAATTTGGCGATAGGCTGTGGTTGCACATCATAAATTTTTGAAATCCCTGTAAAATCTGTATCCGAGGCAGGGTCCCAAGAAGCTAAATCCAAAGTGGCATGGGGTAAACTTTTTTTAATAATCGGAATAGCTGACCTTACAATGGCTTCACAACCCCTGTTTTTACTCCCACCGTGAAAGTACAATAAGATTTTCATACAATTTTTATTTATTTCTTCTGTAACTGTAATAGGTTAAAATAAACAGTAAACAGACCTGTTGATACTTGATGCAATATAATGTAATTTTTTGAAACATCGATTTGGCTTGTTTTAATCTATGCCATTCGTTGTTAAAAATGCCCTTAACCGAATCATTCCGAAGCATAGCACGAACATACTTATATTTCTTTATAAACGGCAATCCATTGGAAGGTTTTAAATAAATAAAAGTGTATGAAACCACTTTATTGGCCAAACGAATGGATTTTTGTTTTTGTAATACCTTATCAGAAAGCGATAATGGAATCACCTTTTTAATATCAAATTGATATACTTGTAATGCTCGTTGAAAATAATCTTTTTCTAACAAATTACGGGTGGCACTTCCGGTAACTTCACGATAAAAATAACCGGAAAAATCCAAATACAGAACAGCTGTAGCGAAATGAAAAGCCTGTAGATTAAAAAAACCGTCTTCTCCCAAGGCAATCCCTTGAGGAAAATGAACAGCATTTTGATGAAGTAATTCTCTTTTATACAACTTTGTACAGCAAGTATTCAAACCATCCTCTGCAAACATATAGGGTAAAAGAGTTGTTTCAATATAATCTTTTTTCAAAGCTACGCCAGCCTGAAAAGGTAGTTTATAATGTATGTGCGAACCATCCTGTTCTTGGATAAAGTTAGAAAAAACAATATCAGTTCGATTGTCCAAAGCAGCCGTAAACAACTTGTGATAATACTCAGGTGTAATCGTATCATCGGCATCCACAAATCCAATATAATCCCCTTGAGCAACGTCCACCCCATTATTTCTGGCAACACTAACGCCTTGATTAGGTTGATTGATTAGAGTAATCCGCGAATCAGTGGCTTGATAAGAGGCTATAATTTGTGCACTAGTATCTTTGGACCCATCGTTCACAAAAATAAATTCGAGTTCGGGGAGAGTTTGACGTAAAAGTGATTCTATACAGTCTTTAAGGTACTTTTCGGCATTATAAACAGGTATGATGACGGATACGTTTACCATTCTTTTAAACTGAATAATAATCCTTGTACCATTGCACAAAAGCAGCAACCCCTACTTTGATATCAGTGTTGGGATTATAATTAAAATCTTGGATTAAATCGTCCACATCAGCCCATGTTTGCTCTACATCACCGGGTTGCATAGGCAACCATTCTTTAATGGCCTTTTTACCGGTTACTTCTTCAATAGCCTCTATAAAATCAAGAAGTTTAACGGGTGCACTATTCCCAATATTATACACTTTGTAACGAGGTTGAATGGTTCCGGCCTCAAATGCCGAAATAATTTTGGAAATCCCGCCTACAATATCATCAATATACGTAAAATCGCGAGACAAATTCCCGTGATTAAATACCTTGATAGGCTTATCATGCAAAATGGCATCCGTAAATAAAAACATCGCCATATCCGGTCGACCCCAAGGGCCGTAAACTGTAAAAAACCGCAAGCCAATGGTTTGAATTCCAAACAAATGACTATACGTATGTGCCATTAATTCATTCGACTTTTTGGTAGCGGCATACAAACTTATCGGATGATCTACAATATCAGTTGTTGAAAAAGGCACCTTATCATTCAATCCGTACACACTGGAACTACTGGCATAAATGAGTTTGTTCACCCCGTAATTTCGGCACCCTTCTAAGATAGTTAAAAAACCGTTGATATTACTATCCAAATAAGCAAAGGGTTGCTCCAAACTATACCGAACACCGGCTTGAGCAGCCAAATGACAAACCAAATCAAACCCCTGCTCTTTAAATAAAGCATCAAGGGCAGACCTGTCTTCTAAATTAAGTTTAAAAAAAGTAAATTGTTGCTTATGTTTATCTCCTTGATAAGATTGATTATAAATAAAGGAGGACCCCTCTATACCAAGTTGTGTTAACCGTCCTAATTTGAGATGTACATCATAATAATCATTCAGATTATCTAACCCAACCACGGTATACCCTGCCAAAAGTAATTTTTCCGACAAATGATAACCGATAAATCCGGCTGCTCCTGTAACTAATACTTTCATCCGCTTTATTTAGAGTTCATATATTGTGCTTCATAATACCGCTGGTATTCCCCGGAGGTAACATGCGAAAGCCATTCTTCATGAGTCAAAAACCAATCAATGGTGGCTTCCAAACCTTCTTCAAATGTAACCGAGGGTTGCCAACCCAATTCACGGTTGATTTTACCGGCATCAATCGCATAACGCAAATCATGGCCCGGTCGATCCTTCACAAAAGTAATCAATTGGGCAGAAGTGCCCGGTTCACGGTGTAATTTAACATCCATCTTTTCACACAACAACCGAACCAAGTCGATGTTTTTCCATTCGTTAAATCCGCCAATATTGTAGGTTTCGTGATTCTTACCCGCATGAAAAACCAAGTCTATCGCCACAGCATGATCAAGTACATACAACCAATCACGCGTATAATTGCCATCGCCATAAACAGGCAAAGGTCGATTATGAATAATATTATGGATAAACAAGGGAATCAACTTCTCCGGAAAATGATTCGGCCCGTAATTGTTGGAACAATTGGTAATAACATAAGGTAATCCATAGGTTTCGCCATAAGCCCGAACAAAATGATCGGAAGCGGCTTTAGAGGCAGAATAAGGCGAATTAGGAGCATACGGGGTAGTTTCGGTAAACAATCCGGTTTCCCCCAAAGTACCATACACCTCATCGGTCGAAACATGATAAAAACGTTTTCCTTCTTTAACATTTCCCCATAATGCTCGTGCCGCATTCAATAAGTTCATGGTTCCCATTACATTGGTTCTAACAAAGGCCAACGGATCCGTAATAGAACGGTCCACATGCGATTCAGCAGCCAAATGAATAACCCCGTCAAAGGATTCTTTTTGAAAAAAAGCCATAATAAAATCCACGTCCGTAATGTCGCCTTTCACAAAACGATAATTGGGTAAGTGTTCAATATCAGCAATGTTTTCTAAATTACCGGCATAGGTCAACGCATCCAAATTAACAATTTGATACGCTGGATAACGGGTCACAAAACGCCGCACAACATGCGACCCTATAAACCCTGCTCCTCCGGTAATTAAAATTTTTTTCATCAAACAATAAAATTACTTCTTTAAAACAACACTAAACGCTATATTCTAAACGCTAAATTCTATCCTACAAACTCCAAACCAACAACCGACAACCAACAACCGACAACAGACAACCGACAACAGACTACAACTTCCCATCAACCTCATGACCTAAAATACCTTTTACATCATAAACTACGGAAATGTCTTTCTTCAATTTTCCAAAATCCAGCGATAAAAATTCGTTATGAGCCACCCCTAAAACGATACCGTCATATTGCTCATCCATCAATTCATTTTGCAACGTTAAATTATATTCATGTTGCACTTCTGCCGCACTGGCCCAAGGGTCATGAATCGTTACATCAATTCCATAATCGGTCAAAGCATGAATAACATCTACAATTTTAGTATTGCGTACATCCGGACAATTTTCTTTAAAAGTAATACCCAACACCAATACCTTAGCCGAGTTAATGGTAATTCCTTTTTTAATCATTAATTTAACCACTTGCGAAGCTACATAATCACCCATACTGTCATTCAGTCGTCTTCCGGCTAAAATAATCTCAGGATGATAACCCGCCTCTTGTGCTTTTTGAGCCAAATAATAGGGGTCAACCCCTATACAATGTCCGCCCACTAGTCCGGGTTTAAACGGTAAAAAATTCCACTTGGTACCGGCAGCGGCCAAAACAGCTTGTGTATCAATCTCAAGCATATTGAAAATCTTGGCCAATTCATTCACAAAAGCGATATTGATGTCGCGTTGCGAATTTTCAATTACTTTAGCTGCTTCCGCCACTTTAATGGTGGGGGCCAAATGCGTTCCGGCTGTAATAACGGATTGATATAAATCATCCACTTTTTTTCCGATTTCAGGAGTTGAACCGGCGGTAACTTTTAATATTTTTTCTACCGTATGTTCTTTATCGCCCGGATTAATGCGTTCCGGTGAATAACCGGCAAAAAAATCAACATTAAAACGTAATCCACTTATTTTTTCAAGCACCGGTACACATTCTTCTTCCGTGACCCCGGGATAAACAGTTGATTCGTAAATCACAATGTCCCCCTTCTTTAAAACTTTACCAACCGATTCACTCGATTTATACAACGGTGTCAAATCGGGTCGGTTGTTTTTGTCAACCGGAGTGGGAACGGTCACGATATAGTAATTGCAATCGCGAATATCCGCCAAATCAGCAGAACAAAACAATCCGTTTTGGTCATTGGATCCGGACTTTAATACCGATTGTAATAATTCCTTTGAAACTTCCAAAGTGGTGTCTAATCCCTCATTAAGCTCTCTTACACGCTGTAGATTGATATCAAAACCAACAACAGGATATTTTGTAGCAAACAACCTTGCCAAAGGCAATCCCACATATCCCAAACCAATTACTGCTATTTTAATATCCATATTAATTTATGAACCAATTGCTTGGTATTTAAACCCTATTCGGGTTAATAATGCTTTGTCTAATAAATTTCTGCCGTCAAACACAAAAGCAGGCTTATTCATCTGGGCATATATTCTTTCCCAATCATACGTTTTAAATTCATCCCATTCTGTAAGCAACGCAATAGCATGAGCTCCTTTGCAAGCTTCATACGGGTCCGAAGCCACGGTAATATGCTCTTTATTTTCAGCCTCCGTACGACTGCCCAAATAAGTCAAATCCGATAAAATTTGAGCATAACTCACCTTCGGATCAAAAACTACTATATTCGCTTGCTCAAACAACAAGTTATCCGCCACATAAATAGCAGCCGACTCACGGGTATCATTCGTATCCTTCTTAAAAGCCCAACCTAAAAAGGTAATTTGTTTATCGGCAACCGTATTATATAAAGTAGTGACAATATTTTTTGCAAATCGGTTTTTTTGATGATCATTCATAATAATCACCTGTTCCCAATAATCGGCCACTTCATGTAAACCATACGATTTAGCAATATAAACCAAATTCAAAATGTCTTTTTGAAAACAAGAACCACCAAAACCAACAGAAGCCTTTAAAAATTTAGGTCCAATTCTACTGTCCATCCCAATGGCTTTGGCTACTTCATTTACATTAGCCCCTGTCTTTTCACACAATTCAGAAATGGCATTAATAGAAGAAACACGTTGAGCTAAAAAGGCATTAGCAACCAATTTAGAAAGCTCTGATGACCATACATTGGTAGTCAAAATCTTATCCTTAGGTACCCAATTGGCATACACCTCAACCAACGCTTGGATCGCTTGTTCTCCTTCGGCATTGGTTTCTCCACCAATTAATACCCGATCCGGATGAAATAAATCTTCTACCGCTGTCCCCTCTGCCAAAAACTCCGGATTCGAAAGTATTTGAAACTTAACCCCGTTACCGGTATTATGCAATATACTCTTAATCGCTTCTGCTGTCCGAACCGGCAAGGTCGATTTTTCTACAACAATTTTGTTTGTTTTAGATACCCTAGCAATTTGTCGGGCACACAACTCAATATATTTTAAATCAGCCGCTAAACCCTTACCCGAACCATAGGTTTTAGTAGGGGTATTCACTGATATAAATATCATTTCAGCTTCATCAATAGCCTTATCTACATCGGTAGAAAAAAATAAATTTCTTCCCCTCGCTTCGGCTACCACTTCGCTCAAACCCGGCTCATAAATAGGTATATTATTAACATCTGGATCGTTCCATAACTTGATTCGCTGCTCATTCAAATCAACCACAGTAACTTGAATATGCGGACATTTTTGTGCAATTACAGCCATCGTAGGTCCCCCTACATAACCGGCTCCAATGCAGCAAATTTTTGTAATTTTCATGCTATATAAATTTATTGTAAGTTATGCCAATACCAATCAACCGCCTCTTTTAGTCCTTCACTAAACGAATAGCGAGGTTGGTAATGGAGTAATCGTTTTGCTTTCTCAACACTCGCTAACGAATGCGGAATATCTCCTGCTCGGTTAGGGCCATAAACAATGTCCACAGAAGCAATTTTTGAATCATAGTGCGTTAAATACTCTTTCAACAATGTCACCATTTGATTCAATGTCGTTCTGTCACCATAAGCAGTGTTGTAAACTGTATTAACAGCCTCCGGATTTTGCGTAAGCATGGCCAATTCATTCATTTGAACAACATTGTCAATATAGGTAAAATCCCTTGAAAAAAGTCCATCCCCATTAATCACCGGACTTTCGTGTTGCATTAATAATTTCACAAACTTAGGAATCACCGCAGCATAAGCACCATCGGGGTCTTGTCGTCTGCCAAACACATTAAAATAACGCAATCCAATCGTTTCCAAACCATAAGTTCTACTGAAAATTTCAGCATACAATTCATTCACGTATTTGGTAATGGCATAAGGCGAAAGCGGTTTACCGATAACCTCCTCTACCTTCGGCAAAGATTCAGAATCCCCATAGGTTGAAGAACTAGCTGCATAAATAAATCGTTTCACTTGTGCATCTCTACTCGCAACCAACATGTTTAAAAAACCGGAAACATTCACCTCATTAGACGTAATCGGATCATGAATAGACCTCGGCACCGAACCCAAAGCAGCTTGATGTAACACATAGTCTACTCCTTCTACCGCCCTTTGACACATTTTCAAATCCCTAATATCTCCCTCAATAAGTTGAAAACCCTGATTTTGTAAAAAAGGCTCAATATTACGTCGATGTCCGGTTGCAAAATTATCCAAACAACGAACTTGATGCCCTTTTTCTAAAAAATACTGACAAAGATTAGAACCAATAAATCCTGCCCCACCGGTTATGAGGATTGTATGTATTTGTTTTAAACTATTCATTATCCTTTTCTAATTGCTTTTTTTAACTTTTGTAAGAAGGTCTTAGGTCGCTCATCTTCACCATAAGCATTGGTATAGTTACCATAAATATAACTGTATCCATACCCATATCCATACCCATATCCATACCCTGTTCCGTATTTAGCTCTATTTTCAAAACCATTGAATACGATACTTACATTTTTTAATTCTTCCCGTTGAACCCTATTATTCAACAAATTAATCATTTCTTTTTTAGTGTAGTTTTGGCGAATAATATAAAGAGTTGCATCTGCATAAGGAGCTAACTCTATTGCATCTGCTACCAATCCTACGGGAGGAGTGTCTAAGATAATATAATCATATCGTTTTTTTAATTCAATCATAAGTTCATCCATTGATTCACCAATTAATAATTCAGATGGATTAGGTGGAACAGGACCGGAAGTGATAACATCCAAATAAGGAATATGTGTTGTTTGAATTACTTCATCCAAGGTCTTCTGACCGATTAAATGATTAACTACCCCAACATCATTTTTAATATTAAAATCATCAAATATTTTTGGCTTTCTCAAATCTAATCCAACAATGATTGTTTTTTTCTCACTCAATGCAAAAACAGTAGCAATATTAATGGAACAAAATGTTTTACCTTCTCCACTTATCGAGGAAGTTAGCATTAAGGTTTTAGAGCCTTCAACTTTTTGTTTTTTGTACATAAATTGTAATGAAGACCGAATAGCTCTGAACGATTCAGAAAGTGATGATTTTTGTTTTTCAAAAACAGTTAAATTAGATTTAGTTTGTTTTATACCAATAATTCCTATAATAGGTATAGTGGTTAATTTACTGATATCTTCTGCATTTAAAATTGTGTTTTCTAAAAAGAAAATAATAAATACGGCTATCAATGGAATAAACAATCCGAGAAAGAATGCTAATACATAATTTACTTTTGTGTTTGGTCCGATTTGACCACCACCGATATCTTTTGCCGGGTCAATAAAGTGTACATCAGCTAAATTAGCCGCTTTAACAATATTTGCTTCGTTACGTTTACTTAAAAAGCTTGTAAAAATTGTATTGTTCAAGTCGTACTTTCTGGATATCTTTAAAATCTCCTGTTCGTCTGCTGGTAATTGACTTATTTCAGCCTCTGCTTGACTTAATTTTGAATTAACTACAGATAAATCATATTCTAAAGATGCTTTAGCAGATTTGATATTTTCTAACAAAACACTTTTTAAGGCCTCCATCTGAACATCAAAATCTTTGAACATTTTTTTGTTTTTAACCAAATAAGGTTTTTGAGCTCTCTCAGTAGACAAATCAATAATCTTAGAAATATTCATAGCAATATTGGGATCATCAACACCGGCCACAGAGGGTGCAGGAAGCTTCGAAAAATCGACGCTATTGACTAAATAATTCCTAAGAGAATTATAGTAAGCAATTTTTCTGTTTATACCGTCTTTTTCAACTTCATAAGTCAAAATTTTTGCTGATATTTGACCTCCTCCTGAATTGATTTGATAGTAGTTCTTATTCTTGGTAAAGTTCTTTAATTCGTTTTCATTGTCTTTTAATTTATCTTCCATTGCCAATAAAGTACTATCAATGAAAGCAATAGTATTGGTAGCGAATTGATTTTTACGGTCTAATTGTGCTTTAATGATTGTTTTCACTGTCTCATTCAAATAAACCACTAATCGATTTTTATTTGTTCCTTCAAGCGATAATTTAATGATTGATTGTGCGTTTTTATCAATGGTTGTTTTGATTCCTCTATAGCGAGTTACAACATCATCGAATTTATTGAATTTAATAAAATACTCTTGACCAACATAATTACCTAAAAACTCATCTTTTAAAAGTCGGATGTTTAAAAAAGGTAAATTAATGTCTTGATTGAAATTATATCGTTTGGTGAATGTTCCGCTATTAATTCCTTTTTTTGATGAGGAATTTGTATTATATGTAAAAACCTCAGCTTGTTCTTCATCAAAAAACACACGTAATTCAAAGGTGTTTTCAGAGATAAAATTTATTCCAATCAAGGTTCTTAACAATTGAGGCTTAGTTTTATCGATTTTTACTTTAAAAGGTACTGCTCCATAAACATCCTTCATATAGTACTTCCCTTTTTTTAAATAATCAAGATAAAAATCTAACTTATCAACTACCACTTCATTGTGAGACCTTGATTTAATGGCAGAAGCTAAACCTTGCACTTGGTCTGAAGTTCCTCCCCAATTAAAAACCAAACTCGTATTGGAAGTGAAAAAAGGGTTGCTTTCTTCTTTAACTGCTATTGTGGTATCAAGTTCATAGATTTTCTCTTTTCGAATATTAACGTTATAAGCAATCAGAAAAGCAACAATCCAACTAATGAAAAACCATTTCCAATAACCGGCCAATTTTATGATAAAGCCTTTTAAATCAAACTTTATTTGGTTTTCAAAAAGTGTAAAATCTTTAGATTCGAGCATTTCTTTAAATTATAAGCGTGATAATAAAATAATAGAGGTAACTAGTGACAAGGCTGTTATAATTGTTGTCATTGTTTGAATACCGGTAGTTCCGGTTCCCCAAGACTTTTGTTTTAATGGATTGATTAAAATAAAATCATTTGGTTGTAAATAGTAATAGGGTGATTCTATTGCTTTCCTATCTAAAAGATTTACGGTATGCATTTCAACGCCATGAGGGTATTGACGAACAATAATAACTTCCTTTCGATCACCCGTAATTAAAATATCACCGGAGTTTGAAATAGCATCCATAATTGTTGCCCTTTCATTATAAATTATATTAGTGCCTGGACTTTTAATTTCTCCATTAATTGTATAACGGATACCGGCTAATTTTACAGTGATAAATAATTCTGCTTCTTCATTAAAATACTCTTCCAGTAAACGCTTTTCAATATTCAGTCTAATTTCCTCTGTTGTTTTTCCTAAAACTGCCACTTCGCCTAAAATGGGTATACGAATATTTCCGTGATCATCCACATTAAAGCCTTCAAAATATATAATTTGTTCATTTACGATATTTCTATTTCCATCTGAAACTTGAAACATCTCGGTTAAAGTTGCGTCTATTGTTTTTATATTAATAACCAATATATCATTACTTTGAATTCGATAAGGCTTTTTGACAAGTTGACTCATTACTAAAGTATCCTTCTGTTCATGGTTACTTTGTAAATACTTTAAATCTTTCGTTGGCACACACGATGATGTTACTAAAACAATAAACATCACTATTACCATCAGGGTTTTATTCATTTTGAAATTTTTAGCCAACAAATATAGTTTTTCCATCAGAATATAAAAACAAGTTTACTGATAATTAATTGCTTTTCATCGTGTTTTCAAACGGAATTCTATTTAAAATACTTCTTCCTAAGGTTATTTCATCAGCATACTCCAATTCATCACCCACCGAAATCCCTCTTGCAATAGTGGAAGTTTTAATTTCATACTGTTGAATTTGTCTGAAAATATAAAAATTGGTCGTGTCTCCTTCCATGGTAGAACTTAACGCAAAGATAACTTCAGCCACCATTCCAGCACTAACTTTTTCAACCAATGTAGCGATGTTTAATTGACTTGGGCCTACGCCATCAATGGGAGAAATCTTTCCGCCAAGCACATGATAAACGCCTTTGAACTGTCCCGTATTTTCAATGGCCATAACATCACGAATATCTTCTACCACACAAATCATTTGATGATTTCTTTTTTCATTTGAGCAAATTTCGCAAAGTTCTACATCAGAAATATTATGACAACTTTTGCAATACTTTACTTCATGACGCATGGTTTGCAACGATTCGGTCAAAAACTGAGTCTGCTCTTTGGGTTGCTTCAACAAATGTAAAACCAAACGAAGTGCTGTACGCTTACCAATTCCCGGTAATTGTGCCATTTCGTTTACTGCTTTTTCCAATAATTTTGAAGAAAATTCCATTGCCACAAAAATACATTTTTCAATCGTAATGCTTTAACATTTTTTTTGAAAGTTTTCAAATAACGCTGGGATACAATAAAAATTTTAGTGAAGTCACGAATTAAAATAATTCTTTAAAAATAGAATTGTTAAAAACACCTTTAACTCTGCTAAATAAATAAAAAAATCCCGCTAAACGGGATTTTTAAAAAATTAAATTTTATATCTTTTTCTGTCGTTTTCATTCAAGTAAATCTTACGCAGACGTAACGATTTTGGTGTTACTTCTACATATTCATCTTTTTGAATGTATTCTAACGCTTCTTCCAAAGAGAATTTTATAGCCGGAATAATTTTTGTTTTATCATCAGCTCCGGCAGAACGGAAGTTAGTCAACTGTTTCGTTTTGGTAATATTAATCGTCATGTCGTCGCCTCTTGAATTTTCACCTACAACCTGACCTTCATAAATATCTTCGTTCGGATCCACAAAGAATTTACCTCTGTCTTGTAATTTATTAATAGAATAAGGAATGGCTTTTCCGTTTTCCATCGAAATCAAAGAACCATTGATTCGACCTGCAATTTCACCTTTATAGGGTTCATACCCGATGAATCGGTGAGCCATAATCGCTTCTCCGGCAGTGGCGGTTAATAATTGGTTTCTCAAACCAATGATTCCGCGTGATGGAATATTAAATTTAATAATCATTCGCTCGCCTTTTCCTTCCATACTCAACATTTCTCCTTTTCTTACGGAAACAAACTCTACTGCTTTTCCGGATACATGTTCCGGTAAATCAATCGTCAATTCCTCAATTGGCTCACATTTTACGCCATCAATTTCTTTGATGATAACTTGTGGTTGACCAATTTGCAACTCATATCCTTCTCTACGCATAGTTTCAATCAATACTGACAAGTGCAATACGCCACGACCAAACACCATGAATTTATCAGCTGAATCTGTATCCGATACTCGAAGGGCTAAGTTTTTCTCTAATTCTTTTGCTAAACGATCTTTTACGTGTCTTGAGGTTACAAATTTTCCTTCTTTCCCAAAAAACGGTGAATCGTTAATGGTAAATAACATACTCATCGTTGGCTCATCAATAGCAATGGTTTGCAAGGCTTCCGGATTTTCAAAATCAGCCACAGTATCACCAATTTCAAAACCTTCAATTCCTACGATCGCACAGATGTCGCCCGCAATTACTTCGGTTACTTTTTTACGTCCAAGACCTTCAAAGGTATGCAATTCTTTTATTCTGGATTTGATGATTTTTCCCTCTCTTTTGACCAAAGAAATAGGCATTCCTTCTTTTAAAACACCTCTTTCTAAACGACCAATCGCAATTCGACCTGTGAAGGAAGAAAAGTCTAAAGAAGTAATTAACATTTGAGGAGTTCCTTCAGAAATTTTAGGGGCTGGAACATGTTGCACCACCATATCTAACAAAGGTTCGATATTGGTTGTTATATTTTTCCAGTCCTCAGACATCCAATTGTTTTTAGCAGAACCATAAACCGTTGGGAAATCCAATTGCCATTCTTCCGCACCTAATTCGAACATCAAGTCGAATACCTTTTCATGCACTTCTTCCGGTGTACAGTTTTCTTTATCTACTTTATTAATCACCACACAAGGTTTCAACCCTAAGTCGATGGCTTTTTGCAATACAAAACGCGTTTGTGGCATTGGTCCTTCAAAAGCATCTACTAACAGGCAAACACCGTCTGCCATATTTAAAACACGTTCCACTTCACCACCAAAATCGGCGTGACCGGGAGTATCAATTATATTGATTTTTGTACCTTTATATACTACAGAAACATTTTTGGAAGTGATAGTGATTCCACGTTCACGTTCCAAGTCATTGTTGTCTAGGATTAAATCACCTGTATTTTCGTTTTCACGAAAAAGCTGACAGTGATACATAATTTTGTCAACCAAAGTGGTTTTACCGTGGTCGACGTGGGCAATAATTGCAATGTTTCTAATTGATTCCATCTGTTATTTTTTCAGGGTGCAAAGGTACACTTTATTTCTACATAAAAAACTTTTGGTTAAAACATTGAGAGATTTAACGTTGGGGTAATAAACGGTTGTCTGTTATCGGTTTTCTGATTCCATTGAAAATGGTCAACTTAATTCAAAAATCAACAAACAAAATTCTCTAATCGTTAATCATTTGACAAATTGTACAATTGACACATCAACTAAATTCCCTCCTCCCCTTGCCAATCGATAATTAAATTTTATATTTGTCATCCAAACTTTTTTGATGGAACAATTTGTAGTATCAGCCCGAAAATACAGACCCCAAACGTTTATTGACGTAGTGGGACAGCAGGCTATTACCAATACTTTACTTAATGCCATCGAAAACAATCATTTAGCTCAGGCTTTGCTTTTTACCGGACCTCGTGGAGTGGGAAAAACGACTTGTGCTAGAATTTTGGCTCGCAAAATTAACCAACCGGGTTATGATGATCCAAATGAGGATTTTGCGTTTAATGTGTTTGAATTGGATGCGGCTTCCAACAATTCGGTGGATGATATTCGGAATTTGATTGACCAAGTTCGCATACCGCCACAAACCGGACAATATAAGGTATATATTATTGATGAGGTGCACATGTTGTCCTCGGCGGCTTTCAATGCGTTTTTGAAAACTTTGGAAGAACCTCCAAAACACGCCATATTTATTTTGGCCACGACCGAAAAGCATAAAATCATTCCAACCATCTTGTCGCGTTGTCAGATTTTTGATTTTAAACGAATTACCGTAAAAGATGCCAAAGAACATTTGGCGTATGTAGCCGAAAATCAAGGTATTCAGTTTGAAGATGATGCGTTGCACATTATTGCTCAAAAAGCGGATGGTGCAATGCGGGATGCGTTATCGATTTTTGACCGAGTAGTTTCGTATTGCGGAAATAATTTGACTCGTCAAGCAGTTACGGAGAATTTGAATGTGTTGGATTATGAATCCTATATAAATGTCACCGACTTACTGCTGGAAAATAAATTGCCGGAGTTGTTGATGGCGTTTAATGATATTTTGGCTCGTGGTTTTGATGCTCATCATTTTATTCAAGGATTGGCTTCGCACTTTAGGGATTTATTGGTTTGTAAAAATCCTTCGACATTAGTGTTATTGGAAGCCGGCGAACAAGCTCAGAAGTTGTTTGGAGAACAAGCAAAAAAATGCAGTCAGGAGTTTTTGTTGAAAGCAATTGAACTGGCAAACGATACGGATTTGAAGTTCAAAGTGAGTCAGAACCAACGTTTGCTCATCGAACTTTGTTTAATGCAAATAGGCTCTATCACTTTTGATGGAGAAAAAAAAAAGTTGACGGCTATATAATTCCACCCTTTCATTTTCTGGGAAAATTAGGTTCTATAGAAGTGGCAACTGCTTCTGTGGAAGTGGTTCCGAATGTGCCGAAAGAAATTGTAAAAGTGGAAACTCCAACTTCTAACCAACAAGTTCAAGAAGAAACTACAAAACCTAAAATTGATATTCCGACTACATCTACCGGCGAACTAAAGGTTTCTGCTTTTTCGTTAGCGAGTATAAAACAGAAAAAAGAACTGGCGGAAGCTCAAAAATTAGCTACCAAAGAGACCATTCAATATCCCACCGAGCCATTTACAGAAACCGACATGTTGCTGCAATGGAATAAATTTGCTGTGAAATTGGAGGAAAAAGGGCAAATGATTATGCACTCGTTAATGCTGATTAACGACCCAAAACTAGACGGAACTAAAATCACCCACGAGTTACCCAATGAAGGAACACGTTTGGAATTTGAACGAACAAAGAACGAAGTCTTGGGTTATTTACGAGGCATGCTTCATAACCACGACATTGAAATTGAGTTGGTAGTGAATGAAAAAATGGAGAACAAACGGGCTTTTACGCCACAAGATAAATTTAATCGGTTGAATGAGATTAATCCAAATTTGGAGTTGTTGCGGAAGACGTTTGATTTGGATGTTTAAATCCTCCCATAATACATCGCCTTTACAATTCCGTCTGAAAGTCCGATTTTAGGTACGTATAGATGGCGGGCTCCACTCCACTTCATGGCATTCAAATAGATTTTGGTGGCAGGAATAATTACGTCGGCACGATCGGGGTTTAAACCTAATTCAGAAATACGTTCGTCATAGGTCATTTTGTTCAACATGGCGTATTGAGCATTCAAACCTAAATATGTTAATGGTTTATCTTGCTGTTTTCCGGTCATTTTGAAAAGTTTGTTGATGTTTCCTCCGGAACCAATCATCGTGATATCTTCAAAAGGAGTGGTGTTTAATTTTATCCATTTTTCGATTTCCACCCAAACTACTTCATTCACCATATTATTCAACATCCGAACGGTACCGTTTTTGAAGGATTTGGAAGCAATGATTTTTCCATTGGAAAACAATGAAAATTCGGTACTTCCACCACCGACATCTACATATAAATAGGTTTTATCAGTAGCAATGTATTCTTTCAAATCGGAAGAAGCAATAATGGCGGCTTCTTTTTTCCCATCAATAATATCAATATGAATGTCGGCTTCGCGTTGAATAATTTCAACAATATCTCTATTGTTGTCAGCTTCACGCATGGCTGAAGTTGCACAGGCTTTGTAGTGTTCTACTTTATGCACTTTCATTAACAATTTGTAGGCTTTCATGGCATCAATCATCCGTTCGATGTTTTCATCCGATATTTCACCGACGGTAAACACATCTTGCCCTAAACGAATTGGCACACGCACCAAGGAACTTTTGTTAAACTGTGCATCTTTTCCTTCTTGTTCCACGATATTAGACACCAACAACCGCATGGCATTGGAACCAATATCGATGGCAGCGTATCTTTTAATTGTAATCATTTATGCTTTTTAATTTGGGGTTTATATTTTTTCTGTAATTACTTCCAATTGGTTGCGGTAGTAATTATAGGTTTCAATTTGGGCTCTATAAACACGGTCGTTTTCATTGCGAACACGGTATTTATTATCTAATTTTTCAGAATGATAACGTGCTTTTACATTTCCTTTCCAACCCACATCAAAACTTTCGATGAGTTCAAATTTAATATTTTCGTCATAAATCGGACAAGTAACTTCCACTCGTGCATCGATGTTTCGGGTCATAAAATCAGCAGAGGAAATAAAAACTTCCGGTTTACCATGATTCCCAAATATAAAAATTCGGGAATGTTCCAGAAAATTATCTACGATGCTGATGGCTTCAATATTTTCGCTCATCCCTTTCACACCCGGAATCAAACAACAAATGCCTCGAACAATCAATTGAATTTTCACTCCTGCTCGACTGGCATCATATAATTTATCAATCATTCGGACATCAGATAAACTATTCATCTTCAATTTGATATATGTTTCTTTCCCGGATAGAGCATGCATAATTTCTCGATCAATGAGTTTATACATTTTATTTCGAGTATAATGTGGCGAAACAACCAAATGCTTATAGCGATGCACACGGTAATTGACTTCAAAGAAATCGAAGACTTTGTCGGCATCTTTTAAAATCTGTTGATGGCTCGTAAACAATGTCACATCGGTATACACTTTAGCAGTAGATTCGTTAAAATTTCCGGTAGAAATGAAACCGTATCGTTTTATTTTTTTATCCTCAAATCGATCGATGACACAGATTTTGCTGTGTACTTTTAATCCTTTCACACCAAAAATCAAATTAATTCCCTCTGTTTGCATTTGTTCAGCATAAGAAATATTGCTTGCCTCATCAAAACGAGCTTGTAATTCAATTTGAACGGTTACTTTTTTTCCGTTTTTAGCGGCATTTATCAACGAACTAATGATTTGTGAATTCTTAGCCAAACGATAAAGTGTGATTTTAATACTGATGACTTTTGGGTCAAGAGCGGCTTCACGTAGAAATTTGATTAAATAAGAAAAAGATTGATAGGGAGCATTGACTAAATAATCTTTTTCACTTATCTTTTTGATGATGCTACCTTCCAAAGCTAAACCATCAACAGGTAATGGCGTTTTAGGTTGGTATAATAAATCGTATCGTCCTAAATTAGGAAAATCCATATAATCACGACGGTTGTGGTATCTTCCTCCGGGTATAATGCTATCGGTAGAATCGATGTTCATTTTTTCTAAGAAAAACTTCAACGTATCTTTATCAATTGACTGATCGTAAACAAATCGAACGGGTTCTCCTATTCTTCTATCGCGAACACTTTCGGAAATTTTTTCGGCAAAACTTTTGCTGATGTCACTGTCAATTTCCAACTGAGCATCACGGGTTATTTTGATCATGTGTGCAGAAATACTTTCATATTCAAAAATATTGAAAATACTTTGCAGGTTATATCGAATCACATCATCTAAAAGAATTATAAATTGTTTTTCACCATTAGAAGGCAAAACTACAAATCGATTGATTGTTTTTGGAATTTCAATCACTGCATAACGAATGTCTTTTTTATTTTTTTTAAACCCTAAAAAAGATGATTTTTCAACTGTTTCGTTTTTCATGACAAGTTTTACGGCTAAATAACCGGATGTATCTTTAAGAAGCGGAAATTCTGCCAAATCATTTAAGATGATGGTGACTAAAGCCGGGCTAACCTTTTGAATAAAAAAATCATGAATATAATTTTCCTGTTCTTTTGAAATTTCTTTTTCATTGATAATGAAAACGCCTTCTTTTTCGAGTTCTTTTTCAATGATATTAAGAATTCGCAAACTTTCTGATTGCTGTTTGATGACAATGTCGGTAATGTCTTTGAGTAATTGTTGAGAGGTGATTCCACCCAAAACTTTTTCTCCGGTTTGTCCGGAAAGACTTAGTCGTCTTATGGCAGCAAAACGCACACGGAAAAACTCATCTAAATTATTGGAAAAAATGCCTAAAAATCGTAATCTATCTAATAATGGAACCGTTGGGTCAGCGGCTTCTTGAAGCACTCTTGCATTAAAACATAACCAACTTTTCTCTCTGTCAACATAACGGTATTCAATCGCTTTAATCATCTTTTAAATCTCTTGGAAAAAGTACTTTATTGATTTTGCCTTTACGGATAGTTGACCAACTGTCTACATCAAATGAAAGGGATACAAATCCGGCAGTAGGCACATTATCAATAAAAACATCTCCAAATTTATTAACAAATTCTGTGATTGCCTCATTATGTCCGAAAAGAATAACATTTTCATAACTATTATCGCATGATTTAATTATTTTTTCAAGTTTAGCACTATCAAAAGTATACAACTCATCTTTAAAAACAATACTTTCTAATGGCCACATTTGAATTTGGGCAAAAATCACTGCTGTTTCTGATGCTCTCTTAGCAGTGCTACTCCAAATTAAATTCGCCTTTGGGATAAAATTTGAAATGTTTTTTGCAACCAAATGAGCATCGCGAACACCTCTTTGGGCGAGCACTCTGTCTTTATCCTGAACCGGTGCGTCCCAACTGGATTTTGCATGCCTGATTAATATTAAATTTTTCATTGAAAAAGAATTGTTTGCAACTAATTAAATATAAGTACAATTTAAGATTATTTTTTTAATAAATGTACCTTATTAATATAAAAATTCATAATTCATTGTGGTAAATATTGATTAAAACAAAAAACAAAACTTTTTAGAATGACAAAATGAAAATTTTTAAATCTTAACCCAACAAAATATTCCATGTCAACTTATCAACAAGGCTTGTTAATAAGTATTTATTTATGTATTTTCTTACTGATATTTCATTTTAACGCCTTTTATCGGCATTTTTATGCATTTTATCGATAAAATATTTTTTTTTATCGAAACAACTTTATACATTCGACAAGAATTTAAGAATAAATTAACGCAGAAACATGTATAAATATAAGAAAAAAGAGTGGTTATTCATCGACAAAAAACTCCACAAACAGCATTTTAAGTGCTACTTATCGAGTTTTTTGGTTAGTTACAGAAGAAATGTACAAAAAAATCATATTGTATATAGTTTAGCCATCCGATAAATGTGTAAACTGTATAAGTCTATTAAAATTTATCCGCCCAAATCAACTAATTTATTAATTATGAAAAAAAACTTAACCCAAAATGTCAAAAATCATGAATTCAAAATTTAAATTTAAAATTATGGGAAATCAAGCTACGACAAAGCGAAATAACGCTTTTGGACTGTTTGTTCTAATGCTATTGGTGCTTCCCTTTTTAGGTTTTTCACAAGACTTCAAATTGATTGAAGTAAATGAATACCTTAAAAGAGAGCCCAAAAAGGAAACTACTAGCCTTGCTGGTACAATTTCTGTCAAATCATTGATAAAAGATCTACACCCTTCGATCTATGTAAACAATGGTGCAGTAAACACTTATGGAAAACCTGCCAAAGTGTTATTTGTAGACACACCATCTATTTCAAAACTTAGAGATTTGAACTTAGAAATGAGTCAAGTAGAACTTGTCACTGTAAAAATCAACAAAAAGGAAGATCTTTCAACTCCTGTTGATTTATCATTTTTTTCAAATTATCCTTCACTTAGAGTAATTCTAATCAAAGTAAGTTTTGATTGTTCAGTGGATATGCTCAATAATTTGATCAAAAACAATAAGACTAATTTCACAGTATTATATACAGTTGAAAAGCCTTCCTAAAAATATTTCTGTTCAGAAATTAATTTGTTAAAGAAATAACATGAATAATATGTACTCAAATTTCAAACTAAACCTAAAATCAAATTATCTTTTAATACTCTTAATGGTGTTAATAGGTAATTCATTTTATGTAAATGCTCAGGTGAGAGTTCCTTTTACACAAAGGACTTCTGTTTATACACCTCAAAAGACCATTTACAACGTGAAAGGTGATTTTACCATGATAGGTAATTCTAACTTAACACTTGTAGATTACGCTGATGATGGCTCAAATGCCAACAATATGCGTTATATTGATATGGATGGTGATCCTTCAACTTGGAACTCATCGTCATCAACATTGTCTCTTTCAACCGAGAATGGTGCAAATCCTGCTTGTTCAAATATAGTTTATGCCGGATTATATTGGACAGGAAGAGCATCCGATGCATCTACTAGTCCAACAGAATTTACTGCGGTTAGAACAGAACAAATCGGTACACAACCTATCAATCAAAATTCAACAATTGGTGATAATGATGCTATATCAAATACTAGCTATTCATTAAACATCACTCGTCAAGGAAACACTAATGCACGTTATGTGCGTTATACATTCTCTGGAGATGGCGCTACTGTAGATTTTGAATTTCAAAACTCAACACCATATATTAGATATCGTATTAATGGCGGTGCTTGGACAAATGCTACAAATCAATCAGTTTCCAATTCTGGTAATAATAGAACGGTAACATTTGACGCAGTCACTTTAACAACTGAAAATGATGTTACATTAACTGTAAACTCATTAACTCGTGATTCGAGACAAAACTTATCAACTGGTGATTATGAAGATTCATCTTTTGCTTCAATAAATGTTTCCGGATCAATTCCTGTTTTCGGAACTGTATCGAAAACTTTTGATAAACGAAAAGTTTCTATCAAAGGTCCAAATTCTTCTGCTTACACTGTTTTAACTGCTCAAGCAGATGATATTTATTATCCAGACAGTAGCGATGGTTTTATGTATTCCGCTTATATAGAAGTAACAGACTATGTTAGAACTAATGGATTAGGGGCTTATCAAGTAGCCGACATTGCCTTAGTTGAAGGTAATGGTGGTGGTACTGGTTATTATGGCGGATGGGGAATGGTCGTTGTTTATGAAAATGATAAAATGAAATGGAGAGATGTAACCATCTTTGACGGTCATTCATATGTTGCCGGTAGTGTTACTGCAGATTTTGAAATTCCGGTTTCTGGATTTAATACAGTTCAAGCAGGACCTGTTAATATGAAATTAGGGATGATTGCCGGAGAAGGTGATCGTGCAATTTCAGGAGATTACTTTCAAATCAGAAATCATCCGGATACAAACTGGGTTACGCTAAATCACGGTGCAAATGACACTAATAACTTCTTTAATTCTTCCATTTTTACTGGTGGTAATACCAGAGTACCTGAATTATTAAATAACACCGGATTAGACATTAGTATGTTTGATATTCCTAATACAAATAATAGTGTTATTACAAACAATCAAACCTCTACCCGTTTTAGATATGGTTCTACGCGTGATACATATGTTATTTTTAACATTACAATGTCTGTTGATGCCTATATCCCTGAAATTGAAGGTTTGTTATCTGTTCAAAATATTGGTGGTGTCCCTGTAACATCAGGCGGACCATACAATGCACAGCCTGGACAAGAAGTAGAATTTGGTGTAGATATTAAAAACCTTGGAACTGAAGCGGTAAATAATTACAGATTGGTAATTCCAATTCCATTTACCTCAACGTTTGTTCCAGGTAGTTTGAATAGTTCTATATTTTTTACTCCAAACCCAACTCCTAACAATCTGTTTTTTGATCCAAATTTAGGAGCTACTGGTTCTATTGTTTGGGATTTTGGTACCTTACCTTTACCTGCTGATCCACAAACATTGTTAGCTTCACTTAGATTCAAATTAAGAGCAACCGACAATTGTGCTATACTCTCTAATCCAAATTGTTCTAACAATATTTTAGTGAATGGTCTTACCAACGGAACTGGTGCAGTAACCGGAATCCCTTTTAAAGACAGACCATTAATTTTAGGATATAATAACTCTGGAAATTGTCAAGGAGAACCTATTTATCAACCTATTACTGTAAATATTGTTGCCGGAAACTATGTAGCTCAAAATTGTTCGAATGTTCCTTTAGTACAAAACTTTTACTATTGTAACGGTGAAACAAATGTTACTGCAACCGAATTAGCTTCGGCATTCCCTCCGGGATCATTGTTTTACGCTGCTTATCCAGTTCAACAAGGTGCAAATCCAATTACAAATTTCCCAGTTAGTGCCGGAAATACTGCTACCTATTTTGCAGTTCCATTTAATGCAGATGGTTGTTATTTTGAATTTACAATTTCAGCTTGTCAACCTATCGATGCTGTGGATGACAATGCTGGACCAATCAATGGTACTTCAGGTCAAAACGGCGTGGTGAATGTATTTGATAACGATACTTTAAATGGTAATCCTGTTAATCCGGCTGATGTAACTTTAACTTTAGTTACACCTGATCCAACCGGTGCTCTTACTCTTAACCCTGACGGTTCTGTGGATGTTGCAGTTGGTACTCCTGCCGGAACTTACACGTTAACTTACCAAATTTGTGAAAACTTAAATCCGGGTAATTGTGATACGGCTGTTGTAACTATTACAGTGAGTGCTCCGGTTATCGATGCTGTGGATGACAATGCAGGACCAATCAATGGTACTTCAGGTCAAAACGGCGTGGTGAATGTATTTGATAACGATACTTTAAATGGTAATCCTGTTAACCCGGCTGATGTAACTTTAACTTTAGTTACACCTGATCCAACCGGTGCTCTTACACTTAACCCTGACGGTTCTGTGGATGTAGCAGTTGGTACTCCTGCCGGAACTTACACGTTAACTTACCAAATCTGTGAAAACTTAAATCCGGGTAACTGTGATACAGCTGTTGTTACTATTACAGTGAGTGCTCCGGTTATCGATGCTGTGGATGACAATGCAGGGCCAATCAATGGTACTTCAGGTCAAAACGGTGTAGTGAATGTATTTGATAACGATACTTTAAATGGTAATCCTGTTAATCCGGCTGATGTAACTTTAACTTTAGTTACACCTGATCCAACCGGTGCTCTTACACTTAACCCCGACGGTTCTGTGGATGTTGCAGTTGGTACTCCTGCCGGAACTTATACCTTAACTTACCAAATTTGTGAAAACTTAAATCCGGGTAATTGTGATACAGCTGTTGTAACTATTACAGTGAGTGCTCCGGTTATCGATGCTGTGGATGACAATGCAGGACCAATCAATGGTACTTCAGGTCAAAACGGTGTAGTGAATGTATTTGATAACGATACTTTAAATGGTAATCCTGTTAATCCGGCTGATGTAACTTTAACTTTAGTTACACCTGATCCAACCGGTGCTCTTACACTTAACCCCGACGGTTCTGTGGATGTTGCAGTTGGTACTCCTGCCGGAACTTATACCTTAACTTACCAAATTTGTGAAAACTTAAATCCGGATAATTGTGATACAGCTGTTGTAACTATTACAGTGAGTGCTCCGGTTATCGATGCTGTGGATGACAACCAAGGTCCTGTAAATGGAGCTAGTGGTCAAACAGCTGTAGTGAATGTATTTGATAACGATACTTTAAATGGTAATCCTGTTAATCCGGCTGATGTAACTTTAACTTTAGTTACACCTGATCCAACCGGTGCTTTAACATTAAATCCTGATGGTACTGTTGATGTAGCCGCTGGTACTCCTGCCGGAACTTATACCTTAACTTACCAAATCTGTGAAAACTTAAATCCGGGTAACTGTGATACAGCTGTTGTTACAATTGTAGTTAGTCAAGCATCAATTATCGCTCAAAATGATAATTACAATGCTATTGAATGTATTACTGATAGTATTATTGGAAATGTTCTTAATAACGATTCAGTAAATAATAGTCAAGCCTCGACTTCGAATGTAAACTTTAGTATCATTTCAGGTAATTATCCTAATATTTCAATTGATACGGAAGGTAATATAACTGTTTCATCGGGTATTCAAGCCGGTCAATATACTTTTGAATATACCATTTGCGAAATCATTAATCCTACTAATTGTAGTTCAGCTATCATTACAGTGAATGTGATTGACAATACTGTTCCTGTAATCAGCTTACTTCCTGGAGAATCTACAATTAATTGTCCAAATACTCCTGAGTTTACTCAGCCTACCGCTACAGATGCATGTGGTGATGTTACTTTAACATTTAACGATGTTATAACTAACGGTAATTGTACAGGTAATTATTCAATTACGAGAACTTGGACTGCCACTGATTTATCAGGTAATATTACAACAGCAAGTCAAACTATTAATGTGATAGATACAACGGCACCTGTTTTTGTTGAAGTTCTTCCAACTGATAATACTGTTGACTGCAGTCAAATTCCTGCCCCTGCAGTACTTACAGCTATAGATGAATGTAGTTCTGCTAACGTAGTATTTAACGAAGTAATTGAACAAGGAAACTGTGCAAATCAATATTCTTTAATAAGAACTTGGGTAGCTACAGACGATTGTGGTAATTCCGTTACTCATGTTCAAACAATCTCTGTTGAGGATAATGTTGCTCCAACTTTTGTTGAAGAACTTCCTAATGATTTTGATGTTACTATTGAATGTAGCCAAATACCAATGGCGGTTACTTTAACTGCTACAGATAATTGTGGTAGTGCTACAGTAACTTATAATGAGTCAATTCAACAAGGAAATTGTACGAATGCATACATAATTACAAGAACTTGGACAGCAACGGATGTATGTAATAACACTCGAACCCACGTTCAAACAATAAATGTAAATGACACAACTGCTCCTACTTTTGTAGAAGAGCTTCCTGCTGATGTAACCGTTGAATGTACTGCTGTTCCAACTGCAGCTACTTTAACTGCTACAGATAATTGTGGTGATGCAACTGTTAGCTTCACTGAGTCAACTGAGCAAGGTCAATGTGCTAATGCTTTCGTTGTAACTAGAACTTGGACAGCTACGGATGCTTGTAATAACCAAACGGTTCATACACAAATCATCACTGTTCAAGATACAACCGCTCCTACTTTTGTAGAAGAGCTTCCTGCTGATGTAACCGTTGAATGTACTGCTGTTCCAACTGTTGCTACTTTAACTGCTACAGATAATTGTGGTGATGCAACTGTTGCATTCAATGAATCAACCGAGCAAGGTCAATGTGCTAACGCTTATGTTGTGACCAGAACTTGGACGGCAACAGATGAGTGTGGAAATGAAACAACGCACACACAAATCATCACTGTTCAAGATACTACGGCTCCTGCTTTTGTAGAAGAGCTTCCAGCTAACGTAACCGTTGAATGTAGTGCTGTACCAACAGCTGCTACTTTAACTGCTACAGATAATTGTGGTGAGGCAACTGTTGCCTTCACCGAATCAACCGAGCAAGGTCAATGTGCTAACGCTTTTGTTGTGACTAGAACTTGGACGGCAACAGATGAGTGTGGAAATGAAACAACACACATACAAATTATCACTGTTCAAGATACTGTTTCTCCTGAAATCACTACTCAAGCATCAAGTATTGTTGTTGAATGTGATGGATCTGGAAACCAAGGAGCTGTTGAGGCTTGGTTAGCATCCAATGGTGGTGCTACTGCAACTGACAACTGTTCTGATGTTACTTGGACAAATGATTTCAATGCTTTATCAAACGATTGTTCTACAGCTATAACTGTGATTTTCACTGCAACTGATGCATGTGGAAATACCGCTACTACTTCAGCTACTTTTGCTGTACAAGATAGTACTGCTCCTGTGGCTCCGGAAGCTCCTGCTGCTGTAACTGTAGCCTGTGCTTCTGAAGTTCCGGCAACCATTTCATTAACCGCTACGGATAATTGTGCCGGTGAAATCACTGTGGAAGGTGTTGATACAACTGTGGCTGGTGATTGTCCGAACTCGTTCGTAATCACTAGAACTTGGTTGTTTGTAGATGCTTGTAGTAACGAAACTTCTATTTCGCAAACAATTACTGTAAACGATACTGTTGTTCCTGCGTTCGTAGAAGAGCTTCCTGCTAGTTTAACAGTAGAGTGTGATGCTGTTCCAACGGCTGCTACTTTAACTGCTACAGATAATTGTGGTGAGGCAACTGTTGCCTTCACCGAATCAACTGAGCAAGGGCAATGTGCTAACACTTTTGTTGTGACCAGAACTTGGAAGGCAACAGATGAGTGTGGAAATGAAACAACACACACACAAATTATCACTGTTCAAGATACAACTGCTCCTGCTTTTGTAGAAGAGCTTCCTGCTAATGTAACTGTTGAATGTAGTGCTGTTCCAACTGCTGCTATTTTAACTGCAACAGACAATTGTGGTGATGCAATTGTTACCTTTACTGAATCAACTGAGCAAGGTCAATGTGCTAACGCTTATGTTGTGACCAGAACTTGGACGGCAACAGATGAGTGTGGAAATGAAACAACACACACACAAATTATCACTGTTCAAGATACAACTGCTCCTGCTTTTGTAGAAGAGCTTCCTGCTAATGTAAGCGTTGAATGTAGTGCTGTTCCAACTGCTGCTACTTTAACTGCTACAGACAATTGTGGTGATGCAATTGTTACCTTTACTGAATCAACTGAGCAAGGTCAATGTGCTAACGCTTATGTTGTGACCAGAACTTGGACGGCAACAGATGCTTGTAACAACCAAACAGTTCATACTCAAATTATAACTGTAGAGGATACTATAGCTCCAATATTTAATGAAGATATTCCTTCAGAAATAACAGTTTCATGTGACAACATTCCTCAACCAGAGGTATTGACTGCAACAGATAATTGTGGTGAAGTAAATGTTGTTTATTTTGAAGTAATTAGTGAAGGAAATTGTCCAAATAACTATTTAATTACAAGAGCTTGGACAGCAACGGATCTGTGTGGTAACACTTCACTTAAAAAACAATTTGTTAATGTTCAAGATATTACTGCTCCGATTTTTGTAGAAGAATTACCAAGTGATGTAACTGTAGAATGTGATGCTGTACCAACGGCTGCTACACTTTCTGCTACTGACAACTGTAGTGAGGCAAGTGTTACCTTTGTTGAGTCTACTCAACAAGGTCAATGTGCTAACGCTTTTGTTGTGACCAGAACTTGGACGGCAACAGATGAGTGTGGAAATGAAACAACACACACACAAATTATCACTGTTCAAGATACTGTTTCCCCTGAAATCACTACTCAAGCAGCTAGTATTGTTGTAGAA
>NZ_SBKQ01000021.1 GCF_004122145.1 Flavobacterium piscinae
GATTACTATCCTTTTGGCATGCTAATCCCAAATCGATTTGATAGCATAGAAGATTACCGGTATGGGTTTAATGGTAAGGAAAAAGATGATGAGGTAAAAGGGGAAGGTTTACAATTAGATTACGGATTTAGAATATACGATCCGAGGATTGGTAGATTTCTGTCACAAGATCCTTTGTTTAAATCTTACCCTTGGTACACTCCCTATCAATTCGCTGGAAATAAACCTATTGCTGCTATTGATTTGGATGGTTTGGAAGAGAAGATTGTAATCATGAATTCTACTCAAAGTGGTAAAGTAAGGAGAGAAGTATATGACTATAAAACTCTAAGAAAAACAACTGACTATGTAGGTGTAAAAAATTCAGCAAGAACTCAACCAATTTCAGCTTCTGAATTTATATCATTAAAAAATAGTTTATGGGATGCTTTTTCTTCAAGTCCTGAATTATTTGCTTCAGGCTATGAGGCTTACACAATAGGTATGAATGATTCAAAATATAAAAACTCAGGTTTTAAAGGATTATTTAAAGGTACCTTAACTATAGCTTCCTCTCCAAACAATAATACTATAATCTATGAAAAAAATCAAATTGAAAAAGCTAAGCCATCAACAATTCAAATTATGAAAGACGCAACCGATCCCAAAAAAAATCCTGAAATGGTTAAAGGGATTGACACTGCGAAAAAATATGTAGCTGGAGTAAGTGCAGCAGTTTCAGCACCATCAGTTATAGCCGGTGAAGCAGGTATAGTTAGCTCTCTTGGATTATTATCTGATATTGATCAATTGACTGGTGCTACTGAAAATTTAATTGAAAGTAATTCTCCTGAAATGGGTACTTATATTAATGGAATTAAATTAACTATTAGTTTAATTAGTTTAAAAGGAAATTTAGATGCTTTAAAAAATTTAGGGAAAATAGATTGTAATATTGATGCAAGTTCCAAACTGACAGACACAATAATAGGAACAGCTGGAACAGCATCAGATGCACAAGATTTTAATAAATCAATTGATTAATTATTGTAGATTTTAGAATGAAAGAAGATGTTATTTTGGAGAGAAAAGTTTCTTTTTTTGAATCATTTTATATTTTAATTATAACTGTAGTTTTGATGTTATTCATGTTACTATTTGGAAATGTAAAGACTATTGTTTATTTAGCATTATTTTTAACTAATTTGTTTATTGTGTTTGTTAATAGATATAATTATGTTAAAATAACAATGTATGAAAATCACATTCTTTTTTATTTTTATTTGTTAAATAAAAGTATAAAAGTAGAATATAAAAACATTTACAAACTAAGCTCATATTCTAACATTTATGAAGGATTAATTTTTAAAATAGAATTTAGATATTTGAAAAAAAAATATAAATTACGAACAAAGTTTTATGACAAAATATTTATTGATAAGTTAAAAAAAAAAACAGGTTTAATTTTAAATAACAACGAAATTATAGAAAACTTCAAAAAACATTAGAAGAATTACCAAAGTTAAATGATAGTCAAATTGAAGAATTTGTAGAAAAAGCAATTAAGTTGAATGAGAGTAAAAAAGATAATTGAAAATAAATAAAAATGAAGGAAAGAAAAGTAAAAGTTTTAGGTAGAATTTCAGTTAAATTAAAAAATGAAATTATTCATTTGAAAAAGTTACCTGTTGATTTTGAACAAACAATTGGTTTTTGGTTAGATTATTCAAATAGTACATTTAATTTAGGAACTATTTTTAAAAAAATTCAATTTAATTCTACTAAATATGAAATAAATTGGGTGCTTTGTTTTGTAACAGATAGTTCCTTTTTAGATTTTACCTCAATTGAAAATGGTTATAAAACCATTGTCTTAATAAAATTAGATAAATCATTAACAATATTAGATAATATTCCAATTATTCAGAACTGGTATTCTGATAATAAAGTTAATGAAGAGGTATTTCTTTTTTGTTAATAAAGTGTTATTGGAAATTTCATATTTAGTATACTAATCTTTGTTAATCATTAATAAAAACTTAAAAGCAACTCCTCCAAAGTTGCTTTTGTCATTTAAAAAATAAGCTTTACATTTACTTACGTTCTTAAATATAGTTGTAAACTTTTGGAATGCTAATCCCGAATAGGTTTGATAGCCTTGATGACTACCGGTATGGGTTTAATGGAAAGGAAAAAGATGATGAGGTGAAAGGTGAAGGGAACTTTATTGCATATGCGGATAGAGGATACGATCCAAGGATAGGTAGATTTATTTCTGTAGATGCATATGCTAATGCAATGCCTAGCCAATCTCCGTATAGTTTTGCATTAAACAATCCTATTTATTTTGTTGATGAGAACGGTAACTGGCCAAAACCATCAGACCTATTACCAAAAAACACACCTCCAATGATAAAAGGAATTGTTGATGGTGTTTGGGAAGGATTAACAGGTTCTGTAGGGTTTGCTTATGATTACGCAACAGACAGTGAATTTAGAGAGCAAGTAAATCAATCTTTTGCTAATCTTATAAAAGATCCTATGGGGACTTTAGAAGGTATAATTGAAAGCTATGCCGGAAAAATAGAAAGATTAGCAACTGGTAATGCTACTGATGATGATTTATATGATGTAGGCTCTGAAATTGGCGAAGCAGGTGTTGGTATTTTACTCGGCGGAGCTACTTTAGGGGTTAAGGCTGCTAAAAAGTTGTTGAAACCTGATATTGATAAAAGTGATATTGCCAAGAAAGCTAAAAATGATTCTAAAAAGACAACGAAAAAACAAGATCCAAATAAACCGAGCGGATTTTATGATGTTAGAGGTGTAGATAATGAAACTATTTATGTGGGTAAAGGACCTTCTAAGCGAGCTGCACAAAGTTTAAAAGTCAAACAAGGTGATAAAGTAATTTCATATATTGTTACAGAAGGTGTTGGTGATTTAAATGTAAGAGAAACCGCATTTGCATTTGAAGAACTGTTATTAAGAAAAGCTGAAAAATCAGGGGCTAATTTGTTAAATGAAAAAACTTCTCCTGGTAAAAAAATACTTGACAATTTGCAAAAGAACAATCCTGAAGCTTTTCAACAAGTTAAAGAAGCATTTGAAAAGAAAATGGCAGAAGGAGGAAAAGAAATAAAACCAAAATCATAATCAAATAAAAAATAAAATGTTACAATTTGCAAATGAAATTAAGAAAAGAGTTTACTTTTTCCCAAAAGATATAAATGATTTAAATACTTATTTTCATCAAAATGCTGATGCAACTTTAATAGTAGATTTTGATGAATATTTTGAAAATAGAAATCAAAAAGATTTTTTTAATGATATTAATAGAATACCTTTTAAAAAGATTTTATTAATTGGAAATGGAAGTCATAATTATGATTTGAATAATTTTAAAATAAATCAAAATTTAGTTGAGCTGGAAGATAAATATTCTGAAATACCGTATGATTTTACAGGATTTCCTAATTTAGAGATTTTGAGATATGAACATATCAAAAATTGTTCTAATTTTTCTTCATTGACTAAACTAAAAGAATTAAGTCTTTGGGTATATCCTAATAAAAATATTGATGAGTTTTTAGAGTTATATAATCTAGAAGATATGCGATTTGTTCAGTCAAAAATCACAACTATTAATGGAATAAATCAGTTTAAAAAGTTAACTAGTGTATTTTTAATTGCCAATAAAGATTTAATATTTGACTTAAATGTTCAGGCTAATGAAAACGTAAGAGAATTGTATATTGATAGTTGTAAAAAAATTGATATAAATTTAATTCCAAAGCTATTTCCTAATATAGAAAAACTAACTTTAATGAAAAATGGTGAAATTAAAGAATTAAAACCCTTGCTTGAAAATCTTAATAGATTAGAAGATTTGAATTTAATGGGAACAAAAATTCTTGAAAATGATAACAGATATTGGAAAGATTATAATAATATAAAAAAGATAAGTTTTCTAGATCAAAAAAACCTGTTTTTAAAAGCAAATGAATTTTAAAAGTATGTTATGTAAAAATTTAATTTTAATTTCGGTAATGCTATTTTCTTCCTTCCAATCCTCTACCAATGCCAATGTAGAGAAGTTATTTACAGTAACAAAGACAAAAGAAACTACAGAACAAATGGTAAATGAGGTTGTAGCAATGTATAAAAAGCGATACCCAAATGTATCAGTAATGACTTGGGGTAGTATAGAAAGTAATATAGATTACAATAGCCATTACAAAAAGATAAAGCAAATATATAGTTCCAATTACACCGATGCAGAAATCAAAGAGTTAATCAAACTGTATAATCCAAAAACAATGGATAAATACACAGCTAAAACTAAAAAAGTAGAGCAACAACTCTACGATGCTGGTAAGGAATTCGGTAAAGAACTATCTCAGTTAATAATTTCAAAAATTAAATAAAAAACACCTAAAGCAACTCCTCCAAAGTTGCTTTTGTCATTTAAAAAATAAACTCTACATTTACTTACGTTCTTAAAATAGCAGTAAACTTTCGGCATGCTAATCCCGAACCGATTTGATAGCCTAGATGATTACCGGTATGGCTTCCAAGGGCAAGAGAAGGATGATGAGGTTAAAGGGGAAGGCAACTCGTTGAATTATACGTTTAGGATGCATGACCCTAGGGTGGGTAGGTTTTTTGCGTTGGATCCGTTGTTTTTTAAATTTCCAGAATTAAGCCCATATCAGTTTAGTCATAATAGAGCAATTGATTTTGTAGAAATTGAAGGTTTAGAAGGTACTGGATTTGATGTAAGATTCCGTCAAAGAGAAAAGGCATTATTATCAGGAAAAATGAGTGAAGATGATTTTAGAGCAGCAAACAGAGCTGAAGCTATTGGGGGAATTTTTGGTGCTGTAATTGTTGCAGATGCAATTCTTACAAAAGGAAAAGTTACAAAATTTTTAGGAAAACAATTTGTATTACAGGCAGTTGTAAATACTGGAGTTGAGGGATTTATTACATTGCTTAACAAGAATCATAAATTTGATGCAAAAAATATAGTAAAAACTACTATAGGAGGTTTTGATTTTGCCGATGCAGGAATAGACAAAGGATTAAATATTGTATTAGATAAATATCAAATTGGAAAAATTAAATCAGCAATAATAGCTGTTGCACCTTCACTTTTTGACTTAACACTTAAAGATGGACTTCAAGTAGTTGGTTTTAATAAAGATGCAAAAGCTATAATTACTGATATTGTTGGAAATGTAATGACAGAAGGTATAGAAAAGTCACTAAATTTAAAAGATATACCAAAAATTAAATTATCAGCGTCAACACAAGCTCAAATAATTGGTGAAAGTATTATGGCTGAAATCGAAAATTATTTAAAAAATGATTATGGCAAGTTTGATAAAAATGAAATTGATGTAAAATGAGAATCTCCCAAAAACTGAAAATGATGCCATACCACAATTTAAAGCCAAAGAAAAAATTAAAACAAATGAATAATTCAGTGGTAAAAAAACAAATTTTGATTAATATAAAAATGATTTTAAACGAAGTATATAAAATTCTATTAGTTGGATTTTTAATTAGTTTTCTTGTTTCAATTTTTTATATTATTAACAATTCTGTAGATCTATATTTTAGAGATTATACAATAGCTGTTTTTTGCTTTGTTATTACAATATTCATTTTAAAAAAGATAATTGTATGTTTAGAAAATAAAATAAAATCTTATCAAAATTGAAAAATTTAAATACCCATTTTTTCTTTTACTAAATATTTTTTACAATTTGTTAAACTTTTTTTACGTTCTTTCAAATAGCTGTAAACTTTTGGCTGAATAGGGTTGGAATATGACTGATAACTTGAAATGAATTATATTTGACCTAAATTTTTTAACGTTGGAATTTTTAGAAAAAGCATATCCATATAATTTTGAAGGTATCACAAACGAAGTTTATCAATTTCGTTTTATAAGTATTGGTAATCATAAAATAACTAAAATTGTTTCAATCGCTCCAGTAGAAAAGAATTTGAACTGGTACAATGTTGGTTTTGGAAATTTAGAAAAGAATGGAGATCTAGTAACCGTAAATGATTTATCAGAAATCAATAATAACGATTACGATGAGGTTTTAGCTACCGTGTTTATGTGTATTCTACATTTCTTTAATTCAAATCCAGATTGTACAGTTATATTTTTTGGTAATACTTTTCATAAACACAAATTGTATAAGCAAAAAATATCTTCAAATATGGAAAGTTTGGAACAATATTTGGATATATCAGGAGGGAAAATTATTGAAGAAGTCGGAATAATTGAGAAAAAACAAACGGTAATCAGAAACGGCAAACCACATGAAAGAATCGTTAAAGAAAAAGATATTAATTCTTTGAATAACGGAGTTAATGTGAAAAGCATTGAACGATATAACAAAGAAAAAACAGCTGAATATCAATTTGTTTTGTTCAACTTAAAAAAGATTAACATCTATTGATGTTATAAAAAATTACTATATTTACACCGTTATGGCAACAAAGAAGTTAAAAGAATTATTAGAAAAGCAAATTGAGAAATCTACCAGTTTTTGGGCTGGAAGTCAAAAAATGACCATCCAAGAGTTAGAAGCGGTAGAGAAATTTGCGAAAGAGAAAGGGAAAGTTTTCGAGAAAATTTTCGATACACCTGAAAAAATAGAAAAGATTGACCAAATGCACAAAAGTGCTTTATAGGTAAAATAAAAATTAGTAAAATAGGCCACCTTCGAGGTGGTTTTTTTATATCTTTATACCACGTTCATACAAAATTGTTGCAAGTAAAAATTGTGTTTAGAGTGTCAACTTTTGGCATGCTAATCCCGAATAGGTTTGATAGCTTGGAGGATTACCGGTATGGGTTTAATGGTAAGGAAAAAGATGATGAGGTTAAGGGTGAGGGATTGCAGATAGACTATGGATTTAGAATATACGATCCGAGGATTGGTAGATTTTTATCTATGGATCCATTATTTGCTGGTTATCCTTATTATACTCCTTATCAATTTGCCGGAAATAGACCTATTTGGGCAATAGACTTGGATGGCCTTGAAGAATTAACTGTAACAAAAAAATCTGTAGTTATGATTTATGAATGGGGTGTCAAAGTAAATGGAGAAATTTGGGATAATTCAAAAAGAAAATTAGTAAAAAGTGGAGAGGAAATATTACAACAAGGAGATGTAAATTCTAAAACAATTGTTACTGAAACTATATATACACTAACTAGAACAGGCGGATATAACAGTACTGAAAGAACTTATACTATTGAGCCATCACCTCCTTCTCCTGATCCAAATGATAATAGTAAAGAAATAAATATTGAACCCCCAACCTCTGATTCAAGACCTGTTTTTAATAAATTATCTTCTGAAGATATAGTTAAAAAAACGACAGATGAGAATATTAGAAAAGTTGAACCAAAAAATATTTCTACACCAAAAGTAACTGATAAATCTAAAAATCCAATAAATCCAATAAAGCCTGGAGATAACAAAAACATCAATTTTACGGGATTAATTTATCCATCTGTAGTTAATAGTGGGTTTCATTTTATAGATCCCGGAACAGGTTCTTTTCCAGCAAAAAATGTATTAAAGAATTTAGTAAATGATTTAAATAATAGTAAACAAGTAAGTCAGATTACTATAACAGGGACTGCTTTTCATGGTGATGCGACAACTAGTAATAATGTTAAAGCTGCTTTTTATACAGGTTTACTAAAAATTGAAACTCATTTAAGAGAACTTGGGTTAAGAAAAAATGTAAAAATAAAAGTAGATTATGATAATGTTAAAGCAAAAAAATCTAAAAGTGAAAATGGTACAATAGTTAATTTTAAATTTGAATAATGAAAAATATTTTATTGTTTTTATCGATAATTTTATTTTGGAATAATGTATACTGTCAAAAAATTAAATTTTATGATGCTTACATTCAGACGCTTAATGACCCAATTGATGTATTATATTTTAATCAAAAACATAATGAAATTATAAGTCAAAGTATTATATTTTCAAAAAATAGTATAAATGAAGGTATATATTCTGATAATGATAAAGAATTTCAGAAAATTCAATTAACCACAAAAAAATCAAAATTCAGTTATTACTTTTATAGTATATATAAATACGATTCTATAAATAAATCTTTTATTTTGAAAAATTATATTTTGAAAAAAAATCCAGCTACTCAACTTGAATGGAAGGAATTACAATTCTCAAAAATTAAAGAAAAAAATATAAGTTATGAATGTTCAGATAAAGTTTTTGATAATATAATTTTCACTTATTCTATTGGGTCTGGAAATGAATTTATTATTCAAAGAAATGAAAAAAATAATTTAACATGGAAGCTCATTGGATTAGATTGTGAAATCATTAACTTTAATAACATAAAAGATAATTTTAAAATAAATGTAGAAGAGAAATTTATTTGTATTAAAAATTTTAATTCCTTTATGTTTATTTATGGTGATTTTGATTGAACACTTTCCTATAAATTTATATATAATTATTTAAACTTTTTCAAATTTCATTAAATTCTAAAGTGATTAATACTCCTCCAAAACCCTATGTATCTTATCAATCTCCCGATCAATATAGGCCTGAGCATAATGCACATAACGATTAAAAGAGGAAGAAGTATGACTATGTCCACTAATTTTGCGAACCAAATGTTCCGGCATTCCTAGAATGAGTAAAGTGGTGATGGCTGTGCGTCGCATCATGTGTGAACTCATTTTATCGCAAAAGCGGTCTTGTTTGTCGGTGTTGATTTTTTTGATGTTTTGAGCTTTACCAAGTTTTTCACGAGTAATTTGTATTGGGTTTGTAAAATTGGCTTTTTCGCCAATTACTTTTAATGTTTTGTTGAAATTAAACAAAGAAATGCTGCCGAATAATTTTGCTTTGCTACTTTTTGAAAGGTATTTTTGGAGTATAACTACAGCATAATTGGGCAGTTTCACAGTGCTGTAGGTTTTGGTTTTTTTCGATTTAATTTTCAAATACCAATCGACTGGCCCTACTTCAATATTTTTACTGGTTAATAGGTAAATGTCTGAATACCTGAGTCCGGTAGTGCAACCAAATACAAAAATGTCTTTGATTTTCTGTTGTGCCGGTGTTAAAGACTCATGGAAAGTGACATCGTGAATCAAAAATTTTAACTGTTCGGGGGAAAGCACCAAGATGTCAATTTCTTCTTTCCTGATATAAAACAATTGTTGAAAATCACCGGTTGACACATCTTTATCATTTTTGAGATAATTGAAAAACACCCGCATTAATTTCATGTTGGTGCCCACATAATTATCATGACAGCCTTTTTTATAATAGAATTCAGTGAATTTTAAATAAAACTTTTTCCAATAGTTTTTCTCTGATTGAAATTCTCTTTTGTTGAGTTTGTTGGCTTCGCAAATTCTAAGTTCAAATTTATACTGTATTGAAAACTCGACCAGATTTTGAAGTAGATTGTGGTAATTTCTAATGGATTCCGGTTTGATTTTTTCACCGTTTTTCTTTAATCGTTTGCCATTTTCAGAATCCTTGATAAACTGTTTAAACAAAGGAATAATCGGATATTCTTTCTTCATGGTATGTTTTTACAATGGTAGAAAGAAATTTTGGGATGGCAAAGGGAATGTTTCAAAAATAAAAAAACCACAAGGTTTAGGTTGTGTTTTTTTTTTTCTTCGAGATAAAGTACGTTATTTTAAAAAGTAACTTTTTGTCAAGACAGATTAATAAAAATTTAAATCCATCAAGATTTATGCTTAGCGAATATTGGAATTTTTATTTGTATATACAGTTTATACTAATATTTCAAAATATTTGTATATTTTAGTATTATTCCATTTTTTCTTCCTTTTTCTACAATCAAATATTTATAAAGATATGACTGACCACTACAAACTACAATTTTTTCATTATTTATAGTCAAATCTATTGCTTGTTTGTTATTTACTTTCAAAATGTGACATTTTTTTAACTCACATTTTATTAATTTACCTTTATAATAGGATGTGTAAGTTTTATAATCAAGTGATTCCCCTGCAATATAAATATAACTTCCCTTGAGAGAATTTGATAAAATTATTGTTAAGATATGTTCTTCACCTTTAATTGCTCTATCTAAAATCATTTCTTCATTATTTCCACTCTTTTTATAATATGCGACATAGTTATAAGAATTACATGAAATTAGAAATAAAAAGATAAAAAATAAAATAAACTTATTCATATTTAAATTTTTGTTTTAAGGAAGGTTCATCTAAAACTCTGGAACCTTCACTAGGTTGAGTATTATTGTCAATATTCTGTTGTGGATTTGATTCGTCTTTTTCTAAACCTATCCTTACATTATCATCTATTCTCTTTAAAAGTTGCGGTGATAAATTAATTTCTCCATTTGAAGTTGCATTTGAATTAAATAAATTAACTGCTGTGTTATCATGAACTTCTGTATTTGGAGGTAATTGACTAATTAAATGAACTAGTATTTCATGTAATGCAGTTCTTGCACCACCTGAACTAACTAAACCACTAGGTAATACACTATACTCTTTTTTTGTTGAAGCATTCTGAGTTTTTACATACACATAACCACTTACAACATCACCAATTTGTTCTTTAGGCACCATCCCTATTGCAGTCATTTTTACTAATTCTTCTTTTCCAAAATCTTTAGGGTTCTTTTCGGTATTTGGTAATTCATCGACAAATCTTATTTCAATTGTTGCTTTTGGATCATATTTTGCACTAAAACTTATATGATTGCCTTCACTATCATAACCAGTTAAATTATTAAATTCAGATGCAAACTGATGAGCAATTGTTTCAAAACTTGCTACATATTGTCCCTCTTTAACAACTCTGAAAGTTAAATTAATCTTTATATTTTTCTTTCCGGTTTTAGGATCATAATTTTCAGTTCTTGAAAACTCTCTTCCTTCTAGTTCTATACCATCTAAAACTCTATTTTCTGAAAATGCATAGGGTGAATTATGAGCATATGTTCTTGCTAAGGGGTCTACAGTAAAGAATCTTCCTATTCTTGTATCATGCATTCTATATTTATAGTTTAAGCTGTTCCCTTCTCCTTTTAACTCATCATCTTTCTCTTGCCCTTGGAAGCCGTAGCGGTAATCATCTATGCTTTCAAACCGGTTTGGGATTAGCATGCCAAAAGGATAGTAATC
>NZ_SBKQ01000022.1 GCF_004122145.1 Flavobacterium piscinae
CGGAAGCCGCTCCACTTTGAGCCGCTAAGATACCAGGCGTTTGTACACTTAAATCAAACGTACTCAATCCGTTTTGCTGATTACCATCGGTATCACATTGAATAATGTCTTCTAAATCAGTCGGCACTTCCGGTCTTGGGTTTACATTTAATTCCAGCATCATCACACGTACACAACCCGTGGTGTTATGCTCGGCTCGAACATAAACAAACTGTTGCCATGGTAAGATACTTAAGTAAGAAAGTGGTAAATCATTATTTCCGTCCAATGCCTCTTGCTCGGTTTCGTGGAAGCTAACAGTAATATCACTTGCTCCATTGAGTAAGTCCGGAATAAGTGCTCCTAAATCAAAAGTAGCTAATCCATCGTTGTTATCATCACACAAGGTAATGGGGTTGATTGGAATTAACAATGTCGGAAGTGGCTCAACTCGTAAATCCAATGTCGTGGTTGAATAACATCCCGTTACCGGATTAAGCACCCGAACATGGAGGGTTTGAACATTGGTTACGTTGGTATATAAAGTTGGTAAGGCATTAGTGCCTTGTTGTGCTTGAAGTAACGTAAAATGGAAAGTAACCTCCAGACCCTCTTGTGTGCCTACAATCTCACCTATGGATTGCGTTAAATCAAATTCTTCCTGCTCATCGCCCGGATTATTATCATCACACAAACTTAATGGCGTTGGTAAATTGGCTATCGGTAAAGGATTAACAACTAATTCCAATGGTGCTACATCAAAACATCCCGTAGCATTTATCACTACACGAACCCAAACCGCTTGAGTAGAACTGCTGTATAGTGTTGAAAGCTGTGGCGTACCAATGATTGCCTCTGCTTCATTCGAATGGAAAGTTACGGTATGTAAACTAGGGTCTAAGCCGTCTAATATATTACTTAAACGTGAAGCTAAATCAAATACCTGAATACCATCCGTATCATCATCACACAATTCATAATCATCCGGTGTGGTATTAATTACCGGGAACGGATTCACAATCAAATCAAAGGTGGTAATCGATGGACAATCCGTCGCTCCCGTATTAATCACTCGAACATAAATGGTTTGAAGCCATGGATTAATCGATAAATAATTGGCAGAATTCGGTATCGGTGCTCCTCCTAATTGGGCATCAACCAATGTTTCATGGTACGATACCGTCAAACCTGTTGCTCCTCCTGTAATAATGCTTTCGGTTTGAGCTAAATCAAATCGACTTATACCGTCATTATTATCATCACAAAGTACTAAATCAGGATGAGTGAAAATAAGTGGAGCCGGAGCCACCGTTACTGTAGCTGTTTGATTAAGCGGTACCGAACAAACCGGACTGGTACTGGTGAAAACACCTATTAACTCATAAATAGTTGTGGTAGTATAGGTATCAGTAATGGTAAACACGCCCGAAGCATCGATACTTTGGGTTTGTACTCCTCCTATCCCATTTACTGTATATTCTATCGTAGTACCCGGAGTGGCGGTAAAAGTTATCGTTGCTTCTCCCGTTGGACAAATAGTCACATCACCACTCACACTTGCTGTTGGTAAAGGCAACAAGGTTACCGTTCCTGAAGCACTTGCTGAAATACATCCTGTTACTGTATCGGTAATTACTACACTATAATTTCCGGCTTCTGTAGTAGTAAAACTAGCTACATTGCCCGGATTTGGTCCGGTTGGAACTGTCCATACATAATCATAAGTACCCGGCGTAGTTGGTGTAGCGGTTAGCGTAGCTAAATCTCCTGCACAAACTGTTGGAGAATTTACCGTTACTATTGGATTAGGATGAATGGTTACTGTTCCCGAAGCACTCGCTGAGAAACAACCTGTTACCGTATCAGTGATAATCACACTGTAAACTCCCGCTACTGTGGTGGTAAAACTCGCAACATTACCCGGATTAGGTCCTGATGGAACAATCCATGCATAATCATAACTACCTGCTACTCCCGGTGTTGCCGTTACTGTAGCGGCTACTCCATCACAAACACTTGGGCTATTCACCGTTACTGTTGGATTAGGATTTATTGTTACTGTTCCCGAAGCACTCGCCGAGATACAACCCGTTATCGTATCGGTGATAATCACACTATACACTCCCGCTACTGTGGTGGTAAAACTCGCTACATTACCCGGATTAGGTCCTGATGGAACAATCCATGCATAATCGTAACTGCCCGCTACTCCCGGTGTGGCAGTAACGGTGGCTGATGTACCATCACATACGGATGGACTATTGACTGTTACCGTTGGATTGGGGTTGATTGTTACTGTTCCCGAAGCACTCGCTGAGATACAACCTGTTGTGGTGTCGGTGATAATCACACTGTAAACTCCCGCTACTGAGGTGGTAAAACTCGCCACATTACCCGGATTAGGTCCTGATGGAACAATCCATGCGTAATCGTAAGTCCCTGCTACTCCCGGTGTGGCAGTAACTGTGGCCGGTGTGCCTTCACACTCCGTTGGACTATTAACTGTTACTGTTGGATTGGGATTGGAGGTCACCGTACCTGATGCACTCGTGGAGATACATCCTGTTACCGTATCGGTGATAATCACACTGTAAACTCCCGCTACTGTGGTGGTAAAAATCGCTACATTACCCGGATTAGCTCCTGATGGCACAATCCATGCATAATCATAACTACCTGCTACTCCCGGTGTTGCCGTTACTGTAGCAGCCGCTCCATCACATACACTTGGGCTATTGACCGTTACTGTTGGATTGGGGTTGATTGTTACTGTTCCCGAAGCACTCGTGGAGACACATCCCGTTACCGTATCGGTGATAATCACACTGTAAACTCCCGCTACTGTGGTGGTAAAACTCGCTACATTACCCGGATTAGGTCCTGATGGAACAATCCATGCATAATCGTAACTGCCCGCTACTCCCGGTGTGGCAGTAACCGTAGCAGAGGTACCATCACATACGGATGGACTATTGACTGTTACCGTTGGATTGGGGTTGATTGTTACTGTTCCCGAAGCACTCGCTGAGAAACAACCTGTTACCGTATCAGTGATAATCACACTATACACACCCGCTACTGTGGTGGTAAAACTCGCAACATTGCCCGGATTAGGTCCTGATGGAACAATCCATGCGTAATCGTAACTGCCTGCTACTCCCGGCGTGGCAGTAACTGTGGCCGGTGTGCCTTCACACTCCGTTGGACTATTAACTGTTACTGTTGGATTGGGATTGGAGGTCACCGTACCCGATGCACTCGTGGAGATACATCCCGTTACCGTATCGGTGATAATCACACTATAAACTCCCGCAACTGTGGTGGTAAAACTCGCTACATTACCCGGATTTGGTCCTGATGGAACAATCCATGCATAATCATAACTACCTGCTACTCCCGGTGTTGCCGTTACTGTAGCGGCTACTCCATCACAAACACTTGGACTATTGACCGTTACTGTTGGATTAGGGTTTATTGTTACTGTTCCCGAAGCACTCGCCGAGAAACAACCCGTTACCGTATCGGTGATAATCACACTGTAAACTCCCGCTACTGTGGTGGTAAAACTCGCTACATTGCCCGGATTTGGTCCTGATGGAACAATCCAAACATAATCATAACTGCCCGCTACTCCCGGTGTGGCAGTAACCGTAGCCGAGGTACCATCACATTCCGTAGGGCTATTGACCGTTACTGTTGGAATAGGATTTACCGTGACAGTTATTGTAAAAGTATCTGTACAAATATTCGGTGAGGTACCAACTGAAGCCGTTACTGTATAAACTACATCTATTGGAGCAGTGGTT
>NZ_SBKQ01000023.1 GCF_004122145.1 Flavobacterium piscinae
TCCAGCATACCTCACGATACACCTTCAACCCTGTTAGAATGCTCCCCTACCACTTTACTTATCGTAAAATCCATAGCTTCGGTAATATGCTTATGCCCGATTATTATCCATGCTCGTCCGCTCGACTAGTGAGCTGTTACGCACTCTTTAAATGAATGGCTGCTTCCAAGCCAACATCCTAGCTGTCTGGGCAGACAAACCTCGTTTTTTCAACTTAGCATATATTTGGGGACCTTAGCTGATGGTCTGGGTTCTTTCCCTCTCGGACTTGGACCTTAGCACCCAAGCCCTCACTGCTGGTAAACATTATATAGCATTCGGAGTTTGTCAGGAATTGGTAGGCGGTGAAGCCCCCGCATCCAATCAGTAGCTCTACCTCTATATAACTTATAACCAACGCTGCACCTAAATGCATTTCGGGGAGTACGAGCTATTTCCGAGTTTGATTGGCCTTTCACCCCTACCCACAGGTCATCCGAAGACTTTTCAACGTCAACCGGTTCGGACCTCCACTATGTGTTACCACAGCTTCATCCTGCCCATGGGTAGATCACACGGTTTCGCGTCTAACACTACTGACTAAAGCGCCCTATTCAGACTCGCTTTCGCTACGGATCCGTGACTTAATCACTTAACCTTGCCAGCAACGTTAACTCGTAGGCTCATTATGCAAAAGGCACGCCGTCACAGCTTATGCTGCTCCGACCGCTTGTAAGCGTATGGTTTCAGGATCTATTTCACTCCGTTATTCACGGTTCTTTTCACCTTTCCTTCACAGTACTGGTTCACTATCGGTCTCTCAGGAGTATTTAGCCTTAGCGGATGGTCCCGCCAAATTCAGACAGGGTTTCACGTGCCCCGCCCTACTCAGGATACCACTATCCTTATCCTCTCTTACTTATACGGGACTATCACCCTGTATCGTCTACCTTTCCAGGTAGTTCTAATTCAATTAGCAAGAAATATCGTGGTCCTACAACCCCAATATTGCCGTAACAACATTGGTTTGGGCTAATCCGCGTTCGCTCGCCACTACTTACGGAATCACTTTTGTTTTCTTCTCCTCCGCCTACTTAGATGTTTCAGTTCAGCGGGTTTGCTCACCTATCGGTGTACTATGTCTTCAACATAGTGGGTTGCCCCATTCGGATATCTACGGATCATTTCGTGTGTGCCAATCCCCGTAGCTTTTCGCAGCTTATCACGTCCTTCTTCGCCTCTGAGAGCCTAGGCATCCCCCATACGCCCTTATTTTGCTTATGTGCCGCCTTGCTATTTTCATAACAAGACCTTCTAAATACGTAACACAGTTACGTATCTAATTTTCTTATAAAAACGCAATCACTTGCGCCTTTACGTATTTTCTACTTTTTAAATGTTTTATCTCAATATGTCAATGAACTTTTTTCAAGTGATTAGTCCTTAGTAATTAGTTCTTAGTCTTTTGACTAATGACTATTCACTCTTTACTATTCACTAGAATAGTGGAGAATATCGGAGTCGAACCGATGACCTCCTGCGTGCAAGGCAGGCGCTCTAGCCAGCTGAGCTAATCCCCCGTTTTTTAGTTGTCAGTTAACAGTTATTAGTTAACAGTACTTATAACGGCTCACTCAACCCCTAGAATTTCCTCTAAGCGTAAAATAGTAGTCCCGCCCAGACTCGAACTGGGGACCCCTACATTATCAGTGTAGTACTCTAACCAGCTGAGCTACGAGACTCTGTATTTTTTGCTTATTGTAGTATTTGAATTAACAGCGAGAGTAATACCAATCTATTGATTGTTCTTTTTACCCAGAAACTTCTTAATGTCTCTAGAAAGGAGGTGTTCCAGCCGCACCTTCCGGTACGGCTACCTTGTTACGACTTAGCCCCAGTTACCAGTTTTACCCTAGGCAGCTCCTTGCGGTCACCGACTTCAGGTACCCCCAGCTTCCATGGCTTGACGGGCGGTGTGTACAAGGCCCGGGAACGTATTCACCGGATCATGGCTGATATCCGATTACTAGCGATTCCAGCTTCACGGAGTCGAGTTGCAGACTCCGATCCGAACTGAGAACGGTTTTATAGATTCGCTCCAACTTGCGTTGTGGCTGCTCTCTGTACCGTCCATTGTAGCACGTGTGTAGCCCAAGGCGTAAGGGCCGTGATGATTTGACGTCATCCCCACCTTCCTCACAGTTTGCACTGGCAGTCTCGTTAGAGTTCCCGACTTCACTCGCTGGCAACTAACAACAGGGGTTGCGCTCGTTATAGGACTTAACCTGACACCTCACGGCACGAGCTGACGACAACCATGCAGCACCTTGTAATCTGTCCGAAGAAAAATCTGTTTCCAAATCTGTCAGACTACATTTAAGCCTTGGTAAGGTTCCTCGCGTATCATCGAATTAAACCACATGCTCCACCGCTTGTGCGGGCCCCCGTCAATTCCTTTGAGTTTCAAACTTGCGTTCGTACTCCCCAGGTGGGATACTTATCACTTTCGCTTAGCCACTCAGATTGCTCCGAACAGCTAGTATCCATCGTTTACGGCGTGGACTACCAGGGTATCTAATCCTGTTCGCTACCCACGCTTTCGTCCATCAGCGTCAATCCATTAGTAGTAACCTGCCTTCGCAATTGGTATTCCATGTAATATCTAAGCATTTCACCGCTACACTACATATTCTAGTTACTTCCTAATAATTCAAGCCCTACAGTATCAATGGCAGTTTCCTAGTTGAGCTAGGAGATTTCACCACTGACTTATAAGGCCGCCTACGGACCCTTTAAACCCAATGATTCCGGATAACGCTTGGATCCTCCGTATTACCGCGGCTGCTGGCACGGAGTTAGCCGATCCTTATTCTTACGGTACCGTCAAGCTCCCTCACGAGGGAGTGTTTCTTCCCGTATAAAAGCAGTTTACAATCCATAGGACCGTCTTCCTGCACGCGGCATGGCTGGGTCAGGCTTGCGCCCATTGCCCAATATTCCTCACTGCTGCCTCCCGTAGGAGTCTGGTCCGTGTCTCAGTACCAGTGTGGGGGATCTCCCTCTCAGGACCCCTACCCATCATCGTCTTGGTAAGCCGTTACCTTACCAACTAACTAATGGGACGCATGCTCATCTTGTACCGATAAATCTTTAATGTTGTCTTGATGCCAAATCAACATACTATGGGGCATTAATCCAAATTTCTCTGGGCTATTCCCCTGTACAAGGTAGATTGCATACGCGTTACGCACCCGTGCGCCGGTCTCAAGTAAGCAAGCTTACTCTACCCCTCGACTTGCATGTGTTAGGCCTGCCGCTAGCGTTCATCCTGAGCCAGGATCAAACTCTTCATCGTATATTGTTCGCTAATAAATTAGCAGTTTTGTAGACGAAGTTGGCTAGGTATTTTCTTTAATC
>NZ_SBKQ01000024.1 GCF_004122145.1 Flavobacterium piscinae
CCAATACGAAGATTGGGGGTGATGGCATAATTTAGCATCGCTCCAAAACTGTCTTCTAAACGATACGTAGCTCCGATTTCAAACTTCTCGAAAAACAAAAAGTTGGTCGATACATCAAGCGAGGTCGGTGCATTAAAGGCTGACTTTAACATCGCAAAGGGTTTGAACTTTGTGTTGGGACTCAAATCAAAGACGTATCCTGCTGTTAAAAAGTAGTGCGAGACTTCCGAACCAAATTCTCTCTCTTGTCCATTATCTCGTAAATCCAAATGTTTTGACTTTAGCATGTTTGGCACAGAGAAAGCAATGTAATATTTGTTGGTATAATAAAAAATACCCGAACCAATATTCAAATACGTGTTGCTGATGTTTTCACTAAACGCAGGGTCGTTCTCTTGTGGAAGCGTGTTGTAAACATCACTAAATAATCCTACATTGTGAAAAGTAAGTCCTCCTTTTAATCCAAATGCCAACTTGTGTTCGCCTCCTAAATTAAGGGTGTAAGAGAAATCCGCATACGCATTGTTCTCTTCTACCGGACCAATCTTGTCCGAGATCACACTCAATCCTAATCCCACATTTCTTCCCACGGGCATATGACCTGAAAAAGTAGCTGTTGTTGGGGCATCTTCAATGTCTACCCATTGTTTTCTGTAAAGTAAGCCAAAGGATAGGTTTTCTTTACTCCCCGCATAAGCCGGGTTAATTACGTTCATATTATACATGTACTGTGTATAATGTGGATCTTGCTGTGCTTTGGTTTCAAAGAAACTAATCGCGGCGATCAATGTTGCAAAATATATTTTTCTCATTTCTTTATAGGGTTTATTTTTTAAACTCACCATTACTCTTGGTAAAATAATGGTGAGTTATCTGTGTCTACTAACGCTCTCTGTTGATATAAATCCAACCGGTTTTTGCTTCAATGTTATTGAACTCTATCACAAAGTAGTAAGTACCATCCGGTAGCTCATCTCCGCTATTGCTTTGACCAAACCACTCATTGCTGTAATTTCCTCTGTCATATACTTTTCTACCATAACGGTTATAAATAGAAAGTGTGCGAACATCATAGTCTGTTAAATCAAAGAAATCGTTCAATCCGTCTCCATTTGGTGAGATACCTTTTTGAATTGTACAGTTTTTGATAACTACTTCAAACGATGTTTGATCAAAACATCCTTGCGGTGATCCTGCATAAATGTAAATCGTTTGATCCTCTTCTACGGCTTGTCCTGCAAATAATTGAACCCCAGTTGCTCCCGGACCTGTATAATAAGCATTGCCTGCTGATAATTCCGGTAAGAAGTAACGCGTACACTCTTCCACATTATTCAACTCATCAGCATCTACCTCAATAAAGGTTACCGTAAAACTAGATTCTGAGGAACAACCCGCCAAGGTGCCTTGTGCAAAGATATAAACTGTTTGTGGCGTGTTACTAACCTCAACTTGAGTAAGGATATTACCACCTCCGTTTGGTTGTGAATAATAAACTCCGTTGGTTAGTGTTGGCAATATGAATGCTCCATCGGTGGCACAAACTGTTTGATCTACTCCCGGGTCTACTGCCGGTCTGGCAATTACCTCAACTGTCATATCTTGAGTTGTGGCACAAATGCCTTCGTTTGGTGTAAAGGTATATGTTGTTTGTCCTGCTGTAGCTGTACTAAAGGCAGGAGTCCAACTCCCCGCAATACCATTGTTTGATGTGTCAGGTAAACTTGCCGTTTCTCCCACACACAATGGCCCTACTTGAGTAAATGTTGGTACAACTCTATCGTTAACCGTAATGAAAACTGAAACAATCTCAGCACATTCTCCCGCACCTGGAGTAAAGACATATTCTACATTTTCACCTGGAGTTGATGTGTCTATTGAAGAAGGGAACCACGTTCCGCTTACACCATTGTCTGAAGTAAGTGGTAACGTATTTGGTGTAACATCCAAACAATAGGTCAACGCTAATGTTTCAAATACAGGGGTTGCCGGTGTGCTGATAGTAATCACTACTTCCGTAGTAACCGCACAATCAACACTTGAATCCGGTGTAAAGATATACGTTGATTCTCCTAATGTCGCTGTATCAATAACATCAGGACTCCATGTTCCGGGTATTGAATTGTTTGATAAAGGTAACGCATCCGCTGTTGCTCCTTGGCAATAAGTGGTGGTTATCGTATCAAAAGTAGCCGCTTGGGTTGGTTTTACCTCTACCGTAATTGTGGTTGCAATAGCACATTCAA
>NZ_SBKQ01000025.1 GCF_004122145.1 Flavobacterium piscinae
TGGTTTTAGGTGATGAGTTTACAAACACAGCCAGTATTTATTTTGATTATAACTTTCCAATCATTACCAACACCACTTCCACAACGGTGGAAGAACCTTTAAGCAATCAAGATTTTGATTTTGAAACCAATTTTTCACTTTATCCAAATCCGGCAAAAGACGTTTTAAACATTAAAACAAAAACCGAAATAGATGTAAAATCTGTTTCCATTTACAACACACTCGGACAAATAGTAATGACAACCATTCATGCTGAAAATGGTGAGATAAACGTTTCAAACTTACAATCGGGAAGTTATTTTATAAAAGTGTTTACAGATAAAGGTAGCTCAACGGCAAAATTTATTAAAAAATAAAAGTGTTTTTTATCAAAGTGTAAGCTCTACTTCGGTAGGGCTTTTTTATTTTCATATTTTAAAAAAACTCTAAATATTGAACATTAATATAATTGTAGAATAATCTAGGGACATTCATCAAGTTGATTTATTGGCTGAGATTGGTAAAAAAGTAAAAGAAGTTTTAGGATAATTTCCAAAGTTATCTTTTTATAAAATAGTAAAGTCTTTCCGTTTTTGGAAAGACTTTTTTTATATATTTGATTTTCAAATACTTTTTTTATGAGAAAAATTTACTTGTTGTTCGTTTTTATTTTTGGATTGAATGTTCATGCACAAAATCCTGATGATATTGTTAATATTCCGGATACGAATTTTAAGGCAAAGTTGTTGAGTGCAAGTCCGAGTAATCAGAATGCGTCAACACAAACACCTGATGCAAGCGGTAGTGTGTCAACTTACAATAAAATTGATGTAAATAATGATGGTCAAATTCAAGTAAGTGAAGCTTTGGCTATAAAATATTTGAGACTTTATGATACGTCTTATGGATTACAGCCTGTCTACACTATAACTGGATTAGAAAGTTTTACAAATTTAGAAAGTCTATTCATTCAAAGTTATGATTTTTGGAATTTTACTCCCATAGCAAATTTAACTAACTTAAGATATTTAACTTGTTCTTTCAATAATATATCTAATTTGGATGTAACTAATTTGAATAATCTCACATATTTAAATTGTATTCAAAATTCAATAAGTCAAACTTTAGATGTAAGTAATCTTCATAATTTACAAAAGTTATATTGTAATAACAATCCAATTTCAAGTATTAATATTAAAAATGGTAGTAATGAGATCGATTTAACATTTTCTGGTTGTCAATTACTACGATACATTTGTGCTGATGAAGAAGATTTGGTATTAGTGCAGAGTCGAATAAATACTTATGGCTATACACTTGTTTGCCAAGCTAATAGCTATTGTGACTTTACACCGGGTGGTATTATCTACAACATACAAGGTAGTAATATTTTTGATGTTGACAACAATGGTTGTGATGACACTGATTTATATTTTCCAAATATGAAATTTAATATTTCCAACGGTACAGAAACACTAAGCTATATTTGTAATACTTTTGGCAATTATACAATACCTGTCAATCCTGGAACTTATTACATTGAAACTCAATTAGAAAATTCAAATTTTTTTTCAGTTTCACCAGCTTCTGCAACCATAAGCTTTCCATCAGAAACAAGTCCTTATAATCAAGATTTTTGCCTAACTCCCAATGGCATAAAAAATGATTTAGAAATAACAATCATTCCAATTGAAGTAACTCGTCCGGGATTTGATGCTCATTATAAAATAATTTACAAAAACAAAGGAAATCAGATAGCAAATGGAGCTATAAGTTTTAGTTTTGATGATACGGTTATGGATTTAGTTTCGTCATTTCCAATTGTAGATGGTTCAGGAACAAATAGTTTAAATTGGAATTTTACGGATTTTAATCCCTTTGAAACGAGAGAAATTGATTTACTTTTCAATATCAACTCTCCAATGGAAACGCCACCTGTAAATGGAGGTGATGAATTAGGATTTGCTGCAATAATTTTACCTATTGAAAATGACGAATTACCAATGGATAATCATTCTCAAATAAAAGTTACCGTAGTCAACTCCTACGATCCAAACGACAAAACCTGTTTAGAAGGAAATACAATTTCACCAGAAATGGTTGGTGAATACGTACATTATATCATCCGTTTTGAAAACACAGGAACTTTTGCTGCCGAAAATGTAG
>NZ_SBKQ01000026.1 GCF_004122145.1 Flavobacterium piscinae
ATTCCAACAATCAAAATAATAAATTTTCTGAACACGGATTTTTGAAATTTCTACAATTTTAAAAATCTGTGTTCTTTTATTTAGCGTTTAATTGTATTAAAAATGAGTTTACAAGATTATCATCCTTTTATTAATACCCTAGACGTCTACTGTTTCTTCGATGCTAATGCTCATTTAGGAGGTACAATAATGATATAGACACACAACATCCCGATTGACTTTTCAGGCAACACACCTATATTCCACAAAAAACTCATATATTACATAAAACATACATCCCACAACCAATCCGTTTAATTCGTAAAATACGTGGTTAAACCTAGCACTCTTTAAAGTTTGCAACTCCCTGATTTACAAAGCTTTCAACCTCACAGCAAATCTCAAACTCCCTGCAAAACATCACATATAACAGAAAACAGAAAACCGACAACAGAAAACCGACAACAGACAACCGACAACAGACAACCGACAACAGACAACCGACACCCCCCCTTGCAAATCCAAAATCATTTTAAGATATTTGAAAACCTAAATCATAAAACCATGGCAATTGTTTCAGCTCCCTTTACCATCACAGGAACCATAGGAGACCTTACCTTTTACGTTGACCAAGACAAGGTAAACCGCGTAAAAACGAAAGGAAAACCCGGTATAACCAAAGAAGAATTTAAAAACAATCCGATTTTCGACCCTCCTCTCTCCTTTGGAGAGGGGCTTGGGGTGAGGTTTAACAATTAAAATGATGAAAAAAATACTTCTCTTCATTTCAATATTCAGTAGTCTTAATTTTCAAGCCCAATGCTGGATTCAAATTGCCAGTGGTTCACAAGGTAGCGGTGGTGGATTTCACTGTTTAGGTATTCAAAATGATGGTACATTATGGGCATGGGGGTTAAATGACCAAGGGCAATTGGGTGATGGAACCACCATTAATCGAAACTCACCTACGCAAATTGGTACTGATAACGACTGGATTTTTGTAACCGTAGGTACCAACTCTACCTATGCCCTCAAACAAGACGGCAGTCTTTGGGCGTGGGGTAATAACAGCAAAGGACAACTCAGTGATGGTACCACCACAGGGAGACTGTCACCCGCACAAGTACTACCGGGCACTACTTGGAGTAAAGTTAGTGCAGGAGACCAATTTGTAATAGCCCAAAAAACAGATGGAACGCTTTGGGGTTGTGGACAGGCTAACAATGCAGAAACTGGTTTAGGAAGTGCTACCGAAGTTTTTACTTTCACACAAAATACGACCATCACCGATTGGGAGAGTATTCGCTCTTCTTTTGCTCACACCCTTCTTCGTCGCAGTGACGGAACTATTTGGGGTTTTTGGGGGGGGGGCTGGTAGATTGGCTACGGGTTCTGCTGCAGGTTTAGGCACTCCTACGCAACTACCACAACTCCCTAATGGTGAGTGGTTGCAAGCTATACCTAGCCCGAGTAGTTCCTTATTCAGAAAAAATGATGGCTCAATTTGGGCAGTGGGTCAAAATGTAGCAAACTTGGGTCTTGGTTCAACACAAGCGATTTACTATACTTTAACACAAAGTGGCTCTGCAACTGATTGGCTTAGTATTGAAGATTCCAGTAGACATTCTATGGCTCTCAAAAATAATGGCACGCTCTGGACATGTGGTGGTAACTCAAGTGGTCAATTAGGCTTTGGCAATAACACCTCTGTTTCTGTTTGGACACAAGTAGGCACCTCTACTAATTGGGCTAAAGTAAAATGCGGTAGAGAGCACACCTTAGCTATTGACAATCAAGGCACCCTATGGGCTTGGGGTCGTAATAACTTTGGGCAATTGGGTGATGGCACTACCACTAACCGCACTACGCCTATTCAAATTGGTCAAACCTGCACCTTGAGTGTACCTAGTCACGATCAAAAAGTAATGCAGCTACTGCTAAACCCTGTGGGTGAGCTGGCTCAAATTTCTTTTGTGTATGATGGGGTAAAAAAACTTACTGTTTATAACACCACCGGGC
>NZ_SBKQ01000028.1 GCF_004122145.1 Flavobacterium piscinae
AATCGAGTAGACTGCCCTGCCAGAAACTGACAGGAAGAGCCTCTCACACCACCGAGCGTACGGGTCACGTACTCGGCGGTTCGCAAAGAGATGGGTTGAGTTGAATGTAGCATTCCATTAAGGTCTCGTATCCTTTTTGTTTCAGGCGTTTCAAAGTAATGGTTGTTCCTAGAATGGGACTTTGGGCAATCGCCCAACCACCATTTCGAGTCCTGCTCCAAGCATAGGCGTGGTCTTGGTCAACTCCTAATCGAATCAGATTCTTTCTTTTCCGTTCAGGTTTCTTCCAGTCGTGCCAGATGCAGTAGCGGATTCGGTTCCGTAGCCAACCATCGATGTTTCGTAATTTCCCTATGATGTTGGTTCCTCGAAAATAGCTTAGCCATCCTCGTTGGATTTCCTTTATCTTGGTGATACGTTCTTCTAGTTTGGCTGGAGTGGTTTTGCGGGTGATGCTTTTGAGACGCATCTTTAGGTTTTTCCATGCCTTTTCGGCTACTACGAGTTGGTATTGGTTCTTGCTTCCTTTATTGTAAACAGGCACAAATCCGAATCCTAACAAAGTGAAGTTGACGGGTTTTCTAATCCCGCTCTTCTCCTTGTTGATGGTTAGTTTGAGCTTGTTCTTGAGAAACTTTTCAATCACTATTCTGGTAGCTTTCGCTTGATTGTGGCTCTTGCAGTAGATACTAAAATCATCCGCGTACCGAACGAATTTATGTCCACGTCGGGTCATTTCTTTATCCAATTGGTGGAGTAAGATATTTGACAATAGTGGACTTAATGGACTTCCTTGCGGAACGCCTTTTCTTCGTTTTCGTAGCTTTCCGTTGATTTTTATCGGTGCTCGAAGCCCTTTGCGAATGAGTTGCATCGTGGTTTTGCATTTCACTTTTCGGTATACCAAATTCAATACTAAACAATGGTCAACTTCATCAAAGAAGTTTTTCAGGTCAATATCCACAATGTGGGTAAGTCCTGAATGGATGTAGTCCCGTGCTTGTCCAACAGCTTGTCGGGCATTTTTGTTGGGTCTAAATCCAAAACTGTTAGGTTTGAATTCGGGTTCAAATAAAGGTGCGATACTTTGTGATACAGCCTGTTGCAGTACTCGTTCGCTCGTTGTGGGAACGCCCAACAGTCGGGTTTTTCCGTTTCCCTTTGGGATTTCGATTCCTAAAATGGGTTGAATTTGATAGCTTCCTTGTTTGATTTCCGTTATCAGCTGGTCTTTCTTTTCTGTGAATACCTTGCGGAGTTCACGTACCGAAATACCATCAACACCCGCACTGCCTTTGTTAGCAATAACGTGTTCCAATGCTTTTTGAAGGTTGTAAGGATGTACTACTTGTTCTATCATTTTAGTTTTGTTTTAACCTGTTTTCGTTAAGTAGGGCTACTGTGCGTTCCGTTACTTATTGAAAACCTCTTTACGTTCAGTCCTTCCTTGTCTGTGAGTCCTATGCGGTATCTATTCGCACCTCGTTTCGTTCAAGTACTATGACCTCTGCTGACTTCTCTTTGTGATTAACTCGTAATCTAAGAGACCTCCCCTGGTAACCGCTTTTTCCTTCCTCCAATGCCTGCGTCATCTACAAATTAAAGTTTGGTATTCTTTGGACGTTGCGTTGCTGTGGACGCTTATCCGCTTTAAATTGCCTCTTATGACATTTCTGTTCGTCAGTACCGGATTTTGTAGTCCTGCTTCCTTCAGTGCATATCTCACGATAAACCACCTTGCAGCTTACTAAACCTTCGAGACGTTACGCTCGCGGTTAAGGGACTCGCACCCTCTAGAAAAATAACACCCCGAGAATTAGTTTTTGTAATCCAAATTTGTATTTTTGAACTATTTGAAAAGCTTTCGGGGTGTGTCCTGCGGATGCAGGGCACACACA
>NZ_SBKQ01000029.1 GCF_004122145.1 Flavobacterium piscinae
AGCTGAACCACAATTATCAGTAGCAGTTAACGTCATCGCCATTGGTACAGCGTCACATTCTACTGTCATATCCATTGGAAGTTCTTCTACAAAAGCAGGAGCCGTTGTATCTTGCACCGTGATGGTTTGCGTATGAACAGTTGTGTTACCACATTCATCCATAGCTGTCCAAGTTCTAACTAAAGTATAGTTTGAAGGACAGTTTCCATCATTACGTATTTCACCGTATTCAACAGAAGCTGAACCACAATTATCAGTAGCAGTTAACGTCATCGCCATTGGTACAGCGTCACATTCTACTGTCATATCCATTGGAAGTTCTTCTACAAAAGCAGGAGCCGATGTATCTTGCACCGTGATGGTTTGCGTATGAACAGTTGTGTTACCACATTCATCCATAGCTGTCCAAGTTCTAACTAAAGTATAGTTTGAAGGACAGTTACCATCAGTTCTGGTTTCTTTGTAAGATACCTCAGCTGAACCACAGTTATCAGTTGCAGTTAAGGTCATCGCCATTGGTACAGCGTCACATTCTACTGTCATATCCATTGGAAGGTCTTCTACAAAAGCAGGAGCCGTTGTATCTTGCACCGTGATGGTTTGTTTGTGAACGGTTGTGTTTCCACACTCATCCTCAGCCGTCCAAACTCTTACTAGAGTATAGTTTGATGGACAGTTACCGTCAGTTCTGGTTTCTTTGTAAGATACCTCAGCTGAACCACAGTTATCAGTAGCAGTTAATGTCATCGCCATTGGTACAGCGTCACATTCTACTGTCATATCCATTGGAAGATCTTCTACAAAAGCAGGAGCGGTTGTATCTTGAACCGTGATGGTTTGTTTGTGAACAGTAGTGTTTCCACACTCATCCTCAGCTGTCCAAACTCTTACTAAAGTATAGTTTGATGGACAGTTACCGTCAGTTCTGGTTTCTTTGTAAGATACCTCAGCTGAACCACAGTTATCAGTTGCAGTTAACGTCATCGCCATTGGTACAGCGTCACATTCTACTGTCATATCCATTGGAAGGTCTTCTACAAAAGCAGGAGCGGTTGTATCTTGCACCGTGATTGTTTGCGAATGAACAGTTGTGTTACCACATTCATCCATAGCTGTCCAAGTTCTAACTAAAGTATAGTTTGAAGGACAGTTTCCATCATTACGTACTTCACCATATTCAACAGAAGCTGAACCACAGTTATCAGTAGCAGTTAATGTCATCGCCATTGGCACAGCGTCACATTCTACTGTCATATCCATTGGAAGGTCTTCTACAAAAGCAGGAGCCGTTGTATCTTGCACCGTGATGGTTTGCGTATGAACAGTTGTGTTTCCACACTCATCCTCAGCTGTCCATACTCTTACTAAAGTATAGTTTGAAGGACAGTTTCCATCAGTTCTGGTTTCTTTGTAAGATACCTCAGCTGAACCACAATTATCAGTAGCAGTTAACGTCATCGCCATTGGTACAGCGTCACATTCTACTGTCATATCCATTGGAAGTTCTTCTACAAAAGCAGGAGCCGATGTATCTTGCACCGTGATGGTTTGCGTATGAACAGTTGTGTTACCACATTCATCCATAGCTGTCCAAGTTCTAACTAAAGTATAGTTTGAAGGACAGTTTCCATCATTACGTATTTCACCGTATTCAACAGAAGCTGAACCACAGTTGTCAGTAGCAGTTAACGTCATCGCCATTGGTACAGCGTCACATTCCACAGTCATATCCATTGGAAG
>NZ_SBKQ01000002.1 GCF_004122145.1 Flavobacterium piscinae
TTCAATAAAACTGACAAAGTCCTGATCGGGGGATAAGTCTGAAATCTTTGCTACCGCAAATGGTTTACTTTGTCAGTTTTGGTTGTTATTAAAATTACAAAATTTTCAATGAACAAATCTAAAGGCTACCGCACGAATCCTTTCGTATAGCTTTTGAATACATAAAATGCTTCAGAATGGTTTTCTAGGTAGTGCTTACTTATTTTGTTCCTTTCATTTCAAATAGAAAAAAACGCTATTGATTAGCTAGAACCACACAAAAGGATTGGTGCGGTTAAAAGGGCAAATGCCTTCGTTTGAAGCTATTGATTTAATTAAAGTAGAATGCAGAATTTCGTAACTTCAGAAGCGGTTTGTAGAACTTATGAAATGATGAAGAAATTTTGAATTGAAGATAAAACAAGTATTGTTGGTGGATTGTTGAGTGTTTAGTATTGAAAAAAATCATCACATACAAAATCAAATTTTTCATGTTTTTGTTGATGGGAATTATAATGCTGAAAGGGTTCGGAATATATTTTACATTTTCAATTCCAATACTCACATTGATATTTATAAGTATTGTATAATTTAAAAAATTATGATGGAATTTAACTCTACCTATTCAAAACAATGTTAGCTGTTTCAGTTGCAATACCAATGGTAACAATAGCACCACTATTAAATTTTAAAAAATCGGCTTCAATTCCATCACTAAAAATAATTCCACCTGTAGGCATTAGAGATTCAATGGTTAACTGATTTTGTCCTTTAATTATACCCGTCATAATTCCGGTTTGCGTTCTAATACTTTGAAAAGGTTCACGAACAGCAAACAACAATTCATTATCTTTTAATCTGGGTCTTTTGGGTTTCAAATTTTTTTCAAACATTCCTGCAACACCATATGCCATATTAAAAACCGAACTCAACCAACCTGTAGAACCTGCCGGTGTAGAAACAATTAATCCACTTGATGAATGTTCTTCTGATAATGTATTGAAAGTAATTTTATAACGAGCTGAAACATGCGTAGAAGCTCCAATAAACAAATCATTAAAAGCCAAAAGTCGTTGCCCATCATTCAACTTTGCTTGTGCAAATCGCATGGTCTTTGATTGAAAATTTTTAGATACAACTTGTTCAACACCTATCAAAAAATTAGAAGTGTCAAATGGCAACAATACGCCATCATATCTGTCTTTATCAGGATTTACTGCTACAATTGGACATCCTCTAGCATATTTTGCTGTGTTAGCTACTAGACCATCTTGACCAATAACAACAATCAAATTATTATCAGAAAATAAAAACGAAGGAAGAAATTGTCGCTCAATAGTTTTATTCTTTACAACTTTTGAAAGACGCGTTTGCAATTGAACCAACTCATAATGAAAAGTTTCATGTTCTAGAACATAATCATCAAAATTTCCACCAAGACTTTCTATATAAAATTTAGCTTGAGCTTTTGTATTAAATCGTTCAATTAAAGCCTCAAGTCGGGTTTTATTCTTAACAATTATGGCGTATTCGATACTCATTATTTATTTTCTCGCTTTTCACTTAAAATAGAATCCAAAAGTTCTGGACTAATATTCAAATTACCTATTTTATCTGCATTTTCAGCAAGTTGTCTAAAAGCAAGTGAAATATTAAACTTTGGATCGGGATTGTTATTGAGTGCTGTTAGAATCTTCCAATCCATTTCTTTATAAGGTTTTAAAGTTGCTTCTAAAACAAAACCTTTTGTTTCTGCTTCTTTTTTATCGTTGGTTGTTTGTTGCTCAATTAATAGTTTTCGTTGGTTTTCAACTGCAATATCTGCTTCCAACTTCATTTCACGAAGTTTTCTGTCATTGTCTGCTTTTTGAACATCCGATTCCATTTTCTTTTCTGCAATTTGTTTTTGCTTTTCTTCAACAGCAATTTCGGTATTTAGTTCTGACTCTTTAATTTTACGCTCCTGTTCAACAGCAAAATTTCTTCGTTCATAAATAGCTTGATCTGCTTCTTGTTGCAGTTTTTCACGTGTTTCTGTTTCTAAAGCTCTTGCCATTTCCGGTGTGGCTTGAATGGCCAAAATATTAGCTCCTAAAATTTCAATTCCGAGCATAGTAATAGCAGGTGATACTTTTAAACCTTCTAAAATTCTATCTTCTATCGTTTTGGCAGATCGAATGGCATCTTTTAATTTAATTTCATGAATAAATGAAGATGTTGCGGTTTGTGCTTCGTTGATTATACGCTGATTCAATTTTTCAATATCATTCTTTTTATATTGTCCGTTGTCTGTAACCGTAAAATCCAGCACATCGGCTAATGTCTTCGGATTGCTTATTTTATAACTTATTTGTCCCTGAATTGTCACTGTTTGATAATCATTGGTTGATTCATTAAAAATAAACGGCAAATCGTTACTTCCCATCGGAATCGCAACAATCGAACTATTTGGAGCAAAATAAAAAAATGAAAGTCCTCTTCCTTCTTTCGAAATTTTCCCGTTAGAAAAATGAAGAACATAAGTCATTGAATCAAATTTGATGTGTTTTATGCCAAACATAAGGTTGTGTTTTTATAGAAATCAAATCTATGCAAATTAATAGAAGAATCAAAAAAGAAGGTAAATGAATTTTCAGTAAATATTTTTTGAAATTAACAAACAAAAAGCAGCATCATTTATTTAATTCAATAAATAATTTCGATATTTACTATTTAAAAAATATCGCTATAATCTTATATTTATATGAATAAACATCTCAAGTTTATTGACGGAAATTCTAATAAATTTTGGCAAATTCAAGTTAATGGGAATCAATACACTGTTACCTACGGAAAAAATGGAACTTCTGGTGTATCTCAAATCAAAACATTTGAAACTAATGAAGATTGTTTGAAAGCCGCAGAAAAACTTTTAGCAGAGAAAATCAAAAAAGGATACTCTGAAAATGGTGAAGTTACTATTCCTGAAAAAGTGGATGCAAAAACAGGAAAAGTTACTAATGTGAAAGCAATATTAGAGGAATATGACTATATGATTAGTCAAAAGAATAGTGCTTTACTCCTTCCGTTTTTAGAAAAAAATACAAAAGGAAATTTAGAAGCTATTCGCAAACATATCAAAAAGAATAAGCATTATTGGATGACCTATGTTGACCTAACACTTGAACCTGGCTATAAAAAAACAAAAGACAATAACTGGAGTTGGGGAATGCGTGGCGATGAAAAAATGAATGAAATCATTACACTCAGTGCCATAGCCACATTTGACAAAACAGACATTCTTTCCTTTGAGGAAGCTCTAAATGTTTTAGAAAAAATAGAGGTTTCTGCTGTTGTTTTAGACGTTCTTAATTGGGCTAAACCCAACTGGATTGAAACCTATATTTTAGATAGATTTAAAAAAAATGATTGGCAAAATTTTGACTACAAAGTACTTCGTTATCTTGAAGATAGTGGGTTTATCTCGTTTAACCCTGAATTATTTGCTTTATGTTTATCCCGATTTAATAGTTGGCACGGCAAAACAAAACCAAGAGAATTTGTTGACTATTTATTTAATGATGATAAGGCTGTTAAAAGGGATATTCCTTTATTATATGACTATGAAACCAACATTCAGAACAGTACTTTTAGAGAAACACCAAATGCAAGTTATAGAGAATTCAATACTTGGAATTTACTTTTCAACCAATTAATTTCAGAAAGTAAATTAGACAAAAAGACATTTGTTGAAAATGCTATTTTGATTCAAACCAAAGAATGGAACAATAATCTAAAACTCTTCTTTAGAAAATTACTAGAAGAAATAAATGTTACTTCCGAAGACTTAATTCTATTTCAAGAAAATATTTTTACTTTCTTCCACAATCCCAATCCTACGATTGCTAATTATGGTGCGGAATTAGTAAAGAAATTATATGACCATCCAAAATTTAAAACCAAATCATATCTGGAATGGTTGGAAGGTTTGATGATGCGAAATGATTGTAAAGCTGCAATTAAAAGCACTTTAATGATATTGGAAAAATTAAGTAAAGCCAATCCAAAATTAAACAAACCAATTGCATCATTAATAGCAGATATTTATGTTATCTCAGATTTGAATATTCAGGAAAGAGCCACCAAATTGCTTTTAAAAATAGGAAGTGAAAAAGATGCTGTTCTATCCGAAAAATTAGCTTCTTATGTTAGCTTCATGCAAGGAAGCATTAAAACAAGTTTAAGTAAATTTTTAAGTGAAGAAGATTTACTTGTTGACGAATCTTCACTAAAGCATTATCATTATAACAATCAAAAAGTGAAGGTTTTAGTTGAAGAAGTTGAAATTCCAAAAGTTTGGAATGATATTCTGTTTTTAATTGGACGCTTTATTTCATCTGATGATGTAATTGATTCTGAAATTTTAGTAAATGTATTTATTGCTCAAAGGCATTTGTTTCCTTCGGATTATACCAAACAACTTCAACCCTATTTAAAACAATTAGAAAACAATTATTTTACAAGTATTTTAAAAACATACGTTAGAAGTTTATTAGTCAATAAAATTCCCAACAAAGATTTTGTCTATAAAGTAAATGACAAAGAACTAATTACACTCAATACGCTCAAACTGATAAAACCACTAATTCAAAAAGCACTTCAAAAAAATAGTGAAGGCTCACAACTTCCGTTACTTTCTTTCCCAACGCATAAACCATATTGGGTAGAACCTAAAACGCTTTTGGAACGAATAATTCAATATCAAACCGCCAAAGAAACAATTGATAAAGTTGATTTGAGCATTGCTATCAGCAGAATGCCTCGTGAAAATGTTGAAGAGGCAATTCCATTGTTAGAAAAACTACATACTGAAATGAAAGACTTAATGTCATACAGTTTAGGAGTTTCTAATGAACTAAAAGTCAACTCGTCCTCTGTATTGTCAAAGTTATTTCAAAAAGTAGCTGGTCCAAATCAAGATTCCGAAAAATTAGCACTATGGGCAGTTGCAGCAAGAACTTATTTTCCAAATGAAACCTTTGAAGAATTTGAAAAAACAACTTTAAATGATATTCCTTTTGTTTCAAAACCATTTGCACCAAAAATACATTTCAAAGAAAAATGGAACGAATGGAAAAACTATCAGACCAAAGAGCTCGAACGTTCACCGTCATGGATGGAATTGACCTACCAACTTCCTGTAGAAAAAAATGTCCCTCAAAATTTTATTTACAATCTTGATTTACATCCAAAAAAAGAAAAATACTCTTGGCATTCTGATTATGTGTTAAATACTGAAGACAATGCCTACTATTGGAATAGTCTTATGCCACAAAATAACGAGCCATTAGCCTATTTACTATTAAAAAACTGTAAAACTGCTGATGGAACTAACCATGAATTAAAAGGTTTTTTAAATGTTACCAATATTCCGGGATTCCAATTTGATACTACATCATTATTAGTATTCGCTTGTTGTTTCTTTCAAGAGAAAAAAGATATTCGTCTTTTAGCTTCCGAAATAATTATAAATCTTGTTGAAAAACAAAACATAGATGTCAATTTATTTTCTGATAAACTAGCCTATCTTATTACTAATAAATACGGCGTATTATTGCGATTAATAGATGGAATTATAGTCTTAAAAGATGTTTCTCCATTACACAATTCGGCTTTGTTTTTAATTTTAGATGGAATATTTAAAAGAATAGAATTAAGTGACAAACTACCAACTAACTTTAAAAAATTGGTTGAAAACTATTTAGATGTTATGGCTAAAACCAATCAAAAACCTTCGGCTGAAAGCTTACAATTCTTTGAAAAATACAAAGAAAACAATTCGCTAAAACCACTTATCAAACAACTTCTAATTTCATAACAATGAACGATTTACTATATAAATACCAAAGTGTTTCAACTATAAGTAAAACCAAAGGAATCAATAATTTGGTTATGGCACACCAAACAGAAATAGAAGAAGTGAACAACATTCCATGTTTCTTTTGGGGTAGTTTAACCGAACCTTACATCACTGCAAAATGTTGGAGCACTATTGCTAAAGTAGTTCGCTCAAGTTTTGGACCAATTCCACCAAGTCTTCGAGATCCAATTGTTTCGGCTGGAGCAGAACGAATGCGTTTTGAAGGTTTTTCTTCGTGCAATGGTGTTTATGTTCGATTAGATATGAAACCCGAAGCTATTGATGGAGAATTTATTGCATCTGGAACCACCAATGTCGATTTTAACGAACCCATGTTGAATGCCTTAAACGCCATTCAAAAAAATGAAAAAGTAACCTTAGCTGTTGGGCAACATGATGTTCAAGTAATTACTACTAAAGCCAAAGTGGTTGAAAAGAAAGTAACGCTTCCTCCACGCTGGATAAAAGGATTAACTAGCGTGCAATTGTACTTAGCTGATATGGATAAAAAGTTTGAACTCAATAAAATTCAAACTATTCAACTGTTTCAAACTCTCCCAAAAGGAAATGTAAAAGGCGAATTTCATATAACCAAACGAGCAGGTAAATTCATGTTCTCAACTTTAGAAACTCCTGATAGTGTTAGAATTGGAGGTGTTCACCGCTTGCGATTATTAGAAGGCATTTTGCCCATAGTAGATAAAATCTATTTCTATGAATCATCAGACAAAGAAACCTGTGCTGCGGTTTGCGAATTTGGAAAAATGCAATTGCTGATGGCATTTTCTCCTGATGCCTACCGAGGTTTTTCGGGCGAAGGCAAAGCATTGGAAAACATGACCGAAAATCTTCCTATAGAATGGGTTTATGGATTAAACAGTTTACTAAAATCAAACGAATCATTCGACCCAACAATGCTTTCTATAGAAAACGACATCGATTTTGGTACGATGGAAAATCTAACTGCAAGTTTATCTTCCATGGGATTATTAGGTTATGATATCGAAAACCGCAATCATTTTTACAGACGATTACCTTTTAAAACCGAACGTATTCTAAGTCTAAACCCAAGACTTAAAAATGCCAAAAAACTTATCGATAACGAAGACATTCAAATCATTACCAAAAGACATAACTACATCGAAGCCAACGTAAAAGGAACTGGTGTAACTCACAGAGTAATTCTTGATGGTGAAAACCAACATTGCACCTGCGATTGGTTTACAACCTATCAGGGCAAACGTGGAATATGCAAACATATTTTGGGTGTAAAAATGATGGGGGAATAAATGTGTTATTTCCTTTTTTTGTTCAATTTAAATTTCAAAATATCCTTAGTTATCGATACATTATCTTGATTAAAAAAAGCTAATTCGGAACATATTTCAGGTTTTTGGTCAATCAATTTTGCAATAATTTCATAGCTAATGGTTTTTACTTTTTGTTGTAGGGCTTCATCTTTTTTATATTGAAGTTTGATGATTTGTAAAAACGACTCCAAATTTCTTTCTGTCGTTTTATTTTCATAAACAGATTGAATTTCAGTTAATAATGTTTCAGGCTTGACAATATTATCGAAATAATGTTGTAAACAATTTTGAGCATCGGCATTTTCATCCCAGCCATTCATAAGCATTTCCTGGGTTTTACTAAAGGATTCAATTTTAAATTGGTAAATTAATGAGGCTTTAATATATTGTTTTAAACTTACATGAGAAGTAATGGCTTTTTCAAAGTAAATTAAAGCATCTTTACGATTATTCATGAGCAAATAAACATCGCCTGTTTTTTCATGCAATTCTAGTTTCTTATATAATTTTAAAGCTTCAGAATACGATTTTCCTTTTTCAAAACATTCACCAGCACGTTCTTCGTTTTTTAAATAGTTAAGATTTATTGCTGCAGCCTCTAAGTAATGACCACCATCATAAAGTGTACTCGCGGCGGTATAAGGATCTTTTAATAGTTTTAAATAAATATAAGCTGCTTTTTGATAATTTCCTTCATGAATATTTTTTTCAGCTAAATCTCTGTATTTCTGAGCTATTTTATCAAAAACACTTTCTCTTATATAAACAGAAGAATCATATCCATCACCATTACCTGAAAAAAAATCATCAAAATTACCTGTAAAACCTCTCAACAACACTAAGATAAGAATACCAAAAAATAATGTTCCAAAAAAAGAATTCATAAATTGAACACTTGTAACATCACCAATGCTCAACAAAATATAAATTACCTTAATTAAAAGTAATATTACCACCACTGCAAACACTTTATCTTCAAAAGATTGATACTTTTTATTCATCTCCAAAAATGTCTTTATCTGCATGAAACAATCGATACAAAAGAACGCCTATAATTACTAAAGTACCTAAAACATACCATTTAGTAAATCCATATAAACTATAAATAGGCATCAAAAGATAAAAAAGTACCACAAATAGAATAAATACCATAGCTACTCTCGAAAATGGTTTGGCATTACCTGATATACTAAAATTTGAATTTAAAAATAGTTTAATAAACAAACCAATAAGAATAGTACAAAAAACAACGAGTATAAAAACATTCCAAAAATTGGATGAAACAGTTGGTAAAGAACCTATTTCATGCAAGGAAGCACCATTAACAAGCGAAAACAAAAAGTAGAGCAAAATTGCCGTGAAAAATAAACTCCAAAAAATCTTTAAAAATCCTTTGAAATAAGAACGTATACCTGATCCCGATGTTTTCTTTACGCCAAAAAAGACCATGAAACTTTGCATAAAACCACCGCCAAAATTAAATTCACCCATCAAACTTCCTCTGCCAGTTCCTAATGTATCAAGTGGTAAAGCATATTTCATGGCTAATTCAGGATTTTTTTCCATAAATGCCATAAACTTTTCCATTTCACGCTCATTGCCTGCCATTAATTTCTTTAGATTGAATGGTAACTTCGCTAATTTTTCTTCCTCTGTTAACGGTTTTTCAATTTCCATTAGTAGTTTGTTAGCATCTATTTCTAGACGGAAAGACTGAATACTTTTAGGAATAAACACACCTGAATGAGGTTGTTCAATTGCAATACTAATCGATCGAAATGGTTCTAAAATCATTCGCCAATCAATCGGTTCGTTTAGTTCAACTAATCCTAATTCCGGATGCAAAAAATGAAGACATCGATTAAAAACAGTTTGAATTTCTTCAGCTGAAAGCAATGGTGAAATAGTTGAAAATGCAGGTATAAAAAGACGATTTTCTATTAATTGAACACAAACATGCTGATTAAATTGCTTGATAGATTGTAAATCAGATGAAGAAATCACGACCAAACAACCATATATTTCGTTTGCTTTTGTATCTGGAATTGGATAACATTGTACTGCAGCTAAATTCAATTGAAAATCATCCATCGCTTTTAACCATGTCAATGGAGAAGAACCTTTAATAAGTATTCCCCGAAGCGAATGAACGTTTTTATGACTTGGTTTTAGCTTAAGAAACATAATCCTTAATATGATTTACAAACGGTTTTAAATATTTTTGATGAAACTCATCAACAGAAATAATCGTAAGTGTGCTATTTTCGGGTAAAAAATACTCATTACCTGCAAATTCTAAATCCGTGCTCATTGCAGTTGGTCTGTTTACAATAAACGGAATGTATATTTTTGGAATTTCGGAACTACTTACCAATTCTAATATCCCATTGTTATTTTTAATAGTACTGCCATCTTCTGAAAAGAAATAAATCATTTCGATGTAACAAATTGCTCCTATTTTTTCGAGCTCATACTTTAAACTTTCTGCTTCATGATGCATAATGTCTTCCTGAATAACCGGCAGATCTTTATCTAAAATAGATTGACTTTCATGAAACGAATAATTTAAACGTGTCATTAACAATCGAATAACTGAAATTCGGTCCGGACCAACCCGTTTTAGAATCAAATTTGATTTACTTTCAAATCTATCAAATGAATCACTATTAAGATTTTGTGTATTTATGAACGAATTATTAAAAAAATTATAATTATTAATTTCTAACAAACCTTTTCTCAAATTGACTTGACAAGTATTGATTCTGCGAAGAACATTGTACCGATTATAATCTTGTTTATAGGAATTTATGAAGTCATATAAAGTAGTTATATACGAGTCCTGCTGATGTGAAATAATTTTTTTAAAAGCAAAATTTTTAAATTCTAAATCTTCACCGATTTCCCAATAATCTTCAGAATTAGTAAGATAAACGTTATTTTGAGTTGAAAAAAAATTTAATCCAACAAAAGAAATTGCTTTACTAAATGGTTTAGATAAAATTTCTTTACTATCTAAATTACAGGAATATAACATGCCATCTTCTTTTTCTAAAACTAGTAATAGAAGTTCTCCTTTAGTATTTTCTTTCAACATGAATTTTTTACTTCGAAAAGGTATTCCTTGTGCAACCATTCGGAATCCTTTTTCGAATCCATTCGCCACAAACGTGAGCAGATTGCCATTTAAAAAAATATAAAATTCATTTTTATACAATGCTATTGCGTGATAATCGCGTTCTAAGGGATAATAAATTGGTACTTTTTCATTTGAATTTTGACTAAATGTTATTTTACCTTTTACTTTATTTTTAACCCAAAGATCCAAAAGATCTAATTTAATTTTTTGAACGTGTTTTCGAGCCTTATTTTTGATTTTATAAAAGTCTATTATTCCATTACTTTCCGTTGTAATAAGAAAATTAATACGGTCATAATTTTCATTAATAACGCGTAAAAAATCAAGCGAATTCAAGGTGTCTGGCGTAGTTAAAATCATTATTTCAAGAGCAGATCCATTGCTATATTGTTCATCAAAATAAGCTTGTAAACCTTTTGAACAATCTAACTTTCCATTGAGTTGATTTAAACCCTCAATAACTTGAGATACTTTTTCAAAATCAACTTTTTTATACGTATCTCCCAAAGCAAAAGCTTCACAAGCAATATCTGTTTTGGGGTGCATAGCGATAGCAATTGCGGTGGCAAACGAAATTATTTTAGGATTTCCCCAATTTCTTAGTGAGCAATCGATTAATAAAATTCTAGTTTTTTTCGTGTCTTGTGGTGGAATTTCTCTAAGAATATACAACGCTTCATTGTTTGCAATCCTCGACATAAACACATCTTCATCATTGGCGAATTCCGACAACAATAATCGATCAAAATCTCCCTTGTTTGTTAAATCTGAAACGCCTCCCATAGGTTGATGACTTGGCACATTGTGATGTAAAGGAATGTTTAAACCGGACCAAATTTGTTTAATCAAACGGCCAACCTGAAATGTTTTTGGATTTTCAATCAAATCCTCAACAAACTCCGTAGGCTTTTTGGAGGGTTGTTTTAGTTCTAATAAATCTTCTTCAAATTGTGCCGAAATTTCTTCGTCCGGTAAACCCGTTAAAGCCTTTAAAAGTGACGATACTAAAGGAAATTGGTGCTTGAGTAACGCAATAGTTCTGAAATCTTTGACAAAGTTTGCCTGATTAAATGAAATTGGTTTTAAATCGGTGTAAAAATCAAATGCATTTTTTTCAAAATCGGTCAAAATTGACTTAGCTTTTTCGCGTGTCAATCGGTTATGACAATCATGAAAAATAGTTTTAAAAAGTAAGATACGTTTGTCTCCTGATTTATATTCTGAAGGAAGTTCAGCCAATAATTTTAAAAAATCTAATGTTTGAGCCACATTACTCAAATTGGCATTGGGAAACGAATTAACTGTTTTTGTAGATTTAGTAAATTCTTCTATCAAAGCAATGGAAGTTTGACTATCCGGATTTGTTGCGGCAATCACTAAAAGCAACGAACCCAGCGGCGGAATCGATTCGTCTGAAAGTAATTGCAAAACCTCGACAACATAATTACTGTATGCAATCGTTGTTCCGTTTGGTATTTCAAAAACATATTGCGTTTCACCAAAATCATCTTGATAATGATTTAGTGTCCAGAAATAGTCGTTATACGTTTGAAAATACCGAATATAATCCATTAAAATACTTGTTTATTTGAAAGCCTAAACGAACTCAAAGACAATTGCTTAAAATCATTTTTTGGTATTACAATGCAACTGTTATCATTTTGAACCAAAATCCAGTTTTCTTTTCCTCGATTCAATAAATCTTCAACTATTCCAGAAGTCAGAGGCAACTCAAATTCATAACCGGTTGGTAATAAAAAATTGTTTAATCGCCAATACGTAATACCTTTAAAAGGTAATAATGGCGTTCCTAAAAACAAAGCTCTTTTTTCTAACACAACCCATTGTAACGATTTTACCCTAATTTCAGGTAATACTACAATACTCTTTTCAACAATTTCCAATTTACTGAGCAAAGCAAAAGAAGTTCTAACATTATCGGTAGGAACCAATTTAATGATTACTTTTTCCTGAATCCCGAAAAAGTTTAAATTATATTTTGGCAATTGAATTGGCAAAGCTCTTGCAATTGGTGACCACAATAAAGCGGAAGGCAATTTTTTTGAAGGTAACAAGCTTCCTTTAAAAAAAAGTAATTGCTCCCTCAACTCATACAATTTTATACCCGGAATTTGACGAAGTAAACTCGAATGAATTTGTTCCTCAGTAAAATCTTTTACGAGAATAATTTCATCACTGATGGCTGCTTTCAGGTTGTCCCAATGCCTAATGCTAGCGAGAAGTTCTGAATCCGCTCGTTGTATTTCCAAATAATACATTAGGCAATTGTTTTAAGAATGATTTGCCAAAATTTTTCAATCTCATCCTGAATATACTTTTTCTGTTCTTGATTTTTAATCCAATCACAGCGAGTTTGTACATACCGAAGTTTGTCTTTAATCACATTTTGTTCTTCAAAAGACAGGGTTGAATCATTCCACTTGTCAGACAGATATTTCACTTCTTTCATCACCTCTTCAGCTTGCGGAATTTTGTTGTACATCGCTTGCGGATGTGATTGTTCTTGTGTATCTTTTTCAATAACATGGTTTACAATGCCTTCCAGCACTTCAATTTGTTCTTCATTATCCCAAATGTATTTTAACACCCACAAATCGGAAACGGAGGCTTTGTTTCTCCCGCAAATAAAAGCACTTGCTGCAATAAGGTTCTGAATTTTAACTGCTCTTCGGTCAGAAACGCTAATTCCTGTCGTTCGAAGTGAATGAACTAAATTTACATATTCTTTTCTGATAGAAGACAAATCGACTTGACGACAAGCTAATTGCAATTCTCTAATTTCAGTTGAACTGATTGTAGGAGCTTTTCCGTTGGAATTATTTTCTAATTTCCATCCGGCTAAAAGTACTTCGTTTAATAAATCAGGATCTACATAATCACATTTTACACGAACAAGAAAGCGGTCTAATAAAGCATTTAAAGCTTCGTCTTCGGGCAAAATATTACTAGCTCCCACAAACATCAAAACGGGAAGCTTTTTAGTTTCTTTACCTCTACGGAATATTTTCTCGTTCAAAGCTAACAGTAAACTATTTAAAATAGCTGAGTTAGCATTGAAAATTTCATCCAAAAACACCATCGATGCTTCGGGCATCATTCCTTCTGTATTTGTAACCAATTCTCCTTCTTTCAGTTTTCGGATATCAAAAGGACCAAAAATCTCATTGGGTTCTGTAAAACGAGTAAGTAGGTATTCAAAATTCTTTCCATCCTCTACTCCATTCGATAAACTTCGAACAATGGCACTCTTTGCCGTTCCCGGAGGACCGAGCAAAAAGGCATTTTCTCGGGCTAATAAACAGATTCCTAACAAATCAATAATTTCATTTTTTCCTATAAAAGTTGACTTAACGTGGGCTAAAAGAGCGTTTAATTTTTCAGTTGAATGCATAATGGTTTATAAATCACGATTGTTAATAAGTTCAAAATCTGTCCAAAAAACCTTTTGGTAATCACCAAAATTGGCCATTAACCGTTGTTTTATAAATGATATTTCGACAAAAGGTAATGCTTTTTTTTCTGTTATACGGTTCAAATACAATTGTTCTAAACAATTATTTTGTTTCAAAATGTCTAAATTGAGTTGCTGATAATCGGTTTTTAAATCATAACCAATTGATGAATAATGAAAAGTGGTCAAAAAACCTTCCAAAATAGGAATCACCACATCTTCTGGATCAATGCAACTAAACTCATTGAGAAGAAATGGTAGAAAACGAAGACATAAATCGGCAGAAAGTACTGCAGATGGATTTATTGCAGAGTTATAAGTTGGTAAAAAATTGTCAAAATCCTTAACTGTTTCTTTTCTATTAATCAAAAACTGAGTAGCAAAATAAATTGTTTTGGCTGCCCACAAAGCCGCTTTTGTTTCAAATTCCGGTGGTTGAAAAGGATAATTCAATTTCTCTTTTTCATATTCATCTAGTAAAAAAGAAATCGTATCCTCTTCTTCCGCTTTTGAAATTGAAAGAATTGTATCATACAGTATTGCCTGCTCAATTGTTCGCAGTTGATAAATAGTTTCCGCTAAAGGGAGCTTTTTGTTAAGCATCAATTAAATTTCTTTTGTTTTCTGATCCATTAATTTCAAAAGATAGGGCAACCTAAATTCACCATGCATGGCTTTTACTTTTTCGGCTGCTAATTCTTTATTAATTCCAATTGCAGAAACATAAAGTGGTTTATTGCTTTCACCTCTTAAAACAGGAACCACTGTTTCCGAATTAGCATGAAAAGTAGTTTTGGCTACACCAATCACCGGAATTTTTTGTTCAAGTGCTTCATATAAATAAGCTCCCAATCCTTGTTTTAATTCATTATCAGTAAATACATATCCATCAACGATGATAGTAGAAATATTTTTTAAATCAATTTTTTTTAAAGCTTGTAACAAACAAGGTAATTCTCTCTTATAAAAAAAACCAGGCTCATAATCTGCCACTTCAAATGTGTTAACCTCTAAAATTTCAGTATAAGTATCATCCAACCAATCTTCGAACAAAACCAATACTGTTTTAGCGTAGGCTTCTTTATAATGAACATCGACCGCAACAATCATTTCAAAATCATTTAATCACAAATATAAAAAAAGTAAGATATGATTTATACTTATTATTTTATGAAAGAGAAAAAGGATAGTCATTTTTTGCTAAATTATAAAACAAAAACAAGCCACTTAAAAAGTAGCTTATTGTTGTTCTAGACACCAATACAAAATCTTGGCGATATTTCTGGCGTCATCCACTCCACGGTGATGTGTCCCTTCTAATGGAAGGTTTAATAATGCTAATGCTCCGTTCATGCCTACTTTCTTATGCATACCTCGTACTTCACTGAACAATTCTTTCACATTAATGTGATGGCTACCCAGCGGATAATGGACATTTAGAAGTTGACATTGTTTTTTGAGCATGTTTAAATCATACTGACCATAGCTGGCCCAAGTATATTGATCGGGTTGATAGTCCTGTTTAAGCATCTCTATGGCTTCTTCAAAACGTACACCTTCCTTATCCAAAAGTTCTTGCGTAATGGTGGTTAATTCCGTGCAAAACGAACTCACTACCGATCGTTCGGGCTTAATTAATAGTCCTTTATTTTTGGAAATCATACCGGTTTTTGCATCTAATTCGCAAATACCGATTTCTATGATTTCATTCACTTGTCCCTTCGGTATTTGGCCGTTCCAACAAGTGGCTTCTAAATCGATTACGATTATTTTTTCTGTTGTTTTCATTTTTTTTCTATCGCTCAAAGCGATTTTATTATTTATTTTTATTTACTGTACGTAATGAATCTATTGTTTTCATTCGCTCTTTTACTTTGCGTATAACGGTATCGTCTTTTAAACCGTAATTTACATCAAATTCAATCGGATCAGGCTTTGAAGCATATTTTTCTTGATTACAACTTATTATAAAAGCAAAAATTTTTATGACCAATATAGCAATCTTCAAAAATTCCATAAAATCTGAGTTGTTATTATTTTCTTTCATTTTTCCAGGTTTTTAATAAATCCCCGAAAAAATAATTCTCAGGGTTTTGGTTATTTCACAAAAATGTCTTTCAACTGTCCGATGATGTTTCCACTGCCGGAAACGGTGATTTCACCAATTCTGTCAGCAATTTTCTCTACGTATTACATCTCTTTCAATTTCCATAACATTTCGTTGTCCTCCATTAATTTGGCGGTGTTCAACATACTTCTCATAGCAGCAGTTTCCTCTCTTCTCATGATGCTGTTGGCTTGGGCTTTCTTTTCAGCTACCAATACTTGGTTCATGATTTCTTTCATATCACCGGGTAAGATGATATCCCTAATACCGGCATCTAAAATTTTCAAACCCAAGGCTTCACTTCTTTCCACCGTTTGCTCCAAGATGGCTTGTGCAATACTGTCTTTTCTGCTCAACAATTCATCTAAAGTAAAACCACCCACAAAGGCTCTCAAGACCAACTGCATCATCACATACAATTGTTTGTCAAACGCTTTGTTATCCACTAAAGCTTTGGTCATATTCACCAATTGATAGCTCACAAAGAAGTTGATTCTCAAGGTTGCTTTGTCTTTGGTCAACAATTCCTGACCTGAAATCTCCATTTGTTGCATTCGGATGTCGGCTGTTTTAACCTCTACAGCAATAGCATTGTTCCAAAAGTAATAACTACCTGCTTGCAATTCTTTTACAAAAGCACCATTCACAAACAATAAACCTTTTTCATACTCCATCACCTGAAATCTTCTGGTGTAGGGTCTTAACTTACTGTTTTCCAAAAGTGCTTCATTGACAGCTTCTGTGATGGTTACTTTAGACAAATCCACCAAAATGAAACTGTTTGCTTTGTAACCTTTCCAAAAGGCATACCTACCGGTTGTCAATACTTCACTGAAAATACCGTTTACAAAGTACAATGCAATTTGAGCATCGGCTACTTCCACCACTTCCAACATAGAAGCTAAGGTATCATTTTGTAACAAAAGGGTTAATTCGATGGGGGCTACGAAAGATTGATTCATTTCATATACCTTAATTTCCCTGTTTCCAAACACCCAGTGGTCGCCTTCTTGCAACACTTTTTCTAATTTTCTGTTTTTAAATACCAAACCCACTTGGTAGGCATTCATTGTAATTTTTCTGATCATTTTGATTTTGTTTTACTGTTATTTTTAACCCCATATTTATTCGGCATAAGGCTCAAATTGCCTGATTGCTATACCGCTTTCATTTCTTTTTTTAAGCTATGATTTTCTCTAAAGGAGTGAAACGCCTTAATAAGCCCAAAAAACTATGTCTCTATGTGGTTAATTCTTTACTAATTCTTTTTACTAATAAAAAACCATTGGTCATTGTCCTCAAAAAAAAGGACGGAATAAAGGAGGTAAACGCAAGTATTAGATTGGTTTCTGTCTTATTTTCTGAAAAAAGCAATTTCTTTCAGGCAAAGCAAAAAGCAAAAAAACAGTTGCGAAAACGTCGTCTTCATGCAGGTCTTTTTTGGAGTGTGAAGGATTTATTGCTAAACCCATCACCAACAAAGACCAATCGTTTTTTTTCTTTCATTCTTTTGGAGAGTGAATGGAACTCTGAATTACTACATGAACAGTGTAGTGCTCTACCCACTGAGCTAACGCATCGGTATGCGTACGGGATTCGAACCCGCGACAACTGATAGTCTTCAAGAGCCTAAATCTTGTGCGTTTGACCACTCCGCCATACTACTTTCGTAGCAACAGGATTCGAACCTGTGAGACCTTGTCGGCAATTTTTTGGAAAACCACCTAAACCTCCAACTCAAGTTGCACAGTACAACATCATTCGCCTGAGCGAAACGAATACTACAATGGTGCTATACAGAAACACGCAACAGGACTTGGTTAGTATCCTCTAATTCTAAAATCTTCATTCGTTATTCTTCAATCGTTATTCTTCAATCGTTATTCTTCAATCGTTAATCTTCAATCGTTAATCGTTAATCGTTAATCACAAACAAAAATTTCAAATTTCTCCTAACACTATTTACAATAAACCCATCGCTTCTTGATGTGCTTTATCCCGGGCATCAATCGCTCCAAACGGACTACCTTTAAAATAACCGATGTTTTTGAATCCGTTTTCTTCCGTAAGTAAGGATTCTTTTTTTGTAATCGCTCCGGTATATTTTGAACCATAGTTCCCCGTGATTTGCTTAGTGGCCGGATCTACATCTCCCCATTTTGGCGTTTTACCGTTATAAATAGGTTCCACAAAATAGATGATACCGGTTATCTTAGACTTCATTAAAAATCTACCCGTTTCATCGGTGTTGGTTAAAAACCGTTTTAAAATGTCTGGTCTCATCACTTTACTTATTTAAATTAAACATCAACTTGTGGAACAGATTTGAATCGAACAAATGCCTTTAGTGCTTCAAACTAACGTGCCACACCTTGTACACCACTGTTCCCATTTTGTACTCTGTAAGGGAATCGAACCCTTATCTCTCGGTAGAAAGCCGAGTGAACTAACCGTTATTCGAACAGAGCCTTGGGTGTTTTCGGGAATCGAACCCTGTTTTGCTGAATCACAATCAGCCGTTTTACCAAATAAACTAAAAACACCGTATGCGGAGAGCAAAGGAATCGAACCTTCACCACACGAATGTGAATCTGATTAGCAGTCAGACGCAACGAACCACTAGTTGACCTACTCTCCAATTTTGCGGCTTATACGGGAATCGAACCCGTTTCTCCCGAGAGACAGTCGGGAAGGTTAGCCAGTAACCCCAATAAGCCGGTTCCTTTCTACAGAACTATGTGCGATTTTGGAAGGAGTTGAACCTTCAACCTCCGGGTTAACAGCCCATTGCTCTACCGTTGAGCTACAAAATCATTTTTTATCTTAATAATCCGCGTTTGGTATAACCAATCCGTTTCCTCCGCGTTCTATTTTTTCGCCACGGATTACACTGATTTTAACTGATTTAATTTTACCAATTATTCTAATTTTTAAAATCTGAGTTCAAAATTTAGCCATAAAAAAAGCACCTCATCAAAGGTGCTCCGTATCATCACAAGGGAATATACTATCCCATCGTCCTGTACTTTTGCACCGGTTTATATCTATCCCCAAACGCCACACTTGGATGAAGACTATTTTTACGCTCTATTTGATTTGAATAACTCATATTCTATTCTTTTACTTATTTAACTATTTTACCAACTCCACTCCCAACTCCATACTCCCTACTCCAAACTCCCTACTCCCAACTCCCTACTCCCAACTCAAAAATTCCTCCGCAAAGATAAAGTCAAAAAAAACTAACTTCCAAATAAAATTTCAATTTATTTTATTGATTTTCAGTTACTTATACTTATTTTTAGACAATAAAAACCCGCTCCGTATTCCTACAGATGAGTTGAAATTGTCAAATGACTGTCTCTCATTTGGTTACTTTTCAAAACTATATTGCAATCATTGGGTTAGTTGTGAAACTTTTTTTTAAATAATTTTTCATTTTTTTCATATTCAATCGGTTATAAAACAAAAAAACGCCCTTTTTGCAAAGGACGTTGGTGTATATAAATGCTTTTTTAGCTAAAAAATCAATTCGTTTTTGTTGTAAAAACCATACCAACGTCCAACCCTTTACTCGGATTTTGCCCGAATAAACGATCACTTTCTATCGAAAGAATGTACATTTTATGTTGGTTACTGTTTTTCATAATGGAGCAAATGTAGGAAGAAAAAGTGTAATAATACAAATGGGATGTTAGGTGGCTTAATTTTTTAATTGATGACAAATGATTTCATTACGACTTCTTCACTTTTGATTGACTTGCTTGATTCAAACGTTTTGCTTGTGCTCTTGCTTCTTCTAAAGTAATGGGAGATTTTTTGGATAGCATCTCCATGCCTAACCTGGCTCTTTCCTGAAAGGATATTTTGTAGTTCATGCTTAGGAGTTTGATTACAAATATAACAATTTTAGCATTACGCTCTAATCTCCACCACCTCCAACCACACCAACACAATATACACCAAACACATCACCGCCATCACACGAGTAGCATAGTGCATAATCGTAAAATACCACGGTATTTTCTCCACCAAACCCGAATTGATTTTGGTTAACCGCTTTTTAAAATAAGCCATAAAAAGGGGAGCAAAATACATGAAAAAGGCAAAGCTAAAGAGGGGTGCGAAAACTTTTTGCTGAAAATTTTGTGTAGGTAAAAAAACCTAAATTGAAATTATATATCAATAATCTCAATATCAACAATATCCCTTGCAATTGAACTTTTTTTAATTAAATATTCTAAAGTTCTTTTAAAATTTCTAATTTCATGAACTTCTAAAACTTCTTCTTTGACAGATTTACCCAAGTGCTGTTTTTTTGAATAAATTTCAATTGACATATTTAAAGCATTTAGTGTTAGAGGTATATCTACCAGATGTAATAAGTTTTTTTCTGCTTTGGAAACATCTACAGAAAAATCATAATCTCTTACATCCTTTGGTTCAACTTTTAATTTTTGCCACCCTCCTTTTAATCGTTTTGCAATAACTTTATTAAACATGTCATCACTCAAATCATTTGGAATTAATATTGTAAATTTTAGATCTATAATTTTAAATTGAGAACCATTTTTTAAATTAAAAACTTTACTATCAGCTTTATCTTCTAATAAACGTTTAACTGTTTTTTCAACAAAATTGTTAAAATAACCATAAGCTAAGGCAGTAGATGGCAAAAATCCTAAATCAAAAGTTTTTTCTTTATTTTCTATATGTTTTTTTATTTCAAATACTTGCTTAGTAATAACTTCATTAAAGTTAGGGTTTCCAATCTTTGGAATAAATGGTAAGGTAATTCCATATAAGTCAGATGGGATTTTAGTTTCTTCTTCAACAATATAAAAAACTCTTGTAGGTCCCAACCCACCAGTAAATAATCCAAACTCAAATAAAACATTATCTCTTACTGTTTTTTGTTTTATTTTACGAGATATTGTTACATCATCTGCTGTTGCAATTAATATTGCATAATCATAAAAAGCAATTTGTCCTTCTAAATTTTCAAAATTACTTTTGCCTAATTGAAAAGCTTTTGTCCACAAAGTGCAATCAGCAAAACCTTTTAAGAGATTAATTATTTCTTCTGCTACTTTTTTTCCTTCTTTAGAGGAGCCTATAAATATATTTGGTGTAAAATCCATATTTTTTAAATTTTTCTATGTTCAACATAGGGGTGTAACCACTTTCCTTTAATTTGATATAATTCATAAAAAACAAACCATTCATGTGTCCATGGCATTATTGTTTCATAAATATGAGATGACTTGGCATCGTAAATAAAATCTTTTGGATAATATAAACATAAATTACCCTCTCTGTAGATATGAATGTCATCATCATATTCAATATGAGGATCTACAGGAAAAACCTTTGGTGAAATACCGGGTTTCCATTCAATTCTATAATGATAAGTTCGAGAATATTCTGAAGGTTTACAATATCCATAACATACTAATTTTCCATTTTTAATTTGAAATTTCAAAAAAGGAAAGTGTTTTTTCAATAAGCTTATTTCTAGAAATATTGCTAAATGTTTTTTTATCCCACGCATGGGAATGTACCTTTTAATCGCCATAATTTCTATGTGGTTTATGTACAACTCCACTATTATCATTAATTCTACCATTATTATCTAAATAAGCCGACCCACTCAAAACATGTGATGCAGCAGATAAAAGTGCTTGCTCTTTTGAGTCTAAATCTTCATCAGCACCTAAAGGAAATCGTTCTCCTAAGTATTTTCTCCAAATTTTAGATGATTCTAATTGATTTTTTTCATCTAAAGCGTCTTTTGCATCATCAACAAATTTGTCTAATTCTTTTTTAAATTTCTCTTTTTGGTCTTGACTTAGTTTTGATGTCAAATCATCAAATGGCTCGACAGGAGAAATGCAAGTAACGCTCCAATAAAGTTCGGCTTTGATACTTTTCAAAGTTTCATATAAACTCTCATCATCCCTGTCTAATTTTTCAGAAAAATTATTACAAACCCAAACGGCAAATGCTATTCCACTGGGCATTTTAAAATTACATTTGGATGACCAAACTTTTAAATATTTAATAATTCTAACTAACTGTCCATTTGAATCCTTATGTTTTGCCAGCCAATTAACCATATGCCATGGATCATCTTTTATCCAGCCATTACCTTTAACAGCCATATATGCATAATCTTCATCTTTTACTTCGTAATATGAAGGGAAATCAATATTATAGGCTGACTTAAACAATACTCGGATACATTTTTTTCTATGTTCAGCACCATCTGCAGTATGGTCTTTTACAGCATCATAAATATACTTTTGTACGGTATCAGCACTTACTTCTGGCTTTTGAGGTAAGAATACACCTCTATCAGCATCGTAAGTACCATCTTCTTTTATTATGATGGTTTTCATATCCTTTGCACCTGAACCTTGCGTGTAATAAGTTGGGGTCATGTTTAATTTCTCCCTGAGTTTAGCAGTAATTTTTTTTTCAAGTGCTTCTCGAGAGGTTTTCATTTTCTGCATTTCTTCATTTGAAGGAGTAATGACTTTGTTAAAGTCTAAAAAAAGTTTGTTGCAATTTGCCATAGCATCTTTATTTGTAGGTTAATATTATTTTACGCTACAAATAAAAGATGACATGACGCAGTGTATATGCGTCATAAAAAATAATAAAAAATAATTTTTAAATCACTGTTTTGTAGTTATTTACAGCATTTATAAATTTTTTCTCAAATTCTAATCGAATTGATTCTGGTGATAAAACAGTGGCTGTATCTCCATAACTTAATATCTTTGAATAAAATTCATAAGAAGGAATAATACATACTTTAATAATAAAATTTTTTTTTGTGTCCTCGACAACAACTTGTGAATGATGTATAGGTAAGGTTTTTAAATAATTACCTTGTTCAGGTTTAAAAGAAATGATTACATCAATAGGCTTTTCTTCGGGAACTGTAATGCCAAATGAAAATTTAAAATATTCTTTACTATCAAAAAAAACTTCACTAAACGATTCTTCTGTACTAGAGACATCAATAATTCTATCTAAAGCAAGAGTAATAAGACTATCGTACTTTATGTTTTTGCCTATTATGTACCATAATTGCTTATCCTCTTTCAGTAAAATAGGCTTAATTTTATGTGTTTTAATTATATCATCAAACCTTTGATATTCTATCTCTATAACTTTCTTTTTTGTAATGGCGTCTAATATATCTGCAATTAATTCAACTCCACCAATTTGTGGATGTTTTTCAATTTCAAGTAATGTTTCTTTTTCAAAGAGTTCTTTTATTTCAGGTGCAATATTTGAATTATCTATAACTTTTTGTACAGCATTTGTAATTTCTTTAAAAATAGGATACTCCTTATACTGACTAACAGTTTTATCATAGAATAGTAGAGCCGTTATTTCTTCTGGCTCTAGTTCTAAAGAGGGAAAAATGCTTTTAGGAATTTCTTCATAATAATAAGTTTTTGTATTATCATCTTTTCTTATTGGAAGAAAAAAACCTAGTTCAGTATCTTCTGCTAAATCTTCTAAATCTTTTTGAATTGTTCTTATGCTAACTTTAACACCTGCATTTTTACAAATTTCAACAATCCTATTAGTTTTGTGTCTGCCACCTCTTCTTAGGATGTTATGAATAATTCTATATCTTTTTAAAGCTTCTTTATTTTTTGGCATAGCTATTTAATTAACTCTTTAAAATGTTCATAAATCATAACCATAGCTAGAGTATCTAACTCACAATATTTAAATAATGCATTAGTCAATTCATCAATTTCATGTTGTTCCATATCTGTATATTGTAACTTGCCATAAGCAGTTAATGCTGCTCCACCATTATCGATATTTTCAATCTCAGACAATGTATTTTCTATTTGTTCCTCACTCCAACCATCAAAAAGAGATGGTAGCATTTTGTATGGACTTTTTACAATATCATTTTCAATTTCTAACCAAACGTGATCATCAGGAAAGTTTTTGCTAGATACATTTATTTGATTTAAAGGTTTTGAATATTTTTCTTTAAGATAGTTACTAGAACTCAATGATGCAGGTAAAACTTCCTTTATAGAATTTGAACCTTTAGTTAGTGGATTATAATAATAACGTTTTTCTACATCCCATAAATCAACCATATCTCTCTTACCTTTCCATTTAGTTGCACTTTCAGTTTTGGAATGAGAAATGCATTGTATAAATTTTATTAATTCCTCTTTATCATCTTCATTTGAATCAACCAATTGAACATAAATAGAATTGAGAATAGAATTTTCATGATTTGAATATCTAAATATTGTTCCATTATCTTTTTCTAAAGCAGTTTTTAAAGCCCTTATAAACTCAAAATTAGGAAAAACTCCTGCTTTATTATTTATATATTCATTAGCATGTTCAATTTTACCATTTTCATAATAAATATGATGAGAAAACTGAAATGCTATTTGTTCATAAGGCTTTAAATTATTATTGAATGGTATGGCGACAGTACTTGTTTCAAAATCTATAAAATGTAAAGGAAATATCCATTTACTCATTTCCTCTTTTAATCCATCTTTATCTACGTATATACTTTTATCTGAATTAACTTCTTTTTCAATTTGCAGCCACTGTCGATGAGAAGTAGATAATTTTTCTGATTCAATTTTTAAACCTATAATATCTTCTGAAAGTTGATCTTTAAAATAAATTCCTTCATCAAATAATTTATTTCCTTTTAAAAAGTAATAGATATCGAAAATTTTAGATTTATTAAATTCATTTTCAGTCCAATTATGCTGTCTAGTGAAGCATTCTTTAAATCCAGATTTTAATTTACCATCTTCACTTTTAAATTCACAGGATTTACATGTACTAAAAGAGGTTTTCCAATTAGCGTATTCATCTTTTTGATATAATTCCCTAAAAAAATTAATTGAGTCAACAAATGTTAGATTTTCATGATATTTGAATGTATTATCTTCAATAGCTTGAATAATTTCAGTTACATTTTTTCGGCCCAATATTGGATTACCAATTTCTTCAATTGAATTTACCATTTTTAAAATTCCAGTTCTGTTTTCTCCTTTACGACTTATTCTGAATAATTGATTTAATCCATTAATACTTGCTTTCTTTGACTTGTCAGCCATCATTAAATAAGATTGTATTATCCATTTTGGAAAACATAATTGGATAACATATTTTTGAAAAGCAATGTCAAAAAGATAAGGTTTCCAACTGCTAACAATTCCTCCTCTTTTTCCAATTAATAAATAATCATCATCTGGAGTAAATGACTTTGCTTTAACCTCTATTAATTCAATACTATTTCCTTTTTTTACTAAAATATCTGTTCTTATAAATAATCCATCTATTAAAAAAGCCGCTTCATAAATAATTACATTTTCTAATTTTAAAAGTTCTTTTGTTTGTTCCCATAGATGTTGATAATCCCAATCATTTCCTTCTATTAAAACACCGTTTGGATAATGCATCCTAGCTAATTCCTCTACCTGAAAACCGCCCTCTGCCAATGCTTCTAAAAAAGGATCAGATAATTTTGTGTTCTCATATTCTTTTTTATTGGTATAATAAAGTTTATTAGGGCATTCAAGACCAAGCTTAAATCTAGATTTCGTAAGCACTCTCATTTTTAAAATATAAATATTATTTTCTAATTTTATTAGAATATCAAATTTAACAAAAATCCCACCACAAAACCAATGTAAGTTATTGACTATAAATTCATTTTATCAACAATAAGCGAGCAATTTTATAGTAGAGCAAAAAAATCTTCAAAAAAAATCACTTTTCTACTTTTCTCAATCTCAATAGTTTACCAAAAAACAACGGTTAAAATCACACGCATCGTGTGTATAACTAATTGATAATGATCTATTTGTGCTTTGATATTTGAAAAATTGATCACATCTTTGTCCCAAATCATACGCAAATGGATGTACGCTTTGAACGATCAGAACAAACCACGGTAGAGTGGCTCACCCCACCCGAACTTGTGAAAAAATTGGGTACTTTCGATCTTGACCCGTGTACGCCCATCCATCCGCCGTTTGTGCATGCTAAACACAATTACAGCATTCACGATAACGGTTTACAGCAACCGTGGTTTGGCAGAGTGTACCTCAACCCACCCTACGGCAAAGGCATGGAAAAATGGTTGGAAAAATTAAAAATACACGGCAACGGCATCGCCCTTATCTTTGCCCGCACCGAAACCAAATGCTTTTTTGACCACATTTGGCACGATGCTCATGCCGTTTTGTTCGTAAAAGGAAGAATTAAATTTTATACGGTTTCAGGTGTGCAAGGTGGCACTCCCGGAGCACCAAGCGTATTTATTGCGTATGGAGAGGAAAATGCAACTCTTCTCAAAAACGCAGGAATAGCGGGTAAATATTTAAACTTGAAATAATTAAACGATTTCATAGCAGATAAATTCCGCTACATTGAATTCGGCATCAATAATCCATTCGTTTTCCTGCAAGAGTTTTACAATGGCTTCGTTTTCATCTTTAACCGCTTCTACAATACCCAAGACTTGCAAATTTTCCACTTCATTTCCATTAGGTGAAAGGGTTTCTCCTTCGGGGGTTAAGATGATGTATTTTTTCATTGCCATAATTTTTTATAGTTTCCATTTCCCAAAAACTCAATCAATCCCAAATCACGTAAAAGTTGTAATTGTTGACGGATTTTGGCTGGTATAGTATTATTGTTTGGATAATCTTTTTGTAATTGGGGTACAAAAGCATTGACATCATTCAAAGTAAACACATCTTTTGGTATAGATTGAATACAATTAAATACAATCAATTTCCAACCTTTTAAAGTACTACTGATAATGCCCTCAGGTAAAGTAATCACATCATTTTTTTCTACAGTTGCATCTACTGAATAAGTTGGTAAAGGAATCTGCTCACTTTTGGGAATTTTTTTCAATAATGAGCGTACTTCTTTGATGTGGTTTAATTCAATCTGACCCATCGTTTCATCACGCAATAATTGGTTAAAGTCGTTACTGATTTCAGAAACAATCGATGGTTCATCAATGTAAAATCCGTATTCGTAATTTTGCAACAAACCACCATTGGTTAAATTTCCGGAAGTAACTACAGCTTTTTTATCATCAAAAAGATAGATTTTAGCATGCAATCTCGAAAAATTCTTTACAACTCCTTTACTTTTAATGATGTGTTCTAAACCATTTAAATCAACCGAACCATTATAAATATTCATTAACTTAAAGGAAGTTATCAATTCCAAAGAGCTATTACTTTTTTTGTGTTGTAACAATTCCGCACAAATATTTTCTTTGACAAAAGGAGAAGTAATCTTGATGGATTCCTTTGCATCAGAAACCATTTGCATCAATTCATTTTTCCATGGTGATTTAATTATTTTCATCAAAAAAAGTATAACTCCCCCAAACCTACTACTTTTTATGTTGATTATCAAGTGAGAAAAGGCATTTTCTTTTGGAGTGAATAGTGATTAGTGATTAGTGAATAGTCCTTAGTGAGTAGCCAACAGAAAACCGATAACAGAAAACCGATAACAGAAAACAGATAACAGAAAACAGACAACAGACAACAGACAACAGACAACAGACAACTACCAATACTCCACCACCCAAACCCCTTTCTCTTCCGTTCGAACGGGTAGAAAGGCTCCTTCTTTTTCCTCAAAAAATTGGAGCTCCAACACATATAGTATATTGTGGTACTCGGCTTCTACTTTTGGCAATCCATAGGATAAGCCGGCGTTGACCTGTTGCTCAAAGTGCCACCCTCCGGAGTGTAGCTTTCCTTCCAACGTGTCCCAGTTATACCCCACGGCATGCACACGAAAACCCACCCACGAAACCTCTTCCGGAAGGGTGATGTTAGACAGCTTCAGTTGATGGTCTTCCACCGTGTACTGAAAACGCACCGCCGTCATCGGGTTAAACGAATACCCTTTCCACAACCGAAGGCCTTCCGGTTGGGCTAAAGCAGTCGCCAAGGTTCTTTCCCCACGAACGTGCTCCGTATCATACACCAACAACGAACGCATGTGTTTGGTCAGTGCATTCACCACCGCCAGGTTTTTCTTAGGTAAAACCCCCGCCAACGCCACCCGAATGCCTTTACAAGCTCTGGAAACCCGTCCGAACTCACTGGCATTTTTACGGCAATTGGCATATTTGGCACTGTGCAATAACTCCTTTGTCGTAAAACCCGAGATTTCCCGAATAATCAACTCACCGTCTAACTTGTATAACACATAGTGGTCCAATATCCGCTTGGGTATCTTCCCCGAATACGATTTGATTTTTGCCATGACTTCAATTGAATAAAAACACAACATTCATAGGAAGTTGTGGTACTACAAAAATAAGAAAAATAATATATATTTTTAAATTATTTTTTATAAACTATTGACTATAAATACATTAATTAAAGTAATTTAAAAAAAGAGAAATGGGTTGAAAAAATAAACTTGTCCATTTTCCACCCGAAATACCTTCAAAAGTAAAAAAAGCCATCCCCTGCCAACGCCTGATTCTACTGACAACAGCCGAATTCAGGGCGGTTTCAACTATCGCTAGACCTTCCTTGGGGGATGCTTCGTATTTCCTTCGGGTTTGCTTCGGGTTTGGTTCGGGGTTGTGGTACACTTTGTTTGAGCCTCCTTTTCAAAAAAAATACCTTTTCCGAACGAAAGTGGAGTTGATATGCCGGTAAACCGGAAGGCAAACTAATTTTGAGGGATCCAAACCCTAAAATGAAGTGTCGTGAAGCTTAAATTTCTAAAAAGTTCTCAATAAACCGCAAAAAATCCTCTTTTCGACGGGTAGACAAAACAATGGATTTTTTTGAATTCATTTCTACGGTTAATCCGTCTTTCTTGACAATTTTATTAATCTTTAAGGTATTGATGATAAACGAATTATGCACCCTGAAAAAACCGGTTTCTTCCAATTTATTTTCAAAATCCTTCAAATGTTTGGTCACCGTAATTTTTTCCTGGTTGTCTAAATACACATCGGTATACGGACCACTGGCTTCTAAATAAACCACTTCATTCAACCGAACCAATTTAATGCTGTCTAAAGCCCGCAGCATCAGCGAATTTTCCTGTTTAATTCGAAATTCATTGGCACTACCGGTTTTTTGTTCTTTTTGAATGGTTTCCAACGCTTTTTCAATGGCCGCTTTGAACTCAGCAATATTAATCGGTTTTAAAATGTAATCAAATGCTTTGTGTTTGATTGCCTCGATTGCGTATTTTTCATGGCCGGTGATAAAAATAACTTTGGCATTGGTTTTTTCAATTTGAGTAAAAATTTCAAAACTGGTTTCCTTGCCCAGATGAATATCAAACAAAAACAACTGATATTCCTCACGTTGAATGGCTTCTACGGCCTGCTTTACACTTGCGACAGTATCAATTTGACGAATGCTTTTAGAAAAATATTTTTCCAAAAGCGATTGTATCATGGAGCTGATTTTGGTGTTATCATCTAAAATTAATGCTTTCATAACTAAGCCGCTAAAAGAGGTAAGGTAAAGGTAACACAAACTTTCTTTTCATTTTTAACAAACGAAAAAGAAGTGTGTTGCCGGTGAATCTTGCGATGTAATTCCAAGCGTTGTTTGGTGATTTCCAATCCTCTTGAAGGTTCATTTCCTTGCTTTTTAGTGGCTGTGTTTTCCTCGCCAACAAGGGTATTCATCACTTTAATCACCAATTCTTTTTCTTGGTTTTTTTCAAAAAACACTTCAATTGTGCCCCGTTTATCCTGTTGAAAACCACTGTGTTCAATTGCATTTTCCAATACCGTTTGCGTTAAGGCACTCGGCAACATATAACGGTTTAATTCATGTTCGGTAAATTGGTCGGTCAACTGAAAATCAAACGAATCATCAAATCGATGCATTTGAGTTTTTAAATAATTGATAATCATTTGTTTTTCTTCAAACAACGACCATTCTTCTTTAAAAGTACTTTCTAACAACAAACGGGAAAACCTGGAAATGTCTGCCGTATAATTGATTAGTTTTTCATCCATCCCCTTTTCAATTAACGTGGCCTGTAACGCCGTAAAGGCATTGTTGATATAATGCGGATTAAATTGCGAACGCGTAAGTTTAGAACGCAATGCCAGACTTTGAATGGCATTGATTTTCTTTTGATAATAGACGATTAAAAATGCTACCAAAAACAAGACGGCTAACCCTAGGAAACTATACCTTAAAAACTGCTTTTGCTTTTCTATTTCAAAGGCTTGTATTTTCTCTTTTTGTTTTAAAATGGTAATTTCCTGGTCTTTCTTTTCGGTTTCATACGCGATAAGATTGCGTTGTAAATTTTGCACATTGGAATTCAACGTAATGCTGTCTAACATCCCAATGATTTCTGAATTTACTTGGGAGGCTTCTTCAAATTGTTGGGTTTGAATTAATACTTTGTTTTTTACATCCAACGATTGCCGTAACAAGTCCTGATTTTGAAAATTCCTATAATAGGCAATGGCTTTATCAATATAGGTTTCAGCTGCTTGGTAATTGCCTAAGTGATAGTTCACCGTTGCCAACAAACGATTGGCATTGGCCGTATGAAACCCAAACTGTTTTTCATCAGCGGTTTGCAGTACTGACAAACCCAATTGTTGGGCTTTTGAATAAGCCTCTTTTTGCACATACAAAAAACCTAAATTGTTCGCAATCAGCAATTCATTATTCAATTCTTTTATCTTTTTGGCTCTTTGTAAGGCTTTTTCCAATATGGCAATACCCTTATCCGTTTGCTCGGTTACTTTGTAAATATGAGCTAAGTTATTGCAGGAAGCCAAATAATTGTCTTGATGTGCCGTGGAGTGCTCTAAAAGGGCAATGGTTTTTAGAAAATACTTTTCGCCTTCGCTGTAGTTTGCAAATTTGGTATGAATATAACCGGAAACAGCCAACACGTAGATGTACTCTTTCAACTGGGTTTTCGGATTAATTTCAGATTCAAATTGCTTGAGGTATTCCAAAGCTTCCTGGTCACGTTGTAAACACAACAGCGAATTAATCACACCGGTTTGCGTTTCCATCACAACATTCCAACCGGTATAGGGATGCGTAATGGTTGGCAATAAAGCTAAATTTTCCTCATACAGCTTCAAGGCACCTTGACAATCTTTTTGTACTTCAAAGAGAATTCTTCCTTGAACACTGTTGTAAAAAGAACGCAATTGCACATAATCGTTGTGCTGAAGTAAAAAAGGAACTACTTTTTGTAGAGTAGAACCCGCTTTTTTTACATTGATTCGTTTTTCCATGGAAGCCTTATGAATCATTAAAACGTGTTGCACATATACAGAGGATTGAGAGGGTATAAGTTGGTCTATTTCCTGTATACTTTTTTCAACTGTTGTATTATCCTGACTTAATAATTGTTCTGCTTTTTTAAAAACAGGTTGATTTTCCCGAATCATTTCTTCCTCCGTTTGAGCAAAAAGCAGTTGAGAGATAAAACAAAAGAATAAGACTGAATATTTCATAATGAAAAATTTAGAGGATTAAAAGTAAAAGAAATAACCCATAATTAAAGATTGAAAGGCCAACTTTTTACAACAGAATTTTTTTAACCAATACTTCTCCATTAGCCAGAGTAATAGAAAGCATATATACCCCTTTTGCGAATGCATCGGTAGGAATAACAACCGTTGTATCGTGTAAACCCTTTTCGCTTACCACCAATTTACCCGTCACATCATAGAATTGTAGGGCAGAAATGGATTGGGTTAAACCGGTGATAAAAACCTGATTATCGCGGACAGCCGTTTGAACCGAAACGCCATTTTCTTCCCCTAAAGAAAGAGATTCATCCGTAAATTGCAGTGTAAATCGAGCTGAAAAAACTCCTGCCGCAGAATCAAAATAATAAGGCATCAACGAGATAGGGTGAACAACAGCCAGCCAGTGGTCAACTAAAAAAACCGGTTGTTCCTGATTAAATAGTCCACTACCGTGTAGCATTTCAATTTCAAATGTTCCGGATTGAGCGGTTTTAAAGGACAACGGAACGGTATCGGTTGTTTCAAAAGGTAAGCCTTTCCCTTGTATGGTAAATTCTTCTCCATTTATTAAAGAAGTTAAAGCGTTGGGATTGTCATCAATATACTGTCCGTCAATAAAAGCATCTACTTCCGAAGTAGCTTCCGGCAAATAGGCCACCATCATGTTGGAAGAAATGGTTTCAGGCCCTTTCAATTGAAGAATAATGCGATGAATAACATCACTATCCTCGTCAAAATGCGTTTGATTTTTTGGGGTATTCCTGCGTAACATAGGAGAAACGGTGTTACCTGTTCGCATGTAATTTTTAAATTTCAATTGGTTATTGCGGGTAAAAACCAAAAAACCCTGTCCGGGACGTACCTCTCTTCTCGGACTCCAGTCAAATGGATCGCCACTGTTTGACAAGCCACCCAAAAACAACGTATAAGTTGCATAGGAACTTGTAGCGGTATTATTCTCTTTTCGCCAAAAATAAATAGGGTCTTGAATACCGTTTTCAGCTGCAAATTGAAACAAATCAAAAGCTGACGGATATGGATTTCCGGTAGCCACATACTGAAACGCCGGTACAGTTAAAGTATAATCGCCATTGTGGGGAATACCTTCAAATGTGCCTAACCAAGGTGTTGGAGAAGTAGGATGATTATTAGGCATTCTAATTAAGTAACTTTCTCCCGTACCAAAATCAGTCACAGCCGGGTCCACAGATTGATAATTATTAGTAGCTGATTGGTAGCGATAAAATCGGTTTGCTACCGTGAGTGGCGAAAAGTCCTGAAGATTTTGCCCTTCCACCGGCGAAGACCACAACACATAATCCAATCGTTTTAATGGAGTGGTTTCCGTTTGAAGGCTAATTGGAGTTGAATTAGCGGTATTTTTTCGTTGGAGCAAATTAGCCGTTGAAGGAATGTGTAATGTCGCCAAAGGTGCCACTGAAATGGAATCAACTACAATCAAATTCTGGCCCTCGGTTAAACTAAAGACAGCATTTCCTTGCACAGCTATACTACAACAACTGAAACCGGGCCCCTGATAATTTCCGGTTATGACGGCCTCTTTTTCAAGGGTTGGTAATCCATTGCTCCAATTTGTGCCATTCCAAATGGTTTGACCACTGCACAAACCGGTTGCTATTTGCACTGTATATTCCTGCACTTGTCCGCTAAATGACGTTTCACACAACGTTGGGATGCCATTTTGCTTGATGGCAATACGCATCGTGGTGGTTGCATCATTCACAGTCAAGGGAATTGTAAAGGAGCCAGTAATCGGGTTAACGGTGGAACTGGCTCTGCTAAAAACCATTTCTCCGGGGTCTGAAAATAAACCATTCCGATTGTAATCAATCCAAACAGCTGCCCCATAACTGTAAGGAGTGGTCGTAAGTTGAAGGACATTTGGTTCCCCTTTCACCAATCGAATAGGTTGTTCGTGAAAACTATGGTAACCTTGGTTATAAATCAAAGTATTGTTTGTATAATCATTCAGTTGTACCATACGCATATTACGGTATAAACTCCCTGAGGAAGTGCAATAATTCCCTACTGTAGTAAATGCTAATAATGAACTGAAATCGGACGTTTGAGCACCACAAAACGATTGAATTTGGACTTCATAATCGGTTAAGGCCTGCAAACCGGTTAAAAGTATTTCTTGTTCAGTCGTTTCAATGGATTGCCAATTGGAATCGGATGTTTTTTTATACCGCACCCGATAAGGACGAATGGAGGTATCCCGCCATTTAATCACCACAGAGGAGGAAGTAATAGCGGAAAACGTCAAATCAGTAGGTACAGCGGTCGTACAATTGTGATTTACACCTGTAATGACCAAACTAAAAGGCTGAGAGCCTCCGGTTAACGTTCCTTTGTGGGTCACTTCTACCGTATAATTACCCGATGCTACTAAAATTGTTATTCGTTCGTATGGATCTACAGCATTGTCACCCGTCCCGGATGTAGTTGGTGATACTAACTTCATCGGGAAATAGGTCGTTCCATTTTGAAGGATGCGAACATCCAAATCGTTTATTAATCGGGAATGAGAAGAATTTAATGCCGTAGAAGGCACGCCGGGCAAGTCAGTCCAGCATAAGGATAATTGTAAAGGATTAATTCCATCCGATACAATTGGAAATGAGTAGACTTGACCGTTACTCAACGTTGACTCCATTATCTCCGTAGTTTTTCCTTTTCGTTGGATGGTTTGAATGGCTTTTTTACTGTTCAATAGTCCCCACCCTGAATAAGCATCCGGCCCTTGGGGTAAAATATCATCTGCGGTATGTAAAGCCAATGCTTTGAGGGTTGAGGCTTTCATAAAACCATTCTCTTGTTGATGAAAAAATTCCTGCCAAAGCATCAAAGAGCCGGTCACATTTGGTGTGGCCATTGAAGTACCGGTTAAAGAGGAACAACTAAAATTAGACGTACTATACGCAGATGTCACCTGTGTTCCCTTTCCGGCTATGTCGGGTTTAATGCGTAATTCATCCATTGGTCCTTGACTGCTACTTGCATTGATAGAAGCCGATACGAGCTCCCCTAATTCATTCAATACGATGGAGGTAGCGTTGGCTACAACTAAATTGTTTTTAGCACATTGATGCCCTGAAATTTTATCGAAACCGCTGAAATTCGGTTGAGTATTATAATTGGCCTGACCATCATTTCCGGCCGAAAACACTAGCAATAAATGAGGAGCATTGTGCATAATCAAGTCCCAATCAGCTGCCGTGCTACTGTAATTTCCAAACTCATAGGCCGGCAGACCATTATTAAACCAACCATAGGAATGATTGGTTATTAAAGCTCCTTCTAAAGCGGCTTGAGCAACCTCTGTGAAATGATTTGACCACCGATAATTTTTGGCAGTGGCTCGGGGTGCCATTCCTTTTGCCTCCCGCAAAGCCCTACCATTTCCCAGTAATGTTCCCGTTACGTGGGTAGCGTGATAATGGGTATAATCTCCACCCCCTTCTGCGGTTACGTCTTCCAAGGATACTCTAACGGTGTTGCCGGTTCCTTTGTACTCTTCATGCGTAACCCTGGGATGTCCCGAATCCCACACATAAAAAACCATATCTTGGCCTTGTAAATTCAAATCCAATCCACCAAAATCTTGTAAATAATTGGTACGGGTAGCTTGTGCTGCCAACGCATTATGGGATTGAAAATAGATGGGAACTCCCTGCTCATTGATTTTTTCCAACTCTATTTGAATGGAATCCGTTGACTTAATTTTAGGAAGTCGAACGGTTTTTAATCTTTGTTGTTCTTGTTCATACGCCTTTGAAAATTGTGTCACCAGATGTTGCAATGCATCTACTTCGCTTTTACTAAGCGGTGCTTTTTTACTGTATTCAGACGATTGCGAATACATTTGAGAAAAAGCTACGAACAGGATTAGGCACAGTACACTATTTTTCATCATTTATTCGATTTGGATTATTAAACAAACCTGAAAGGTAATGGTGAAAAAAGACTTCGTTCTATCTTATTTAATAGTATAAGTCAATCATTTAATAAACGTTGACTTTTAAACTAAAACTGTACAAACAAAGCTTATTGAATAATAAGTGAATTCCGCTGATTTAGACAATTATTAAATAAACCGATGCATTTATTAAAAGAACATTCACACCGCCTAATCTTACTGAAATTATACAAAAAAAGGGCTGTATTTTCGAATCAACTTAAAACCAATCTACTTATGAAAAAAATTTTACTTTTAGCGTTAGGGTTAGCCATTAACTATAACACTTCTGCCCAAGTGTTTAATTGGGTTCGCACCACCGGTGGAACAGCCGGAGAAACCGCATCAAAAATCGCAACCGATGCGTTAGGAAATGTTTATACCTTGGGGAGTTATACAGGGACGTTAGACATCAATCCATCAAGTGGTACGTTGAATGTAACAGCTGTTGGGGGTACCGATATTTACATTCAAAAGTTTGATGCTTCCGGTACTTTCATCAACGGAATTTCTATAGGAGGACCGGGTAATGATGTGCCGGGCGATATCCTGATAGATAACAATGGTTACGTCACGGTATCGGGTACTTTTGAACAATTTATTGACTTAGACCCCAGTCCGGCTCAAAATGGCCATGCTGTTTTTAACTTTGGAACGAGCAAAGATTTTTTTATAGCCAAGTATGATGATTTAGCTTATGCTTTTTCCAAAGCTATAGGCGGTGCAGGTGATGATATTGTAAACGCCATGGATGTGGATAGTAATAATAACATAGTGCTTACCGGTATTTACAGACAAACCGTTGATTTTAACCCAAATGTGAGCGTTACCAATTCTTTGACTACAACAGCTGGAGGCGAAGCCTATGTATTGAAATTGAATGAAAATTTAGATTATGTGTGGGTAAAATCGTTTGCAACGTCTGATACAAACGGAAACGTTGGAAATTCAATTAAAGTTGATAATTCAGGCAATATCATAGTAGGAGGTACTTTTAGAGGTTTATGTGATTTTGATCCAAGTGCAGGAACTACACAAAATGAAACTGCTCACGCAAGTTTTTCAGCTGGATTTATAGTAAAATTAACGTCTGAAGGGAATTACACTTGGAAGGCTTCATTAAATACAACTAATAATAACATATCTGGCAATAATTATTCAACAACTCCTGAAACATTTTTACGAGATATAGCTATTGATGGGAATGATAATGTAATAGCGGTAGGTTCTTTTAGAGGAAGAATTGTGGATTTTAATCCTTCACCAGTTGCGACAAATTTAATAGATAGTGATATTAATTTTCTTCCAGGTACACCGCCATCACCAGATGTCTATACCTATCTAAATACTGGCTTTTTGTGGAAGTTAAATCCTTCGGGTAATTACTTATGGGCTGGAGCTGTTCGAACGCCAAGTCAAAGTATATTGGCTAGTGTTAATCCTTTTGCAATAACTTTAGATAACAATAATGATTTTTATTTTACGGGTCATTTTAAATATACTATTGATATTAATCCAGCTAGTGGAAATACATCGTTAACAAGCACTGGAAATAATGATGTATTTATTGGTAAATTTAACGGAACAACTAATGCTTTAATTTGGGCGAGAAGTTTTGGGGGGTCTAATAATGTGTACACTAATGATATGAAAATATCTAATGGAAAGATGCTATTTAGTGGTAGATTCGCCGCTAGTGTTGATTTTGATCCAAATTCTGGTACTCAAAGTGTTTCTTCTCAAGGTGGAGAAGACTCCTATTTATTATCCCTCACCGAAACCTCATTAAACACAGCGTCTTTTGAAAAAAATGATTTTTTAATCTATCCAAATCCTGTTATATTTGAATTAACTATTCAATCCGTATTCAATAATTATCATTACAAAGTTTACACCGCTGATGGAAAATTAGTAAAACAAGGAACTTTTGATGAAACCACCAATTCAATTGATGTTTCAACCCTCACTTCCGGATTGTATTTTATTCATTTTGAATCAGATGGTTATCAAACGACACACAAAATAATTAAACAATAAGTATGAAACAATTTAATCGTAATTTTTTTCAATTTTCTTCAAAATCTCTTTCCTTTGTGAAAGGGATTTTGATATTTTTATTATTTCAACCGTATTTTACAATTGCTCAATGTACTAATGCTCCTTATGGTGTGGCACCAATACTTAATGTCACCCCTGCTTGTACCGGTTCATTGCAAACCATTACCTCCCAAGCCAAAGCCGGCGAATACAGTAATGTGATCGTTTTCCCCAACATTGAATATACTTTCTCCAGTTCAAGAGTTTTTGATTACATCACCATTACCTCAGCAGATGGAAATACGATTCTGGCTCATGGTATCACCCCTATTTCATGGGATTCCAATAACTATTCCGGAATAATTCGTTATTATTTACACAATAATTCGAGTTGCCAAATCGATACAACTCCCCGCACAAAAAACATACTTTGCAATTCATTTCCTCAAATTTTATGTTATGAACCGCAAAATTTGCAAGTAGGTAATATTGACACCAATAGTGCTTTATTTTATTGGAATGAAGTAGACCCGTTACCGGGACAAGGCTATCATTACTATTTTTCTGAGGTAGATACACCCCCAACTGCTTCAACAATTCCTACCGGAGTAATTGCCGGAACAGCTGTTTCATTTGGTGATTTACAACCAAATACAACCTATTATTGTTGGGTTCGCTCCAGCTGTTTCTTTGATTTACAAACGGATTGGGTGGGAATAAATTTTACCACCTCTGCCGGCTGTAATCCATCCGGAAACACTTTGTTCCCATCGGCTACTTTCACCCCAAATTGCAGTGGAAATGATCAAGTAATTACCAATTCTGCCCGAGCGGGTCAATACAGCAATGTAAGTATAACCTCAAACAGACTTTATACATTCAGAAGTTCAAATACCAATGACCACCTCACCATAACCAACAGTAGCGGTACAGTGATTTATAAAACCGGTCCAACGCCGTTAAATTGGTTATCCGGTTCTAATTCAGGTACGATTCGATATTACATACATAAAAATAACAATTGTGAGGCAGAAGCGGTTAATCGAACCCGTTATATTAAATGTTCCGTATCCAATCAAAGCTGTGTGAGTCCGAATTCAATTTCAGTTACCGACATCACTAATCAGCAAGCCACTTTGTTTTGGAACATTCCAACACCTCAACCCGGAGAGGGTTATGAAATTTACAGAAGTACTAACAGTACCCCACCCAGTTTATTTTCACAACCCATTTTTACCACAAACGAATCTGTCATAACATTGACAGGATTAAATTCAAATGCAACCTATTACACATGGGTACGAGGGGTGTGTGATAACGGCAATAAAGCATCTTGGACACAAGGCCAAACTTTTACAACCTTATCCAATTACAGTTGCCCTTCCCCAACTGTTATTCAAGCTGATATCATCAGTAGTTATCATGCCAAACTAAGTTGGAATACGAATGGGATTTCACCTCATCAAGGATTTGAATATTATTTGAGTACAACAAATAATGCTCCCGGAAGTTCTACACCAGCTACCGGTTTGCTAAATGACACCGTGCTGTTTCTAAACAACTTAACCCCAAACACGAACTATTATGTTTGGGTACGTTCTGTTTGTAGTGCAACCAGTAAAAGCAGTTGGATAGCGTTTCCCTTTACGACCAATACTGCTCCTTTTGGTTGTACTACTCATTTAAATGTAACACCTCAAAGTCTTTACTTTCCGACCAACTGTGACGGAAATGAATATGTGATGACCACAACGGCTAATTCAGCCAGCTACGGTAAAGTAAGAATATTGCCAAACAAGCATTATACATTCAGAAGTACTGTAAATTCAGATTTTATAACCATTACCAATGAAAATGGTACTATCATTTACAAATCAGGTCCTACCCCTTTGCATTGGAATTCCTCCAATGTGGTAGAAACCATACGCTTTTATAATCATACCAACAGTGCTTGTAGTAATGCCAATAATTTTAATCGAACAAAAACAGTTAAATGTGATGACGACTTGTTCTTAAGTTTGCCTGAAAATTCCGTTCCCTTAGAAACTATCGTTTACCCAAATCCTGGAGGTACCAGCGTTGTTATTGAATCGAATGAAGTAATCCAAACGATTGAACTATTTAATTTATTAGGCCAACAAGTTAAATCATTTAAAAATGTAAATGATTTGAATGTGAGCATAAATACTTCATCCCTACAAATTGGTACTTATCTGATAAAAATAACTTCAGAAACGAGTCAAAAAACGTTGAAATGGATTAAAATTTAATTTATGAAAACAGCTCAAACGGATTTGTTTAATACGCTTGCAATTGTTATTTCCTTGACATTGGCCTTTTCAATTCCGTTTGAACTGTTTCTTTTTTCGTATGCTATTTTGGGTCCGTTACATTATTTAACGGAAATCAATTGGTTGGAAAAAAACGATTACTTTATTCCTCACAAGAAAATTATCTACGCTTTTTATCTGATTGCCTTTTTGTTATCTATTCCTGCCTTTTTTCATATCCTTCAGTCCTATTTTGAATTAGGAAATGATACACAAGCATGGATTCGCAAATTTGGTAAAAACTTGGGTTTGTACGGATTGCTTTTTATTCTTTTTTTTGCATTTTCACTTACTTTATTTCGTTCAATCAAAAAAATAACCGTATTTAATTTATTCTTAGTACTTCCGTTAATTATTTTGCTCCCCCAATTCAATTTCATTTCCACAATTGTCATTTACTTTTTGCCAACCCTCATTCATGTGTATGTATTCACTGCCCTTTTCATGTTGGCAGGATACTTTAAAAACAACTCTCAACTTGGATTACTCAACATCATTTTGTTAGGTAGTGTTCCGGTGCTCATTTCTTTATCTCGTGTTATTCCACAAGAGTATATTCCATCAATCTACACGCAACAGTCAATGCAAGCATCAAATATGCTTCAGTTAAATGCCAAAATATTTAATCTATTTTCGAACGATAATAATGTCTTTACTCCTTTAGCTCCTTTAGCTCTAAAAATTCAAATTTTTGTAGCTTTTGCTTATACGTATCATTACCTGAATTGGTTTGCCAAAACATCTGTGATTGGATGGTATAAAATCATAAATACTAAAAAATGGATGATCATTGTTTCGCTTTGGATAATCAGTATAATTATTTATGCTGTTGATTTTAAAACCGGCATTCATGTATTATTTTTTATGAGTATGTTACATGTTATACTCGAGTTTCCTTTGAATTTCAAAATTGTAAATGATCTGATTCAGTCAAAATTTTTAAGAAAATAAATCATTGTTTTTATAAAAAAAATGCCAAGGAGAAAACCCATTGGCATTTTTTTAAATGAATATATTCCTGAAAAGAGTAACTGCTTATCTAAGTTCCGTTTATCCATTGAAAACCATCTCTTCCCCCCTCCACTTCAACCGACAACCGACAACAGTCAACCGACAACAGTCTAAAACAACGTAACCGAATACGTATTTCCATTCGAATGCGTATACACCGCCTGATTATCACAGGTATTATCACCGTAATCCAACACTCCATCTAACAACAAGCCTTGCAGCGACAATTTCCCTTGAGAGATATTCGGACAAGCATATTTTTTGATTAAGGGTTCGATTACTACCATATTCAACGTGTTGCCATTGCTTGGATTCACCACATTGTGCGTACCCGCAGAAATTTCATAAATATTATCCGCTAGGATAAGTGTATTTACTCCGGCCGTCATTTTCACGGTTCGCTGACCGGAAAAAGTGAAATAATTACCATTAAGTGTCACAATTCCACCGTCGGTAATTGTTCTGTTCCATTGTGGCATCTCTGAGTTCGTGGTGGTGTTCACATAAGTAATGGTCCCTTCCAGCTTTCTCCCATTGATGTAGTAATCATCACCCCTTACAATTGTAATTACCGAACCACTGTTCATCAAATAATCGGTTAACGTAATCGTCAATGTTCCTGCACGAGTAATGCCGTTAAACGTACATCCGTCTCCATAATCCAAGGTATATGTTTTTGGAAAAATGCCCATTCCGGGGTTATCCACCGTTATGGTCAAACAGTCATTCGCAAGCGAAGGTTCCGCCGGACGATTTTCATACGTGGATTGACTGGTGGTTAAATCAATCCCTTCTTTAAAGTCAATTTCATTGGTTTGATCAATTTCGGAACTGGCACTAAGTAACTGTTGGTCAACACCGGTACGTTCATCACGAGAACAAGAAACATTGCCTAAAAGCAATACGCCAAAAGCTAAAATCGTTAATTTTTTCATAATCTTATTTTTTAGGTTCTTTGGTTAGACAAGCATGCGATGAAAAGGTTTAATAGACTGTTTATGTTTTTTGTGTAAGTTATCATTGTAGCAACTCCATGAATACAATACAGATATAGTACTGATTCAATACAGATTGCATACAAATACGCCTCATCAAATGAATGTTTTAGTAGTGTGATACGAATAGAATCGTTTAACTACTTTAAAAAGAGGATAAATATTAATTGATTTTTCAGCTACTCCATCACTGCAAAGGTAAAAACACCTCTGCCATCATACATCTGGCACTTCCACCGCCACAGGCTTCAATGGTGTCCAGATTGGCATGCAAGATTTCACAATGTTGTTCTATTTTATGAATTTGTGCTTTGGTCAAACTTTGGTAAGCCGAATTGCTCATGACTAAGTAACGTTTATCGTCTTTTCCTTTGACTTGCAGCATGTTTCCGGCAAAGTTATTCACTTGGTCTTCGGTCACTAAAATGATGTCTTTTCCATCGGCTTTTAGATTGTCTAACACCATTTTGCGTTCTTGTTTGTCGTCGATGCAATCGGCACAAATAACAGCAAACGTTTCAGCAATACACATCATCACGTTGGTATGGTACATGTGTTTGCGTTCGCCGTTTACGGTTTGGTAGGCTTCAAATATCACCGGAGCCAAATCAAAATCTTCACAAAACTCGATGAATAATTCTTCATCTGCACGAGGAGATAAAGCACAATACGCTTTTCCGTTATCGCGGTCTAGGATAATACTGCCGGTGCCTTCCAAAAAGAAGCCGTCTTCCTCGGCAGAAGTATAATCCATGATTTCGTTAATTACAAAGCCTTTGTCTTCTAAAATATCTAAAATATCTTCTCTTCGTTCCGCTCTGCGGTTTTCAGCAAACATGGGATACAACGTTACATCGCCATTCTCATGAAAGGATATCCAGTTGTTGGGAAAAATACTGTCGGGTGTGTCCGGGTCAAGCGTATCTTCTACTACAATCACATTTACACCTACTTTGCGAAGTTTCTCTACGAATGCATCAAACTCGTTTTGAGCTTTGGCATTCACCGTTGAAGGAGTGGTGTTTTCTAATATTTTTTGGTAATAATTATTAACAGCCGTTTGCTCGTTCATACGGAAGGCAACGGGGCGAATCATGAGGATGGAATTGGTGGTTTGGTTCATTTTTTTGTTGTCTGTTATCTGTTATCTGTTGTCGGTTGTCGGTTGTTGGTTGTCGGTTGTCGGTTGTCTGTTGTCGGTTGTCTGTTGTCGGTTGTTGGTTGTCGGTTGTTGGTTGTCGGTTGTTGGTTGTCGGTTGTTGGTTGTCGGTTGTTGGTTGTCGGTTGTTGGTTGTCGGATAACGGACAACAGACAACCGTCAAGAGATTATTTCCAATGTTCTTCTACATATTTTATAAAGGTAAAAATTTTAGCTCCTAAAATATCATACTCATTAATAAATTCCTCAATGTTTGGAACAACACCCGGATATAAACGATTGATTTTAAAAAGATGATTTTTTGTTTCTAAGCAGCTACTATGACTAAAAACTAAAAATCGCACAAAATCTGCCTTATATCTTTTTCTTCCATAGCCTTTAACAATGTTTGAAACTACGGAATCGGATGATCTTCTCACTTGACTTCCTAATTCATATAACTCATATTTCGGCAGTAATAATGAAGCAGGATGAACTTTAAAAAATAAATCTAAACTAAATTGATAAATGTCTAAATCGTTATAACTTTTCATGGCGTATACATTAAATTTATTGGTTTATATTTCTTAAAAAATAGATGTGATCTCAGTTAACCGATAACGGATAACAGACAACCGACAACTATTTATCCCTAACCAAAGGCAACGTCGAACATCGCAACAATCCCTCTTGCTTAGCAATTTCTGCGTATGGTATTTCTTCTACGGTGAAGCCATTTTCACGAAGCCAGTTGTTTAAGCGGGTGAAATTCTTTTCGGAAACCACCACATCCGGTGCAATGGAAAACACGTTGGAATTCATGTGGTACATTTCATCTCGGGTGATGTGAAACAAATTTTCTTTTCCGAAAAGGTTCACCAAAAATACATAATCGGCTTCTTCACGGAAACCGCTTTTGTAGATGATTCCTTTATTCGTGCCTACGGGTTGAAAGCAACAATCGAGGTGCAACGCATTGTCTCTTGCTTCTAATTTGGATTTCACTAAATCAAATTCTTTTACTTTTTTATGTGGAAACAACTGTTTGATGTATTCCACCCCTTGCATATTGGTGCGGGCCGTGATGTAATCTTTGTAATCGGAACCTTTGTAGGTGCCGATGAAAATATAATCGTTCCACAACATGACATCGCCCCCTTCAATGTGTACTTCCTCCGGTGGACGAACTACTTTAGTTGGGTCGATGTGGTCAATGACGTATTGAATAGCATCGAGTTCTTTTTCTCTATCGGGTAAGATGTTAGCTTTGATAAACACATCGTCAATCACAAAACCAATATCACGACTAAAAATTTGATTGTAATTAGGGATAATATCCGGCCGGAATACTTCCACATCATACTTTTTAAACACTTGATTGAAGGCTTCCATTTCGGTAATCATATCCGCTTCAACGGGATAAGTTCCTGCTAGAATGTGTTCGAGTGATTTCGGGTCATAGGCTTCTTCGGCGGTGGGTGTTGGACCGTTATTGACAGCGGTTCCTAATACCACGGCCCTTAATCGGGACGTTTCATTTTGAATATTCAATGGTAGCATATACTTGCTTTTGTCTTTTGACAAAGATAAAAAAAGCTCCTTGATAAAAGGAGCCTTTTGCTGATACTATTGTAAAATTATCATTATTTCACTACGATTTTTTGATTTTTCTGAAAATCTCCGTTTTGAATTGATAAAACATAAATCCCCGACAAAAGATTTTGTACCGGAATACTGTACTCAGAAGCCAGTGAAATCTTTTCATAATTCACTAACAATCTACCATTTAAATCAAACAATTTCAGTGAGGCTAATCCTAGATCAGCACGATTACTTTTAATATTGATAACCTCCTTGGCCGGGTTTGGATAAATTACAAATCCATTTTCAAAATCGGATAGAGACAGAGCCTCGTTCACCGCAATTTCCCCACGATAGGGTGTCCTATTGGGTTTAGTAAGCGTTACTTTCACCACCTCTTCTGAAGTAAACGATGCCAAATCGATTTCTATTTGATTGTTGACTAAGGTTCCGTTGTATAAAATAATATTGTTTTGGGTGAGCGTTACATTGGCATCGGCTACATTACTTTCTACCGAAATTATACCACCACTAATTGAAACTTCTTCGGGATGAATGGCTGTAATTGCTTCCGAAACCTGGTTGCGAAACACAACCGATGGATCACCAAAAAACACCCAGGTTTGCATTACTTCAATCGCTGTATTACTTTGGTCATAGGCTTCCAACATACTCAATTGGCCATTGTAGAACAAACCTCCTAAGGTTGTCATACGAGTATTTTCATCACTTTGAATAATTAATTCCGTCATTTCATCTTGGGTTTGCATCGGTTCTGCCCAAGCCATAAGAATGGAAGAACCACAACTGGCGATGGCTCCGGTGATGTCGCTCCCTTGTTTGGCACACAAAAACGATTCACACAAAGAAGTATTTGCAACAAAAGTGCCATTATTACAAGCAACCGAAACCACGAATGGATATTTTCCTGAATTGGTTAACTGATTCACCGCACTGTTGGTAAAATCGCCTGTACTTACCCCTTCTGTCCAACCATGACCTGTATAATTCATCAAACCGGCTCCTTGATTGAGAGCATTTACGATCATTGTGGAAGAAGGGTTTCCGGGACTATCACCTTCTCCTTGTGAACCTTCATAGAATTCATGCACGGTATTGTATCCAAACGCTTGTAATTGAGTTTTTATATTGCGAAGGTGTTGCCAATCGGCTTCACCGTCATCTCCATAACCATAACCTTCATTAGAGCCGATTCCGATTGCATTCGTCATCCAATCTCCCGCTAATGGACTAATTTCATACTCTAAGGTTCGGTTAACCATGGTAAGTACTTCGGATAAATTGCCTGAAAATCGTCCGACAAATAACTCCGGATAAAAATCGGCACCCTCTAACTGACCGTAAAAAGAGTCGCTGTATAAATTTTCTTCGCCGTTGAATCCATAATTGTGAGAAGGTAGTTGTTCGTGGTCACCGATTAATAAAACATAAACCAAATCCGGATTTTCCAGATAATGCGTTTGAATTAAACTTTTAAGGGCAAAAGACGAAATAACACCCGGTTGCGTTAACTCAAGCACCGTTGTGGCAATCCCTTTTTCTTTCTTCCAATTGGCTAAGGGTTCAACGACGTTGCGATAGGCAGTAGGACACACAATCAAAAGTTGTCCTTGCTCTTGCATACTTTGGTATTGCAAAGCATTGGCATAATGATTTCGATAAAACGGAGCAAAAACCTCATCGTTTTTCGGAGTCGAAACTGAACGCTCATTCAGTCCGATTTCATTGGGTTGATGAATAATTTTAGCGGTTAAATTGCGATAAACCCGTAATGTTTTGGTGACAGGATTGTATTGAAACGGATAAAACGATACGGTTATCCCTCGTGTTTGTCTAAGAATATAGGGATTCCCCAATTGAGCTAAACTTCCCGGAAAGAACGCATCTTGATTAAAAACTTCCCCTTTCGCGTAGGGAATAGTCTCGGGATTTACGTTTCTTTTTAAACTTCCTTTGGAAGGTAGAATCTCAACATTGGTAAACTCGTCAAAGCTATCGTAACTTATTTCTAAAGAAAAAGCTCCTGTATCAGGTACTTGCAATGACTCTGAAAACATGGGTAAGGCCGGAGCCTCTTTTTGCAACATCAAAATGCTTTTGAGAGCAGAGAAGTCTTCATAGTTTTTTCCCCCTATCGTTTTTTGTTGACTGGTGTAAACCGGCAAACGCAAGGTTAATTCTAACGGTTCGTTTGCTACATTTTTAACTTCAAACGTTTGGGCGGAGCAGAAAAAAATACTGCTCAATAGGATTGCGAATAGTACGTAATTTTTTTTCATCTAGTTTAAAAACTGAATTATTGATTTTAAAGTACTTACAAATATATTCAAAAGAGTGTTAGGTTTAACATGGATTTAAAATTTTCAAAAAAACAAAAGCCTTCCGTGAAGAAGGCTTTACTATCATTCAATTAAAAAATTATCGTTTCTCCACCGGTACAAAATTTAGCAAAGGAGAGCTTATGAATACTTGTCATTGTTTTTCAATAAAATTAACTATCCTTTTTCTTAACAAATAATTAATCTTAAATACGTTCTTAAGCTTTCCTGTTCACATTATAGTAAAACAATAAAAATCGTTTTGCTTTAATTCTTGTATGCAATTTAAATCCTGCTTTTTCAATTCCTCTTATCGAACTAACATTGTCTGAATTTACAATAATAAAAACTTCATTATCTTCTTTTAAAACTTCTTTAGCAATGTGATTAATTACAAATGGGTAAATGGATTTTCCCTTATATTCAGGTATTGTGACACAATCACCAATAGTTGGTCCTTTTCTATCAATTAATTTGAGAATATTTAATTTTTTAAACAGAAAACTTTTGTGAATGCAAATCGAATCAATCGTAATTGAATATTTTGTTTTATTAGCATCTATTCCTTGTTTATCAATTTGATAATCCAGAGAAGGGAAAGCAGTTACGAAATCAGGTGTCATGTAATAAATTAAGACATCAATTTTTTTAACTTTTAAATAAGGTTTGATCTTCTTAATCATTATCTTTTTATGTGATTTAATAGTTTAGAAATTAGCTTCTTATTATTTTTTAATTTCTTTTCAAAAAATAAATATAACTTAAAATAAGTTGGTTTAAGTACCCAATGGTATTTTGAATTTTCAAAATAAATTTGACCATCTGCATAACTGTTTTTCAAATCAACTACACCTTTAGAGCCTCCTAAGGAGATGTTATAACCACTTAGTTTTTCAGAGAATGATAATTTAATGGCTTGCCAATGTAAAAAATGACCCGCTAAAAAATCAGGTTTTTGTTTTTTAGTTCCTCCTAAAATATAGGTGTAATAGTTTCCGGCTTTCACAATAAGTGCAGCACCTTTAATATCATTTTCATAAAATGCTCCTAAAAACTTAGCCTTTTTATTTTCAATCATGGTAAGTAAAGTCTCTTTAAAAGAACTCCAATCACGTAATGAATAATTATGATTTTTTGCGTTTTCCAAGCATAAATTATAAGCTAGTTTAACATCTTTTTCCGACTCTAAAAATCGTAACTCAAGTTCTTTTCTTTCTGAGCTTCTAATATATCTCCTCACGGACGCTCTAAAGCTTGAAAGTAACTCTTCTTCATTTGTAAAATTATTTACACTTTTCCAATTTAAACCGTTTGATGAATATACAAATTTAAATAAATGCCCCTTTTGCACATTATTTAAAATAGGAAGTAATGGTAATTCTCTAAAAAGGTGCTTGTTTCCATTGGTATTTACTGGAATTGTAATGTGACAATAACACGATTTATAAAGTTTAGCTCTTTCAAGTACTTTTTCGATTAAACCATTTAACTTACTTTCATAACCCAAAGAAACAATTGGGCCAAAAGGAATAATGTAAAACTTAAAAAATAGTGCTTTGGCAATTACCGCAGAAAACCCCCCAATAATTTTATCATTTTCAACTAAAAGGCCAATCTCAAAATCAAACCCATAGGATTGAAATGCTTTATTCCAATCAGAAAGTAAGAGATGCGATGCTCTATTTTCGTTTTGCACAAAGTCATCCCATTTAGCTAACCAATCATTATCTTTAGAAAAAATAATCTCCATTAATTCACTATTCTATGTATTAAATTAATTGAATTTGATACAACAATTTTGCCTTCTGAATCAACATCTAATACAGTTCTTTCAAATTTAGACAAATAATCTACCAATTCTACTAAAGTTGGATTCCAAATTTCATTTTTAGCTATCATTTCTCCTAAATTGGCAAAATTTTGAGCTACTTCATCATCCACTTGATTCGGTTTTTTAAAAATTCTTCCGGTATGAAATTTCATCGGGACAGCAAAATAAGTATGTGCAATGAATACCCCTTTTTCATCTATTAGTTTTAGAATATTTTCTTTTTGTAATGCTTTTTTAAAATCAACCATTTCTAAAGTTTGAAAAACATAAAACTCCTTGTCAAGAATTTTATGTTTAAATAAAAGTGGAGTATAATTTGCCAACTTATAAGGCTTATTTTTATTAGATTTCCAAAATATAAAAACTTTTAAAATAGGGAACAACAAACTAAAAAAACAGTTGATAAAAGTAAATAATGCCTTTACTTTTCGTTGGTAAAAAAAACGTTTAAAACTACCTGCTGTCTTTCCATACTTAAGAATTAATTCTTTGTCTGCGTAAAAATGAAATAGTATATTCTTTATCATCATTGCAAGTTTATCTTTAAAAGGATGATTTTGAATTCCTTTATAAAAACTACTCAATGTAAAGTCATTTCTATTTAACTGATTAATCACACCTCTTGTTGCAGTTCCTGAATCGATGTAATTCCAAAGAATATTAATGTTTTTATTTTTTAAATTGGTTGAAAAATCCTTTCCTTCGATATTACTATTTTGATAAAGTGTAAAATTGTAGGGTTGATAGCCATGATCTATCCACGTTATCAAATCATCAAAAGGAGGCTGGAAGTTAAAAAAATCTGCCAAACTCGCATCAATTGGTTTTAACGACTGTGATAAGGAATGGTAAGCCAATTCGTGTCCGTCGTTTCTCCATTGCAATAACTCTTCAGAGTCATTTTCAAAAGAAGCATTATCTTCTCTTTTGGAAAAATGATTAAGAAAAAAACCTTTTGTTACCTTTATATTGTTTGATTTAAAAAATTTTCTTTGTAATTGAATACTTTCAAGTGTATCATAGTCACAATGGTCTGTAAATGTGGCAATGGCAGTGAATGGAATTTTAGATCTACTGAATTCAATGGCGTTTTGATTCGAAAAAAGTAACCTAGGCGATACATAAAAATCATAAAAATTATTGGCTTGAATAATTTTTTTTGCATTTTCTTTCCCAATATATTGCGTAATCGGATTTGAATTTTCAGGATTAAATCGCCAATAAAGTATTTTTGGATGCGTTGGGTTAATTTCCCAAATCCCATAATTTATGTTGGGTTGGACAAAAAAACCATTGTCTAATTTGATAATCTTTGGACAAAATTCATTCGCAATTCTTTCTTTGTCACAGCTGACCCACTTGTAATCATTATTACGGAACAAAATTATTGACTCTTTAAATACAATTTTTACATCAAAGCTTTGTAATTCAGAAGGGGCGAAATCAGTAAAATCAAAAGAAAACGTATTTAAAGTAATTTCTTCTTGAAAAGATTTCTTTTTTCCTAACTTTGATTGTATTACTATGGATTCTATCATTTAGAGAAAATAAATTTAGTGCATAAAAATACATTTAATTAGAAAATTTCGTTTAATTTTTTGATAAAAAAAAGCCTTCATTACTGAAGGCTTTGGTTGTATGAATTTCTAATTTAATTTTTGATAAGTTTTTGCGATTCAAGTTTTCCGTTTTCTTCAACTACATTTACAATATAAACTCCATTAGCAAAATCACTCACATCAACTTGAAGTGAATTAGTATTATCAATTGCTTTATCATAAACAATTCTACCTTCTAATGACACAATAGTTACTTTAGTAAAGCTATTATTTGAATTTATTTCAATAGTGTTGGATGAAGGGTTGGGGTTAATAACAAAATTATAATCTTCTACTTTGACTAAATTTATTTCTAAATTATCATTATCAGGGTCTGCTTTATGTTTTATATTTTGACTTCTGTAAACAAAACTTTGAGGATTTGTACATCCTTCTGGATATGCTGCAAATTTACTACCAAATACTGCCTCAAAACCTGGATTCAACTCTACAAAATTTCCTGCATGATATACAACTCCATTGCCCTGAACATTATCTTGGAAGGTAATGAAATCTGTTGAATTTATCCAAAGTTCTCTTTCTTCTTGAACCATTCCAGAAATTGCAATTGAGGAAGTTAATGTAGGTAAACAACATTGTGAAATATTTACAACAGCTAGACTACTATTAACAACTGGAAATGTTCCTAAAGCACAGTTTTGATCAAATGTTTGTACTATTTGAAAAAGGTAATTAGCATTAGGATCCGTTAAAAAGAAACTTGGGTTTAATTGAAAACAGAAATTACCAGTTTGATTGGTTAAACTATTAATCACTAAATTAAATAAATTATGATCAATTGGGTTAAATGTCTGCCCGTCATCAGTTGAAAAATTAATTGTAAAATTTACATTATTTGCGTTAGCAGGTACATTATATTCACCACATATCTCAAATGGTGTATTGTTTATATAATCAGGACACCCATTGACTGGTTCAATTTGAACAAGTCCAAAAGCAGGATTTCCACAAGTAAAATTGCAAATATTATCAATGTAAACTGTGCCAAAATGTCCACCTCGTCCACAATCAGCAATAGTAAAGGTAACTGTTGCATTAACTCCATTGACAACGGGGGCATCAATTAAAGCGGAAACATCCACTGCATCACAAATCCAATCTGTAAATAAAATACTATTAGCATGTGCCGGATTTAAGTTAAAAGGAGCTAAAGTGAAATTACAGTCAGGCTGAGAAATTATACAACGCTGTTGAATCAGGTTGCCATTTAAATCAAATATTTCAACTTTAAAAATGGGTTGTTGATTCGTTCCTGCATGGTTTGAATTTTGTAATATTAATGAAAATTCATATTCGAGTACATTATCATTAATTAATATATCCCTTGACATAGTTGTTACATCATTCCCTCCATTGTTATTATTCAATTTAATGGCTCGACTTCCTGCATTAGGAGATAAAGTAGATATTTGAATATTTCCATATGCCGGTGTATTTAAAGTCCCATCAAATTGCATTGTTGCGTTCCATGATATGTCGGAATTATCAATTAATGTTGCTAAAGCTCCAAAATTATTTATAAGTGGAAGAAAAACAGTTTGAGGAATTGCGACAGCACACTCTAAATTTGTTACAATAGGATCAGAAAAAAACCGATAATCTGCCAATGGCACTACACCTTCAAAACCTCCATTATCACAAATCAATCGATATTCACCATCCAAAGAAGTTACATTGTAAAAATTTAACATATCAGGATTTTGTTGAAAGAAAATCTCTCTCAATTTAGATCTTTTTAAAGAATTAATAAATTTATACTCCTCATCTATTGTTAAATTATCATGACAATGATCTATGCAATCAACTTTTTTTCCGAAATAAATACTACTTTTTTTATCTATTCTATACTTGTCTATGTTTTTAGAGATAAATGACTCGATATCATTTTCAATTAACTTTACCTTTTCTATTCTTTCACTTTCTAACTTCAGATAATTTTCTTTTTTGAATTCTTGAGAAAAAATTTGAAATGGAAAAAATAAACTAAAAACAATTACTATTATTTTTATATATATTTTCATATTTTTATTTTTTATCCATTAAAACTTTCACCAAAGCTTTCAACTCCTCAATATCCTTACTTTGTTGCTCTAACTTTTTATCTTGCTCGATAATATACAAAGTTAATTCCTCAATTTTACCCATTTGTTTGGCTTGCATGTCAGCTAAATCAAGACCGTTTTCAACTAATTCTTGAGCAGATTCGATACCGGGTAAATGTTTGTTTGCTTTGATAAAGGTTTCAACTTCTTTTAGAGATTGTAATTTGTAATCATCTGCGAACACGTAATCTGCCCAGTTTGTATTAGGATTTCTTAATGCAACTTTAACTTTTTCGGTAAGGATGCCACCTTCTACATATAATTTATAATTACCCGTTGTTGTTGGATAATCAGGAGTGTCTCCAATATAAATTTTGCCTGTTGTAGAAGAACTTGTAGAAGTATCAAAATGTAAATTGAAGTTGTTCATGTTCATCTTTCTGTCTCCAGAGAGTTCGCCATTATCGTTATAAATATTTATATCTGTACCACCCGAACCCAAAGGAATATTCTGCAATACAACATCCCCAGTGGAATTAACAGTTAAGAATTTAGAGGAACTAACTGACGGATTAAATGAACTTGTTAATTTAGTAAACTTTAAACCACTAGTGTTATTATCTTTAGATTCTATTTCTACTCTTGAGTTACTACCTGAATTTACATTAAATTTCAAATATCTTCCATTAGTTGTAGATGTATGAAACTCACCAAAAATTAGAGAATGTTTTCTAATATTTCCAATAGGATCATTGAAGGAGTTAATAACTAAAGTATTATTTAAAGAAGTTGTTGTTGGAGAATTACAATTATTACCAAGTAAAATATTATTTGACCCATTAACTAAATCTCTACCGGCATTAAAGCCTAATACAATATTACCACTCCCGTTATCAAACTTTAATAAAGAATTACTTCCTTGAGCAATATTATTATTCCCTTCTGTTAATGAATTTAAACTTTTTGCTCCTAAAGCAATATTATTATCTCCGTTATTATAATATACTGAATTATTTGATTCAATACCACTTAAAGCCAATGAACCAATTGCTATATTATCCTTCCCATTATTATTTGAATAAAGAGAATTTATTCCGATAGCAACATTATTAATTCCAGAATTATTTTTTCTTAATGATTGGCTTCCAATAGCTACATTATAACCTCCATTAACATTAAATTGCATTGAATTATCCCCAATCGAAACATTTCCATTACCAACAGTATTGTCATGTAAAGCAAATCTTCCCAAAGATACATTTCTTGACCCGGTTGTATTCGAATACAAGCTGCTCACACCAATTCCAATATTATAAAATCCCGAAGAATTACTATAAATAGTTGAATCACCAATTGCTACATTTTCATTGCTTTCGTTATTTGTACTATACAATGCTTCTCTACCAATTGCTGTATTTAATTGTCCATAATTATTAGGGTTTGCATTTACACCATAAGTAGTATTTTGTGCATAACCATAATTTGCAATAATGCTAATTAGTAAAAAAAGATAAAATTTTGTCTTCATAATAAATTGATTTAAAAGTTATTACTTAAAAGTAAGAAATATATTAACTTAAACCTTTAATGAAACATTAAATATTTATTAACAAAAAAAGCCTTACTGTGCGTAAGGCTAATCTACTTATTAACAATATATTATATACTTATCGTTTCTCCACCGGAACAAAATCCCGCAACGGTGAACCTACATACACCTGACGTGGTCTTCCGATTGGTTCTTTGTTCACTCGCATTTCTTTCCATTGGGCAATCCACCCCGGTAAACGGCCGATGGCAAACATTACCGTGAACATTTCGGTTGGAATGCCTAACGCACGGTAAATGATTCCCGAATAGAAATCAACGTTTGGATATAAGTTTCTTGATTTGAAGTAGTCATCTTCCAAGGCTACTTTTTCTAATTTTTTGGCAATATCCAATAATGGGTCTTCAATGCCTAACGCACCTAACACATCATCAGCTGCTTTTTTGATAATTTTGGCTCTTGGGTCAAAGTTTTTGTACACTCTGTGTCCAAAGCCCATCAATCGGAACGGATCGTCTTTGTCTTTTGCTTTTAATACATATTTATCTACATCACCCCCGTTTTTATGAATTTCTTCCAACATTTCCAATACTGCTTGATTGGCACCCCCGTGAAGTGGTCCCCAAAGAGCCGAAACTCCGGCAGAAATTGAAGCAAACAAACCGGCATGCGAAGAACCTACAATTCTTACGGTTGAAGTAGAGCAATTTTGCTCATGGTCGGCATGAAGGATAAATAATTTATCTAATGCATTGACTACAATCGGGTCAATTTTATAAGGCCCGGTTGGCAATTCATACATTAAATGCATAAAATTTTGCACATATCCTTTTGTATTGTCGTAATAATTTAACGGATAACCCATTGATTTTCTGTACGTCCATGTGGCAATTACCAAGAACTTCGCCATGGTTTTGCACACTGCTTCATACATTTCTTTTTCGTTGTGCGGGTTAACCGATTTAGGGTTAAAGGCAGTCAACGCACTGGTTAACGAAGCCAACACACCCATGGGATGAGCTGTTTTTGGAAAACCGTCGATGATGCTTTTCATCTCTTCGTTTACCAAGGTATATTTACGAATGTCCTTTTCAAATTTATCTAATTGTGATTGGGTAGGCAATTCTCCAAAAATCAACAAATAAGAAACTTCTAAGAAATCGGCTTTTTCGGCTAACTCTTCAATAGAATAACCACGGTAGCGAAGAATTCCTTCTTCTCCATCCAAAAAAGTAATTTCACTTTTGCATGAACCTGAGTTTTTGTAACCGGGATCAATGGTGATTGCTCCGGTCAGGGCACGTAATTGGTCGATATCGATGGCGGCTTCATTTTCACTTCCTACGATTACAGGAAACTCATATTCTTTGCCTTCGAATTTTAATATGGCTGTTTTTGACATGTTTTTATAAAAAATTAATAGGAATAAATTTTGTTTGTTGCGAAATTACGAAATAAAGTAGGATTGTTAAAATTTTATTCGAAACGATTTCGTTAAATTTAGCATAAAAATTGCTAATTTTCTATATATCGGTCTAAAACAAAAAACTCACGCAATAAATACGTGAGTTTTCTAACTAAAATTAATTTAAACCACTTATTCTTTCACCAATTTTTCCACTTTAGTTCCTTTGTCCGTATTGATTTTTATAAAGTACATTCCATTGGCTCTTTCCGTTATATTTAATTCGGAAGAAAAATCATTCACTAACTGCGTTTGCAGCAATCTTCCTTGCACATCATAGAGTTCAATGGTTTTGATAGAGGAATTATCTTTGATACTTATCGTGACCACATCTTTTGTTGGATTTGGATAGATTGTAATAAGGTTGTCTAAAGTCGGATTTACTAAACTCAACGCCTCAAATAATGTTTCCGCTTCGTTGGTTTCGATGGGGAAATTATAATCGAAGTAGATGTTAGCTTTTTTCTCTACATAATCTCCCACTTGCAAGGTTTCATTGGTTCTCATTTTCAATAAGATATTGCCGTGTCCGCCTGATTCCAATTGAATATTTTCAAAGATGAATTCAATTTTATTACCGGTCATTCGAATGTTTGCATCATGTGACGTAGCTAACATTTGTAATGAATTACTATCAAATTGATTGGGGTCGATTTCAACTTTCACCACCACATTTTCAGCCGGAGCGTTACCGGTATTTTCAAAACGAATGACATAATGTAAATAATTACCAATTTGGGTAGGCGAAACCACATCGCCTTGCAAACAGGTGATGTCGTTTGGATCGTAAGAGCCAACGACCGTTTGATTGTAAACAAACGTATTATCATGAACATTCTCATCGCCGGCTTGTGGTAGAATTATAGATGTAAAGGTTAACTCATCTCCAATATTTACTGGATTTTCGGTGTCAGTTGGTGGATTAATGGCCATAGTTACTTCTATACTTCTTGATTCAAAGGGCATTAAATTGGCATAATCCCATTGTATAGCACCCGGACCTTGTGATGAAGGAGCAACAGATGTTGATACCAATTCCATCAAATTTTGGTTGTAAACAAAATTAACACCATTTTGTTGTGACATAGGATAATTACCTTTATTTTTATAAACTATCTTATAGATAGCATTAAACCCAGGCCGAGCAGGTGTTACGGGGGCAATAATAACTTCTAAATCATTTAATTGTGGAACTGGAGCGATACAAAAATCCTGTATTGCATTGTTATTGTTAGCATTTAAAAAAAATACAGAGGCCGTTACAGGGGTAACAGTAAAAAAAGTTTCATTCTCTATAATTGGTTCTAATTCAAAATCACCTTCCAATACATACCTATTGAATTCTCCGTTGGAATTTGTAAACATGTAACCCGTTGAATTGCCTTCAGTAATTTTAATTTTTATTAATGATTGAGATGAATCATTCTCATCACAACCATTCTCATCTTCATCAAACAAAACTGTTCCGGAAATCGTATTATAATTTCCACCGGGAGTAAACGTACAATAGGAATTCACAACGGCTGTGGTCATACCCATAACATTTAATTGATTTTGAATAGTATCAATTTGACTATTATCAGCACAAATGAATTGTAAATTGGGATTATCACTTACTTCAAGAGTTTCATTTTGACCATTTTTAATAAATAATGATTCTAGATTATTTGAATAACAACTTAAATAATTCAAATTAATATTTGAAGATGCATCCAAAAAAGTAAGGTTATTGTCATCAAGTGTTAGTTCAACTAATGCAACATTGCTCGAAATATCTAAAGTAGTTATTTGATTGGAAACAAAGTAAAGTGTTTGTAAATTTAAACAATCGTTTATATTCAAATTAGAAATTGGACTTTCAGCACAAGCAGCTGTTACCAAATTAGTTAAACCTGAAAGATCAAGTGAGGTAAGTTGTGATTGATCAATTGATAAAAAAAACAAACTTTGACAATTGGAAACATTTAGTGTTTCTAAATTTCCATTTGTATGTAATGTTATATTTCCCAATGAAGTACAATTTGAAAAATCTACATGTTTTAAACTAGGATGGTAGGTGTAGGAAATCAAAGCAGTACAACCAGCAGCATTAAAAGTTTCAATAGTTGGATTGTTATCAAAAAATACTTCTTCCAAATTTGTATGACCTGAAACATCCAATTCAGCAAGTAAATTATTATGACAAATAATTTGCGTCAAATTTGTTAAACCAGAAACATCAAGTTCAACCAATAAGTTATTATTACAAAATAATTCAATCAAATTTAAACATCCGCTTAAATTTAGATTAATAAGTTGATTGTCATTACAGGCAAGTGAGTATAAGATACTCATACCGGACAGATCTAATGTTGTGAGTTGGTTTTCCCAACAAGATAATATTTCTAAATTACTGAAACTTTGAATTCCTTCTAATGAGGAAATATCTAAGCCATCTAATATTAGATAAGTCACAGCCAATGCCTCACTTTCTTGAATCTCTCCATCAGAATTTGTGTCAATTACGGGATTATAAGATAAAAGTGCGTTCTTAAAATTCGGATCAGGAATATTCACAATTTGAGCCTGAACAAAACTTGAGAAAAGAATCAATAAAAAGAATATCTTTTTCATAACAATAATTTTTATAAAAATACAACTTCTGTTTTTAGTGTTTTTAGTTGATTGAGTAAATGTACGTTTTCACTTAGAATTCGCTACATCGTCTTCAACAACTCTTGCAACCGCTCCTTCTTTCGTTGCGAAATGGGCAAATGACTATTATCCGCCATCACCACATACCCACCCTCCTTTTTAATATACGATTTCAAATAGGCCAAATTGATTAAATGCGATTGATGAATGCGTTCAAAACCGTGTTCCGTCAACAAATCTTCATATTCTTTTAAGGTTTTGGAAATCAAAATCGGTTTGTTGTTTTTGATGTAAAACTTGGTGTAATTGTCTTCGCTTTCACAACGAATTATATCGCTGATTTCAAACAAATGAATGCCTTCTGAGGTAGAAAGAGCAATGCGTTTGAAATGATCTACTTTCCTGCGAATGTTTTCCAACAGCAAATCAATGTGAGCATAATTATCGCTTTTTGACATCACCTCTTTTATCTTTTGAATTACTTTTTGCAATTCATCCGGGTCAACCGGTTTCAATAAAAAATCCAACGCACTAAAGCGAAAAGCTTTGATGGCATATTGTTCATGAGCCGTTATAAAAACCACTTGCGAAGTGATTTTGCCATTGATTTCCGCTAATTTTTCCAATACATCAAAACCGGTTCCGTCGGTTAATTGAATGTCTAAAAACAACACGTTTGGTTTTAACCGATGAACTGCTTCTACACCGGACAGAACACTATCCGCTTCACCAATAATGGAAATGTCGGGTGCATACCGAGAAAGCATTTGTCGCATTCCGGCTCTTAGGTTGGCATCGTCGTCGATTAGTATAGCTGTTGTCATGTTTTTGTTTCAGGTTTCAGGTTTCAAGTTTCAGGTTTCAAGTTTGCTTCGCCAGTCGCCCTTTGGGCTCGTGTCAGGTTCAATCACAAACCGGTTATTTTACTTTATATATTGTATCGGTAAATTCAAGACGACTTTTGTACCTTGAATTACGCCTAACTCATTTTTAATTTCTTTTATTTCCACCTTGGCTTTTTGAGCCGTGGACGCTTCCATCATTTCCAATCGTTTTTTAGTAATATCGAGTGCCATTGATTTATGGATAGCCACTAAATTTTCTTTGATTTCTTTGGATTTTTCAAACCCAATTCCGTTGTCTAAAATAGTACACACTAAATTATTTTTTTCAATTGAAAAATCAACTGAAATAGTGCCGTTTTCTTTTTTAGGAATTAATCCGTGAATGATGGCGTTTTCAACAAAAGGTTGTAAAAGCAAAGGCGGAATTGCCATGTCATCTTCGATTTCGTTGCTTTTGGATAGTTTAAATTCAAATACATTATTAAATCGAAGTTGTTCTAACTCCAAATAATTTTGCAAACTCTCCATTTCTTTATCAATGGGAATGAGTGATTCTTTTGAATATTCCAAGGTCAATCGCATCAATTTGGAGAATTTTGATAAGTATTTAATGGCAGAATCCGTTCCGTTTTGAACAATAAAACTGGAGATGGAACCCAAACAATTGAATACAAAGTGTGGATTCATTTGTAAGTGTAAGGCTTTTTGCTCGTATTCTGCCAATTCTTTTTGTAGCGTTAAATTTTTCTTTAACTGTATGCGGTTGTAAATCAAAAAGGCAATTCCTAACAAAAGCAACACAAATAAAGCGGTAAAAATGGTTTGAAGGGTTTGTCTTTTTGACTTTTCTGCTAAAAGCAACGCCTTCTTTTCCTGCTCTTTTTTCTTGATGGCTTCTTTCTTTTCAAATTCATAATTCATTTCGGCTTGCACACTTTTCCGAATGTTTTCATGATTAATCAAGCTGTCCTGAGCGGTTTTGTATAATTTAAAATGCTTGAACGCTTCGTTGGGTTGATTGCGTTTTTCGTATATCGAACTCAATAATTTTTCAGCCAAGGCCGTTCCTTCCAACACCTTGAGTTGTTTGGATAATTCGGCTGCTTTTTGGGCATGGATTAACGCTTCACTCCACATATTTTGTTCATAAAAATACTCACCCATAAAAAGATAGGTGTCTGATTTTCCGAATTTATCGTCAATTATATCGAATGTTTGGAGAGCTAAATTCCAACTTTCCAATGCTTTTGACGAATTTGCATTTTTCTTGTGAAGTAAACCCAAATTATTATACAATTCACCCAAACCTCTTGGATTGGGAAATTTTTCAAAATAAAATTTTGCTTTGGTATAATAGTCCTCCGCTTCTTTTAGGTTATGCTGTTTTAAATGAAGATTTCCGATATTGGTTAGGGTAATACCAACGGTTGGATCGCCCACTTTTTCTTGAAGTTTTTGAGCTTTACTAAAGTAATCTAATGCCTTGAAGTCTTCATTTTGTGCTCGGTAGACAATTCCGATATTATTATAAACACGTGCTAATTTTTCTTCTTCTTTAGTTTCTTCGTATAAAGTCACTGCTTTTAAATGGTGTTGAAGGGCTTTGGCATAATTGCTTTGTTCCGAAAAAACAACACCCATGCTTCCATATACTCTGGCCAAACCGTTTTTTAGTTTGCGGTTGTCTTTTGAATTTACACCCAATTCATTTTCATACACTACTTTGGCTTGCGAGAAAAAGTCCAATGCTTTCGGATAATCGCCTGAAATTATTTTGGCGATGCCCAAATGGAGTAAAGCGGTTGCTTCTTCAGCTTTGTAGTTTATTTTTTTTGCCAGTGATAACGCTTTTGAAGCATAATCCTCCATCAAAATAGGATTATTACTTTTGTAATAATCGGCTATTTCATTGAGCAATTGCACTTTTTCAATGTCATTTTTTGTTTGATTCAGGACATTCTTTAAACTGTCTGCCGTTCTGTCTTGTGCAAAAACAACAGCAAAACTCCAACATAACAAAAAGAATGATAAGCATAACTTCTTCATAACCATCATTTGAAAACAAATATAAGTTATCCTTTGAGAAGTTAAGCGGTAAATGAGTGATTGAGGGTTTTGAATGAGAATCTGAAGATTCGTCTAAATTAAACAAGTGATGCTTTCAATACGATATAATAGAAATCCCAAAAACCCTAAAAAATCAAAAACCCCTCTAAAAGAAGGGTTATGAAGGGTTTTAAGTAACTGATTGTTTAGTTTCTTTTTGACGTAAAACTAAACCGTTGCGTTTACATAACTGTCTGCTTTTTTCATAATCGAACGAATCAAGATGGTTTTGGTAGACATTCCTGATCTTAAATATTGTTCTTTTTTTGAAACTAAGGAAGAACGGTTAATGGTCGTTGATTCTTCTTTTGCAGTAGAAACTTTCGTTTCTTGTTTTGCTCCGGAAAACCAATTTGATATTTCAATTGAACTCATTTCAACAGTATTTTCTTGAATCATCTCTTGAGCATTTTCTTCTGATACCATTTCGTTCGCTACTGATGTTTGAGCAGCAACTTCTGTGATAGCAGAGAAAAGAACTACGATTAAAGAGATTAAGAATTTTGTGTTGATTGCTTTCATATCTAATTTAAAAATTCGTTTTGTTTTTATTTCTGATGTAAAAGTATATCGGTTGTATGCCTCTACCCGATTTTTTCGATGACGTGTCGATAAACTCGATAAAAAGACAACGGACTGAAAGTGAATGGATAAAATGTGCATTTCGTCGATAGTTGCTTTATTGACAGTGCTTTTCATAGAACGACAAAATGTGCATTTCGTCTAATCAGTCACAATTAGGCATAAAAAAACCTTCGATTGCTCGGAGGTTTTTATTTAGTTAACTCAGTAACTTAGCTTATTGTTTCACCACTCGTAGGGCTCTCGTTTCTTCTCCTTGTGTTACAATCACATTGTAAACTCCGGAAGGATATTGATTACCGAATTGATAGTTGGTAACGTCTTGTGCTTTTACTTCTCTTACTTCTAAAAGTCTTCCTGCCATATCATACACTGTCAAGCTTACAGCTTCAGTGTTGGATGTTCTCACATCAAGGGTAAAGCTTGTTGCAAATGGGTTTGGATAAGCTATTGCTTTAAAGCCTGTTTCGTTAGTTGATTCCTCTGGTCGGATAAGTATGATTTCTCCACCAGGAGTAATGATACTACACGATTTTCCATAAGGTCCCCAAACACCATTTAAGCGAATTGCAACACGTACAGTATACATCTCTCCCGGTACTAATCCTGTGAAATTATTCAATGTAACTGTTCTTGTGGCTCTGTCAACCGTTTGGCTGTAGGGTAGGTTGATGTTTTCCAATAAGAATCGGTATTGTTCAACACCCGGATATGACTCTGCAAAAAGTGATTCATTGTTTGAATTTACAAGGTATTCATCACATTGTGCATCTTCCAAACCAACAGTTGGAAACATAGGCGTAGTAATGTTACAAACCGGTCCGTATGATAAATACGTTCCGTCTGTATTTCTAACTGCTACTTCCACATTGTACGTGGTGTTGAATTCTACAGAAGTCAAATTACTCATTCTAAAATCTCTTATCGGACGGTCAACCGTTTGTACATCGATTGGATTCAGCGTATTCGTTACTCTGAAACGGTAACCCGTTGCAAACGGTACAATATCAGCAAAAATTGAATTGTTCAAGTTACTGATAGCGGAATTACACTGAGAAGCTTGAATTTGCGTAGTGGTATCCGGTGTAGAAACAGTACATGGTGTGCCGTAGAACGGTTGCCATACATTATTGATTCTCACAGAAACTTCAACCGAATATTCGGTTGCAAAAGCATAGCTTGTTAATTGTGTAAAACGGAAAACACGCAAAGCTCTGTCAATGGTTTGTACTTCATTGGTTGATAAATTGGTCACTCTAAAACGGTATCCTTGTGCTCCCGCTACCAAGTTGGCATAAACATAACTGTCAATGGTTGGTAACGTTATTCCACACTGTGCCGGTTGAACAACCGATACTATTGGCGTACAACCATTGTCGATGATGCCATCACAGTCGTTGTCTAATCCATCGTAGCAGATTTCTGTTGCTCCCGGATAAACCGTGTTGTTAGTATCGTCACAGTCGGTGTTATCATTAACTCCACTAGGGGCTAACATGTTAGTTCCAAAACCGTCATTATCAAAATCAACATAAGTGAGTAAGTTGTCATTCGAATCGAGATTATTTAAGACTCCACCGCAAGCAACCAAAACTGAAGATCCAAATCCATCATTATCTAAATCTTCATAAAGTAATAAATTATCATCACAGTCAAAGTTATTCGTAACATATCCACTCGGTTGCCCTGTACAATTAGAAATAGAACTAGCTGCATTACCAAATCCATCACCATCTACATCAGCATAATACGTTACAGCATTTAACAAAGTAATAGTGGCCCCATTGGCACTTCCCGCCTCGTTGGTTACAGTCAAAAGCCCGGAAACACCTTGTGGAACGGTTACTATTAATTCTGTATTAGATTGTGAATCGATGCTAACAGGAGTTCCTCCTACCGTTACAGCAGAAACGTAAATCAAATTATCCCCGGAAATGGTAACTGAACCGGAACCATTGTCACAAATCGCAGTTGGTGCGGTAGTAGTAACAGTTGGTGGTATCATCGTAACAGTACCCAAAAATGCAAAATTGTTTATTCTATATTCTCTGTCATTTGATGGTCCGGAAGCATCCCAACCATAAAGTCTAAAGGTAATGGCACTTTGAACATTTTGATATTGTGAAGCCCCAAGATTGATAGATTTACTCGTTGCACTTTGATTAGTTAGCGTATAGGTTGAAATAGACGAATTATAATTCAAACTTGACCGAAATGAAAAATCTTCCGGTGCATCATTATCTCTTCGCTCTTCTTCATAATCAAAGCTTTCAAAATTTAGTTGATAACCTACATTAGGTGTGATTGTCCATTCAAAATAATCATCTCCATCGATGGCATTACTAGTGGTCCAACCATTAGCTCCATACGCCCCATTTTCAGACTCATAACTGATTCCAGGTCCTCTTCCTATTCCAGATGCCGTGGCATTAGCATCAACTACTTGATTAGTTGTGTATGGATTACTAAAATTATTATTTGTTGTAATCGCATTGGAAAAAATATAACTTGGCACTGAATAATTGATTGTTACTTCATCAATAGCAAATCCATGATCTGAACCTGAGTGATTAACATCTCTCCAACGAAGCATGATATAGTCTCCATTTGCTAAAGACAGTCCTGAAAGTGATACATTTGAAGCAGAAACTCTATTTGAAACAGAATTACCATTTAAAGAAACATTATCAGAACCTGAAGAAATTGGTCCGTTTAAATCTAAACCAGGTACTGCAGTCCATCCGGAATCTGAGTTCTCATTTAAGTCTGAAAAAGAAGAAGAACTGGTTCTGTACCTAAAGCTAACTCCTTGAACACCATCACTCCCTTTTCTCCATTGTTCCAAGGTATATGAAACAGTAATTGAAGTAATCGTTACTCCGGATGTATTTCGCAACAAAAGACCAATCGCGGCATCATCAGTACTACTACTATTCAAAATTCCTAATGCTCTCTCAGAACTTCCATTCGACCCATAACTATAGAATCTTCCACTACTGCTTCCTCCATTATCTGCAGCATAGCTATTCGGATTAGCATTACCATCCTCTCTCTGTATATACCAAGATGAAATTGTATTATTATTAGTAAAATTATTTGAGCTTCCTGATTGTGAAAGCGAATTAAAATCCTGAGTATATGACCCAGTTACAGTCATGTTCACCTGTGCATAAGTGTGATGAACAAAAAACAAAAAGACTATTAAAAACAGCCCTAAATAACGTAATTTTTTAGTTTCCATATATATGTATTTAGTTGATACAATTTCGGAAACGTTCCTACATTCTTTTGATTAACAATGTATTAGGGCTATTTTTGGATAATCAAATTTAGAGTAGATAAATTGAAAAACACAATAAATTCGACAACTTGATAAAATTCCCGTTTAAAGTCAATTATTCAACACTTTTAACCTAAAAATCATCTCCATCTATCTTAAATACAAACGACATTATATAAAAAAAACCTCCGATTGCTCGGAGGTTTAATTTAGTTAACTCAGTAACTAGCTTATTGTTTCACTACACGTACAGTTCGCGTTTCATTACCTTGTGTTACAATTACATTGTAAACACCTGATGGATAACGGTCACCGAATTGGTAATTTGTTACATCTTGAGCTTTTACTTCTTTCACTTCTAAAAGTCTTCCTGCCATGTCATACACAGTCAAGCTTACTGCTTCAGTGTTCGAAGTTCTTACATCAATTGTAAAGCTTGTTGCAAATGGGTTTGGATAAGCAACCGCTTTGAACTCATTTACACCATTTGCATCTACTCTTGTTACTTCTTCAGGTCTGAAGGCACCAGGAGTAATTATACTACATGATTTACCATAAGGTCCCCACTCGCCGTTTAAGCGAATTGCTACGCGTACAGTATACATTTCACCCGGTACTAAACCTGTGAAGTTATTTAATGTAACTGTTCTTGTGGCTCTGTCAACCGTTTGGCTATATCCTAAACTAATGTTCTCCAATAAGAATCGGTATTGTTCAACACCAGGGTAAGATTCTGCAAATAATGTTTCAGTATTAGAACCTACCAAATACTCATCACATTGTGCATCTTCCAAGCCCACCGTTGGGAACAATGGTGTAGTAATGTTACAAACAGGACCATACGATAAGTATTCTCCATTTGTATTTCTAACCGCAACTTCTACGTTGTAGGTTGTATTGTATTGAACCGAAGCCAAATTAGTCATTCTAAAATCTCTAATCGGACGGTCAATCGTTTGCACATCGATAGGATTCAACGTATTCGTTACTCTGAATCGGTAACCCGTTGCAAACGGTACAATATCAGCAAAAATTGAATTGTTCAAGTTACTGATAGTTGTATTACATTGAGAAGCTTGAATTTGAGTTGTAGCTTCTGGAGTAGTAACTGAACAACCAGTTCCATAGAATGCTTCCCAAACGTTGTTTCTTCTTACAGCAACTTCAATCATATACGTTCTATCAAACGCATAATTTGTTAATTGAGTAAGGCGGAAAACACGTAAAGCTCTGTCAATCGTTTGCACCTCATTAGTAGTCATGTCAGTTACTCTGAATCGGTAACCTTGAGCTCCACTAACTAGGTTTGCATAAACATAACTGTCAATTGAAGGTAATGTAGCTCCACATTGAGAAGTTTGCACTTCAGTAGTAGAAGGACAACCAGTAGTTGTAAGTGTGTAGCTGTAAGAAGCTGCTCTTACACATCCTAATACGTTCACGCTTGATGCAGCATAACTAGTTGGACTTGTTGCAGATACTTTAGCGTAAACTGTAGTAGCAAAACCACCTGTGTAAGGAATTGTTCCTCCTTCATCAGTATATAAATCTGTTGTAGGAGTCCAAGTTACATCTGGAGCCGGTAATGCATAGTTTATAACTAAGACTGCTGTACCAAAAGTAGCATCAACTGTAGCTCCACCATCATTAAAAGACTCAGTAAGCACTAAATTAATAGCACCGCTTGTAGCTGTAAATCCAGGTACATTTACTGTTGGATCAGGAGAAATTAAACCTCCAGAACCTAATGTTGATATTTGGGTAGCACCCAATACATGAGCACCAGTTAGAGCCACACGAATTTCACTTCTCCAAGAACCGTTTATAGAGTTTACGTTTGTAAACTGTAATTCAGCAGACGTTACAACTGCACCTACAGGTATTCCTGTTATGGTTGCTGGGAAAGTTACTCCTCCTGTTACCCCGGTTGATTCCAAATTAGTTCCAAAAGAAACTACAACAGACCCTACAGAGTTTGCAGAAGCTGTTAACGCTTTTAACTCACCCTCACAAGCAGTTGTTGCACTACCTGAAACTGTAATTTCAAGTGGAGCATTTGGATTAATACTTACAGATGTTGTAGCAGAACTTGAACAAACTGCAGGAGAGGTTACTGTAACGGTATAGACCCCTACATTTGCCATAGTCACGTTAGACAGAACAGGATTTTGATCTGTAGAACTAAATCCGTTTGGTCCGCTCCATTCAAAAGTAGAACCTGGGATATCCGAGGTTGCTGAAAGCGTAATGCTTTCTCCTTCACAAACTACACCACTATTAGATGCATCTGCAGTTGGAAGAGGGTTAACCGTTAACGTTACAGCATCAGAAGTTACAGCATCACCACATAAAGGAGTTATAACAACATCGTATGATGCGTCATCTGAAGCAGAAATAGCAGTTAAATCTAATGTAGCACTTGTTGCACCATCAATTGCAATTCCGTCTTTTCTCCATTGATACGTTAAACTTGGTCCGGTAGCTGCTACGGTAAAGGAAGCATCTGTTCCTTCACATTGTGCTAAAGCAACTGGCTGTGTATCAATAACTGCACCACTAACCACATTAACTGTTACTTCAGAAGAGTGTGTACATCCTGCAGAGGAAGTAACTACTACTGAATAAGTTGTTGTTTCAGATGGATTTACAATAGGATTTTGATCTGTAGAACTAAATCCGGAAGGAGTTGAAGACCAAGCATAAGTGTAAGTAACTGGAGCAGAAGGAATAAATCGATAGATTTGACCATCTGCAGGTTTTACTCCGATACTATTTGTTGATGTAGTTGTACTGATAGAAGGAGCAGCAGATGAATCAGATAATGAAATATAATTTGCAGCTGCAGTTCCCATTAAACCAATAGAAGCTCCGCTTGAACCGGTTGGGTTACCATCTGCTTCCGGTCTGTAAACATACTCTATAATATTTGTTCCCTCATACAATTTAACTTGGAAAGAAATACCTACTGTTGAATTCCAGTTCCATTCCATGTTTAACCATTCTACTGTCAACACACGGTTTGGCGAAGTACCACTTACTTGGTAAGTAACACCAGCAGTACACTGTAAATCATCCCACAATGGAGCTAAACCTGGTCTTACTGTTGTTGTGGTAGTGGCTAAATTGTTTGCAGCTGTTGAATTTCCGGTGGCATTGAAAGTAAACAAACCATTTGAGTTCACTCTGAAGTTTGTATAATTTGTTCCACCATAACTGAATGTAAATCCGATTGGAGTTGATGAAGACAGAGTATCATCTGCTCCAACAGGTAGACTAGTTGCAGTTCCACCTACTAATGGTGTAAATGTACCACTTGTAGCTTCAAATCTATAAGAAGCACTGTTAATTGGGTAAGCAGGAGTTACTTGAACCGGTGTTATACCTAATTGTACAGGGTCATTTTCACAAACTTCTGTTAAGTCTGCTGTAGCGTCACCTGAAATTTGTGAACTTACACTTACCGTTACCGTAGTTGTATTTGAACAACCATTGGCATCCGTACCTGTTACAGTATATGTAGTTGTAACAGTTGGAGAGGCAGAAACTGTAGCTCCTGTTGTTGCACTTAAACCTGTAGCAGGTGCCCAAGTATAAGAAGCAGCTCCAGAAGCAGTTAAAGAAACGGCATCACCAGGTAAACAATACGTTGCTGAACTTGGAGTTACCTCAATAGTTGGTTGCTGTATAGTTAATGTAACTACATCAGAGTTTAAAGGTAAACATGGTGCGTTTCCACTTACTACAGCTCTATAATATGTTACTCCAACAGGTGAAGATGCAGAAACCGCAACCGTTAAAGAAGCACCTGTATCTACATTTGTCCAAGAATCTACACCATTTGGTGAAGATTGCCATTGAATACCGGTTACATCACCGGCTGCAGTTACACTAAAGTTCGCTGATGTATCAATTCTACAAACCAAGGCACTTGCCGGTTGTGTAGCAATTGAAACTCCTTCGTTAACTGTTAAAGTAGCTGAATTAGAGGTAGCTGCATTTGCATTACCGGTTACTATCGCTCTAAATCTGTAACCATTATGCACTAAAGTAATTGTTGACACTGACAATACGCTAGTTTCAGCATCTGCAATGGTCATTCCGTCTAAATCACCGTCTACAACTGAAATCCAGTTTTCTAGCCCGTCTGCATCGTATTCCCAACGATATTCAATATCTTCTTCTAATTCTTCTCCTGAACGAACTACAGTAAAGGTTGTTGACCCTCCATCACACAAGGTTACATCAGCTGGATCAGTAGCAATACCGGTGTCACCTACACTCAAGATTGAGTTTGGTGTGGTCGTTTCAGGTGAACAAGGACTTGTTCCTGTCACTTCACAATAAAACGTAAAAGTACCCAAATCAAAAGGGACACTACCTATTACTAAGGTAGAAGAAGTTGAACCACTGTAAGTTTCATCACCTAAAATAGTAAAAGAATCATTTAGCGTAAAGGTATCAAGGCCATCAGTCGCAAACCATTGGTAGGTTAATCCAGATCCTGTTGCATCTACGGAAAAAGTCGCATCGCTACCGGTTACAACTGTTTGACTTGGCGTAAACGAATTGATTACTACAGGCTCATAAATATCTACATCATAAGTAACCACTGTTGTACATCCATTATCAGTTACTGAATAACTAATGGTTACAGCACCTTCTGAAACTCCGGTAACAGTTCCACCAACAACTGTAGCTACAGCTTCATTGGAAGAAGACCATGTTCCACCCGGTGATGTACTGGATAATACTAATGTATTAGGCATACATAATGCGGTAGCGGCTCCTGTGATAGGGTTAACTACCGGGAATGCATTTACAATTAATGCATCTACACTTGAAGCAGAACCATTTGAACTTGGTTCAGCAGCAACTGTAATTACTCCGGCAGTGTCTCCGGCAGGAACAACAGCTGTAATTTGTGTATCACTATCAATAGTAAACGAAGCAGCTTCAATACCATTAAATTGAACTGATGTAGCTCCGGTAAAATTAGAACCGGTAATTACAACCGAATCCCCACCATCTTGACCACAAATAAACGTTGGGTCAAAACTAGCAACTACCACTGGTGGAGGAGTTAATTCCCAAGCTAAAGTAAATGTACCAGAACCAGAAGACCATCCATCTTGAATCCAATAGGCTGTTTGAGTAGATCCCGTAGTATTTGTCCATACTTCGTTAATTACTTCAGTATCACGACAAATTACCTCTGTTAAAGTACCACAAGTACCATAAGCTAAAGTATGAGCTGAATCATAACTTGAGGCAGTCAATCCAATAGTTAATGTATACCCATTTGGAACTTCTATAGAATAAAAAGATTCAGGAGCAGTTGTTGTAAACGTACTACCACAAGAAGCAATAACAGAGTTAGTGTAACCTACTGTAGAACTAGTAATTGGCGAAACAAGTGCACCTAAATCAAAAGCACCGGAACACAAATCATTAGCAGGAACATCCTCTGTAGTAAAGCTCCATTCAGCACAAGGGCCTACGGCTTCACCACCACTATTTACGGGTACTATTCTCCAAAAATTAGTTTGGTTGTATAACAAACCAGTAATCCCAACAGTTGGATCACCACTTTCAGGAGCAGGTAAGTTTCCAATCAAGGTTAATGAACCACTCGTTGTACCAAAGTAAACATTATATGAAGTAGCCGCTCCTTCTGTAGAAGAAGTTGCCGGTGCACTCCACGTTAATTGTGCAGCTCCTTCAACAATTGCCACATCTGTTGCTCCGTCAGCCGGAGAAACTAATGTTGTACATGCAGGAGGATTGTCAATTGTTGAAAAAGTAAATGGCCCTGACCAATCACTAAATAAAACTCCGGCTTCACAAACGGCTCTTACGTAAAATTCATAATCTGTACCTAACGTTAATTCATCTGCTAAAAAAGTCGTTGAAGTAGCAGCTTCACCAGCTCCTGTAGGTTCTCCTGAGTCAGGTGCTTGTACTACTACTTCCCATGCAGTCTCAGCACAACCTTCTGTCCACGATAAATCTGCAGTTGTTTGTGTGATGTTTGCTACCCCTAAACTAAAAGGAGCCGGACAAGGATCAGCTGCTGAAATTTCTACTAAATAGTCTTCAGTTTCACCATATCCATAGGTTGCACAAGGATCGATTGCACTACCTGTTGTATTCCATACATCTCTAACTCTTAAACGGTGAATTCCTAGAGGAGGGTCACACGCTAAAACAATCGGAAATGTTGCTGTTCCGTTAGCTCCAATAGAAGTAGTGGTAAAACCAATTCGTTCTGAAGTTTCAAACACCCCATTATCATTATAGTCAATCCAAGCGGCTACGTTTTGGCTACCAAAAGAACCAACAGTAACTGATACAGTATACGATGTTCCGGCTTGTAAAACCGCCGTATGATTAGGTAATGTATTAAAAAATGTATACGCAGGATTTACTTCATCAGTACCAGTATTATTGGCTAATGTAGTACCAAGAATCTCGATATTTGAAATTAAATCTCCATCTGTTTTACCAAAGGTATAAACCGGATCACAATAAATAATATCAGCCCCTGTTGTAAATGTTTGCACAACACAATCTGTAGCTTCTCCATTATCATTTTTAGGAACAATACTATAATAATATAAAGTACTTGCTAATAAAGGTGATGGCAATATATAAGATGTTGACGTAGTATTTGCTAAGAAAGCAGGAGACGGATCTGTTCCTAAGTAAATGTCATAACTTGTTGGTCCGCCTGTAGCGGCTGTCCAACTTAATAAAACGTTTCTAGCTACATCAGTCGCTGCATCAGCAGGCACTAACCCACTTGCACAACTTGGCGGATCTAAAAACACAGGAGGACTCCATCTGTATGTTTGTCCGGAAGCCGGAAAAACAGTAGAAGAAATTGTTACTGTAGAAAATTGAGTCCCTGCGGTCGTAGCAGACCAATCTGCAGCTGTTTCACGGTTATTGAAATCAGTAGCAGCAGAACCACCTCTGATTCCAATTTGCCCTGAGTAAGTGTTTACAGGCGTAGAACTTCCATAAACAATCTCAACATCGTTAGTTGTTTCATACAATCTAATTTGCATGTTCATAAACGTTGTTGCACTGTTGTATTGAGCTTGAAAATTAGTCCACTCAATAACCATTACTCGGTTTGGAGCAGTACCTTGCAGTTGTGTAAACACACCCCCTAAAGCTCTACCATCTCTACCAAAAGCAGCAATTGCATTGGTGTTTGAGGCTGTAGAAATTGGCGAATAGGCCGAAGTATCATTTGTACTTCCCAAACGCAAATGCCCATTTGCATTGGCTACAAATTGTGTAAAAGGAGACCCATTAAACGTAAAGGTAAATCCAATATTTGTAGCCGAAGAACGACCATCATCACTATTAGGAGCAATGATTTGTGTTCCTCCGGACAAGGCGGAATACGTACCGCTTTCCTGAACAAATGTGTAATCTGTTACTTGAGCAAATACACTAGAAAAATTAAAAAATAAAAAAGCAAACAAACACAGTAAAAAGGTTGATTGCTTCAGACCCGTCGAAGAAGACCTGCTTCCCCGACCATCCGGTTCTCGGGTTTTGAGTTGCGTCCCCAAACGCCAACTCAAGGAATTGTAGTATTTAATCATAATTAAAAAATTGGTTTAAAATGAGTTAATAAATATACTAATTATTGTTAACATGAAGTTAAGACAAACAAGACAAATCGTTAAAAAGCAAATATTCTCGATAAAGTACAAACCTATTTGAATTTTAACACGTTTCTTTTGTTAAAATCAATAAAAAAACAAAACCCTTAGCAATACTAAGGGTTTTGAATAGGTTTCGCGTATTATTAGTAAGCGACTTTCTTGGTTACAATCTGCCCTTCGGTAGTAGTAATTTGCACTAATATTACTTGATTGGCTATATTCAAATCTACAAATTGAACTGTTGTAGCATTTATTGATGATTGATCCGTAATTAATCTTCCTCTTACATCAAACAATCGGACCTCTTTCATCTCAATGTTTCCGGAGTTAACGAAAATAGTTTGATTGTTTTTGTATACCACAATTGCATTAGAAACATCAGGATTATTAACACTTAATGTTCCATCTTCAAATTGCACTTCAAAACGATCATCAAATGTACCTGCTTCGGTGGTAAAGTTATAATTTGCCGTATTCAAATTATGGATTACATTAAGCCATTTATCTTCTAAATAAACTTGTTGACCTTCTTCGAACAATCCATCAAAATTTTCTAATTCAATAGCAAAATCACCGGCAATCGTTGTTCTGAATCCTAACGGAATTTCGTCTGACACATTGAACGGCAATGCTCTACCTTGAATAGTTAATTTTTTATTACTGTTTAAAGAATATAGACTTACAACATTTCCGGCTTCGGTTACTTCGGCATCATAGGCATTGTCTAATTCGTTTGTAGCTCCTTGAACATAACCTAACAACATTTGTTTGTATGCTCCTTGTTGATTAATGATATTTAACCAAATTCTGTGTTTTTCAACAACTGAAATTTGAGGTGCATCCGGACTTCTATAAAACAAATCATTCAGACCTGTTAAACGCATAGAATTATCAAAGTTTAATGTACCGGAAGCTAAACCTTGTACAAAGAAACCTTGACCGGCAGCAATATTACCTGTTGGCACATTTGGATTCACACCCGGATTTGGAGAAGCAGCGGTTCCTGCTCCACCGGTTGCATTGTATGTGGCATAATCATTTGCATTATATACATTGGCTGTAATGGGAGTGTTATGTGTCCAAAAAAACATATTTCCTTGTAAAACAGTATTATTTGCTGCATATAATAAATCAGCATCAATAGCACTTGGATATGGATTTCCAACTAAATTTCTATTTTGAGTTCCTGAAACGGTAATACCGATAGAATAAGGACCATTATGAGGCACACCATAAAAAGCACCTGTAAATACAGCCGGTATCGTTGTACTGAATGTACCGGGAGCTCTGATGATATATCCTCTTGCTGCATCCATCACAGAAGTATTACTAATATTTTGCCATGAATACGTTCCACTATTAAAGATATAAAAACGGGCTGCATTGGTATCCGGAGAAAAACTTCCCAAAACTTGATTAGCAACCGGCGAAGACCAATAGGTATAATCATATTGTACTATTGGAGTAGTATTGCGTTCATATCTTATAGAGCCTGAATTGGCAACATTAGATAATTGGATTAAACTGGCATTATTTTCAAATACTACTGTATTAGGTAGTGATGGTCCATCCACTGTAAACTCATTTTGAACAGTAACAGTCACACCGGATTGTACAGTTAATGTTGCACCTGTTAAAACTTGAACAGAACAAGCACTAAAATTAGCCGAGGCAGTGTAGTCGCCTGCAATAATCACCCGTTTAGAAATGTCCGGTGTTCCATTACTCCAAGTAGTAGTTCCGGTTAATATCGTAGCATTGGTTGATACAGACGCAACGGTTGAATAGACCGGATTACAAGAACCCGCTCCAATAACTGCTCTAAAATATCGAATCGTTAGGAATGTTCCAAACTCGGCAGGTGTTAAAGTTGTTGTTGTATTTGCGATAGGTGTTACACCAACCGTAAAGGCAGCATCATCAGCATATTCCCATCCAAGAATATTTCCAACATGACCGGATAAAGTTATGTTGGTATAAGTAGATGAATCACATGATACTTGGTTACCGGACAATGTACCTCCTACTTGAGGTGTTACTGCAATGGCAACGGTTTGTGTACTTTCACAAAATGTTGGTCCGGGAGCAGTAGCGGTAGCGGTATAAACCGTATCAGCACTTGGCATGGCATACACCACACTCGTTCCGGTTCCTGTGTAAGGAATTGTTGCCGCAGCATCGGTATATAATCCGGTTGTAGGCGACCATACAATTGCGGATGTTGCACTACCTAACACTCTAAAATTATCGATGGCCCATCCATAACCCCAATTGGCTTGGTAATCAAAACGAATTTGAATAATATTACCTACATAAGGATTCAAATCCAAGAAAACTTGCACAAAAAATGTAGGAGTACCCTGATCCGCGTTAAAGCTTATTAAATCAGTCCAATTTGTTCCTCCATCCGTTGTTACTTGCACTCTGGTTATATCTGAGGTCAAAAATCTATTGAGATGATGATAAAAACTGGCTGAAGCGGTAGTATATGCTGTTAAATCTATCGGTGGCGAAGTTAATCTTGTTCTAGTGATACTAGGAACAGAGGGTGTACCGCTACCTTGTGCATCTGAGTTAGACAATACAAAGCTGGAATTGTCATTGCTATTAAAAGTAGCAAACCATGTAGGTGGCCCAGCATTATAACCATTTGCTCTTACTGTCCATGCCGAATTAGCCGGGCTAGAACCTCCTGTTGATGCAATTGTACTTGTAAATTGACCAGGTCCATTAATACCGGAATTAAAATCTTCTTGGTAAACGGTAATATTGGAAACAATACCTCCTGCAGCATTTAACTCAATGGCCGGTCCGTTAATACAACTATCCGTTCCGTCCGGTGTGGAAATTGTTATTGGTGTTGGCGTTTCATTAGCTGTGTAAGTAAAATTCACTGTATTGGTACTAAATGCACCACTGGTCTGACTAGCTGTTAAAATAAAGGTTGTTGTTGCACTTGTATTGAACACATATCCCGAAACAGGATCTCCGGTTACTCCCGTAGATGGAGTCCAGGTATACACATCAAAATCAGATATAGTTGATGTGATGAATACCGTTGGTGAATCGGTTAATCCACATTGTGCAGGCATCGTTGTTTGGCTTAAGGTTAAAGCCGGTGGTGCCACAATAACATTAACTGTGTAATCTTCAAAGGCTTGCCAAGTACCCGTTCTACATGGGTCTGAAAAAGGACCAAAATCAATACCTCCTATGCGTAATCTTCTTGGCCCAAGAGGTTGTGCAATTGGCACTGTAAAGGAAGCGTTTAAAGTAGTTGGTACAGCATTGGTGGATACTCCGGTATATACTAACTCACCTGCGTCAGCAAAGTCACCATCGTTATTCCAATCTACCCAAATGTTAGTATCATAGGTAAAACCTGTACCATAAGTAATAGCAACCGGAATAGTAGCTCCTTGAGGAACATTAGTTGTAAATCCTGAATAATCTCCATAACCTCCCGGTTCTAAACCGGTTGTATTATTAATACTTCCCATAGTAACGTTGGTAATTCCATTTGGATCAGGAGTACCAGTTTGCACCGGTGTACAATAAACCGGTGGTGCAACTAATGTTGTAAAAGTGGCACTTGATGACCATTCACCTAAATCGCCAAATCCACAAATACTTCTTACCCAAACATAATAGGTAGTACTTGGTGAAAGCCCCGGAATTACTGTTAAAGTTGTTCCGGCCGGTACAGTTCCCGATGGAGGAGTACTATTGGTTGGCGGAATTCCGGTAGTATTATAATAATACGCATATCCACCGGTTGGTGAAGGTGTGGGTGCTGTCCAAGTTATGGTTGCATTATTAAAACTAACTAAGGCAACTGGTGCATTTAGACCAGTAGGCACCAAACAGTTAGAAACATCAATAAATATATCATCTAAATATAAAGTTCCATTGGCTGCTTCAGAGTAAGCTCTAAAACCAAAATAATACGTATCGGTTGTAGGTGCTGTAAAATTAACAACATTGGTTTCCGGAACCGATTTAATTTCAGGGTGGTCATCCAATTGAATTGCTCCTGCCAAACCGGCTGCTGTTCCGGTGGTGCCGTAACGCACTTCCATACGGTTTGTGATAAAAGTGAATTCCGACGAACCTCCATAAATGTATTGAATGCGATAAGTTTGACCGGCTGTTAATGCAATACCTTTAGTAATAAACCATGTATTGGCATCATTGGTTGGATGAAACGAGTACGTTAAATGCTCATCAAAAAATGCTCCAAAATCCGGTGGTGAAGATTGCCAATCATTTCCGGTTCCTGCATTATCATTCACGGTACAAACCGGTAAACCGGGAACGGTAAATCCATCTCCAACAGGGTCAAAAGGTAAATAATACGGAACGGTTGTCGCCGCACAAGGTAATGTAAACGTTGGTCCGGTTACCCAAGCACTATAACTTGACCCTCCACAAAAAGAGCGTACATATAAAGTATAAGTAAAACCTTCTGTTAATCCGTTCGCTGTGGTTGATGTTCCGGCTACTGTTCCGGAATCACCTAAACCTACAGGACCTGAACCCGGTGCACCACTACTACGCACTTCAAATTGGTAACTGGTGGGTGCAACTGCCGGAGCAGTCCAAGAAATATCAGCCGTAGTTCCCGTAAAATTAATGGCCGACAAACCACTAGGTTCATAACAAGGTGGCGTCCATTGCATACGGATTACAGTACCTAAATGAGAGGTATTTCTATAATTTAATCCATTGTTTGAAGCAGTACCGGCTGTAGTTGAAGTATAAGCAACCGCATTTGCCGCTCTATTGTTGTAATCTGCGTTTGTAAGCCCTCTTAATCCACATTGCCCAATTGCAGTTACGGCAACAGAAAGAGCCGTTGGCTGCACATCATGAATAACTTCTACAATGTTACTCCCTTCATATAATTTGATTTGAAAGTTAAGCAACCCTTCACGAGGAGCTGTAGTGTTTAAATACCTTGCCATGTTTTCATACTGTACGGTAAACACTCTACTTCCGGGAGCACCACTTACTAAGTATTGTACACTGGAAACAACCCCCGTATATATTGGTGCTGAACCAAAAGTGGCATAAACAAGGCTGGTTCTTGCATAACCAGCAATAGCTCCTGAATATCTATTCGTTAAAGTGGTACTAATCGGATCCCCCATGTTTCCGGCCGGGTTAAAAGCACCGGCAAAATAAATAAATCCGTTGGAGTGAACTTTTACCTGGGTATAATCTGTTCCATTATAATTAAAAGTAAAACCCAATGGGATCTCAGAACCAATAGGTGTAATTTGTTGAAAAACTGTGGGGCCAAAAAGGTCGGTTCCTGATATTGGAGAATATACCTCTCCATCCGAAACACCATTAAACTCTTGGTAACCGTAATTTTGAACTTGAGCTTGTGAGTTAAAGCCTAACAAAAGCATGATTCCTAAAAACAACACACGCAAGGCTGAGGATGTTTTTTGGAAAAAATTCGTTCGGTTATTTTTTAAAAGTAAAGTTGAATTCATAGTTTTTATTTTTGAAAATTCAGTTTTTTAGTTTTGTTTTAATTGTAACTCATTTTATTAATTATAAACTTGAGTTAAAAATGTTCTCTTATAAAATATCACGTGATTCAATATCCGATAAAAAACACAAATCATCGATAAAATACAAATAAATCTAAGATGCAACTTACTTTTCTGATTAAAAAACAATAAAGCGTTATTAATCAGCCTCATAAATCCATCTTATCATGCATTAATTTCAACAAAAATACATTTTTTCGCGAATAATACTCATTAAAAATGTATAAATTATTAACACAACAAAATTGTTTTGTTAAATTATAGCTTTCTAAACTAATTCAATTTAACTAAAAGGTAAAATTAAACAGAAATTTTTATGAAAGGTTACTTATTCGATGAATAGCTTTAAAAATCGATTAGCAGAATTTAACTCGTGTAAAAGCTATTTTTTTGGGTTAAAAAGCAAAAAAAAGCCCTTTGTGTGTGCAAAAGGGCTTATACAAATGAAGATTATTTGGTTAAAATATTATTTTTTTGGTGACTGAATTACCTGATTCATCAGTAATTTGCACTAACAAAACTTGGTTAGCAATAACCAAATTCTCAAAAGTAGTGGCGTTACTTTGAATATTTTCTTTTGTTGCAATTTTTCTTCCACGCATATCAAAAAGAATAATTTTTTCTAATAGGGTATTAGTAGAAGCTAAAACACTTATTTGTTGATTATTTTTAATAACTACAACATTTTTTATATCAAAAGGAGTTACACTTAAAGTTTCATCCGTGTAACGAAGAATAAAACGACTTTCAAATGTTCCGGACTCCGTGAAGAAAATATAAGGTTCATTTTTTAAATTGTGAACTATATTAAGTAATTTATCTTCTAAATATATATTTTGATCGTCAAAAAAACCATCAAATGTAGCCAATTGAATTGTGTAATAACCTTCTGAAGGTGAATTGTATCCTAAAGGAATTAAATCATTATCAACGAAAGGAAGAGCTCTCCCTTGTATAGATAATTTTTTATCATTCAAAATGGAATAAAAACTAACCGGATTACCGGCTTCAGTTAATTCTCCATCGTATTTACTATCAAATCCATTGGTTGCCTCAGGTACATAACCTACCAATAACTGTTTAAAGCCTCCCTCTTCATTAGTTAGTTCAAGCCAAAGCCTACTTTTGTTTACAATAGATTGTGTAAGAGGCATACTATTCATTCTGAAAAACTGTGTATTGTTACTCAACAAACGCATAGAATTTTTAAAAGTAGCCGTTCCTGTTCCGGCACATTTCATAAAAAATCCTTGTCCAGCCACAATGGTACCATTCGGAATAGTATTATTAATTCCTGAGTTAGTAGCAGATTGTGTCCCTACACCACCGGTATAATTATAAATTGCGTAATCATTGGAAGTATATTGGTAATTTGTAATGGGAGTATTGTGTGTCCAAAAATAAATTGTTCCACCAACTACACCGGCATTGGATGGATCATCCATAAAATCATCGGCACTTATAGCACTTGGATAAGGATTTCCTAACAGGTTTCTATCGTTTAATCCACTAACTACAATCGGTACAGTTATATCTCCATTGTGTGGAACTCCAACAAACTGACCGTTATAAACCGTTGGTGTAGTGGCATTGAACGGCAATATCCCCGGAGCTCGAATAATATAGCCAATACCTGCTGTAAAAGTGGAAGCAACTGAGACGTTAGACCAATTATAAATGGCAGTATTCCATCGGTAAAATCGTGCAGCATTGGTATTTGGTGAAAACGATCCAAAGGTTTGATTAGCAACCGGAGAAGACCAATATGTATAATCATAAGTTACCATAGGAGTGGAATTTCTACGGTAAGTTATTGAACCTGAATTGACAACATCATTAATTTGAATCAAACTAGCATTGTTTTCGAAAATAATTGAAGTGCTAGCCGGTGGTCCGGTAACATCAATTTGATTGTTAACAATAAAATTATGGTTTGCTAAAACAGTAACTGTGCCAGATTGAACCTCCATAGAGCAAGCCTGAATATCACCAGATGAAGTATAATTTCCGGCAAAAACAACTCGCTTGGTATTATCAGGCAAACCATTACTCCATGCCGTGCCATTCCAAACTGTAGTTGGAAATTCAACGCTTTCAACAGCAGAGTATGCCAGCGGACAAACCCCACTTTGGATTACAGCTCTAAAATATTTGATGCTTGTTATTGTTCCCATTTGTGCAGGAGTGAGTGTATCGGTGGTGTTTGGAATTGTATTTACATTGACAGTAAACGCAGCATCATCCGCTGATTCCCACCGAATAATTGTTCCAGCGTAACCGGATAGGGTAATTGCAGTTGGTGTGGTATCTGAGCATAAAACCTGACTTCCGGAAAGAACCCCTCCTACAGGAGTCGGGTCAACCGTTATCAAAATATCCTCTGTTGTACTACATCCATTAGTTCCTAAAGCGGTAGCAGTATAGGTTCTTGTTGAAGTAGGTTGAGCGTACACAATTCCGACAGGTGTTCCTGCAACGTAAGGAACAGTAGCTCCGGCATCGGTAAATAATTCGGTATCAGGCGACCATAATACGGCGAGTGAAATAGCGGCCGAAACTTCAATGTTATCAACACCCCAAGCCCAACCCCAGTTGGATTCAAAATTAAAACGTACTTGAACATTAGGGTTGCCAATATATGCATCCAGATTAATCGTATGTTGAACCCAATTGCTACCGACTCTTTGAGAGGATAAAAACGTTTCAACTACAGTCCAATTCGTTCCATCAGTAGATACTAATACTTGTGCCACATCCCCAGAAATATAGCGTAACCAATGCCAAAAGGATATAGAGGCAGAAACATACACACTTAAATCAAATGGTGGCGATGTTAATGTTGTTCGTGTTATGGTGGTTTCACCTTGAGAATCAGAATTAGCTAGGAAAAAAGTAGAGGCATCGTTACTCGAAAAAGTATTGGTCCAGTTTGGACTTCCATAATTGTATGGACTTGTTCTCAAAGTCCATTGAGATGCCATTACATCCCCCGCAATGGAAGTATTTGCTGCCACCCAACCCGGTGCACCACTATTAAAATCTTCTGAATAAACAACTGTAGCTGTAGCAGACCCTACTGATGCTGACAATGGTTGAATATCATTTTCACAAATAGTTGCTGAGGCCGGTACTATAGCAATTGCCGGTGGTAAAGGATTTACGGTTACGGTAATAGTGGCTACATTGGTACATAAAGCCCCTGAGGTTTGAGCGGCTGTTAAAGTGTAAGTAGTAGTTGTGGTAGGATTAAATTCAAAACCTGCACCAATAGAACCGGAAATACCAATGTTAGGCGACCAAGTAAACGTATTGTATGAACCTGCACCGGACACAGTTACGAGCGGAGTTGTTTCACCACTACAAATTTCTTCAGAACTACTGCTCAATGAAAACGCCGGAGGCAAAGCTACTGTTGCATTTACAGCAATTCTTGTTGAAATACATTCTGTCGTAAATCTCCAATTATAGAAAAAATAATAAAAAGTATTATCAAGAGGATTTCCTGTAATTTGAGCCACACTTGAAACATACGGATAAGAGGCTCCTGACGAATTACTTCGTAAGCCAGAGGTTGGCATATTACTTATATAAAGATTATAAGTTCCAACCGGAAGTGGATAGTTTAACGAAATAGTTTGAGGAGTATTTCCACCTGTTACTGATGTTGTAAATGGAAAGGTAGCAATTGTGACGTTGAAAGAGTTTCTTAGGACAATTTCACCTGATTGACCGGAAGCCAAAGGAAATATATCAACGGCTTGAATAGTTGTACCTGTTAAAACATCAAAACTCATACTTGTTGGAAAAGTAGAATTTTCTGTTGTACCTCCTTGTGTTAACGGGGAAATTGGCCCAGCTTTTGCAGTGGCACCAAACGCTTTAGCCTGAGCATAATAAACAGTAGTTGAGTTTAATGAAGGTGTTGTAAAATTATTTCCGGTGAAAATGCTTACCCCTCCAGTAGGCACATCGTACCATTCAATAAAAGAACCCGAATTAGGGATCGCAGTCAAATTTAAAGTACCCACACCACATCGAGAAGCTCCTGAAGAAGACGTAACTAATGGTGTATTACATTCAGTCGTAAATGTCTGGACTTCACTCCAAACACTTCGATCAACTCCCCCACAAAAACCTCTTACCCAAAGGTAGTAAAACGTAGAAGCTGTTAGTCCTAAAATGGTTGCGGAAGTAACACCTGCACCAACAGAACCGGAAGGAACCGTTGCAAGAGTTGGAGGTGTTGGAGATGTAGAATAATAATACTGATAGCCATTTGATGGTGGAGGCACAGAAGCAGTCCAAGAAATATTTGCTGAATTATTGGTTACCGAAAGGACTTCTACATCGGTTGGCTCAAAACATGTTGGTGAAACAGTAACGCTAATATCGTCTATGGCAATAAAACTTTGATCTGCTATACTAAAGCCATGAAATCCAATATAATACACACCACTACTAACCGGTGTAAAATCAACTGAGGCGACTTGAAAAGCGGTGTTGTTAATATTAAGTAAATCTAACAACGTAACATTCATCCCAGCCACATCTTGTGAATTTCCTAAACGTACCCTTAAATTTTCAAAAAAAGTACCCGCAGCTCCTGTATTATACCTGAAAAATAATCGATAAGAGATACCTCCAGTTAAATTTAATCCCGGCATGAAAAACCAATCATTCATGTCTACGGTAGGATTTTTAGCAATATACATTGCTCTGGGAGAGGAAGAAAAACTTACACCTTGAACCCCCCACTGAATAACATCTGCATTATCATTTTCACGAGTAAAACAAGTTGCTAAACCAGCCAATGGTGAAGTATCGAAGTTTTGAGTATATGGAATATTGTAATACCCACAAGGTAGTACACCAACATTAATTATATTACTATTAATTGCACAAGGTCCTGGACCAATTGCACGAACACGGTACCAATAATTTGTGGCCGTAACTAAATCGGACACCGTAAAACTATTCACCAAACCTACTGAAAGGTCGTTATAAGCAGGTAAGATGTTAGTGAATGTATTATTAGTAGAAATGTCAATTCTGTAATCAGTAGCAATTGCTACATTATTCCAATTGAGTGTAAATCCATTTCCATTGATTGCAGTGGCTGCAGTAGCTACTGCTGTTGGGGTACAAGTCGTAGCTGAGGCAGTTAAAATATTTGATAACCGATAAAATGGTGCCCCTATACAATTATCATTATAGGGAATTACCCAATAATAATAAGTTGTTCCTGCTGTTAATCCGGTTTGTGTAAAAGTCGTGGTAGAGGAAGGAGCACTACTTACCACAGTATAAGTTCCTGCGACAGTATCACCAGCGACCCAATAACCTCCATTGCTTATTTCTGTTGCTGTAGGTGGCGTATTAACCAAACTTCTCACTATTAAATAATGAGAAGAAGAAGGTGTTGCCGGTGTAAAGCTATTCCCTATAAAAGAATTAAATGTTGTATTTGTTCCCCCAATTACAAGTCCTGTCGCCGAAGCAGAAGGTGTCGTACAATTTGATGAAGGAGGCGTCCAAGTATAGGTTAAACCAAAATCAGGATAAGCCAAAGAAGGTGGTATTGCAACGGAATTACCAATTGTTCTTACATTACTGGTTGCCGCAGTTCCGGGTAGCGTAGTACCAAACCAAGGAGTACTTGTTGTTTTTAACCTATTCAATACATTTCCAGCACCACCATTTCTTGGAAATGTTGTATTTGGTCCACGAAGACCAACTTGCACGGTACGGGAAGTTGTTCCAAGCGGCACACAATTTCCATACGATACTTGTATTTGATTTGTGGTTTCAAAAATTTTAATTTGAAAATTAAAAACTCCGGGGTCAATTACTCTCTCTGCATTTTGCCATTGGACAACTAGAGATCGATTAGGAGCCACACCTTGAATTTCATATCGAATTGGAGATGAACCTGTATTATCAATCAAATTAATCCCTAAACCACTAATTACTCCATCGTGTGCAGTATTAGTACTTATTGGGTTGTACGTAGTTGCCCCGGGTTGTGTAGTTCCAAACGTGATGTATCCATTTGGACTCACATAACACTCAGTGTGCGTTACTCCATCAAATACAAAATTAAATCCAAAGTTTATTAAAGTGGCTGACCCGGTTGTGTGATTATCCCAACCTGCTGGGTAAACTTCAGTTGCGGTTGGAGAAATTGATGTGTAACCTGAAATCGCCTCAGAAAAGGTATATGCCGTAACTTGTGCATTACCAGTAAAAAAACCTGATAAAAAAAATAGTATTGCCATTATACTAATTTCTTTTCGATCTGAAATAAAACTAGCAATTGTACTTTTACTTGGTAACATTTTTGAGTAATTCATAATATTGTATTAATCCTAAACAGGCATTAAAGCAAAAATAATTTTATTTTGAATAATGTTTATGGAATGATTATAAAAATCTAAAAATCAGATTTTTCCATTATAAAAATACATCATTTCAATTATCACACTCGGTTTTTATTTTTAAAAAATCAACAAATCGATTAAAGTCAAAAATAATCGACAAAATGCACATCACTCGAAATAATTATCTTATATTTCTTATAAATGGATTTATTTAAAAAATCATAATATAATTCAGTTAAATAAAATAAAAAAACCCTCTAAAAGAAGGGTTATGAAGGGTTTTAAGTAACTGATTGTTTAGTTTCTTTTTGACGTAAAACTAAACCGTTGCGTTTACATAACTGTCTGCTTTTTTCATAATCGAACGAATCAAGATTGTTTTGGTAGACATTCCAGATTTTAAATATTGTTCTTTTTTTGAAACTAAGGAAGAACGGTTAATGGTAGTTGATTCTTCTTTTGCAGTAGATACTTTCGTTTCTTGTTTTGCTCCGGAAAACCAATTTGATATTTCAATTGAACTCATTTCAACAGTATTTTCTTGAATCATCTCTTGAGCATTTTCTTCTGATACCATTTCGTTCGCTACTGATGTTTGAGCAGCAACTTCTGTGATAGCAGAGAAAAGAACTACGATTAAAGTGATTAAGAATTTTGTGTTGATTGCTTTCATATTTATTTTAAAAATTCGTTTTGTTTTTATTTCTGATGTAAAAGTATATCGGTTGTATGCCTCTACCCGATTTTTTCGATGACGTGTCGATAAACTCGATAAAAAGACAACGGACTGAAAGTGAATGGATAAAATGTGCATTTCGTCGATAGTTGCTTTATTGACAGTGCTTTTCATAGAACGACAAAATGTGCATTTCGTCTAATCAGTCACAATTAGGCATAAAAAAAACCTTCGATTACTCGAAGGTTTTACAATTTATAAAGTGTTATTTTTACTAGTGAACTACTTTTTTGGAAATGGTTTGTCCGTCTACTGCAGTCAATTGAACGATTAACACTTGATTTGCAACTCGTTCTAATGGAATGGAGAAAGTAGTTGCTGAAACATCATTTTGCTCCGCAACTAAACGTGCACGCATATCGAATACTTTTATGTTATTCATTGGAACAGTTCCGGAATTGATTTCGATTGTTTTATTTTTAGAATAAACAACTACTGTATTTTCGAGAATTGGATTAGAAACTGACAAGGTACTTTCGTAAACAATTTCAAAACGGTTTGAAAATGTTCCGGCTTCGGAAGTGAAATTGTATTCTGATACTTTTAAATTGTGTTCAACATCCAACAATAAATCTCTTAAATAAATTGGTTGTGATTCCAGGAACAGTCCATCTACATGATCGATTGCAATAGTATAGTCTCCGGCAGAAGTTGCTTTAAATTGTAAAGGAACGATATCAGTTGTTTCAAAAGGCAAGCTTCTTCCTTGTATCACAAATGTTTCATCATTAATTAACGAAGTCAAAGCAATTGCTCCATCGTTAATATGTTTTCCATCAATGGCATAATCAATGTCATTCGTGGCATTAGACATGTAGCCTACTAATGTTTGAGAAAACAATCCTTCCGTATTTGATGCATTTAACCAGATTCTATGACGTTCTACTGTATTTTGCATTCTAAAGAATTGGTTTGCATGGTCATCGATTCGCATGGAATTATTGAATTCCAGACTTGTGCCGTTTCCGCTCGCTTCTACAAAGAAACCTTGTCCTGTTTGCAAAACATCATTTGGATCAAATACTTGTGCTTCGGAATTTGATACAAATCCTCCGGTTGTCCATGAACAATAACTTGGACTGGCTGCATTGTTTGTTTTTCTCCAAAAATATAATGTTCCTGTCGTATTCGCTGCATTTGTTGAATTACTCACAAAATCAACAGCGTCTATTGGCGATGGATAGGGATTACCAACAGCGTTAAAACGTTGTCCAACTCCATTATCCGTCATCGTGAAAGTATAATCACCATTGTTAGGAACACCTTCAAAAACACCGGTCCAAATCGTTGGAGTTGTTGGGTGGTTGTTAGGCATTCTAATTAAATACCCTGTTGCATTGGCAAAATCCGTTGTAGAAGGAACAACTGACGAATATTGATTAGCTGTTGTTGAATAAGTATAAAAACGATTGGCTAAGGTAGATGGAGAAAAATCCAGTAAATTTTGTCCTGCTACCGGAGCACTCCACAACGTATAATCTTGGCGAAGTAGTGCAGAACTGTTTCTTTTTACAATGATAGCACCACTATTATTGTTAGAAGTTTCCTCTTGCAATAAATTAGCGTTATTTTCTAAGGTAAAACTACTTCCGGTATTTACGGTCAAACTTCCCGCTAAACTCACCGTGTCTCCGGATGAAATAATAACAGTTGCATTATTGGAAACCGTTAAAGAACATGCGTTTAAATCACCCGCAGAGGTATAATCGTATTCAATTATTGCAGCCGTAGTTGCAGTAGGTGTTCCATTATCCCAGCTTCCTCCACTGGCCGATGTCCAAGTAGTTGATTCAACAGACACAACCACTTCATCAGTAACCGTACATCCATTGGATGTCACTTCTAGAATGTAAGTAGTAGTCACTGTTGGATTTACCGTTGGGTCTTGTTCGGTGGATGTAAATCCGGAAGGAATTGACGTCCAGGAATAGATAGGTTCAACAAAATTTCCTGTAATTACAATATCATCTATATACCAATTATCAATATTATAAATGTTTCCATCATATAAGAAACGGTAATAAAAAGCAGATTGATTTACAGCCGATAAATCGACTGTTACAGTAGTCGCGGCGACATCTCCTGTGGCAGTTTGACTCCAACGAGTAGTCCAAGTTGTACCATCAGGAGAAGTTTGCAAAGCAAGGGGAGCATCACCGGCAAACCAATCTAAATTATGTTTAAAATCCATCGATAGATTAGTTAATTCAGTTGCGTCTAATAAAGGAGATTGAACCCAAATTGAAACAAGTGTAGGATCACCACCGCTAAACCATTGCATTCTTAATTCATTGGCACTACCTCCGGCATTGGTTGTTGCACTTATACTCCATCTGTTTGTATCATTTGTTGTCATAGTTGCAAATCCGGTATCCCCATCTATTGTTGATAACGTTTGTATTGCCGCATTATAATCAGCTGAACCATCTAAAACAACAGTAGAAGAAGCACAAACAGATACATCTGTACCTGCTGAAACACCGGTTGGTGAAATCAATTCCCCGGAAACACTCACATTTCTTGTTGTTGCTCCTGTACTAGTGAGAGCAATCGTTGCAGGAGTGGGATTACTTGATAATGCTTTCATCCTGGCATAAATAGTTGTTGTAGCAACGTTTCCTCCTGATTGAGTTAATACTAATGAATCAGAAAAAGAAACATCATCCGTTGACACTTCAAAACCGGTTGGTGCTGTGATTAAAATATCATCGGTTAATAAAATCCCGGACACTTGAAAAGTTTGACTTCCGGAAACGGTTAAATTACAAGCTTCGAAAGACGGAAGACTTGTAGTTAAAACTGTAATGACCGGGTCAGTTGGTGGATCAAAACGATACACTTGATTGTTGGCCGGTTTAGCGGCAATATCTGTTGTAAAAGTAGTTGAACTGGCAGTAGGACTCGCTCCTGCACTATCCAACGTTAAATAAGTATCATTGGCATCATAAATACCAATAGTAGCACTTGGGTTATTTACAGGATCTGCACTCTGTTGGTAACGAAACTCAATTCGATTAGAGCCTTCATATAACCAAACTTGAAATTTTATGGCATCGGCACCGGATTGATAATTCCATTCATTTCCTCTAAATTCAATTTTCATGATACGATTGGGAGAAGTACCTTCTAATCGGTAACGAGCTCTTGCTGTGCTTTGTAAATCATCCCATAAAGGCATTAATACAGGTTTGTTTGTCCCAGCATTGGCTTCACTATTTAGAAAAAATGAATCCGTAGAAGCAGTGTTAAAAGTAATAAAACCATTACTACTTACCTTAAACTGCGTATAATCGGTACCTGCAAAATTAAAAGTAAAACCAATATTAGTGGTATTCGACAATACATCATCTGATGTATTATTCAAACCACCAACATTTGTTGTGCCGGTTAAATTAGCATAGGTTGCTGTGGTAGCTGTAAATGTATAGCTGGAAGCCGTTTGTGCATTGATCAATAGAATTCCGAATGCTAAAAACAGTACGCTAAATACTACTTTTAAATTCCACTTTTGTAATTGTTTCTCCATAATTCAACATTTTGTTTTAAATTATTTTTTTCAAAATTATCCATTTTTGCGAAAAAGCAATGGAAAAATATCGATAAAATACATATTTCATCGATGAAATGCATTTTTTAACAATATATTTAAGTTATATATTACAAAAACAAACATGAAAAACATGTCCTTGCACTTAAAAATATAGTATAAAAGGTTGGGAAATGAGTTTAGGGAAATGTGGTATTGGGCACAAACGTACAAAAAATAGTTGACAAGTAAACAAAAAAGCCCGTCAAAAAAATGACGGGCTTTCCAGTATAGTTTAAAATATAAGTTAGTGAACTACTTTCTTAGTCATTAACTGACCATTAGTCATTTTGATTTGAACAATTAAGACTTGACTGGCCAAACCTGTTAAATCTATTGAAGCAACGGATGTATTCAATTCTTCTTGTGAAGCTACTTTTCTTCCTCTGATGTCAAATACCGTTATAGCAGAAATTGTTTCACTACCTGCATTAATTTCAAGGGATTTATTTTTAGAGAATACTACTACGTTATTGAATGTTGGATTATCAAGTGACAAAGTAGATTCATAAACAATCTCAAAACGATCGGCAAAAACACCGGCTTCTGCTGTAAAGGCATAGGCTGAGTTTCTCAAATTATGTTCTATTCCCAGTAAATTATCTTTTATAAAAATATCCTCTTCTGTTTCAAACAAACCATCCACATTGGCTAATGAAATCGTGTAGGAACCGGCTGTTTCGGTTTTAAAATTCATTGGTACAACATCTGTTGCACTGAATGAACCTCTAGCTTGTACCGCAAACTCTTCACTGTTGATAAGGGAAGTAAATGCCGTTTGACTGTCGTTGATATATTTTCCGTCATACATGGCATCAAATTCTAACGAAGAATTTTCCATGTAAGCAATCATTGTTTGACCAACTATGTCTTGAGCATTACTTAAGTTTAACCAAATTCTGTTTTTCTCTTCATTTGCATTTCTAAAAAATTGATTATCCTGATTAGCTGTTCTCATTCCATTAGTAAAAGTTAATGAAGTGGATGTCGAACGAGCAATAAACCCTTGCCCGACTTGAATGATACCATTAGGGATTTGAGCACTGCTTCCGCTTCCTCCTGTTCCGGCTCCTCCGGCTAACGTATAGGTGGCATAAGCAGAACCGGCTGCTGCATTGGTTTTTCTCCAGAAGTAAAGAGCTTCTGAAAGGCTGTTGCCGTTGATAAAATCATCCGCATCAATAGTAGAAGGATAAGGATTACCCACTGCATTATAGGTATTATTAGCCACAGAAATGGTCACATCTCCATTATAAGGTACCCCCACGAAACTACCACTCCATACGGTTGGTGAAGTAGGATGAGTATCCGGCATACGAATCAAATAACCTGTTCCTTCAGCAAAATCTGTTGTAGAAGGAGTTACAGTTGCATATTGATTGTTTGATGGATTGTATACATAAAAACGGTTCGCCAATGTTAATGGTGAAAAGTCTAACAAATTTTGACCAGCCACCGGAGATGACCATAAGGTATAATCCAAACGCATTAACGCTGAACTGTTTCGGTTTACGGTAATATTTCCTGAATTATTAGTATCGTTGTTTTGAACTAGGTTTGCATTGTTTTCCACTACAAATTCAGTAGCGGTTAATTCATTGGTCACCTCATTTACCACGGTTACATTGGTTCCCGATGAGACGGTAAATGAACCACTTTCTACAGTCAACGATTTAGCCGTAAACTCTCCATCTGTTCCAGACTCATACGCTCCTGCAATAATCGCATCGATGGTAGCATCCGGACCGTCAATGTTTGACCATTCGGTACCATTCCACGTTACGGTAGTTGGTTTGGTTATTACTGTAATTTCGTTACTGTTTCCAGAGGTTGCCGCTCCAAGAACTGCACGAACTACATAGTAATAAGTAGTTTCAGGATTTAAACCGGTTACAACATAAGATGTTACATTACCAACGTTTATATCTTCTATTACATAAGTTGTTGAGGAACCGCCGTCAAAAGTGTGTGAGCCTAGATCAGTTACTGTGTCTATAGAAGAACTAGTCCAATCAGTTCCTAAGGTTGGAAATCCTGTTGGGTTAGTTGTAACACCTCCAATAATATCTGAATTTCTAACTAATGTTTGGTTAACGGTAATGTTACCACTATCAGACCAAGACGCACCTGGATCATTACCAATTTCTCCAAAAATATCAACAAATGAAGTTGTACTAATTTTATACAAAGCAACGGCATCATCACCATTAAAGTTTACCGCAGAATCAACTGTTGTGGTTCCTCCATATACACTTGCGGCTGAATTCCTGTAAACTATTGTTGCACCATTTGCTAAGTTGCCAGATAAAACATTTGCATTAGTTGGTGTTGATGCACCATTGGCATATAAGCGTAACTCATAATCACTTAAATCAATAGTAACACCTGTACCATTGTAAATTTCAATATATTTATTACTACTACTTCCCTCTATATATTCCGATATAAACAAATCCGTAGCAAAAATTGTTGTTTGCTCATATACATCAATTTCATAACTTGTTGCTCCTGCTACAGCCTCCCAATTGGCAGTAAATTCAGTTTGTCCGATTAATGTTCCTGCGGTAGCGGTTGGTGTACCCAATGCATTTACAGTTAATACACCACTCGAAGCCCATGGCGATCCATTGGTTCCTCCATACACATAAGTACTACTTCCGGTTTTGATAAAACGAGAGGCATAATAATAGGTTCCAGGAGTTAGTCCTGTCCCTAAATTTACTTGGTATTCATCGTTGTTTCCGGTTACTGAAGCATTATGTGAGGCAGATAACCATGTCCATGTTCCATCCGGTGTTGTATCGGTTGAAGAATACCCTATTTCTGCCGTGATGCCTGCTCCTTGACCTGCTCCTTCTGTTACGCCCGGTTCATATACTTGTGCAAAAACAGTCACTGTTTCACCCTCAGTTAGGGTGGCTGAAGTTGGGAATTGAATGTTGGCAAAATTTACTACATCCGCATTCACATTTAAAGTAACATTATCATTATTCCAGTTTCCTCCGGAACCTGCGTATACAAAAGGTCCTGTACCAATTTGAAAACGACCGGCATAATAATAGGTCCCGATTGGCAAACTGCTCAACGTCGCTTGGTATTCATCATCATTACCATATTCGGTATTGAATGTTGCCGGAACCCAAGTCCATCCCGGATTTGAAGGATCATCATCCGTTGAACTATATCCAACCCATCCAAAAAGGTTACTTTGCTCGCCTGATAGGGTGGTTAATCCCGGTTCATAAGCTCTGATATAAACGGTTAAACTACCGCCTTCCAAAATATTTTGAGTAGTGTTAGGAAACTGAACTACGGCATAATCCACCAATTGAGCGGCCAAAGTAGTACCGGATTCCGTACTTCCAAAACCGGTTTCAACATTAGCTCCATTTCTGGCTTTCACTTGAAAAGTATAAGTAGTAGAAGTTGTTAAACCGGTTACAGTAATTGTACTCCATGTAGCAGCAGTTTGCCAAACCGCAGTAGCACCCAATGAGCCATCACCTTGAACATATTGTCCTCCCGTTTCTTGTATAGCATACTCTGTTGTTGCCGGATTTGAATTTTCAGTTGTAGCATCAACCGTAACATCAAGAGTTGTTTGCAGTGGATTCGTAACAACTACAACGCCCGGTGTATTTGCCAGTGTATAAAAAGTCATGTCTGAACCATTAGTGGATACAGCACTCACTGTTCCTACTGCTCTGTAATGATAGAGAGTATTGACCGCTAAAGAACCAATTGTGGCTGATATACTTGTATCTGAAGTACCTGTTGCTGTTGACGGAGTTGCCGTTATAGAATTTCCATAGGTTACTGTTGTACCGTATTCAAAACTTGCGTCGGTGGTTGTTCCGTTAGCGTTGATAGCACCATTTAAATCAGCACTTGTAGTAGCAATGGCAGTAGCTGCGGTAGTAGTTACTGTTGGACCGGAAACTATTGCAGATGCATTTATTACAAAATTATCTAATCGATTATTACCTGTTGAATTAGTAGCTCCTGAAACTGTTAATCTCAAATAAACAACACTGGCATTATCGACTTCATTTATTGAACTTAAATCTAATGTTCTTGTTAAAAAAGTTGATGTTGTATTAGCAGTATTGGTTCCGAAATTTGTATAAGTCAAATTATCTGTACTCCAAGCCCATTGATGGTTATTAAAACCTGTACTTGTTCCTCTTGTTGCAAATGAAAGTACTGGATTTTCAAAACCTGTCATAGAGAATTTTAAAACTATGCTTTTTCCATTAGCAGAATTTCCTGTTCCTCCAACTAAAGAGTATGAGCTACCAGCAACAGTTGTACCTCGAGGATCATTAATCGTTGTCCCTGCAAACATTGTTAATTCATTTCCAGTAGTAGCTGTAATCCATGTTGAAGAACCATTTGTACCATTTGCAAAAATAGTGGCTATTCCAGATTGATTACCAATATTAGCTGTAACACTAGTTGGAGTATTTGGAGCAGCTAATGAGGTGTCAAATGTCCATGCAGCTTGTTGAGCATTAACAGTAACTCCCACTAAAATCAGAAAAAAAATAAAAAACTTCCCAAAAGTTTTAAGTAAAGATAAATTCATAAATAAAAAATTTTAGTTTTTGGAAATTTAACGACCAAAGCCGTCAAATCGGGTGCAAATATAACGTTAAAATGTTACACTTTATCGATTTACTAAAATTTCTGATTATGAAATGGTTAAATGTTTGAAAAGAATTTTACAAAGTAAAAAAACCTCCTACAAATGAGGAGGTTTTTTTTACGTTAATTTCTATTTTTAATATATTAATTTTTTAGACACGACCGTTCCATTTTGAGTAATCATTTGTACTAAAAGTACTTGTGATTGAATCGATCCTAATGGAATGGTTAAGTAAGTTGAAGCATTGTTTTGGGAAGTAGCAATTATTCTTCCACTTAAATCAAAAATGGTCACGGAAGAAATTTCTTCATGAATAGCACGAACGGACACCCCATTATTTTCTTTTAAAACAATGAAATGATTCGCATTGACAGTTGGTTCATTCACAGACAACACGTCTTGGTAAACAAGTTCAAAGCGTTGTGAAAAAACACCCGATTCGCTAACGAATTCATACGGTGATTCCGTGATATTATGCCAAATCCCCAGGTCAATATCTTTGATAAAAATTTCAGAATTATCAGCAAAGACACCGTCTTTTTCATTTAAAACAATAGAAAAAGTTCCGGCATTGGTGGTTTTAAATCCTAACGGAACCACATCTGTATTTTCGAAAGGCAATGCTCTGGCTTGAATGGTAAAAGGTTCTTGTTCCAAAAGGGTGTAGAACGCATTTTCATTGTCGTTGATGTAACGTCCGTCTAAAGCCGCATCAAAAGCATTGGTGGCTTCCGAACGATAATTCACTAATAGTTGGCTATAGAAGCCGTTCTCTCCGGTAGCTGTCAGGCGAATGCGGTTGTTTTCTATTTCGGATGAACTTCTAAAAAATTGGTTATTGTTGTCACCAATTCGCATGGTATTATCAAAATTAATAGTAGTAGAAGTTGATTTTACGATGAATCCTTGCCCTACTTGTATCACACCATTGGGAACTAAGCCAAGTGGATCGCCCGAATTAGAACCTGTCCCAACACCTCCGGCTAAAGTGTAAGTGGCATAGGAGGAAGCTGCAGCATTGTTTGTTTTTCTCCAAAAATACAACGCTTCTGAAATTCCATTGGCAGTGATAAAATCATCTGCATCAATGGTTGAAGGATACGGGTTCCCTACCGCATTATAGGTATCATTAGTAACCGAAACACTAACATCACCATTATTAGGCACACCGTTAAATGAACCATTCCAAACAGTAGCTGTAGCACTTGGGTGATCATCCGGCATTCGAATTAGATAGCCTACCCCTTCAGCAAAATTATTTGTAGAAGGAACAATCGTACTATAATTATCTGTTGAAGAATCATAGGTATAAAATCGATTCACTAACGTATTGGGTGAAAAAGCTAATAAATTTTGACCCGCAACCGGTGACGACCATAGGGTGTAATCCAAACGGAATAAACTGGCACTGTTTCGCAAAACTGCTACATCACCTACATTATCATTAGTGGTTCCGTTTTGAATAAGGTTGGCATTATTTTGGATTGTTACCGTTCCACCGTTATTAATTAAATCATCTCCTACTGTTATATTCATGGAAGATGGAACAGTTAATGCAGTTCCGGAACTAAGAATTAAATCTCCGGAAAGTGATTTAGTAGAATCTAAAGAATAACTCCCTGAATTAATCGTAACAGAAGAAGGACCGTTTGAACTAGGCCATTCCATAGCAGTGGTTTGACTTCCGGTTAACCCATAAATAAGTGTTCCGGTAGCACCATAAGCAATGGTTCCGGCTCCTGAAATGGTTCCGCTGTATGTAAATGTACCGTTAATAGTAAGTGTGGCTCCGGTATCGACAGTCAAACTAGCCCCAGCCGGTAAAGTCAAATTATTTAAGGTTTGATTAGTTGAAACGCGTAAAGTAGCCCCTGAACTCACTGTTACATTATTGGTTGATGGCAATGTTGCACCACCGGTTCTGTTTAAACGCAATGTTCCGGCATTCACAGAAGTTAATCCGGTAAAAGTATTTTGTCCGGTTAGAATCACTGTTCCCACTCCATTTTTGTTCACGGTATTTTCTGTCGCACCGTTATTACTCATCACGCCGGTTACAGTAAAGGTTTCGCCTGTATTAGAAGTTAAATTGATGGGTAAGTTGGATACTGCTAGATTAGTAAATCGTCCATCCATGTTTGCTCCACTATTTCTAACTTGAATTTGTCTGATTGAACCACCACCTCCAGCAAATAGTTCAATATTGTTTCTTGTACCACCGATAACAAGATTAAATTCCTTATCCGAAATAACTTCGATTTCGTATGTCACACCTGCTTTGAATGTGTTGAAATCCGGCATGTTAGCATATTCTAGCCCACTGCTTTTTAAATATCTTGCATTCCCATCACCACCACGAAATTCAACTTTTGTTAAGGCATTGTTGTTGTATCTAGAGTCTAAATCTGCTCCCCCATCAAATAAATTAGTTGTACTTCGTAAAGAAAAACCAATTATTCCATCAGTTACAATACCGGTTCTGCCACTTGCTGTTGCACCGTCTATTCGCATGACAATTTTCTGTCCAGGATTTAGAGTAACTTGTGTACCTCCTATCGTACCATCTACGGTTATAAACCTTCCATTCAAATCACCTTGATTGGTAGCTCCAAATGAAAATAAACCAACTCCTCCGGTATATCCGAAACAACCTGAAGAATTTCTCCATACATTTGACCAGTTACCACAACCGTTGGTGTAAGTCTGTGCAGAAATAGCTAGGCTGCTAATTGCAAAAAATAATAGTAATAATTTTTTCATAAGTAAGTAGTTTTATATTTGGGAATTTTATAGGTTAAATTTAGGTAAATTTACTATTTTTTTTTTAAAAAATAATTATTATTCAATCTACATCGATTTCGTGTTGATAAATTACTCTGAAAAAATTGATTAAAATCTAATTTTCTTTACTAAAAATATAAAACCGAGTGGTTTTTGGGCATAAAAAAACCCTTTCGGTTTTACGTGAAAGGGTTATATTGAAATAAAATTCAATTATTTTTGTTTAAATGCTTTTTTACCCGGAAAGTAAGCCACATTTCCTAATTCTTCCTCAATGCGAAGTAATTGATTGTATTTTGCCATACGATCTGAACGTGAAGCCGAACCGGTTTTAATTTGACCACAGTTTAAAGCTACGGCTAAATCGGCAATGGTGTTGTCCTCTGTTTCTCCTGAACGATGTGACATGACAGAGGTATAACCAGCGTTATGGGCCATGTTTACTGCAGCAATAGTTTCAGTTAACGTACCTATTTGGTTTACTTTTACCAAGATGGAATTGGCTATTCCTTTTTGAATTCCGGTAGATAAACGTTGCACATTGGTTACAAATAAATCATCTCCAACCAATTGAACTTTATCACCGATTAGGTCGGTTAGGTATTTCCAACCGTCCCAATCGTTTTCGTCCATTCCGTCTTCGATGGAAATAATCGGGTATTTTGAAGCTAATTCTGCTAAATATTCGGCTTGTTCGGTAGAAGTTCTGATTTTACCGGTTTCGCCTTCAAATTTTTTGTAATCGTAATTTCCGTTTACATAAAATTCGGCAGCGGCACAATCTAAGGCAATCATTACATCGTCTCCAAATTTATATCCTGCGTTTTCAACTGCAAATTTGATTGAATCCAGTGCATCTTCGGTTCCTCCGGCTAAGTTAGGGGCAAATCCACCTTCATCACCTACAGCAGTAGACAAATGACGGTCGTGTAATACTTTTTTCAAGTTGTGAAAAATCTCTGTTCCCATTTGCATGGCATGTGTAAAACTGGTAGCTTTTATAGGCATAATCATGAATTCCTGGAATGCAATCGGAGCATCGGAATGTGAACCCCCATTGATAATATTCATCATCGGCACAGGTAATGTATTGGCAGAAACTCCTCCTACGTAACGGTATAAAGGCATTCCTAATTCGTTAGCAGCTGCTTTAGCTACGGCCAATGAAACACCCAGAATTGCATTAGCACCTAAATTTGATTTATTTGGTGTCCCATCCAATTCAATCATGGTTTTGTCAATTTGATTTTGTTCAAAAACCGACATACCCACAATTTCCTCTGCGATGATTGTATTTACATTATCTACTGCCTTTAAAACACCTTTCCCCATGTAGGCTTTTCCGCCATCACGTAATTCCACGGCTTCATGTTCACCTGTGGAAGCTCCTGATGGAACGGCTGCTCTTCCTAAAATTCCGTTTTCTGTAATGACATCTACTTCTACGGTTGGATTTCCTCTAGAATCAAGGATTTGTCTTGCATGTACTTTGATAATAATACTCATGATACTGTTTATTTATTATTTTTTAGTTACTTTTTTTGAATGATACACAAATTTAAGGATTCTAAATTTGGAATTTTATATAATTTAAGAAAGTTATAAACGCAAACGTTTTAGTGTAAAAAAAGGCCTGACAATTTATAAAACTGTCAGGCTCTAGTAAATTTATGCTTCTTGTAATGTAGCTTTTTTTATGTTGGAAATAAAATCATCAAACAAATAGGATGAATCGTGTGGGCCGGGGCTAGCTTCGGGATGGTATTGCACTGAGAAGCAATTTTTGGATTTCATTCGCATTCCGGCAACGGTTCCGTCGTTAAGATGTTCGTGGGTGATTTCTAGATCCGGATGTATTTCAAGTTCTTCGCGAACCACAGCAAATCCGTGGTTTTGAGAAGTAATTTCACCTTTTCCTGTGATGAGATTTTTTACGGGATGATTGATTCCCCGATGCCCGTTGAACATTTTATAGGTTGAAATGCCGTTGGCCAAACCAATGATTTGATGTCCAAGACAGATTCCGAATAGCGGCTTATTGTCAGCAATGATTTGTTTCGCTACTTCGATTACGTCGGTTAGTGGTTCCGGATCACCTGGACCGTTGGACAAAAAGTATCCATCAGGATTGAAACTTAGCAATTCGGCATACGAAGCGTTGTATGGAAATACTTTGATGTAACAATCTCTCTTGGCTAAGTTGCGAAGGATGTTAGTTTTAATCCCTAAATCCAATGCTGAAATTTTGTAGGTTGCTTTTTCGTCTCCGAAGAAATAAGGTTCTTTCGTTGAAACGGTGGAGGCTAACTCCAATCCTTTCATATCGGGAACATTAGCTAATTGTATTTTTAAATCATCGATTGAAGTTCCATCGGTACAAATTACAGCATTTTGTGCACCGTGGTCACGGATATAGCTGACTAAAGCACGTGTATCAACATCCGAAATGGCAATGAGTTTTTGCTTTTCGAAATAGTCGTAAAGACTTCCGGCTGCATCTGGTCTTGAATAATTAAAGCTGAAATTTTTGCAAACTAATCCGGCAATTTTGATGGAATTGGATTCTACTTCTTGGTCGTTTACGCCATAATTGCCAATATGAGCATTGGTGGCGACCATAATTTGACCAAAATAAGAAGGATCAGTAAAAATTTCTTGGTAACCGGTCATTCCCGTATTGAAGCAGACTTCACCGAAGGTTTTGCCGCTGATTCCGATTGATTTTCCGTGAAAAATGGTGCCATCTGCAAGTAAAAGGATGGCAGGTTGTCGTGTGTTGTAGTTCATGGTTGTGTGTTGTTTTGCAAATTTAGTTTAATTTCTTAATTTGGGAAAGTTTTTTTTCTGAGGTGCTATGGAACTGAGGTCCTGAGGCACTAAGGTTTTTTCTGGCTGATATTTTTTAACTATATAAGGCATGTAAGTTTTTAATTTTTGAACCAATAAGAAATTAAGGTAATTTAAAGTTGAAGTTCATTTGAGTTTTTAACCTCCCTCCGACCCCCTCCAAAGGAGGGGGAGACGAGATGGATAATGGGTGGTCTATAATTTTTATTGCTCACTTTTTATGGTTTACTTTTAAGCCCCGATTGCAGCGGTATCCTTTTTGTGTAGCTTGCGAAACAAAAGATATAGCGGAAAACGGGAACATGGTTTCCTGAAAAAGCCCAAGCCATTCGCTTCTGAAACTGAAATAAATTCAGCTTGAATCAAAAAAAAAGGACAAACTCGAAAGTTTATCCTTTTTGATTATTTGATAATGAATTTCATTATTCAGTCGCTTCGGTTGTTGGAGTTGAATCAGCAGCCGGTGCTTCCGGTTCTTTTGCTTCCGGAGTAGTAGTTTCAGCTTTTTTAGCTTTACCACCACGACGGCTTTTTGCTTTTTTCTCTTCTTTTTTACCTCCGTTGTATAGTTCGTTGAAATCTACTAATTCGATCATCGCCATGTCAGCGTTATCTCCCAAACGATTTCCTAACTTGATGATACGTGTGTAACCGCCCGGACGGTCGCCTACTTTTGCAGCCACTTCTCTAAAAAGCTCAGTCACAGCATATTTATTTCTCAAGTAAGCAAAAACAATACGTCTGTTGTGCGTAGTATCTTCTTTCGATTTGGTAATCAATGGTTCAACAAATTGTTTCAATGCTTTTGCTTTGGCAACTGTTGTATTGATTCTTTTGTGTTCAATTAATGAACAAGCCATGTTCGCTAACATTGATCTTCTGTGACCTTGTTGTCTGCTTAAATGGTTTACTTTTTTTCCGTGTCTCATGACGTGTTTTTTTTAACCTTCATCTTGCTTCAATCCGCTTTGGAGAGCAAAATATGAAGTAATTTATTCTTTATCTAGTTTATATTTTGACAAATCCATTCCGAAATGTAAGTTTTTGATTGCTACAAGCTCATCCAGCTCGGTCAATGATTTCTTACCGAAATTGCGGAATTTCATCAAGTCATTTTTATTGAATGATACTAAATCACCTAATGTATCAACTTCAGCCGCTTTCAAACAATTCAATGCTCTTACAGAAAGATCCATATCAACAAGCTTTGTTTTAAGCAATTGTCTCATGTGTAATGACTCTTCGTCATAGGATTCTGTTTGTGCAATTTCGTCTGCTTCTAAAGTGATTCTCTCATCTGAGAACAACATGAAATGGTGAATTAAAACTTTGGCAGCTTCTGTTAAAGCGTCTTTTGGATTAATTGAACCATCAGTTTTGATTTCGAAAACTAATTTTTCATAATCTGTTTTTTGCTCAACACGGAAGTTTTCGATTGCATATTTTACATTTTTGATTGGTGTAAAAATAGAATCGGTGAAAATGGTTCCGATGGCTGCGTTTTGTTTTTTGTTTTCTTCTGCAGGAACATATCCTCTCCCTTTTTCGATGGTTAACTCCATATTGATGTTAACTTTAGAATCAAGATTACAGATAATCAATTCAGGATTTAAAACTTGGAAACCTGAAATGAATTTTTGAAAATCACCAGCTGTAATTTGTTCTTTACCAGAGATAGAGATGGTCACGGTTTCGTTGTCAACTTCTTCAATTTGACGTTTGAAACGAACTTGTTTTAAGTTCAAAATGATTTCGGTAACATCTTCTACTACTCCGGAGATGGTAGAAAACTCGTGATCTACACCTTCGATACGTACAGATGTAATTGCATATCCTTCAAGAGCGGAAAGCAAAACTCTTCTAAGTGCATTACCAACAGTCAATCCGTAACCAGGTTCTAAAGGTCTGAATTCAAACTTACCTTCAAAATCGGTTGAATCGATCATGATAACTTTATCGGGCTTCTGAAAATTAAATATTGCCATAATTACGACTACTGTCAATTATTATTTGTTGTATAACTCAACGATTAGTTGTTCTTTGATGTTTTCTGGGATTTGTAAACGTTGTGGTACGGTTACAAAAGTACCTTCTTTGGTATCATTGTTCCAAGTGATCCACTCATATACTTTGCTAGCACTTGCTAACGAATTGTTGATAGCTTCAACAGATTTAGATTTTTCACGAACAGCTACTTTATCGCCTGGTTTTAGGTGGTAAGAAGGAACATTCACGATTTCACCATTTACAGTGATGTGTCTGTGTCCAACGATTTGACGAGCTGCTCTTCTTGAAGGAGCAATACCCATTCTGTAAACCACGTTGTCTAAACGAGCTTCGCAAAGTTGTAAAAGGATTTCACCGGTTACACCTTTTGATGCTGCTGCTTTTTCAAATAAATTTCTGAATTGTTTTTCAAGAATTCCGTAAGTGTACTTTGCTTTTTGCTTTTCCATCAACTGAACTGCATATTCAGATTTTTTTCCTCTTCTTTTGGCTAAACCATGTTGCCCTGGAGGGTAATTTCTTTTTTCGAAGGCTTTGTCTTCTCCGAAGATAGCTTCGCCAAATTTACGAGCTATTTTAGTTTTTGGACCAGTATATCTTGCCATTTTAAATTGTTTTAAGGTAGTGATTATGAATTCAGGTCAAATCCTTCGATAATCAGTCTCTACCTTGGGTTATACTTAAATAAAAATTATAAAGAACTGAAATAAATCAGTTAATCATTAAACTCTTCTTCTTTTTGGAGGTCTACATCCGTTGTGTGGCATTGGAGTAACGTCGATAATTTCTGTTACTTCGATTCCACCGTTATGGATTGAACGGATAGCAGACTCACGTCCGTTACCTGGTCCTTTCACATACACTTTTACTTTCTTTAATCCAGCCTCAAGTGCTACTTTTGAACAATCTTCTGCAGCCATTTGTGCAGCATATGGTGTGTTCTTTTTAGATCCTCTAAAACCCATTTTACCGGCAGAAGACCAAGAAATTACTTCCCCTTTTTTATTCGTAAGGGAAATAATAATATTGTTAAAAGTTGCATTAATATGAGCTTCACCCGTTGATTCAACGATAACTTTACGTTTTTTTGTTGTTGTCTTAGCCATATTACTTATTATTTAGTTGCTTTTTTCTTGTTAGCAACAGTTTTTCTTTTACCTTTTCTTGTTCTTGAATTGTTTTTAGTTCTTTGTCCTCTTAACGGAAGACCAGCTCTATGACGGATTCCTCTGTAACATCCAATGTCCATAAGACGTTTGATGTGTAGGGAAACTTCTGAACGCAATTCTCCTTCAATTTTGTAATAGGATACGGCGTCACGGATTCCTCCAATTTCGTCGTCATTCCAATCTTGAACTTTCTTGTCTTGACTAACTTGAGCTTTTTCTAAAATCTCAATAGCTCTGCTTTTACCGATACCGAAGATATAGGTTAAAGCAATAACTCCTCTTTTGTTTTTAGGTATATCTACCCCTGCGATTCTTGCCATAATTATCCTTGTCTTTGTTTAAATCTAGGATTCTTTTTGTTAATAACGTACAATCTGCCTTTTCTGCGAACGATTACGCATTCGGCACTTCTTTTCTTTACTGATGCTCTTACTTTCATTGTGAAATAGCTTTAATATCTATAAGTAATTCTTGCTTTTGTCAGGTCGTAAGGGCTCATTTCCAATTTAACTTTATCACCAGGTAATAATTTAATATAATGCATACGCATTTTACCGGAAATATGAGCAATCACAACGTGACCATTTTCTAATTCTACGCGGAACATTGCATTTGATAATGCTTCGATGATTGATCCGTCTTGTTCTATTGCTGATTGTTTTGCCATAAAAATTAAGCTACCGCTTTTCTATTTTTACCACTTTTCATTAAACCATCATAATGTCTATTCAACAAATAAGAATTTATCTGTTGCATAGTATCAATTGCAACTCCCACCATAATTAATAAGGATGTACCTCCGAAAAACATTCCCCAGTTTTGTTGAACTCCCATTAAATTAACAACAACCGCAGGAAATACTGCTATAATTGCTAAGAAAAGAGAACCCGGTAATGTAATTAAAGACATCACTTTATCTAAAAAGTCAGAAGTTTCTAATCCTGGTCTGATACCCGGAATAAATCCACCACTTCTTTTTAAATCATCTGCCATTTTATTGGTTGGTACTGTAATTGCGGTGTAAAAATACGTGAAAACGATAATTAACAAAGCAAAAACTACATTGTACCAAAACCCAAACATATCACTAAAAGCTCCTGTAACGGATTGAGCCATTTCAGTGGATGAAAGACCAGCTACTGCAGCAGGAATAAACATAATTGCCTGTGCAAAAATAATAGGCATTACTCCTGAAGCATTGAGTTTCAAAGGAATAAATTGTCTATTACCACCGATCATATCTTGTTCAAAATCACCACCGGCTGTTCTTCTGGCATATTGAACCGGTATTTTTCTAACCGCCATCACTAAAAGAATACTAGCTATGATAATTAATAACCAAAGAATAATTTCAAACACTAATTTTACCAAACCTCCTTGATCTTGTGTTACTGTGGAAACAAATTCTTGCAAAAAAGCTTCCGGTAAACGGGCTATGATACCTACCATAATTAATAAGGAGATACCGTTACCAATTCCTTTATCAGTAATTTTTTCACCTAACCACATCGCAAAAATAGTTCCTGTTACAAGAATAACTACAGCTGAAAAGAGGAATGAGAATGAATTAAATCCTAATAAAAATGCTTCGGATGGTAAGGTTCTGTACAAATTATAAATGTATCCAGGTCCTTGTACTAAAGTGATAGCAATCGTTAACCAACGTGTAATCTGATTGATTTTTTTTCTACCACTCTCACCGTCCTTTTGCAGTTTTTGTAAATAAGGAACTGCGATTCCCATTAATTGCACCACAATGGATGCAGAAATGTAGGGCATAATTCCCAAGGCAAAAACAGATGCTTGTGAAAATGCTCCTCCGGTAAACATATTTAGAATCGAACCGATCCCTTGGTCTGTTTGCGATGCTAAACCTTCTAACTTAGTGGCATCGATTCCCGGTAAAGTAACCTGTGCTCCAAAACGATATACTAAGAGTAAACCTAAAGTAACCATAATTCGGTTCTTCAGTTCTTCTATTTTCCATACGTTTGCGAGTGCTTCAAAAAATTTCTTCATACAGTCAGTAAATTATAAAGTTACGGCTTCACCACCGGCAGCTTCAATTGCTGCTTTTGCAGTAGCAGTAAATTTGTGAGCGGTTACTTTTAATTTCGCTTTTAATTCACCTCGACCTAATACTTTTACCAATTCGTTTTTAGTAGCTAAACGATTGTCAATGATAGTAGCAAAATCTACTGTATCAGTAACTGTTCCGTTATCCACTAAAGCTTGTAGTGTATCAAGGTTGATTCCTTGATAATCTACTCTATTGATATTTTTAAATCCAAACTTAGGTACTCGTCTTTGAAGTGGCATTTGCCCTCCTTCAAAACCAATCTTTTTAGAATAACCAGAACGAGATTTTGCTCCTTTGTGACCACGTGACGCAGTTCCACCTTTACCGGATCCTTCTCCTCTACCTAATCGTTTATTTTGGTTGTGTGTTGAACCTTCAGCTGGTTGTAAGTTACTTAAATTCATTTTGAATAGTGTTATTTAGCTTCTTCTACAGAAACTAAGTGTTTAACTTTATTTACCATACCAAGGATAGCAGATGAATTTTCATGCTCTACTACTTGTCCTAATCTTTTAAGACCCAAAGAAATCAATGTTCTCTTTTGAGTTTGAGGACAGTTGATTTGACTTTTTACTTGTTTTACTAAAATCTTTGACATAATTTCCTTGTATATTAACCTTTAAATACTTTCTCTAAAGAAATTCCTCTTTGCTTAGCTACTGTATAAGCACTTCTCATTTGAAGTAAAGCATCAAAAGTTGCTTTTACTACGTTGTGAGGATTTGAAGACCCTTGAGATTTTGATAATACATCGTGGATTCCAACTGACTCAAGTACCGCACGCACAGCACCACCGGCAATAACCCCGGTACCGTGAGATGCTGGCATCAAGAAAACTCTCGCTCCACCAAATTTTCCTTTTTGTTCGTGAGGAACAGATTGACCACTTAAAGGAATTTTTACTAAATTTTTCTTTGCATCTTCTACAGCCTTAGCAATTGCTTCTGATACATCTTTCGATTTTCCTAGTCCGTGACCAACAACTCCGTTTTCATCACCTACCACAACAATAGCAGAAAAACCAAATGCTCTACCACCTTTTGTTACTTTGGTAACACGATTTACACTTACCAAACGATCTTTTAATTCAAGACCACTAGGTTTTACTAACTCTACATTTTTGTATTGACTATACATAATTTCTTAGAATTTAAGTCCGGCAGCTCTCGCTCCTTCTGCTAATGATTTAATACGACCGTGGTATAAGTAGCCTCCTCTATCGAAAGTTACAGTTTCTATACCTGCTTTCAATGCTTTTTCAGCAACTAATTTTCCTACTGCGTTAGCTACTTCAACGTTTGTCCCTTTAGCATCTACTCCTTTATCTCTAGAGGAAGCGGCTAATAGCGTTACACCGTTTACGTCGTCTACTAATTGTGCGTAGATTTCTTTGTTACTTCTGAATACAGAAAGTCTTGGTTTAGTAGCAGTTCCGCTTACAATCTTTCTAATTCTGAACTTAATTCTCTGTCTTCTATCAGATTTTGTTAATGACATAATCTTACTTTTTTAAGCTGATTTACCTGCTTTTCTTCTTAATACTTCACCTACGAATTTAACTCCTTTTCCTTTGTAAGGTTCTGGACGACGGAAACCTCTAATTTTAGCGGCAACCTGACCTAAAAGTTGTTTATCGTGAGAGGTTAGTTTAACGATTGGGTTTTTACCTTTTTCTGAAATAGTTTCCAATTTAACTTCTGGAGCAATTTCTAAAATGATATTGTGAGAAAATCCTAAAGCAAGATCTAATTTTTGACCTTGATTAGAAGCTCTGTACCCTACCCCTACTAACTCTAATTCTTTTGTAAAACCGGTAGACACCCCATTAATCATGTTGCTGATTAAAGCTCTGTACAAACCATGTTTAGCTCTATGATCTTTGTGGTCTGATGTTCTTTCCACCAGTACTTGACCATCTTCAACTTTAACACTTACATCCGAAAACTCTTGTGTTAGTTGACCTAATTTCCCTTTTACTGTAATTACACCATCGTTAACTTCTAATGTTACGCCTGATGGAATTTCAACTGGATTTTTACCTATTCTTGACATCGTTCAGTCTTATTTATTAGTATACGTAACAAATTACCTCTCCACCAACATTTAATTGTTTCGCTTGCTTTCCGGTCATAAGACCCTTAGATGTTGAAACAATTGCAATTCCTAATCCGTTAAGGATTCTTGGTAGGCTAGAAGAACCTGCATATTTACGTAAACCTGGTTTACTAATTCTTTGGATATCTCTAATTACGGGCTCTTTCGTTACTTTATCGTACTTAAGAGCGATTTTGATTGTACCTTGCACAGTACTATCATCAAACTTGTAGCTTAGGATATAACCTTGATCGAATAAAATCTTTGTGATTTCTTTTTTAAGGTTAGAAGCAGGAATTTCCACCACTTTGTGATTGGCTTTCACTGCATTTCTAACTCTTGTTAGATAATCTGCAATAGGATCTGTATACATATTTATAAAATTTTGGCAACGGTTTTCAGAGGAACTATTCCGCTGAACCTGAAACCATTAAACACATTTTTTAAAGTAGATAATTGTACGTTACCGGCAAAAATCCGGCAAATGTACAATTATCTGCTGAAATAAACTAACTACCAGCTAGCTTTCTTTACTCCTGGAATTAATCCTTGGTTAGCCATTTCACGAAAAGTTACACGTGAAATACCGAATTGTCTCATATACCCTCTTGGTCTTCCAGTTAATTTACAACGATTGTGTAAACGAACCGGAGAAGCATTTCTCGGTAATTTTTGTAAGCCTTCATAATCTCCAGCTTCTAATAAAGCTTTTCTTTTTTCAGCATACTTGTCTACCGCTTTTTGTCTTTTTACCTCGCGGGCTTTCATTGATTCTTTAGCCATATCTTAATTCTTTTTAAAAGGTAATCCTAATTCTGCTAATAATGATTTTGCTTCTTTGTCGGTTTTGGCCGTTGTAACGAAAGTAATATCCATTCCTGAAATTTTGTTTACTTTATCAATATCAATTTCCGGGAAAATGATTTGCTCTAAAACGCCAAGATTGTAATTACCTCTTCCGTCAAAACCAGTTGCTTTAATTCCACCAAAATCTCTTACACGAGGTAAAGAAGATGTAATCAATCTATCTAAAAATTCATACATTCTCTCACCACGCAAAGTAACCTTAGCACCAATTGGCATACCTTTTCTTAATTTAAATGACGCGACGTCCTTTTTTGAAATAGTAGCTAAAGCTTTTTGACCAGTAATTTTTGTCAATTCGTCTACTGCATAATCAACTAATTTCTTGTCTGATACGGCAGCACCAACACCACGGCTTACAACAATTTTTTCAAGTTTTGGAACTTGCATTATATTTTTGTAACCGAACTCTTCTTTCAAAGCAGGAATAACTCTGCTTTTATATTCTTCTTTTAGTCTAGGGATATAAGCCATTACTATAATACTTGATTAGATTTTTTTGAAAATCTTACTTTCTTATCTCCTTCTACTTTAAAACCAACTTTCGTCACTTTCTTTGACTTAGGGTCAATTAAAGATAAGTTTGATATTTGAATAGGAGCTTCTTTCTTTACGATTCCACCTTGAGGGTTTTTTGCACTAGGTTTTGTGTGAACAGAAACCATGTTTGTACCTTCAACAATCGCTTTATTTGCATCTACGAAAACACGTAAAACTTTACCTTCAGCACCTTTATGGTCACCTGCGATAACTCTTACAATATCTCCTGTTTTGATTTTTAACTTTGTCATCATTAATCGAATTAAAGCACTTCTGGTGCTAATGATACAATTTTCATGAATTGTTTTTCACGAAGTTCTCTTGCAACCGGTCCAAAAACACGAGTACCTCTCATTTCACCTGCAGCGTTTAACAATACACATGCGTTATCGTCAAAACGGATGTAAGATCCATCAGCTCTTCTCACTTCTTTTTTAGTACGTACAACAACTGCAGTTGATACAGCACCTTTTTTAACGTTACCGTTTGGTGTTGCGTCTTTTATTGACACTACAATTTTATCTCCAACAGAGGCATAACGACGTTTCGTTCCTCCTAAAACACGGATTGTCAAAACTTCTTTTGCACCTGTGTTATCTGCTACTTTTAATCTAGATTCTTGTTGTACCATAATTACTTCGCTCTTTCAATGATTTCAACTAATCTCCAACATTTAGATTTACTTAAAGGACGCGTTTCGCTAATTCTTACCGTATCTCCAATGTTACAGTCATTTGTTTCGTCGTGTGCAACATATTTCTTAGTTTTTAACACGAACTTACCGTATAATGGGTGTTTTACTTTTCTTGTTTCAGAAACAACGATAGATTTCTCCATTTTGTTGCTCGTAACTACACCAATTCTTTCTTTTCTTAAATTTCTTTTTTCTTCCATCTTTCAGCAGAATACAATTATTGTAACTCTCTTTTACTTAGCTCAGTAACTAATCTCGCAATTGTTCTTCTCATCTTTCTAATTTGAAGCGGATTTTGAATTGGAGAAATAGTATGAGTCGTTTTTAGGTCGGCATACGTTTTTCTTGACTGACTAAGTTGTTCTTGTAACTCAGCTACAGATAGACTTATAATTTCTGATTGTTTCATAATGTATATAAGATTATGCTTCGAAATCTCTAGCAACGACAAACTTAGTTTTCACAGGAAGCTTTTGGGCTGCTAAGCGTAATGCTTCTTTTGCAACGGCCAAAGGGACTCCTCCTACTTCAAACATAATTCTTCCGGGTTTAACAACGGCAGCCCAATATTCAACTGCACCTTTACCTTTACCCATACGTACTTCAAGAGGCTTCTTAGTGATTGGTTTATCCGGGAAAATTTTGATCCATAATTGTCCTTCTCTTTTCATAAAACGAGTAGCTGCAATACGAGCTGCTTCGATTTGACGTGAAGTTAAGAACGAAGAATCCATTGATTTGATTCCGAACATCCCATTTGAAAGTTCGTGACCTCTTTGAGAATCACCTTTCATTCTACCTTTTTGTACCTTACGGTATTTTGTTCTTTTAGGCTGTAACATTTTTCTTTAATTTAAAAAATTACTTTCTTTTACGTGGGTTTGATTTTCCATTTGGTTTTCCTCCTCTTGGAGCATCACCACCTTTATTTCCACCACCAGCTTGTTTTTTATCCATGCCTACTAATGGAGAAAGATCTCTCTTTCCGTAAACTTCACCTTTCATGATCCATACTTTGATACCCATTCTACCGTAAGTAGTGTGAGCTTCAGCCAAAGCATAATCAATGTCGGCTCTGAAAGTTGATAGAGGAATTCTACCTTCTTTGAAACCTTCTGAACGTGCCATTTCAGCACCATTCAAACGACCGGAAATCAAAACTTTAATTCCTTCAGCATTCATACGCATTGCTGCTGCGATAGCCATTTTAATAGCTCTTCTGTATGAAATACGGCTTTCGATTTGACGAGCGATACTTGTTGCAACTAAATAAGCATCTAACTCAGGTCTTTTAATTTCAAAGATGTTAATTTGAACCTCTTTGTCTGTAATTTTCTTAAGTTCTTCTTTCAACTTGTCTACCTCTTGTCCGCCTTTTCCGATAATGATACCAGGTCTAGCAGTAGTGATAGTAACGGTTACAAGTTTTAAAGTTCTCTCGATGATTACTTTCGATACACTAGCTTTTGATAAACGAGCATGGATATACTTTCTGATTTTATAATCTTCGGCTATTTTATCACCGTAATCATTTCCACCATACCAGTTTGAATCCCATCCTCTGATGATCCCAAGTCTGTTTCCTATTGGATTTGTCTTTTGTCCCATCTTATTTATTAATTGCTTTGAGTGTTATTACTAGCTCCAAGCACGATTGTAACGTGATTAGAACGTTTTCTAATTCTGTGTGCACGACCTTGAGGAGCCGGACGAAGTCTTTTTAACATCATTCCACCGTCAACTCTGATCTCTTTTACAAATAAAGCAGCTTCTTCAATACTAGCTTCTGCGTTTTTAGCTTGCCAATTGGCGATAGCTGATAACAACAATTTTTCTAGTTTTCTTGAAGCTTCTTTTTGACTAAATCGTAATACATTTAGTGCTCTTTCCACTTTCTGACCTCTTACCAAGTCTGCAACCAAGCGCATTTTTCTAGGTGAAGTAGGGCAGTTATTCAATTTCGCGAAAGCTATCGACTTATTAGCCTCTTTTCTCGCATCTGCTGTTTCTCTTTTACGAACTCCCATTGCTTCTTATTTTTTACCTTTATTTTTAGCACCGGCATGACCTCTAAATGATCTTGTTGGTGAAAATTCTCCTAACTTATGTCCTACCATGTTTTCAGTTACATAAACTGGAACAAACTGACGACCATTGTGTACTGCGATTGTTTGTCCAACGAAATCCGGAGTAATCATTGAAGCTCTTGACCAAGTTTTGATCACTGCTTTGTTTGATTTCTCGATATTCTCAAGAACTTTTTTATCTAATTTATAATGTACGAATGGTCCTTTTTTTAATGAACGTGCCATGTCTATCTAATTATTTCTTTCTGCGTTCAACAATATACTTATTACTTGGGCTCACTTTAGAACGAGTTCTATAACCTTTTGCAGGTATACCGTTTCTAGAGCGTGGGTGACCTCCGGAAGAACGTCCTTCACCACCACCCATTGGGTGATCAACAGGGTTCATTGCAACCGGTCTTGTTCTAGGTCTTCTGCCTAACCATCTTGATCTACCGGCTTTACCGGAAACAATCAACTGATGATCGGAGTTAGACACTGCACCAATAGTAGCCATACAAGTTAACAAGATTAATCTTGTTTCGCCGGAAGGCATTTTAATAGTGGCATATTTTCCATCTCTTGCCATTAATTGAGCAAAGGTTCCAGCCGAACGAGCAATAATAGCTCCTTGACCAGGACGTAACTCAATACAAGAAATTACTGTTCCAAGTGGAATTTTACTTAATGGTAAAGCATTTCCGATTTCCGGAGCTGCTTCTTCACCTGAAGTTACAGTTTGACCAACATTTAAACCGTTTTGAGCAATTACATAGGTTTTAGCACCATCTGCATAAGCTAACAAAGCGATAAAAGCTGTTCTGTTTGGATCGTACTCAATTGATTTTACAGTAGCTGGAATACCAGCTTTCGTTCTTTTAAAATCAATGATACGATACTTTTGTTTGTGACCACCGCCAGTATAACGCATGGTCATTTTTCCTTGACTATTTCTACCTCCTGAGTTATTTTTCGGTGCCAATAATGACTTTTCCGGCTTATCAGTCGTGATGGCGTCAAAACCATTCACAACTCTAAAACGCTGACCCGGGGTAATAGGTTTTAATTTTCTAACTGACATTACTTATTAGATATTGTTATAAAAATCAATTGTTTCTCCTTCTTGTACTTCAACAATAGCTTTTTTGAAAGCATTTGTTTTTGCACTAATCATTCCACTTTTTGTGTATTTCACAGAACGATCTGGTCTAACATTCATAGTGTTGATAGCAACAATCTTCACACCATATGCAGATTCTACTGCATTTTTGATTTGAATTTTATTTGCTTTCTTGTCCACTACAAAACCATAACGATTGTTTAATTCACTTTGCTTCGTGATTTTTTCAGTTATGATAGGTTTAATTATGATACTCATGGCCTATTATTTACTTAAATTTTCTTCAATTCCTTCTAAAGAACTCTCTAAAAGCACTAAATTATTTGTGTTCAAAATAGCATAAGTGCTTAATTCTGAGATTGTTACAACTTTAGAGGCCTTTAAATTGCGTGACGACAAATATACATTTTTATTTGTATCGCCCAACACAAACAGAGATTTTTTATTTTCTAATCCTAAGGCTTTCAGAACTGTAATAAAATTCTTAGTGCTTGGTGTGTCAAAATTAAAATCTTCTATTACTATTAATTCAGAATCTTTTACTTTTTGAGAGAAGGCCGATTTACGAGCTAATCTTTTTAAAGCTTTATTCAATTTGAATGAATAGCTTCTTGGTCTTGGTCCGAAAACTGTACCTCCACCTTTGAACAATGGATTCTTAATACTACCGGCACGTGCGGTACCAGTTCCTTTTTGTTTCTTAATTTTACGAGTACTTCCAGTAACTTCTGCTCTTTCTTTTGCTTTGTGAGTACCTTGTCTTTGGTTGGCAAGATATTGTTTAACATCAAGATAGATGGCATGTTTGTTAGGCTCGATAGCGAAAACAGCGTCAGAAAGTTGAACTTTTCTGCCTGTATCTTTTCCGTTGATATCTAAAACTTTTACTTCCATTACTTCTGAATGATTACATAAGAGTTTTTATGTCCAGGAACGCATCCTTTCACTAATAACAAATTTTTATCTGCTACTACTTTTAAAACTCTAAGGTTTTGAATTGTTACATTTTCTCCTCCAGTTCTTCCTGCCATTCGCATTCCTTTGAATACTCTAGATGGGTAAGAAGAAGCTCCAACAGAACCCGGTGCTCTCAAACGGTTGTGTTGTCCGTGAGTAGCTTGTCCAACTCCACCGAAACCGTGACGTTTAACAACCCCTTGGAAACCTTTCCCTTTTGATACTCCTTGAACATCAACAAATTCTCCTTCGTTGAATTGCTCTACTGTGACTAAATCACCTAATTTATACTCTGTTTCAAAATCTTGGAATTCAACGACTTTTTTCTTAGCAGAAGTTCCCGCTTTTTTAAAGTGACCGATGGCCGCTTTAGTGGCGTGTTTTTCTGTTTTGTCATCGAAACCAAGCTGAAACGCTTCATACCCGTCAACCGCTTTGGTTCTGACTTGGGTAACGACACATGGACCTGCTTCAATTACGGTGCAAGGAATATTTTTCCCATTCTCGTCGAAAATGCTAGTCATGCCGATTTTTTTTCCAATTAACCCAGACATATTAAACTATTTATAAATGATTAAAAATTTTTTATTTTGTATTAAGACAAGAGTATTAAGTATTAAGAGGATGTCTTAACACTTAATACTTTCATCTTTGTACATTTATCACACTTTGATTTCAACTTCTACTCCACTTGGTAACTCTAATTTCATCAGAGCATCAATAGTTTTAGAAGAAGAAGAATAGATATCTAACAATCTTTTGTATGAACTCACTTCAAACTGCTCTCTTGCTTTTTTGTTAACGTGTGGAGAACGTAATACAGTGAATATTTTTTTGTGCGTTGGTAATGGAATAGGTCCAGTTACAACAGCTCCCGTACTTTTAACGGTTTTTACGATTTTTTCTGCTGATTTATCCACCAACATGTGATCGTAAGATTTTAATTTTATTCTGATTTTTTGACTCATTTTCGTTAGAATTAAGCGTTACCTTTTGCTTTTTTGATCACTTCTTCAGAGATGTTTGAAGGAGTTTGTTCGTAATGTGAAAATTCCATTGTTGAAGTTGCTCTACCTGAAGACAAAGTTCTCAAAGTAGTAACATAACCAAACATTTCAGATAGGGGCACAAACGCTTTAATCGTTTTAGCACCGGCTCTATCACCCATGTCGTTTACTTGACCTCTACGACGGTTCAAATCCCCAACGATATCTCCCATGTTTTCTTCAGGAGTAATTACTTCGATTTTCATGATTGGCTCAAGAATTACAGCTCCGGCAGCTTTTGCAACCTCCTTGTAACCCATTTTAGCAGCCAATTCAAACGAAAGTGCATCTGAATCCACAGGGTGGAACGATCCGTCTAGCAAAGTTACTTTCAAACTATCAACAGCGTATCCCGCTAAAGGTCCTTGTTTCATAGCCTCTCTGAAACCTTTCTCTACCGAAGGAATGTATTCTTTAGGAACGTTACCTCCTTTTACTTCATTTACAAATTGAAGACCTACGAATGGTTTTCCATCAACCTCATCGGCCGGTTCTAAACGGAATACAATATCACCGAATTTACCACGACCACCCGATTGTTTTTTGTAAGTTTCTCTGTGTTGAGCAGCCTTTGTGAAAGCTTCTTTATATTCTACTTGAGGCTCTCCTTGATTAACCTCTACTTTGAATTCTCTTTTCATACGATCTACAAGAATGTCTAAGTGTAACTCACCCATTCCTGAAATGATAGTTTGTCCGGAAGCTTCATCAGTTCTAACGGTAAATGTTGGATCTTCTTCAGCCAATTTAGCCAAAGCCATACCCATTTTATCCACGTCAGCTTTAGTTTTAGGCTCAATTGCGATACCGATTACAGGGTCAGGGAATTTCATACTTTCTAATACAATTGGATGTTTTTCATCACACATTGTATCTCCAGTTTTTATATCTTTAAATCCAACTGCTGCTCCAATATCTCCAGCCTCAATAAATTCGATTGGATTTTGCTTGTTCGCGTGCATTTGGTAGATACGAGAAATTCTTTCTTTATTACCTGAACGTGTATTCAAAATATAGGAACCTGCATCTAAACGACCAGAATAAGCACGGAAGAAAGCTAAGCGACCAACATAAGGATCTGTAGCAATCTTGAATGCTAACGCAGCAAACGGCTCTTTTGGATCTGGACGACGTAAAATTTTTCTTTGATCTTCTTCTAATAATTCGCTATCATCAGGATGAGTCCCAACAATACCTTCTTTATCTAAAGGTGAAGGCAAATATTTACAAACAGCATCCAACATGAACTGAACTCCTTTGTTTTTGAAAGAAGATCCGCAAATCATAGGAATGATTGCCATGTCAATAGTAGCTGCACGTAATGCATTGTTAATTTCATCTTCTGTAATAGAATTTTCATCCTCCATATACTTATCTAATAAGTTCTCGTCATAAGTTGCGATTTCTTCGATAAGTTTTGAACGAAATTCTTTCACTTCAGCAACCATGTCTGCCGGGATATCAACAATATCAAAAGTAGCTCCTTGTGTTTCATCATGCCAAACAATTGCTTGATTTTTCACTAAATCTACTACTCCTTTGAAATCTTGCTCCTCGCCAATTGGCAAAGTAATTGCTACAGCATTAGATTTTAACATATCCTTCACTTGCTGACAAACAGAAAGGAAGTTAGACCCTTGACGATCCATTTTGTTAACAAACCCCATTCTAGGAACACGATATTGATCAGCAAGTCTCCAGTTCGTTTCAGATTGTGGCTCAACACCATCCACTGCACTAAACAAGAAAACTAATCCGTCAAGTACACGTAACGAACGATTTACCTCAACGGTAAAATCCACGTGTCCGGGAGTATCAATAATGTTAAAGTGATACGGTTTTGATTCCGCAGTTGGTTTTCCTTGATTGGTTGGAAAATTCCACTCACAAGTAGTAGCAGCAGACGTAATGGTAATACCTCTTTCTTGCTCTTGTGCCATCCAGTCCATAGTTGCAGCACCGTCATGCACCTCACCAATCTTATGTGACTTTCCTGTATAAAATAGAATACGCTCCGTTGTGGTAGTTTTACCCGCATCAATGTGTGCAGCGATTCCGATATTTCTTGTGTATTTTAAATCTCTAGCCATTTCTTTATGAATTAAAATCTAAAGTGAGAGAACGCTTTGTTAGCTTCAGCCATTTTGTGCGTATCCATTCTTTTCTTAACTGCTGCTCCTTCTTCTTTAGCTGCTGCTAAAATTTCTGAAGCTAATTTAGCTGCCATTGATTTTTCGTTTCTTCTTCTTGCATAAAGAATCATCCATTTGATAGCATAGGAAATTTTTCTATCCGGACGAATTTGCATTGGAATTTGGAATGTAGCTCCACCCACTCTGCGTGAACGAACCTCTACGTGAGGCATTACATTTGTTAATGCGTCTTTCCATACTTCTAAAGCAGATTTTTCAGCATCTTGCTTTTTTGTTTCTACTATTTCTAAAGCATCATAGAATACTTTGAAAGCGGTAGATTTTTTACCATCCCACATTAAGTTGTTTACAAAACGTGTTACCAATTGATCATTAAATTTTGGATCCGGTAAAAGAGGTCTCTTTTTAGCCTGTCTTTTTCTCATGTCTTTTCTTTAAAAGTTTCTAATTACTTTTTCTTTGCGGGTGCTGCTGGTTGACCTGGTTTTGGACGTTTTGCACCATATTTTGAACGACGTTGCGTACGACCTGCTACTCCAGCAGTATCTAACGCACCACGTACGATATGGTATCTAACACCTGGTAAATCTTTTACCCTTCCACCTCTAACTAATACTATCGAGTGCTCTTGTAGATTGTGTCCTTCTCCCGGAATGTATGCATTTACCTCGTTTCCGTTTGTTAAACGAACCCTTGCCACCTTTCTCATTGCTGAGTTTGGTTTTTTAGGAGTCGTTGTGTAAACACGAGTACACACACCTCTACGTTGAGGACAAGAATCTAAAGCAGCCGATTTACTCTTCTTAGTTATTTGGGCTCTCCCTGTTCTTACTAATTGTTGAATTGTTGGCATAATTAATACTAAAAATTTCTATGTTTTTAAAATTACCCTATTTTAAGGGGTTGCAAATGTAGTAATATTTTTTGGTAAAACAAATCATAATTTATTTATTTTGTTTGAGTTGGGTTTTTTTTGAGTGACTGTGGTGTTGAGTGGCTGAATAGCTTAGTTTTTTGGATGGAAATTGGATGATTGGTGATGGAAGTTTTGAAATTGATTTACAATTGACTTTTGAAATTGATATTTACCAAAGCACTGCCCTTTTTGTTTTGGAAAGCAGGAAAAAGCCTCTTATACCATTTCTAATTTTTTTACGTTACTTTTATCGAAATTAAATTGGCATTGAAAAGGTTTTTGTTTATTCACTTGTTTTTTTTGTTTTTCTGTTTCGGAAAGGCTCAAAATATCTATTTAAATATCAAAGGCTCAACAAATGAAGAAACAAAAAAAATAGACTCGATTGGATATGGTAAACGATTTGTAAATGCAAAGGGCTTGATGGATGAAACTAGACTATTTAGCAAAAAACTTTTTGAATCGGGTTTTTTAGAAAGTGAAAATAAAAGTAATAAAAAAGTAAATGATTCTACTTTTTTGTTTGAATTTCGGTTAGGTAAAAGAACTTCACATATACATATATATATAGGTGAAGAAATAATGGTCTTTTTGAATGATGATTTTAAGGTGGATAATGAATTAATAAAGCTTCCTATTGAAAATGTGGAATTTTTTATGTCAGGGATTTTGAAACGATTGGAAGCAACTGGTTTTTCGTTGGCTCAATTGAAATTAGAAAATTTTAGATCACAAGAAAGTCTGCTTTTTGCCGATTTGATGATTAAATCAAACAAACAACGATCTTTAAATGATATTGTGATAGATGGCTTTGAGAAATTTCCTGAAAGTCATCGAAATAACTTAAAAAAAATGTATGCCAAACAGACATTTAACCAATCGAATTTAGAAAAGTTATATAAAACGGTGGAAGGATTTCGGTTTGTGAGGCAAACGAAGTATCCTGAAATTTTGTTTACACAAGATTCTACCAAAGTATATGTTTACTTAGAAAAAGCAAAGGCCAACCGATTTGATGGTTTTGTAGGCTTTAACAACGACGAAGGTGGAAAAATAAATTTTAATGGTTATGTTGATTTACTTTTGCATAATCTCTTAAATTCCGGAGAACAGTTTTCTATATTTTGGAAAAGCGATGGCAATGAACAAACTACTTTTAATGCGGGTTTGCAAATACCCTATCTGTTTAAAAGTTCGTTGGGATTAAAAACAGAATTACAGATTTTTAAACAGGATAGTACTTTTCAAAACACCCGCACTTCGATTGATTTGGGATATCTTTTCACCTACAACACAAGGGCATATTTAGGCTATCAATCCACCGAGTCAAGTGATATTCAAAACACCAATTCGAGTTTTATTAGTGATTTTAAAAATTCTTTTGTAACCGGACAATTTGAATATACTGATTTTAAAACCGATGATTTTTTGTTTCCGGAAAAAACAGCATTACACCTAAAAGTTGGCTTTGGTAGTCGGGATTCAAAAACTGATTCACAGAGTCAACTATTTGGACAATTAGAACTTAGACACAATGTTTATTTGAATGCAAGAAATATTGTGCATCTCAAATCGCAAAGTTATTACCTCAAAAGTGATGCTTATATTGTAAATGAATTACATCGTTTTGGTGGAATAAATTCTATTCGTGGTTTTAATGAAAATAGTTTACAAGGAAATATATTTTCTTCCATTTTAACGGAATACCGTTATGTTCTTACATCCGGAATATATATCCATTCCATCATTGATTACGGATATTACCAAGACAAAACAACCAATTTTAGTGATTCTATATTGGGGTTGGGTTTTGGTTTTGGACTACTAACCAAAAACGGACTTTTTAATTTGGTTTATGCTAATGGAAGTGTGGGAAATCAAGAAATTAAACTTTCCAATTCGATTGTGCATATTAGTTTTAAGACTAATTTCTAACTAATAAACATCACACACTCTAAACAATTAATTCATTATCAATACATTGAATAATGTATTGATTATTTATGAACATTTTAACAAAAATACTTGTTTGTTTAACATTAATTTATGATTTTTGAAATAACTAACTCAAATTATAAAATTAATGAAACCAAAGAAAAAATTAAAATTAGTTTTTCTGCTAATTTTTCTTGTACAGCTCAGTTTTGGACAAGAAATTACGGTTACAGGAAATGTAACTGACGAAAGCGGACTTCCACTACCCGGTGTTAGTGTTTTTGTAAAAAACACTACAAATGGTACTGAAACCAACTTTGACGGCAATTTTAGCATTAACACGAAAGCAGGTGAAATACTTGTTTTTAGTTATGTTGGCATGTTAAAACAAGAAATTGTTGCCAGTAATAAGAAACTCAATGTAAAAATGACTGAGGATACTGAGGTGCTTGAAGGCGTTGTTGTAACAGCTCTTGGGATAAAAAGAGAAAAACAAGCCGTCGGTTATGCCATTAGTGAGGTTAAATCGGAAGCACTTGAACAACGTTCAGAAGGTGATATTGGGCGGGTCTTAAATGGTAAAGCCTCGGGAGTTTTAATCAATCAAACTAGTGGTTTATCCGGCTCCGGAACAAACATTGTAATTAGAGGATTAAATAGTATAACCGGTTCCAATCAACCGCTATTTATTGTTGATGGAGTACAATTTAGTAGTGACACCAATACTAATGGCGATTTTGTGGATGGAAATAGTGGATCTAGCCGATTTTTAGATTTAGACCCAAACAATATTGAAAGCGTAAATGTTTTAAAAGGATTAGCTGCAGCCACTTTATATGGAAGTCTAGGTAGAAATGGAGTCATTTTAATTACAACCAAAAGTAGTAGCACAAATAAAGGCCCTAAAAAAAATGAAGTAACCATTACACAATCTTACTTTAACAATGAAATTGCTTCACTTCCTGATTATCAAAATAAATTTGGTAATGGTTTTGATCAATCATACGGACTTTTCTTCAGTAACTGGGGACCGGGATTTTATCAAGATGGACTTGGGGGATGGGGTGACCCGAATTCAGGTATTGCCTCTGATGCAACTATAGCTCATCCCTATGACAGAGCTTCATTAGCTGATGCTTTTCCTGAATTTTCAGGAGCTAGATTACCATGGAAACCTTATGACAACGTGAAAGATTTTTTCAGAACCGGTCATGTCTCTAATACTTCTGTAAACTTTAGTGGAACTTCTGATGATGGAAAAGTTTCATATAATGCCAACTATGGGCATTTAAATGATATTGGTTTTACTCCGGGGAATGAATTAACCAGAAACAATATTGGAATTGGAGGTCGAGCTATCCTTTCAAACAAATTCACAATAAGTGGTACATTTAATTATTCCAGAACAGATTTTATAACTCCGCCAGTAGCCGCTAGTCAGGGCTCGGGAGTTGTAGGTGATGGTTCTTCAATTTTTGGTGATGTTTTCTACACACCTAGAAGTATTGACTTGATGGGAATGCCATTTCAAAATCCATTAACAGGTGGGTCTGTATATTACAGAAGTGATAATGGTATTCAAAATCCAAGATGGACAGCGGCTAATTCCTATTCAAAACAAATTACCAATCGTGTATTTGGGAATACTGCCATACAATACAGCTTTAATGAAAATTTAAATTTGATTTACAGAGTTGGATTAGACTTTTACACAGAAAGAAACGAAGTAGCACAAAACAGAGGAGGTGTAACCGGAAATCCGCTTGGTTCATATCGTACATTTGATAATAACAGAACTATTTGGGACCACAACTTAGTTTTGAATGGAGATTACGATTTAACTGAAAAAATTGGAATGACATTTAACCTTGGTGCAACTTCAAATAGAAGAACATACGATAGACAAGGTGTTAATAGTGAAAACCAATTGGTTTTTGGGGTGCTAAGACATTTCAACTTTACAGAACAATCACCAATTCAATTTTATGAAGAACAAAATATTATTGGATTATATGGTCAAGCTGAAATAGATTACAATAATTATGTATATCTTACACTTGCAGGTAGAAATGATTGGGTTTCAAACTTAATAAATAATTCTATTTTCTATCCTAGTGCCAGTTTATCATTTATTCCAACCAAGGCTTTTAATGGAATAACTTCTGATAATGGATTAAACTTTTTAAAATTAAGAGCTGGTTATGGAACTTCTGCGGGATTTCCAGAAGGATATCCTACCTCTAGTATTTTAAGATTAAATTCTAGAACTTTCTTGAACGGTTCTGAACCTGTACCTGGTATTACTTCTGCAACAGAATTGGGGAATCCGGATTTAAAACCGGAACGTTATGATGAAGTGGAAATAGGGTTTGAAACAAAATTCCTAAAAAATCGAGTTTCTTTAGATGTGTCTTATTATAACAGAAATACTAAAAACTTAATTACTGACAGACCTCTACCAGCTTCAACTGGTTTCTTGTTTACACAAACAAATATTGGTCGTGTACAAGGAACTGGATATGAAATTGACTTAGGTATAGATTTAGTTAAAAATGATAATTCGGGAGGTTTTAATTGGTCAATTAACGGAAACTTTACCCAAAACGAAACAGAAGTTAAAGAGCTTACGAGTGATTCTCAAATTATTGTTTACTCCGGTTTCACAAATTTAGGAAATGCGGCTATTGTTGGTCAACCACTTGGAGTAATCGTAGGAAATGCAATTCAACGTGATGAAAATGGAAACTATGTGGTGAATAGTATAGGAAATTATATTGAAGATCCAAACTTATCAGTTTTAGGTGACCCTAATCCGGATTGGGTTTTAAACGTTGGAAACACTATTAAATACAAAAATTTTAATTTTAATTTCTTAATTAGTTATGTTCATGGAGGCGATATTTATTCAGAAACTATTGCAACTTTATTAGGTAGAGGATTGACAACAGATACTGAAAACCGATTAAATACATTTATTTTACCCGGTGTTAATGAAAGTGGCGGGGTAAACGATTTTCAAATCAATGCTTCAGGTTATTATTTTGATAATTTGTTTTCTGGTCCTGATGAAATGAGAATTTTTGATGCATCGGTAATTAGACTTCAAGAAATTTCATTAGGCTATGAAATTCCTAAAAAATGGTTAGAAAAAACATTTTTTGGAGGTTTAAGTTTTACTTTATCTGGAAACAACTTATGGTATGAAGCCATCAACACACCAAAAGGTGTAAATTTTGACCCGAACGTAGCCGGAACCGGAGTTGGTAACGGTAGAGGTTTTGATTACTTAAATGGCCCAAGTTCACGCAGATATGGATTTAGTGTAAAAGCTTCTTTTTAAAAAAATATAATATGAAAAAAATAATAAAAATTTCAAGTGCAATTCTGGCTGTATTTACACTTTTAATAAGTTGTGAAAGTACAGAATTGGATATCATAGATAACCCAAATGGTTTGTCTCCTGAACAATCAGATCCTAACTTTTTGCTTAATGCAGTTCAACTGAATTTTGCAGATGTAGTTCAACGCTACGGTACGACAGCAGGAGAAGTTAGTCGCATTCATTACATGTTTGGCAGAAATTATTTTGCTGCCTATGACCCTTCTTCTTTTGACACAAGATGGGAAGATACTTATCAAGGAACTATTAAAAACATTAGACTTTTAAATCAAGTGACTGTAGACAATGGCTTAACGAAACATACAGGAATGGGACAGGTTTTCGAAGCCTATTTAATGGTAACATTAGTCGACTTTTTTGGAGATGTTCCATATAGTGAAGCGTTTGATATTACAAATTTAAATCCCGCAACTGATTCTGGAGAATCAATATATAATAATGCATTAGGATTATTAGACCAAGCCATTGTAAATTTTGAAACAGATGCACCGGCTGAACCAACCTTTGATTTTTATTATCAAAAAGATTGGTCAAAATGGATTAAACTAGCGAATTCATTAAAACTTAAAATCTATATGCAAAGAAGATTAGTCGATCCTTCCGCAATTTCATCTTTTGAAAGCATAATTGCAGAAGGAAATTATATGACAAATGTTGAGGATGACTTCCAATTCACTTGGGGAACAAACAACACCAATCCAGATACAAGACATCCAATCTATGCGGCAAACTATACGCCTACAGGCGCAGCAGGAGCAAGTGGATATATGTCTAATTGGTTGATGAATCAAATGAAAAACACCAAAAGTGTTGTAGACCCAAGAATGCGATTCTACTTTTATAGACAAGTGAGCGATGTTCCAGTAAGTGAACAGGACTTACGTTGTACAGTTGAACCGATACCAGCTCATTATGCTGCCGGCAATCATGTTTATTGTAGAATTGAAAATAATGAAGGATACTGGGGAAGAGATCATGGAAATGATGAAGGTTTACCTCCTGATGGAACAAAGAAAACAGCTTATGGTCTATACCCGGTTGGTGGAAGATTTGATGATAATTCTTTTGAACAAACTGATTTAAATTTAGGTGCTAAAGGAAATGGAATAACACCAATATTTTTAAGTTCTACCGTTGATTTTCTTAGAGCTGAAGCTGCTTTATTTGGTGGCTCTGGTGACGCAAAATCGTTTGTATTAGCCGGGGTACAAAAATCTATTTCGAAAGTTAGGGCTTTTATTTCTAGAGATATAGACGCAAATACTTCCTTTGTACCAGGTCCAACTGTTGATGTAGCTTATTTAAATGAAGTGGGCACTTTAATGGATAATGCTGTAGGGAATGAACAAAAATTGAATGTTATTGCTAAAGAATTCTTTGTAACTTTGTTTGGAAACGGAATTGATGGTTATAATTTCTATAGAAGAACAGGTGCTCCTACAGACATTCAGCCAAATATTGATCCTAATCCGGGAGATTACATTCGTTCGTTTTTCTATCCCGCTAGTGAAGCAAACACAAATACAAATGTGACACAAAAAGATAATGTAACAACCAGAGTTTTCTGGGATACTAATCCAACTACTGGATTTCCGGTAGGTAACTAAAAAATAAAATGAAAAATAAAGTATTAAAAATAAGTGTTGTTGGGTTACTGACATTCTTTATCGGATGTAGTGATAGTGATAACTCAATAGATGGTATTCTAGACGAAACCACTAGTGGTGCCGTGCTACGAACAATTGATTTGGTGAGCAGTGAAATTGCTCTTGGAGATGATGATGCCGCTTTTACAGTAATTCTTGAAGCACAAGATCGATTAAACGGTGGATTAATGGAAAAAGTCGAAGTGTATGCCAGTTTTAAAGATAATACCGATGACGGTATTGATTATGGTGTAGAAGAAACATTTCTTTACGATTTATTACCAAGTGATTTTGCAACCGGACCAATCGGATTACCCAGAATAACTGTAAATATTTCTCTTGCACAATTACTTCAAGCCTTAAGTGTTCAAGATGGTGAGTTTAATGGTGGAGATCAATTTGAAGTTCGCTTCAAATATTTAACAACAGATGGAAGAACTTTTAGTTGGGAAAACTCAAGTGCGAACATAGTAGGAGGAGCATATTATCGATCTCCTTTCCGATATAATGTTAATGTAACCTGTCCATTTGAATCTAGTTTAGCTGGTACGCATAGTTATGTAACAACCAATATGTCAATTCCAGGTTCAAGTCCTTGTGGAGGAACAGTAAGTGGAACTGTTACATGGTTTGATACAGATGAAGACGGTAATCCATTACCTGAGGGAACCTACAGAATAACCGACTATTCCTTTGGTCTTTTCGAATCATCTTGCTGGTTTGATGATCCTGCCTATGACGATGGTGCAGCTGTAAAATGGTTTTGTAAAAATCTTTTAACACTAGGCTCTGATCAATATGGAGAAACTTGGACTTATGAAATTGTAAGTGTAAATGGAGCTCAAATGACTATTAATTTTGCTAGTACCTACAACGAAACCGGAACAACTGTTTTAACGCGTGAAGGAAACGAACCCTGGCCGGCAATTTTCCAAGATTAAAAAACTATTGTTTTTATTTATAAACCACTCCTTTAAAGAGTGGTTTTTTTATACCTTTACCTCATGGAAAAAGACAATCAAATTTTTGGAATTAGAGCGATCATCGAAGCCATTCAAGCAGGGAAAGAAATCGATAAAGTGTTCTTGCAAAAAGACATTCAAGGCGACTTGATGCGTGAATTAATGAAAGTGATGAAATCACACAAAGTGAATTTTACTTATGTTCCTCTTGAAAAATTAAACCGTCTTACATCCAAAAATCATCAAGGTGCCGTGGCAACAATTGCACCGGTAAACTTTTATGATTTAGAAAATTTAATTTCCAATGTATTGGAAAGTGGAAAGACTCCCCTTTTTTTAATTTTAGACCAATTGTCAGATGCCCGTAATTTTGGTGCCATCATCCGAACAGCAGAATGCACCGGCGTTGACGGAATCATTATTGGTAAACAAGGTGCTGCTCCCGTGAACGGAGACACCGTAAAGACAAGTGCCGGTGCCGTTTTCAATGTACCGATTTGTAAAGTGGAACACATTAAAGATGCCATTTTTTACCTGCAAGGTTCCGGAATCAAAACGATTGCCGCTACCGAAAAAACGGATGATTCAATTTATGATTTAGCATTAAATGAACCTTTGGCAATCATTTTGGGAAGTGAAGACCGCGGCATCAATCCCTCTGTTTTGAAAATTGTAGATGAAAAAGCGAAACTACCTATGTTTGGAACCATTGCTTCGTTGAATGTTTCTGTGGCTTGTGGAGCTTTTTTGTATGAAGTGGTAAGACAAAGAAGATAATTTATTTACTCCTTTTCATTCTCAGGTTTAAATTCATAAAACACATTTTCATCAATCTTGAAAAAAGAATAATCTACCTCTAATTCTTCAGGTTTTGGTGTGTTGACGAAATTTCCTTGCTCATCAAAGTGTTTCATGAACGGATCATTTTCGGGATTGAAATCAGGTTTTTCCCATTCATATCGAATTGGCTTTTTGTATTTTTCGGCTTTATATAAAAGTGAAAATAAAAATCCGGTGATGAATCCGGCCAAATGACCTTCCCATGAAATTCCGTTTTCAACTTCCGGAAAAATGTACCAGACCATTCCTCCATAAAGCATCACAATTACTAATGACAAAGCAACTAGTCGATAATACTGGGTTTGAATTCCTTTGAAAAAGATGAAACTGACCAAAACATAAATCAGTCCACTCGCACCTATATGATAACTCTCTCTTCCTATCATCCACGTCCCAATTCCGGAAAATAAAATCCCAAATACTAAAACTTGGAGTGAAACTTCACGGTAGAAATACCTCAAAACGGCTATTAAAAACAACAGTGGAATCGAATTATTATACAAATGTTTGATGTCTCCATGCAAAAAAGGACTCAAAATTATACCTTTCAATCCGTTTACTGTTCTGGGCAAAATTCCATAACTGCTTAAATCAATTTTAAACCTGACTTCTACCCAAAAAACAATCCACAAAGCCAATACAAAAAACAAGGGCCATGCGATGACGGAAGTTGAAAAAATAAAGGAGTTTTGTTTCATAGTTATACTTATTATCAAAAACACATCCAAAACGAAAATAGTGCTTTTTTGTCAGAAATGAGTATTTTTACACCATGGAAGCACCACTTGCCGAACGCATCCGGCCACAGAATTTATCGGAATACATTAGTCAATTGCACTTGGTTGGCGAACAAGGTTCGTTGACGCATCAAATTGCGAAAGGAATCATTCCGAGTTTAATTTTGTGGGGACCACCTGGCACCGGAAAAACGACCTTGGCACAAATTATGGCTCAGGAAAGTAAACGTCCATTTTTTACGTTAAGTGCCATTAATTCGGGGGTAAAAGACATTCGCGAAGTGATAGACAAAGCCAAAACAAGCGGAGGGTTATTCACTGCCAAAAACCCAATTTTGTTTATTGATGAGATTCATCGCTTTAGCAAATCTCAACAAGATTCTTTATTAGCCGCTGTTGAAAAAGGATGGATTACGTTGATTGGTGCCACCACAGAAAATCCGAGTTTTGAAGTGATTCCGGCATTATTGTCAAGATGTCAGGTATATGTGCTAAATGCTTTCTCAAAAGACGATTTAGAACAATTGTTACACCGAGCGATTGAACAAGACGAGATTTTAAAAACAAAAAACATCACCTTAACGGAAACCGAAGCCCTACTCCGGCTTTCCGGTGGTGACGGAAGAAAATTGCTGAATATTTTCGAATTAATCGTGAATGCAACGGAAGAAGATGCCATTGAAATCACGAATGAAAAAGTGATGCAATTGGTTCAAAAGAACACCGTTTTATATGACAAAACAGGTGAACAACATTATGATATTGTTTCTGCCTTTATCAAATCTATCCGCGGAAGCGATCCAAATGGAGCGGTGTATTGGTTAGCTCGCATGATTGAAGGTGGAGAAGATGTAAAATTCATTGCCCGAAGAATGCTCATTTTAGCTAGTGAAGACATTGGTAATGCAAATCCAACTGCGTTGATCATGGCAAACAATACCTTTCAGGCAGTAACCACCATCGGCTATCCCGAAAGTAGAATTTTATTAAGTCAATGTGCGATTTATTTGGCGACATCTGCCAAAAGTAACGCGAGTTATTTAGCCATTGGAAAAGCCCAACAAATCGTCAAACAGACCGGCGATTTACCTGTTCCATTACACTTGCGAAATGCTCCAACCAAATTGATGAAAGAATTAGGTTATGGTGATGAATATAAAAATGCTCACGATTTTGAAAATAATTTTGTGGAACAGGAATTTTTACCAAACGAAATTCAGAATACTTCATTTTATGAGCCTGGTAATAATGCTCGTGAAAAAGAGTTACGGAATTTTTTAAAAAATAGGTGGAAGGATAAATATGGATATTAAAACTTAATTTCTATTTTTTCTGAAACCACTTTTTCATTTTCTTGGTATTCAAAAAACCAATTCCCATCTTTTAATGAAACAACACCATTTTGATTGCCTTTTTGAGCTAAGAACATTGTTGGACTATCTGTTTTGAATAATTTAAACACTACTTTTGGAGTGGAATCCACCAATTGAAATCCGTTTGAAGTTGGCTGAGCAAATAATAATTTTGAATAATCAGATGTTTCAAAAACCGGTTCAGGAACAGTTGAAATAGGTTTTTCAGCAGTTGAAAAAGATATTGGAGTTTGATCTACAACTTTGGCACCATTGTATTTATAATTTAAATCAAACAAAAAAGTAAATGCATTTTGTAATGCCTCTTGATAAGCCTTTTTATATTCTTTTTCTTTTGTTTTACCGTCTGGACTTTGATAAATAATTTTACCAAAACAATCTTTAAAAACAACATTTAATTTTGTCCAAAACAAATGTTTCCCTTTTACTAAATCAACATTAAGCACTGCACAACGGTTATCACCAACTTCTTTGGGAATATCTGAATTTTCATAAAACGCAAAAAATCCCATTTTTTCCAAATTAAACTTTGTTATGGTGTTTAACCTGTATTGGTTTTCCGTATCAAAATCGGCAAATCTTGTGGGAACCATTACATATTGATAATCATTTAAGTTTTGAGCAACTAGTTGAAAAGCACCCAATATTAAAAATATAAAAACAAATTTTTTCATCTTCAAAATAAATAAAGTTAAAGATAATTCTTTAAGTGTAATAAATTATTTACTTGCGGAAAATTATTTTCAACCGGAATATTAAATTCGTTAAAGAAAATAGCGTCCATTCCGACATTTAATGCACCTTCAATGTCAGCTTCCCAACTATCACCGATCATCACTGATTTTTCCTTATTTGTTTTGGCTAGTTGTAAAGCGTGATTAAAAATAATCGGATTTGGTTTTTTAACACCCGCACTTTCAGAATTAGTGATTGTTTTGAAATACTTTAAGAGGTTAGAATTTCTCATTTTACCATCTTGTACAGACTGAAAACCATTTGTGATGATATGTAAATTATAATTAGGATATAAATAGTCTAATATTTCTGTAGCACCATCATACAAATGATTAAATTTTGGTAAATATTGAATATATTCCTGAGAAAGTAAATGAATAAGATCATCCTTCACAGATTTATTCATTAAATCAAAAACCTCTCTTAAACGTTGGTAACGAAGTTCTTCTTGAGAAATTTTTTCTTCACGATACAATTTCCAAAACTTCAAATTTGTAGGAATATAATACTCCAAGAAATGTTCTAAGTCCAATTCTAACTCATGCTTTTTAAAAATCGTTTCAAATGCTAACGCAGAATTTTTTTCAAAATCCCATAAGGTGTGATCTAAATCGAAAAAAATGTCGGATTTATGTTGAAAGGGTTTCATCTTGTGGTAATTGTGAAAGGTTTATCAATACTATTATTCAACTTCGTAGGAGATTGCTTCGCCAGTTCGCTAAAGCTCGTGTCCTATTTCGACTTCGTCATCTTTCGGAATGACAAAAAAACGAAAAAACTAAGTTTTATTTTCCGCCTTTCACAATCACGGCATTTTCAATGTGATAAATCCAATCGTTCACATCATTATCATTGTAACGAAATGTTCCCTCTAAAGTAACATATTGATCTGTTTTTAGTTTTGGAGTAGCTCCTTTAAACTTGATTCCCATGATGGTTTCCGGACCGGCTTGACCACAGAAAAAACAAGAAGCAAAAACATTTTTACTCAACGCATAAGACACATTATCAATCGGAATAATAAAACCACTCATCACGATTTTCTTTTTATTTTTTGATTTTAATTCAGAGTTGATGATTGGAAACATTACTCCGTCTGGATAATCTTTGTCCGGTTTTTTGATGTATTTAATTATCCCTAACAACTTCCAAGATAAAGTATCGGGTTTTACTTGCGTGAATAAATCGTCTTCAACAAAATCAACTTTTGTGTCAATGGAAGAAATAAATCCTGCTTTTTGAATCGGAATTTCTTCAGTAGAGGTAGTATTAGTAAAAGGATAGTTAACTTCTAATGAAGAATCCAGCACAATAATAACTCCGAATAATAGGATAAAAACTATATATATTTTACGCATTAGCTAATGTTTTTGAGATATTTAATCGATAAGCCTTCACTGCAGGAATTACTGCAGCTAAAACGCCCACAAAGATAGTAACCAAAAATAAAATTCCTTCTTTTTCCCAAATTATTGTCATTGGATTGAAAGCCATTTTAAATTGTTTATCGGTTGTACTTGAAATCATTACTAAAGCTAATCTCCCAAAAAGTGTACCAAAGAAAAAGCCTACTACACAAAGCAATAAACTTTCAAACAAAACCAACCCTAACATTTGAATTCGCGATGCACCGGATACCCGCAACAAGGCAAATTCATATTTTCGTTCTTTTAATCGATTGTACAGGGCAATGAAAATACTAATGCCTGAAATCAACATAATTCCGTAGGCTAAATACTGTAAAGCTTGTAATCCAATACCAAACAATGAAAACAATCTGTTGATTTCAATAGCGGGTAAAGCTGCTTGCATTTTTGTATTTTGAGCTATCATTCTTGGCCAAGAAATGATACCCATTTTGTTTTTAAATTTCACTAAAACTGCTGTAATTTCTTTGGCTTCGTCGTGTTCGTGATCGTGTTCATCACCTTCTTCATGCACGTGGCCTTCTTCGCCGTGAGCGGGATTTTCTGAAACTTCATGGTCGTGGTCATGATTACAGTTTTCATCGTGCACATGCTCATGGTCATGTTCGTCTCCTTCAACATGAATGTGACCTTCTTCGCCGTGGGGTGGATTTTCGTCTTCCGAATGAGCTTCTCCCCCATGATCGTGACCGGAATGCATTTCCCAAACGCTTTCTACCGTGCACAAAATTAAATTGTCAATTACTTTTCCGGTTGGCGAGGCAATTCCAACAACCACATATGCATATTCCTCATGGACATGGCCTTCTTCGGCATCACCGTGTGTTCCAAAAAATTTATCTCCAAGTTTGATGTTTAGTTTTTTGGCAATTTCACTTCCGATTACCACTTCAAAATTCTTTTCAAACACTTTGCCTTCGGAAATGGTTGCTGTATATTTTTTGATATAATCAGGCGTTGTCCCTACAATTTTAAATCCGCGGTAATTATCACCAAAAGCTAACGGAATAGCTGTATCAACAAACGGATGTTTCATCCAAACTTCGGCTTCTTTGTAATCAATATTTCCGGTTGGAGCATCAACCTGATAGACGGAAGAGAGTATCAATTGTAACGGACTTCCTTGTGCACCCAAAACCAAATCAACTCCATCAATATTACTTGAAAATTGTTTTTCAAATTGTTCTTGCAATAAAATCAATAATGAAATTATCGCCACCGAAGCGGTTAACAAAACCAAACTCAACACGGTATTCAAAGGCTTAAACCAAAGGTTTTTCCAAGCTAATTTTGCTATCATTTAGTTTAAGTTTAATTGGTTAGAAAATTTATCTTTTAATCGTTGGTCGTGTGTCACAATTATCAACGATGCTTTGTATTCTTTGGATAAATGAGCTAATAAATCAGCTACTTTTGCTGCATTTTCATCATCTAAACTTGAAGTAGGTTCATCGGCTAGAAGTAATTTAGGTTGGTTGATTAATGCTCTGGCAATGGAAACTCTTTGTTGTTGCCCAACACTTAAATTGGAAGGTAATTTATACATCTGATCTTCTAAATCCAATTCCTTTAATAATGTTTTTGCTTTCTCAGTTGCCTTTTTTCCTGTAGCTAACCAGGATGCCAAAACTACATTTTCAAGCACATTTAATGAAGCCACAAAATGTGATTGTTGCAAAACTAAACCAATATTTTTTCCGCGAAAGCGATCTAATTCTTTTTCAGATAAAGAAGAAATGTTAGTGTCTTGAATAGAAATAGTTCCCGATTTTGGTCGTAATAATCCACCCAAAAGGTGTAATAGGGTGGTTTTCCCTTTTCCTGAATTTCCGGTGATTAATAATGCTTGTGATTCATTATTTTTAATATTAGGAAAAGAAAAATGAGTAGTTTCGTTAAATGAGAAAGTTAAATTTTCTGTATAAATCATTCCTTTTTAATTAGATTCGAAAGATACTGATAATTTAAAAAACGAGTTGTTAATCAATTCTAAAAAATAGCCTAAGATTTTCGCATTCTTTTGGGTCCGTACCAAAGCCAAAATCCGGTGATGGAGAAAAGCATCAAAGCCAAACTCATCACGATAGTGTAAATCAATTTAAAAACGCCCGATTCAAGTCCTAAATAATAATCAACAATTGAACCATCGTGAATTTTTTCAATGACATCGGAACGTCTCAAATCAATCTGTAACAAACTACCGGTAGCACCATCAAGTTGCACCTCATAAAAATTAGATTTAAAAGTAAACTTCACCATTCCTTTATCAGGTCGAACATCTATTCTGTCAATTTCTGATGGATTGGATTCTTTTAAATACTCAGTTATAAACCGATTTGCATTATTTTGTAAACTATCTAAAGGAAGAAAATCACTCAATTCTGCTGAAGTTCCTTTTTTTGATTCGGGTAAAATCATTCCGCCGCTGTGCTTTTTTATTCCCAGAAAAAATCCTGAAACAGCAACAATGAAGAAAAACATGAACAAAAAAGCTCCGGTGGTACGATGTACTTTTCTGAAAATTCTAAGTGTTTTAGCTTGATTTTTTCTGGACTGAGGCACTTTTACTTTCTTAAATTATAATATTCCTTGATCGGCAAAACTGTAATATCCATTTTCAGTAATAATCACATGATCCAAAAGATGCATATCCAATTGTTTTGCTGCTAATTTTACTTTTTGTGTTAATTCAATATCCGAATCGCTGGCTAATAATTTCCCGGACGGATGATTATGCGACAACACGATTGACAGGGCATTGTGTTCCAAAGCCATTTTTAAAACTAATCGAACATCCACCACTGTTCCGGTAATTCCACCTTTGCTCAATTGTGCTTTATGGATGATTTTGTTTGCATTATTCAAATACAAAACCCAAAATTCTTCATGTGGTAATTCGCCAATAATGGGTTGCATGACATCAAAAATTACTCTACTTGAATTTATTTTTACTAATTCTTGCACCTCTTCCAATCTTCGTCTTCTGCCTAGTTCAGTAGCTGCGATGATAGAAATTGCTTTTGCTTTACCAATTCCTTTAAATTCTGTGAGTTGCTTAAGTGATAATTTTCCTAAAATATTTAAATTGTTTTGCACTTGAGCCAAAATGCGTTTGCTTAAATCAACCGCACTTTCATTTCTGTTGCCGGAACCAATGATAATGGCTAAAAGTTCAGCATCACTGAGTGCTGATTTTCCTTTAAGCATTAACTTCTCTCTGGGCTTATCGTCTTCTGCCCAATATTTTATTGAAAAAGGGTTGTTTTGTTCCATTCTGTATGGCTTTTAAAAATTATTAGTGCAAATAAAGTTTTTTTTGTAACATAATTACTAATTTTAAGACTTATTTTAAAAACTAAAAATTTTAACAATGAAAAAATTAGGAATCGCATTCGGAATTATGCTCTTTGTTTTTGGTGGTTTTACAACTCATGCACAAACAGCTGATGAAATAATTAACACTTATATTACAAATATTGGTGGTGCCGATAAATTTAGAAGTTTGACCGGAACAAAAATGGAAATGAATGTAAACTACCAAGGAATGGAAATTCCGGTGGAACTTGTTCAATTGAAAGGTGGAAAAATGTATTTGAAAATTAATTTTCAAGGACAAGAAATTACTCAAATGGCATTTGACGGCACCACGGCATGGTCAACCAATTTTATGACAATGAAAGCAGAAAAAATGGAGTCTGAAATGGTGGAAAACATCAAACAAGAAGCCGGAGATTATCCTGATCCATTAATTGATTACAAATCAAAAGGGTACACAGCAGAATACCTAGGGAAAGAAACCAAAGAAGGAACTGAGTGTTACAAAATAAAACTTACCAAAAAACCACAAATGGTTGATGGGCAAAAAGTGGACAACATCGTTTTCTACTATTTTGATACTGAAAATAATGTTCCGATTTTAACCGAAGCTGAAATTAAATCAGGTCCGATGAAAGGACAAATGTCAACTACAACCATGAGCGATTACCAAGAAGTAGAAGGAATGTACTTTCCTTTTTCAATGAACCAAGGTGGTCAACCCATGAAAATTAAAAAAGTAACCTTGAATCCAACGGTTGACCCAAGTGCTTTTACATTCAAAGAATAATTCAATCACAATCATACAAAATCCCCTTATTAATTTTAGTACGGGGATTTTTTTTAACCAAGCGAACATATGAAAAACATTCTCAAATTATTTTTAACAGTTGGTTTGATTTCGTACTTACCATCACAAGCTCAGGAAGAAATTATTCTGAAAGGAAAAGAATTGTTTGGTGATTTATCCGCCAGACAAATTGGACCGGCTATCATGAGTGGTAGAATTTCGGATATTGCCAATCATCCCACCAACAACAAAATTATTTACATCGGAGCTGCCGGTGGTGGCGTTTGGAAAAGTTCCGATGGAGGAGCTTCTTTCTCTCCTATTTTTGACAAACACATACAATCCATCGGTTGCGTAACCGTTGACCCGAATAATCCGGACAATACAATTTGGGTGGGAACCGGAGAACCTTGGACCAGAAATAGTGTTTCCATTGGCGATGGAATTTACAAATCTACTGATGGTGGTTTGAATTGGAACAATATGGGTTTACCCAAATCCGATCGTATCACCTCCATTATTGTTGACCCCAGAAATAGCGATGTGGTATGGGCAGGCGTTTTAGGAGCTCTTTGGGGTGATAGCGAAGATCGCGGAATTTATAAAACTACCGATGGTGGAAAAACCTGGAACAAAACATTTTATGTTGACCAAACCACCGGTTGTGCCGATTTGGTTATTGACCCATCAAATCCTGACATTATGTATGCCAGTTTTTGGGAATTCAGAAGAACGGCTTGGTCATTCAATTCGGGAGGCAACAATTCTGCCTTATACAAAACAATTGATGGCGGAAAAACGTGGAATAAAATTCACAATGGCTTTCCAAAAGGTCAGTTAGGGAGAATTGCGATAGGTGTTGCTCCTTCCAATTCGCAAATTTTATATGCAGTTTTAGAGACGGAACAAGACAAAGACAAAGGTTTATATCGTTCGGATGATTCCGGTGCGACATGGAAACATTTGAACAGTGATTTTGAATTGGTTGTTCGTCCTTTTTATTTTTCAAGAATTACGATTGATCCACGAAATCCTGATATTCTATATAAAGGTGGATTAAGAGGTTCGATTAGTCGTGATGGTGGAAAAACATTCAAACCGCTAGGTAATATGCACGCTGACATTCATGATATTACGGTTGATTTGCATGACAGCAACCGAATATATGTAGCAACAGATGGTGGTTTGTACAGAAGTTGGGATTCTGGAAACACCTTAGATATTGTTAAGAATTTGCCACTTTCACAATATTATCATTTGAGTTTGGACAATGAAGAACCGTATAATATTTATGGTGGATTACAAGATAACGGTTCATGGTATGGTCCAAGCAAGAGCGATGGAGGAATCGAAGCTCGCGATTGGCATAGCGTTGGTTACGGTGACGGTTTCCGTGTTTTGAAACATCCCACCAAAAAAATTATCTACAGTGAAATGCAAGGGGCCGAAAATATTTGGCGATATAATTTAGAGACTAAAGAACTCAAAACGATTCAACCACTTGCTGTAAAAGGCGACCCGAAATTACGTTTTAATTGGAATACACCAATTGTAACCGGAATTCATAATCCGGACAGAATTTATGCCGGTAGTCAATTTGTGCATGTTTCGGATGATATGGGACAAACTTGGCGGAAAATTTCAGGCGATTTGACAACCAATGATCCAACTAAAACCAATACTGAAAAATCAGGCGGTTTATCTGTGGATAATTCGGGTGCTGAAAACCATTGTACCATTTTTACCATTGCTGAATCACCATTAAACAAAGAAATTATTTGGGCCGGAACCGATGACGGAAATGTTCAAATTACAAAAGATGGTGGAAAAACATGGTCAAATGTTACGGCCAACTTAAAAGGTTTACCCAAAAACACGTGGTGTTATCATATTGAAGCCAGCGTTTTTAATGAAGGAACTGCTTATGCTGTTTTTGATGGTCATTCTAAAAATGATTATGCAACTTATGTATATAAAACTTCTGATTTTGGAAAAACGTGGACATCCATCGCAACTGCCGATATTGATGGTTTTGCCAGAAACATACAAGAAGATTACAAAAATCCGAACCTCTTGTTTTTAGGTACAGAAAAAGGACTTTACATTACTGTTGATGGCGGAAAAAATTGGTCGAAATTTGAAAATAATATGCCGGCTGTGGCTATTCATTACCTTGATTTACATTCCAAAACGAATGATTTGGTGATGGCTACACACGGAAGAGGAATTATTATTTTGGATGATGTGAGTCCGCTTCGTCAAATTACTCCAGAAATTTTGAAAAAAGATGTTCATTTCTTCGAGATGAAACCGTTCGCCATTGAAGAGCAATCCAGTTTTGGAGGAACAGCTTCTGAATTAGAGTTTGTTGGTCCAAACCCAAATACAGCAGCTCAAATTGTTTATTATTTGAAAAAGCGTCATACGTTTGGTAAGATGGAAATGGAAATTCAAGATTTAAACGGTCATAAAATTGCTTCATTAATTCCTGGAAAACAAAAAGGTATTAACATTGTTACTTGGAATTTCAACACCAAAAATCCTAAAATAGCAACAGCCAAAACATTAAGTTATGGAGGATTTACTTCACCAAGAGTTCCCGAAGGCACTTACAAAGTTGTTTTAACAAAAGGAAATGATACGTATACACAAGAATTTAAAGTGGTTAACGATCCTAAAAGTGTTATTTCAGCTGCGGAGAGAAAAAAACAAGCCGAAACTACAAAAATGCTTTTTGATAAAAATGAAGAGTTAGCTTATATGGTTTATGAGTTGGATGAAATGATTGCTTTGAATAAAAAAATCATGGAAAAAGATGCCAAATCAGCAAAATCAAACGGTAAAATTGATTCAGAATTTAATTCTTTAAAAAACACAATGGTTGTAACTACAGGCGACATGTATGTAGGTGCCGCTGAACCGCAATTACGTGAAAAATTAAGTGCTATTTACGCAACAGTTGCTTCACAATTTGATGCTCCATCACCTTCACAAATTGCCAATATTGAGAATATCATGGATCAATTCAATACCGCAAAAAGCGGATTTTCAGATTTAAAATCAAAATATAAAAACAAATTAGTAGGTCAAGCAACCAAACTTCAAATTCCATTTGCTTTAAAATCATTTGAAGAATATTTAAAAGAATAATTTTATAAATTCATTTTTCAAAAAATGCTTCTTTGCAAAAAGAGGCATTTTTTTTGTACTAAATTGTAAGTGTATTTCGTTATCAATAAAATTTAATTTGTATGAAATTCAATCTGTCCATTTTCCTTTTTCTTCTATTACCAATAAATCAGCAGACATTTTCTTTAAAATTATCCAATGCGGCTTTAGAATTGACAAAAGACAAAGTGACTTATGATCCTTCTTATGTTGGTATTAAATACCCAAACGGTGATGTGCCCAAAGACAAAGGTGTTTGTACGGATGTGATTATTCGAGCCTATCGGAAATTAGGAATCGATTTGCAAAAGGAAGTACACGAAGATTTAAAGGCCAATTTCTCCAAATACCCAAACTTAAAAAAATGGGGGCTAAAAAAACCGGACACGAATATCGATCACCGCCGAGTTCCTAACTTGGAAGTATTTTTTGAACGGAAAGGTGAAAAATTAGTAGTAACTCAAAACCCTTCCGATTACAAAACAGGCGACTTAGTTACTTGGATGATTAACGATAAACTTCCGCACATTGGAATTGTTACACACAAAAAATCATCCGATGGCAAACGCAATTTAATTGTACACAATGTGGGTGGTGGACAAGTTTTGGAGGATTGTTTGTTTAGTTGGAGGATTGTGGGGCATTTTCGTTATGGAGGATAATGTGGAAATGTGCCAATTAGTCAATATGTCAATTAATACTGTTAATTAACCATCATTGACTAATTGACTAATTGTCTAATTGACTAATTGTCTAATTGACTAATTGCTTCACCTCCTCAAAATCCAACCCGCCATAATTTCCGGAACTCATCAACAATAAAGCAGAATTATCCAAATCAGTTGAAAATAAAAAGTCTTTAAATTCGGTTGGATTGGTATAAATAATTAAATCATTTCGTTTGAACGATTGTGCGATTTGAACGTAGGTTACTTCTTCCAATTGTTTGATTTTAACCGCATCAGGTGAATAAAAAACTACAGCAACATCGGCGGCATCCAAAGCTCCTTCGTATTCTTTTAGAAATTCAGCATTTAAACTGCTGTAGGTATGTAACTCTAAACACGCTACTAATTTTCTATCCGGATATTGATTTTTAACCGCTTTGGTTGTGGCTGAAACTTTACTAGGCGAATGAGCGAAATCTTTATACGCAACTTTTCCTTTTCCCTCAGCGATTTTTTCTAAGCGTTTTGATGCTCCTTTAAAACTGGGAATGGCTTCGTAAAAATCAGCTTCATCTACCCCCATATTTTGGCAAATCCATTTGGCTCCGGCAAGGTTGTTCAAATTATGAGCACCAAATACTTCAATCGGCATTGGTCCTTCCGGAGTTTCTAAATAAGTTGTTCCATTTTCAACGGAATAATTTGGCGTTTGATACGGTAATCTTCGGATGGTGTTGGTGGTTTCTTCGGCTACTCTTTTTACCGTTTCATCTTCTTCATTGTACACCAAAATACCACCTTTAGTAATTTGATTGACAAAAATTTCAAATTGTTCTACATAATTTTCAAAGGTTGGAAACACATTAATATGATCCCAAGCAATTCCGGAAAGTAATGCAATATTGGGTTGATACAAATGAAATTTTGGTCTTCTATCAATCGGAGAAGACAAATACTCATCCCCTTCCAAAACGATAAAATCATTTTTTTCAGTGAGATGCACCATTGTATCAAAACCTTCCAATTGTGCACCTACCATGTAATCCACTTCAATATTATGATAATGCATGACGTGCAAAATCATCGAAGTAATGGTCGTCTTTCCGTGTGAACCACCAATTACTACGCGGGTTTTATTTTTAGACTGTTCGTATAAAAATTCAGGATAAGAATAAATTTTCAAACCCAATTCTTTTGCTTTCAACAATTCAGGATTATCAGCTTTAGCATGCATTCCGAGGATAATCGCCTCAATATCTGCTGTGATTTTTTCAGGAAACCAACCCATTTCGTTCGGCAATAGTCCGAATTTTGCTAAACGTGATTTGGAAGGTTCAAAAATAGCATCGTCACTACCGGTAACGTGATATCCTTTGTGATGTAAAGCAAGTGCTAAATTGTGCATGGCGGCTCCGCCGATGGCGATAAAGTGGGTTCTCATTTTTTGTTGTCTGTTGTCGGTTGTCTGTTATCTGTTAACGGATAACCGACAACAGATAACGGTTCACTATTTTTCAAATTTCTTTTTTAACTCTATTGCTTTTTGGGGTTGTTTTAATTTGTTTAGGTACAAATCGTATAATTTTTGAAAAGTTGTTTTAGAATTTCCAATTTCATGTGCTTTTTTAAAATTCGCTTCCGCTTTTGCATATCGTTTAAAGTATTCATCAATATGTCCTTTGGCTAAAAAGCCATCCACTTTTGACAAATTCATCAACTCATCGGCATACTTTTGAGCTTTCGTTTCGCTACCGCCTACAATTCCGGGTAATTCGATATATAGCATTACGAGTGCCCACCGGGATTCGATATGTTTTGCATCGAGTTTTACTGCGGCTAAAAAAGATTGTTCAATTTCATCTATCATTCCTAAAGCTTTGAATTTGTTAGATTCTTTGGCTTTCATTCCCAATGCTCCACCATATTTATAATGAAAATTTGCATTTTTTGGAAATTGAAATTTTATCTTTTTGTAATACAAAATGGCTTCGTCCCAATTTTTTTCTTTTCCCGCTATATCGCCTAAATACTCTAACGTTTTGGTATGGTTTGGATTTGATTTCAAGTAATTTTCAAACAAAATTTTTGCATCCTCAAATTTTTGCTTTTGAAACAATTGCTCAGCTTTTTCAAAATCTGAATTGGACATCAATTGAAAGGATAAGAATAAAAAAATAAGTTTAAATGCCGTCATTAATTTAATTTGATATCAAAAATAAGGAAATGTTTTTGCGTTTCCATTTAGTTGTACAAATTTTAAGTATTTTAGTAATTATTTTTTTGTCAAATCCAACCTTTGAAGCCTTTTTTTACTCTATTTAAGAAAATCACTTTATGCGTAAATCAATAACTCTTTACTTCCTTTTCATTTTATCCTTTTCATTTGGTCAACATTTTGACGAACAATGGAAAGAAGTTTACAAACATGAATTAGAAGGAAAAATCCAATCTGCTCAAAAAGAAGTTCAGGAAATTTATAAGAAAGCCAAAAAGAAAAAAGATGAAGTTCAAATCGTTAAATGCATTTTCTATTTGTCAAAATTTGAGCAAGTTTTTGATGAAAAAGCTCAATCGACGATTATTTCAAATTTAAGAAATGAAATTAAGGATGCTAAACCGGTTTCAAAAGCACTACTAAACTATATTTATGCTACTATTTTACAAGATTATTATGAACGCTATTCCTATACTATTGATGAAAGAACGGCATTAGCCAATCAAAAAAGTACTGATTTTTTATCATGGACATCGATTGATTTTACTTCTGAAATTGATGAAAAAATGAATGCTTGTTTGCAAGATGAAAAACTTCTACGTGCTACACCGCTCGAATCTGTCAAAGAAATTTTTGAAATCTCACCCAGCACCGATGCTAAAAATTATAATTTATATGACTTTTTAGTTGAAAAAAGTATTGAATATTATAAACCAAAAATTAAAAGCTGGGATATTAGAAATATAAAAAACGAATCTGATTTATTTGAAAACCTTTACGCTCCATCAACCACTTTTATTGAATATAAATTATCAACATTAGTTAATGAAAATCTAAAAAGGTTACTTGGTATTTTACAAGAAAATGAACGTTACTACTTGTCTAATAACAAAGAAAAAGCGGATTTTGCATATTTTGAACGATTAAAATACGTTCACTCTATATATGGTGATAATTCTATTTATGTTAGTAAAATTAAACTTTTGGAAACCAAAACTACAAACTCCTTTTTAAAACAATCGTTAAGAGTTGAACGCATAAAAAACTACTTTAATCAAACCTCTAAATACACTAGTACCAATAAATATAAAGAAGCACTTGTATTAATTGATACGGTATTAAATACAAAAATAAATCTTAATGCTTTAGCAGAAGCTGAGTCGATTCAAAATCAAATACTAAGGAAATCCCTATCAATAAATTTACAAAAGATTACATATCCTAACCAAAATAATCGTGCGTTAGTTGATTTTAAAAATGTAGATTCGATTAAAATCAGTTACTATCGCTTTCCTGTGAAATTTAATTATTTAATTGATAATTCTCTTTATTATGACCGTGAAAGTAACCAAAGAAAAAACAGAGATTCCATAATTTTTGATTTTAAACTAAAAAACAAACCTGAAAAAAGCTATACGCTGAAATTACCTTCCAAAGGCGATTTTTTAAATTATTCAACAGAAATTCTATTAGAAAGAATGGATGTTGGTAATTACTTAATCTTTATGGAAACATTAAATGATACAATTGAAAATAAAATTGCATTTGCTTATGAAAACCTACAAGTAACAAACTTTTCAATTGTTGAAGATTTTGATGAAAAGAGTAATTCAATTTATATTTTGAATCGAAAAACCGGACAACCAATAAAAAATGTAAGTATAAAAAATGAGGATGAAACTATTTACACTAATAAAGAGGGCAAAGCTCAATTTAAACTAAAAACGCATATTAAAAATAAAGTTTATAATAATGATATTTTAATCATTAAAGAAAATGATACATTACTAAAAAAATACAATAGGAAATTTATTTATGATAAAGTTGATGAAGAGTACGAAAACTTTGATGCCAAAGTCATGGTTTATTTTGACCGTGCCATTTATCGTCCCGGACAAAAAATGTATTATAAAGGGGTTTTGATTCAAAATAAAGACAATGTAAAAAGTGTTGTCCCTTATGTAAGTGTTCGGGTTGAAATTAGTGATGTCAATGAAAACATTTTAAAAGAATTTGATGTTCAAACTAATGAATTCGGCTCTTTTTCCGGCGAATTTGATATTCCAAAAAATGTATTAACCGGCGATTTTTTTATCACTATAGATGAACCTGATGACTATGAAATTGATACAAAATACTACAAGAAAAAAGAAGGTGAACACAAATTTTGGGATTATGTAGATTTTTATGATGAACGTTTCAACTTTAAAGTTGAAGAATATAAAAGACCAACTTTTGAGGTAAAATTTGATGAAATCAAAGAGAATTATACGATTGGCGATACAGTGAAAGTTAGAGGAAATGCAAAGGCATTAGCAGGTAACAATTTGACTAATGCTAAAGTTGCTTACACGGTTTCAAAAAATACAACTTCAAAAGAAAGTTATTATTCAAGTGACGATGATTTTATAATTGCAGAAACGACTACCGATGAAAATGGAAATTTTAGCATTCACTTTCCTGCTGTAGAGGAAGATGTTTCTAATGACAGCATACTACTGATTAGATACACTATAAAAGCAGATGTTACTGACATTCAAGGAGAAACGAGAAGTGCTTCTAAATCTCTCCGAGTTGGAAAAGAAATGTTAGAATTAAAAATGATTTTAAAAGACAAACTATTTAAAGAAGATGAAAATAAATTAATCATTCAAAGTACCACTCTTAATAATCATCCTTTTGAGACTAAAGGAGAAATTAAACTATATGAAATACAAAAAAAGAGCTTTTTAAAAAATCGCCTTTTTGGATTTCCTGAGATTCAAATGCTCAATAGAAGTGAATTTGAAGAGCTTTATCCATACGAACCTTTTGACCAATCGGATACTGAAACAAAAGAAGTTCTGGTTAAGTCAATTTCTTTTGATACCAAAAAAAGTAAAGATGTTTCCTTGGATTTTTTAAAGTCATTTAAAACCGGATATTATAAAGTAATTGCAGAAGCGTTTGATAAAAAAAATAATCTTATTAAATCCGAAACTTATTTTATCCTTGACTCAAAAGAAAAACCTTACTCACATGACGAATTGTTTACTTTCAAAGATATTTCTAAATCAAATGATAATTTTTTTGAAATAGAAATTAAATCTGTGATTCCTGATTTATGGATAACTACTCGATATTATGATGATGATAATAACATAAAAAATGAGCAAGTAGCACAATTAAAAAACGGGAAAACAAGTTTTAAATTTAGTAAAAAAGCGGATTACAAATCCGATGTACATTTTCATTTTTCCACCATTTGGGAGAATACTTCAGATGAAAAGATACATACTATTAAAAAAGAAACCATTAAAAAAAGCTTAAATTTTGAAATCATTAGTTTACGCAATAAAATTGAACCCGGTAGTCTTGAAAATTGGTCTTTTAAAATTATTGATCAAAAATTAGAATCTGAGGTTTTAGCTAGTATGTATGATAGCTCTTTAGATCAGTTTGCAAAACAAAATTGGTCTTCCGTTTATTTTAGTGAATATGCAAATCAACCCTATTATCCGAAATTTCAATTTACAAATAACAGTTATAAAACATTTGAAAATTTTAAACGAGATTTTATATTTCAATCTCAATATAATAAAAACCCTCAAATCAATTGGTTTGGTTTTAACTTCAATGAGCCAAAAAATAGTCATGTTTTAAAAACCTACCTTACTAAAATTAAACCAATTACAGAAACACCTAAAAATGCGAAGTATGTATCAGGAATTGTCTTAGATGATTTTGGGTTACCGCTTCCGGGAGCTTCGATTGTAATTAAAGGCACAAACCGAGGAACTACAAGTGATTTCGACGGGAATTTTAGTATTGAAGCAGTTAAAGGTGAAATTTTAGCAGTTTATTATGTAGGAATGAAATCAGAGTTCGTTCATATTGAAAAAAATAAAAGTTATGAAATTATCTTGGAAACAGATGCAATGTTGGATGAAGTAGTTGTTGTTGGATATGGTTCAACAAAAAAAGAATTGTTAACCAGCAGTGTTTTATATGTCGAAGCATCAATTGAAACAATTTCAGATGAAAACGAAGAGATTTTAAAAACTCTACTAGGTCAAGCAAGTGGAGTTACTGTTTCTCCCGGTAATGGAAAACCAGGCGGCTCTTCCTTTATTAGAATAAGAGGAGTTGGTTCCTTAAACACTAGTAATGCACCGCTCTATGTGATTGACGGAGTGGTTGTTGAAAATTATGACCATGAATTGTATGTCTCTGATATTGCCAATATTAGTATTTTAAAAGATGCTGCGACCTCTGCATTATACGGTTCTAGAGCTGCTAGTGGTGTTGTAATCATCACGACTAAAAACACCTTAAAAGAATTAGCTCAAGTAAAAACCCGCACAAATTTTAACGAAACAGCCTTCTTTTATCCACATCTCAAAACAGATAGCGAAGGAAAATTTAGTTTTAATTTTACAAATCCGGAGTCATTAACAAGTTGGAAATTGCGTTTGTATGGTCATAATAAAAAAGCAGAATCCGGCTATTTTGAATCGACTATAATTTCCCAGAAAGATGTGATGGTTCAAACGAATATGCCACGATTTGTGCGTGAAAAAGATACCATTTCTATTTCTGCTAAAGTGGTAAACATGACCAACGAAACCAAATCCGGAATTGCTATGCTAATGCTATTTGATGCAACAAATATGAAAGCAATCGACAGCATCGCATTAAACACCAATAACACACGAAATTTCGATTGTAAACCAAAAGAAAGTGTTCCTATAACTTGGAAAGTTACTATTCCTGAAGGTTTGCAAGGTATTCAATATAAAATTGTAGCAAAATCGGGAAATTTTTCAGATGGTGAAGAAAATATTCTTCCTGTTTTGAGTAACAAAATTCTCGTTACCGAAAGTATTCCAATTTGGGTGAAAGGAAATTCGAAGAAAGAATATGTTTTTGAAAACTTAAAAAACAATACTTCAAAAACTTTAAAAAATCATCAATTTACGTTGGAATATACTTCCAATCCAAATTGGTTGGCATTGCAATCACTTCCTTATTTGATAGAATTTCAGCATGAATGTGCCGAGCAGACTTTTTCACGGTATTATGGAAATTTCATTGCCACAGAAATCATCAACAGTAATCAGAAAATTGCTAGTTTATTTGAATCATGGAAAAATAATCCAACATCTATTTCAAAATTGAATCAAAATGAAGAACTCAAATCCATTGTTTTAAATGAAACACCTTGGCTTTTGGATGCTGAAAGTGAAGAATTGAAAAACAAACGATTGGCTTTGCTCATGGATTTGAATACGATGAAAGAATCGCAAGAAAGTACATTCAAAAAGTTAGAAGAAAAACAATTATCTAGTGGGGCTTTTCCTTGGTTTGATGGTGGTGATGAAAATATGTTTATCACCCAACACATTATTGCCGGACTAGGCCATTTAGAAAAATTATTCCCCGAAAGTAGTTCTAAATTTAAAAAAATCACAACCAAAGCCATTCCAAATCTTGATGAAAATTTCATCAAAAACAGCACTTTAAAAAACGAACGCATTAATTATTATGCTTATTCCAATTTACATTATTTGTATGCAAGAAGTTTTTATTTGGAAAAAATGCCTACTTCAAAGAAAATTGACTCAATTATTAAAGTTCAAAAAATTGAATTTAAAGCAAATTGGTTACAGTATTCTTTATACAAAAAAGCACTTTTGGCTATAACGATGCATCGTTTTGGAGACAAAAAATTTGCTGAAAAAATCATTACTAATTTAAAAGAAACGGTTACAAGAAACAATGATTTTGGCATGTATTGGATTGAAAATAAAAACGGATATTATTGGTATCAATCGGCAATAGAAACACAAGCTTTGCTAATTGAAGCTTTTGTTGAAATTGAAAAAGATAAAAAACACATTGATGAAATGAAAGTTTGGTTACTCAAACAAAAGCAATTACAAAATTGGCCAACTACCAAAGCCACAACAGAAGCGGTTTATGCATTATTATTACAAGGAAGCGATTGGACAAATAGTAAAGACAACACCAAATTTAAAATTGGTAATGAAAAAGTGTTGACCAAAAAATTATCTGAAAATGAAAAAGAAGCCGAAACCGGTTATATCAAAATGAATTGGAATGCAAAGGAAATTACTAAAGAAATGGGTTCTATTTTGGTTGAAAACAAATCGTCGGTGGCTGGATTTGGTGGTTTGTATTGGCAATATTTTGAGAACTTGGAAAACATCAAATCAGACAGTACCGCTGTGTTATCCATTACAAAAAATGTATACAAAAAAGTGAAATCCTCCGCTGGAGATAAACTAGTTGAATTGAGTAAAGAAACATTAAAACCAGGTGATTTAATTACGATTAAATTAATTTTAAAAACTGAAAATGATCTGGAATTTGTTCACTTAAAAGATTTGAGAGCTTCGAGTTTTGAACCTGTTGATGTGATTTCTAAACATGAGTGGAAAGGTGGTTTAAGTTTTTACAGAAGTACAAAAGATGTTGCTACACACTTTTTCTTTGACACGATTAAGAAAGGAACTTATGTTTTAGAATATGATGTTCGTGTCAATCATTCCGGTAGTTTTGTTGGCGGAATTTCAACCTTGCAAAGTATGTATGCTCCTGAATTTTCTGCTCATTCCTTCAGTACAAAAGTAAAAATAGAGTAATCTCGAAATTCAATAATAAAAAAATCTGCTCCATTTCTGAAGCAGATTTTTTAATTGAATTAATAATAAACCTTATTTAACGATAGTTAACTCGTCAATAATGTGTTTTGCTCCGGCATATTTTTCGATAATGAATAATACAAATCGGATATCTACATTAATTGTTCTTTGTAAATTTTTGTCAAAAATAACATCTCCTGCCATCGCTTCAATGTTTCCGTCAAACGCTAATCCGATTAATTCTCCTTTTCCATTCAATACCGGAGAACCAGAATTTCCACCGGTAATATCATTATCTGAAAGGAAATTGACCGGCATATAACCCGCTTTGTCGGCATATTGACCAAAATCTTTTTTGTTGTACAAATCAATTAAAGGCTGTGATAAATCAAATTCAGGATCACCTGCTTTGTGTTTTTTCACCATACCTTCTAAAGTTGTATAGTTATTAATTTTGGCATCATTTCTTTTGTCTACCGGTAACGCTCTCACTTTTCCATAGGTTAAACGCAATGTAGAGTTAGCATCCGGATATAAAATCGGGCTTAATTTTGATTCCCTCAAACCAGCCACTAATTTTCTGAAACCGGCTTGGTATTTTTCCTCAGCAGCTTTCAACTCATCAGACTTTTTATTGTAATGATCTAGCAAATCGGAAGACAATTTGTACAATGGATCATTTTTAATCAATTCTTCATTTGGTAATTCTAAAAAAGCTAACAATCGTTCTTTAGATGAGAAGATACTTAAATCGATTGCATTTGCTGCATAACTTTCAAAATTGGTGTTATCCTTTACCAAGGCTTCTACACTAGGAGCCAACATATATCCTTTAGCTTTGGCAGCATATAAACCTAATTGCCCAGCCAAGACATCTTTTTCAGCAGGAATGTACAAACTTTCAAAAGTACCTTCAATCATTTCTACTAAACGAGCTTTCATTTGAGTTCTCTCATTGGCCTGTGCTTTGGCATAATTAGTTAATTGATTACCCATTCGAGCAGGCATAACTCCAAAAGCAGAACCACGTAACATAGTCATTAAATAATTATCGTGTTTTGCTTTTTCGTTAGTTAGTGCATAATAGGCATTAATGTCTTTGATTACATTTCCATATTGTTCTTTATTGGCTTTTTTATTGGCCCAAGCATCAAATTTTTTCTCTACTTTTCGTTTTGAATCAGCTGTTTTAAATTTAGATAATGCATCAATCATTCCTTGTCTATTCTTCCAATAATTTGCAATTTGTGCATATTTTGATGCATATTGTAAACGGACAGCATCATCTTTATCCATGTGCGTTTTCATTTTGTCCATTGACATTTTTGAACCTTCCACCCAAGCCGGATAAGCAAATTTTACGTTTTGCTCGATCCCTTCTGCCGGCATCCAACGGTTAGTGCGTCCCGGATAACCTAATATCATGGCAAAATCATTTTCCTGAACTCCTTTTAAACTGATTGGCAAATGGTGTTTCGGTTTTAAAGGCACATTGTTTTCTGAGTATTCAGCCGGATTACCGTTAGCATCAGCATACACTCTGAATAATGAAAAATCTCCGGTATGACGAGGCCATTCCCAATTGTCTGTATCACCACCAAATTTTCCGATACTTTCAGTTGGTGTTCCTACCAAACGAACATCTTTATAATCTTCATAAACAAAATAGTAATATTCATTTCCTTGAAAAAACGAACGTACAGAAACCGTATACTTTCCACCGCCATCGTTTTCTTTTTGAATTTTTGAGATTTCTTTATTGATAATCGCTTCACGTTCAGCCTCAGTCATTTTATCATTTACCAAACTTAAAATTCTTTTCGATACATCATCCATACGAACGAAGAAACGAACATATAAACTCTTTGGTTTTAATTCGGCTTTGCGGTTTTGAGCCCAAAATCCGTCACGTAAATAATTACTTTCCGGTGAAGATAACTCAGCAATCGCATCATAACCACAGTGATGATTGGTTAACACCAAACCGTCTTTGGAAATCATTTCAGCTGTACAACCGCCATTGAACTGAACAATTGCATCTTTTAAACTGGAATTGTTGATGCTGTAAATTTCTTCAGCCGTTAATTGCAATCCCATTTTTTGCATATCACGATGGTTTAGACGTTGAATATGCATTAAAAACCACATTCCTTCGTTAGCAAAAACTGTTGCCGGAGCAAAGGCAATTAATGCTACAAAACTTAAAATAATTTTTTTCATTTTTTGATTCATTTTTACTGTTTGCGAATATACTTTTTTTTGTGTTTTCACCCTTGTTTTTTGACTTAAAAACTACAACGTTATCGTATTTTTTAACTTAATTTTTAGAATTCCATAAAAAAAGCACCCTATTAAGGATGCTTTTGTAAGAAATATTTAATTTTATTATTCTTCATTTAACATTTTCCAAAGCATATCTTTCAATTCTTGTAAACCTTGTTGAGCAACCGAAGATATAAAATGATACTTCACTCCTTTGAACTCTTTTTTCATTTGTTTTTCGAGTTCAGCTTTTAGCTCATCATCTAACATATCACATTTAGAAACCACTAAAATTCGGTCTTTATCTAACATTTCCGGATTGTATCGTCGAAGCTCATCCAACAAAATTTCGTATTCTTTTTTAATATCCGCTGCATCTGCTGGAACTAAAAACAATAAAATAGAATTCCGTTCAATGTGACGCAAAAAGTAATGCCCTAATCCTTTTCCTTCGGCAGCTCCTTCAATAATTCCGGGAATATCTGCCATTACAAACGATTGAAAATCGCGGTAAGCTACAATTCCTAAGTTTGGTTTTAAAGTGGTAAACGGATAATCAGCAATTTTGGGTTTTGCGGAAGTCATGACTGAAAGTAAAGTTGATTTTCCTGCGTTTGGAAAACCGACTAATCCAACATCGGCCAATACCTTTAATTCTATAATAATATCGACTTCTTTCACCGGCATACCGGGTTGAGCATAGCGAGGCGTTTGATTAGTTGCTGAACGAAAATGCCAGTTGCCTAAACCGCCTTTTCCACCTTCGGCTACAATTTTTACCTCATCATGCTCAGTGATTTCAAACAAAATTTCTCCGGTTTCCTGATCACGAACAACGGTACCCAGTGGCACTTCAACAAATTTATCCTCACCATCGTGACCCGTACTTCTTGAACTTCCGCCATCGCCACCATGTCCGGCACGAATGTGTTTCACAAATTTAAGGTGGAAAAGCGTCCATAAATTTTTATTCCCTTTCAAATATACATGACCGCCACGACCACCGTCACCACCATCTGGACCACCTTTTTCAATGAATTTTTCCCGGTGAAGATGTGAAGAACCCTTCCCTCCTTTTCCGGATGAAACATATATTTTTACGTAGTCTACAAAATTTCCTTCTGTCATAGTTTTGTTTTCTGTTGTCGGTTGACAGTTATCTGGAAATAAGTTTAATCAATTACTTACTGATTACTGCCAACTGATAACTATTTTTTATTCTTTTAAATTTTTGATTAGAATTTTATCAATCTTCACTCCATCCATATCAATCACTTCAAATTCCAATTTGTTCCAAATTAATTTTTGTCCTTGTTTGGGAATATCGCCTAATTCTGTTATCATGAAACCACTCACAGTAGTCACTTCATAATCATTAATGTGCTCATCCATGTCAAAATAAGTAAGAAAATCATGTAATGAATAATGACCGTCAACCAACCAAGAACCATCTTCTCTAACTACCAATTGAAATTCTTCTTCATAAAAATCAGACGCATTTCCAACTAAAGCTTCCAAAATATCATTTAACGTAATTATTCCTTGAAAAACGCCATGCTCATCAACTACTAAAGCATAATGAACTCTGGATTTTTTAAACATTTCCAGAGCTTTGTATGCTGAAGTATGTTCAATAAAATAAACCGGTTCTTTGATCATTGATTTTAAATCGAAACTGCCTTTTTCAAAATTCAAAAACAATTCTTTTAACGAAACGATTCCAATGATTTCATCTAAATTTTCATGACAAACCGGGTAAAAAGAATGTAAATCATTCAATACTTTATTTTTCAACTCTTCAGGCGAATCATCCAATGATAAATAATCAACCGATTTTCGATGGGTCATGAGCGAATTTACTTTTCTGTCGCCTATGTGGAAAACTCGTTCCACAATATCTTGTTCAATTTCCTGAACTTCACCCACTTCGGTCCCTTCTTTGATAATGGCTTTGATTTCTTCTTCCGTTACTTTTCCATCAGCTGTGGGTTTGATGCGAAATACATCCAAAATAAATTCCGTTGAAATAGTTAAAAGCCAAATGAACGGAGCGGTTATCTTTGAAACAATTTTCATCGGGACAGCGACTGCTTTTGCAATTGCTTCCGGATAATTTAAACCAATTCGTTTAGGAACTAATTCTCCCAAAACAAGTGAAAAGAAAGTTAAAATTACGACCACAATTCCCACTGCAATTGAATCGGCATATGGTTTTAGCATTTCAAATCCGGCTACAAAATTTTGAACATCAGTGGTAATTTTATCCCCGGAATAAATACCGGTTAAAATACCAATCAGTGTTATTCCGATTTGAACAGTCGATAAAAACTTATTGGGTGAATTGGCTAGATCCAATGCAACTTTAGCGGCAGGATTCCCTTTTTTGGCAGCGGTTTCCAAACGATTTTTTCGTGCAGAGATTAACGCAATTTCCGACATCGAAAAAACACCATTTAATAGAATTAAAAATAAAATAATTATAATTTCCATTTGTCTATTTTAGCAAAAAAAGAGCAACATTTCCGTAAAACCGGGTGTAGCTCCTTTTAATTTTGCAAATATCTAAAAAAAACGGCACTTTTTAGTGCTTTTTCAGATAAATAAGATTTATTTCAAGTTATCGAACACCAAATTCAAACGTTCGGTTACCTCAGCAATTGTTCCAATTCCATTTACAGCATGAAATTTATCTTGCTTTTTGTAATATTCCATTAATGGAGCTGTTTTTTCGTTGTATTCTTGGTAACGATTTCTGATTTTTTCCTCGTCTTGATCGTCTGGTCTTCCGGAGGTTTTTCCTCTTTCTAATAAACGTTGCACTAAAATTTCATCATCAGCTTCCAAGGCAACTGTAGCAGTTATTTCTTGATTTTTTGTAGCTAAAAAAGCATCCAATGCTTCTGCTTGAGCAATAGTTCTCGGAAACCCATCAAATAAAAAACCGGCAGAATCTGGATTTTTATCTACTTCGCTTTGTAACATTTGAATGGTCACTTCATCCGGCACTAAATCGCCTTTATCCATAAATGTTTTGGCTAATTTACCTAAATCAGTATCATTTTTAATATTGAAACGAAAGATATCTCCGGTAGATAAATGCGTTAAATTGTATTTCTCTTTTAAAAATTCAGCTTGTGTGCCTTTTCCTGCACCCGGTTTTCCGAAAAGAACGATGTTAATCATAAAAATTTATTTGCTTGTTGATTGCTAATTGTTGATTTTTGAATTTGTTGTACTTCAAAATTCAATATTCGTTAATCTTAATTCGTTAATAATTACTCTGCAAGTTGATAAACGTCCGGTAAATTTCGACCTAAACCGTCGTAATCCAGTCCGTATCCCACTATGAATTTGTTTGGAATTCGAATACCTACATAATCAATCTTGATTTCTTTTTTATAGGCATCAGGTTTCAAAAACAAAGTGGCGATTTTGAGATGCTTTACCTTTTTTTCTTTAAAAATGGCTTTTAGTTCTTCGATTGTATTACCGGTATCGATGATATCTTCCACAATAACAACTGTTTTTCCTTCCAAACTTTCATTTAAACCAATCAATTGTTTGACGTGATTTGTGCTTTGAGTCCCTTCATAAGAGGACATTTTCACAAAATTAACTTCACACATACCTCGGTATTTTTTCATCAAATCAGATAATACCATAAAAGCTCCGTTCAAAACGCCAACAAAAACCGGTACTTCATCAAAAAAATCATCATCCATTTGCTTTGCCAAATTGGAGATGGCAAAGTCAATTTCTTCTGATGAAATAAAAGGTTCAAATGTTTTATCGTGAAGATGTATCATGTTGTGTTTTTTAGTAAGCTGCAAATTTAAGGAAGTCCTGAGTATTAAGAAGTAAGAAAAGTAACTTTTTTGCAAAATTGATATATTTACCAAATGAAATCGAAATTGTATCAAAAAATTGAAGCCGGAACAGCTCATGTAAAAAGTAGAGTTACGATTAGTAATCTAGCGATGAAGAGCGATGAAAATTTACAGGAGCTCATTGAAATAGCTTTTGACATTCACCATGAATTGCATGTAAAAGCTTTTTGGAGTTTGGATTTGGTGGGTGAAAAAAAATTGAAATTACTTGTTCCTTATTTGGACGCATTTTGTGAAGTTTTACCTAAAATAAAAAATGACTCTTCTTTACGTCCTGCCACCAGAATAGCGATGTTTTTAGCGAAAAGCAATCATCGAAAAAATGGTATAAAATTATCGCAAGAACAAGAACATATCTTGATTGAAGCCTTAATTGACCGATTGATTCAAGATGAAAAGGTGGCAGCCAAAGCCTATGCTATGAAAGCCTTATTCGTTTTTGGAAAAAAATATAACTGGATTTACGAAGAATTAAAACCTATTTTAAGTCAGGATTATTCAAATCATTCTGCCGGGTATAAAGCGGCGGCTAAGAATATTTTGAAACGACTGAAATAACTTTTCAATCAATAAATTGTTACTTATCTTTGCCCAAACAACAACACAATGAACTATTTTTCATCCGATTTTAAATTAGGCATTTTGGGAGGAGGTCAATTAGGCAAAATGCTTTTGGCTGAAACGCGAAAATTTGATATTCAAACCTTTGCGTTGGACCCAAGCAAAGATGCTCCTTGCCAGTTTGGAACTCATTATTTTGAAGTTGGAAATTTACTTGATTTTTACACGGTTTATCAATTTGGCAAAAAAGTAGATGTTTTAACCATTGAAATTGAAAATGTCAATTTAGAAGCTTTAGATCAATTGGAAGCAGAAGGAAAAAAAGTATTTCCCTCGCCAAAGACTTTACGAAATATCCAAAGCAAAATCACGCAGAAAAAAATATATCTGGAAAATCATATTCCGACAGCAAATGCCTTGCTTTTTGAATCGAAAGGAGATTTAGAAGCACAAAAAGAAAAATTGACATTTCCTTGTGTTTGGAAACAAGATAGATTTGGGTATGATGGGTATGGAGTAAAAATTCTGAAATCCGAAAAAGACCTAACTGATTTACCTGAAACACCATGCCTAATTGAAGAAATGATTCCGTTTAAAAATGAATTGGCAGTTATTGTCGTTCGCTCCGTTTCCGGGGAAGTGAAAACCTATCCGGTGGTGGAAATGGAATTTCATCCCGAAGCCAATCAAGTGGAATATGTGATTTGTCCGGCTCGAATTGACGAAAAAGTGGCTATAAAAGCCCAAGAAATTGCTTTGAAAGTTTCAGAAGTTTTCAATCATGTGGGATTGTTAGCCGTGGAAATGTTTCAAACCATTGATGATGAAATATTAGTCAACGAAGTCGCTCCACGACCGCACAACTCAGGACATTACAGCATTGAAGCCAGCTATACGTCGCAATTTGAAAATCATTTGCGTGCCATTTTAGATTTACCTTTGGGAAATACCGCTAGCAAAGTTGCCGGAATTATGGTAAATTTGGTGGGTGAAGAAGGATTTTCCGGACCCGTTGTTTATCAAAACATTGAAAAAATCATGGCAATTGATGGAGTAACACCTCATATTTACGGCAAACGAGAAACCCGACCTTTTCGAAAAATGGGACATGTCACGATTGTGAACGAAGATATGACGGAAGCCAGAAAAGTGGCGGAAGAAGTGAAGAATAGTATTAGAGTGGTTAGTCGCAGTTAACAGTCGCAGTTGGCAGTTAAACCGAATTAACTTGAAACCTTAAACCTGAAACAAAAACCAATGAGCAAAGTAGCCATCATCATGGGAAGTATATCCGACATGCCGGTCATGCAGGAAGCCATCGACATTTTAAAAGGATTTGACATCGAAACCGAAGTCGATATTGTTTCGGCACACCGAACACCTGAAAAATTGTTTGATTTCAGTAAAAAAGCTCACACGCGAGGCATTTCGGTAATTATAGCCGGAGCCGGTGGTGCGGCACACTTACCGGGAATGGTGGCTTCGATGTCACCGTTGCCTGTGATTGGCGTTCCGGTAAAATCAAGCAATTCGATTGATGGTTGGGATTCCGTTTTGTCAATTTTACAAATGCCTGGCGGCGTTCCTGTAGCAACAGTCGCGTTGAACGGAGCCAAAAATGCCGGAATTTTAGCCGCACAAATTATTGGAAGTCATGATAAATGTGTGTTAGATAAAATTATTTTTTATAAAGAAAGTTTGAAAGAAGCGGTTTTAAACGCTTCGGAAGGATTGAAAAAATAAAAATAACATTAAGAAAATAAGGGTTTTCCATTAAGAGTAGTAAGCCTTAATGAAAACCCTTAAACTTTCTTAATTCCTTAATGTTAAAAAAAGAAATGAAAACACTTACTCAAAATTTCGAAACCAAACATAACACCGCCCCTTTTTCGCAAATACAATTAGCCGATTACAAAACGGCTTTTGAAGCTACGATTGCACAAGCAAGAGCGGAAATCGATGCTATTGTAAACAATACCGATGTTCCTTCTTTTGAAAATACGATTGAAGCATTAGATTTTTCAGGAGAATCTTTAGACCGATTGTCGTCGATTTTCTTTAATTTGAATTCGGCTGAAACGTGTGATGAAATGCAAAAAATCGCTCAGGAAGTTTCGCCGATGTTGACCGAATTCAGCAATGATATTGCCTTGAATGAAGACTTATTCAAACGAATAAAAGCCGTTTATGATCAAAAAGATAAACTGATTTTAACCACAGAACAAGCGACTTTATTAGATAAAAAATTCAAAGGTTTTTCACGAAATGGAGCTTTGCTTTCGGAAGAAGATAAATTAAAATTACGTGAAATTGATACCGAATTAGCCAAGTTAAAATTAACCTATGGCGAAAATGTATTGGCCGAAACCAACAACTATCAATTACATATTACCAACGAAGCCGATTTAAAAGGTTTGCCCGATGGTTCCAAAGAAATGGCGGCCAGTTTAGCCAAATCAAATGGATTAAACGGCTGGGTTTTTACGTTAGATTTTCCAAGTTATTTACCGTTTGTGACGTATGTGGATAACCGTGAATTGCGAAAGGAAATCGCCATTGCGGCCGGAAAAAAGGCCTTTCAAAACAATGAATTTGATAATAAAGAAAATGTCAAACGCATTGTAGAATTGCGTCATAAACGAGCCAATTTATTGGGTTATGAATCGCATTCACATTTTGTGTTGGAAGAACGAATGGCTCAACATCCTGATAAAGTGAAAGCGTTTTTGAATGATTTGTTGGAAAAAGCCAAACCGGCTGCTCTAAAAGAATTTGCCGAATTAACTGCTTTTGCAAAAGAACTTGACGGAATTGAACAATTGGAAAAATGGGATGGAGCCTATTATTCTGAAAAATTGAAACAAAAATTATTCAGTTTGGATGATGAATTGTTGAAACCGTATTTCCAATTGGAAAAAGTATTGAATGGTGCTTTTACCATAGCCGAGAAATTATTCGGTATCAAGTTCAAAGAAGTTTTTGACATTGACAAATACCACAATGATGTGCAAACTTTTGAAGTGTTAGATTTTCAAGATGAATTAGTGGCTGTTTTTTATGCTGATTTTTTCCCGAGAAAAGGAAAACGAAACGGAGCTTGGATGACTTCATTTAAACCTCAACACATTAAAAATGGCGTGAACGAACGACCACATGTTTCCATCGTTTGTAATTTTACGCCACCAACGGAAACGAAGCCTTCACTCCTCACCTTTAATGAAGTGACGACTTTGTTTCACGAATTTGGTCACGCGTTGCATGGTATGTTGGCGAACACGACGTATCCGAGTTTATCCGGAACTTCGGTTTATTGGGATTTTGTGGAATTGCCGAGTCAAGTGATGGAAAATTGGTGTTATGAACCCGAAGCCTTGGCCTTGTTTGCCAAACATTACCAAAGTGGCGATGTGATTCCGCAACATTTTGTAGAAAAAATAAAAGAAAGTGCGAGTTTCTTAGAAGGAATGGCGACTTTGCGTCAGTTGAGTTTTGGACTTTTAGACATGGCATATCACGGAAAATCACAAACGATTGACGATGTAAAAGCATTTGAAAAAGCAGCATTTGAAGGCACTTCTTTGTATCCGGATGTGGAAGAAAATTGTATGAGTACGTCGTTTTCACATATTTTTCAAGGTGGTTATTCGTCGGGTTATTACAGTTATAAATGGGCGGAGGTTTTGGATGCCGATGCGTTTGCCTACTTTCAGGAAAAAGGCATTTTTAATCATGAAGTAGCCACCAAATTCAAAGACAACGTTCTTTCAAAAGGCGGAACGGAATTGCCGATGGAATTGTATAAAAAGTTTAGAGGTCAGGAACCGAAGGTTGAGGCTTTGTTGAAGAGAGCTGGGTTGGTTTAGTTCATTCCTCTAACAAAGATAAAACTTAAGAAGTTGACTTATTAAAAGGCATATCCAAAAGACACACCAGCAGAAGGCATAATATCTGGACTTTTATTAGTTACTGAAGAACCTAAATATACATCTGGTGAATCAACCGTTCTGTATCCAAGAGAAACAACAAATTCAAGAGTAAAGTTTGAATCGAATATCCATTGACTTCCTCCTGTCACTCCATAAATTCTAGTTTTATATTCATTATCATTTTTATCTGTTGTATTTATAAAATTCACTGAAGGCCCTAAATGCCAACCCGTTAACTTAGGTTTTGATGAAGAAAAATAATATCTTCCTTCAAATGAATAAGCTAAACCAGTAGTAAACTCGTTATTTTCCGCTGGAGTGGATATGAATGTAAAACCGTATCCTGCTTGTGCAGCTAAAGAAAAATGCTGAGACAAAGACCTTTCATACTGTATCCCTGCATTACCAAAGACAACACTAGCTTTTACGATATTCTCTTGAGCATTTAAACTTGTAAATCCCAATAACAAAACAAATGATAAAATAATTTTATACATAATAAAAATTTTTTTACAAAAAAAGAAAAATAAATACTATTAACAAAATAATTCTTCACAATTTAATTATTTTTCAAGCCAATATATTCTAAAATTATTAAAGTTCATTAAAAATTAAAATCGAACTTTTCTATTTTGTATTCACTTTTAAATCTGTTGTTTATCATATTTAATAACAACTAATTATCCTGATTTTTTTGATGAATAAAATTTAATTTAATATTCATTAAACTTGAGTTTTAGCACTTCCCCGCGTTAAGGATTGCAGTGGAAAGCCCACAGAGAGGAGGAACGACGAACGAGGACTTGTAACGGAAAGCCTGACCCGTAGCTTGCGAAGGGGAACGCCCAAATTAAAATTTTTAAACAAACTTTCATTTTTTTTTGAAACTTTAAAAACTTTTACATATCTTTGTGGCATGGAATTCAAAGAAGCAAAAAATAAATTCGTTCAAACCTGGGGAGCTTTAGGTTCGCAATGGGGAATTAACAAAACCATGGCTCAGATTCATGCGTTGTTGATGGTTTCGCACGAACCGATTTCGATGGAAGACATTATGGACGAATTGCAAATTTCACGTGGAAATGCATCGATGAATTTACGTGCGTTGATGGACTGGGGAATTGTATACAAAGAATACAAAGCCGGCGAACGCAAAGAGTTTTTTACTGCCGAAAAAGATTTAGACGAGTTGGCCGTGAAAATTTCGAGAGAACGCAGCAAACGTGAAATTAAGCCGGCGTTGAAAGTCTTGAAAGAAGTTTCAGCCATCGAATCAGACGGAACAGCAGCCGAAAAACATTTTGTAGATCAAACAACTAAATTGTATGATTTTGTATTGAAAGCCGACAATGTTTTGGATAAAATTACCGAATACAAAGACAATTGGTTGGCCAAATTGGTGGTGAAAATTATGAGGTAAATTTTTTTAACAACAACTTTCATTTTTTTCTGAAAGTTTAAAATAATAGATAAGATGAAATATTTGAAAATTTTGAATACGGTGGCGATTGGAATACCGATAGTTTTAGCTTTTTTGGGAATTTTTGACGAAGGAATGTTGATGTATGCTTTAGTCTCTACAATGGTTACCGGATTTATTCAAGTGATTGTTGGGATATTATTTTGGATTAAAGAATGGAAAAATTATTTGATCATCAGTTATTTAGTTGGTGTGATACTATTTTTTATGGGAATTTCACTCACTAAATATGATAGTTTTTGGATAATGCCACCAATTTTTTGTGTATTTATCTATCACTACTTGTTTACTCTCAAAAAAATTAAATTATGTCTATTACTATCTCAAACTGGCTAATTATACTAAGTGGAATCGGTCAAATTTTCACCGCTCTAATTTATCCTTACATCCGTCATCAGGTTTTTGATTGGTATAATGATGTGAAACAACTCAAACCATTGAATCAAGAAATTGCAAAAACGTATGGACGATATATTCAAGGCTTAAACTTTTCTTTTGGATTGATAGCCATTTTATATACTGATGAATTGAAAGAACAATCTGCTTTAGCAGTTGCCTTAACCGGATTAATTGCAGCCTATTGGGTGGGAAAAGTAGCGACTCAAATTGCATATTATCCGATGTATGACATTCCGAAACGTAAATTATTCAAATTCGGAAGTTATGGAATGAATACATTGTTTGTGCTATTTGCGATTGTGAATTCTGCTTTGTTTGTTCATAATTTGAGTGGATACTACTTCTGAATACTTTTAGGTGAAAACCAATAGTAACCACCAACATATCGGCACACTTTCCACCCAAAAAGACGTGTAATATTTATCTCTTTTTAGAGTAGTAAATCCGATAAAAAGTGCTGTTATGACAGCGATAATAAGTGTTGAAACTTCAATCTTTTCTTTGAAAAACTCCAATAAAACAAAAGGCAACAATAGAATAATCCCGAACCATTTCGTTTTAAAAATTCCGAAACGTTGCGGAAGGGTTTTCATGGAGTCATCATCGGTTTCACTGTCTAAAATTTCAAAAGGAATCATCAACGCAATGACAATTAGAAACCGTTGAAACAAAACAATTTTTTCTTTATCTGAAAAAAAATCTTGCTGAATAATCAGTGCATAAACCGTAATGGCTGTTACACAAAAGCTGACTAAAAACAACTTCCAAAAACCAAATTTTCGCAAAAACGGATATAACGCAACCATCAAACCTATTTTGATGAAATAAATTTGTGTGGAACTATTCATCTGCAGAAAATAGAAAATCACAGCAATAATGGATAGAAAAGTCAGTCCAATTATATAGCGATTTTTGTTGAAATCTAAATTCCCTTTTTGAAACGATTCAAAATATTTTAAAAAATTATAACCCACGATTGTTCCGAAAAAAATGGCCCTTTCAAGATTCTTATCTGTTGAAAGTTGAAGCGAAATTTCAGTAACCTCAACCAGTGCATAAATTGCTAAAGCGACGTGTAACGAAGATTGGATGTAAAAATCGATTATATTTTTAAGAAGCTTCAAAATTGAAATTGTATTTTTTATGCAAGTAACAGCTTTTTGCTGAAAATGCCATAAAAAAAAGGAGTTTGAATGAACAAACTCCTTTTTAATTTTTGATATTTAAATCAACTTAACGTTTCACAATTTTCTTGGTTTCTGATTTTCCTTCAGAATTCAATTGTAACAAATAAATGCCACTTTGTAAATCGCCAATGTTGATTTGTTGATTTTCTAAGTTCCCAGATTTGATTATTTTTCCATCAATACTAAAGAAATTATAGGTTACTTCATTATAAGAATGATTTATATTTATTATTTCTGAAGCTGGATTTGGATAAACCTTGAAGCTTAAACTTGTGTTTTCCGGAATACTCAATGTCATCTCAACACCTTTTGCACTGAAGTTATTAAACGTAACACGATCACCATTATCAACCGTTAAATTATCACCATAAAAACGAAGTCTAACTTTAAAATCAGCATTGTTATTTGCTGCTACTATAGCTGAAAAATCAGTTTCAAACAAATGATAATCTGCTGTTAACGGCAAGGTTGGATTAGCTAAACCGGCATTTGTAAAAGTTGAACCATCCGTAGAATAGTCAATCACAATTCCCTCTGCCGCATTTTCATTTTTAGAAGCAAATCCAAAGACAATATCTTTAAAACCCACCGTTGAAAAACTAAATACTAATGTGTTTTCTAAGCCTTCATTTTGAAAAGGTTGTTTAATTTGTAAACCTCTCATATTAGCAGATGCAAAAGGTAAATCGTTATTCGCTTCCGGAATGTAATTGATATCCGTTGGACTGTTTCTTCTTTCCATCGACGCTTTTCTCCAGTTTGGATGTGAATTATCAAATGGATAACCTACCAAACACGATTCATAGTTCAAAACACCCTCTGTTCCTACTTCAAAAGTGGAATTTACTGAAGTAAGTGGAGTATCATTAGCTAAACTACTATCCATCATCCAAAAATAAATGGGCTCTTGTGTTGCCGGTTCTTGAGAAGGAATAAAATTTGCCGTCACTGAAAAATCTCCCGTTGGTGTGTAGGTAATTTGTGCTTCAGTACTATCCACATCGCCACTCCAATGACTAAACGTGTAACCTTCCAAAGGAATCGCTGTTAACGTTACCGGAATATTGTGGAAATAAATCCCTGTCCATGGATATGGATTTACTGAAACACCTGGAGTCTCTGAGGTAATATTTATAGTATTAATTTTCACATAACCATTTGTATCATCATTTACATCTAATGTTGCATTAATATCATTTGAAATTCCAAACTTGGCACGAATGTGTTCTCTTTGAAAGGTCGGTCTGTCTAAAGCGAATGTTTCCACTACATTTTGACTTTCTAACCACCAAGCAAAACTGTAAGGAGCTGCCCAACGATTGTATTGTTGTGCAATTTCCGGTTCAATAACTGCAGCAAATTGATTGGATAAATCAATTACTCTTTCAGGCAAAAAGAACGTATTCATCATATCGGCAAAACGATTGATAAAACTTAATTCAAACGCTTCATTCTCTAATAATCGTCGCAAAATTAGAGTCGACCATTCCGGGTTTGGCCATTCAGTTCCACCAGTGGCTGTAGCAAATTCTAACGTATTGTGATCATTAATATCCAACATCAAACCAAAGCCGGCATCGGTATCTTTAATAGCAGTTCTCCATCTACCGTCGTTCCCGTAAGGAGCATCAGGCTCATAATCAGCTGTTTTCTTTCTCCAAAACAATGTATTCCAACCAGGCCAATCTGTGTTTTGAACAAAAATATTCGTAATAAAATAATCCCTGAAATTTTCTACATCCATTTGGGTGTTGATGTAGTCATAATTTGAATTATCTGCTAAAGAATTATTTTCTAAAAAGGAAAACATATCCAAAAAGTGTTCGTCACTTCCTTCGTCAACTTCATATGCATCACCAAGAATTTCAATATCCTCTTCTACAATTCCATATTTTCTTTCAAAATAATGTCTGTCTAATCGCTCACGAATATTTAGCATTCCCCAATATTCACCATTTAAAAAGATTACCGAAGGTTGATAAGCTTGGTTATCTAAACCTGTTTTTTCTACTAATTCATGTGTAAATGCATCTTTATAATAGGTGTTGAAAAAATCATTTCCGGAATTTCTCAAAACTAATCTTTTGTAACTGTTATAATTCTCATTTGGAAAAATAGGATAATTAAATGTACTTGCTCCCAGTTCTGAGCGAGCGTATAATCTTAGGGATTTATGTTGAAAAGCTCTTGTTCCCCCTCCATTAATTCTAATACCAACTTGTTGGTTTAAAACCTGATTTCCATTCACAAAATAGTTAAAGTGTCCAATTTGTTCTGTTGTCTCTCCGGAACGATCATAATTTGCCTCGGCATTAAACAATGCAGGAGTGTCAGGATTAGCTAAACGCCAATTATCAAAATCTTGTCCCGCAACATAAATTCCATCATTATAGTCAAAAAATTTATTCTCATCAAGACTGATTGATATAACCGGAATTGAAAAACGATCAGTTCCTTCTGGAGAAACAAAATAACTTTGCGTAACAATATTACTTGTTAAAGCTCCTGTTTTATAAGCTCTTGCACGCACAACCGTTCCTTTAAAAATATTAAAATCAGGGATGTAATAGGAAGGATCTTCATCATACGTTGATGAAATGGTTGAAATATCATTTGGCTCACTGGTTCTATCCACAATAGTCAATGGTGCAGCATACTGCATTGATTGGAAACTTTTTGTTAAAAAATTCTCCGATGGTAATTGACCCGCTTCAAATGGATATTCGTTTTTATATTGATACGTTGTACCTCCTAAATTATCGAGGTTTGGATCAGAACCGTCAGTTGTGTATATAATTGTTACAGAAGGATCCGGGTGACTTATCGTTAAATTAAAACTTTCTGTATAAAAACCTCCGTTTACGGAAAAAGTTGGTGGTTCCAATACATCGGAGTAGCCTATAGAAGTGTTGTTAGATGCTCCCGGTGTTGGTTCCGGAAAAAAAACAAACACAGGCGAACCATCTGTTTGTCTTCCGTAGGTAAAGTTTTGAGGTACTATGACAGCCGGATAACTGTCTTCAATTTCACCGTTGGGTTTGGTGAGTGTAATCACTTCACCACCTGAACTTATTTTAAAATTGGTATGAAGAGGAAAATTGATGTCAGTTCTGTTTTTTGAAGAACACCAAACCAATAAATGTTCTCCCGGTTCAATCCAATAAGCAGGAAAAACCCACTGATACGGATTCGAAGATAAATCGGTTAAACCATAGCCCTCTAAATTGATGGCTTCGGATCCTGTATTATACAATTCCACCCAATCTTCATAACTATCGTCCTCATCGGTAATTACCGTTGTGTTAGATGTAATTATTTCGTTAATCACAACATTTTGAGCACTTAACTGAAATAGAGTTAAAAACAAAAATGCTATAAGAGTAATTTTTTTCATAATTTGAGATCATTAAATTTTGAACGAAATTAGATAACAATTTAACACAATAGTAACATTCTCGTTATATTACATTTAATTGTCGTTAAACGACAGAAAATTATTTTTTTGTTGATTCAAAAAACATAAAAACATAAAAATTTGTTGATAAACTATACTTTTGGTTGAAAAATTCTAAAAATATTAGCCGTTGTTTAACTAATAATTACAAGACTAATAATTACTTTTGTGTGCTAAAAATCAACACCCATTTACCTCAAAATAATAAATGAAAACAGATGCATTTGCTTTAAGACATTTAGGTCCACGTGAGAGCGACTTAAATCACATGTTTAAAACCATTGGAGTTGAAAGTTTTGAACAACTAATCTACGAAACCATACCGGATGATATCCGATTAAAAAAAGACCTCAACTTAGAGCCAGCCATGACCGAATATGAATATTCCAATCATATTCAGGAATTAGGAAAAAAAAATAAAGTTTTTAAATCATACATCGGTTTAGGATATCACCCTACTATTATTCCGGCTGTAATTCAACGTAATATTTTCGAAAATCCGGGATGGTATACTGCCTATACTCCTTATCAAGCCGAGATTGCTCAAGGACGTTTAGAAGCTATTTTAAATTTTCAAACTACCGTTATTGAACTTTCAGGAATGGAAATTGCTAATGCTTCGCTCTTAGACGAAGGTACAGCAGCAGCAGAAGCGATGGCTCTTTTGTTCGATGTTCGTTCGCGTGACCAAAAGAAAAATAATACAAATAAATTCTTTGTATCTGAAGAAATTTTACCACAAACGCTGTCGGTTCTACAAACACGTTCTACCCCCATTGGGGTGGAATTGGTTATAGGTAACCATGAAAAATTCAATTTTTCCACAGAATTTTTCGGAGCCATTTTACAATATCCAGGAAAATATGGTCAAGTGCATGACTATTCAGGGTTTATTTCTAAAGCTAAAGCACAAGATATAAAAGTAGCTGTGGCAGCCGATATTTTATCTCTAGTAAAACTGACTTCCCCCGGTGAAATGGGTGCCGATGTGGTAGTGGGTACTTCCCAACGATTTGGAATCCCGATGGGCTATGGTGGACCACACGCTGCCTTTTTTGCTACCAAAGAAGAATACAAACGTTCCATGCCCGGTCGAATTATCGGAGTAACTATCGATACTAACGGAAACCGTGCGTTGCGAATGGCATTACAAACACGTGAACAACATATCAAACGTGAAAAAGCAACTTCTAACATTTGCACGGCTCAGGTTTTATTAGCCGTTATGGCCGGAATGTATGCTGTCTATCACGGTCCGAAAGGCTTAAAATATATAGCTGATAAAGTGCATGCTTCAGCAGTTACGTTGGCTGACGCACTTAATAAATTGGGGGTTTATCAAACCAATACTTCATTTTTTGATACCATTGCTGTTAAGGCAAATGCCACCAAAGTAAAGGCAATAGCCGAAAAACAAGAGGTAAATTTCTTTTATGTGGATGGAGAAACTATTTCTATCTCATTAAATGAAACCACTTCTGTTAAAGACATCAACCAAATCATCTCGATTTTTGCTGAAGCTGTTGGGAAAGAATATGTAGCAATTAGTCAGTTAGTAAATGAATCAATGGTTCCGGAAAATTTGGAAAGAAAATCAACTTTCTTGCAACACGAGGTGTTCAACAACCATCATTCTGAATCGCAGTTAATGCGGTATATCAAAAAATTAGAACGCAAAGATTTATCTTTAAATCATTCTATGATTTCATTAGGTTCATGCACCATGAAATTAAACGCTGCAGCCGAAATGCTACCTTTATCAATGGCAAATTGGAACAGTATTCATCCTTTTGCTCCCATCGAACAAGCCGAAGGTTATCAAATCATGCTAAAAAAATTAGAGCAACAATTAAATGTGGTAACCGGTTTTCAAGGGACCACTTTGCAACCCAATTCGGGAGCTCAAGGCGAATATGCAGGGTTAATGACCATTCGAGCTTATCATATGTCTAGAGGTGACCATCACAGAAATGTATGCCTGATTCCGGCTTCGGCTCATGGAACCAATCCTGCTTCTGCGGCAATGGCAGGAATGGAAATTATCGTAACCAAAACCATGGAAAACGGAAATATTGATGTGGAAGACTTACGAGAAAAAGCCATTCAACACGCAAGTAATTTGTCCTGCTTAATGGTCACTTATCCTTCTACACATGGTGTGTTTGAAAGTGCTATTCGAGAAATTACGAAAATTATTCACGATAATGGTGGTTTAGTATATATGGATGGAGCCAATATGAATGCCCAAGTAGGATTAACCAATCCGGCAACCATAGGAGCAGATGTTTGTCACCTCAACCTACACAAAACCTTTGCAATTCCTCACGGAGGTGGCGGACCTGGCGTTGGCCCTATTTGTGTGAACGATAAATTAGTACCCTTTTTGCCCACCAATCCTATCATACCCACCGGAGGAAGCCAAGCTATTTCTGCTATTTCTGCTGCTCCATACGGATCAGCGTTAGTTTGTTTAATTTCTTATGGTTACATCACAATGTTGGGTGCTGAAGGGTTGAAAAATGCAACTCAGTATGCCATTTTGAATGCCAATTATATGAAAACACGTTTGGAAAACCATTACCCAATTTTGTACGCTGGTGAAATGGGAAGAGCGGCACACGAAATGATTTTAGATTGCAGAGCGTTTGAAGAAAAAGGCATCAAAGTAACTGATATTGCAAAACGTTTGATGGATTATGGTTTCCATGCTCCTACAGTTTCTTTTCCGGTTGCCGGAACTTTAATGGTAGAACCTACCGAATCGGAAGATTTAGCAGAACTAGATCGTTTTTGCGACGCAATGATTTCCATTAGAAAAGAAATTGAAGCAACTACAAAAGAAGATACCAATAATATATTGCGAAATGCTCCACATACTTTAGCCATGCTAACTACCGATTCTTGGACGTTCCCTTACACAAGAGAACAAGCTGCTTTTCCGTTGGATTATATTGCAGAAAACAAATTTTGGCCAACCGTGCGTCGTGTAGATGAGGCTTATGGTGATAGAAATTTAGTGTGTAGTTGTGCTCCGATTGAAGCATATATGTAATAAATAGGTTTCAAGTTTCAGGTTTCAGGTTTATTCAACTTGAAACTTTGAAACTTGAAACAAAAATGATTATGCCCGATATTCAAACCCAAAATGATCTTTATCTTATTGTAGATGAATTCTACAAAAAACTTTTATCAGACGAGCGAATCAGTTATATTTTTACAGATGTGGTGAAAATTAAAATTGAGGAGCACTTACCTATTTTGGTTACGTTTTGGTCACAAGGTATTTTAGGAACCGGTGGCTATACCAAAAACCTCACCCAAATTCATTTAGACATTAACGAAAAAGAATATTTGTCACCCGAACTGTTCACCATTTGGCTTAGCCATTTTAATAATAGTGTCGACGAAAATTTTAAAGGCCAAAAAGCAGAACAAATTAAAACCCAAGCACTAAGCATTGCCACCGTTATGCAAATAAAGATATCGCAGAAAAAGAGCTAAAAATTATGAGTAGTATAATTTTTAATCGGTAAATCGATATAATTCATAATAATCACCATAAGAATAGTTTTATTTGACCCATTTACGTTTATTATTGATAATTTCGCTTACTATACCACAATTTAATATGAATATCAAAATAACCGGATCGGGGAGTTATATTCCAACACAAACAATAACTAATTTAGATTTTGCACAGCACCACTTTCTCAATAGCGATGGTTCAACATTTGCTCAATCAAATGAAGTGGTTGCCGAAAAATTTCTTGAAATTACCGGAATTCGGGAACGAAAATACGTTTCTGACGATCTAACCACTTCTGACATTGCCTTTATTGCCGCTCAAAAAGCGATTGAAGAGGCCAAGATTGATGCGGAAACACTGGACTACATTATCCTAGCCCACAACTTTGGCGATGTAAAAAAAGGAGCCATACAATCGGATATTTTGCCAAGCTTGGCTTCACGTGTCAAACACAGTTTAAAAATAAAAAACCCCAAATGCGTGGCTTATGATGTGCTTTTTGGCTGCCCTGGCTGGATCGAAGGAATCATTCAAGCACAAGCATTCATCAAAGCAGGAATGGCCAAAAAATGCCTTGTGATTGGTGCCGAAACACTTTCCCGTGTGGTTGACAGACACGATCGCGACAGTATGATTTACTCCGATGGTGCCGGTGCAACTGTGGTTGAAGCTACTGATGAAGAAGGTGGAATTTTGGCACATGCCACTGCTACATTCACTTATGATGAAGCCTACTACCTCTTTTTTGGTGATTCATTCAACAAAACACATGACCCAAACGTTCGATACATCAAAATGCATGGTCGAAAAATATATGAGTTTGCCTTAAGTCAAGTCCCCAAAGCTATGAAAGAATGCCTTGATGAAAGTGGCGTTTCGATTCAAGACGTAAAAAAAATTCTTATTCATCAAGCCAACGAAAAAATGGATGAGGCCATTATCGATCGTTTTTATAAACTTTATCAATTGCCAACTCCTGAAAACATTATGCCAATGAGCATACATTATTTAGGCAATTCCAGTGTGGCCACTATTCCAACCTTATACGATCTCATCCTTAAAAATCAAATAGAAAACCAAAAACTGAACAAAGGCGACATAGTCATTTTTGCCTCGGTGGGTTCCGGGATGAACATTAATGCAATTGTATATAAAATGTAATTTTTAAGTAGCTGATCCTGCTTTCCGTTACAAGCTTGTTGGCAAAAACTGTTTTTTCTAAGCAGCTTCAAGAGCTTCTGCAAGTCGCTTTGCTTCTGCAAGAAAAAATCAGTTTTTGCTGTACAAGGCTTTCCACTTCAATCAGGGCTATAACGTGCCAACATCAAATAATTTAGTACATTTGTGTCACGAAAACCAAATCATGTACGAAAAAACATTTCCTAATAAACGATTCAAAATCACACTTGAATTTTTAGAAAAACACCTTTCTAAATCGGAAACCATTTTAGATTTAGGGGTAGAAAATCCGTTTTCAAAAATCATGATTGAAAAGGGTTTTTCAGTTAAAAACACGAAAGGTGAAGATTTAGACATCGATCAATCAACCTTACAAAACGAAAGTTATTCTGTAGTTACTGCTTTTGAAATTTTCGAACATTTGCTCAATCCGTTTACAGTTTTACAAAGTGTAAAATCGGATAAAATTTTTATTTCTATTCCGTTACGCCTGTGGTTTTCTTCAGCTTACAGAAGTAAAACCGATATGTGGGACCGCCATTACCATGAATTTGAAGATTGGCAATTGGATTGGCTGTTAGAAAAAAACGGTTTTACTATTGTAGATTTTGTAAAGTTTACACATCCAACAAAAAAATTAGGTTTTAGACCATTGTTACGGTATTTTACCAATCGGTATTATTTGGTTTATGCGGTGAGAAAGTGATTAGTGAATAGTAATTAGTGAATAGTCAAATGCGATATTACATCATCATCCCTACCTTTAATGAAGAAAAATTCATTTCACTCACTTTACAGTCGTTAGTGGAACAAACCGTTTTACCTTCTAAAGTGGTGGTGGTGAATGATGGTTCAACGGATAATACAGCTGAAATTGTTCAATTGTTTGTAGAAAAACATGCTTTCATTACCTTAATTAACAAGACTTCCGAAGCCGTTCATCTTCCCGGCAGTAAAGTGATTCAGGCTTTCAACAAAGGTCTAGAAACCATTGATGACAAGTATGATTTTATTGTAAAAGCTGATGCTGATTTAATTTTTCCACCCCATTATTTTGAAACCATAAGCAACTATTTTCAATCAGACAATCGAATTGGAATGGCCGGTGGTTTTTGTTATATCGAGAAAAACGACGAATGGATTCTCGAAAACTTAACTGACAAAGACCATATTCGCGGGGCAATAAAAGCCTATCGAAAAGAAACTTTCAAGCAAATTGGCGGGTTAAAACCCGAAATGGGTTGGGACACGGTAGACGAATTACTTTGTAAATTTTTCAATTGGAAAGTTGTTACAGATAACTCATTACACGTCAAACATCTCAAACCTACCGGAGCAAATTACAATCAAGCTGCACGATTCAAACAAGGAGAAGCCTTTTACCGTTTGGGTTATGGTTTTTGGATAACCGCAATTGCTTCGTTAAAACTAGCTTTACTAAAGAAAAAGCCTTTCTTGTTTTTCGATTATATTCAAGGTTTTTGGAAAGCAAAATCTGTAAAAAAACCATTATTGATCACTGCAGAACAAGCAAAATTCATCAGGAATTATCGATGGAAAAAAATAAAGGAAAAAATTTTTTAAGCAATCATTTCATTAATAATTCTGTTTTTATAAAACAGAAAATCTAAAACTTAAAACCGAAACTTTTTCCTATTTTTGCTTTATGCTAAAAATGCTTACACATATCGGAAAGTATTTCCTGATGCTCAAAGAAGTCTTCAACAAACCCCTTAAATGGAGTGCGATGAAGAACTTAATTTTTAAAGAAATCGATGATTTAATCATTGGCTCTTTGGGAATTGTGGCATTCATTTCCTTTTTCGTAGGAGGTGTGGTTTCTATTCAAACCGCTTTAAACCTTACTAATCCATTAATCCCAAAATACCTTATTGGTTTTGCTACCAGACAATCTGTTATTTTAGAATTCGCCCCTACTTTTATTTCCATTATCATGGCAGGAAAAATGGGTTCGTTTATCACTTCAAGTATAGGAACTATGCGGGTTACAGAACAAATTGATGCGTTAGAAGTCATGGGTGTAAACTCGTTGAACTACTTAGTTTTTCCAAAGATTATCGCTTTACTTTTATACCCGTTTGTCATCGGAATCAGTATGTTTTTGGGTGTTTTAGGTGGTTGGATGGCAGGAGTTTACGGTGGTTTTACTTCCAGTGATGAATTTATCATGGGATTACAAACTGAGTTTATCCCTTTTCATATAACCTATGCCTTTATAAAAACAATGGTTTTTGCAATAATTTTAGCAACTATTCCCTCCTATCACGGCTATTACATGAAAGGTGGAGCATTGGAAGTGGGTAAAGCAAGTACCGTTTCTTTTGTATGGTCATCGGTAGCAATTATTTTGTCCAATTACATTTTAACTCAATTATTGTTAAGCAAATGATAGAAATTAAAAACATAGAAAAATCATTTGGCGAAACAAAAGTTTTAAAAGGGATTTCCTCCGTTTTTGAGACAGGAAAAACCAATTTAATTATTGGTCAAAGTGGTTCCGGAAAAACGGTTTTATTAAAGTCACTTTTAGGAATTCACACACCAGAAGTAGGAACTATTTCATTTGATGGAAGAATATATTCTGAATTAAATGCTGACGAAAAGAGAGCTTTACGAACAGAAATCGGAATGGTTTTTCAAGGAAGTGCTTTATTTGACAGTATGACTGTGGAGGAAAATGTTGGTTTCCCGTTGAAAATGTTTACTAATCAAACCCCAAAAGAAATTCAAGATCGAGTTGATTTTGTTTTGAAAAGAGTGAATTTAATAGATGCTCATAAAAAGAAACCTTCTGAAATTTCAGGAGGAATGCAAAAAAGAGTTGCCATAGCCAGAGCTATTGTAAACAAACCAAAATACCTTTTTTGTGACGAACCTAACTCAGGATTAGACCCAAAAACCGCTATTGTAATTGACAACCTTATTCATGAAATAACAGTTGAATATAACATTACTACAGTCATCAATACCCATGACATGAACTCTGTGATGGAAATTGGAGAAAAAATCATCTTCCTCAAAGAAGGAATTTTAGCTTGGGAAGGCACGAAAAAAGACATCTTTAAAACGGACAACGAGGCCATTGTTGACTTTGTTTACTCGTCTAATTTGTTCAAAAAAATTAGAAAAGCACAGAATAAGGGTGAATAAATCTATTCAGTAGTCATTAAGTAAACCCAACCTGTTCTTCCTTCTCCGTTATCAAATTCAACATAATAATAGTACGTTGCACTTGGCAAAAGGTTCCCTTTTTTATCTTGTCCACGCCACTGATTAACATAACCATCCATTTCAAATACGATCATACCATATCGATTATATATTTTTACTTTAAGGTTTTCGCCTAAATCCGATAAATCAAAGGTATCATTAAGTCCGTCACCATTAGGAGAAAGTCCTTTTGGAATGGCACAAATTGTTTTAGTAATATCAATAAATTCTTCTGCAGAGCAACCAAATTCATTGGTAATTGTTAAGGCATAAATTCCTTTTGCAAGTCCGGTTATATCAATCGGATTTTGAGAACTTGTAAAACCATCTGGTCCAATCCATGAAAAAACCAAATTAGGATTATTAAGTATTTGACTTGAATTGGTAGCCGTGACCATCATTCTGTCATTAATACAAAGATTTTCCAAACTAAATTCAGGCACTTCACTAACAAGTACCTCAACGGATGAGGGAGTTGACGGACAACCATTTTTTTCAATTGAAACCGTATATGTTCCATTATTTGCTGAAGAAATGGAATTGATGATAGGATTTTGTTCGTTTGATGAAAATCCGTTTGGTCCCTCCCAATTATAAACCGCATTCAGAATTGTTGTGGCAAAAAGCTGAACTGAATCACTTTCGCAAATTAGTGAATCGACAGAAGCAATTGGATTATCTGGTATTTCTAGTATAGTTATAGTTACAGATGACTCATCAAAAGAATCACAATTTCCTTCCACCCTATAGCTAAATTGATATTCTCCGTGACTCAAATTTGAGGTATCCCAATTGCTTTCATTTAGAGTTCCGCTTGTTGTAATCTCCGTCCAAACTCCTGTGGTAGAAAAAGTTCCAGTTAAAAATGTAAACAAATCTAAAGTGGATTGTGGTCCACAAAAAGTTACTGAAGATCCTTCTCCTGCTTCGGGTAATAGATCAGTTGAATTAATTTCAAACTCTAATTCTAAGTTTATACAACTACTTGGATTATTCGGATTGGTGATTAGAACGTGGTAAATTCCATTATGAATATCAGGTGAAAAATTTGGAATTTCAAGTACGTTTGATGTACTAATAATTGGCAAAACATTATCATTGAACCACCATTCATAAGTTAAAAATGAGAAATTTGGAATTGATAATATAACCGTTTCGCCAGTGCAAATGGATGAAGTTGTAATTTCAAAAACAATCGATTCTGAAATTTCAAATTCACTGTTTCTTAAATTTCCACAACTATCTTCAATTTGAAAAATATAAATCCCGGTTTCTAATGAAAAGAAAGTAGATGAGTTACCATTTTCAATCAAAAAGGGCTCGCCATCTTTTTCGATAATTCTATACAACAAGGGTGGAACACCTGAGGCATCTACAATGACATCTCTCAAATTGTTACCACAAGAGAAGCTGTAAATATTGTTTATTCTTGGTAAACCGGTAAATTCGAACTCGTATAGAAACTCATTACAATATTGAGCTGTGCTTCCACTACTCACAACCTGATAGCGTTTCATAATTCTAAATTCGCCAAAAAAGGAAAAATTAAGATTAATTGTGTTGTTTGTCAAACCAATTGAATTAGTTGCCGAAAGTTGAGTGCCATCAACGTAAATAACTCCTGTAACAGGATGTCCCCAGTTTCCTGATTCAGGATAAAATTTTTGTAACCAAAATGATGGGGCTGCAAAATTATTGCTTGTGTGATACAATCCTATATCAAAGGATCCACAATTTTCAATTAACTCAACATTTGTGGTGAAAAAATATCCTTCAATTGTTACATTAGTAGTTGATTGAGCTCCACACTCGTCAATCCATTCAAAAACATAATTACCCGCTGGTAATCCTGTGAGAATTAAATCACCATTTGTATTAATATTGGAACTCACATCATACGGAAGAGGAAAAGTAAAACCCTGCGGAGCAGTAATTAAATCAACCGATTGAAACGCATTTAATCCATTCAAATTTAATGACCCAAAACCAACTTCGCAACCTTCAATAACAAAAATAATAGGAGTTTGTGCATTTGGGTTAGCAACAATAATTTGAATTTCAAATTCATTTTCGCACTCATCCAACGCTACGAGTATATACGTCCCAGGTGACAAAAATCCTGTTATTGGAAAACCATCTTCACCAATTGGCAAGATATAAGGGATTGTATTTGCTGTATAGGTATCAGGTGCACTTATTATCGTAGCACTAACTGCTCCGTCGATAGAATAATTTTCCCCTTGACATGCCTCATCAATCTTATTGGCAATTGGTGGTTCAGGCTCAGGGATTTCTACTTGAATTGTAAGTTGAAAATCATTTCCGCAAATATCTAAACCAGTTATAACATAATTGCCTTCTACTAAAAAACCGGTTACGGGAAAGCTATTGCCTCCTAATGGTAAAACATATGGGATAGCATTTGCTATAAAAGTGGCAGGAGCACTAATAATTGTTGCACTTTGAGCATTCGCTATATAATATGATATCTCTTCGCAATTTTTTTCAAGCTCCACAGCGGCCGGGAAAGGACTATAGTGCGTTAATGAACCATTTCCGGATAATTCATTTCCACAGCCATCCGAAATAATGTATGAAAAACTGTAGGTTTCGCCCTCAAAAATTTGATAGCCTTGAACAATAAAGAATTCTTCTCCCAGTGAATTAGTTGTTTGATTAATAATAATCTGATTGGCATTTGGAGGATTTAAAGTGAATTGAATTGTAAGCGGATATACAATCATTCCATTTCCCGGTAGAACAGACAGTGATACTATTGAAGTTGTACAGTTTAACAACTCAGCTTCGGCACTTACCTCTACCGTTAAGTTTACTTCTGATGATGTTAACACAAAAGTTTGTACATAGGCATCGCCGCAATTATCAAAAACTCTAACTACATAAATGCCCGCAGTTAATCCGGTAAACACATTACTTGTTTGCAAAGGAGCTGTTACGGGCCCGGAAATAATTTCATACGATTGTGCTGTTCCGGTGAGTACATTAACGTTCATAATTCCATCAGACCCACATAATTCATTTTGACCGATTATTTGATAGGTTAACTCAATTGTTAAATCCAGAATTACCGCATTTTGCTCTTGCGAATTACTTAAATCTCCAACAATTTGAGTTGCCACTACCACATAAGTTCCAGAAGTCAATCCATTTAAAGATGTTGTATTTATAACAGCTACCGGTGAAATTAAATCAGGCAATTTATAAACAGAATAAGTAACGGCTGCTCCATCAGTAATTCCCGAAACTGAGAAATTTAGTGTTCCATTTGCAGTACAGGTTTCATTTGTTGCTACTACTTGAAGAGTAAAATCATTGAGTTGAGCAAATGAAAAATTTATTATCGAAAGATAAATAAAAAGTGACAACAAAAAATTACATTTATTTGAAATTTTTCTATTCATCTTAATATATTTTAATATTTAATATGCTTATTTTGAATTAATTAATAAAAAATACTAAATTGAATTAATTTAATTTTTGTATCGTTAATTTTTCATTTTGAAGCTTGAGCCTTAACCATTTCTGAATTTTTTGTTCTTGGGATAAAATTTGATTTTGATTTAAATTGTTATTCCATTTTATATATATAATTGGAACTGTGTCTATTTTTGTAAAATTCGTTTTAAGTAATCTAGAATAAGCAACTTCAGCAACTTCATTATAATTTATTTTAATTTCATTTGCTATTTGATCGAATGGTATTTTACTTTTTTCAGACAAGTAAAGCTGTTTTTGTAAATCGATTATTTCTTTTTCTTGTTTTACTAATAGCTCTTCCTTTTTGTTCAAAATCTGTTGCGTAGTATAATAGGTTGACTCTAATTTTTCCAACATATTTTGTGTTTCCAAATTTTCAACACTTTGCGTTATTTCAAATTTAACACCCGAATAACCTTGTTTTTTTAATTTTTCACTCCATTCTTCGACATCCTGATTTGTAACGGATTTACCTACTGTAGCAAAAGAAACCGTTTTGTTTTGAAAATTTACTTTTTGATTAAGAATCACTACGTCTTTGTCAAGGCTAAAGGTTGTAATAATGGTGTTCACCTTTTGCTCAAAATCTGTCTTTTTGTATAAACCATAAAACATATAGATACTTGGAGTTAAAATAAGGAATGCAACCAAATATAGTATACGTGAAATTCGTTTACTTTTAGAAGAGTTCAAATACTCCTGCATTGGAAATTTTAATGATTTAACGATTATAAAGGTCGCTAAGGCAATAAAAATTGTATTAATGGTAAACAAAAACATTGCTCCTCCAAAAAATTCCCATTTTCTTGTTGCTAATCCAAAACCTGCGGTACAAAGCGGTGGCATTAAGGCAGTTGCAATCGCTACTCCTGCAATGGTATTAACTTGTTTATTTTTTCTGCTTAAGGCAACAATCAATGCAAAACCACCTGCAAAAGCAATAATTACATCTCTTACATCAGGGTAAGTTCTAGCGATAAGCTCTGGTGTTTCTTTTTGAAAAATCGGAATACTAAAAAATAAAAAAGACGTAAACAAAGCCAAGACAACCATTATCCCAAAATTCTTGATTGCTTTCCGCATTAAATCCACGTCGTTAATTCCTAGCGACAGGCCTATACCCACAATTGGTCCCATTAATGGTGAAATTAACATCGCACCAATTACAACTGCAGTTGAACTCGTGTTGAGTCCGGCAGAAGCGATAAGAATTGAAAAAATTAAAACCCAAGCTCCTTGTCCTTTTATTGAAATTCCGGCTTTTACCTCTTCAATAGTAGTATCATGATTGGTATCTTCACGAATGTCTAAAGTCGATTTTAATAAAAGTTTTATAGATAACCATAAGCTTTTAACTGGAGTATTGGGCGAAGTATTTTCCATATAATTTAGAGTTTTTCAGTAGGTAGTGAACCTACAACTTTTTTAATATCTTGCTCCTTCCCTTTAGGATAGATTAGTAAAACATCACCATGCTCTACCACAATGAAATCATTTAAACCATCGATAATAACTAATTTTTTATTCTTTGTTCGAATGATATTATTGGATGCGTTTTCTAAAACAACAGTAGCATTAACAACAGCATTATTTTGTACGTCTTTATCTAATTTTTCATGTAACGAACCCCATGTGCCTAAATCATTCCAATCGAAAGTAGCGGGTAAAACATACACATTATTTGCTTTCTCTAAAATAGCATAATCAATCGAGATATTTTCAGCTGCGGCATAATTTTCATTAATAAAATCTTTTTCTGTAAGAGTATTATATTTTTCAAATCCATCTAAAAACAATTGATTCATTTGCGGCTGAAAAACTGAAAAAGCTTCTGTTATCGATTTAACCGACCAAATAAAAATTCCGCCATTCCAAAGAAAATTGCCACTTTCTAAAAATGACTTAGCTGTTTCATAATCGGGTTTTTCTCGAAATTGATTTACTTTTTTTATCGAATTTGAATCGTTTTTATCAAATTCGATATAACCAAAACCGGTATTGGGAAAAGTAGGCTGAATGCCCAATGTCATTAAAGCATCATTTTTAAGACAATAATCAAAACAATGCTGCAAATTGTCGATAAAAGCGTTTTCATCTTCAATCCAATGATCACTTGGAGCGACCACCATCACAGCATCTGGATTCATTTTTTGAATTTTTAATGAAGCATACAAAATGCAAGGAGCTGTATTTCGCATCGCCGGTTCTAACAACACTTGTTCTTGCTTAACCATTGGCAATTGCTCAAGTACCAATTCATTGTACCGCTCATTAGTTAAAATCAAAATGTTTTGTGTCGGAATTAATTTTGACAAACGGCTAAACGTTTTTTGAATCAACGTTTCCCCCGAACCCAACATATCGTGAAATTGCTTTGGAAATTCAGTTGTAGAAACTGGCCAAAAACGCGAACCTACTCCGCCGGCCATGATTATTGCATAATAATTTTTATTCATTTTATTTTTTTCTGCAAATGTATTTGTGAAAATGTAGCTTTTTCAATTACATTCTATTAAATGTATGTTTCATTCGATGAAATATTTAAATGTAAAGATAAAGAGTTATTTCTATTTGGATATTGACTTTAAAAAAAAAGAACTCAATTTAAGTATTATATTGAAAACAAATAGCAATTGTAAGCCTGCAAAAATGAATAATGAAAATATGGTTCTTAAATTATAATCTACAGAATCAAAAAGTGGAAAATCTTCTACCGAATTGACCATATGTAAATAGTAAAAAAATAATTCTATGAAAATCAACGAACCATAAACATGAATTAATGAAAGAATAGAAATTAATAGAACTTTGAAAAAATCAAATACAAAGTAAAACAATCCTGCTGTTAGAAAAATTAGACACAATAAAATAAAACCATCACGAAATGTAATCACATAATAAGTGTCGTGAATATTTATATCCATCATTTCATTTTTATTGATGGTTAAAGACAATACCAAAAATAAAATTGAAGCTAGAAGCAACAAAAAATAAGATTTGTTTTTAAGCAATTTTAAAATCATCAATCGTTATTCTTAACCCGTTAATCAACCCGGAATAATCTCCACCTCAGCATTCGCATTAAACAAATATAACTTTCCTGTTTTTACTTCCAAGCATTCATAGCGTTTGACCCGCAGCCCTTTTTTTTGAAAAACTCTTCCGTTTTTAATTCTGAAAAAGCTTCCGGAAGGCACTTCATGAATAAAATGTATATCGGGTTTTCGTTCGTCAAATTGCTTTAATGCAAAAGCCAATCGAGCATCGGTATCGCTACTGGCCGTTGGATTTCGAAAATGATTGGCCACTAAAGGCAAAACCGAATTCGGAAAAATTTCCGGCCGAATAAACGGTATCATCAAACGTTGAAAGGTGATTTTCCATTCGTTGCCATGCGGTTTTATCATTCTCCCATATTTTTCAAAAGCAGCCAAATGAGCAATTTCATGCACCAGAGTAATTAAAAAACGGTATTTATTCAAATTGGCATTCACCGTAATTTGATGTTTCCCGGAGGGATGTCTTCTATAATCGCCATGCCGAGTGACTCGCTCATTCACAATTTTTAAATGAACAGAGTGGATTTTGATTAACTCAAAAACCGATTCAACGGCGTGTTCGGGGAGATATTTTAACAGGACTTCGCTCATTCAAATGATAAAGATTTAAGGCGTAGATGAACTTACTTGCAGCACTTTCCCATTATAATATTTATTTCCGTTTAACGAAAAATCATAAATGTAATCGGCCATATCTTTCGCAGAAAGTGGGGCTTGATAACCCGGGAAAGCTTCTTGTAACATCTCGGTTTGAACAGCACCTAAAGCTAAAACATTAAATGAAATACCATGTTCTTTGTATTCTTCTGCCAACAATTCAGACAACGTAATTACAGCTCCTTTACTGGAGGAATAAGCAGCTAATCCGGGAAATTTCATACTCCCTTGAACGCCACCCATTGAACTTATGGTCACCACATGACTTCCTTTTTGTAAAAAAGGCAAACAAATGCGAGTCAAATTAGCCACACCATATACATTGACTTTGTAAACCGATTCAAAATCAGCTTGTAATAATTGCGAAAAAGGTTTGAGCAACAAACTTCCCGCGTTGTGAATTAAAACATCAACATTTTTCCATGTTTGAGTAATAAATTCTGTGATCACATTCAATCCGGATTCTTCCGATAAATCAACAGAAAGGCAAGTTATGTTGGCATGTTCAATTAATTCTTTGGGCGTTTTTCGGGAAATGGCCAAAACCTGATGACCGGCATTGGCAAATTGTAAAGCCAATTCAAATCCAATGCCACGTGATGTTCCGGTAATAATGATGTTTTTCATACAATTTTTATATGTGCTAAAAATACAAAAACCCTTTAAGATAGTACTCAAAGGGTATTAAAATATGTTGATTTGTGAATAACTTCTAAACCAAACCTCTCGAAATCACAATACGTTGAATTTCAGAAGTTCCTTCATAAATCTGTGTGATTTTAGAATCACGCATCATTCTTTCCACGTGATATTCGGCTACATAACCATTTCCACCATGAATTTGAACGGCTTCATTTGCCACTTCAAGAGCAATTTCAGAAGCATACAATTTGGCCATTGCACCGGAATGTGCAATATCTTTTCCTTCATCTTTTTCACAGGCTGCTTTCATTACCAATAATTTGGCAGCTGTAATTTTTACATACATATCCGCCAATTTAAAAGCGATAGCTTGGTGTTTGAAAATTTCTTTGCCGAATGCTTTTCGCTCTTGTGAATATTTTAAAGCTAATTCATACGCTCCTGTTGCAATGCCTAGAGCTTGTGAAGCAATTCCAATCCGCCCACCATTTAACACATTCATCGCAAAAGAAAACCCAAAACCATCCGCTCCAATTCTGTTTTCTTTGGGTACTTTAACATCCGTAAACATTAAGGAATGTGTGTCACTACCACGAATTCCCATTTTCTTTTCTTTAGGACCAATTTCAAATCCGGCCCACCCTTTTTCAACAATAAAAGCATTAATTCCTTTATGTCCTTTTTCAATATCAGTTTGAGCAATTACTAAATAAGTGGAAGCAGTTCCTCCATTGGTTATCCAGTTTTTGGTTCCGTTTAGCAAATAATAATCGCCCTTGTCAATGGCAGTAGTTTTTTGCGAAGTGGCATCACTTCCCGCTTCAGGTTCAGACAAACAAAATGCACCAATCACTTCCCCTTTCGCTAATGGAACTAAATATTTCATTTTTTGTTCTTCCGAACAATATTTTTCCATTCCAGCACAAACCAACGAATTGTTCACCGACATGATTACCGCTGCCGAAGCATCAACCTTAGCAATTTCAGTCATCGCCAAAACATACGAAACACTATCCAGTCCGGCACCACCGTATTTTGGATCAACCATCATTCCCATGAATCCTAATTCGCCCATCATTTTCACCTGTTCGGTAGGAAATTTAGAATGTTCGTCGCGTTCAATAACGCCGGGTAATAATTCTTGTTGAGCAAAATCTCTGGCTGCTTGTTGAATCATCAAATGTTCTTCGGTAAGATTGAAATCCATATCTGTAATATTGAAGGTTTGTTTTCTTAAATTTGAGGGCAAAAATAGTACAATTACCACTAATTCTCAAACGTTTTCGTATTTTTAAGCCATGTTTAAAGAATCCTATCAAGTTATTGGTGTCATGAGCGGTACTTCGCTCGACGGAATTGATGTCGCTCACCTTTATTTTTCGGTTAAAAACGGCGTTTGGGACTACCAAATTGGAAATTGTGAAACCATTCCATATCCTTCTGAATGGTTAAACAAATTGAAGCATGCCTTACATTATTCGAATGAAGAATTGCTAAATCTCAATAATGATTACACCCAATATTTAGGTAAAATTATCCGCAATTTCATTAAAGTAAATGGAATTGAAACCCTCGATGCAGTATGTAGCCATGGTCACACGATTTTACATCAGCCACAAAACGGATTTACTTTACAAATTGGGAATTTACCTAAAATCGCCGAAATAATAGGTGAAACTGTTGTTTGTGATTTTCGAGTGCAAGATGTGGAATTGGGCGGTCAAGGTGCTCCGCTCGTTCCAATTGGAGACAGAATGTTATTTTCTAAATATGATTATTGTTTGAATTTAGGTGGATTCTCAAACATTTCCTTTGAGGAAAACGGAAAGCGAATAGCCTTTGATATTTCTCCGGTGAATACTGTTTTAAATTATTATGCCAATCAATTAGGTCTTGATTTTGATGATAGAGGCGAAATAGCTCGTTCGGGAAAAATAAATCAAACTTTACTCGTTGAATTAAATTCCATTGATTTTTATCAAAAAAAACACCCGAAATCATTGGGAATTGAATTTGTAAATTCAACAATTTTTCCATTAATCAATTGTTTTACCATAGCAATAGAGGATAAATTACACACATTTGTAGAACATATTTCAATCCAAATTGCCATGGCTTTATCAAAAAAAGAAGGAAAAATGTTGGTTAGCGGTGGTGGTGCTTATCATGTTTTTCTGTTAGAACGAATGAAATACTATTTACCAAAAATGGAAATCATTGTTCCTGATTCCAAAACTTTGGAATTTAAAGAGGCACTTATTTTTGGACTGTTAGGTGTTTTGCGATTGCGAAATGAAATCAATGTTTTAAGCAGTGTTACCGGAGCAAAACAAGACCATTGTTCGGGTTTTGTTAATAAACCTAAATTGTAAATAAAACTCTTGAAAACTTTAATGAAAAAATAAAATAAATCGAATTTGTTCAATTAAATTTGCATCACAAACAAACCAAAATGAAAGAATTACTCAAAAAATTTGAGAACAAAGAACCTGAAATAATTTTTAATTGGAAAGACCCTGAAACTGATGCAGAAGGTTGGACAGTGATTAACTCACTTCGTGGAGGAGCAGCAGGAGGAGGAACCAGAATGCGAAAAGGACTTGATATGAATGAAGTACTTTCGCTTGCCAAAACCATGGAAGTGAAATTTTCTGTTTCGGGCCCCGCTATAGGCGGTGCAAAATCAGGCATCAATTTTGACCCAACCGACCCAAGAAAAAAAGAAGTATTACAACGTTGGTATAAAGCCGTATCCCCTTTATTAAAAAGTTATTACGGAACCGGTGGCGATTTAAATGTGGATGAAATTCATGAAGTAATTCCCATAACAGAAGAATGTGGGGTTTGGCATCCGCAAGAAGGCGTTTTCAATGGCCATTTTAAACCCACCGAAGCCGATAAAATTAATAGAATTGGTCAACTCCGTCAAGGCGTGATTAAAGTAATTGAAAATCCTAAGTTTTCGCCGGATGTAAACCGAAAATATACCGTTGCCGATATGATTACCGGTTTTGGTGTTGCCGAAGCAGTTCGTCACTATTATGACATTTATGGTGGAAGTGTGATTGGCAAAAAAGCCGTCGTACAAGGTTTTGGAAATGTTGGTTCAGCTGCTGCCTTTTATTTAGCAGGTATGGGTGCAAAAATAGTCGGAATTATCGATAGAGAAGGCGGAATTATCAATGAAGATGGTTTTACTTTTGAAGAAATTAAACGTTTATTTTTGAATAAAGACGGGAATAAATTGGTTGCTCCAAACATGATTCCGTTTGAAAAAATAAATCAACAAATTTGGAATATTCAAGCAGAAATTTTTGCTCCATGTGCAGCCTCACGATTGGTCCAAAAAAGTCAGATAGATCAAATGATTGCTTCGGGATTGGAAGTAATTTCAAGCGGTGCCAATGTACCGTTTGCTGACAAAGAAATTTTCTTTGGCCCAATTATGGAAGAAACCGACTCTAAAGTAAGTTTAATTCCAGACTTTATAGCCAATTGTGGAATGGCTCGTGTTTTTGCCTATTTCATGGAAAAGAAAGTCCAAATGACGGATGAGGCGATTTTCTTTGATACTTCTGAAACCATTAAAAAAGCAATTGAAAAAACACATGCTTTAAATTCATCCAAATTAAATATTAGTGCAACTGCATTTGAAATAGCCCTAAAACAATTAACTTAAATCTAGAAAAATGGCAATATTAATAATACTTTTATTTGTTATCGGTTACATGTCGATAACGTTAGAACACCCTTTAAAATTGGACAAAACAGTTCCTGCTCTTTTAATGGCTGCTGTAATGTGGGCTTTTTTGTCTTTTGCTTTTAATAACGGATGGTTGTCTGTAATTGATGCTCACGGACATGTATTCAATATGAATGTGGGTGATGCAGAAGCTAATCATGAAGGTTTTCTGGAAAATTTAATGCATCATTTTGGAAAAACTGCTGAGATTTTGGTTTTTTTGATTGGGGCAATGACTATTGTTGAAATCATTGATCTACACAGAGGGTTTGATGTAATCAAAAACAGAATTAAAACAACCAACAAAGTTCGTTTACTGTGGACAATGGGTATAGTCGCTTTTATTCTTTCCGCAATTATTGACAACTTAACAGCTACAATTGTTTTAATTACTTTACTGCGTAAACTTATTCCTAAAAGAGAATATAGAATTTGGTACGCCTCCCTCATTGTTATTGCTGCCAATGCCGGTGGAGCTTGGTCTCCCATTGGCGACGTAACAACAACTATGCTTTGGATTGCAAATAAAGTAACGGCTATAGGTTTAGCTGAATATGTAATTGCACCATCAATTTTGTGTTTTATAGTTCCTTTTTTAATCGCTTCTCGATTAAAACCTTTTCAAGGTACAACTGAACGCAAAGCTTTTGGTATTAATGAAGAATCAGAACGACTTTTAAGCAGCAAAAAAATGCTTTACATTGGTTTAGGTGCTATTGTTTTTGTTCCGGTTTTTAAAATGATAACCGGTCTTCCACCTTATGTAGGCATGATGTTTAGTTTGGGTTTTGTGTGGTTAGCATCTGAATATGTAACGCCGTTTGATAATTTTAACAAAAACGATAAACATTTATATTCCGGTCACAAAGCATTAACAAAAATAGAATTTTCAAGTATTTTATTCTTCTTGGGAATTTTAATGGGTGTAGCGGCTTTAGAAAGTATGGTTTTTGGACAAATTAATGGAACTGATACAGGAACTTTGCGTTATGCAGCTGAATCTTTATCAAATGCTGTTCCTAATATGGATATAGTTGTTATTCTTCTTGGTATTTTATCTTCGATTATTGACAACGTACCGTTAGTTGCTGCTTCTATGGGAATGTATACCTATGAAGTGGATCATCCAATATGGCATTTTATTGCCTATTCGGCTGGTACGGGTGGTAGTATGTTAATTATCGGTTCAGCAGCCGGTGTAGCTGCCATGGGTATGGAAAAAATTGATTTCATTTGGTACCTCAAACGAATCACTTGGCTAGCCTTTGCAGGATTCATAGCAGGAGCTTTAACATTCATGTTTATTGAACATTTCATAAGATAAACAATTTAAAATAGTATTTTAGCGTTATCGTTTAATCAATCAAAAATAATTTAAAATATGCAACCAACAGATAGTTTAGCAACAGCACAAAATGCTTTATTAGAGGATCAACCCATCGAAAAAACACTATCCATTTGGGATTTAATCACCAGTGGTGGAATTGGAGGGCAACTCATCATGATTACATTGGGTTTGTTGCTTTTTTTCGCTTTGTATCTTTATTTTGAAAGATTAATGGCCATTAATGCCGCTTCTAAAATTGATGTGAATTTTATGAATAACATCAAAATGAATATCCTCAACGGAAAATTAGATGCCGCCAAAATGCTATGTGCTCAAACCAATTCGCCGGTTGCTCGTTTGACAGAAAAAGGAATTTCTCGGATCGGAAAACCATTAGAAGATATCAATACAGCCATAGAAAATGCCGGTAAACTGGAAATTTATAAACTAGAGAAAAACGTGAGTATGCTCGCCACCATCTCCGGTGCTGGCCCAATGATTGGTTTCTTAGGAACCGTAATTGGTATGATTCTTGCCTTCCATAAAATGGCTAGCGGTGGTGGACAAATTGAAGTAGGTGCTTTGGCAGAAGGAATTTACACTGCCATGACAACTACAGTTGCCGGATTAATAGTTGGAATTGTCGCTTTCATGGGCTACAACCATTTAGTGGTTAAAACCGACAAAGTAGTGCACCAAATGGAAGCCAATGCAACTGATTTCCTTGACCTTTTAAACGAACCTTCTTAATATGAATATCAGAGGTAGAAATAAAGTATCACCGGAATTCAACATGTCGTCTATGACAGACATAGTGTTTTTGTTGCTGATTTTTTTTATGTTAACTTCCACTATGGTCACCACCAATGCATTGGATCTAGTGTTACCAAAAGCAAAAGGTAAAACAGACAGCAATAAAAATATTTCGGTCAGTATCAATAAAGATTTAGAGTTTTTTATTGACAAAGACAAAGTGCAAGAAGCCGATTTGGAAGCTCGATTATTAGCTCTGTTTTCCAACCAAGAAGATAAAGCATTAATTCTTAGAGCCGAAGAAGGTGTGCCAATTGAAAAAGCAGTCAATGTGTTAGACATCGCCAACCGCAACCAAATAAAAGTAGTATTGGCCGTTCGACCAAAATAATTAGAAGCTAATCCTGCTGTCCGTTCTTAGTTTTTTTGAATAAACCCTTTTTTTGTAAGCCGTTTCAATAGCTTCTAAAGTCGCTTTGAAACAGCAACAAAAAATAGTGTTTCTTTCAAAAAAAGCTATCCACTACCATCAGGGCTAAAAAGAGAGACCATGAAATATTTAGAAACCGAACACGAAAAAAAATCATTTGCCATTACTACAGCAATTATGGCAGTGTTGCTTTTATTATGCATTTTTCTAGGGTTAACATACATGGATCCACCACCGGAAAACGGAATCGCTATTAACTTTGGAAACACTGACGCGGGTTCTGGAAACACCAACACCACAGAACCTGTAAAATCAGAACCAAGAGAGGTTAATGAACAACCGGTTGAAGAATCCACATCAGAACCGACTACACCAAGTAAAGCCTCAGAAAATGTCATAACTGCGGATAACGAAGCGGCCATTGCTTTAAAAAAACAAAAAGAAATAGCCGATGCAAAAGCGAAAGCAGAAGCCATAGCAAAAGCAGCCGAAGAGAAAAAAAAGAAAGAAGAAGCCGATAAAAAAGCAAAATTAGATGCTTTAATTGGTGGTGTTAAAAAATCAGAAGGAAAAACCACAGGAGGAGATGGAACATCCACCACACCGGGTAATCAAGGAAAAATTGACGGCAGCATCTATTCCAACAGCTATTATGGCAGTGGAAAAGGTGTTGGCACCGGAAATGGATCTTGGGGATTAAACGGAAGACGGCTTTCCAGCCCGGGAGCGGTTAAAGCGGACTGTAATGATGAAGGAACAATTGTAGTAGAAGTAAAAGTAAACAAAAACGGAGGGGTAACCAACGCAAAATACAGTCCGAGTGGCTCAAATACTACGAGTACTTGCCTTAAAGAAGCTGCCATTAAATCAGCCTACAAATACAAATGGAATAACGATGAAAATGCTCCGGATACTCAAATTGGATTTATCGTTTTTAATTTTAGTAATGGAGAGTAAAAAATTTAATTTACTACCTTTAAACCTCACATTTGTGGGGTTTGTTTTTTAAACCAATGAATTATCAAGAAACTGTCAATTGGCTTTTCAATCAGCTTCCAATGTACCAAAACCAAGGAGCATCGGCCTATAAACCGAACCTTGACAACACGATTTTATTAGCCAATTATTTAGACAATCCGGAAAAAAAACTCAAAACCATTCATGTTGCTGGAACTAATGGAAAAGGTTCAACTTCTTCCCTACTCGCTTCCGTTTTACAAGAAGCAGGTTATAAAGTAGGATTATATACATCCCCACATTTAATAGATTACAGAGAACGTATTAAAATAAACGGAAAAGAAATTTCAGAGATCTTTGTTATCGATTTTGTTTCAAAACACAAATCGTTCTTTGAATATCACCAATTGAGTTTCTTCGAGATGACTGTTGGATTAGCATTTGACTATTTTGTAAAAGAAAAAGTCGATATTGCAATTATTGAAGTAGGCATGGGGGGCCGATTGGATTCCACTAACATTATCACACCCTTAATTTCAGTAATCACAAACATTGGTTTAGACCATACTCAATTTCTGGGAAATACATTGGGAGCCATTGCCTTTGAAAAGGCTGGTATTATTAAATCCAAAATCCCAGTAGTGATAGGTGAATATACAGCCGAAACTAAAACTGTATTCAAAAAGAAAGCAACAGAAACAAATTCACAAATTTATTTTGCCTCTGAATTAGTAGAAGATCTTTATCCCACAGCATTATTGGGAGATTATCAAATTCAGAATAGAAAAACCGTGATGCAAAGCATTCGCATTTTACAACAGCAAAACGAATTGATCATTTCTGAAGAAAATATAAAAAATGGATTTTTAAACGTCGTTCAAAATACCGGTTTAGCAGGGAGATGGCAACAATTGGGCGAACACCCTAAAATAATTTGCGATACCGCTCATAACAAACACGGACTATCAATTGTGCTTAAACAATTGGAAAAGGAAATATTTGAACAACTTCACATCGTCTTAGGTGTTGTAAACGATAAAGATTTAACTGAAATTTTACCTTTATTTCCTAAAAATGCGTTGTATTATTTCTGCAGTCCAAAAAATTTACGGGGCTTACATCCAGAAATTCTAAAACAAAAAGCGGATGAATTTGGACTTAACGGAAAAGTATACAATTCTGTTTCAGAAGCTTATACGATGGCAAAGGAAAAATCAACTGCAAATGACTTAATTTACGTGGGTGGAAGCACTTTTGTTGTGGCAGAAATTTTGTAATTTTTTTTCCTTTTTGTTTGCAGATACCAAAAACTGTTCTATATTTGCACTCGCAATCAAGTACTAATCGGGCGATTAGCTCAGCTGGTTCAGAGCACCTCGTTTACACCGAGGGGGTCGGGGGTTCGAACCCCTCATCGCCCACACATTTAAAAACAAATGGTTACAAAAGCCGATAAATCTTAAGATTTATCGGCTTTTTGCTTTGGGACATATACCAAATTATTCATTCAATCTTAATGCGAAAGGGACAAAATCGAGACCCTAAAAATTTCTACAATTTTGGGTCTCGCTAAATTCTCTCAAGCACTGTAAATACTGTACTAACAACCTGTTTAATACTGGTTCAAAATATGTACATCTTGTTTGCTAAAAGTTTAAAAATTAAATTGAATACTAATTAAAAGGTCACCACCATGAAAGCAAAAATCACTGTGCATATTTATGCGAAATCTTCAAAAGCTAACAAAAACGGTCAATTACCAATTTATTTCAGGCTAACTGTAAACGGAGAACGTTTTGAATTCAGCACCAAGAAGTTCATTGAAAAATCAAAATGGTCTGCTACACAATCAAAAATGAAAGGCAACTCAGAAGAAGCCAGGTCATTAAATAATTATCTGGATTTACTCAAATCAAAGGTTTTTGACATTCAAATGGAATTAATTCATAAGAATGAAGAACTATTAATAGAAAATTTTAGATCAAGACTGACCGGAACACATGAACGTGAGCGAATGATTATTCCAATTTATCAAAGCCATAATGATAAAATTAAAGATTTGATTGGGAATGGTTATGCTTATGGAACTTTGGAGCGATTTAAAATTTCCTTGAAACACTTGCAGGAATTCATTCTTTGGAAATACAACGTGAATGATATTAGCATCAATAAAATTGACTATGCTTTTGTAACGGAATTCGAATTCTATTTGAGAAGTGTAAAAAAATGCAACAATAATACAGCTGTTAAATATGTTAGAAACTTTAGAAAAATCATCAAGATATGCCTAGATAATGACTGGCTGGATAAAGACCCAACTACTCGATATGAAGGCAAGATGAAAGAAGTAGAACGAGATTTTCTAACTGAAGAGGAATTATTGAAAATCTATAATAAAAAGATATCTTCCGAAAGACTGCAATTAGTGAGAGACATTTTCATTTTTTCATGCTATACCGGCTTAGCCTATATTGATGTAAAAGGATTGAAAAAGGATCATATTGGTATTGGCATTGATGGGGAGAAGTGGATTTTCAAAAAACGACAAAAAACAGATACAAAATCTAAAATTCCAATCTTACCAATAGCTGAAGAAATTATTGAAAAATACAGTAATCACCCTAAATGTTTAAATGATGATAGTATTTTACCAATTCTAACAAACCAAAAAATGAACGCTTATTTAAAAGAGATTAGCGATTTGTGTGACATACCAAAAGAAATAACCTTCCACATGGCTAGACACACATTTGCAACTTCGGTAACATTGACTAATGGTGTCCCTATTGAAACTGTTAGCAGAATGTTAGGACATAAAAATCTTCATACGACTCAACATTACGCAAAAGTTTTAGATAGAAAAGTTAGCGAAGATATGAAAGCTTTGAAAGATAAATTTAAATTAAAACAAAAATTAAAGTATCGATAATCAATCTTTTAATTAAAAAATAACTCTCGTAAGAAATTGCCTTATTACGATAAAAAATGTAAAATAACGCTTTATTAAAACTGTAGGTTATAGAATGAACTGTTAATTTTATAATATATATTAATTTATAATTAAATTAGATAAATGTTAATTTATATTTAAAACTATTAATTTTTTTTGGACTATTTTGTAGTTATTTAGATTTTTGAAATAAAAATGCTTTTAGACAGACCTGGAATTTTTATTTTATTTAGCAGTACTTTAATTTCATCTATATTCTTGTGTATTTATTTACTTTTTAAAAAAGGAATAAATAAAAGTTTGAAGTTATTTCTCTTTGCGATTTTATTTTTTTGTTTAGATAATCTAAGACAATTTTTATACATATATGGTACAAAATTAGATTTTAAGCCACATATAATACATTATTTTCATTTTACTTTATTAGTTCCAGTTCTAATTTTATTATCAATTGATTCAAAAATTGAAAAACGTAAAATCTTTTTATATGCTTTACCTTTTCTATTTGAATTTTTACTTTCATTTTTAATATTAAACAATGTTATTAATTACAATTCATATATAAATTGGTTTGCTCCTATTACAATTGATTTGACATTCTTTTTATTTATGATTTATATCTACTCTAAATACAAGAAAGTTTTAAACAATTCTTATGCATTAAAAATTATTATAACATTTCTTCTATTATCTCTTTTAACATCTTTTCTTAGAATATTTGAATTTATAGCAATAATTTCAAATTTTGAGTATTTTACAATTGCCTTTTATTTTGAATTAACTTTCAATTTTTTTGTCTTATTAATAATTACTTTCTATATAACTTCATATATAATAGAAAATCAAATAAAAATTAAAAAGAATAGTAATCAAATTAACCAAGTTAAAAAATATGATACTTTTTTTGACGATTCAGATATTCTAAATCTAATTGAAACTGAAGAAAAATTTTTAGACCCAGAATTAACTATTGAAAAACTTGCTGTAAGTTATAACATTGATTCAAAAACACTTTCAAATTTGATTCGTAAAAAACATGATTTAAATTTTAATGGTTATATTAATAAATTGCGAATAGATTTCTTTTTAAAATTAATAAGAAATGGAGAACATAATAAATTGACAATTTTTGCAATTGCAGAAAAGTCTGGATTTAAATCAAAATCTACTTTTAATAGGGTCTTTAAAGAGTATTACAATCAAACACCTAAAGAATATATTTCTGAAAATATAAAGTATTAAGTATCAAAAAAAAAAAATGATACTTATTATTTTAAAATTGAAAAGGAGATTATATTGATTATTATAAAATTTGCATAAATCAATTTAATCATGAAAAAACACTTTTTATTTATCTTACTTGCTACAAATTCTTTTTTTGCTCAAACCCAACTTCAAGCTTTAGATATAGCAATACTATTAAATCAAACTGATGCACCAGACGACTTCGCATTTGTAACTTTTGTTGATATAGCTCCTAATACTGTAATTTATTTTACAGATTGTGGTGCAGATTCTTCAGGCTTTGCTAATCCATGTGTTGAAGGAGCTTTGAAATATACAGTTCCAAGTAGCGGTTTAACTATGGGACAGATTATTAAATATTCTGATAATCTATCTAATTTTGTTGCCTATAATGATTCTAGGATAACCGGTTCATTTGCAACAAGTACAGCCGGAGACCAAATAATAGCTTTTCAGGATTCTAATTCGGCAATTGGTTCTAGTAATGCTGCAAATAATCCATTGTTTTTATTTGCATCAAGCACAGCATCTACAGTTTTTAGTGGTGATAAAAATAATAATAATGAAACTGGGTTACCATTAGGGCTTACTGAAACAGGACTTCCAAGAAGTGCCATGGGATTGGGTGTTAGCAATTTACCAAGCGACGAATTTGACAATGCAGTTTATATAGGTCCTTATTCTTTTAGTACCATTGCGGAAGCTAAAAGTACAATTACAAATCCTATAAATTATTTTCAAAACAATAATATTACTGAAACAGCTTACATGGATGCTTTTAATAATATTCCACTAACAATAACTATTGGAAGTTTAAGTTCTCAACAGTTTGACAAATATAATTTTAGAGTTTATCCTAACCCAGCCAAAAATTCTATTAATTTTGAGAATACTTCAGAAGTAATTATCGATAAAATTGAAATTTTTGATGTTAATGGCAAATTAGTTGAATCCTATAATAATTATAATAAATCTTACCTATTAAATAAAATAGAAATAAGTGACTTAAATTCAGGTTTTTATTTCTTAAAAATTTATGTTGAAAACAAAATTATTGATAAAAAAATTCAAATAATTAATTAAAAAAAATATTATGAAAAAAATTCTATTAAATTCATTTGTTTTAATTGCAACAATATTAATTATAAGTTGTAATTCTGAAGAAAATAATAATAACCCTAATAATGAGTTATTAGGAACTTGGAATCTGTATAGAACTACTGGAATGATTCCCAATGTACCTGTTTTTAATAATGGTCAAGTTATTTGGGTTTTTAACAGTAACAACACAGTAGATATAACTAATACAATAGTATCTACAGATCCTAACTATATTTACACTCTATTGCCTACAGGAAATTACAGTTATTCCATTGATATTTCAAATGGAAATTTATTAACTGTAAATGGACAAAATATTGGAAAAGTTGATATAAACGGTAACATAATGTTATTAAATGATAACGTTGAGTTAGATGGCTTTTTAACTGAGTTTCATAAGAACTAGTTTTAAAATTAATAGGTAAGATATTTAATTTTATATTTTATGAGAATATTCTTTTTTATAATATTTTTCAATTTTTCTTTTAGTTCTTATACTAACAATATACATAGGACAGATATAGATAATTTTTGGAAAACAGTAGATTTACTTAAAAATGCTGAAAATTATTCAGATAGTCTAAAAGTTATTGAAGATAATTATATAAATAAGGGGACATCACAATTGCAAAAGTTTTTTATTGAAAAAAAAATATTACCAAGTGAATTATTAAAGTCATTAAAAAATAAACCCTTATTTTGGGAATCTATAAGAAGAAAGACAACCAATTTAGATAAGTATTTTTATGAATTAGATAAACTATTTGAATCCTATAGTTCTAAAATATCTAATTTCAAACAGCCAAATATATATTTTATTATTGGTCCATTAAGGACAGGTGGTACAGTAATCAATGGTGAAATCGTTATTGCTACTGAAATGGTAATAATAGATGAAGAAGTTGTAAAGAGTGAAATAGATTCGAATTTATTATCCATAGTTAGTGGAAATATACTTATTGACTTAATATCTCATGAAATTGTTCATACTTTACAAAAAGGAAAGTTAAACAGTCTGTCAGATTTTGTTATAAACGAAGGAGTAGCTGATTTTATAAGTATAAAAATAATTGGGAGTAAAAACCTAAACCCTTCAACTTACAATTATGGATATGAAAATGATTGTTATTTAAAGAATAAATTTATCATTGCCTGTAATAATAAAAGTAAATCATTAAAAGATTGGCTATTTAACAGAAATTCTTTGTTAGAAATCCCACCAGATATTGGATATTATATTGGCTTTAGAATAGCTGAAGATTATTATTTAGAAAGCACCAATAAAGAGGAAGCAATAAAAAATCTGTTAAACAGAAAAACTTATAAATATATATATAAAAACAGTAACTATTTATTCACTAAATGTAATTACGATGAAGGATAAACTAAGTATTTTGTTAAGTATTATGTTATTTATGGCTTTAACTACATCATGTGAAAGGCCAAATTGTAAAACAGATAATATTATATTTAAGAATTTTAATCCCGAAGATATTGAGTACAAAAATGAACTTTTGAAACAAATAGAAAATTCTAATGAGGATGAAATTAGATTTTGGTTAAAAAAAATTGACCAAAATAATATAGAATTTTATATACAAGATGATAAGGATTTATGTGCTTGTCTTTCTGGAGAAATTGAAGAGAAATCAAAATTTAGAAACATTATTGAAAATGAAGGGAAAGGTTATATTGGTAGTGAATTTATCGGTTTGGAATATCACACTATTAAAAATGAAAATAACTTAAGTTTTTTTGTAGAAAATTATAGTTTTATCTCAGATTAATTTAAACTTTAATATATGATTAAAGTACTTTTTTTATTAATTATTGTTTTTCTTTATTGTCATTCTGTAAACAATATTTTTAAAGAACTTAAATATATTCTAGCAATTTCAATATTTATTTTTTTACAAATCATTTTATCTCTTTTAAATTTTTATTCAAATCTTGAATTCATACAATTAAAAATGATTCTGACATTATTGGTGCCAACTTTAATCATTATATTTCATTTTCAACATAACAAAAATTCATTTATTAAAATTAGCTATAAAAATTTAACATTAATCCATTTTGTACGAATTCCGATTGAATTTATTTTATATCACAACTATAAAGAAAAATTGATTCCAAAAATTATGACTTTTGAAGGATTAAATTTTGATTTGTTTTTTGCATTAACAACTTTATTAATTTACTATTTACTAAATAAAAATATTATACATAAAAAGATACTTTTAGCTTGGAATATATTTGGTTTAATATTTGTCTTAAATATAGTAATAATTGCAGTTTTATCTACTCCTACTCCTATTCAGAAATTTGGTTTTAATCAACCTAATTTAATGATATTTAATTTTCCATATATTCTTCTTCCTAGCTTTATAGTGCCTATAGTTATTTATTCTCATATTATATCAATTTTAAAAATTAAACACAAAATTTAAAGTGATGTTTAAAAAGTATAAAATTAATATAACAAAAGCTATTTTGCTATTATTTTATATATGTATGATGATAGAAAATGGCTATATAATTTTAGCAGACATTATAACTTTAGTAATTATATTCTCAACAATAGTTTACAGAAACTTAATATGGAATTTAATTATTTATCTTTTTGTATTTATTAATTTTTTATCTTTTATTTTAAATGAAGATATTAGAAATACTAAAATTTTTGCAATAAAACTTTGTCTTTTTATTATTTCTATTTTTCTTTTTTTGTATCAATTTGCTATCATAAAAAATACTAAACGTTAACAATTTTTCATAAAAATAAATAGTAGCAAAAAAAGAAAATAATACTTTTTCGTGTAAAAATTATAATAAACATCGATTAATGAAAATTAATTTTACACGAAAAAAACATCATGAAAAATTTTTTTTTACTCTTTATCATTTCACTTAATTTTTTTATTTCTTTTTCTCAAGTAGATAAGAATATTTTAGTAATTGGAGGACAAAATGCTAATGAAGGTCAGTTTCCTTGGATTGCTGATCTTTATGTTCAAGATTTTCATGCCTGTGGTGGTGTATTAATTGCCCCTCAATGGGTACTCACGGCTGCACATTGCATCGATGATTCATATCCTATAAACAAGATTAGATTAAACAGTATAAATACTTTAGGACCATTAAATCCATTAGGAGGAGAAGAAAGAAACGTTCTACAAACATATATACATCCACTGTGGGATCCTTTTGCTGATTTAGGCAGTGGTGTAGATCTCGCATTAATTAAATTATCTTCTCCAATAAATAACATAAATCCAGTAACATTGCCGACTACTCAAGAGAGTTCCACTTTATATAATAGTATATTAAACGCTTATATCTCTGGTTGGGGTCTCACTCAACAAAATAGCAATGGAAACTTATCTGATATACTACAATGGGCAAATGCAAATATTTATGAGTTTAATGCTTGTAATAATGTTACACCTTTTACAATAACCCAAAACTATTTTTGTATAGGATATACATTAGGAGAATCTCCCATAGGAGCCGCAGCAGGTGATAGTGGAAGTCCTTCATGGATCATAGATAATAATGGCAACATAAAAGTCATAGGAATTGTTCATGGTGGTGAGTTAGTCTATACAGATTTAGATAAACCTGGATTATTTGTTAGAATAGGTAACTTTAGAGATTGGATTGATTCAACCATCAATGGTCAATTGAGTTTAGAATCAATAAATGAATTGAATAATTGCTACACTTTAATCAAAGATGGAAAATTATATATTGAAAATTTAAAAAATGTTGAAAGTTTAGAAATCAATATTTTTGATTTAACGGGTAAAAAGATTTTTCATGAAAATAATAATATAATTGATAATTCAACTTCTGTGAATATCGAAGATTTAAAAAATGGGGTTTATATTATTAATTTAAGTGATAAAAATGGAAATTATCATAGTATGAAATTTTTAATTTAAAGAAATTACAAAAAAGAATGATTTATAAAAATCATTCTTTTTTAATTATTTATTCTTATATTTATTATGAATAGCTTTTTCAACTCTAATTATTACTAAAATAGCGGTTAAAATTACAAGACTTATCCCAAAAAAGACACCTTTAGTTTGACCATAATTAAATACAAGTCCAAATAAACTACTGAAAGTAAGTAAACTGCCAATTTTGATCATTTCTCTTGCGGAATATTTTTGAGCAAACTGCCATATCTCTTGGCTCTTCATTGAACTATTAGTCCTGTAACCATATAAAAAATTAATTTTATTGGGTGGAAATTTTAACATAATTAAACCTGCAACAATAAAAACAAATCCAGTTATTACTGGAATAATAAAAATTGGATTTTCGATAATTTTTCCCATTTTATTTTCGTGTTTTTTAAAAAATAATTTACTTTATAATATATATCTTATTTTTTTTTATATCTATAGAAAAATCTAATATTAAGTTCTCATTATTTTCGATTTTATTTAAATCAAAACTATAAACTTTGAAATTGTAAATATTATTATCCTTTTTTGAAAGCTTTATAAAATTTCCCAAGTTTTGATCTTTGAGTTTTAAATATAGTTTTGTTATCCTTTTATTTGATTTTGAAATCTCAATTGCTTTTTTTATTCGATTAATCTCAGCTTTTAATTCTAAATTATATTCTTCTTTTATATTATTATAACCTAATGAATCAATGTAATTCCAAACTTTACTATTATGCTTTTCAATTGATTCAATTGACTCTTCAGATAGAACATCACCAGAAACAGCTTTAATCTTAAAAGGAAATTTTCTTTCTATGATTTTTTCGGCGTTAAGGTTAACAAAATTACCTATACTATAAGTCCAAATTTCAAGTGAATCTTTTTGCTTTTGAGCATTGACATCTAAGATAATGCTAATAAATAAAATAAATATGTAAATATTACATTTCATATATTATATTTTATTGTCACATTCCATAATCAGCAGGAAGCATTTCACTAATTTTCTTTTTTGTCATATCTCCAGAAAAAATAATATTTTCAATTTCATTGTTTAATCCATAAAAGTCAATCAAAAAATTATTAGTGTAGAAAATGATTTTTGATTGATACTTTCTTCTATATAAAATATTCAATTCTGAAATAAAATTTTTAGGTTTTAAATCTTTCTCAATTTTAAAAACACTTACATTATAAAAATTATTTAAACTATTTATTTTTAAATAATTGTTAGGATCAATATTAAAAGAACCATCAAACAAAAGATAACTTTTATCAGACCAATCATTTTTTGAAATCCACCTAAAAAATTGAAGAGTTGAATTTTCATATGCTTTTTCTCTTCTTTTAATTATTCTTTTTTCATTGTTTATTTCAATAAATCTCGAAATCCCGGAGTAAAATGATTGTATTATTTGACTTTTTGAAAGAGATTTGGAAGTAAATTTGACTTCAAAATCTTCAAGTTTGTAAATAATTTTATAACCTAAATAGTCATTTCTTATAATTAAATCTTCATAACTTTTTGCATAAAAAGTATGTTTATTATAATCATAGTCAAAAATCAAATCATCCTCATTAACAATAATACATTCTTTCCAAAACTTCTTTTCACCTAAAAAATTTTCTTTAAAAGATTTTAAAAAATCTTTTCTTGAGAATAAATGGTTTTTAACAATTATTTCATTTAAAGACTCTATTTCAGGTTGTAAATAGACTTGGTGAATCTTATCTTTAAATATCGTATAATTTTTAAAATAAACTTCTTTATAACCAATATAACTAATTACAAAAATTGAATTTATTTGATTAGTAAGTTTTAATTCAAAATATCCTTTTTCATTTGACACAGTTCCTATTGTTGTGCCTTCAAAATAAATATTTGCACCATACAAAGGATTTTCATTCTCATCCAAAACGGTACCTTTAAGAATTATCTCTTGAGAAAAAGAAGAAAGATTTATTAGAAAAAAAAAGATATTAATTTTAAAAAAAAGATTTTTCATTTTAATTTTTATTCAAAAATAATATTGAAAACATTAAAACAGCTAATCTATATTGTAAAAAAGGTGTTATAAATGAGATTTGATACTTAATGCATTCAATAAAGTGGTTTTTATTTTTGTTTACGTGTTAACATTGCAATAAAAAATGTTGTCAACAAAAAAAATAATACACTTAGTTATAGCCCTAAATCTTTTTCAAGTGTTACAGGCTCAAGAATTAAATACAAATATTAATCAGTATCTTAATGAATACATTAAATGCAATGATTTTAGTGGTGCAATTTTAATATCAAAAAAAGGTAATATTATTTATGAGGACTCTTTTGGTTATGCCAATAAAGAACTACAGGTTAAGAATACTTTAAACACAAAGTTTAATCTCGCTTCAGTTTCAAAACAATTTACTGCTGTTGCAATCATGCAATTAATTCAAGATGAAAAATTAAAATTAGATCAGACTATTGATACATTTTTTCCTAAGATTCCTAAATCAAATTTAATAACCATTAAAATGCTTTTGAACCATAGTTCTGGTTTACAAATTGATTTTGATGAATTATATTTAAAGTATGCTGATATTGATAGTACGAATGTTTTTAAAACAATTGAAGAAAAAACATTACTCTTTCCTCCAGGTGAAAGTATAGCTTATAGTAATATTGGGTATTTCTTATTGGCAAAAATTGTTGAAAAAATATCAGGATTGGAATTTGAAGATTTCTTAAAAAAAAGAATCTTTAAATATGCAGATATGAATCATAGTGGTGTTTGCAATAACGATTCTATTATAAAAAACCTGGCATCATATTATTATAAAAGTGAAGATGGATTTAAAAAAAATCCATTTATAAATTGGAAATACAACATTGGTCATGATGGCATATATTCAACAATTGAAGATTTATATAGCTGGAACAATACTCTTTTTAAATCAGAGAAAATTCTATTAAATGATTTTAAAAACTTAATGATAGGTACTTACAATGATCAAAATTTTGGTTTTGGATATGTTATTAATCCTTTTTATAGTCACAATGAAAAATTTATAGGTCATGATGGTATGTTTTTTGGTTCAATAACTTCCTATAATTATTTCCCTGAAAAAGATATATTCATTGTTGTCCTTTCAAATAATCAATCTCCATCTTATTTATTAGCCTATGCGTTGTCTGCAATTATGTTAGGTAAGGATGTTAAAACTCCTTATAAACATAACAAGATTGAATTAGATTTTATCAGTATTAAGAAGTATGAAGGGAGTTATGGAAAAATAAAATTTTTTGAAGAAAACGGAGTATTATATTATCAAAATTCAAACATAAGATTAGTTCCAGAATCTAAAACTAAATTTTTTAGAGAAAGTGACCCTAATATAACCTATAAATTTGTAACTGATAAATATGGTGTAGTTAAAAAAGTTATAATCTCAAAATATGGAGTTGAAGAAATAATTAATAAATAACAAAGATGACAAGAATAATTATTTTGCTTATTATATTTTTTTACAAAGCTGCTTTTGCTCAAGAATCATTAAAAGAGTTTAAAGAAAAAGCAAATCTTAATTTTGAAAAAAATCTAGATGATGAGTCTAATTTAAACTGGAAAAGTTTTAAATTAGGTAACTATACTATTAAATTAGATAGTATTTACAAGATTGAAGGGAAATTTTCTCTCAAAATAGAGTCAAATAGTATAAAAAATGACAGTACAAATTATGCTTTAGTATATAATGATTTAATAAAAAGAGTCGTTGCAGATAGCATTGAGATTTCGGCAAATATTAAATATAAAGGAATAAATGATAAAGTTGGATTAACTTTAATACTTTTAAAGAATAATAAACCTATCATACAAAAAGATATACCAAGAAAATGCAAAACAGAAATTTCAGATTGGGAAAAAATAAATATTAAAATCCCATATAACTCTTATGACGTTGATTATATTCGATTTGGTTTTTATACTACTGGTCATGGTACACTTTGGGTAGATGATGTAAAATTAACCTTTGATGATAAAGAATTAAATCGTTTAGAGATTTTTACACCAGAAAAGCCAAAAGCTCAATTAGATACGGTTTTTAATAATGGAACTTCTATTAAAAATATTAAGTCTAATAAAACCGTAAATCAAAAACTTATTAAGCTATGTAAAATTTGGGGTTACTTAAAATATTATCACCCAAATGTCCATAATGGTAATCTGAATTGGGATGCAGAACTTATAGAAAAAATACCGCAAATTCTTGCAATTAAAGACAATAAAGCAGAAAGTGATTTTTACATTAAATGGATCAAATCTCTTGGTGAGTTTGAAATTGAAAATAAAGTTATTGATTCAAGCAATGTTATATTTTACCCATCGATTGACTTCATTCATAACTCTAAATTCTCAAAAGATCTAATTAATAAACTTGAAAAAATAAAAATCGCTAAAAGACAAATCAGCAATTACTATGTTGAATTTGCTGAGCGTGTGGGTAATCCAGTTTTTAAAAATGAAGTAGAATATTCTACATTTAATCATCCAGACCAAGGTATTTATCTAATCACATTGTTTAGATATTGGAATATGATAAATTATTTTTTTCCATATAAAGATATAATTAATCAAGACATTGAGAATAATGATTGGGAAAATTTTTTAAATGAATTTGTACCAAAATTTCTGAATATTAAAAATCAATTAGATTATCAATTAACATGTTTAGAATTAATTGAAAAAATTAAAGATTCACACGGCATAACCTATTTCAAAAAGAATGTCATAAATGAACATTTGGGTAAATACTTTTTAAATGAAAATGCCAACTTTATATTAAACAAACAATCTGGAACCAAACTAGTAGTTACAGGTTATTATAACAAAGATTTGGTATCAGAAAATAGTTTAAAAATCGGTGATGTGATAAAAAAAATAAATGGGAAAAAAATTAGCAAACTATTTTCAAAAAACTATAGATATACTCCAGCTTCAAATAATTCTGTAAAAGAAAGAGAAATGTCAATGAGTCTTTTAAGAAGTAAAGATAGTATTACAGATATAGAAATCGAAAGGGATAAAAAAAGAATGAAGTTTAAAATTAAAACTTTTAAAGGATTAGATAGAACTATTAAATTCACATACAACGATACTTGTTTCAAGTATATAAACAAAAATATTGCCTATTTAAATGTTGGTTCATTAAAGAAAGAATACCTACAATATATTTTTACAGAAATAAAAGACACAAAAGGATTAATAATTGATTTAAGATATTACCCAAAAGAATTTGTTGTTTACAATTTAGCAATGTACTTGGCTTCTAAACCCAATGAATTTGTAACACTTTCAAGAACAGAAAATAATTTACCTGGATTGTTCTTTTATGGAAACACTGTTAAAGTTGGTGAAATTAATAAAACACCATATAAAGGCAAAGTAATAGTTTTGGTCAATGAAAACACTCAAAGTCAAGGAGAATTTACAACAATGGCTCTTTCATCTATTGAAAATGTAAAAGTTCTCGGAAACATAACAGCGGGTGCCGATGGTAATTTATCTTCCATCCTACTTCCTGGTGAAGTTAGAACAATGATATCTGGTATTGGGATTTATTATCCAGATAAATCGCAAACACAAAGGGTTGGCATTAAAATAGATTATTTTGTACATCCAACAATTAATGGAATTAAGGAAGGTAAAGATGAACTACTAGAAAAAGCAATAGAATTAATAAATAATTAAAGTTTAAGATGAAAAGAATATTTTTTGGAATAATATTAATAACTCAAATCGTTACAAGTCAAAATATACTTAATGGGAAAATTTTAAGTAAAGACAATAATGAACCTATTTCTTATGTAAATATTGGTATTATTAATAAAGATGTAGGTACAGTTTCTGACGAAAATGGTGATTTTGAATTAATACTTGTCTTAGGTAATGAGTACTATGTAAATGAAACGAATGAAAAAGATTCAATATTAATTTCTTCCATTGGTTTCAAAAGCCAAAAGTTTACTGTTTTAGAATTACAAAAAAAATTAAAAGAAACAAAAAAAATTTATTTAGAAACCGATACTATTTTTCTTAATGAAGTGGTTATTTCTTCTTATAAAAATTTAAAAGAAGAAATCATTGGAAAAACTCATAAATCTAAAACAGAAGCAGTATTTAAAGATTGTCCTCTTGGTTATGAAATGGGAACTAAAATAAAAATTGGAAAAAGTCCAACAATAGTAAAATCATTTAATACATATATCATTAAAAACAATTTAGGTTTTAAAAAATTCAGGCTCAATTTTTATAGCATAAAAAAAGGGAAGCCTTCAACTAAATTATTTAATAAAGATATAATTTTCGAAATTCCGTTAAAAGAGGGAGATTTCAAGTTGGATTTAGAAGAATATGATATCATATTGAAAGAAGACTGTATTGTTACCATTGAAACATTAGATAATGACAAAAATGGAGACACATTGAATGAAATTTCATTTTCAGCAAAACTATTAGGTGGTAGTATATATTATCGAAAAACAAGCCAAGGCAAATGGAAAAAAACTAAAATGGCTTCTATAGGGTTTAACTTAAATGTTTTACAATAATGACTTCTTTAATCATTGGTTGTTCCTCAGGTATTGGATTTGAATTAGCAAAAAAGCTGATTGAAAGAAATAACAAAATAATTGGTGTTGCGAGAAGAGAAGAAAATTTATTAGCATTAAAGGGAATTAATCCTGAAAAGATTGTTGTTTATGCATTGGATATTACTGAAGAAAAAGGTGTTGATAAAATAAAATCAATACTAAAAAATAATAACGATTTTGACCAGATTATTTTTAGTGCAGGGTACGGTGATTTAAACGAAAAATTAAACGAAATAATAGAGTTAGAAACCATAAATCTGAATGTCACAGCTTTTACTCAAATCATGTGTCTTGGGTATGACTATTTTAAACAAAAAGGGAAAGGTCATTTAATCGCTATTACCTCTATTGCAGGAATAAGAGGGAATAAATTAGCTCCATCTTATAACGCAACAAAAGCCTATCAGCTAAATTACCTAGAAGGCCTTATGCAAAAAGCTTCAAATGAAAACAATAAAATTGCAATAACAGATGTAAGACCAGGTTTTGTAGATACAGCAATGGCTAAAGGAGACCATCTTTTTTGGGTAGCAAGTCCACAAAAAGCTGCAGAACAAATCCTGAATGCAATCTTGAAAAAAAATAAAATTGTTTACATAACTAAAAGATGGTTTCTGATAGCTTTGATTTTAAAGATTTTACCAAAATGGTTATATCTGAAATTATGAAAATAAGAACTATCCTTTATAATTTATTCAAAAGCTTAAGGCTAATAAAAATGAAATTTTTGTTTAAAATAATCACAATCCAAATTTTAATCTGTTGCAACAATTTAGTTGCTCAAAATAATAGCACATTAGTTTTAACAGAAGAAAATTATAGTGAAGCGATAGCTAATTATAAACCGTTAAAAAACGAATCAATTTCAGATAGTGAATTCGACTACGGCACAATGATTATTTTAGAAGTTCAAAAAACGAAAAGACTTGATTTATTGGAATATTCTAATCTACTAACTGCTTTCTTAACGTTAAAAGAATCCACAGAAAACATCCATTTTATACTAAAAAAGTTTATAGAATCAGATACTAATTGCGAATACACTTTAGCATTTGAAAGACAATTTTTGGAAAACAAGAAATATGAACCTATAAAAAAAGAGTTAAAAGAGCGAATAACATTATGTAAGGCAAAAAACGATAGTGAAACAAAATTCGATTTAGAAAAGTACTGCAAAGAATATAAGTTGGATTGCAAACTCGTTAAAATTATCCAATCAGTAAAAATAAATGATGAAAAATTTCGAAAAAGCACAGACAAAAATTGGGCAAAAAAACAAGTGGAATTGGATTTAAAAAATCAAAAAATTATAGACTCTCTTTACAAAATCCACAAAACTTATATTGGTAAAACATTAGTCGGAACGAAATTTGAGAATATCATGTGGAGTGTTGTGCAACATGGGAGCGTTGACTATATGGAAAAATACTTACCAATCATTCATAAAGAATATTTAAATAAAAATTTTTCAGCAACACCTTTAAAAATGCTGCTAGATAGGTTTTATGGTTTAAAATATGGTTATCAGTTTTTTGATACTCAACAAGGGTTTGGGTTTGAATCTTCAAATGAGGATGAAATAAAAAAAATAAAAAAGAAATATCAATTAAATTAAAAGTAAAAAATTATGACTTTATCAATATATTCAAGACAATGGAATATTTCATTTTTCCAATTTATTGGTGTAAAAAATATAATTGCTTTTTGTACTTCAAAGGTTATTATAATGATACTTTTATTTGGTTTTTGCCAACGATTAAAAGCACAAGAACTTGATATAATAGAACAAGATTATGAAAAGGCTTTAACTATCGCTAAAAAGGAAAATAAATTAATTTTTATAGATTTTTATACAACTTGGTGTGCACCATGTAAAAAACTTGAAAAATTGATATTTCAAAATGATTCTATTCAGAAAATTATAGGCAAAGATTTTGTTTTACTTAAATATGATGCTGAAAAAGATATAGCTTTCAATTTATCAAAGAAGCACCATGTATCGAGCTATCCTACAGCTATAATATTAAACCAAAATGGATATGTTATTAATAGAAAATATGGTTTTCCTGGTAAAGATCTTTCTGAACTAAGTAATATGGTTCTCGAATTCACAAACAAATCAATTGAATTAAATAATGAGAATTTTATTATAGAAGGCTATTCTAATACAATTGATATTTCAAATTATCCAAAGTTTTATATCGATTTCATTAATAGAACAAATACTAAATTAAATATTTCTGAGATAGACTATTATTTTAATAATACAAAAGATAAATTTTCAGAGGAGTACTTCTCTACATTAATCTATTTTGGCCGTGATGCGACTATAAATCTAGCTGATATTGTATTAAATAATAAGCAAAGATATATTGACCTTTATGGTGAAATGGATGTAGAAACATTATTATTCTTTCTAGCCTCTGCAAAATTTAAAAACGCAATTTCTGAGATTAATCAAGAAAAATATGATGAAGCTGTTATGTTTATTAAAAAAGCATTAAGTGAAGAATGGGTAAACGATATTCTTCCTATGTATAAATTAGATTTTTTAAAGGCTCAAAATAAATGGGAGGAAATACTCAAAATTAATGAAAAATTAAAAAATGATGGTGAATTTGATAATAGCTATATCAATGATTTTAGTTGGGAGGTTTATGAAAAATGTAACAATCAAGAGGTTATAAAAAAATGTATTGTTTGGATGAAAGAAGTAACAGATCAAGAACCCAATTATGCTTATTTAGACACATACGCTCATCTTTTGTATAAATCTGGAAATAAAACAGAGGCTAAAAAAATTACCAAATTAGCTATAGAGACAGCAAGTAAAGAGAATAAAGAGTTTAAAAGCATTGAAAAATTAATCAATAAACTTTAAATCATGAAAAATCTATTCAATCAAAAAACAACAATCATTTTGTCCATATGCTTTTTTTTAGCATGTCAGACTATTTTCTCACAAGATTATTATCAATCACCAAAAGGAGAACTTTACACAAAATCAAAGGTCGATTCCATTTGCAATGCAATGAATGATCGATTGAAGAAAAAGGGTGTTGATATGGTTTTTAAAGTTGATATTTTAGACACTATTAAACAAGGGGATAAAACCATTTATAAATATAAATTGAAAGGAGAAAGCCTAGCTGTTACTAAAAATACTAATGAATATGAAACCTTAATTAATAAACCTTTACCAGGATTTTCATTTAAAGATATTGATGGAAATGTTATAGAATCAAAAGAACTGATTGGAAAACCTTTGGTAATAAATATGTGGTTTACAACCTGTGCCCCATGTATTGCAGAAATGCCTGAACTAAATAGGATAAAAAACGAAAATCCAGATGTTTATTTTATTGCTATAACATTTGATAATAATGAAAAAGTAAAAAAATTTTTAAAGAGAAAAACCTTCAATTTTATACAAATAGCGAATCAAAAACAATATTGTGATTTATTTACAAAACAATTTCCAATAAGCATTTTTGTAGATAAAGAAGGAACAATAAAAAAGATTGAAGAAGGTATGCCCTTAGTTTACAATAGAGAATTAAAGGAAGTTACTGATAAGGTAAACCCAGCCAATTTTGAAAAGGCTCTTGAATTAATCAAATAAGACTTAACACTATTGATATTGTATTTTACATAGAAACAAAAACATTTTGATGAAAAAAATGAGCAACATTTTACAATCTATCTTTTCTTTTACCATAAATCTGATAAAAACGCAGGATAAAAAAAGAGAAACTAAATTTAGTCTAATTCGATATAATGAAAAAGGACACAGAATTGTTAAAAGTAATATACTAACATTACTAGTATTAATTATTTGTTCTATTTCTTTCGGACAAAGAGCACAAATTATAAAATCATTTAATCATCATTCGGTTGTACTAAAGAATGATACAATAAACTATCATACCTACTCCAAAATCAGTATCGACTCAACAAAAAATCTATTAGTATACCTTCAAGGCTCAAAAGCAAGCTCTCTATACCAAATAAAGGAAGAAGAAGGGAAAACCTATTTTGGAACAGTCATTCCTCTTGATTTTAAACTCCTACCTGATGATTATCTGCTTGTAGTGATTTCTAAAAAAGGGTTCCCTTTTTTAACTGAAATGGACAAAGAATTTCCCGTTCCGAAAATTTATTATGAGAATCAAACTCTAGCTTACAGAACGTTCCAAGCTGACCAAGTAATCAATGATATTGTTAAAAATCATAGAAATCAATTTAAAAAAATCATAGCACTTGGACATTCGGAAGGGAGTGATGTTGTTGCGAAAGTGGGAACGATAAATAAAAAAATAACTCATTTTGGATATTGGTCTGGAGGTGGAAACACTCAGTTTATAGACTTTATCACGTTTGTTAAAAACAAAGTAGATAAGGGATTTTTGAGTGAAGAAGAGGCTCAGACAGAAATCAATTCAATCCTTGCAGATTTGAAAAAAATAATGACAAATCCTAACTCGATAGATAATTTTTGGCAAGGATATACTAATAGTTACAAAAGATGGAGTAGTTTCTCAGAGCCACCAATTGATAATCTATTAAAAATCGATAAACCAATTTTTGCAGCTATTGGTTCAAAAGACCAGTCTGTAGCACTAGAATCTGCATACTTAATTCCTATAGAATTTATTAGACAAAAAAAAGAGAATTTAACTTTCAAAGTTTATCCAGGTTTGGATCACGGATTTGGAAAAGAATTGGAAAACGGAAAATTTGAAAAACATTTTAATGATGTATTTCAGGATTTCCTGAATTGGGTTAATGATAATTGAATAGAAAACATATGCTTACAAAATTTAAGATGATTCCTAAAAAACATAGACAAGTATATTTTAAAAATATAAAAAATTAAAAATCAAATGAAAGTACAAATGAAATCCATTTTAGCTATCTTACTATTACTAAGCATTAAATGCATATCTCAAGAAACCATAAAAACATCAGTTCAATATGGTGTAAAAGACATTGAGTTGCAACAAGTTCTTCTTTTTCAAAATATAACTATAGAAACATTCACTTTTGAACAAGAAAAGATTAAAAACAAAAGTTATCAAGTTTTTGTAAAAGAATATATTAAGGATAGTTTGGTTAGTAAATCCTTGTTGTTTGACGGTACAGAAACGGATTATTTTAAAATAAAAGACAACAAACTTACTTTTAAAATATTTGCCCAAGTTTTTGATGAAGAAATCAAATTACAATTAACAGCAAATGGCTTTTCCAGTGCTCAGAAAAAATTTGATCTTTTGCAAAATAGCCACAACTATGCAGTTAAAGACTTTTTTGGCTCAAACCAATTTGTAGAAAATCCATTAAATGAAGAGTTTGCTTTACTAGCTATAATCACTCCTACCATTCGACCTGATGGTTCCGGATCCTATTGCAATGTAGTTCAAGCCAATATTAAGCCAGAAGAGCTAGGAAAACATTTTAATATTCCTCATTATTTTTTGGTAACTATTAAGTTTATTTGATTTAAAAATGAAAAATAATTATAAATATATTTTTACATTTTTCCCTACGATTGGAATTCTAATTTTTATTTTGTTGTATTTATTTTCTTCTAAACTATATCCTGGTGGTTCTCAAAATGATTTAAACTCCATAGGGTTTGATTGGATAAATAACTATTGGTGCAATTTAATGAATGAAAATGCAATGAATGGTCAAGTAAATCCTGCAAGACCTTATGCGATAACTGCGATGATTATTCTATGTATCGCTTTATCACATTTCTTTATTTTATTTGCTCAAAAAATAGCACAAATCAAATTTTGGAAATTCACAATTCAAACTTTTGGAACAATTACAATGGTTTTTGCAGTTTTTATTTTCACGAGTTATCACGACTTAATGACAACTTTGTCAAGTGTTTTTGGAGTATTTGTAGTCGTTGGAATAATATGGGAGTTATATAAAAGTAATTTACATGCTTTTAAAATCAGTGGATTATTTTGTATTTTGTTATTAGGAATTAACAATTATATCTATTATACCGAACACTTAATCAAACACTTACCGTTAATTCAAAAAATTACATTTGCCATTGTTTTGACTTGGATAATGGGTTTAAATTATAATATCTATATTAATTCAAATCTATATTCAACTTCTAAATAGATAGCTAAATGAAAATATTTCTGAACTTTTTCGTATTCCTTCTAATCAGTTGTAATTCTTCAAGTCAAAAGAATAAATCTATACAATTTAAAAACTTAAACTCTCAATATAATATTCAAGATGTTTTAATCAAAACAAGAGATGGAGCAAAAATTTCAGCAATCATTTGCCGAAAAAATGGAGCAACAGAACCTAAAACTGTTATTCTACAAAGCACCATCTACGTGAGAGATAAAGGAAGAGATCTAAACACCATAAAAGAATCCGCGGATCGAGGCTTTATTGGAGTAATTGCTTATACAAGAGGAAAGCGTTTTAGTCCAAATGAAATTTTACCTTATGAAAATGATGCAAACGATACATATGATGTAATTGATTGGGTTAGCAAGCAAAAATGGTGTGATGGACGTGTTGGAATGTTTGGAGGTAGTTATAATGGATTTACACAATGGGCTTCTACTAAAAAATTACATCCCGCACTTAAAACAATTGTTCATTATGTCGCCAATAGACCTGGATTGGGTTTGCCCATGGAAAACAACGTTTTCATAAATCCAAATTACGAATGGTCATTCTATGTAGGAAATAATAAATATTTAGACACCGTAGCTGGAAATGATAGGCAACGCTTTAGAAATATGATGTTCAAATGGTGGGAAACAGGTGTAGCCTATAATAAAATGGATAGTATTGATGGCACACCCAACAGACTTTTTCAGCGATGGGTAAGCCATCCATCATTTGACGAATACTGGCAAAAAATGGCACCATACAAAGAAGATTTTTCCCAGATTAATATTCCTGTACTTTCAATTGATGGTTACTATAACGATTCCCAAAATTCAGGACTATACTATTTACGTGAACATTATAAATATAACCCTAATGCAGAACATTATTTAATTATTGGACCTTACAGTCATTTTGGAGCACAAAGAAATGGTTCAAAAGAAATTAATGGTTATAGAGTTGATAAAGATGCTTTGATAGATACAAATGAAATAACATATCAATGGTTTGATTATATTTTTAATAATGGTAAAAAACCAGTTCAATTAAAAGACAAAATTAACTATCAAGTTATGGGTGAAAATGAATGGCGAAGTGCTTCATCGATTGAAAAAATGAGTAATAACCGCTTAAGATTATATTTAACAGATAAAAAAAATGAGAAAATATACTCGTTAAGTCCTCAAAAGCCTTCAAAAAAGAATTTTCTATCTCAAAAAGTAGATTTTGCCAATAGAGAAATTGGAAACAACAATTATTATCCAGACCCAATAATTAGAGATGAAATGGACTTAAGTAATGGGTTTAACTTTATTAGTGAACCTTTTAAAGAATCTGTTTTAGTGAGCGGTTCATTTATAGGTGAACTTATGGTTAGTATCAACAAAAAAGATTTTGATTTTGGAGCTACACTTTATGAGGTATTGCCTGATGGGAAGTTATTTCATTTGTCATACATAATAGGTCGAGCAAGTTATTCAAAAGACATAGAAAATAGAGAATTGTTAAGACCAAACGAAATTACGAAAATCCCATTTTCAAACACTCATTTGGTAAGTAAGAAATTGAGCAAAGGAAGTCACTTGCTTATCTATCTAAATGTGAATAAAAATGCATTCTCTGAACTTAACTATGGAACTGGAAAAACAGTAAGCCAAGAAACCATAAAAGAAGCTAAAGAACCTCTAGAGATAAAATGGTATAATGATAGTTTTGTGGAAATACCTATTTGGAAAGATTAAATTAATATAAATACCATTACAAAAGAATATTCCATGTATAGACTTCAATTAATAATAACAATAATTCTACTTTACAACTCAACTATTTGTTGCCAGGTTAATAAAGACAACTATATTTTTTTTCTCCATAATAGATTTTTAGAAGAACATGAATTGAACGAAGCTCATCCTGAATTTGGAAGAGTTGAATACAAAGAAATAGTAGGCGAATTCGAGAAAAATGGATTTAAAGTGATTACTGAAAAGAGAAACGGTAATGTAAATGCTCGGGATTATGCCGTTGGTATCGTAAACCAAATTGATAGTTTATTGAAAAAAGGCGTTGAACCAAAAAGAATAACAATTGTTGGTACTTCTAAAGGAGGTTACATTGCCCAATACGTTTCAACTTTGGCAAATAATTCAGAGCTAAATTTTGTATTTGTAGCATGCTTCAGAAATAGCGATTTAATAGAAATTCCTGAAATAAATTTTTGTGGAAATATTTTGAACATTTATGAAAAAACCGATCCTTTTGGAGTATCTGCACTCAAAAGAAAAGAAAATTCCAGTTGTGAAATAAGACATTTTAAAGAAATAGAATTAAATACCAAAATGGGTCATGGATTCTTATTCAAACCCCTAAAAGAATGGATAAAACCCACCATAAAATGGGCAAATGGTAATTACTCACTTGAGTAAAAAATACAATTAAACTAAAATCATTGTTTCAAATAAAAACTACTAAACATGAAATTATTATCAAAAACTATTGTTGTACTACTTTTAATAACAAGCTGTGGAAAACAACAAGATGAAAAAGGTGTTTCAAAATTTAATGAAGATTTAGCAGATGAACTCCATAAAATGGCTGTTATAGACCAAGTAGCTGCTTATATTCCACAAGGCATATATAAAGAATGGCCAACCGAGAAGTGGGAAAAATTCAAAGACAGTGTTTTTAAAGCCCATGAAAAAAGAGTGGTTGAAATCTTTGACAAATATGGTTTTGTAGGTATTGATGTTGTTGGTGAAGAAGGTTCACAAAACTTTTGGCTATTGGTACAGCATTCAGACCAAAATACCGCATTCCAACAAAAAGTGTTAGAGAAAATGGAAATTGAAGTTAAAAAAAACAACGCCAATTCAAACAATTATGCCTTATTGGTTGATAGAGTAAATATAAATACAGGTAAAAAACAAATTTATGGCTCTCAATTATCATATGAAGTTGATGAAAAAAATGGCAATGTTCAGGCAGTTGTAAAAAATTTAGAAGACAGTTTAAATGTAAACAAAAGAAGAAAAGCTATTGGACTTGATCCTCTAGAAAAATATCTTAATCAAATGACAATAATGCACTATGATATGAATAAAGATGTCTATCTAAAAAAAGGAATTAGAGAACCTAAACTATACTTAGAAAAAGAAAATTAAAATTAGACACTTGAAAAAGGTTAGTTTAATTGACAGCATACAGAATAAAATGAATACAGAAATTTTAACTTCCGAAATAGTACTGGAGAATGAAATAGCTAAACTAATTCCATTAGACAATCCAAGAAACCAAGAGCTGAAAGAAATAATTTTTGATGATGATATTTGGAGATATATGGGAATATTTATTAGAACCGAAACTGACTTCAAGAATTATTTAACAAATACATTAAATGCACAAAAATTAGGAATTTGTTATCCCTTCCTAATTATAGATAAAGTCACTGGACGAGTAGCTGGAAGTAGTAGATATGGCTATTTGAATACAACAAGTGAAAAATGTGAAATAGGTTGGACTTGGTACGGAAAAGATTTTCAGGGCACAGGCTTAAATATTGCATGTAAATATGAATTGTTAAAGTTTGGATTTGAATCTATAGGTTTTCGAAGAATTCAATTTAGTGCAGATGAACAAAATATTCGTTCACAAAAGGCAATTGAAAAATTAGGAGCAACAAGAGAAGGTGTTTTTAGAAATAACTATATAGATTCAAATGGGCAAAGTAGAAATGATGTCTATTTCAGTATAATAAAAGAAGAATGGAATAATATTAAGCAGAATAATTTTAACAAGTTTGTTAATACTTGAGATGTTTTTCATACAATGAAAGCAATAATTTTTGATATTGATGGAACATTGACTAATACGACTGAAGTCGATGACAAATGTTTTAAAAATGCATTTAAAGATATTTTTGAAGTTGATATTTCAAATCAAAGCTGGGATTGTATAGAAAATGTCACTGATTTCGGAATAACCGAAGAAATTGTCCATAAACAATTGGGTAGACTACCAACTATTAATGAATACCAAAAAATGATTTCAAGATTTGTTGAACTTTTAAATAATGAGCTTAAATATGATAAATCACAATTTGATGAAATAGATGGAGCTACCCAGTTTTTGAGATTTATTAGCCAAAAATCAAATATTGCAATTGGAATAGCAACTGGTGGTTGGAAAAAATCAGCAAATTTAAAATTGAAGGCTATAGGTGTTAATTCGGAAAGCTACGCTTTTTCAAATAGTAATGATTTTAAAAAAAGAGAAGATATTCTACTAGAAACTATGAGACAATTAAATGCGAAAAATCATTTTAAAGAGATTGTTTACTTCGGAGATGGAATTTGGGACTATAAAACATGTAAAATATTGGGCATTAAGTTTGTAGGTATTGATAATAAAAGGAACAATAAATTAATTAACGCTGGTGCCGAAATAGTTTTTAAAAACTTTTCTAATCCGTTACAAATACTAAAACATCTAAACATAGAATAATTTTGAAAATCAACTATCATAACAAAAAATTTAAAATTCTAAGGAGTTCCAATAATTCAGAAACAAGTGAAGAGGTTATTTTTGAATATAGACAGCAAGGTAATATTTTATTATCTGAATATAATGGCGGACTTATTCAAAAAGGACAATTAATTGGATTGGTAAATGAAGAAGGAAATATTGAAATGAGGTATCATCAGATTAATTTAAAAGGAGAATTTATGACGGGTATTTGCTATTCCAAACCAGAAGTTCAATCTAACGGAAAAATTCGACTTCATGAGACTTGGAAATGGACTAGTGGCGACAAATCCAATGGAGAATCGATTTTAGAGGAAATATAGCTTATAAGCAATATGTCAATATTGTGTAAAATAGATAGAAAGCTTAGTGCTGTTTTGAAACGTAAAACAATAAATCAAAAACTTATACTATCTGAAAATTTAATATTTAAAAACCGCTACTCATTAAAGGATTTTTAGGGAAGAAATGGGATTAGATATTGATTTAATAAAAATAATAAAGAGCTTGCATTAACAAGAATACCTACTTTTGGCATTAAAAATAACATGAAAATTAGCTTAGGTTGGCATATTCCAAAATCAGAAAAGGATTTTAATCCGATCTGGGATAATGGTGGAATAAGAAGATATTCTTCAACTGTGGTTTTAAATTTTGGAAATAAATATGGAATAATCATTTTATCAAATGCTTCAGCATTCAACTTAAAAATAGAGAATATTGATAAATTATGTTTTGAATTAATGAATCAAGTAGAAAATTATAAATAACAATGAAGGTCTTAAATCACGAAATTAATGATTTCTACATCAAAGAATATTATTATCAATCTTTTGATGATAGTATCGAAAACACAGGAATTATTATAGATGACGGTTGCTTTGAGTATATTTTTATTGATAATCGAAAGAAAAATATTTATCTAATTCACAATAATAAAAAATACAACTTGCCTAACTGCTTTACTTTAAACCACATGTTGCCTCCATTTAAATTTCAATATGATAGGCAATTTACAACTATGGGTATAAAATTTCAGCCTTGGGTTAATAGCTTATTCGTTCCAGACAGCTTGAATTCGGGTGTTATAGATCTCACTTGCGTTTATGGCAAAGAATTAGAAAAAACAACAGTATCCATTCTAGAAAACTTTGATTTAAATTTGATGATAAGTGAATTTGATAAAGTTTTAAATCTAAAGTTCGAACGTGTTGACGATGAAACTAACCTAATTCAAAGTATTTGCTTTGAAATTCATCAAAAAAATGGGATTATATCAATTAATGAATTATCAAAAAAACATGGTATATCTAGGCAAACATTAAATAAATTATTTAAGAAAAAAGTAAAGTATCCAATAAAATACTATTCTAGGCTTGTAAGAACACGAGCAGCAATTGCCTATGCACGAAATAATCCAAATTTGACTCTTACAGATGTTTCTTATAAATATGGATATTTTGATCAGTCTCATTTTATCAATGATTGTAAAAATTTAATAGGTTACAACCCCTTATTACTTATAAAAAAAGAAGGTTATTCTTTAAATAAATAATTGAAGGTTACCATTTTTACAATTTTATATCGAAGTAGATTATCATCTTCGCAAATCAATTAAATCGTTATAACATGAATTCAACAAAAGCTTTTTGGATATGTATTCTATTACTATTTGTTAACACAAAATTTAGTTATGGGCAAGAAGAATTAATTCCTGAAGTTAAAAGAGAAAAAATACTTAAACCAAATTCAGAGCATGTTTTTACTCTTAATTTGAATAAAGGAGAATTAGTTATCTTTTACATAACCAACTATTCTTCAGATTTACAATTTCTTGCTTGGAATGAAAATAATGAAATTGTAGAACAAACAGAAACTTTTGATGGAACCGATATTCCTATTTTCCATGCTAGAGAAACAGGGAAATATAATATAAAAATAACTCCGTTACATCAATTAAAGGATGCTATCAAATATAATCTGCAACTTAAAGTGATAAAATCCAACACCAATGATAAAGCAGAAATTATTTCAAAACTATTAAAATCATTTTATCCGAAGAATGAACCAGGAAGTTGTGTAAGTATTATGTATGAAGGAAAAGTAATACTACAAGAATGTTATGGTTTGTCTAATATAAGTTATCAAAGTAAAAATAATGAACAAACATTATTTAATCTTGCTTCTGTTTCAAAACAATTTACTGCTTATGGAATTTCATTATTAAGTTCAAAAGGACTTATTTCATTAAACGATGACATTAGAAAATTTATTCCTGAATTGCCTGAATATTCCAAACCAATAAAAATTGAAAATTTACTCAATCATACTGGTGGGTTTTATGAAAATGATTTTCCTTTAGCTCTTGCTGGCTATGACAATTCATTTATTCCAAAAGAAAAAGAATTTCAATTTATTTACTCAAATAAAGATGTATTATTTAACTCTGGTGAACAGTTTCAATATAGTAACACAGGTTATGTATTGTTAGCTGAAATTATTAGTAGAGTAACAAAAATGAAGTTTAATCAATGGATGTCAGAAAATGTTTTTATTCCAATAGGAATGAGTAGCACTCTAGTTTTGGATGATATGAATACAGTTGTTATCAATAAAGCAGAATCTTATGTTAAGTCAAAAGATGGAGAGTATATAATCAGCCCTGTAAATTTTGATGCTCCTGGTCCAGGAAACATCCTCACAAATATTGATGATTTAACTAAATGGATTACACATATAGATTCCATATCAAAAGAAAGTACACTTTATAACAAAAAGACATTTCTCAATAATGGAGAAGAAGTAAACTACATTTTTGGCAATTTTTATTCTTCTTTCAAAGGCAATAAAATGATTAGCCATTTAGGATTAACTTCTGGTTACAGAACTTCATTGGCTAGATTCCCAGAAAAAAATATTTCTGTTGCACTTTTAGCCAATAATGGAATGTGGAAAACGTACGATTTAGCATCAGAAATTTTTGAAATCATGTTATCTGATGAAATTCAACTGGAAAAATTAAAAGCTACAATATTTGAAAAAGAATCCAATAAAAAAGTAACTTCTTCTGAAAAGAAACCTTTGCAGAATACTAATCTTGAAAAATTAACTGGGTTTTATTATTCAGATAAAATCCAAACTTATTTTCAGGTTACAATGGAGAATGGCAACTTATTTCTTTCTAACTTCTTCAATCCACAAATAAGATTAACCAATACAAATATTAATGAATTCTCAAGTGATGTTTGGTATCTAAATAAAATCAAGTTTAATGAGAATGATGACAAAACTTCTATGACAATTTTTAATGATAGAGATACAGCAGCAATCAAATTTTTTAAACAATAATATACATTTTTTTTAATCTTTTCTAAAATCTTATTATCTAAGTTTTTCAAAGTAATCATTTAAAATTTGTACCAATAAACTTATTTGATACTAATTTCAATATAGATAAGATTTAATCGGATTTATAACCATTTATTTTTGACAAGAAATATAAAGAAATACAGACAATATAGCTAGAAATGTATATTTCAAAAGAGAATAATATTAAGAGCTTAAAAAGTTAGTTATCATTAAAATTAATATAAAAGATTTAAAAAAAATATGGATAAATTGATTTACAAAATATTTTTCATCTTAATTATTGTTTTTTCAACAATTAAGATAAATGCTCAAAATGTACATATTAAATCAAATAAAGTTGATTCAATTTTTAATACTTACAATAATAACGAAGTACCTGGAGTTTCAATTGGATTTATAAAAGATAATAAGCTAGAATTTTTCAGGTCTTACGGAATGTCAAACCTTGAAAATGATATATCTATAAATGAAAATACCATATTTAATCTAGCTTCTGTTTCAAAACAATTTACTGCATTTGCTATCTTATTATTGGAGCAGGAAGGCAAACTATCATTAGAAGATGATGTGCATAAATATATTCCTGAACTTTATGATTATGGACAAAAAATTACTTTAAAGCAATTAGCAAATCATACCAGTGGTATACGAAGTCATCTTCAATTACTAGGTCTTAAAGGTTATATTTCTGATAATGTAATTACCAAAAAAGATGCTTTACAGATTATTTTTTCACAGCGAGAATTGAATTTTAAGCCAGGAGAAAAATATGGATATTCCAATTCTGGATATGTACTGTTGGCAGAAATTGTAGAACGTGTATCAGGTATGTCTTTTCCAGAATTTTTAAAGAAAAGGGTATTTGAGCCACTAGAAATGAATGATACTTTTGTCATGGATGACTATCACAAAGTGATTAAGAATAGGGCTGTATCTTACGAAATTGAAAATAGTATCTATGTTAATGCCCCTGCAAATTATTCTTATTATGGTTCAACAGGAATTTACACCAATATAAAAGATTTTAGTAAATGGGTGTTAAATTTTTTTAATCCAAAAGTAGGAAGCGATAAGCTATTCAAAAAGATGACAACCGAAACTTTCTTAAACAACGGCCAAACTACAGGATATGGTTTAGGTTTAAGAGTGGGTATCTACAATGGTCATACTTATATAAACCATCCTGGAGGTGATGCAGGTTATGTTGCTTTTATGGGGCTTTTTCCTCAGCATAAAGCAGCTGTTTTTTTATTAAGTAATAACAATACGGTTAATACTGAAGGTAAAGCTCTTGAACTTGCCGATATAATGATGACTTCTTCACAACAAAACAATTCACACAAACAAATTCTACCATTACCCGAAAATAATAGAAATACAAAAATTGAAATCAAAAATTCTGAACTTAAACAATTAGAAGGACATTACCTAAGTAACGAGAATTTTTTAATCAGAAATTTAATAATGAAAGATGGTAGTCTATACTTTTCAAGGCCGGAACAAAACCATCGAGAAACCAAATTAATTCCAATTGGAAAAGGAATATTTCAATTTGATGGAAATCCTACTGTTACAGCAGAGTTTAGAAAAGAACAAGAAAAAGTTACAATAAATATTTTGATGAATGGTACAATAGTAGAAACGTATGATAAATATAATAGAAAGACTTACACTAAAAAACAATTAAAAATATTCGAAGGTTCGTACTATAGTCCAGAATTGGATACAACCTATGAACTAAAAGTTATGGACGATTTGCTTTATGTTATCCATCCCAAAATGGGAAATATTGCTGTTGCATCGGTCAAAAAAAATGGTTTTATTGGAAGTAATTGGCAATTTAGATTTATTGAGTTCGAAGAAAACAATCAAGAACAAATTACTGGGCTTAGGGTCACATCCGATAGGGCTAGAAATGTATATTTCAAAAGAGAATAGTATTAAGAGCTTAAAAAAAGGTTGTTTTTAAAATTATTACTATGAATTATATATATTTTAAGTATAGAACGTAAAAGGAATGTTCTTTTAAAGATTTATTTGAAGAAGAAATGGGATTAGATATTTATTTGATGAAGATAATAAAAGAACCAAAACCAAAATTTGAATGGCTTTCTCACAAAGATAATCCTGAGTTAAAAACTGATTATTCAGAATTTTTAACGACACGAAAAATAGAATTGGAAAATGGAAAAATTGAAGTTGAAAAAGGATATTATTCTGTTTGTATTTCATATCAACGAAAAGGAGTAAAACCAAATTTTTATACAAAATTCAAAGCAGATGATTTCATTTTCACATTTGATGAATTGTTGGAATTGAAAAAATATATAAAAAAAGAATATCTAGATTCATTTGAATTTAGTTTTATACAGAAATTTACAGAAAAGGAGAATTTTATAGCGATTAGTTATTAAACTGTAAATTAATGAATTATAGAACAAATTATTAATTAATATCTACTTATAAAGATTGAACTTTAAAGTTTTATTTAAAATGGAAAAAACATATTTTCTAATTCTAATTTTTAGTTTCTTGAACATGTCTGCTCAAGAGGAAGTTAATCAATTACATATTTTTTTTAATGAACTTCATAAAGAAGGGAAATTCAATGGCAATGTTCTAATAGCGGAAAAAGGAGAAATTATTTTTAAAGAAAGCTATGGCCTAGCTAATGAGGAAACAAAACAAAAGTTGAATGAAGAAACTGTTTTTGAATTGGCATCATTATCAAAACAATTTACTGCCATGGGTATTGTTCAGTTAGAAAAAGAAGGTAGACTATCTTATAATGATACTATCTCAAAATACATTCCCGAACTTAAAATTTACAAGGGAGTTACCATTCATAATTTATTAACTCATACTGGTGGTTTACCCGATTATATGGGATTAGCAGAAGATTACTGGGACAAAACAAAAATTGCTACTAATGATGATATTATATCTCTTTTAGAAAAAATTAAGCCTAAAATGGAATTTGAGCCTAACAAAAAATGGGATTACAGCAATACTGGTTATTTGCTATTAGGAACAATAATTGAAAGAGTGAGTGGAAAATCATTTGAAGAATACCTAAAAGAGAAGATATTTTCCCCTATTGGAATGAACAATACAACTATTTACAGAAGAAGGTTTCTTCCTAAGAAAATGCAGAATTACGCATTGGGATATATTTTTTCAGATAGTCTCCAAAGAAAGATTTTACCAGATGAATTAGGAAATGATTTTTACGTAGTTTATTTAGATGGTATTGTTGGTGATGGAATGGTAAATTCCAATATACACGATCTACTTTTATGGGATAGAGCCCTTTATAATAATTCTTTTATAGATAATAACGACAGAAAATTAATATTCTCATCTTACAAAACAGATGAAAATGAAGAAACTGATTACGGTTATGGATGGTTTTTGGCGGACAATGATATTTATGGAAAAATAGCATATCACACTGGCAGTTGGGCTGGTTATTTAACATTTATTGATCGCCATTTAGATAACGATAAAACCATCATAATTCTTCAAAATAATTCCAATAAAGAAACCAAAATTCCAATCAAAAACGTTCGTCGCATTCTTTATGATTTACCTGTTGAAAAGCCAATCATATTGGAAGATGATTTATTATTAAAATACAAAGGAATTTATATAACAGATAAGGGGAAAGAAAAAGAAATAGTGTTTGAAGATAATAAACTATGGATTCCTATGAACCCACAAGTAAAATTGGAGTTAGTTCCTGTTAGTAAAACAAAATTTATAGTTAGTGGTTTCAGTCCAGAGGTCTCTTATACATTCATCTTAGATAAAAATAGTGAAGTAATTGGGTATAGAGTTCAACAACCTGAGCAAGGAGTAGATCAAATAACAAAACGAAAAATAACCCAATAAAGCTTGATTTTATCAGATCTTTAAGTTCTTGGGTATAGAAATTTAATAAAATAAGAATAAATTATGAATTTAAAAGTATTATTAATACTGCTATTCGGAGTTTACATAAGCTGTTTTTCAAACAATGAAAACAAAAAAAATGAAAATCAAGACAAAAAATCTTTAGCAGTCAAGGTTGAGATACTAATTACAAAAGAAGGTGTTTATAACGCCTTAAAATGGTTTCAATCCAATAAAAGGAATAGTGATTATACAATTAATGAAAATGAACTAAATAGACTAGGTTATAAGTTGCTTTATGAACTTAAAAAACCAGAAGCTGCAATTGAAATTTTCAAGTTCAATACGGAATCTTTTCCTAATTCTGGGAATGCTTTCGATAGTTTGGGGGAAGCTTATCTAAAAAATAATAATTATCAGCACGCTATTAAAAGTTATAAAAAAGCAGCAATGCTACTAAAACATAAACAACTTTATCATTATGGTTTTCTGGATGCTGAACCTTATAGTAAAACCGTTATTCCTTCAGATACCCTTAAGCTTTTTGAATCTCGTGGAGATTTTAATAAAAGCACAGCCTATGTTTATTTGCAAGGAGGTCCTGATACCGAACTGCACATCAATGCAAAAGACGCACTTCATTTAATGGATAAAGATTCAACAATTTTGAGGGTATATCCATTCCAAGCTCAAATGTTGAATCCGGAATTACTTATTACAAATCCTGTTTTGACCGAAGAACAAAGCCGTATGGAAAATGAAAAAAGTATCGAAATATTGCATAGAACTATCAATTACCTAAAGCAAAGAAATAAGAAAGTATATCTAATAGGTCATTCTTATGGTGCTTCAATATGCTTGGAATACATAGCATCTAGAAACAATTTGGCAGATAAAGTTGTGATAATGGGAACAGACCTTGACGACAATATAAGTAGTTGGTCACAATTAAAACCAGGAGAATATATAAGATGGGAAAAAGGTGTAGAACCAAAAGCAAAAAAAGTTTTTGGCTGGCTACCTGATGATTTTCCCATAAAGCTTTCTTTTGATAGGTTAGCTGATAATTTAACGGTATTGGTCAAGAATAACATCCAAAAACAGTATACCCAGTCCATAAAAGAGGAAGACTTTGAGAAACTGATAACAGTTTATGCAACAGAAGACGAAGCAAATGGTAGAAAATCCCAAAAAGAAATCAATTTTCTTTATTCTAAGGGTGTTGATGTCATAGAAGTAAAAGGGGATCATCATAGTATGCTAACAAAAGATTTTATGGGGTATATTTTTAGAAATAAACTCAATTGATTAATTATGTATGGAATAATAAATTTTGAATCTTTTTTATTAGCAGGAATACTTTTGAATCTAACACCAGGCACTGATACCATGTATATACTCGGTCAAAGTGTATCACAAGGAAAAAAGGCTGAAATATTACATAGAACTATCAATTACCTGAAGCAAAGAAATAAGAAAGTATATCTAGTAGGTCATTCTTATGGTGCTTCAATATGCTTAGAATACATAGCATCTAGAAACAATTTGGCAGATAAAGTTGTGATAATGGGAACAGACTTTGACGACGATATAAGTAGTTGGTCGCAATTAAAACCAGATAAATATATAAGTTAGTAAAAATAGTGGACAATCATTTCAAATAAAAAATTTTTACCATATATTTGATTTATCAATTATATTTGTATCAATGAATGAAATAGACTTTCAAAATCCCGAACAAACAATTTTCTACCAAATAGAAAAAGCCATAAAACAATATCGAACTATGGCACAAAACAATTTGAATGAACTTGGCTACTCTATTACTATCAACCAAATTTTAATGTTAATTCAAATCGAAAAAAGACCCGAAATAAGCCAAGTAGAGCTATCAGAATTGCTATTCAAAGACGTAGCTTCAATAACCCGAATGACAGAACTTTTGGTTAAAAGAGATTTTTTATTACGAGCAGAAAACAAGGATGACCGTAGAAAAAAAGATTTAAGAATCACAGACAAAGGGAAAACAATTATAGAATTAGCAATTCCAATCATCAAAAAAAATAGAAATATCGCCTTAGCGGGTTTAAACCAAGAAGAACAAGAAAATCTTTTCAAAGCACTAAATACAATAATTTTAAATACATCAAAATGAAAAAACTAATCATCGGCATAGTTTGCCTTGGAATTTTAAATTCCTGTAAAAACACAAAATACCCAATTTCCCAGTATTCGGAAAAAGCAACTAATGTTAAGTTACTTTTAGACAGTACAGATTTGGGTAAAAACTACAATGGAACAGTTTTAATATCAGACGGTAATGACATTTTGTTTCAAAGTGCTTATGGATTTAATCAACACGATAAGGAAACCAACAAAATTGAGACAAAATATGATATAGCCTCAATGGGAAAAATGTTTACAGCCGTTTCCATAATACAATTAAAAGAAAGAGGGAAACTTACACTCGAACAAACAATTGGCGAAATTTTACCTGATTATCCGAATAGCGAAGCTAAAGTGATTACAGTTCAGCAATTGTTATCACATACTTCAGGGTTGGGAGATTACTTTAGTCCCGAATTTGATATGCGTAAAGATTCGATTAATAATTTAGCCGACTTTTTACCCTTTTTTGTAAATGACCCTTTGGAATTTAAACCTGGAGAAAGAATGAGGTACAGCAATGCAGGTTATATCGTTTTAGGTCTAATGATAGAAAAAATAGTAGGTAAAAGTTATAATGAATATTTGACTGAAAACATATTCAACCCAGCGAATATGACTTCCACCGGACCATTGTCAGGTTCAGCAGGTGGTGGTAATTCGACAGTTGTAGATTTACAAAAATTCGCACTTGCCTTTCAAGGCCATAAACTAGTAAACGAAGAATCTTTTAAATTAATGACTACTGACCATTTTAACAATGGTTATGGGTATGGAATGAGTTTGAGAGATTTAAACGGAACAAAAATATACGGACATAACGGTGGAGCACCAGGAATTTCTGGGGAGTTGGATATGGTTGTTGGAGAACCTCTTATAATCATAACAATGTCGAACAGAAGTCCTAATGACGGTTGGGCTCAAGTAAGAACCAACATTAGAAAAGAGTTTTTTGGAAGTACGCCTGAAATAGAAAAGTTTTTAAATACGGAACAAGTAATTAAAACGTATCAAGACAAAGGATTTGATGAGGCAAGCAAAAAACTTACCGAACTTGGAAATAATATAATTGATAGAAATGCCTTTGAATATGCAGAAAAGTATGCTATGCAAGGACAATCAAATAAAGCCATTGATATTTTAAAACTGTTAGTTCAAGCATATCCTGACCAATGGTATCCTTACAGTTTTCTTGCAGATTTTCAACTACAAGCAGGACAGAATGAAGAAGCCATTAAAAACTTTAAAAAGAGCTTGGAATTAAATCCTGAAAACGAGCAGGCAATTGAGAAGCTGAAAATATTAGAATCACAAAAATAAAAAACTACGTTTGCTAAAAACGTGTATAAGCAATAGCGGTTTAGGTGTTAACCTGAACTGCTTTTTCGTTTAATTAAAGTATATTGTAATCCGAAAAGTAGTTAAGTGAAATCCTCTACTGCTCATACACACATCCTATGGGAAAAAGGTGTAGAACCAAAAGCAAAAAAAGTTTTTGGCTGGCTACCTGATGATTTTCCCATAAAGCATTCTTTTGATAAGTTAGCTGATAATTTAACGGTCTTGGTCAAGAATAACATCCAAAAACAGTATACCCAGTCCATAAAAGAGGAAGACTTTGAGAAACTGATAACAGTTTATGCAACAGAAGACGAAGCAAATGGTAGAAAATCCCAAAGAGAAATTAATTTTCTTTATTCTAAGGGTGTTGATGTCGTAGAAGTAAAAGGAGACCACCATAGTATGCTAACAAAAGATTTTATGGGGTATATTTTTAGAAATAAACTCAATTGATTAATTATGTATGGAATAATAAATTTTGAATCTTTTTTATTAGCAGGAATACTTTTGAATCTAACACCAGGCACTGATACCATGTATATACTCGGCCAGAGTGTATCACAAGGAAAAAAAGCAGGAATATTATCGGCTTTAGGTATTTCAACAGGTGCTATGTTTCATGTCCTTTTTTCAACGCTAGGCTTGTCTGTAATTTTATCAAAATCAGCCTTAGCTTTCGATATAGTAAAATATCTTGGAGCACTTTATATGATATTCTTAGGTGCGAAAATTTTATTTAAGAGAAATGATGAAAAATTTGAATTGCAGGATGGTTTTTATACAGTTAGTTACAAAAAAGTATATTTTTCAGGAATTTTAACCAATCTTTTAAATCCAAAAGTAGCTCTTTTTTTTCTAGCTTTTTTACCTCAATTTGTTGACTCCAATCATGCAAACAATGTATTTCCTCTTTTAATTCTTGGTATTACTTTTTTAATAACAGGTACTATATAGTGTTTAATATTGGCTTTGTTAGCTTCTAAGCTTTTTAATCAGATAAAAAAGAATTATAAAATAAAAAAAGCGATAGACAAAATAACAGGAACAATTTTTATTGCTTTAGGAATTAAAATCGCATTGACTTGAAAGTAATTCATAAATTAAGGATAACTTAAAGCAAAAAGAATTGGTACACATCAAAGCTTCATCTTACAAGAAAAGGAATAAATTAGTCCTATATAATTTATTTGATACCTTTTCATTAAAATATAAATCAAGCAAAAAATATTGTGCTATATTTTTGTAATTAAATCATCATCAATCAAAATCAATAAATTATGAATCAAAAATTTTTTTTAGTAACAGTATTCTTTTTAATTTCATTAGGATCATTTTCACAAAAGCAACAAAAACTTCAAAAACCATATGTCGACGAACGCGTTGAGCTCTTGAGTATCATTTTTAGATTAGCAGAAAGTGAAGAATATAGTTCAAATTTGTTTAAAAAATATACAGATAAAATTTATAACCATTATAATCTTTATAAAAATCATGAATTAATCGATTTTATAAAAAAGATAAGAAACGAAAATGGGGTAAGCTATGATGCTGTCATGTCAATGGCAATTCATTTAGATAAAAACTTCAATCCTATTGTCCCATTTTCAGATACCATACCAGATGTTCGTTGGGGCAAAGGAAATGCTTATAAATTTATTGAATTATTACATCTCTTTTATAAGGATAGCAATTCAAAAGATTTTTTTAAACAAAATGAGAATTTCTATGAAAACATAAGCGATAGCTTCTTGCCGATATTTAATAAATTAAATGCAGGATGGTATAAAAGTTTTTATGGTAAAGAAGCCAATGAAAGTTTTAAAATTATCATCGGATTAGGTATAGGAGGAGGTAATTATGGACCTTCAGTAACTTTAAAAAACGGTGAGAAAGAAGTTTATGCTATTATGGGTACATGGAACACAAACCATGAAGGTATGCCTGAATTTAAAATTTCTAGTTATTTTCCAACACTTGTTCATGAATTCAATCATTCTTTCATTAATTACATTCTTGAAAAGAATGAAAATCCTTTTAAAGAAAGCTGCCAAACTCTTTTTTTATCAGTAAAAGACAAAATGAATCAAGGAGGATACGGAGACTGGCAAACTTTGTTTAATGAAGCTTTAGTAAGAGCAGCTGTTATTAAATATATGAAGGATAATAATTTTACAATTGAAGAAATTAACCTTGAAATAAATGAACAATTGAATAGAGGATTTGTCTGGATTGAAGATTTGGTTTCTAAACTAGAAGAATATGATACTAATAGAAAACAATATCCTACACTAGAAAGTTATTATCCAATATTAGCAGATTCATATAAAGAATATGCTAAAAATATTGATAAAATGATTTTAAAAGTTGAAAAATTAAAACCTCGATTGGTTTCAATATCCGAGTTCAATAACGGAGATACTAATGTTAATTCTAATTTAAAACAAATTACATTAAATTTTGATAAACCTTTTAGCGAGGTAAATTTTTTAAGACCAACTGATGAGAATGCAGCATTTCCGGAATTTACAAACCTTACTTATTCTGAAAATAGAGAATCAATAACTTTAACTTGTAATTTAAATGCAAATACAGAATACAAGATGGTATTAGTAGGTCTTTCACCAAGAAGTATTAGCGAGATTCCTCAAGATTACATTATAAGTTTTAAAACTGAAAAATAGTTTAAAAACAGAAAACAATAAATTTATGAAAAAAACAATCATCTTACTATCCCTGATAGTTCTTTCTTGCACTCAAAAAGAAAAAGAAAAAGAACTTCCTATTTTAAAAACCAATTCAGAAACGTTAAGCATTCAAGAAGGCAATGTTCTTTTTCCAAGCATTTGGAAAGTAAGCCCAGAACTGGAATGGGATGAATATACCGTAAACAAGTTTACAGGAAATAAAAAAATAAGTTTTTGTTCGGATATTGATACGTTAACATTTGATGTAGTACCAAATAATAAGTATGAATTCATTGTAAGCTATAAAGACCAAAAAGCTAAAACAAGAATAATTACAGATACTTTGAATGCTGGAAATTTAGATATGTTGGCATTAAAATATAAACGATTGAATAAGGATGTTAATATTAAAAGTGATACCATACCGTTTAGTATTGGTGTCGATAATAGAATTTATATTGAAGGCAAAGTAAACAATTCAAAACCGTTAAAGTTAATATTCGATACTGGGGCTAATTCATTTGCAATAACTACTTCCTTAATAGGGGACAAAGTTGCTATGAAATTGGATGGTGAAACCTTAAATAATGGATCTGATGGCAGTTCAATAAAGCAGACGAGTTCTGGTAATACCGTGGAAGTTGGAAACCTTGTTTGGGATAACATAATTTTTACTTCTATTGATTATAAAAACCGTGATTTTGATATTGTTATGGGATGGACGGCATTTGCCGATAAAATCGTTGAAATAAATTATGATAAAAAAATTTTAGTAATTCACTCGTCTTTAAAAACGATAACAAAAGGTTATAAGAAGATGGAAACTATGATGATTGATGGCATACCATACATTAAAGGTGCTATTTCTGTTAATATTAAAAATCATTCTGGTTGGTTTGAATATGATACTGGAGGTAATGGCAGCTTTTATTTGAGTCAAAAATTCACTCAAACTAATAAACTCAATTTTAGTAATTTGGAGCTAAAAGGGACTGCTATCAGTTCGGGAAGTCAAGGGGCAAAATTTAAGAGTAATGTATATCATCTTCCAAAATTAAAAATGGGAGATTTAGAAACCTATGAAATACCTATTTATGTTGCAGAAAAAGATCCTGAGAATCTTGAATATAAAGATATTTTAGGCAATGATTTATTAAAACGATTTAATGCTATCATCGATTTTAAAAATTATGAAGTTTATTTAAAGCCCAATCAATTATTACATTCTAAATATGACTTATAAACCAGTTACGGGCAATGTTAAACGACCACCCAACAAAACAACAAAAATGACAGGACAACATCATTACAAAGTAACAATTAAATGGACAGGTAACAATGGACAAGGCACAAAGGACTATCGTTCTTATGAACGCAGCCACACTGTATTGATTGAAGGTAAACAAGACATTTTTTGCTCTTCTGACCCATCATTTCGTGGTGACAAAACCAAGCAAAATCCAGAAGAATTATTTTTAGCTTCTATTTCATCGTGCCATATGCTTTGGTATTTACATTTATGTGCAGTCAAAGGAATTGTTGTTATTGATTATTCCGACAACGCAATAGGAACAATGCAAGAAACCCAAAACGGTGGCGGAAACTTTACGGAAGTGACATTGCACCCTGTTGTTACAATAAGCGACAAAACAATGATTGAAACGGCAAACGAATTACATAAAAAAGCAAATGAACTTTGTTTTATAGCGAACTCATGCAACTTTCCTATTCATCACAATTCAACTTGTATAACTCAAAATGCTTGAAATTAGACCAAATTGCGAAAACTGCGGTAAAGCATTACCTAACAACAGCGTAGAAGCGATGATTTGCACTTTTGAATGCACGTTTTGCATTGACTGCGTAACAAATATTTTGCAAAACGTTTGTCCAAATTGTGGAGGTGGACTTGAAAAACGACCGTCAAGACCGACAAGACTTTTAGAAAAATATCCGGCGAATAACAACACTATTTTGCAACCGATAGACAAAGAAAAATTTAAAGAAACGCTTGATAAATATAAAGACGTGAAACCCAACGAAAGATAAACACTGCCTGTAACATTGTATAAGTGTAATGCGGGCGAAAGTACCAAATTGAAACGAATTGAATATTAACAAACATATCGCCAAACCGAAAGTGCAGTACTTCTAATCCCTCACTACGCTTATACTTGACCGATATAAATATAAAATGAAATTGAGTTACCATCTTACATTAATATTGCTTTTATCAAGTGTAATCCTCGGCTGTAAAACTTCCCAAGAGAAAAACATACACCAAAAAATTGAAAATGACACCGAAGAAATTTTCGATAAATTAGTAGAAATTAGAAGAGACTTTCACCAGAATCCTGAAATTGCTGGAGATGAATCCAGATCTTCTAAAATTATTGCTGAATACTTAATTAATTTAGGATTAGAAGTTAAAACAGGAATAGCTGGTAATGGAGTTATTGGCATCTTAAAAGGTAAAAAGGAAGGGAAAATTATAGCTTGGAGGGCTGATATGGATGCTTTACCTCATGATTTCCCTGATGAAGTATCCTATAAATCTAAAAATAAGGGAATACAACACGGTTGTGGCCATGATATCCATATGGCAATTGGGCTGGGAATAGCTGAAGTACTGTCAAAAAACAAAGAAGCAATTAATGGTACAGTATATTTTATATTTCAACCCGAAGAAGAAACCTTTGTAGGAGCAAAAAACATGGTAAATAGCAAATTGTTTTCAGAATTACATATTGATGAAATTTATGCACTACATGTAACAGCTTTGCCAGTTGGTCAAATAATAGTCAAATCAAATGAACTATTTGCCTATCAAAAGCGAGTTCAAATCAATTTTAATAGTAAAATGACAAAAGAAAATGCTGAAATATTATATCATCAAATAAGAAACGAAACCATCCGAAAGAAAAATGGAGTAAATCCATGGGAGATTCCAATGGCTTTTGACTCAATCGTTGGATTAAGCAATCCTAACACTACTTTTAAAGATTACTTTTTTATGGAGGAAAATTTTATAATCGAAAGAGATAAGGATCAACTTAGCCTTAAAGGCTATACTTATGAAACCAGTAAGTCAAATTTGCCAACTATTTTACCAAAAATTGAACAGATAATCAATAAATCAAAATACAAAGATCAATTCATCTCAGTATTATTTATCCAAGAAAATCCAACGGTATTGAATAATGATTTATTAACAAGAGAAGCAACAAATGTCCTAAACAACATTTTTGGTAACAAAACGGTTACACAAGCTCATGGGCAAATTCCTTATTTCAATGATGATTTCTGTTATTTTCAACAAAAAATGCCTGGAGTATATTTTTTATTAGGGGGTTCTAATCTTGCAAAAGGCATCTTTGCTATGAATCACGCACCCAATTTTAGGGTTGATGAAGAATGTATAAAAATAGGCGTGAAATCGTTTTCATCATTAATTTTTGAAAGAGTCAATAAATAAATCTCCTTTTCAGAATAACTATTATTAACCTTTGCTTATATCATATAAACTCTAAATTTATTTAAAATGATTTACAAACTATCTAATCAAATGCAATTAATGAAGAAAGACTATATAAATTTTGTTTTGTTATTTATTACAAGTGTTTTGTTATTGTCTATTTCTAGTGTCATAAACAAAATAAAATTATATAAAGTAAATGAAGATATTTATTCACCAATCACAGTTGTCGATTTATCTAAAATAAATAAAATAAATATCATTCTCTTCCTTTTAGGGATAATTCTCTTATTTACTGCATTACGTTATCTATATTGTTTTCTTAAAAAAAATAAACTAGAAAATAAATTTGCACAACTAACAAAATCCGAAAAGAGAATAGTATTATCAATCTGTGAGAATAAATTCAATAAAGAGATAGCTGCTGAATTCAACATTTCGATAAGCACACTTAAAACGCACATCAATAATATCAATAAAAAAATGGAAATTAATAGCCGAAGAGAATTAATAGAACTAAAAAATAAATTAAAAACTAAAAATTAATTTCTAGTACCTTTTTCAAACCTAAAAAAACAAAAGAATGAAAATCTAAGACTTAGTTTTGAAGCTTAAACTTTAAAACTTTTCAATTATGCTTAAGAAAATAATTTTATTCCATTTCTTGTTTTTATCAATTTCATTCAATGCCCAAGATATTGATTATTGTTCAAAAATAGTAGATAAAACCGTTGAAGCAATAAATTCTAAAAACACATCCAATCTTAAACCACATCTTGCTCCAGATTTTTCAATTGCTGGGCAAAAAGGCAATATAGCAATCATGGTTCTAGATCAACTCATTGCACAGTTAAATGAAACTGTTCTGAATAACAGTAAATCAAATTCAAGAGAATTACCCGACGGTCTAGAGTTGAAATATAATATCAACTACAAAAACATGGGAGAAAGAGAAGCTACTTTTCTATTTGATAAATCAAACAAGCTTAAAGAATTAAACTTATTTGAAATGCAAGTCAAAACAATGAGTAATGAAAATAACTTTATTTTTCCTGACAATGAGATTATTGAAATTCCATTTAAACAAGTTGGTAATTTAATAAGTGTAGAAGTTTCAATCAACAATCAAAATAAAACTTTTCTTGTAGACAGTGGAGCACCTAGAGTAATTATAAATAGTAAATATTATAAATCAAACCTTGGAGATAGGTCAATATCTTCTTCAAACCAAGGAGTTAACGGAGCTATCACTAATTTGGATATTGTAAAAATTGACGAAATCAATTTTAATGGAATACAATTAAAGAATCAAGATGTACTAGCTTCTGATATTTCGCATTTAGAAGAAGATTTAGATGTTGAAATACATGGATTAATAGGGTATGATATTTTAAGTAATTATGACATTTTATTTAATTACGAATCTAAAACCTTAACATTGATAAAACCTACTAGCTTTTTAAAATTTAAAAATAATTATTTTAAAAACTATTATGAAGAAAAAGTGGCAATTAAACTCAGTCAACATATTCCAATTATTAGTGCAATTATTGGTAAGAATCAATATGATTTTGGAGTAGACAGTGGAGCAGAAACTAATTTAATTGATGAGAAATATTATAAAAAAGTAAAAAAACACCTTTCAAACGAAAGCTCTGACTCGTTAATTGGAGCTGAAAATAAAGAGAAAATAGTTAAAACAGCCTCATTAACCGAACTTGTTATTGGTGGAAGTATTCCTTTTAAAAATACAAATATAGTTTTTAGTGATATTTCACATTTAAATCAGGCTTATCAATTAAATATTGATGGAATATTAGGATATGAAATTTTATCAAAGTATCCAACATTTCTCTCATATTCTAGAAAAGAGATAATCTTTTTTAAAAAATAGCATTCTGTGAGTGTCATATACAGAATTTAGGACTTTTTACTTTAAAAAAAGTACGTTTTCAACTAATAAATTGAAACATTTGCATAAGGTTATTTGTAAATTTTTTTCTTTAAAAAAATTTCCTAATTTAAATCCTCCTATTAATTGTTAGCAGTGTACAATTTATAAGGGGGATTTTTAATTTTAACAATTATGAATAAAGTGCAATTTCTTAGAAATAAACTTAATTATACGCAACAAGAATTAGCTGAAAAGACAGGTCTTTCATTAAGAACAATACAAAGAATTGAATCAGGTCAAAAACCCCAAGGGCATACATTAAAAGTTTTATTAAAAGCACTTGAAATAGAAGATTTAGATGAATTAAATAGCGATTCTAAAATTGTTATTGATGAGTATGACTACAATAATTTAAAATTAATTAATCTAATAGCAATAGTTGGTATTGTTTTACCACCAATAAATATAATCTTACCCATCATTTTGAAAAAAAAATATAAAGAAAATCATAACATGAGTAAACAAATAATAACCTTACAAATTATTTGGACAATCATGTCTTTTATAATTTTCATGCTTTGTTCATTTATAAAAAATTGGTTTAATCTTAGTAGCAAATTTATTTTAATAGTAATGATAACATTAGTTTTATCTAACGTGATAATTATCTTAACTAATAATTATTTCATAGATCAAAAACAAAAACTTTTTTTTAAGCTGAATTTCAATGTTTTATAATAATTGTCAGCTAATTGGCATACAAATGTCACATACAAAAATTTTAAAATTAAATAGAAAGCTAAATATTTGTCAAAAATTTAAAATCATGAGTAAAAACATTTTATTGACAAGTCTAATTATGGTTTTTTCTTTTATTTCAGAAGCTCAAATAAAGAAAGATGACCAACTTTTTATTGAATTAAAAAAACAAGATAGTATATTTTTTGAAAAAGCATTTAACCAATGTGATCTAGATTATTTAGAAAAGCACATTGCTAACGATTTAAAATTCTATCATGACCAAAGTGGATTCCAAGATAAAAAGTCTTTTTTAGAAAATACTAGGAAATATATCTGCTCTAATCAAATGCAAAAGCCAATAAGAAAAGTTAATGCAAATAGTTTAGAGCTTTTTAAATTATCTAATGATGGAGTTCTATATGGAGTAATTCAAAAAGGAGTTCACAATTTTTATTTAAGAGAGGCAAATAAAGACGACATGTGGACGAGTACAGCAAAATTTACTCATGTTTGGCTTAAAAAGAATGAAGATTGGGTTCTAGCAGAAGCTCTAAGTTATGATCATCAAAGCCCTGATATAAACTCAACAAATCTGAATAACATAGAAAAGTTACTTGAAAAAAGTAATGTGCCCGCAATGGGTTTAGGTATTATTGAAAACGGCAAATTAACAAAAGTTGAGGTATATGGCACCTTAGATAAAATTCAGAAAGCACCATACAATACTATTTTTAAAGTTGCTTCATTAACTAAACCTGTTTTCGCTCTTACCGTTTTAAAACTCATTGATGCAGGACTATTAAAAATGGATGAACCTTTACATCAATACTGGATTGATCCAGAAATTAAAAATGACAAAAGATATAAAAAATTAACACCATACTTGGTTTTAACACATCAAACAGGCTTTCCAAATTGGAGATACCTTACAAATGAAAAAAAATTACATTTTCAATTTGAACCAGGTACCAAATATCAATATTCTGGTGAAGGCTTTGAATACCTAAGAAAAGCCATTGAAATAAAACTCAATAAGACATTAGAAGAATTAGCCCAACAATATGTTTTTAAACCTATTGGAATGCATGATACGCATTTTTGGTGGGATAATAAGGTAGATGAAGAAAGATATGCTCAAAATTATGATGATAAAGGAAACACTATTGACAATAAAAAATACTTTGAAGCTAATGCAGCAGCTAATTTGTTAACTACTGTTGAAGACTATGGAAGTTTTATAGCCTACTTAACAAATGGAGCTCAATTATCATCTAGCCTTTTTAATGAAATAATTAAGCAACAAACCAAACTAAGAGATAATGATTTTTTTGGTCTTGGATGGGAAATTTTAACTGGTTTTTCTAATGACGAATATTGTTTAATTCACACAGGTAAAGATCCAGGAGTAAGTACTCTAGCTGTATTTTTTCCAAAAACCAAAAATGGGTATTTAATTTTTTTAAACGGTGATAATGTAAATGAAATTTATGAAAATGTTTTAAATAATAAAGTATATCTAGGTAATGAACTTTGGGATAAAAGATAATTTTTTTTGTTTGTTGTCCTATTTTTTAAAACTCATTCGTATCAATAGAAAATAATATTAACTTAAATTTTAAAATTATGAATGAATTTATGATGCTATTCAGACACACTCCAAATCCTGACTTTAAAATGTCACCAGAACAAATGCAAGAAAACATCAAGTATTGGCAAGATTGGATTGGAAGTATTGCAGCTCAAGGAAAATTTGTGGCAACAAATCAATTAAGTTTTGAAGGAAAAACTTTAAAACCAAATAACATTGTTACAGACGGACCATATGCTGAAGTAAAAGAAATTATTGGAGGTTATGTAATTTGTAAAGCTGAAAATTTAGATGAGGCATTAAAACTAGCCCAAGGTTGTCCAATTTTAAATATTGGTGGACACGTTGAAGTAAGGAGTTTTATGAAAATTAATTAATTTTATGAGCTTACCTAATATATTTACAGAAAAGGTTGTTAATGAAACAATTGATAGGATTAATTCATTGAAAGCCAATAATGTTGCTTTATGGGGAACCATGAATACCGGTCAAATGCTGGCACATTGTAATGTTATGTATGAAATGGTTTATACAGATATTCATAAAAAACCTAATCCATTCATGAAACTCATTTTTAAAGCTTTCATTAAAAAGATTGTTGTAAGTGAAATGCCTTATAAAAAAAATAGTAAAACAGCACCAGCATTTATCATTAAACAACCTAAAGATTTTGAACACGAAAAAGAAAGACTAATAGAGTTTTTAAAAAAAACTCAAAACTTAGGTGAAAACTTTTTCGATCAATCAGAATCTTTAAATTTTGGAAAATTATCAAAAGAAGAATGGAATAACATGTTTTATAAACATTTAGATCATCATCTTAACCAATTTGGAGTTTAAAATGTATGATAATTTAATTCCTAATTTATTTAAAACAGAGTACAGTAAAATTATCACTGTACTCTGTAATTATTTTAGCATAAGGGATATTGAAATTGCAGAAGATATTGCAGCAGAAACTTTTCTACTTGCTTCAGAAACTTGGGGATTAAAAGGGATTCCACCTAACCCAAAAGCTTGGCTTTATACTGTAGCCAAAAATAAAACAATAGACTATATCAGAAAAAATAATGTTTACGACAAAATAATCTCAAACAAACAAAGTAAATCCCTCGACAATTATTACGAAATAGAATGGTCTGATGAAAAAATTAAAGACAGCCAATTAAAAATGATTTTTATCCTTTGTAATCCAATAAATGCAATTGAATCTCAAATCATATTAGTTTTAAAAATTTTAGGTGGTTTTGGCATAGAAGAAATTGCCACAACATTTCTAACCACAAAAGAGAATATTAATAAAAAGATATTTAGAGCAAAAAAAAGAATTAAAGAAGCTAAAATTGATTTAGAGCATATTGACAGTAAATTAATTACAGAAAGGTTAAATTCAGTTTTGATTTCAATATATCTTCTTTTTAATGAAGGATATTATTCAAAAACGAAAGATTTTGAAATTCAAAAAAGTCTTTGTTTGGAAGCAATGAGGTTATGCATACTTTTAATAGAAAACAAATCAACAAATGAACCTGAAACAAATGCTTTATTATCGCTTATGTGCTTTCATTCATCAAGATTTGAAGCACGACAAAATGAATTGAATGAGATAATTTTATATGAGAATCAAAATAAAAATCTTTGGAATAAAGAACTTATTGATAAAGGAAATTACTATTTAATTGAAAGTGCCAAAGGAAATCAAATAACAAAATTTCACTTAGAAGCTTCAATTGCGTACTGGCATTGTACTAAATTAGAATCTTCTAATAAGTGGGAAAACATACTCACGCTTTATAATAAATTATTGCAAATAGAATATTCTCCTGTTGCAGCCTTGAATAGAACTTTTGCCCTTTTTAAAGTTAAAGGAGCTAAAGAAGCCATAGTAGAAGCTGAAAAACTTAAGCTTTCCGATTATTTATATTTTTCTTTACTAGGTTATTTATATTCATTTGATAATAAAGAAAAAGCAATTTTTAATTATAAATTAGCATTAAATATTGCCAAAAAAGAAAACGATAGACAAGTAATAAAAAAATATTTAACCGTTTTAAATAGTACCAAAAATGAAAATTAGTACTTAATCAAATATATTAAGTTGATTTTTATACCATGTAAGCACTAATTTTGTTGTTCAAAATTGCTAAAAATGAAAATATTTAAATTACTATTCTTTTCCCTATTACATACCTACTTTTTTGCACAAAATGACTTAAACTTTATTGATAATAATATTAATAGTGCATTAGAAAAATCTCAAATCGAAAATAAGCTTATATTCATCGATTTTTACACTACTTGGTGTGCTCCTTGTAAAAGAATGGACAAAGAGGTATTTACAGACTATACTATACAAACTTTTTTCAATGAAAATTTTATTAATCTTAAAATTAATGCTGAGACTGAATTAGGTAAAAAAATTTCTCCTAAATATGAAGTAGAAGCTTTCCCTACATTTGTATTTATTGATTCCGAAGAGAAAATGATTTATAAAATAGTAGGATATCAAAAAATAGATGAATTATTAAATCATGCAAAAAAAGCAATTTCAGAATTCGAAAAAGGTGAAAGTATCGAAATTTGGGAACAAAAATATCTATCTAATAAAAGAAACAAAGATTTTTTAAAGAAATATATTGAAAAACTGAATTCTTTAAACAAAGAAGTACTAGAACCGTTTAATGATTACTACAAACTTTTAAGTCAGGAAGAATTGGTTGACAAACAAAATATATCTTTTTTCATAAAAAACCCTTATCTGCATAAAGATTTAAATAAGTTTAGATTTCTAATAACAAAATACCATGAAATTAATAACGAACAATCTTCATATTATTTTCCGGGTTCATTTCATGACACTTTGTATGAATCTCTACTAAGTTATTTTAATCAAATTGTTGAAAGTAAAGACGAAACACAATTAAATAAATTTGAAGAATTATTAACTGTTTTTCCAAAAGAAAAAGAAGCTAAACCTTGGTTTGAATTAAATGATTTTTCTTATTGGAAGGCAAAATATTATTTAAATACTAACAATATAATTGATTATTTAAATACGATAAAATCATATGAAAAAGACTTATTAAATATTGATATTCAAGAATTAAAATTACTAGATTCTTTAAACCTTGATAGAACAAATAAATATATTCAAAATTCTACTTTTTTCAAATCACAAGAAAATAAAGATCAGATCATAAAAATGAATAATGACTTTTTGAAGAATCATCTTTCTAACAATTTTTATGCTGAATTAATTGAAATTGCAAAAAATATCATTTATTATGACGATAATAAAGATCAGATTAGATATGCAATAAGTTTATTAAAAAAAGCTAGAGAAATCAAAACTCTTGCGTTCAATTTATATTTAGAAGCTATTGGAGAATATAAATTAAATAACATAAAGAAAGCAAAACAAACTATTGAATTAGCAAAAAAGAAAGCAGGAGAACCAAATCTTTTAAAACTTATTGACGATACTAGTATAATCATTTATAAAAAACTACCTTTTCAAAATATTCAGAAAATTTAAACCAACTAATTCATTTAAAATGACAACTAATTATAAAAGAACTTTAAGAACTATTTTTATATTTACTTTGATATTTCATAAATCGATTGCTTGCTCAATTTTTAGTGGTATTGATAAGTATAACAACGTGTGGTTTGGAAACAACGAAGATTTTGCTTTCTCATTCAAAAACTACATTAATATTTTTCCTAAAAGTTCTCAAAATAAATACGGGTACTTTACATTTTCAAGAGATACTCCAGAAAATGGAAATAATGCATTTATAGCTGGTGGATTAAACGAAGCTGGATTAGCGTTTGATTTTAATTCAACAGAAAATATTTTTCCAGTTAAAAATATGTATAGAAAAGTAGCCTTCCCTCAAGGAGACAATGCAATACTTCCATACATTTTAGGGAATCTATCTACAACACAAGAAGTAATTGATTTTTTTGAAAAATATTGGTTTCAATTTGGATTTAGAAGCTCACAGATGCATGTAGCAGACAAATACGGAAATCTAGCTATTATTAGTCCAAATGGAGTAATTAAAAACAATCAGATGCTAATCTCTACAAACTTTGATCTTTGTGTGAATAATAATAATAATAATAATGATTGTTGGAGGTATAACAAAGCCAACGATATCCTAAAAAATAATGAGATTAATTATGATTCAATGGTATTAGCATGTTCCCAAACTGCTGAAAAAGGAGCAAATACTACTGTTTATTCAAGTATTTATAACTTAAATAAAAAAGAAATAACTCTTTTTTTTGCCGGAGATTATAAAAATAAATACAAAATATCATTAAAAAAATTATTAAAAAAAGGTAGAAAATCTATAACCTTAACAAATCTTTTTAAAAAAAATAATACTTCAATAATTCACCAATACATAGAAAGTAATAATTCTACCGCTGCAATACAACATTACTTTAAAAATGTTAAGGATAACAAAGAAAAAGATTTCTTATTACCTAATGTTGTTTATTATTATACCAGAGAAACGAACAACTTTTTAATTTATGATTTCTTAAAAGAACTACAAAAAAATTATGCTGAAGATATTGATATTTGGTTATTAAAAGCAATTTATGAGTATCAAAAAGGAGAGGAAAGCCTTGCTTTATCCACATTAATTGAATTTGAAAATAAATTTCCAGATTACAAATATTTTTCTGAAGAAATACGAACCAAATTCCAAGATAAAAATAATACAAATGAAGTTTCAAACTTTAAACTTAAAGGATATCACAATGCAAAGTCAGTATTCTTAAAGTATAAACCATTTAGTAGTTCGTTTCACCCAATAAACAATATTGTTTTTTTGCAAAAAAGTAATGAAGGTTGGAGTACAAATTTAAAATTAGAAAAAGGTATCTATAATTATTCTTTTATTGTAGATGGTGAAGAAATATTAGACAATAGTATTGAAATTTATGACATTCAAAACCTTATTAGACAAAAAATAAAATGCCATCAAAAAACAGTAGGTTTTACCAAAGAGCAAAATAAAATAAAATTGACAATTCAAGTTCCTAATGAGGAAGATGTAGTCTATATAACGGGTAATCAAGAAGCTGCATTTCAAGCTCCTTTAATAATGTTACAAAATATTGGTGGAAAGAAAAGAGAAATTGAAATAAATGCACACTTACCTTTAGAATTTTCAATAGTTACTGGTGGTGCAGTAAAAAAGGGTCAATTTGAAAATAACAAAGAAGTAATTAAGATTGATACTATTTCTGACCATGAAAGCTTTTCATATAAGATAATTAAGTGGAATTGATTCAAAACGTTTCTTAAAATATATTACAGCAGATAGAATTCAAAAATATACTTGTTATGAAGATACAAAAAATTTTCACTCTATTATTTATTGTTTTTATATGCAAAACAAATGTTGCACAATCAATCAATAATGACACAATTAGTAAAAAATATTTTATAGGAAGTAGTTTATTTATGTTAGGTAACTTTGATAAAAAGAATACACCTGATTTTGTTCAACTCAATCTAGGATATAGAATAACAAAAAAAGATGTTATTTCTTTAGAATTTAAAACTTGGAAATATGCATGGCCACTTGGTATTCCTTACGGCGATAATTTTGAGGCAGAAAATGAAAAATTTCCCGGATATATTAGAGAAAAAGGAGTAGCACTTGTTTACCAAAGATTTTGGTGGAAAGGATTATATACAAGCATACACTCGATGAGTGCCTGGCAAAATTTTATAGATGAAAATGATAGAAAATTAGATAAGGGTTTTCAAATCTTTAATACCTATCGAATAGGTTACCAAATAAAACTATTTAAAAATAAATTTTTTATAGAACCTTCTATTGCAGTAACTCATAGACCATATCATACAAAAATGCCAGAATCATTTAAACAATTAGACGATAAATGGTCAAAATTCTTTTGGGGAGAACCAGGATTACACTTTGGCTTTAATTTCTAATTAATTTAAATTTATTAAATGAACAAAAAAATCAATTTTATATTTTTTTTTGCCTGCATATTCAATGCTTTTAGTCAAGAGAGTCTTAGCTCCACAGAATATGAAAAAATTATAAAACCTATAGAGCATGTAGAAAAAAATATGGCTCAAGAAGTTTTATATGTACAAACAGATAAAGATATTTATGAAACTGGTGAAGAAATTTGGTTCAATGCAACTATTTTTCAAACTATAAACAACCAGCCATTTTCAAATAGTCAAATTGTTTATTTTAATCTATTGAACCAAGAAAGAAAAAAAATTCATTCTGCTAAATATGCTATAAATGATTCATCTTCAAATGGCAATTTTTATGTTTCTGATACCATAACCCCAGGAAAATATTATTTATCGGCATATACCAAAAATTCAATTGCTAATATTTTGAATAGTAATAATTCAGTTAAAGAAATTGAAATTAGAAAAACTATTTCACCTAAAATATTAATAAGTGAAGAGGTAGATAACAGTGATGAAAAAACAATTAAAATCAAAATTAAATTGTTTTTAAGAAATGGAGAAACAGCCAATGATGCTAGTGTGAAATTACAAGCTACAAACAACAAAAAATCAAAAACAATTACTAAAAATATTACTGACTCTAATGGGTTTACTGAACTATATATTGAAAGAAATAAAATTGATGAATTCAAAAATTTTAATCTAATTATAAAGACAAACGAAAGATTAATTGAAAATAAAAGTATAAATCTATCGACGCTTTCAAACAAAATAAATGTTGAATTCTATCCCGAAGGTGGAAACTTAATAGAGGGTATAAATCAAAAAATTGCTATTAAATTTAAAAATAGAATTTATAAAAATTCTAATTCAAAAGCATATATAATTAAGAATAATAAAATAATTGATTCTATTGATATAGATAAAAATGGAATTGGTATATACAATTTTAAACCAATGAAATTAGAAAAATATTTTGTCAAAATTGATAATAATTCTTTTGAATTTCCAAAACCAAAAATAGAAAGTACAAAACTAGAATTAGTTTCTCAAAATAAATCAAATTACAACTTTGAAATAATTAATAAAAGTGAAAATCTGCATAACAAACAAATTTATATAAGAGCACAAGCAAAAGGAATAATATTTTGGTTAGCTAAAATTAAATTGAATAAAGAAAGAATAAATTTTAAAATTCCTAAACATATTCTACCAAATCATATTACAGAAATTTCATTAATTGGAATTGATGAAGATATAATCTGTACTCGATATATTTACTCAAATTTTGAACAAAGATTAAATTGTAAACTTTTAAATTATGAAGAAGAAAAAAGTATAAATAATAAATCAAAAGTAAAATTAAAAATCCAAATTTTAGATAATGATAAAAATCCTGTTGAAGCAAGAGCAAACATAACAGTATTTGATAATTTATTTAAAATTGAAACATATGAACGTTCAATGCAATCATTTTTAAAAATTGAAAATGATATAACTCCAAAATTAAACTATCCTACAGAGTATTTTAGAAAAAATGATATTGATAATTTAATGTTAACATTAGATAAAAAAAGTTACAAATGGAGTCATGACAATATAGAAGATAACTTAAAAAAAGTTAATATTCTTGAAGACTTAAAAGGAAGCGTATATTTAAAAAACAAATCAGGTCAATTAGAAAACCCAGGAAATACAGAAATATATATTACCACCTCCAGTGGCATTTTCATGACAGAAACAAATGAAAATGGCTTTTTTTCTATAGATGCAAAACTGTTAGAATTATTTCAAAATGAAAAGATTATTCTTAATACTTCAAATGAAAATTTATTTATTAATCTTTTAAAAAATAAAGAGGAAGATATAGAACAATTTTATAGCTCAGATTTATTTAATAGGTTTAGTGATATTAGTCTGAAAGATACAATTGTAATTAAAAATAAGATAAAAAATTTTAGTTTTAACTCAGTTAATTTTCTAGACGAAGTAGTTTTAACAAAAAAACTACCTGAAAAACCAAAATATTCTGCCAACTTTTTAGAATATATTGGTGGAAATAATGACCATGTTTGTTTTCAATTTAACGTTTTAAACTGTAAAAATCATAGAATAGGTTTCAAACCAAGACATGGTGAATATTATTATGTTGTTGAGGAAAATAGCTTTTTTCCTCCAACTTTAAAAAAATACATTGACCCTCTAGTTCTTGAAAAAGAAGCAAAATTGGAAGAAAAAAAATTAAAAAGCTATGTATTTATTGAAACCTTAAAAGCTAACAAAAATTTTCCACATCCAAATTATGAATTAGATAAAGAAAGCTTAGAATTTCCTGATTATAGAAAAACACTTTTTTGGTCAAATAATTTAAAATCAAATTCTAACGGAATAATTGAGGTTGAATTTTTCACTTCAGATATAACAGGTTTATTCAGAGGAGAAATTGATGTATTTGATGAAAACGGAAATTTTGGAAGTTTAATTTTTAATTTAAGTGTAAATAAAAATTAGTGATTCAACAAGTAAATAGTATTCTAGAAAAACTAAATGAACAGCTCAATTTCATTGACTTAGAGATAGATGATGAAATTAAGCGTTGTGAAAAGGCTATTGAAATAACGTTAAAAGCTAAAGATAATTTAAAAAAAATAGTTCTTAAAAATCAATTCAAAAGCCAAAATGAAGAAATTCATTTCTTTAAAGATTTAAAACCACAATTCACATCAAAACTGATCTATTATAATATGATATATAAAATAGAAATGAAAAGACCTAATGGAGGTAATCGAGTTTTAAAAAAATATTATAATAACGAATTACAAAAATTAAAAGCTTATTTTGATAACGAACTTGATTTTTACAAATATTATAGATCGGGAAGTTCCTATTTAGATTACAAATATTTCCTTAGAGGAGAATACGATATCAAATTGGCATTAGATAGTTATTATTTTGAAGCTGATAGCTCATTTTCTACTTCATGCGATTTTAAAGTGGCACGGATTTTAGCTAACGATTTAATACAATTATATCTAGAAGATAAGTTAATTATGATTGAAAATAAAGACTTTAGTGACAAATCACAACGCAAACCCAACACAAAATTAATGTGGACTAGCTCAAAAGTGGCATTAATTGAATTAATATATGCATTACATACGGAGGGGGTTCTCAATAATGGAGTAGCAGATTTAAAAGATATTGCAGAATATTTTGAACATATTTTTGAAATAGATTTAGGTCAATATCGTCGTGTATTCCTTGAAATTAGAGCAAGAAAGGCTGATAAAACAAAATTCATTTCCGCATTAAATGAAGCTCTATTAAAAAGAATGGAAAACTATGATGAGTTGATTTAAATAAAAATCATTCACAACATAAACTCCGTTGTGAAATAAAACAAATCAATCTTCACAATTTTGTACCATAACAATCTAAAACATACGTTATGGCAATCGAAGTTATCACTCGCGAAGACTTAAACGAATTCAGAAGTCTTCTTTTGAACGATTTAAAAGAAATCATTCAAACCAAACCCCAACAAACAAAACAGTGGCTCAAATCCAATGAAGTCCGTAAACTGTTAAACATCTCTCCAGGTACATTGCAAAATCTCCGCATCAACGGAACACTAACCTATACCAAAATAGGCGGTATTATGTATTATGACAATTCAGATATTGATAAATTATTAAATGGAAACAAGGTAAATGCTATACCTACTCTGCTTAAGTAATTACAATCCAAATGAATTACATAAAACATCTAACAGGTTTCTTTGAGAAAGTAGCCATTGATAAAAAGCTAAATCCAACACACATTAGCTTATACATTGCTTTATTCCAATTTTGGAACTGCAACCGTTTTAAAAATCCAATAAGTATCAATCGTGATGAGGTAATGCGAATAAGTAAAATCAGTTCCAAAGCAACCTATCACAAATGCCTCAAGAACTTGCATAATTTGGGGTATATCAACTACGAACCATCATACAATCCATTCAAAGGAAGTCATGTCATTTTATTCAACTTTTCAGATGATTTAAAACCAGCTCCAAAATCCGAAAGGAAACCAAAAAATGAACCACTTAATGAACTTGTTTCTGAACAAGCTTTGAACAAGTCTTGTACTAGTAGTGAAACAGGTACTGAACAAGCAGTAATACCTTCTATAAACTATATAAACAATACAAACATTTTAAACGATAAAAACGTTTCAAACTTGGAAAAGCAAACAAAAAATTTTGAAAAAATAAATAATTCAGATTTAAAAAATGAAAATTCAGAAAAAGAAAAAAATTCCGCAAAAAAAGAAAAAGAAGAAATGCAGAATGAAAATTCTGCATTCGCCAACTCCGATGAAAATCAAATAAAAAACAATTGGCAAAAAAGTTCCGATAAAAAAGAAGAAAAGTTACAGCCATCAAACGAAGAAGTCAAAACTTATTTCCAAAAAAATAACTTCCCCGAACTCGAAGCCCAAAAATTCTTCAATTATTTCACCAGTGTCGGTTGGTTAGTCGGTGGCAAAACCCCAATGGTTGATTGGCAAGCAGCAGCACAAAACTGGATAATCAACAGCGTAAATTTCAATAACAATAACGACACAACACCAACAAACCGACCAAAACACCTCAACACTTCAACCGATAAAAACTATGCCGAACCTTTATAACACTACTGTCATACTGAACTTGTTTCAGTATCTCAACCTTTGCGTCCAGAAATATTTGCGAACCTTGCGTAAAACCTTTGCGGCCTTTGCGGTTAAACCTTAGCTAACCTATGTAAGGCGAAGCGTCTTAACAAAAAAAAACTATAAAAACTATGTTTCTATGTGGTTCAATAAAATCCGTGTAAATCTGTTCAATCTGTGCAATCCGTGTTCCAAAACCTTCGCTTTAGCGAACAAAAAGCAACCCAATGAATGAAAATATAAAATCCCACTACAGCTACCCAGAAGTAATCAATTGGCTCGAACAAAAAGGCATCGAAATATACGGCAATCATTTCAAAATCCTTGAAACCGATCATCCAATCGTGTGCAAGCTAATCGCGTACTTCCTGAAAGACGAGCAAACTTGCTTTCAATATAACATAAATTTAAACAAAGGAATACTACTAACCGGCCCAATCGGCTGCGGCAAAACATCACTCATGAACCTAATGAAATACCTAACCCCCACCGAACACAAATTCTCCGTAAAGCCCTGCCGAGACATCAGCTTTGAATTCATCCAAGACGGTTACCAAATCATACACAAATACAGCATCGGTAAACTCTATCAATCCGAACCAAGAACCTATTGCTTTGACGATTTAGGAACAGAAAACAACCTAAAATACTTCGGCAACGAATGCAACGTAATGGCTGAAATTCTATTAAGCCGATATGATCTATTCATTTCTAAAAAACTTCAAACCCACATCACCACAAACCTATCAGCCACAGAAATAGAAAAACATTACGGCAACCGAGTTAGAAGTCGTTTACGTGAGATGGTAAACCTTATTGCTTACGATAAAACTACACCAGATAAACGATAAAATAACTTAGCGAACCTAGCGTAAAATCTTTGTGCCCTTTGCGGTTAAAAAAATCCGAGTTCCAAAAACCTCAGAACCTTAGTAACTAAAAACCTTAGCACCTTTGCTTTAAAAAAAATCCGTATAAATCCAAGTTTCGCCCTGGAGAATCCGTTTCATCCGTGTTCCAAAAACCTCAGAACCTTAATAACTCAGAACCTTAGCACCTCAAAAAAATGAACCCAATAACCTCCTTCTGGCACCACTTCCAACAAAACAACTTCGTTTTCCTGCTCCTAAACGAAATCCCTCAAGAAGAACTAAAAACCCATTTCGATAAACTAATCGAAGTTCTCCATCAATACAACAAAGACCTGAACCTCATCATCAAAAACAAAAAAAACGGTGCAGAATTAATCATCACCGCAAATGGTAACCCCTACCTTTTCAAAGAAGTAGAATTACTAGTTCATCACGCACCACTTATAGAACGTTGGAAAATAACCGCATTCCTTCAACCCGAGTTAAACATTGAAAAATATGAAAACGGAACCGACAAACCATTGGAATATTACGGCATTACTTTGCGAATAAGCGAAATGTATTTCATCCCACTAGAAAACCCTAACAAACCAACTGATTTGGGAATAAAAGTACTACTCAAAAACTACATAGTCCACAAGGACAACCCAAGACTACGCGAAGCTGTTTACATTCACATCGAGCACTTAATTGGTGAAAAATCATTTGCGAATGACTTAACCTTTATAGAAATTGACCAATTAACAGCGGAAGATCTGGAAGACGACTGCACCATTGAATTATATTATTTGAAATTTTTCATCGATACATTAGAATGGTAATCAATTTATAACTTTAATCTAGCTAATTACCGTTAATCAATACTGCTTAAACTTCGTACTCAAAAATCGTCTCGGATTATCACTCGCAATCAGTTCAAATAACTCATTACCTAAGTAACCGCGTAAGTTCAAATGCAAATCCTTTTCAGTGTTTTTCTGGCTCACAACATAGTAATCCGAACCAAATAAAATTTTGTGCCTTACTTTTTCATCCTCTAATAAAAACCGTAACAAAGGAAATAAATCTTGATCATGCAAAATAAACGAGATATCCGCATATACATTTTCATAAGCAATCATCAAATCATAAATAACAGACAACCAACTGGCATTCCACCAAATAGTTCTGGGGTTTCCGTGAGTGAGGGTGTTTTTATACCTCAAGTAAGCATCCTTGCTATCGTGATTAATATTTTTATTATAAGTATTCCAACCATCTTTCATATATTTTTTCCATTCTTCTTCCCCACCAAAGTGAGCTAAACAAATTTTCAATTTACTCAAATCCGGAGTATTTTCTATAGATGTACCAAGAAAATCTTTAAGCAATTCCCGATTCATCAAACAATGATAATTCAAAGGATGCGTAAAATTGGTGGTGAATTGAAACCCATTCTTTTGAGGTAGAGGAATGGGTTCTAATTGTCCACCTTTTTTATTGTATTTCAAAATAGGATGACTCGACCACTCTGGCTTCTTATCTCCTCTGTAAAAAACAGTACCTTCTATACAATGAGTGATGATAGGAATTTCGTTTTCCTGAGCAAATTTATACATTTCGATGAGGTGCTTGTCAAAAGGATAATAACCCAAAGCGGGGTAAAGCTTTATACCGTCAAACTGTTGCGTGTGCAACAAATGTTTGGCATAATTTTTATAATTTTGATTTTTAAGTTGATTTTGCGTGGCTTCTATCCTTCTCGGGTCCAGAAATAAAAAAGGTAGAAACGTATCTTTTTTACGCTGCTTGATAATTCGCAATTCTTCCAACTGCTCTAAATAAGAAACCGTTGGCTTTCCGGCTTCCATAAAATCCATATCCATGGAGAGTACCACAAAACGGGTGTTGGAATCATAACTCTTAGTCAACAAGTCAAAAATTTTAGATTGATTCTGGTACAAAGAATAGCGACCTAAAGTCAAAAAACGTTTCACGGTTTCGCGAGTAGCTTTACTAAAAACAAAATCAACCCTAAAAAAATTAGTCAAAATCTTGAATACCCAACGAAACAAAAAAAGCACCAACTTATTAATCAACTGAAGCACAACAGTCCACTTCATGAAATCAAGTAGCTTATATCGTAAGGCAGTAATCCTATTTTTAAAAACTTTAAATTTATAATTACCTCTGGAGGTGAAAGTTTGATAATACCATTTAACAAACCGCATCGTAATAAGATGATGAAGCCCCAAAGGCATCAAACGCCTCCCAAACTTATTGGGCACATGGTCAATGGTAAAAATATGCGTGTGGATATTATAGATTGGTTTTCTCATCTTCAAGCTGTTATATAGTTTTTAATTTAAAAAGAATCAATCGAATACAGCTATGTCCATTCGTGTCAAAATCCCAGTAAAGCTTATGCATTCTGATTCCATCCATCGTGATAAAATTGTAAAAATGCTGCGATTTGTCCGCCGTTATTTCATAATTAATGTTTTCGGGCTTAATTGAAGAATCTTTAAAACCATACTCAGACTCACCGCGTGTAGCATCTTTTCTAAAGTTGGAAGACAAAGCATCTGAAAGTGAATATACATTTAGCCATTGAATTTTATTCTCCATCAATAAATTTCGATTTAAAAAATACTTGCTGTAATATGAGTTTACAAATTCATATGGATTACCAATTGTGATCAATACTTCTGAATGTTGCTGCGTATTGTTTGAGGGTATGGTACCTAATGGAAATAGGAAATCCATTGCAATGAGGGAGCCAAAACTATAACAATGATATTGAATTTTCGAATCGGGTTCATGTTCTGTGATATAATCAACCAGCAAATCTAAATTACCCATGATTACTTGACTTTGAATACCATCATTCAAATAACGGTCAGCACAGGCAAACTCTGTGGCAATTGAAGTCACAATAGTTTTAGATTCAGGAACCAATAATAGAATAAAAGTTGTCAGAGGAACAGATAACTTATATAGACTGACTAAAAAAGTACATTTTTTTAAAAAGTCTAAATGAAGGCCATTCAAAATAGCCTTTCCTCCGGTAAAACCACTTACCATGTCTAACGTGGCCGGAATTAGAAAAATAATTGCGAGAGATATGATAATGAGAATAAAAAAAGCATAAAAAGATAAATAGGGACGGTTATAATGATCAGGAATAAAAAGGCGTTTAATTAACTGAGGTGATTTTTTTAAAACTAATCCACATAAAATTAAATTTTTAACTAAAATATTTTGCTTCTTAAAACGTTCAGTCAAGAGTTCATGGTAGGCAAATTCATAAAATGTGTAGGCAACTTGATTGGTATTGGTAGAACCCTCCTTAACTAATCGAACCACTTTTGCTGATTGCTTATCTGTGTAGGTGATAATTTCACTTTTTAAAGCATAAGTTGTTCCTTTCTCATTTACATGAAGTTCATTTCTAAAACGCTCAGCATACTTTTCTACATTTTCATTGTGAAAAGATTGACCTAATCCGGATATATAAATACCTACTTTATGCATATTTAAATCAAAAAGTAAGATACGATTTACTCACCCATTTGTCATCCAAACCTATCTTACACCAGTCATTACTCTCCTCATGAACAAAAATTTCCTCGTCTTTCAACACACTGGATGTTTTTGGAAAATGAGTTCCGGGTCCGGTTCTTACATTCAAAACGGTTGTATTCACAGTTGCTCGTTTTACCTCTTGAGTAAACCTACCGGAAACCCAATGTTCCATGGAATGGGATATTTTGTACCAATTATCTTTTTCCGCATAAACCCTTAAAACAGCTCCCATCTCAATACTTGAACGCTCTTTTGCTCTGGCACTGCTTGCCTTAGGTGCAGTTCGTATATTCAACACACTTGCGGTTACACAAACATACTTTAAAACAGAGGTAGTATCCGTTTTTATGAGATGTCCAAGTAACTTGGCAGTAACCAAAGGAGCAAAATTATTTTCAAAATCACGGACTTTATTACCACCAAAAAAATTGGTGCCCGGACAGGATTTATTTCCCCCTGTTCCATTATTTCTAAATCCATTGTCCAATCGAAACCAATGATGATAAACAATCGTATTAGAATGTACAAGTAAATTAAATTTTTTACATAAAACAGCTGTTACTGTGATAATAGATTCTTTTTGTAGCGTAGTCATCACATCGCCATTCAAATCAAAATTTCCAAAGTTTTCAATACAAATGGAATTCGCATTTTGATTAGTGATACAAGCGGGTGATAATTCCAAACTCCTTCCTGTCAAAACTGTTCCATCAGGAAAAACAGTAAAGTGTTGTCCAATATCTCGCCATCCATTTTCATTCACATGATGATTTTTCATGGCCAATTGCCTTTCAAAATGATTAGTACCTGTAAAATGAATATAGCTGGGAATATAAGTATGATGCTGTTGAATTTTTAAAATAGTCCGCCCAACTCTCAAGCGTGACATCCAATTTTCAAATTCGGATAGAGTCATTTTTGTAAATCCATATTTTGTTTCCATAGTATTGATTTTAAATCTGATAAGATTTATAAATGTAAATACTAAATTTTAAGGAGACAATACGTAGAAATACGTAATTTAAATAAAAAACAAATTATTTTTACTATAATGTAAATCCATCCAATCATCAACCGTTGCTTTTGGGTTTTTGAGTAATTGTTCTAAACCTTCTGCAATTTTTTTTTGTTGCTGATACACCTAATGATACATACAACGAAAATAATTCTATGGCAATACCTGTGACTTCTTCTACAAAGATTTTGATGAAATCTACAGGGTTTTGGGCATCGGTGAACTTTTTGAAATAAGCTGCTATTAACGTTTTTAGGGTTGACCAACAAGGGTTAGATTACCAATGCACAGCGTCGTAAGGATAATATTTTTGAGTTTTGAGTGATGAATCCTCAATCCCTTTTATCTTGGCTATAGCAGCGGCTTCCCAAGCCCAATAACCTGAATAGCAATTCACTTTTGTGTTTTTATGGGTGTCATGCCAAGCTGCATCGCTATGACCTTGATACCAAACTTTGTCAAGATAATTTTTGATGTCTTGAGATGAATTTAAATTTGTTGCTTTGGCATAAGGATGTACTTGAATTACTTTTGAATTACTCTCCTCCCATGTGATTTCTTTAGATTTAATGATAAAACTAAGTAATTGATCATTAACTCCATCGCGATTTAAAATGGCAGTTATCCTTTGGAAATCTTCTAGCGAAACATCGCATAAAATAGCCATTGATATAAGCCAAATCATTTCATCATATTGACCAAAACCACTTACAAATTGGAAACTGTCTTCAAATGCGGGGATACATTCTAAAACTGCTTGTTTTACAACCTCTTTGTCTGCTCCATTTGAATAGTTGGCTTGTGCAATGTCTAAATAACTTTCAAATATAGCAGACTTCAAATCATTAAACCTATCAGGTTTAGCTTCTCCTGAGATTATTGCTTTTTGATAATATTGAATATCTTCTTTCAAAATATTGATTAACTCTGAAAAATTTCCTTTATCTCTCATACTTTTAAAATTTTTATTGTGTTACTTTACCTCCCCAAGCACTACTTTTAGTTGCATCTGTAAGAGTTTGATTTATTGTATTTACGGTTACTTTACCTTGCTTAGATACAGTACATAATAAGGGTTCATAACCCTGAACCAAAATTTCCCTTCTAATTTCAGCAGAAACAGCACCTTTTCTTAAATCATGGCGTACCCATCTTTCACTCATTTGTGCACCTCCACTTTTAGTTTTAGTTTTTGATAATGTTGCTGTATTATATTTTACCTCAGCTATAACATACTTGGGTGGTGGCGTTGAAAATTCATATATTCCATCTATACCTTTTTTAATTGTGTCATCTAATGTACTTACTGTATTTTCAGAGACTCGTTTTAAAGTGCCTTTATTTTTTCCAATTACAAATTTTTGGGTTTCAAAATAATCATCAACCTTCATTTCTGCATAGTTGCTTGAGCGGGTTTCATCTCCTTTTTTGCGTTTATTTCCGTTGGCATCTTCATCCAATTTTATTTTACCTGACTCAACATCATCTAGTGTCTTTTTCCTATTTCCAATAATATCATCAACCTCATCTAATATATTGGGAGTGTTTTCGGGTGAGTCATCCTTCTTCCTCTTCTTAAAATAATCCATCCAATCCTCAACCGTTGTTTTTGGGTTTTTGAGTAATCGTTCTAAAACCTCTGCAATTTTTTTTGTTGCCGATGCACCTACCGATACATACAACAAAAACAACTCTATCGCAATGCCTGTGACTTCTTCTACAAAGATTTTGATGAAATCAACAGGGTTTTGGGCTGCGGTGAACTTTTTGAAATAATCAGTAATTAATGTTTTTAGGGTTGACCAAATTTCACTAAAAAACTTCTTGAATCCTTCAACAAAGCTTTCCCAATTACCGGGATTGGCTAAGGAAACAAAAAAGTTAAACCTTCTAGAAGAATAAAACCACAAGAAGTTAATGCTTTGAAAAAAATAGTTTTCTAAAGCACTAATATATTTAAACAAAAGTCTAATAAATTATTAATATTCAAATAGTTATTTTCTTTTGATAGAGTTAAATCTCGTCTATACTTTTCACCTCCAATAGCTCTTCAAGTGAATTAGCAACAATTTCAGGTTCCTGATCTGTATCAAAATAAAATTTCACAATTTTACCGTTATCTGCTCCTTCATTTAAATTAATGGTAATAGGATTATCTGACCAATCCAAAGCAATTGGTAAATAATTATTTGGAATGTTTTTTTCTATTACTTGGTGACTTTCAATTATTAATGCTACTGTAACAATACCATATTGAATACTTAAGAATTTATCTACTATTTCTGAATCTTCTGTAAAACCTCCGTTATATTTTTTTATAAAAGTTTTGTAATTGTTAGGTATTGAAACATTATACTTATTCTCAAATTCTAACAATTCAATGTCATTTATTTTTTTTTCCGAGTCTAAAATTTTTAACATATTTAATATTTTTCAAGGTTAAAAAAACGCTTAATTAATTCAACGCTACCAAAATGAGGATATGTTTTTACATGAATTTCTAAATTTACTAACTGCATTGAACATGTATTTGTCATTGGGTCGTAATCATCTAAATGATGCCATGTATAATTTTTATCTTTTTTAATTCCAGATAATTCATAAGCTAATTTATCATCCAATCTTCTACTCCCTGTCATTTTGATTTTTACAATATTTTTTTGGTTTCCTGTGGAAGGATAAAGATAAGAAGTATTTTCAAAATCAACACTTACACCGTTTTTAGATTTTGGTAACTTTATGCCTAACTTTTTTAATGCTTCTTTATTGGGATCAAATATTTTTGGTGGTTTTTTATTCTTTAATTTCAATAAAATACTTTCAATTTTCTTTAAACTTTCTAGAGCATTGAGAGTGTTTTTTGGTACAGAAATAGTAATATTTAATTTCTCAATTGCATCATCAATTCTTTTTAATTCTTCTATTTCAGAAAGTTTTCGCAAAACATCTTCCGTCGCATCATCCTCCTTCTTCCTCTTCTTAAAATAATCCATCCAATCATCAACCGTTGTTTTTGGGTTTTTGAGTAATCGTTCTAAAACCTCTGCAATTTTTTTTGTTGCCGATGCACCTACCGATACATACAACAAAAACAACTCTATCGCAATGCCTGTGACTTCTTCTACAAAGATTTTGATGAAATCTACAGGGTTTTGGGCAACGGTGAACTTTTTGAAATAATCAGTAATTAATGTTTTTAGGGTTGACCAAATTTCACTAAAAAACTTTTTAAATCCTTCTACAAAGCTTTCCCAATTACCGGGATTGGCTAAGGAAACAAAAAAACCAACCATTTCAATCAAACTTGCTAAAAAGCAATCCGCTTGAGGCCAGAGTTAACTGCCTAAGTCAACAAAATATACTGGAAAGCCTTTATAATTTGGATCGTTATCTGTAGAAAATGTTAACCCTTCAAAATAATGATGGTCTTCATTTTCTATTTCATTTCTAATAGAATTATGTATCTTGAACAACAATTCTTTTGGAGTGAATGAAATGCCATTGTCTGCTAAAATTTCAACTTGTGGTTCAATTATTTCATCTTTTTCAGTTTTTGGAAAAATGACGTATTGTAAAATTACTTTTGGAGCTTTTAAACACACTTCATTCCATTTGATGGGTGGATATTTACCTTTATAGCCAATGCTTTTATGATATTCTTTAAAAGCATTTTCAAATTCATCTTTATCGCTGTAAATTGGTTCTAAAAATGTCCAATAAATGTCTTTAAATAATAGTTCAGGATAATTCATTTTGATTTATTTTAAAGATTATACATAAAAACGACAAGGATTGAAACTAGGAAAATCCTTTTTTATACGTTCAAATGAACGTTCAGAAACAGGATTCTTCTTATTAAACAATCCTTTATTGTCAACTCTTTTTCCTCCTCTAACGTTTAATTCATACATCTCAGTCAATGCAGATTCAAATGGAGTCATTTTGTGAGGTCCTTTTATTCCATTAATTCTTATTTCTTTGGGTAATGTTTCACTAACCCCAATAAACTGCTTTTTTTGAGGATGTTTTTTATAATCTTGAGTATGCTGGTCTGCTCTTTTTGTTAATTCTTGAGTAGTTTGTCCAACGTAGGTAGGCTTATTGTCAACATCATAATATTCATAAAAATTAAATTGGTAAATAATTTCACTTGTAAACTTTAATTTTTTACTATCATTATGAGTTAAAATACTTTGTTGTTCCCCTACGTAGTAATTATGGTTTTGAGCTACTTCTAGATTATAGGTTTGTACTTTTTCCTTAATGATTTCTAATTTTTTAATAGCTACTAGATTTTGCTTTGAATCTATAAGTTGCATATCTAATTTTAATTGGCTTGCAGCAATCCATTTTTTATCACTAGGAATGTAAAATAAATGAGCTCCTGTTACTTTCAACTGTTCAGTTTCAGTGTGTATTTCTATATATTTTTCTGCATAATTAGAAAAAGTCTGCAAAACAGTTTGGTACTCTGTTTTTTGGTTTTCAAAATTATAGGATAGTACCTTCAATCCTTGTTCTATTTTTTCTATTGCTACTAATCCCTTCTCTGTTTTAACCATTGTACCAGCTAGAAAACAAGGTTTCTTGCTTGGTGGTATTTCCAATAAATATTTATATTCAAATTCGTCCCACATTTTTTGTGCTATTTTTAATTTTTCTACATCATCTAATGCTTTGTTTACTGGTTTCTCATCAAAATCCTCCTTCTTCCTCTTCTTAAAATAATCCATCCAATCATCAACCGTTGCTTTTGGGTTTTTGAGTAATCGTTCTAAACCTTCTGCAATTTTTTTTGTTGCTGATACACCTACCGATACATACAACAAAAACAACTCTATCGCAATGCCTGTGACTTCTTCTACAAAGATTTTGATGAAATCTACAGGGTTTTGGGCTGCGGTGAACTTTTTGAAATAAGCTGCTATTAATGTTTTTAGGGTTGACCAACAAGGGTTAGATTACCAATGCACAGCATCATAAGGATAATATTTTTGAGTTTTGAGCGATGAATCCTCAATGCCTTTTATCTTGGCTATCGCAGCGGCTTCCCAAGCCCAATAACCTGAGTAGCAATTCACTTTAGTGTTTTTATGCGTATCATGCCAAGCTGCATCGCTATGACCTTGATACCAAACTTTGTCAAGATAATTTTTGATGTCTTGAGATGAATTTAAATTTGTTGCTTTGGCATAAGGATGTTCTTGAATTACTTTTGAATTACTCTCCTCCCATGTGATTTCTTTAGATTTAATGATAAAACTAAGTAATTGATCATTAACTCCATCGCGATTTAAAATGGCAGTTATCCTTTGAAAATCTTCTAATGAAACATCGCATAAAATAGCCATTGATACAAGCCAAATCATTTCATCATATTGACCAAAACCACTTACAAATTGGAAACTGTCTTCAAATGCCGAAATGCAATCTAAAACAGCTTTTTTTACATCTTCTTTATTAGCTCCGTTTGAATAGTGGGCTTGTGCAATGTCTAAATAACTTTCAAATATTGCTGACTTCAAATCATTAAACCTATCAGGTTTTGCCTCTCCTGAGATTATTGCTTGTTTAAATTTTTGAATTCTATTTTGTAATTGATTAATTAATTCTGAAAAATTTCCTTTATCTCTCATAATTTCAAATTATATTAGTTTGTTATTTTACCTCCCCAAACACTACTTTTAGTAGCTTCTGTGAGAGTTTGATTTATTGTATTTACAGTTACTTTGCCTTGCTTAGAAACATTGCACAATAAAGGCTGATAACCCTGAATTAAAATATCATCTGCAATTTCAGCAGAAACAGCACCTTTTCTTAAATCATGGCGTACCCACCTTTCACTCATTTGTGCCCCACCACTTTTAGTGGTGGTTTTTGATAATGTTGCTGTATTGTATTTCACCTCAGCTATAACATACTTGGGTGGTGGCGTTGAAAATTCATATATTCCATCTATACTTTTTTAATTGTGTCATCTAATGTACTTACTGTATTTTCAGAGACTCGTTTTAAAGTGCCTTTATTTTTTCCAATTACAAATTTTTGGGTTTCAAAATAATCATCAACCTTCATTTCTGCATAGTTGCTTGAGCGGGTTTCATCTCCTTTTTTGCGTTTATTTCCGTTGGCATCTTCATCCAATTTTATTTTACCTGACTCAACATCATCTAGTGTCTTTTTCCTATTTCCAATAATATCATCAACCTCATCTAATATATTGGGAGTGTTTTCGGGTGAGTCATCCTTCTTCCTCTTCTTAAAATAATCCATCCAATCATCAACCGTTGTTTTTGGGTTTTTGAGTAATCGTTCTAAAACCTCTGCAATTTTTTTTGTTGCCGATGCACCTACCGATACATACAACAAAAACAACTCTATCGCAATGCCTGTGACTTCTTCTACAAAGATTTTGATGAAATCTACAGGGTTTTGGGCAACGGTGAACTTTTTGAAATAATCAGTAATTAATGTTTTTAGGGTTGACCAAATTTCACTAAAAAACTTCTTAAATCCTTCAACAAAGCTTTCCCAATTGCCGGGATTGGCTAAGGAAACAAAAAAGCCAACCATTTCAATCAAACTTGCTAAAAAACGTAAAACGAAAGGTAAAGTTTAGCTTCCCAAAATCATATAATAAACTTTAGTTTGAGTATAATCAGGGTCATCATCTGTGAGGTATTCTAACCCCTCAAAGAATACTGCATCTTGTTCTGAAATATCAATATTATCTTCTTCATTTTCAACAACTTTATTGTTAATCTGAAACATCAATTCACTTATGGTGAATCCACTAATGTTATTTGTCTCCAATAAAATTTGCCTCTCTTCATCATAATCAGATTCGTTATCATCACTATCTTGATATACCATAAATTGAATTACGATTTTATTTTCAGGATAGATGATTCTATCCAATTTAGGTTTAGGTTTTAGCAATCGTGTATTATATTCTATTAATTCTTTTTCAAATTTTTCTTTATCACTAAACACTTGATAAAAAGACCAATACAATTCTTTTAATATTTCTTTTGGTGCGTCCATAATAATTACTTTTTTTAAATGAAAAACATACAGATATTTCCGTGTTTTCCACTATCTTTTAGTGCTTTAAATCTTGATTTACTTATAGGGTTTTGAATGTTTCGTAATTTTCTACCAGTAGAATTTCTATACTCTTCCAAATAATACTTCTCCCAAACAGCACTTTGAATTTCAGTCATTTCTACAAATTCTAATACTCCTTTGTTTAAGTTGGCTATTTGTGGTTTTTCTGAAAATTTCCAATAATGTTTGGAAGACGCACCTTTTTTCTGAGCATGATACTTGTGTTCTGAATTCCTTAAATCTAAATCTTCCCTTGTCGTTTTACCAATATATTGTGTTTCTGCAATTCTACCATTTAAAGTAAATAACTCATAAAACGCATATTTCCGTGTTGTTACATCATTAATGCTTGAAAACTTGTTTGCATTGTGAGCCAAAATACCAAATGAACCAACTAAATAATTATGGTAAATAGGTACTTCAAAGTTATAAGTATCAACAATATGATCTATAATCTCTAAAGAAGTGATGACTTCTAAAGTTCCATTTTGTGGATTATAGAGATGCATACCCACTTTAAGTTGGTGAGATTTTATCCAAGTTTGACTTTTCTTTTGATAAAACAAATGTTGTCCGGTGACCTCTACTATTTCACCGTTTTGAATTGATATTCTAAGAAATTTCTCAGCTTTATTTTGGAAAATTTCACTTACTATTTGTGTTTTAAGCAACTGATTAACCTCATCATAACATATGACTTCTGTTCCTTTTGTAATGTTTTCAATAAGTTCTAAACCGGATGTTGTATGAACAAAAGTTCCAGCCAAAAAACATGGCTTTTTTGGTGGTTTAGCTAGAAAATCTTTATATTCAAATTCTTTCCACATTTTTTGTGCTATTTTTAATTTTTCTACATCATCTAATGCTTTGTCAATTGGTTTTTCATCAACATCCTCCTTCTTCCTCTTCTTAAAATAATCCATCCAATCATCAACCGTTGTTTTTGGGTTTTTGAGTAATCGTTCTAAAACCTCTGCAATTTTTTTTGTTGCCGATGCACCTACCGATACATACAACAAAAACAACTCTATCGCAATGCCTGTGACTTCTTCTACAAAGATTTTGATGAAATCTACAGGGTTTTGGGCAACGGTGAACTTTTTGAATCTTAATAAAAAACTCCACAAACAAAAAGTAAAGTGGAGCTTTTTATAAAAATGTTTTAACTACCCGTTCTTAAAAAATAAATAGGTACATTTTCATTTTCATCATTTGAATAAAGCAATCCTTCAAAATAACAATTATCGTCATTTTCTAAGTTTACACCAACTTGATGAACCTTATAGAAAAGTTCTTTCACTGTAAAATTTAAACCATTATCTGCCTCAACAAGTTCATAAGGCTCTTCAAAATCATCATCTGTGTATTTTAAATATTGTAATTCCAGTTTAGGAAAATCAAATACTACTTCATCCCATTTTAAAGGAAAATTTTTTCCTGAAATAGTTTTGTAATACTTTTCCATTTCTACAACAAACTGTTCAATTGTATCAATAGCTCCAATTGAAAATGACCAATAAATGTCTTTAAATAGGTATTTTGGATAACTCATTTTTATTTTATTTTTTATTTAAACATAAAATTTACACGGATTAAATCCTAACTCTTTAAAATGCTCAAATTTCTTCTTCCCAATTGGTTTCTGTTTATTAAATAATTTTCCTTTCTCTTTTTGCATTCCTCCATTTTTATTTATTTCATATAATTCCGTAACTGCTGCTTCATAAGGGGTCATTTTAAATGGCCCTGGATTTCCATTAATTCTTACATAACCATTATCAGGTTTTTTACTCATCCAAGACTTTTTTGCATTGTCCCTTTCAAAATCCCTTTTATGTTGTTCATATCTTGTACCTATACCTTGTTGGGTTTGACCTATATAAAAAATTTCTTCACCTATAAAATGTCTATAAAACTCGACATCAATCAAATCGGTATTTGCAAAAATAGAAGTTCGGGTTTTATTATGAGTAAGTACCTCATCAATACCAACAAAATAATTATGATGGTCTTCAACTTCTAAATTGTATGTATCAACAACCTCTGAAAGAACTCCAATTGATGAAATAATAACAATTTTACCTCCTGAATTTAGCAGTTTCATCCCAGACTTTAAACCATTGGCCATTTCCCATCTCTTTTCTTCCGGTAGCAAAAAACGATGTTGTCCGGTTGCTTCAATAAAGCTATCTTTAATTCCAACTCGAACAAACTTTTCTGCTTTATTTCTAAAAATTTGAGTTACAGATTTTAATTCTGTTCTTTTAATTTCAAAATTATAAGCAAAAACCTTTTGACCAACTAAAATATCTTCAATAGGAACTAATCCCTTCTCTGTTTTAACCATTGTACCAGCTAGAAAACAAGGTTTCTTGCTTGGTGGTATTTCCAATAAATATTTATATTCAAATTCGTCCCACATTTTTTGTGCTATTTTTAATTTTTCTACATCATCTAATGCTTTGTTTACTGGTTTCTCATCAAAATCCTCCTTCTTCCTCTTCTTAAAATAATCCATCCAATCATCAACCGTTGTTTTTGGGTTTTTGAGTAATCGCTCTAAAGCTTCTGCAATTTTTTTTGTTGCTGATACACCTACCGATACATACAACAAAAACAACTCTATCGCAATGCCTGTGACTTCTTCTACAAAGATTTTGATGAAATCTACAGGGTTTTGGGCTGCGGTGAACTTTTTGAAATAAGCTGCTATTAATGTTTTTAGGGTTGACCAAATTTCACTAAAAAACTTCTTAAATCCTTCAACAAAGCTTTCCCAATTGCCGGGATTGGCTAAGGAAACAAAAAAGCCAACCATTTCAATCAAACTTGCTAAAAAACGAATCAATCCGTTATACAAACCTACTAAAAAAGCGTTATACATTTCCGGTAAGTCGGCAAATGTTTGCAACATCGCTTTGGCATCTTGATACATTTCTATAAATGCGTCTTTCACGTATTTATAAATTGCACTGAGTAAGGAACGAATTTCTAAGGGAATTTTTGTTTGAAGAGCAGAAATTAAAAGTACATCCAGATCTGATAGGTCTAATAATCCTTCAAATTGTTGAACCGCATCCTCTATTCTAATTTTTTCAGCATTGATATTGGTAATAAAATAAGGATCATAATCCGGATTTCGTTCTTGATTTGCCAAATAAGGATTCCATCGATTCGGGTCGGTAATCATAGCGTTATTTTTAAATTCCAACGCTATCTGTTGCAAAAATTTGGCAACATAATCTTCATTAAAGTAGTATTGTAAATCTTTTCGCAATGCCTCCAGAAGCATAATCAAGATTTTATTGGTCACGGGTTGGGTTAAAATGGTGAATTTGTTGTTTTCATAGTAGTTAACCGCTTCTTTAAAAATAAAATCCAATTGCTCACTACTAAAAAAACCGGATGGATTCATCCATTTGTCATATTCGTTTACCCATTTTTGAATGGTTTCTTTTGAAAGGCTACTCCCTAATAAATTATAGCCTAATTCTACGGCTCTGATTTCAATTATATTTTCAATTTTTAATCCTGTAAATTCACTTGCCTCTTTTGTCGTACCGGAAAAGTTTTTAATTGTGCCTGATTTGGCTACAATAAATACGGTAAAATTGTCAATCCCGTTAATTTTTGAAACTTTTTTATCAATTGTGGGTGTATCGGTTGCTAAGGCTAAACTAAAACTAACGGCAAGATTGTTTTGTTTGATTGTTGAATTGTCGGTTAGCAACTTAAAATTCAATTTCTGTGCTTCTTCTTTTTCCCAAAAAGCACCAAAAGGGCTGTTGTTAAAACCGCTAAAGTCTTCAAAGGATGGAAAAGTGGATGATAAACTCATAGGTATGTTTTACAAAACAATTACATAAATTGTTAAGATATTAAAAACATAAAACTAATTGTTCAAAATCAGATGGTCAATACGTAAAAACACGTAATTTTTATAATAAATAGAAAAATAGGTGGAATAGAATTCAAATGAAGTTAGTGTCTGAATGCTTGAACTCGATAAGCAATCCATTCTGAAAGTAAAAATCCATATTTTTATTTTCAAAAAAAATCGTGATTTGTTCAAATTCTTCATTTTCGAAAAGGATATAATGTATATTCTTGGGTGAATCCATAGTAAGGTCTCTTGGAAGTACTATATCATTTTTAAATTTACTTTTATGCGTTAAAATTGAAATGTGATGGTGATAATCTGTATTAAGCTTTTTTACATTAATTTCAATTGTATAATAGTGATTTCTCAAACTTAAATCATAAAAATTAACTTTTTTCTTTAAATTTTTTGATGAATTAATCATTTTTAAAGAATATTCTAAACTATAGTTTGAATGAGTTGTTATCTTTTTATATTCTCGAATTGAAGCTTCGTAATTTGCTTCAAAATCAGCATGACATGATGACAAAATCAATACAATAAATAAAAATGTTTTTTTCATTCGATTAATTTTAATTTTTGTGTAATTATAATCGGTGATTTCAATCCAATAATAAGCGTATCATTTTTCACTTTATCAACTAAATAAAGTGAACTAATAATCTTAGGTTGATTTCTTAATTTAAAAGATTCTGTTTTTATTGGTTTATAACTTGAATTAATTTTAGAAAGCTCTTCTAAAATCAAATTCGATATATAATACGGATTAGTTCTTTTTTCTTTCAAATAAAAATACAATATCCTATCAACAGTTTGATCAGAATTAATAGTATAAACTAAATGCTTGGAATATAATTTCTTATGAATAAATAACTCTTTGTTAATTTCTTTAAATTCTACTAACCTTTGATCATTTTCATTCTTACAAAAGCCCTCACAAAAATCAATAATAGGAAGATTTGTAAATTGGGTTTTACTTGAAATTTTCAGATTATTACACTCTCTTTGAATAGTTTCTATTGATATTTCCTCGTTGGGATATATAATTTCAACATTAATATATTTTTCTTGACATGAAAGAAAAAATAGTAATGTGCATATTATCAACAAATTACATTTTGGATTTATAAATCGCATTATTAAATTCTTCATAATTTAAAAAACTTGACAACTATTATTTTTACCTTTTAAAGTAGAATGCTGTTCAATTCATCAATCGGATTCCCATCTGCTTTTTCAGATTTTGATAACGTTTTTTATTAATTCATACATGCTTTGGTTCACGCATTTTTTTATTAAAAATCCATTTTACATCTCCCAACTTATCCATTTTCCCAAGGTCTTTTGTTAGTTGGCTTTTTATGGTTTCGCCCCAAAAGCCCGTCCAGTTTTTGAGTTCGAGGTTTAGGATTACTTTACAATATCCTCCAAATGAGTCAGTATTTTTGGCACAAACCAGTTTTTCAAATCTCTATATTTTTCTTCTGATTTTCTTATTTCTTCAATACGTTTGTCTTCTATTGCCATTAGTTTATCAGCGAATTTTTTATATTCTTCTGCTGATTTTACAAGTTTTGCAATAACTATTCTTCTAACGTCAAATCTGAAAATTCCATAATTTTTATTATCATTAAACCAAAAATTATCACCTTCTCCATTGATTTCAGCATCAACATTTTTCAAATCGTCTAAGAAATCAAAAAGAGAAAAAGCATAAACTTCTGTAAAGCTCTTAATTGTTGTAACAGCATCAAAAATATCTTTTTCTTCTTTTATTTCTTTTTCTTTTTTATCGTTAAGTATCCTGCGAGGTGAAAAAGCATATGTTATTGAGTCCTTCTTTAAATAGAAAAAATTATGTTCAAAGCATTTTTCCAATTCCATCATCACCTCTTCAATTTTATTCACTCTTTTCCCATAGGCAAAAGAAAGATAATGTGTGTCATAATAATTGGTTGATGTGATAGCAATATCCTGAAAACCAATATCAATTTTTTTTCTGAAACATATTACTTCACTTGTTTTTTTTTAATTTGTATTCTTTAGAGTCAAAATAATCTTGTAGATGAAAGATGATTCTTTCGTTCATTTCTTTTTTAAACGTAATCTTATTCTTATTTGATTTTTTCAACAGTAAATTTAGTTAAATCTGATGGAGAACCACCATCACCCATAGTTTTCATATAAGTTTTTACTTTGATTTCTGTATTTTGTTCTATGTTTAAGTTCTTCTCAAACTTTGTATTTCTCAAATCAAAATAGCTGTCTGTATTTCCAGAGCCTTTTCAGATTCAAATTGCCTGTTGCTGAAAGGTGCATCTTTTGAGAGTTTACAGTCATTTACTATGGCTTCCAGATATTCTTTTCCGGTAACAGGGTCGGTCATTTTCTTTACCCAGACATCATCCATTGTAGTAAATCCGCCTTTGGTGTTAGGGATACGTATTTGCACTTGATGAAGCGGTATATAGCTTTTCAACTCTTCGAGTGAAAGACCTGCTTCCTGAGCCACTTTGCTTAAGTATTCTGGATTTCCTTCATCTTTTGGAATTCTTAACTTATGAAGTATGTGTCTTGAAGTAACTTGACTGTATAAGGAATTTTCTTAGTTAAATCATTTCTGTCATATACAAAAGGATGACCATTTTTTGTAGATTCAGATTCTATAGATTTATAAACTTTATCAACCAATTCCTCAAAATCTTTTCTTCCACTCAATTTAGCAATGATTAGTCTTCTCACATCAAAAAAATTTGCACCTCCAAGATTAAAGGTATTCTTATCAGTTGAGTTCCAAAAATTTTTATCATCACCATTTATTAATTTATCTATTTCACTCAAATCATTTAATTTCTCTAAAAAAGGGAGTGCTTCTTTTTCTGTAAAATCAATAATTTTTTCGACAATATTCTTTACGTCTTGCTCAGTTTCCATATAGTCAGGAAGACCATCTTGATTAATACCGTAATATGAATTATAGCCAAAACCCAGTGTATTCGCATCTTTTTTATAAGGAGGATTACTAAACGGAATTACTTCATTAATTTTTGTTATTACTTCTTCCACAACACTAATACGTTTTCCAAATCCAAAACGTAACCGATGCGAATCATAATAGTTTATTGTACTCAGACTAAATTTTTCAAAACTATTATTGTCAAATTTTCGATAATATTCAATTTGTGTTTTTTGAGATTTCTTATGTTTGAAACCTTTAGTTGTTAAATATCCATCAAGGTATTTTATTATATAATCTTCTGTTTCCTTTTTATTCATAATTATTTTATTTTTTCAAAATCCAAATTGTTGGTCAAATCGTTACTGTCTTTAGAATATGTCTTTATATAGGTTTTTATATTTAATTCTGTTCCTTGAGGTAAATCATATTCTTCTGTAAATTTTGTATTTCTTAATTTAAATTTACTATCCTGTTTTCCTATCGCTTCAATAAATTCATTTTGTCGCTTAGTAAAGTCAGTAGCTTTTGATAACTTGACTTCGTTTACAATCACATCATATCTAATTTCGTCACCTACTTTAACTGTCTTTATCCAAACATTATCAGCTATAGTAAATCCACCTGTTGGAAGATTAATTTGTACCTGTTGCAAAGGTATATAATTAGCAATTTCTTCAATTGTTATACCAGCTTTTTCTGCTATTTTACTTAAGAAATTTGAATCATTTGATTGAATTAGTCTTTCCACATTCTTTTCAAGATTTTTTCCTAATATAAAATTTTTAGGAGCCTTCTTTAGATTGTCCAACATACCAACATCTTCTGCCAGTTCTTCTCCCAACTCATTTAGTGCATCATCATCCAGTTTTTTCAGATAATCGTTTACTTCAATACCGCCATCTTTTGGCTTTTTGAGGAAGAAGTTTCTTATATCTTCATATACCTTAACAACTTTAGGATTGGTTATTCTCTTTATAAAACCAGAAACTGAGTCAAGAACCTCACCTAATTTACCTGCTTTTGTAAACAACCCAATTCCTCCCAAAAACATAGAACCTACAGCAACTGTAGTTTTCCCTACAAAGTGTTCGCTTCTTTCAGTATCTTTATATATTTCTTCTGCTTCTTGCTTCAATCCTGCATACATTTGCTCCATACCTTGGGCAGTAAATACTTGGGAAAAAGCATTTCTTTTTTCTTCATCGGTGGCTATGTCATAAACAGTGGTTATGGCCATCTTGATACCTATAATCTCATCTATAGCTCCATCTGTAACACCTCCCACAATTGGCTCAAACTGCATGTATTCGGGCCAATTTTTATGATCATCATCTTTGGAGTGCCAGTTACTCTTATATACTGTGCCCTCGGCCCATACATTCTTAGCGACTTTTTGAGTAGCTTGTATAGCTTCTACATATCCACCTATTTTATCATTAAATAGTGCTTTAGATTGTTGTATAAACTTCTGATAAAAGTTGTATTCGGTCTCTTTTTTTTCAAATTCCTCGTTTGATTCTTTCCGCATTTGGGATATATCTACATCCAGTCCTCTTGCTCTAGCTTCTTTTTTCCATTTATCTTCATATTCTTTAAGAAAATTGGGGTGTACAACGTGTTTTATTTCTATTTTTTCTCCAGGCTTTATGGTAATGTTGAGTCGAACCTCACATTCCTTTGTCTTATAATCAGTTTTTAGTAGGTTTTCACCAATTACATTTCCTTGGGCATCTACTTGTTTAATATATACACAAAGTTTTACGGTTTGGTAAAAAGGGTTTTCCAGTTGCTTTTGAATAACTTTTGAAAGTTCCTTAATCCTATTTTCTTTATTGCCAATTGCTAAATGCTCCCTTTTGGCCATCATTTCTTCATAAATTTGCATAAGTTCTTGATAATTCAAGGTTAAATTGTTTGAAGAAATTCTTTCTAAATAATTATTAGTTTCAAAAGGAAGTGATTCAAAGTTGTTTCCTGTTGAAATAAGTTTCCACTTTGTGTTTTCTCCTTTCAAAAGTAAATTTCCTTTTGAATGGGTAGTTATTTTAAAATCTGTTTTATCCTCTAAAACTTCATAAACAAATTTTTCATTATTTATTGAAAGCCTTGTAGGTACAATGCTCACAATAAGTCTGCCTTGTTGAATTTTTCCATAAAACAGAATACCTGTATTAGCATTGTTGACAGGCAAATGAGTGTAATAGAATTGAGAGATTCCATTTTTTTGCATTAATGAAAGTATGTCTCTCAAATATTTTTCTACTAGTTGATTATCATCAAATTTTTTGTTAAAAATGCTTTCATCTCCAAATGGAGAGTCTTGAAACGAAGGTATTGTAGGAAATTCTGAATTTTCAGGAAAAGTATCATCTAAACTCATAGGTCTGTTTTTAAACCCAACACTTTTTTCAAAGTGTCGGGTTGTATTAAAAAATCAATTAATTGGATGGTTCTTCCTCTTCCGGTGTTGGTTCCGTTGCGTCTCCTCCAATCAACGTATCAGTTAGTTCAAAAACTTTTACATTTTGACCATCACTAGAAAACAATAAATTATCACTACAAGCATCATCACATGGAAGAGCATTAACCACATTAAGTCCTGCTGCTCCGGCTTGAATAATGGTTAAGGAAGTTGGAACTCGACTTTGCCATACTTCTTCTACTTCTCCTGCCGGTTTTCTTAACTCATCCACAATCGATAGAAACATTGGGTCGTTGGGTGTTGGCACTTGTCCGCCATTCCAAATTTCTCCGGTGGCCATATACCAGTTTACAGCTTCTTCAAATCCTGGTCGAACGGTTACAATTACCCTTGCCATTCCACTTTGTAAAAACGAACGGAAAAGTGGATCATCGTTTTCAATGAGGTACATATCTACCCATTCTGATTTTTTTGCCCAATAGAACGGATAAAAATAGTAGCTCATAATATCCCATTCAAAGGCCTGCTCGAAAAATTTAATTCTATCGGCATAATTTCCTAAAGTGGAAGATGTGTATGCAGCTCTTACTTCTGCTGTATCTCTTTGAGAAAGATAATCCATTCCACCCATTGAAGCTTGACTGGCTAAATATTCGATACAATTTTTTCGTAAAACTGTATTTTCAATTTGTCGATAAAAACCTGGATTCAATTTTACCTTTTCGGCCGCAAGAGCTTTTAATTCGGCTTTGCGTTGCAAATACGCTGCTTTTTTTGCTTCATAAGCTGCAATAATTTTATTGAAAGTCGAGATTTTCCATTCAGTTTCGGCTTGAACAGTTCTCTGACAACTAACTGAAAAATTAATACTTCCGGAAAAATAATTTGAAAAGGTAACTGAAATAGGTAATTTAAAAAGAAACTCTTTGTCAAAATCAACATATGGCGAATTATTCGAATTTGTAGAATAAGATATTGGTGCTCCACTACCAGATTCAAATTTTTTATCTCCAATTTGTATTAATATTCTTTGATGACTTGCGGATCCATTATGACTTGCACATGCAATAGCTCTTCCACTAATTGCCACATAACCCTCAGGAATGTCTATTTCATCATGAAATGAAAAAAATTCAACATGTGAATTACTACCGGAATAATTACCGCCTAATGATTTACCTATAGATATTGTGGATCGTAAAGAAGGCTCTATTTCAACATTATAATAACTAGCCCAAAAAGCTGCTTTTATTTCATCTATTGAATCATAAGTGGCAATAGTACTATTTAATGCAAGTCTGGGGTCTGGGGGAGATATTAATTCTTCTAAATCAGAAGAATAATTTTTAACGGCATGTTTATGAAAAGCGGCTGGTTCAGGTATGGCAAACTCATACATTAATCGTTTACCGTAATTGATAATTTTATTTTCATAAATTTTATCCACCCAACGATAAACGCCAGAAACATGTTTTTCTCCTTCTCTATTATCGAAGCCATGTTTGTTACTTTCTGTAAATTCTTCTACGATTTTGGTGATCCTTTCTTCTTTAATTTTATTAACTACACGATCCAAAGCTCGTTCAGTAATTTCTTTAGCCTGAGTGATTGCTTGAATATTAGAAGTTTCTTGCGATGTATTTTGAGCAAAATTTGCACCTATTCCCAAAGAATATCCACCTCCTGAGTAACTGGCATTTGCTGATACTCCAAAAGAAGTTTGTTCAGATAAAACCTCAGCAATTTCTTGATTCATCTCAAAACGATCGGTTGTTGTAGTGTCAGAAAGTTTTTCTCTTTCTTGTTCTTTGGTTGTTGTATATGTTTCTTCTTTTTTGGTAGAACGAACGGTCGATTTTTCTTTGTACTCCCGAGCCATTATGTTTTCAATATGTGAGACCTCACCCGGTACATAGCAACATACCTCCTGTTCTACTTTACGGTAATCGGCAATTCCTATTTGATTGATACCAAAACCTAAAGGAATATAAGTACTAGATGTGTCTGGAATTTGATTGTTAATATCTCCAACAATTTCTTCAGATTCTGCATATAATTCGTAAGTTCCAGAACCAAAAACATAAAAATCGTCTTCTGGTAACCTTTCTGTTTCATTAGTTGATATTGTTCCAAATGGTTTTAATCTTGCAAACGTGATTTCAGACCATGTATCATAGATCGATGAAATCGGAGAGGTATCTCCAGGTTCTTGAGTGTAATAATCTGTTAAACCTCCCGTACCATGATCATCCCCTGGTTCGTCAGTAGGCGGAGACAATGTAAGAATATTTGCAGAACCCTCTAAAATAAGTGTTTGACCATCATTAGTAACAAAATTTCCAGTAAAAGTAAAATTTGTATTTAAACCTGGATCAAATTCAATTTCATTTTGTCTAAACACATCAAATACATATAAATTATGAATCAGACCGGTACTACGATTCGAAAATTGGTAATTCAAAGTAGTATTGTCTCCAAACAAAACATTAAAAGTACCAGAAGTAAAAGTCAAATTTGTTTTTAATCCCGAAAAGGTTAACCTTAATCGTTTTCTCGGATCATCTCCATGTCCAATAGAGCTTATATTTAATTGCTGAGTAAATCGGTAAGTTGAAGCCTCATCAACACGGAGCAACATTCCTTCAGTGACTAAACTTTTTTGAGTTGATAATGAATTTTCAAATAAAATGGTGGATAATTTTTCTTTATCTCCTTTTAGTAATTGAATAACATCATTTATAGTCTCAGTAAAATAAGTTTCTTTGGCATATTTTACAATTTCTGTTGTAATTGTAGAAATATTATCGTTTAAATAGCTTAAATCTAATTGATCAATTGGGCTAAATTTAAATTCAGGTAAAGTTAAATTCTCATAAACAAAATAGGACATTTCCATATTGGTATCTGAATCAATATACCTCTTTTCTACTTTTGTTGCAGAATTATATGCTTCTTTAACCAAATTATCAAACTCGATTTGATATTTTGAAAGATTAAAATTGTTTATCCTTTCAAAACTTTTTTCAGCAAATGTTAATTCTCTTAGAATTGAATCGACTCTATTTAAATGTGCTTTAGCATAAATAACTTTCATTTGTTGTGATAAAGCATTCTGAAAACTTTGAGATGCAGTCTCTTTCACTTTTGTATTTTGATTAGATGGTAATACAAATTTACCAAACAAGCGTTCGGGCAAAACAATTCTTGATTGTGCTAAAATGCGTTGTTGCTCCAAAGTCAGATTACTACCATTTTTAGAATCAAAGAAATAGGCAACTAACACTGACATGATAGCCTCTCTTATATAAACATCTTTCTTGGAAATAATTTGATAAAATAAATTATCCCACAACGATTTTAAGATAGTTGAATTAACATTAGGAGTAGCTTGTCTTTCAACTAAAGCATCATTTGTAACAATAGAACGATTAGAGGTTAACCAAACGGAATAAGAATAGTAATCTTCGGTAACTAAAGTTTTTAAATCATCCTTTGAGTTTAAGAATTTGGCATTTGACTCAAATTCGATAGCTTTACTACGTAGTGCAGTTCTTCTTTGAGCAGCATTTGTAATTTCTGAAGTTAATGCTGCATAAAAAAAGCTATCAACTTCAAATTCACTTGGAAAAGTTACAAAAGATTCGATCACTTCCTCTTTTTCAATTAATCCCGGTGCCCTCATAGATACAAATCGAAAGAGCGTGTTTTTAATTTCATTTGACATAATTACTATTTTTAAGATTCTTTATAAAAATAGATAGATCATATACTTGAATCAATGAGTGAAAATACGTAATTTAGTACTTGTATTTCACACAAAAAGACTATTTTTCAGTAGTTTTGAGTAAAAAAGATACAATACTTGTTGATTTAAAAAATCAAATCACAAACTTTATCATGAGATTTTTTTTAAATAAAAATAAAATATAAAAAAACCGCCTCATAGGGCGGTTGAAGGGTATAATTGTTTTTGTTTAGTAGCATAACTTTCCACAAATATAAGATTTTTTTGAATAAATGAAATACTAAATATTGTCCAAATGAATGGCATTGGTTTTCAAAGCATACAAAACAACCCCGATAAAATTTTTAGATTCTGTTTTTTCCATAATCCTTTTGCGGTGTTTCTCAACGGTTCGGGTACTAATGCAAAGCTTATCCCCTATTTCAATACTACTTAATTCTTTACAAGCCATCAAAATAATTTCTATTTCGCGAGTGGTTAAACTTACTTTTTGTGTAAAATTAAAATTGGCATAGACTTTTTTCTCCCACAAAATAGCCTCCCTAACAACAGCAGCCAACTCCATATCAAAATAATAATCTTTATAGATAACATTTTTGATAGCTTGTTCTAACAGTTCTGGAGGTGAATTTTTGGTAAAAAAACCATTTGCACCACAATCCATTATTTTATGAACCGCCTCTTTAGTAGTCAATTGCGAAACAATTAATATCTTGACATCCGGATAATTTTTCTTCAATAATTTACAAATCTCAAAACCATCCAAAATAGGCATTTGAATGTCTAATAATACAACATCAATGGGCTCGCCACTGTCTAATTTTTCTAATAAAATTGTACCATTATCAGTATCAAAAACAACTTCTACCCCTTCAAAAGTTGAAAGTAATAAAGTTAAACTCTTTCGAAACAATTGATGATCATCCACCAAGGCGATACGTATCATAAACTCAATTTTAAATAAATAACAAAATGATTGCCAACCGTTACTTCTCGTTGCACTAACTCAGCTTTCATACTCTTAATCCTGGATTGTATATTGTGTAACCCACTCCCTTTAGATTGTTGATAAGCACTTTTAAAATCAAATGCTACCCCATCATCAATAATCTCTAAACTTATTCCCTCAGTAGTCGCATACAAAGCAAATAGAGCTTGCGTGATGTGACCATGTTTCAACATATTTTGGCAAAATTCCTGAGCAACTCGAAAAAGCTCATATGAAAAAGTGGCGGGTAGTTGAACTGCTACTAAATCTGTTTTAAAAAGAAATTCCTTTCCACTAAGTACACTTAATTGTGTTAAATAATCCTTTAAAGCTGCACTAAAACCGGCTGTTTCCAGTAAAGGAGGCATTAACTTACTTGATATTGTTCTTGTATTTTCAATAGCTTTTTCTATTGCATTTTTTGTCTCCAAAACAAGAGAATGAGTAGGCTGATCCTTTGTTTGTTTTTCCAGAATAACCATGAAATTTCGAATCGCACTCAAATCGCCTTGAACACTGTCATGCAAATCTTTAGCAATGCGTTGACGCTCCTCTTTCTCACTGTCTAATGCAGTCTTTAAAAGCGTCTCAGCCTCATTTCGTTTCATTTTGATAAAATGATTCTGATAAAACAAAACCAAAAAAACCAATGCAAATGCTAAAAAAAGCATCACAGAAGTGCCTAACCAAAAAACAGATTTTATGTCGCTCGTCCCTTCCAAATGGATACAATTAAAAGTATTCTGAAAAACAAAACTAAAATAAGATTTACTACCCAGTATTCATATAAACTCAATCCCTCTTGAATTATTTCTTCACTAAATAAAAATAAAAAAATAGTTCCTGAAAAGTATACTAACAAACCTACTATAAAATAAAAGAAAGGTAGTTTCAATAGAGAATCCTCCTCTGTTCTTTTAAATACTGAAACAAACCAAAAAAGAGAAAAAAGAATAACATACAGAAATTCAATAAGTGATAAGTAACCATCAGACTGTAGAGTATAAATCTCTGTTTTAATTACCTTAAAATGGTAAAAGAAACCAATAAATACAATGAAAAAAATAAAACTTATAATCCTAAAAAATTTCTGTGAATTTTTTGTGAAAACATAAAGCAAGGTAGAAAATTCTAATAAAAGATAGACCATTGACCAATCATCAGAATCTGATTTTAAAAAATAAATAAAAATAATTTCATAGAGAGATGATAAAGCTACCAAAAGTACAAATGGATAAATGCTTTTGATAGCTTTATTATTCACTCCCCTTATATGATAAAGTAGTAAAGCAGAAATACCTATCGAAATAATTATGTAAATTAAAATATCTATAATGCTGTACTTTTATTAATACAATTAATCTAAAATTACTGTACCACTGCAATGTGGTGGACATTTAACCAATCTATCAACTATTACTCCTTCTTTCATATCATTTTCATTTCCATCCACACCGATTAATACTAATGTATGGGTTTTACTTTCTTCTTCATAGGCATTGTAAATACGAACTCCAATACAACGCTCCTGATTCAAAATCGCCTTTAAATGGTTGGCTCCAATAAAAAAGCCTTTTACTTCCTCTGGATTGCTGGTTTGATAGGTCCTAACCAAATCCTGTGCTTCTTTCAGTGTAATTACTCCGCCTGAGTTTTCATCTAGTCTCATAAGTATAAATTTTTATAAATTATGTCAACAAGATAATATTCCTACAGACTGTTAAAAATAAGTATTTTTACGTAATTAGATACGTATTTTCACTCAAATTAAAATGAAATTAACCTTGTGTTAATCTGAAATAATAGAAATACTTAGAAAAAAGAAAGAAATAAAAAGGGATTAGGTAGTAGAAATACGTAATAAATTGTTATTCATTCAAACGTAACTTATATAAAAAGTCAGAGATTAGTAGCGGGTGCAGAAGTAAAAGGCAAATACCCTACAAAGAAAATTACACAATTATACCTATATAAATTACGTGTTTTTACTGAAACTGTTAAATTATTCTTTTACATAAATTTAACATCTAACCAAATTCAACTATTTTATGTCTTCAAAAACAACTTTAGATACGTTGTACCTCATTAATTCATCTACCAGAAAAGTGTATCTTGATATTACGGTGGGCGATGAAGGGCAAACTTCTTTACTTACTGTCAGATTGAATAAAGAGATTGTAGAAGAAAATCATTCAGGCAACCTAACAAAATGCACTATTGGTAAAAACAATGAGCTGAATGATACTATTTTAAAAATTGAGGTAACCATTGCTGATACGTCAAGAAAAACAAACCTCACTTTTGTAAATATAAAACTTAGCGGTGGTGTACTAACGCGAAATTACCCACTCTATAAAACAGTTAGCAAGGAAGGTGACTCGGCAGATTACTATTGCCATATTAAATTTTTTAAACCTTAAATCGCTTTAGCATGAAAAAGATACTATGGTTTACTTCATTTCTAATGGTGTTCATATCAACTACTAGAGCACAAGAGGTAGAACTTGATTTATTAAAAGCTCCGGTTTCTCCGGCTTCCAGTCTCTTGGGATTCGCTCAAAGTGAGATTGATAAACCTACAGATGTATCCGATTTCATGGCTACCATTCAATCGGCTTCTGATAATTTTAGTAAACTACCTTCCAACTTTGCAATAGATATTGCTCCTTTTTGGCTTACAAAAAGTAACTCACTTAATGATATTTCAACAACCGGATTAGCAAATTCGTATGGTGGAAATGTCATACCACAAACGTTAGTGCTATCATTTGCTGTAAAAAATGTTGATTCTACCACCATAAACTACAACGCAAATAGCACATATGCCGGTTTTGGTTTTAAATTTTATCTCTACAGAGGAAATTATGACACCAATACGCAGGAAAAACTAAATCAAATTGCGAAGCTCCAACAAAAGAAATTGGAACTGATGAAAAATAATGCCGACCAAGTGTATGAGAATCTTTCTTCCGAAATTATAGAACTTAAAGAAAAAAGAGAACAATTGTTCCAAGGAATTGATACAGAAGACGATTCACCCGAGAATATTCAATTAATTGAACTTCTTACCTTAAGAGCAGAAAAAATTAATGCCGAAATTGAAGAAAAAATTGAAATTCTACTAGAGCAAAATAAATCAACCGAAGAGGTTTCTAATCTTGATGAAAAAATAAAAGCAATTGCAGCTGATTTTCAATTAACCCGAATTGGTTTTACGTGGGATTTTGCCGGAGGAATCAGCGGAGAATTTCAAAATAAAAGTTTTAACCAAGGCAAAATATACAATGCCGGTATTTGGACAACGTTAGGCTATACCACTGAAAAGGCAGGAGCCTTCTTAGGCTTAATAAGATACCTTCATAATCCGGAGAGAATATTTGCACTAGATAATACGATTAACGAATTGAATAGTGTCTCCACATTCGATATGGGCTTTCGATATATTGTCGGTGGCACTCAATCCAAATTCAATGCAAGTATTGAAGCAGTGTACAGAAGCTACCTCTCCGATTTTGAAGCAGATAATTCCTGGAGACTGATGCTGAATTTAGACTATGCCATTCTCAAAAACCAAAAAATTACTTTCTCATTCGGTAAAAACTACGATGGTACTACAACAAAAGACGGCAACTTAGTCGCTGCGTTAGGCACTGTCTTTGGTTTTGGGAATAAAAGATAAAACAGTAATATGATTAACCTAAAAGAAAAAATAGATTTAATTGCATCCTACACCATCTTACTAATGATAGTAGGGATTCTTTTCTATTTATACCCAAAAAACCCAAATTCTTGGATCGTAATTGTACTTATTGCATTTGCTGCCACTATTGTTTTTTACAGAATTCTTGGCGGTATTTCCGAAGGGAGCTCATTAACCCTAAACGGAATGAAAATTGGCGGAAGTGTAGCCATATTTAGCATCGTGCTTTATCTTTTGAGTAACCTGATTCAAGACCATGGAAAACTATCAAGTGTAAAGGCTTTTCCATCGGAAGACAAATGGATTGCTATTGACCGTAAAAATGGTAGTCCAATAAATTTTATCGATTTAAAACAAGACACCACCATTTGCGGAAAAATTAATCCAAATAATAATGAATTAAACCTGAGACTAAACATTGATGCAGAAAATAATGTAGTAACCGATGGTAATCTAAAATTGGGGGTTTTAAAAATTCCTAAAAACACTTCGCAAGAGAAAGTTTGCCACTTTTCAACAACCGAATACATTGAACCGGCACCGGTTCCCCATTTTGAAGTAGAAAACAAGATTTATGAGTTATCGCTCAAATTTGGTTTTTGCATTCAAAAGCCGGGTACACTTTTCTTTAAAATAAAAAACCTCAACGATGTGGAAGCTAAATATGAAGGAACAGATGGACAAATCATTCAACCACGTGGTATCAAAACATTTTATTTGAACAAGAAAAAGTACTTCATAACATGTACAGAATATGATAGTTATAATGGAAATTCAAAATTCTTACTTGGACTCCTGAATTAAATCTAAAAAAAATTAATCAATTAAAAAATAAGAGTATGGGCATTTTTATCATTAGTAACAGACACATCACAACCGTAAAAGGAAAAGAACAATTCAGTAATGACAGCAAACAAAATGCATTGCCAACCTTTAGAGTAGCAGAATGCAAGGTATCAGCCGATAACAAAAAAATAACGTATGATATCATCAAAGACATTGAAGACCCGGATTATAATAAAATTTATGCCGCTTTGAACGACAAGACCAAAATAAAAGAACTGGGCGGCACAGAATATATGTTTTATGATTTGTATAAAACAATGAGCAATGACACGAAACCCAATTCAGATGTGCTTTTTTTTATCCATGGATTTGCCACCAGTCATGAAGATGAACTGCAACATATTCTCAAACTGAAAGAACTATACATCGATAGTGATTCGCCAATTGAAAACCTGATTTATTTAAGTTGGCCAACGTCCAATTCGTATGCATTAACTTATTGGAGTGACAAAGAAGATTCAATAGTGACAGGCCAAACATTAGCTAGAATTTATGTAAAAATGAACAAGTTTTTTTACACGATGTTCAAAAAATATGAACAGGATAATTGTAAACAAAAAATCCACATCATGGCTCACTCCATGGGAAATCAAGTACTCAAACAAATGATGGGCAATCTGAACGAAAAATACATAGTACCGTTCATAGGCGAAATAATTTTAGCCCATGCCGATGTCTCTTCTAATTCTTTTGAGAACGAACAACCATTAACTAAACTACATAAACTAGGACAAAGAACACACATCTACATTCATAAAAGTGATGATGCTTTAACCATTTCTACCACTACCAAAAACTTTTCAAAACGCTTGGGCAAAGCCGGTCCGTCAAATGTTAAAGAGCTTAGCCAATCTACTTTCATCGTAGATGTAACCGGAGTAAAATATGATAAACGTAAAAGAACCGGTTTCCTATCCGGATTAAAAGATAATCTCATTGACCATTGGGGATACATGACCAGCACGCAACAAGTAAATGATATCATTGCAATTCTAAAAGGTGAAGACGAAAGAAGGGTAAAAAACAGAATGCGACACGATATCTATACCAATTATTTTTATTTGAGTTCAGCTAACATAGTAGATAAAATTTAATTCATATTAAAAATGAAAAAACTTATAACAACACTAATTTGTTTAGGAATGACTGCAACAATTAATGCACAGGAAAAAAAATCTAAACAAAATACGTATGAACAACACCGTAGTGCAAAAACGGGTAGATATGTAACAAAATCTGAAACGAAGAAAAGTCCTAGTACAACCTATACAACTAAAAGGAAAAAAAGGGAATAAATAATGTCTAAAAGATTGTTGATTATTAAATAATTTGATGCTTTAACAAAATGGAAATTATTAGTAATATTTCAAAAAACACCTCTTTGTGGGAAATTGTAGCATTGTTAGTAGTTATCTATTTAATATGCCGTCCAAACTTAATAAATAGAATAACAAAATTTAAAGTTGGAGATTTTGAATTGGAGATTAGTGAACTCAAAAAAGAAATTGAAAATGGAAAAGAAAAGATCAATGAACTTCAAGAGGAGATTGAAAGTGAAAAAAGATTATTTGAGGAAGTATTGAACAAGTTTGATGCTAATGACTCTTTAGATAACTTGGCATCAATAAGACAAATAGTAAAATCTGAGTCGCGAAATAGTTCAGATATAAATTCATTTAAAAAAGCATTAAGTAAAAACGCATCGCCAGAGGAACTTTATGCTGTAGCAGTAGGCATAAGAGAAAAAAGACCGCTGGAAATTCTACCAGATTTAATTTCTTTATTAGATGAGTTAACTGAGGATAAAAACTTAGGCGGGTATAGACTGAACACCATTTGGACACTCACAAGCTCCGTCCATAAAATACTTATTGCATGTATAAGAGATGGTCAAAAACCATTTCCCTCAATTGAACTTTTAAATAATATAGAAACAACACTAAAAAAATTGGAAAAGCATCCCAAAGTTCAAGCAGATAGACCCGATGACCCTTCAAAAGGAATAAGAGGACCAATTAAGCATAGTTTGAGTTGGCTACAAAAAGCAAGAGAAAAAAAGTAAGAATAAAAAAAATCATCTGTAATTAATCAGTTAATGTATGTAAATAATAGATTTTTTTTAATTACAATTCCATTTTAACAAGTCCTGTACCAATCATTAAATTATGAAAAATATTCTAGACACTCCATCACAAAATACAACTGAAAATCTAAAAGCAGTAAAGGATGATCTTGACCTAAAAATTCCATCCAAAAAACTGGAAAAAAACCTATTGATAGCAACATGGAATATTCGAAGCTTTGGTGATATAACCCGTAAAGAATTATCCGAACCAAAAGATAGCCCAAAAAGAGATTTTCATTCAGTTCTTTGCATCGCAGAAATAATAAAACGGTTTGATATTATTGCTATTCAGGAAATAAAGTCAAATCTAAAAGGCCTCAGAGATACCTTAAAAGTGTTAGGAAACGACTGGTCGCTGATTCTCACAGATGTCAATAAAGGAGACGATGGTAACGGAGAAAGAATGGGCTACATTTTCGATAACAGAAGAGTACAATTATCCGGCTTAGCATGCGAATTAGTGGTGCCGCAAGAATGGATAAATACCGTTTCAAACGAAGCACTTACTGAACAGTTTGTGCGTTCACCTTATGCTGTTAGTTTTAGAGCAATGAATCAAACATTCATTTTAGTAACACTCCACATCAAATACGGAAAATCATCTGCAGATAGAATAAAAGAAGTAAAAGGAATTGCAAGATGGATGGCAGATTGGGCAAAAGATGTAAATGCCTATCATCAAAACTTAATTTGCTTAGGAGATTTCAACATTGATAAAAGAGGAGACCTACTCAACCAAACATTTATTGCAGAAGGACTTTACATTCCGGAGGCTTTACAAAGCAATGAAGTAACCAGATCAATCTTTGATGAAACCAAATATTACGACCAAATTGCCTGGTTCAACAATGCCCAAAAAATACCTAACCTATCTCTAAAGTTTCTAAACGGAGGTAATTATAATTTCCTCGACAAAGCCCTCATAAACAGAAATATCCCCAAACAAACCCTCTCATTTATGCTCTCAGACCACTACCCTATCTGGGCTGAATTTGAATTGTAACTTTAAAATTAAGTAATTATATGAAAACAATACTAGCAATTTGGAACGCCTCTTCAAAAGGAAAATCCTCCACCATTTTAGAAATAGCAAAACATTTACTCATTCAATTTCCGAACCACAATATAATCTTTTGTGACAAAGATGTAAATAATTTAACAGTTGATTTCAGACTAGTCATTGAAATCAATGGAAAAATAATAGTATTAGAAAGTCAAGGTGATCCGGGGACAAGACTAGAAGCTAGATTAACGGGAATTGTGAATCAATATAATCCGGATTTAATTTTTTGCACGTGCAGAACTAGAGGTGAAACGGTTAACTCAGTCGAAAATACAGCCAATAATTTTGAATACTTAACTATTTGGTCATCAACTTATCAAACAACACACAATCACAGTACTGTAAATCAAGTTAAAGCAGAGCATTTATTAGATTTAATCAAAAAATTAGGTTTAATTTAAATGTTAATTTATGTAAGATAAAAATACAAGAGATCATAATAAAAAAAATCAATCATGGCTGTAAAAAAGACTAATGTTTATTTCTACCAAATAGTAGCTTTAGTGGAACAAAAACAAAAGGAAAAAATGAATAAATTATTTTCGGAAGTATTCAAATTCAAGAAAAAAAGTTTTAACAAAATCGACTTTTCAGATGGTGAAATTTTAATTTCAAATATAAAAAGTATGCACTCAGATAGATACTGTTTAGGTACCTTCATTTATAATCAGAAAAGTAATGTTCCACCAAAATTCGATGGTGTAAATACAGAGCCATTAGAATTGAATCATAATCAAGGTTTAGGTTATGATTGTAGTTTTATTTTCGATTCAAAAACAAATATAATTGGGTTAGAATCCAGAAGACCCGGAGTTAATTTAAATGCTTTAACAGAATTTATTCATAATAATTATGATGTGCCACAATTTGATTTTTCAATGGTTATAATACCATCTGAATATCAAAAATTTTTAGATTCTCCTAGCTATTATAGAATTGAATATGATATTGCTAAACCAACTAATTCAACTGGCATAAAAGGTAATAGTTCTTCATCTTTAGATAGCACTATTGATGCAATGGATGAAATAAATGCTTTGAAAGGTTCTATCATCTATTCAGTAGGCAATTATAAAACTAGATCACTAAACTTAAAAGAAATAAGATTATTTGTTCAAGGGTTACTAAAACTTAATAAAAGAGAAGATTTTGTAAAAATATTAAAAATAACAGGAACTGACATTGATTCAGAAAAATCTAAAGTTTTTGACTTAGTTGCAAATCGTTTGGTTGAAAATATTGAAATAGAAAAACAAAGAATTAATAGTAAATTTTTTATAAAAGAAAAATATAGGCAATTAGAAGCACTTTATTTGAGACATCAACCTTTACTATTGAAACAGTATAAAATTTAATGAGTTTATTTTTAGAAAAATATTACCCATTTATCATTTCTTTAGCCCTAAGCATTTTTAGCTTTGTTTATGGTGAAATTCTGTGTCTAAATTTTGAAAACTTTTATAATACTTCTTTATCAATTTTTAGCATATTAATAGGTTTCCTTCTTACTGTTTCAACCATTATTAATACTCTCGACAATGACGTAATCATGTTCATTAAAAAATCTGAAAAGTTTTATTTGTTTATTGACTATCTTAAAAAGTCAATATATGCTAGCTTATATTCTTTATTATTAATAGTCTTTTACATTCTTTTCAAAGAGTGTTTATGTAAATTCAATAATTATACCAATACTTTACTCATATTTCAAATAACTTTATCATTATTATACTGTTACAGATTTATAAAAATTTTTATAAAGATAGTAGTAAGGTAAAAAAATTTATTTTCTTAAAAAATATTTAAAATTAAAATAGTTTATGAAAACAAAGCTAACCCCCACTGCACGAAGTCCATCTCATAATACTTATATCATTCCGCTAAAGAGACACGACTTCGAAGTAAATTAATTTCAATTACTCTTAAAAATCTCTTAAAACCCTACTTTCTTAAGTATTCTTTGATTGTCATCTGAATAGTAGTAATTAAATAAATCAATTTTATAAAATGGTAAATAAATTTTCACACTTTCCATTCAATAAAAATACCATAAATTTAAATACACAGACGCTGCCTTTTAATGGATTAGATTGTACAAACAAAAATTTGATAAACGAAAAAAAATTAGAGAAAAAACTAATAACACAAAAAAATATAAAAAAAATATTACATTTGAAAAATTAAATTAAACAAGAAAATTATGAAAAAACTATTACAAGTAGGAGTTATTCTTATTACCGCAAATTATGGCTATTCTCAAGATGGAAGTTTAGACTCAAGTTTTGGAACAGGAGGAAAAGTTGTTACCTCAATCAACAGCGGTGCTGATATAGCGTATGCAGTGGCACTTCAAAATGACGGTAAAATTGTTGTGGCAGGAATGACCACAAATTCATCAACAGGTAAAGATTTTGCTTGTTTACGATACAATTCAGATGGAACTTTAGATACTTCCTTTGGCACAAATGGAATAGTTACCAATGATGTACAAATCGGTAGTGATGATGTTGCCCATTCAATGGTTATTCAAAGTGATGGAAAAATTATTTTAGCCGGTTACTCCGATGATGGCAGTAATAAAAATGCAGCTCTAATCAGACTAAACACAGATGGTTCTCTGGATTCTTCGTTCGGAACGTCAGGGAAAGTTTTAACCGATTTTATGACAAATAGAGCTGATGAGATTAAAACGGTTAAAATTCATGCTTTAACCGGTAATATTGTTGTAGGTGGAACTTCGGCTCAAACTTCAACCAACTCACGTGCTATTATTGCAAGATATACTCCCGCCGGTATATTAGATACTACGTTTAACACAACAGGTATTTTATTACTTGATGATGCTTCCGGTTCTGGTACATATTTTAATGTGATAGAAGATTTAGCAATACGATCAAATGGAAGAATTTCAGCTATTGGCTGGATAAATCAACAAGGACTACAATGGAGTTCTAATTATTATGGGTGCAGAGTGAATAGTAATGGAACAATGGATACATCTTTCTCATCAGACGGTTACATTGTTACCAATGGTGGATTTAATGGAGATGATAAAGCTTTTTCAATAATTTTAAATGCTGATGACAGTATTTTATACAGTGGTGGTGGTCATTTAACTACGCTTCAGTATGATTATTTTTTAGGACTGTATAATGCTTCCGGTTCAACAGCAGCAGGACAGGCATTTTTTGATTATGGTTCGCTTTTGCGAGATATAGCTTACGGTATGGGAATTGACAGTACCGGTAAAGTTGTTTTAGCAGGCTCAAGTGTTGCGACAAATTTAAATTCTACTTTTGGTGTGGCGAGAGTGAATGCAAACTATACCGTAGACAATACATTTGGAACGTCCGGAAAAGTAACTACTACTTTCGGAACAAACGTTAGAAATGAGGCATTTGATATGGTTATCCAAACTGATGATAAAATTATTGCGGTAGGTTACACCGGTAATGATATTGCATTAGCCAGATACAATGGAAATACTTTATCAACAGGTGAGTTCGATTTAAATTACAAAATTACATTATACCCAAATCCAACTAAAGAGGTCGTAAACATTGATTTACAAAATAACCTTTCTGATCAAGAAGAGTTTAAAATTTTTGACATCAATGGGAGAACTATTTTGAACGGAAAGGTATCAAACGGATTAAACCAAATTAATGTTGAAAGTTTAGCAAAGGGATTATACATTTTTAATTTAGGTAACATTAATCAAAAATTTATAAAAGAATAACTACATTCAAAAGCGAACGTTCTTTTCAATTAAGGCTTTTGATTTTTAATCAAAAGCCTTTCTTTTACATTTGAAGTCAGTAAAAGTCCTCTTTACTGAAATAATCATAAACTTTCATATACTTAAACTAACTGATCTCGATTTTTAATGCAAAGAATTAATCTAGTAAATACTTAAAAAAACATATTGCATTTTGTCCCAATTATTGACCAAATTTGGGACAAAAAAATAGATTAACTTTTGGCAGTAAAACGAATTTATTGCCAAAGTTTAATTAATATTCTATTAACGTTCGACTACTCTATTTGTAATAAATCGAAAACGAATTACAAAAATGATGTTTCGTAGTAAAACAATCAGGTTTAACCTGATAAAGTAACTATAAATGATAAGAATTATATTGTATACCATGATATGAGATAATTGTCCCAAATTTTGTCAATAATTGGGACATTTTAATTGGATGAAACTATATAATGAATTAATAGCAAATAAAACAGAGGGTAATAGCTTAGATAAAAACATTGAACAAAATGTTTGTTATTATGAACAAAAAAACTATTTTTGTTCATATTAATGAACATTATGAAAAATGACTAGAAAAAAACAAATAGTATTTCCTAAGCATCTAATGTTATTAGAACAGATGGGAGAAAATATAAAGTTAGCTAGAAAAAGAAGAAAATTAACAGCGATACAAGTAGCTGAAAGAGCAGATATTGTTAGAACTACTTTATACCAAATTGAAAAAGGAAATCCAAGTGTAGCAATTGGTGCTTATTTTAATGTATTAAGAGTATTAGGTCTTCAAGATGATTTCCTAAAACTAGCTGCAGATGATGAACTAGGTAGAAAACTCCAAGACCTGGAACTACTCAAATAGAATAAATTAAAAAAGTTAAAATAAAGCACTTAAAATATCAAAAGTCATCCCTTTTAAACTTTTAAACTTTTAAACTTTCAAACAAAAACAATCCCAAAATGTCTACAAAAACCGATATATACGTTTACGCTCATTGGACTGGAATGCAAGAACCAAAATTGATTGGAATTTTGTCTGCACAACAAGGCAAAGGCAAGAAAGCATTTAGCTTTGAGTATGATAAGGACTGGCTCAAATCAGGACAACAATTCTTACTCGACCCCGACATACAATTATTTGGTGGACCACAATATCCAAATCAAAAAGAAAACTTCGGGATCTTTCTCGACAGTATGCCCGATACTTGGGGACGAACACTAATGAAACGTAGAGAAGCACAACAGGCAAAAGAGAAAAACGAAAAACCTAGAACTCTCTATGACATTGAATACTTGTTAGGAGTTTACGATGAAAGTCGTATGGGAGCTTTGCGTTTTAAAACAGATCCGGATGGAGACTTCTTAGACAATAACAAAACAGCTCCTACACCTCCTTGGTCATCCATTAGAGAATTGCAGAACGCAGCACATATCTTTGAAAATGATACGGATAATGAAGAAGTAAATAGATGGCTATCTGTATTGATGGCACCCGGCTCATCATTAGGGGGTGCACGTCCCAAAGCCAATATTTTAGATGCAGATAAAAGTCTTTGGATTGCCAAATTTCCCTCCAAAACAGATACCATTGACAAAGCAGCTTGGGAATTTTTAGCCTATCAATTGGCAACTAAGGCTGGAATTGAAATGGCACCTTGTCGTATGGATAGAATTTTAGGAAAACACCATACTTTTTTCACAAAACGCTTCGACCGTGAAAACGGTGAACGAATCCACTTTGCATCAGCAATGACAATGACAGGAAATAACGAAGACACCATTCGAGACAACCAAGCAAGCTACTTAGATATAGCAGAATTCATCAGTAATCACGGAGCAAACATCGAAGCCAACCTACACCAATTATGGCGAAGAATAATCTTTAACATAGCCATTTCCAATACCGATGACCACCTAAGAAACCACGGATTTATACTAACCAAAGAAGGATGGATTTTATCTCCGGCTTATGACCTTAACCCTTCTATCGACAAAGACGGCTTAGCCTTAAATATTGATACTAACAACAATGAATTGGATTTCGATTTGGCAAAAAGCGTGGGGGAATATTTTCGTTTAAACAAGAATCAAATGGAGGAAATTATCCAGCAAGTCTTAGGAGTTACAACCAAATGGAAAACAATGGCAACTGAAATCGGAATTTCCCGAAGCGAACAAGAATTGATGGAAAAGGCATTCAACTCCTAAAAATAAAGAACGATCTAATTTATTTTAGTTTTTTTTAATGAATTTTACTACTTTAGAAAGCTAAAAAAATGCCATACTTCAAACAAGTGGAAAGAGAAATGAGTAGGAAAATTAAAAGTTTTATGAAATAACTATTAAATTATCAAAAACAAACAATGACAAGTACAGCACAAAGAGCAGAATTACTAGCCAAAATATGGAAAATAGCCAATGAAGTTCGAGGGGCAGTAGATGGATGGGATTTCAAACAATTTGTATTAGGAACACTTTTCTATCGCTACATTAGTGAGAATTTTACAAATTACATTGAGGCTGGTGATGAAAGCATAGATTACGCTAGCCTATCCGATGATGTTATTACACCTGATATAAAAGACGATGCAATCAAAACAAAAGGATATTTCATTTATCCAACTCAACTATTTGTAAATGTTGCTAAAACGGCCAATACAAATCCGAACCTAAATACCGATTTAAAAGCCATTTTCAATGCCATTGAGAGTTCAGCCAATGGTTATCCATCAGAAGAAGATATAAAAGGCTTATTTGCCGATTTTGACACTACAAGTACACGATTAGGTAATACGGTTGAAAATAAAAACTTAAGATTAGCTGCTGTTTTGAAAGGAGTGGAAGAGCTAAATTTTGGAAATTTTGAAGACAATCAAATTGACCTTTTTGGTGATGCCTACGAAATTCTTATTGGTAATTATGCCGCCAACGCGGGAAAATCAGGCGGTGAGTTTTTTACACCGGTACACGTTTCAAAACTAATTGCACAATTGGCAATGCACAAACAAGAAAAAGTGAATAAAATATATGACCCGGCAGCTGGTTCGGGCTCACTTTTGCTACAAGCCAAAAAACACTTTGATGACCATATCATAGAAGAAGGGTTCTATGGCCAAGAAATCAACCACACTACCTATAACTTGGCTCGTATGAATATGTTTTTACACAACATCAATTACGATAAGTTTAATATTGCATTAGGAGATACATTACATCATCCGCATTTTATTGATGATAAACCTTTTGATGCCATTGTTTCTAATCCGCCTTATTCAGTAAAATGGATTGGTGATGACGACCCAACACTGATTAATGACGACCGTTTTGCTCCTGCTGGGGTTTTGGCCCCTAAATCAAAAGCCGATTTTGCTTTTGTTCTACATGCTCTTAGCTATCTATCAAGTAAAGGAAGAGCGGCCATTGTTTGCTTTCCTGGAATTTTTTACCGTGGCGGTGCCGAGCAAAAAATCAGAAAGTATTTAGTAGATAACAATTTTGTTGAAACCATCATCTCTGTAGCTCCTAATTTGTTTTATGGTACTTCAATTGCAGTGACTATTCTAGTACTTTCAAAACATAAAACCGATACAAAAACGCAGTTTATTGATGCCAGTGGCGAAGATTTCTTCAAAAAGGTTACCAATAATAATATAATGACCGATGATCATATTGATAAAATAATGGAGTTATTTGATAGCAAAGCCGATGTTCCTCATGTGGCTATTTCTATTGAGAATGACAAAATAGCCTCAAACGACTATAATTTATCGGTTAGTTCGTATGTTGCTCCAAAAGATAATCGAAAGCAAATAAACATTGAAGAATTAAACAATGAAGTAGCTGAAACAGTAAAAAAAATTGATAAACTTCGAACAGATATTAATACTATTATTAATGAAATTGAAGGATAATCTTTTAAAAGAATTCTTAGCATGGAAAAAAATACAATTACAAAACTAAACAAACGTTTCGAAGAATATGCCTACGAACAAGACGGTATAGAATATTGGTTGGCTCGCGAACTACAAGAACTCTTAGGATATGCCGATTGGCGAAATTTTGTAAACGCAATAAATAAAGCAAAAGAAAGTTGCGAAACTACTGGCGAAGAGGTTTCAGACCATTTCGTTGACGTCAACAAAATGGTCAAAATTGGTTCAGGTGCAGAACGCAAGCAAGAGGATATAATGCTAACTCGTTACGCTTGTTACCTAATAGCTCAAAACGGAGACCCTAAAAAAGAACAAATTGCATTTGCTCAAAGTTATTTTGCCATTCAAACTCGCAAACAAGAATTATTAGAAGAGCGTATTCAACTCATGGAACGCTTGCAAGCTCGTGAAAAACTAGCGGCTACTGAAACCGAATTGTCTAAAAATATTTACGAAAGAGGCGTTGACAACTCAGGTTTTGCTAGAATTAGAAGCAAAGGTGATTGGGCCATGTTTGGAGGATATAACACCAGCGACATGAAACGCAAGTTAGGTATAAAAGAAAACAGACCGTTAGCCGATTTCTTACCAACTATTACCATAACAGCTAAACAATTAGCAACAGAGATCACCAATTTTAATGTAAAGAAAAACAACCTGAAAGGCGAAAATACGATTACAACCGAACACGTTAAAAACAATAAAGACGTAAGATCTTTACTTGGAAAAAGCGGCATTAAACCCGAAGAATTACCGGCAGAAGAAGACATTAAAAAATTGGAACGCAGAGTAAAAACCTTAGACAAACAAATAGCCAAAAAAAATCTAAAAGGCAAAAAAAATAATGAAGAATAAAAAAAACTTTTTAGAAAAATTATTAAATGATGTTACTGTGGAATGGCTACCACTCGGTGACTTTGCCGATTATGAGCAACCAACAAGATATTTAGTTGAATCAAATAATTATAATAATAATTTTAAAACCCCAGTACTGACAGCGGGTAAAACTTTTATTTTAGGATATACTGATGAAACTGATGGGATTTATAAAGCATCCGAAAGGCCGGTAATAATTTTCGATGATTTTACAACGGCAAATAAGTGGGTTGATTTTGATTTTAAAGCTAAATCATCAGCAATGAAAATGATTACTTCTAAAGACGAATCAAAAGCTTCATTAAAATATATTTACTATTGGATGAATACTTTGCCTAGTGATTTAGTGGATGGCGACCATAAAAGACAATGGATTAGTAATTATGCAAATAAACTCATCCCAATTCCATGCCCAGATAATCCAAAAAAATCACTCGAAATTCAACAAAAAATAGTTTCAATTCTCGATACCTTTTCAGAGCTTACAGCAGAGCTTACAGCAGAGCTTACAGCACGAAAAATGCAATATAGTTATTATAGAGAGAAGTTACTAACTTTTGATAAAAATGAATTGGAATGGAAAGCATTGGGTGAGATTTGTTTAGCAACTCAAAATATAAGATGGAAAGATAATAATAGTACTTATCGTTATATAGATTTAACATCTGTTAGTCGTGAAAATAATTCTATTATTGAAACTTCAGAAATTAATTCACAAACTGCTCCAAGCAGAGCACAAAAAATTGTTTTAAAAGATGATGTAATTTTTGCCACAACAAGACCTACTCAACAGCGTTTGTGTTTAATCAATGATGAATATTCTAATGAAATTGCTAGTACAGGATATTGTATTTTAAGAGCTAATACTGATGTGGTATTACCAAAATGGATATTTTTTCATATTTTGTCTACAAACTTCAAAAATTATGTAGAAGAAAATCAAAGTGGTTCAGCATATCCTGCCATTTCAGATGCAAAAGTAAAAGAATTCAAAATTCCAATCCCACCACTCGAAGAACAAGAACGCATCGTTTCCTTACTAGACAAATTTGATATATTAACCAACTCAATTAGCGAGGGATTACCAAAAGAAATAGAGTTGAGACAAAAGCAATATGAGTATTATAGAGATTTGTTGTTAACCTTTCCAAAAGAAAATTAATATAAAATGGCACAATCATTAACTGAAATAGCACAATCACTTATCGATGCCAATAAAAAAGTGCAATTAATCTATGCTTTCAATGGCACAGGAAAAACAAGACTATCACGTGAATTTCGTTTGTTAGTGGCACCAAAAAATGGAGATGATAACGAAAACAATGGCATTAAAGTAATGTATTACAATGCTTTTACCGAAGATTTGTTTTTTTGGGATAATGACTTAGATACCGATGTAGAAAGAAAACTAACCATTAGACCTAATAATTTTACAAATTTAGCTTTAGGCTTTCTAAAAGACCAAGGCCAAGATTTTAATATTATTTCTAACTTCCAACATTATACAAGTCAATCAATAACCCCAAAATTTAGTGAAGATTTTTCAGAAGTTACTTTCTCATTAGAACGTGGAGGAGATGACAATCTTGAAAACATAAAAATTTCAAAAGGCGAAGAAAGTAATTTTATTTGGTGTGTTTTCTTTAGTTTGCTAGAGCAAGTGGTGGAAATAAAAAATATGGATCCTGAAAACAGACCCACTGACGATTTTAACAGTTTAGAGTATGTTTTTATAGATGACCCGGTAAGTTCATTAGACGATAACCATTTAATTGAATTAGCAGTTAATTTAGCAACACTTTTTAAAAAATCATCAGGCATACAGTTTGTAGTTTCAACCCATAATCCTTTGTTTTACAATGTAGTTTTTAACGAGTTAAGCAACAAAACGTGTTATATGTTAAAAAAATTTGATGATGGTACTTTTGAACTAAAACCACTTAATGGCGATTCTAATAAAAGTTTCTCATACCACCTTTACATTAAAAACATGATCGAGGAGGCAATTGCAACAAATACTGTAGAAAAATATCATTTCATGTTGTTAAGAAACTTATACGAGAAAACAGCAAATTTTTTAGGTTATCCGGAATGGAAAAGATTACTTCCAGAAGATAGACAATTATATTACAATAGAATAATTCAATTTACAAGCCATTCCACATTATCAAATGAAGCAGTACCAGACCCTACAGAACCGGAAAAGCAAACAGTTAAGTTGTTGTTAGAGCATTTAGTTAATAGTAAATATTGGAAAGAAGAAATACAAAATAATGCAGCGGCACAAATTGAGCCTGAAATCCCAATAAATCATCAAGAAAATGACACATTATAAAACCATCGCAGAATCGAACAATTTTATTGTTTTAGATAAATTTACTAAGTATTCACAGGTAAATGAACCACCTGCGGTGTATCAAACTGAGGCGGCTCTTGAAAAAGAATTTATTCGGGATCTAATCAATCAAGGATATGAAAATCCTAATTTAAACACTACCGAAGACCTGTTGGAAAATGTTAGAGTGCAATTACAGGCATTAAACAACATGGAATTTTCAGATAGTGAATGGGTTCGTTTCGTGGAAGAATATTTAGATAAACCTAGCGATAATTTGGTAGAAAAAACCAGAAAAATCCATGAAAATTATATCTATGATTTTGTTTTTGACGATGGCCGTATTCAAAACATTTATTTAGTTGATAAAAAGAATATAGCTCGAAACAAAGTTCAGGTAATCAAACAATTTGAACAAAAAGGAACACATTCCAATCGATATGATGTGACTATTTTAGTAAATGGCTTGCCTTTGGTTCAAGTAGAATTAAAAAAAAGAGGTGTAGCCATACGTGAAGCATTTAACCAAGTGCATCGTTACACCAAAGAGAGTTTAAACAGCTCAAATTCGCTGTTTAAATACTTGCAAATTTTTGTAATTTCTAATGGCACAGACAGTCGATATTTTGCCAATACAGTAGAGCGAAACAAAAACAGTTTCGACTTTACCATGAATTGGGCAAAAGCGGATAATACATTAATCAAAGACCTTAAAGATTTTACGACGACCTTTTTTGAAAAACGCACATTGTTAAACGTATTGCTAACCTATTCAGTTTTTGATACAAGTGATACCTTGCTTATTATGCGACCGTATCAAATTGCAGCTAACGAAAGAATGTTATGGAAAATTCAAAGTTCATTTCAAGCTAAAATTTGGTCTAAAGTAGAAAGCGGCGGCTATATTTGGCACACAACAGGTTCCGGAAAAACACTGACTAGTTTTAAAGCAGCACGTTTGGCCACTGAATTAGATTTCATTGATAAAGTGTTCTTTGTAGTCGATCGTAAAGATTTGGACTTTCAAACCATGAAAGAATACCAACGCTTTTCACCCGATAGTGTTAACGGTTCAGATAGTACCGCAGGATTAAAGAGAAACTTAGAGAAGGACGATAATAAAATTATTGTCACAACCATTCAAAAGCTAAATAACTTGATGAAAACGGAGAGTGATTTGGCTATTTATCAAAAACAAGTCGTTTTCATTTTTGATGAAGCTCACCGTTCGCAATTTGGTGAGGCTCAAAAAAACCTAAATAAAAAGTTTAAAAAATTCTATCAATTTGGTTTTACCGGAACTCCTATCTTTCCTCAAAATGCGTTGGGTGCTGAAACAACAGCTAGTGTATTTGGTCGTGAGTTGCATTCGTATGTAATAACAGATGCGATTAGGGATGAAAAAGTACTGAAATTTAAAGTAGATTATAATGATGTTCGTCCGCAGTTTAAAAGCATAGAAACAGAAATTGATGAAAAGAAATTAACGGCTGCAGAAAACAAGAAAGCCTTTTTACATCCAGCTCGTATAAAAGAAGTTTCACAATACATACTAAAAAATTTTAGAATTAAAACCCACAGAAATCAAGGTACCAACAAAGGTTTCAATGCCATGTTTGCGGTAAGTAGTGTGGATGCGGCCAAATGTTACTACGAAGAATTAAATCGCCTACAAAAAGAAAGTGAAAAACCATTAAGAATAGCAACAATATTCTCTTATGCTGCTAATGAAGAGCAAAGTGCCATTGGTGAAATTGTCGATGAAAACTTTGAGCCAACAGCATTGGATAGCAGTGCCAAAGAATTTTTAACGGCAGCAATAAACGACTACAACAACATATTCAGAACTAGTTTTGGTGTAGAAAGTAAAGAGTTTCAAAACTATTACCGGGATTTAGCAAAACGGGTTAAAAGCAAAGAAATTGACTTGATTATTGTGGTAGGTATGTTTCTTACTGGCTTTGATGCTCCAACACTTAACACGCTGTTTGTAGATAAGAACCTTCGTTATCATGGTTTAATGCAAGCTTTTTCACGTACAAACCGTATTTATGATGCCACAAAAACCTTTGGAAATATAATTACTTTCAGAGATTTAGAGACCGCTACAGTTGATGCTATAACATTATTTGGTGATAAAAACACTAAAAATGTAGTACTAGAAAAAAGCTATAAAGAATATTTAGAAGGCTTTACAGATATTTCAACAGGTCATGCACGTAGAGGTTTCATAGAGGTGGTAAATGATTTAAATCAAAAATTCCCGAATCCCGATGAAATTGTAACTGAAAAAGACAAAAAAGAATTCTCAAAATTATTTGGAGAGTATTTGCGAGTAGAAAACATCTTGCAGAATTACGATGAGTTTACCAATCTCAAAGCCTTTAAATCGATTGACATAAAAGATGCTCAATCCATCCAAGAATTTAAAGAAGCTTACTTTGTGTCAGACAACGATATTGCAATAATGCAAGAGATAAGTCTACTTCCGGAACGAACAATTCAAGATTATCGTTCTACGTATAATGACATCCGTGATTGGTTAAGACGTGAAAAAAGTGGTAAAGAAGTTGAAGAATCTAATATAGATTGGGATGATGTTGTCTTTGAAATAGACTTATTGAAATCTCAAGAAATAAACTTAGATTATATTCTTGAATTAATTTTTGAGCATAACAAAAAAAACAAAGACAAAGCCACTTTAATAGAAGAAATTCGTCGAGTGATACGTGCAAGTATTGGCAACAGAGCAAAAGAAAGTTTACTAGTTGATTTCATCAATGAAACTGATTTGGAAACTATTCAAGACAAAGCAAATGTGATTGATGCATTCTTCAATTATGCTCAGGAAAAACAGAAGAAAGAAGCTTCCGAATTAATTACTGAAGAAAACCTAAATGAAGAAGAAGCAAAACGATACATCACAAACTCATTAAAACGAGAGTTTGCCACAGATACCGGTACAGAATTGAATGCATTGTTACCAAAAATGAGTCCTTTGAATCCACAGTACTTAACAAAAAAGAAAAGTGTTTACCAAAAAATTGTTGAGTTTGTAGAGAAGTTTAAAGGTGTTGGTGGGCAGCTGTAAATAGTATTTCAATTATTGAATGGATTAAGGGCATGTCAAACAAAATTATTTTTACGCTAGAATCAAGAGAAAATTTTTATTTGGAAGTAATGAAAGAAAATTTCAAACTTACAGATAAACAGATGTATGAGGCAATTCAGCTAGCTTTTAATCATTTCGAGGAAAATTTGCATTCAAAAAAGAAAATAGAGTACAAAGATTTAAGGAATGTATTGACACCAAATATCAACAAGAAAGAAATTGCACTTATTTTTGACAGTTCTAAAATAAAATCAGCTTGGTATGGTTATGAAGTTTTTGATAAAGTAATTCCGATTTTTAATAAAAAAACAAAGCACAGTATCTTATCCGGTGATTTAATAATTGAGCAAAACTTTTATTTTTGGAGGGAGGTGTTTTTTGAAGAGTTGATATCTGAAAAAGATACAGATTTTTTGAACATACGAGATTGCTTCATTATTTATATCAATAATCTTTCAAATACCTTATTTACTAATTTTCATAATCACCTGAGTAACTATGAGCCTTATGTAGGATTTATTGATACAACGACACAAACAAAATTAAAAACAATAATGTCTTTTATACTATGCAAAGTAGCCATAGTAAACAATAATGAAATAATCCTTCCTTATGAAGATGAAGATTGGGAAATTGATCAAAACACACAAGGTTTACCATTTGAAAAGTATAACTTTTCAATCAGAAGTATTCCAAGTCTATACTATGATTTGTTTTTATCCTATAAAATTGAAAGAGAGGATTTAAAGGGTTACAGTTTAGATACCCGAATTGCTTTAAACTCTATTACACCTATTGTAAAAGATTTAGAAAGACTCAATATAGAAATCGATGAGCCAAAGTTTAACTATCTTTTAAACGAAAAAGGAGGCAAACTAAAAAAAGCTCAATTAGAAAAGTATTCTATTATAGATTTTGAAAAATTAATAAAAGAAAAAATCAAGGATAACTACATCTATGAAATGTCAGAATTAAAAGAATTCAATGTCATCAAATTTAATGTAATCATTGAATTAGAAGTTCAATATTCTCAAGAAAAAGTGAAATGTCAGGCTACACTGCATTATATGCCTAAAGAAAATAAATTAAAATTGATTACATTTTTTTAATACTTTTGAGAAATGAACATAGAAAGTATCATAGCAATCCTGGCAAATAGTGTGGCAATTTTAGTAGCCACCAAAAATGATACACCTATACTTTCCCTTTTTAAAAAAACCTTTTTTTAACTTTTTTTGACACGTAGTTTTTTTGTGTGTCAAAAACTTTCCTTATAAATAAAGGATTGAAGACCAATTGGGAATCGAACCTGTGACCTACTTTTTAAAAAAAATCATTTTTTTTCATTAGAATCAAGTATAAAAAGTGCTAAATCCATCTTTAATTGGTGTTGTCCAAATTGGATTAATTTGGTAACAGTTGATAGATGACAATGTTTAAATTTAAATTTTCCACATATACACATGGCTTCTTTTTTTGGCAACTTATTTGTTGTAATTTGTTTTAATATTTTGATAATTAATTCTGAATCTATAAGATTAAATTCTTTAGCATAATAATACTTAACTCCATCAAATTCATGAGGATAATCACCATTTGCATAATTCCCTGTTTGTAGCTTATATTGATGATTAGCAAAAAACGGATAAATCTTGTTTTGATAAAAAGAAATCAAATCAATTCCTTTATTTTTTAATAGTAGTAGTTGGTGAGTAATATCCAAACAACAAGCACCATCATTAGCTATATGCCAATCATTTTCTCGTTTAATCTTCTTGGAAATTTCATAAACCTCAGGAATAATATTGGGATATTTAGTGACAGGAACCTTAATCCTTATATCATAACTATCCCAATAATTTCCATCAACATCTATAATATCAATTTTACCATCCAAAGTAAGTTTAACTTCTGTTTCCTCAACTAAAAAGAAAATTGGATACATATCCAAGAATGCTTCAATATCTTTACTTAACTTTCTATTCATTAATTGAAATAGGGTTTACTCAATTCCGCGATAGGTTGTAAATGCAGAGGATTTAATATAGTATTTGATACGGGAAGTCTAAAATTTAATTTTCCATTTTGATCTAATGTAACGTGAGGTTGCTCTTTTAAAAACTTTTCCCAATTAAAATCATGTTGGGTATAATAAAAACCTTCTTCAGGATTTTTGAAAATATAACGGTCGTTTTCATTTCCGGTTCTTTTAGAAACAACGCTAAAATATTCTTCACTTTTCGGCAATAAATCTTTTATATGGTCACCTGCAACAATTCCGAACCTACTAGCATAAGACTGCATTTTACTAGCTAAACTAGTATGTAAGCTGCAAGTAGTAACCTCACTAATATTTTCTATTCCACAAGAACCCCATAAAACATCTTCTGCCTCTCCAATATCAATACCACTTCTTATGGAAATATTCTCAACGCCTTGAGATAATAAATAATCTTTCAAATCATTTTGCACAAAATAACTATAGGTACTTAGAGATAATAAAGCATCCTTAACAGCTTTTTCTTTTGATATATTTTTACCTCCAAAATAAACAAATAAGCCATCTCCTTGAATGCGTTGAATATAACCACCATGAATTAAAGCAGTATGTATATTTGCTTTTACAAGTGTATTAGTAATTAAGAACACAGTTTCTTTACTAAATTTTTTAAATAAATTAGTACTACCCACAATATCAACGAAGCATGAAATAATATAATGTTCTTCTGTGGTGTTAGTAGCCTTTAAATGGCCAAAGTCAGGATGCAATCCTAATGTTTGATTATAATTAGGTCTGGATAAGCCAGAAATCTCAGAATATTTACGCATGCTGGGTGCAAGCTCTTTATCTGATATTTTATTTTTAATTGATGAAAAAGTTGCTTTATAGCTTTCATTTAATGGTCTAGCTCCTGATAATCCTTTTGATAAAGAACTTCTTTGGTCTGCCTGTACTGCTTCTTTGATTACATTAAAATAATCTAAATATATATTCATTTTAAATATTGTTTTTAAAAATTAATAGTGATACAATAATTAACATTATAACTTGAAAAAGCATTGATTGTCCAGTTATACTTAAAATTGTAAATTTTTTACTCAATCCTTTTGATAAGTAATAGACTTGTTCTCTTAAATCATTCAAGTCTTCTTTTTCATCACATTTTTTGCTTTTTTCTTTATATTCATCAAAAGTATTTTTTGATATAGTTCCAAAATAATACAAAGACGAAGATTTAAATCCTAAAAATGGAATACTAGCATAAATTAGCAAAGCTATTGTCAATAACCCTACTAAAGTCAATAGTATAATCAAAAACTCAATACTAGATTTACAAATAGTGAGTTTTGAACTTATGGCAAAATAGGTTCCAGTTATTCCTCCAAGTAAAAAAGTATTTACAGCAATATAAACTGCAATTTTATTATTGATACTATCATAATAATGGTCAAATCTCCCGATATTAAAAAGTAAACGTTCTTTTTCTGATTTATTCATTCTATTTAATTTAAAATTAGACGAGCCTTAAAAGCTCGTCTAAAAAATAATAATTTATTTCAACGCTTTAGCAACCAAAGAAAAAGCAACAATTAGAGAAGCCACTACAGCTATTCCATTGACTAATTCTGCTACTTCATCATAAACTGTAACACAGTTATTTTTAAGGCAAATAGTTGCTTTTGGGTTGTGTTGAAATCTTTTGGTAATTGTACTCATAAGAATTCTATTTTTGGTGAAACAAAAGTGCATTTACCCTATTGGGTAAAGCACACCTAACTACTCTAAAAAGAAAATCACTTCTCTTTTCTTACTCCTTTAAAAGGCGTTCCATCTTGCTTAACATCCATAAAACGACCAGTACTAGCGTCACGCTTAACATACTGTTCAGTTTTAGGATTATAAGTCTGACTTCTTCCTTTTACTGCACCATTACGATGCCCATCTCCGGGTGTACCATTTTTTGCCATGGCTATCAGATTTAATACAATCAAACAATTTAAAACTGAGGCGTTTGATTAAAAACCCAAGGAATAATTAGGTAATAAATAGAATTCTATTACTTTTGCAGAATAATTTAAAAGGGTCCAATCAATTAAATTACTCTGACCGAAGCACTATTCCATAGCTTCGGTTTTTTTATGTGTAAGATGCTATATCTGACATTTTTACTTTTCCAATATAGCCCAGTTCTTCCAACTCTTTTTCAGAAAGTTCCAATACATTGCTGACAGATAACTTCTCTTCTTCAGATGTGCTGTATATAAATAATTCACGAAGAGCTTTCCCAGTATAATAAACCAATGTATTAGTCTTCATAATATATCTTTTTACACCATAATTAAATACTTCACCATTTAGAAGAATAATTATACCAGCATGTCCTTCATTTAATTTTATCTTCATAATTTATTATTTAAAATACTCTAAAATCCGATCTCTATCTTCATTTTCTTTTTCATTCTTATGATAAATTTCTACAAAAACGATGCATTCTTCTTCTTTAAAATAAGCATAAACCAATCGCAAACCTGAATTAACTCCTTTTCCTTTAAGCGATTTACAAGCAATTTTCTTAACTTTTATGACACAACTCTCAATACCTAAATTATCAATTCTATAACTAAATGGTGGTCTATCCTCAGGTAGAACTTCTAACACTTTCTTTACAAGCTCAATGTCATCAACTAAAGTTTTATACTTCTTTAAAAGTGTCTTAAAATCTTTCTTGAAAGGAGTTATTTCTTCAAATTCAATCATAACCCATTATCTTCTTCATAGTTTCTAACGGAGAACGGAGGTTCACGATAAAAAGCCAATTCGTAATCAATTTCTTCACCATCTTTAGAAACCATCCAAGGAATATCCTTATGAGAATAATTACTTACTGCGGAAGCAGACCAATCACTCATTTGCTCAATCACTCTATCGATAACTTCTTTCTCACTAGCCTTTAATTCTGTTAAGTCAGCTTTTACAAGCGGTATATATCGAGTTTGTGGATAACCATGATACTCCGTTTTTAATCGCTGAATAGTTTCGCTCTCAATCATATCATGAATAATAATATCCAAATTTTGAGGAACTGGTCCAAAAGGCAATTTACGATAAGTGGCTCCTGTCAATTGTTCTTCATACAATTCATAATAATTAAAATCTGAAAAATACAAAAGCTTATATAAAACAGTTTCTCCTACATTTGGTTTTCCGGCACAATGTTCCAAGATGTAAAGCAAAATATTTTTCATCTTACTTACCTTTAAAGAGGGTACTGAAATTCTTTCTGTAACATTGTCTTGTTTTTTCTCCTCATAGTAATCTAAAGTATCCAATGAAAATTTTTCAGACATAAAATCATCAAGAGAAAAACCCAATACTTGCCCAAATTTTTGCAATTCCATTATATTCAAACTTCTTTTTCCTAATTCTATTTGAGTCAAAGAAGGTCTAGATATACCAACCATTTTTGCCAAATCTTCTTGAGAAAATTGCTTTCTCTTTCTCAATTCAGAAATACGATGGCCAATTTGATCTTGTGAAATTTGAAATAGCATAATTTTGAAATATAGATTAGTTATGCAAATATATAAAATGTTTTAAATCAAAACAAATTAATGTTAGAAAATAAAACAGTTATTTGTTTCCAGTTGCCACTCCTTCCCAACGCTCTAAAAAGTTTTTGTATGCCAGAAATGTATCACTCCGAATGGAAAATGTGCAAGGCAACAAAAACTTTTCCCAAAGCTTAGTTACATAATGTGGCATTATAGGGCAATAAAGAAGTTTTTTCCTTCGAAACAAGAGTAGTAATTGCCCTATAATAACATTATGTAAAAAAGCCGCACGGCCAACGCTCGAAAGCCCCGCTCCAGCCACACATTTTTGGTAGCTTTCCTCGCATCACCCAAGCTACCAAAAACACGTGGCTTCGCGGGTCTTACTTTGTGTTTTCATAAGAAGTTTTGTCCTTTGCTTAAAAGCCTTTCTTCGAATCACGTTTTACCTATTGTTTTTATCAACGAACCGCTTAAATCGGAAGTATTTGCATTATATTTTGAAGTTGCATAAATTTTCATGAGAAAAGCTCTGCCAACTGAGACTGTGACTGCCAACTTTCAAAACCATGCAACCTCAAAATATAAAATCATCCGCAAGAGTATAGTTTTGATTTGCTCAAGAGAGTAGTAGTAATTGCTTTTAGTCTTGCAGATGCCATAATGCTTTTAACAACATTAAACCTTAAAACTATCAACTTTTAAACTCCTTCCAGGCATCAGTAAGCCTTAAAAGCAATCAGAAAAGAAACTGCCAAGCAAATCAAAACTATACACTTGCTCAATCTCCGTATCAAATTCTACCTAAATACTTAAAAAAAGCGGTAGTATTTGCATTGTTTTTTGAAGGTGCCATCCATCTCCTGATAAAGTTTTGCCTAACTCATCTTTTCAATTCACTTTCAGGCACCATCAAAAATCAAGACTATGTGCCAGTAAGAGTTTCAAATTTCGTGTTCGGATAAAAAGCGTTTACATTGTTTTTTGGTTTTTTCATCCGCCCCCAAAATTTGAAACACTTACAAGACGTCCCCAACTCCGAACGATAGCAAACCGGTCTTCGATAGAAATATTCCCTAACATCTTATAAAATCGGAAGTATTTGCATTGTTTTTTGAAGGTGCTATCCATCTCCTAATCAAAACCAACTAACACTCTATTTCAATTCACTTACCGGCACCCTCAAAAATCAAAACGGGCATCAAGAGTTTCAAATTTTGGTTCTGGATGAAAAGCGTGGTTATTGTTTTTTTTGGTTATTTCATCCAGAACCAAAATTGGAAACCCTTGCAAGACGACCCCAACTACGAACGAGAGTAAACCGTCCTTCGAAACAAAATCTATTTTATACAAAGCGGTGTTAGATAAAAAATGATAGCAGAAATAAATCCGTGAAAATCAAACAATAGCGAAGCTATCAAAATCAGTGAAAATCCGCGTTTAGCTTTAGCTAATCCGTTCAATCCGCGTTCCAATAAAGAAACGTGAAACTTTCCACTCCGAATCAAAAAAAATAAAATAAAAAAAAAGATAGCAAAGTTAAGTTCCGGGTTATCAAAAAAGCAAGTTCAAGCCCTGCGGGTTTTTTAAAAAATCTCCACCACCCATCCATCTCCGAATCACTTTTTACCTAACAATATTTTTCATAAGACGTTATGGGGTGGTAGTATTTTTAAAAAAAACTTGCTTTTTTGAAACCCTCCACTTAAAGAGAGTGCTTTCTTTTTTTTCTTTTTTTTCTTTTCAAAAAATTTTAATGGAAAAGTGTGTCTTGTCAGTAATTCTTTAAACGCCACGTTATGATAAATTTTAAATTAAAACACCACCGAACTGGGGAAACCTACTCAAACCCTCATTTTTTCATTCTCAACAAGGGAATGAATACAGGGAAACCACTCAATGAACCATGCCCGAACTGTTTTGTAATTCTTTTGTACTGCTCAGAAGATTGCGAACACATGAAAGCCATTATTTCATCACTTTGGAGGATAAAATTTTGGCATCATTTTTTAATTGGTTCCGTTATACCTTATATCCGAATCCATGATTTTTCTAAAAATCTGATGTTAAAATCTAATGAAATGATGCAAGATTTTGAACAACACAAAAAAGACGTCGCAACCCTCAAATTGTTGGAGCAAAAAGAGGACCAATTTCATAAAAACATCAACCTCATAAATGACCTCAGAAAGGTTATTTTATATCGGTACTGTAAAAGGTAAATTTCACCCAAAAAAACAGCCTAATCGAGAGACTAGGCTGTTTTATTTTGTTGATAACCGTAAATTTTGTTAATATTCTATACTCAAAAAATCCATCAATTTTAATTTTAAAAGGTATTTTTGAAATCAAGTAAGTATTGAAATTACTCAAATAAGAAAATATGGAACATGAAATGATAGGAACTTGCAACGCTTGCAGCTACTCCAAAAGATTTAAATTTGGAGGAGGTCGCCTTAAATTTCAAAATGCTTGTTTAGGTCCTGCGATTAATACCAAAACCGGGAAGATGGAAACCATCAACTACAAAATGTTTGACCCAATGGTTTACAAAATTTACACAGACGCAGAGCTTCAATCTGAACATCCGGAATATCTTGTCAAATTCACATATGGCAATTTTACCATATATCCTACGGGTAATTTTTGCCCTTCTTGCCACAACAAAACACTTGATTTCTCTATTAAAGTTACTGTAGAATAAAAAAGCCCATTCCTTTCGGTTTGGGCTTTCATTTTGTTTAACTCAAAGATCACCACAACTTGACTTAAACTTATTTTTTGTGCTTCTTACAGAGGTATTTAAGCATTACAGAAATTGAAAAACTCACTACAGCTCCAACAGCAGCTAAAACAACTGTTTTTATCAAATCTTCTGAGTTCAAATTAGGCACAATACTCAAAAAAGTACCTCCGGCAGTGCCAACTATCGTTGAATTAGTGTGGCTGCTCATTGTTCTCAACAGTCAACTGACTTACAGCCGAGATAACCCCACCCGCAACAGCCACATAACCTCCGACTGTGGTGATGATTACCGGTAAAGCAACCGGAGCAGTCACAACTGCTGTACCAACTGTGGCCAATGCCAATCCAATAGTTCGAAGCACTTTAAAAAACTTTGGTGTGGGAGCTTTCGCTCGCTCTACAATTTTATTCATAATCCAATCTTTTTTGCCCTTTTCAGGTTCTATTGAACAATTAATTCGACACTTTCACTATTATCCAAAGCCTTGTAAACTAAATCTCTAAGCTTTACAAAAGCGATTCGAGACATCAATCCAAAACCCGGTCCGGAAAGTTTAGTAACAGGTGCAATACAGCCTTTCAACTCTTTTTGGGCATTGTTAGCAGGATGAAAAAGAATAAACTTTCTATTCGGTACATTCATCACTTCCAAATGCCATTTATATTTGGCACTGTATCGCTTTCTAATAAAATATTTCCCCTCCGGAATACAGGAAACCTTCGTTTCGTTTTTTCTCCACGGCAATTCAATAGTGTAAGAAATCAATTTGCCTTCGCATTCGAGTTTACCATTTGTTCCATCAGGGAAATAAGTTCTAGTTAAAAATAAAACCATATTAAATTTTGATTTCAAATTTCTAACTTAAGATTACAAGCCGCTTACTTGTACCAATGAAAGAGGGTTAAACGCTCCGTTTTTCAACGAATACATTTGCCCATTCACTTCCTGATAAAACTCTAATCCAAGTGCTAAAAACAAAGGTTTAGTACTGTTAGGTGTAACAGTATTTACCTGATTAATAGCAACTGTTGGAACAGCATTCCATGGTAAAATAGCTGTTTCAGAGTTTTGAACTACAAATGTCTCTTCCTCAAAATCAACTTCAGCTCCTGCAGAAATGATTTTAAAATGAGTAGTTCCGGAAGGTGCTGCAATCATATTCGCAGGAACAAATGGAGGAATATCAACTGATATTTCACCTGAAACACGATCAATAGCACTAGTAAAGGGTGCATACAGACTAGTCCCTAGTTTACCACGAATGTTAAACTCGAATCCGGCCAATAATTCCGCTTCACCATCAATCACATTTCGTAATCCTCTTTCATTGGTAGCATCCGCTTGAATCACTCTCACCATGCGTTGGGTCAACCGACTCACCATTCTTCCATCAGCAGAGTTCAATAGCAAAGCTCTCAAAGAAGTTCTCAAAATCTTACCGGCCTTCCCTGCCCTTCCAAACTCAGCACCGTTCTCACGCGTTCTTTGAAACGCCGGGTCACTCGCAATTCTACTAGCTTCAATTCCGCCTTTTTCTCTTGCTAAATGACCATCTTGAGTTTTATAAAAGGTAATATCCCCGATAGTACCTTTCAACTTAATTATGCCCTTCTGCCTAGCCATAACTTCAAAATTTTGTTAAACATTTGGTTTGCCTTAACAAACCGCTTACGACTCCATCATTCTAAATTTTGTTGCAACAGTTTCAAATGATAATCACAAAGATTACAACGCATTTTGCTAAAGAAAAAACAAGCAGTGTACCATATGTCCAAAATAGACACAAGTGTCCAAAATGAACATAAAAACACCCTTTATCAGTTTAAAAAATTATAGTTAAATTGCAGAAGATTTTCTGCTAGTCAGAAGGTAGTCAAAGCCTATTCAAAGGCATGGATAAAGTATGAAAGCGATCACGAAAAGAATATGTATCTATCCAAAAGACATTGAACGAATCACAGGCAAGAGTTACAGACAAAGCACCAGAATATTAAAAGCAATTAGGAAAAGTAACAACAAACTTGATAATGAATTCGTAACAATTGAAGAGTTCTGTCAATACACAGGTTTGAAAATTGAACAAGTAGAACCACTCATTTTTGGGTAGTATTTTAAAATGATAAAATAGAATAATTATTCTTAAAAAACTCTCGAATTTAATTACAACTAGTTCATTTTTTGGTTTAGATTAATTTGCTAAATACCTCATTATTTATTAACTTTACACTATTAAGATTTAGGAATAATTGCATCCCAAAAAAAAGGAGCATTATCGAGACCAAGTAGTTTTTAAAGATTATATTTCATTATATATCAAGGAGTTGGGAATTAGGTTTTGAACCCTCATCGCCCACCAAAAACTCCTTAAGTAATTAGGGAGTTTTTTATTTCTAAAGGGTCATTAACTCAGTTGGTTCAGAGTGTCACGTCGACAACGTGGAAGTCATTGGTTCGAATCCAATATGACCCACTTTTTTTACTAGAATTCTAGTAAACCTATTCCTATTAGCTAGATTTTCTAGATTCAATTCTAATTTTGCGAGATAATTGTTTTACTTTCTCTAATTCTCCTTTGAATACTTATTTTTTTGATATATTTGAAATCTAATCAATCCTATTGAGACTTTTAAAATTTCAGTTTGATTCAACATATTATCTAAAGGAAAAAAATCTAATGAAAAATATACTTTTAAATATTGTCCTTTTTTTAACTTCAACCACTTTTTTAGCTCAAAATAAACAAACGGAAAAGGCCGATAAACTATTTGAAACTTATCAGTATGTAGCAGCAATTGAAGAATACTTAAAGATCGCTGAATCTAAAAAAGCCGACAAATATGTTTACAAACAATTGGCCGACAGCTATTATAATGTATACAACACCGCAGAAGCGGCAAAATGGTATGCAAAAGCAGTGGTAAAAAGTTCGGATGGCGAAACTTTTTATCGCTATGCACAAACTTTAAAATCACAAGGAAAATACCAAGAAGCCAATGTACAAATGGATAAGTTTGCTTCGCTAATGCCCAATGATCAACGAGCAAAAGACCATAAAGCCAATCCGAATTATATTCCTAGTTTAGCTGATAAAACCAAGTTGTTTGATGTAAAAGAAACAACAATCAACAGTAAAGACCAAAGTGATTTTGGAGCTATTTTAACGAATGATAATACGTTGTATTTTGCCAGCACACGGAACACTTCAAACAAAACAGACAAGTGGAACAATCAACCGTATTTGGATATTTTTTCTTCAACACTAAATCTAAACGGAACACTTACTGAACCACAGAAAGTAAATGAATTAAACACACCTTATCATGATGGTCCGGTTACTGTTTCTGTTGACGGAAATACAATGTTTTTTGCAAGAGACGGTCACAGCGAAGGAGTTTATGAAAAGGACAAAAAGAATAAAATTCAAATCGGCGAGCAAGGTTTATATAAAGCCACTAAAGTCAATGGAAAATGGACTTCCATTCAAGCATTGCCTTTCAATAGTAAAAATTATTCCGTTAGCCATCCCAGCTTGAGTAAAGACGGTAAAACATTGTATTTTGCCTCTAATATGCCCGGAGGATTGGGTGATACAGACATTTGGAAAGTTTCAGTAAATGGTTCTACTTATGGAAAGCCGGAAAACTTAGGGAGTTCTGTAAACACAGCCGGAAAAGAAGGCTTTCCCTATATTACCGATGACAATATTCTATATTTCGCTTCAAGTGGCAGACAAGGTTTTGGTGGATTAGATGTATTTAAAATTGATTTAAACAATCCAACCGAAACCATAAACATCGGAAAACCGGTGAATACTGAAAAAGACGATTTTTCATTTAGTTTTAATACTAACAAAAATATAGGCTTCTTTTCTTCTAACAGAGATGGTATGGATAACATTTTTCAAGCCATCCCGGTTTGTTCGGCAGAAGCGGTTGCTTCAGTAAAAGACAAAAAAACCGGAAAAGTGCTTGCCAATGCAACGGTTTCAATTTTAGATGAAAAAAGAAACGTGATTGCTACTACCCAAACTAATTCTAGTGGTGAAGTGATGTATGACATTAATTGCAATACTTCGTACATTTTTCAAGTAACAAATCCGGATTATGATCCTGCTTCTTCAACGGTTGAAAAAGTAAAATCCGGCAGAACTTCAGTTGTGATTGAATTGGATCCGATTGAAGTGATTGTAACCGAAACGGAAGTTATCTTAAAAAACATTTATTTTGAGTTTAATAAAAGTAACATCACTGAACAAGGTGCAACTGAATTGGATAAATTGGTAAAAGTGATGAAGGATTATCCAACCATGGAAATTTTGGTTAAATCGCACACGGATTCAAAAGGAACTTCGGCTTATAATTTGAATTTATCCAATCAACGAGCTCAATCCACGGTTCAATATTTAATTTCAAAAGGAATTGCAAAAGAACGACTTTCCGGTAAAGGCTTAGGTTTTACGGAACCAAAAATTGATTGTAAAGAAAATTGTACCGACGAACAAGATGCTCAAAACCGTCGTTCGGAGTTTTTAATTGTGAAAAAGTAAACTTTTTTCTAGCACTTTTTGCGTGAGGGATAGCAGCGGAAAGCCCACAGAGAGGAGGCACGACGAACGAGGACTTGTAGCGGATAGCCCGACCCTTGTGGTCACGCCCAAATTATAAAATTATCCGTGAACTGTTTCTTTTTTGCCGTAATTAGAAATGAGTTCGCCTTCAAATTCGAGCCATTCCTGCCAACGTTTATCCACATCTACTTTTTCAGAATATTTGCGGGCAAATTTTAAAAAAGTGGTATAATGGTTGGCTTCGCTAATCATGAGTTCACGATAAAACTTGGCTAATTCTTGGTCTTTAATATTTTCGGAAAGTACTTTGAAACGTTCGCAACTGCGGGCTTCAATCATGGCAGCAAAAAGCAATCGTTCGATTAGGGCATCGTTTCGAGAGCCTCCTTTTTTACTGAATTTTACGAGTTGGTTCACATAATCGTCTTTTACTTCGCGGGCAAATTCGTAACCGCGTTCTTGAATGATGTTATGCACCATTTGAAAATGTTCCATTTCTTCGATGGCAATTTTAGCCATTTCGGTCACTAATTCAACATTTTCAGAATTGTTGGTGATGATATAAAGTGCGTTGGCCGCCGCTTTTTGTTCGCACCAGCAGTGGTCGGATAAAATTTCTTCGAGGTTTGATTCGGCGATATTGGCCCAACGCGGGTCGGTTTTAAGTTTTAATCCTAACATGATTCAACTGATTTGATACAAAAATAATGTTTTTTATTTGAAAAGAATTGACTCATTTATTGCTATTTTAGTCGGATGAATGCATTTGAAAATAAACGGATTTTAATTATTGGTTTTGTTTGGCCTGAACCGAAATCATCGGCAGCTGGCAGTAGGATGATGCAATTGATTTCGTTTTTTAAAGAAAACGGAGCAGAAATTACTTTTGCCAGTACAGCTGCCAAATCTGAATTTTCAGAAGATTTGGAAGGTGTTGACCGAAAATTTATTACATTAAATTGTAGTTCGTTTGATGATTTTGTCATGAATTTACAACCCGATTTAGTTTTGTTTGATCGGTTTATGACGGAAGAGCAATTTGGATGGCGAGTGAAAGAACATTGTCCGAATGCTATTAGAATACTTGATACGGAAGATTTACATTGTTTACGAGAAGCCAGACGATTAGCTATTTTAAAAAATAAACCGTTTGAGTTGAACAATGATTTAGCGATGCGAGAAATTGCCAGTATTTTTCGTTGTGATGTGACGTTGATGGTTTCGGAATTTGAAATGGAATTGTTGCAAACGCATTTTAAAGTGCCCTCTTTTTTATTGTTTTATTTACCGATTTGGGTAGAAAACACCTCATTGAATTTACCACGTTTTGAAGAACGAACTGATTTTGTGTTCATTGGAAATTTTCTACATGCTCCTAATCACGATGCCGTTGTTTATTTGAAAGAAGTGATTTGGCCTTTACTATTTGAGAAATTTCCTGAAGCAAAGATGAATGTTTATGGAGCTTATCCGACACAAAAAATTAATTCATTACATCAGCCTAAGCTAAATTTTTATGTTTATGGAAGAGCCGAAAGTTCGTTCGAAGTGATTTCTAAAGCGAGAGTTCTATTAGCACCCATTCGTTTTGGTGCCGGAATTAAAGGGAAATTATTAGAAGCAATGCAGTTTGGCACTCCTAGTGTAACTTCAACAATTGGTGCGGAAGCCATGAATGGTGATTTTTTGTGGAATGGTTATATTTCCGATTCACCGGATGATTTTGCTGAAAAAGCGATAGAATTATACCAAAACAAAACCATTTGGGAGCAAGCTCAACAAAATGGTTTCGAAATTATAAAAAATCGATTTTCGAAAAATATATTTGAAGATTCATTCTTGGAAATGATAAAAGATAAGTTTGAAAATTTAGAAAACTATCGTGAGCGTAATTTTATTGGCTCTATGTTGATGCATCATTTTTTACAGAGTACAAAATATATGGCGAAGTGGATTGAGGAGAAGAATAAAGTTTAGTTTTTAAATCTATTAGTTAATAAAATATAATTTATGATTTTTTTTAAAAAACCAAAAAAGGAATACGAAATCTTGAAATTATTTAAAGTAGTAGATTTAGAGACTGCAAAAAAGTTTCATACTCACGATAGTATTAATTTAATTTTAGAGTTTTTAGAATCTAATTATAAAATGCTGCCAATTAATATTGATTTAAATTATGGAAAAAAAGAATGGTTTGACTTAAAAAAATTTAAACAAGGTTATTCTAAATTTCCTAGTGATAAAACTTTTTATTTAACTGTATATTTTGGCTCAAGTTGTTCAATGTTTAGTTTTTCTAATGATATTTTAAATTCTAATAATAAAAAAGAATCATATATCAATATTACGATGGCATTAAATCAACAATTTTTACATTCAGAAAAAACACTACAATTTATTAAAGAGCTAAATCAAATGTCTTTTTTTGATTATGGTTATGGTTTAAGACTTAATGAAGATTTTGATTTTGAAAGTGAGCGAAAGTATAAAAAATCCTTATTTGGGTTGTCAATATCATCCACTATAACAGAAGAAGATATTGAATTGGAAAAAAGAAAAATCAATTTTAAAAATGGATATTTCCATAAAGTTTACCCATTTAATATTTTCAATAAGAATCAAATTAATTCATTGAATATTGATCAATATCCAAATCACAAACTTTCAAATTTTAGTGATAAACTTTTTTATTTTAATTTAATAGAATAATTAAATAAAAAAGCGAGTCCAAAATTGAACTCGCTTTAAATTTTTCGTTAACTAAGCAAAAACTTATAATATATCTTAAATTAAAAGTTTATTGGTCCTGCCCATTCACTTGTACTGCCATCAGAACAATTGGCTCTTACGTAAAATTGATTCCAAGAGCAAAACATATTTGAAAAAGCAATAGATTCGTTGCTGGTAGTAAATTGATTTCCATTTTGAGGTAATCCTCCCTGTCCAACAAGAGAAATCGTAAAACTTTGTGCATTGCTATAGTCATAATTCCAACTAAAGTTTCTGTAAGCAGTTCCTTGTGTACAGCTACCTGAGATTAAGGTAGTATTTAAAAAAATTGGTTTTGGACATGGCCCAATAGTAGTGTAGGTGTATTTTTGAGCTTCTGATTTATCACTTTCGAAACAAACAGCACTCACATAAATGTCATACGTAGTATTCGTTTGAATGCCTTGAATAGTGCCGCTATTAGTATTAAAATTGAGTTTAGTTCCGCTTCCGACTATAAAGCCTTGTAAACCATATTCAACTTCATAACCTTGAACACTTCCACCATTGTATTCAAAATAGATTTCGATATTTTGAGTGCTGTACCATTGGTTTAAGGTTGCACTAACTTGACCTGTGCATTGACTTTGTTCCGTAGCAATATTGGAAATTTTATAAAAATTAGTTTGTCCTTGTTCACATAAACTAGTGATATAAATATCGTACAAAGTAGAAGGTGTTAAGTTTTCAATAGTTGCACCGGATTGTGATGTTGGAAAAGAAGTTCCGGTACCTTTAGTAAAACCAGCCACACCGTATTCAATGATATAAGAATTCACGCCATTTACGGTTTGGAAGTTAAAACTAATTTGAGTTGGGCTTGTACTGTAGACATTTACATTGGATACCTTCCCACACCCTCCTTCATCACTGGAGGAACAAGAATTAAAAGTTGTTAATAAAATAGTAGATAGTAATAGGCTAAGCCATAGTGTCTTCATTTTTTAATTGATTTTTATTTATATTATTGATTAAGAAAATTCTTCGCAAGTTATAAATATACCTTTGAAATTGCAACCGTTTTTTTTTATTACATTAAAACACAAAAAAAGCGAGTTCAAAGACTCGCTTTTTAATATAATTAAGCTAAATCTAAGCCAACATAGTCACTGGGTTTTCTAAATATGTTCGTAAGGTTTGAAGGAATTGAGCTCCCGTTGCACCATCCACTGTTCTGTGGTCACATGCTAATGTCACTTTCATCGTATTTCCAACTACAATTTGACCATTTCTTACTACAGGTTTTTCGATAATCGCACCTACGGATAAAATAGCAGAATTAGGTTGGTTGATGATCGAAGTAAATTCCGTTATGCCAAACATACCTAAGTTAGAAACGGTAAACGTACTTCCTTCCATTTCGGCAGGTTGTAATTTTTTGTTTTTAGCTCTTCCGGCTACATCTTTCACCGCTGCACCAATTTGAGTTAAACTCATTTGGTCTGTAAATTTCAATACAGGAACGACTAAGCCATCTTCAACAGCCACAGCCACACCTATGTTTACGTGGTGATTGATAACCGTTACATCCTCTTTCCATTGTGTATTGACTTGTGGGTGTTTTTTCAAGGCCATTGCACAGGCTTTCACCACCATATCATTAAACGACACTTTTGTGTCGGGAACTGTATTGATAATAGCTCTGGATTTCATTGCTTCATCCATTGCAACTTCTATTGTTAAGTAATAATGAGGAGCAGTAAATTTAGATTCTGAAAGGCGACGTGCTATGGTTTTACGCATTTGCGAATTTTTCACTTCTTCCGAATAGGATTCTCCAGCCGGAACAAATGGTTGGACAGCAGCTGTCGATTGAACAACACTTTCCTGTTGTACCGCTTTTTGAGGAGCTACAGTTGTTGGAGTGAAGTTTTCAACATCACTTTTTACAATTCTTCCGTTTTCGCCTGAACCTTTTACTTGGGCAAGGTTGATACCTTTTTCTTTAGCAATTTGTCTTGCTAAAGGAGAAGCAAAAATTCTTCCGCTTGATTCAGTTACAATTGTTTCGGTTGTAACAACGGTTGCAGGTTTTGTATCTTCTGCTTTTGATTCTGTTTTTGGAGCTTCACCATCTTTAGTGAAATTTTCAGCTATACCGGAAACATCCGTTCCGGCAGGACCAATGATGGCTAAAATACTATCAACAGGTGCAGACTGACCTTCTTGCACTCCGATATATAATAACGTTCCTGAATTGAATGATTCAAATTCCATTGTGGCTTTATCCGTTTCAATTTCGGCAAGAATATCACCTTCTTTTACTGAATCACCAATTTTTTTTAACCATGTGGCTACCGTTCCGTCTGTCATGGTATCACTTAGACGAGGCATGGTTACTACTTTTACTCCGGCTGGAATTTCAGCAGTTGCCTTTGGTTGAGCTTCTTCTGTTTTTGGAGCTTCTGAGGAAGTCGAATTATTTGATGCAGCAGCACTTCCTCCAGTAAATAAACTTGAAATATCTTCACCTTCTTTACCGATGATGGCTAATAATGAATCAACGGGAGCTGATTCACCTTCTTGAATTCCGATGTGTAACAAGGTACCTGAATCAAATGATTCAAACTCCATAGTCGCTTTGTCGGTTTCAATCTCGGCTAAAATATCACCTTCTTTTACGGTATCGCCAACTTTTTTAAGCCATGTTGCTACAACTCCTTCCGTCATTGTATCACTCAAACGTGGCATAGTTATAATTTTTGCCATAGTGCTTATAGTTTATGTGGGATAAAAGGATAATTTTCTTGTTCGTACACCACGTCATACAATTGCTGTACTTCAGGAAACGGTGATTCTTCAGCGAATTTTTCGCATTCATCAACCAAGTCTTTTACGCGTTGATCAATCACTTCAATTTCTGCATCAGTAGCATAATTATTTTCTTTGATGATGTCTAAAACTTGTGTGATAGGGTCAATTTTTTTGTATTCTTCCACTTCGTCTTTGCTTCTATACAATTGAGCATCAGACATCGAGTGTCCTCTGTAACGATAAGTTTTCATTTCTAAGAAAGTAGGCCCGTCTCCACGACGAGCTCTTTCAATGGCTTCGTGCATGGCTTCGGCTACTTTTACGGGATTCATTCCATCAACCGGACCACATGGCATTTCGTAACCTAATCCTAATTTCCAAACGTCAGTATGGTTAGCTGTTCTTTCAACAGAAGTTCCCATAGCATATCCATTGTTTTCACAAATGAATACAACAGGAAGTTTCCACAACATGGCCATATTGAAAGCTTCGTGAAGTGAACCTTGACGAGCAGCACCATCTCCAAAATATGTTAGTGTAACGCCACCGGTATTGAAATATTTATCAGCAAAAGCCATTCCGGCACCTACCGGGATCTGAGCTCCAACGATTCCATGACCTCCATAAAAGCCATGTTCTTTAGAAAAGATGTGCATTGAACCACCCATACCTTTAGAGGTTCCGGTTACTTTTCCATAAAGTTCGGCCATTACTTTTCGTGGATCAACACCCATTCCGATAGGCTGAACGTGGTTACGGTAAGCTGTAATCATTTTGTCTTTAGACAAGTCCATTGCATGTAATGCTCCGGCTAATACAGCTTCTTGACCGTTATATAAATGTAAAAACCCTCTCACTTTTTGTTGGATGTAAACGGCAGCTAATTTGTCTTCAAATTTTCTCCAAAACTGCATGTCTTCATACCATTGCAGATAAACTTCTTTGGTGATTTTTTTCATTTGTTCTATTTTGAATCTTTTATGTTTGTTTTGTCTGTTTCACAAATTGGTTGTGCACAAATTTGCGAGTAGCAAAAATAAGACATCCTAAGTAGATGTAAAAATTTAATCGACTTAAAATGACAAACTTTATGAAAAGTTATTTACGATAACGTTATAGTTGATTTTAGTATTTATAAGTAATTTTTATCAAATACTAATGGCAATAAGTTGGTTAACGAATCTGATTTATAAATTTCGCCCGATTCGCCCATAAAAAATATTTCGATGGGTGTTTTTTGCTTAAATTCATATTCTGCAATTGATTGGCGACATGAACCACAAGGAGGAATTGGTGAAGTAACGGGTTTTTCGTCCGATGTAGCAGAAATGGCTAATTTTAATATTTTGGCATCGGGATAAATAGCTCCTGCCTGAAAAATGGCTACTCGCTCTGCACAAAGTCCGGATGGATAGGCCGCATTTTCTTGATTGGAACCTAGAACTATTTTCCCGTTATCAAGTAAAATTGCTGCACCTACTTTAAATTTTGAATAAGGAGCATAGGCTTTTTTTCTAACCTCAATCGCCATTTCCATCAAATCTTTTATTTCTGATGGCAATTGTTCTTTGTTTTCAAAAACCGAAAATTCGGTAGTAATCGTAACTTTTTTCATAGTATATAGTGGAAAAAAAATCCAAACTTCATTGTTGAAATTTGGATTTTTTTTTAATTAGTATGATTGATTAATATTCGTCATATTTATCTCCAAAATTAAATGTAAGGGAGAATCGCAATGTGTTTTCAAGTGGATTTCTAACCTTAGATGCGGAAAACAAATAAGAAACATCTAATTTAATGACAGTATATTTGAATCCGGCTCCAAAAGAGAAATATTTTCTCGCTCCTTTTGTTTCATGTTCGTTAAAGTAACCTAATCGAACAGCAAAAGAATCTTGATAATTATATTCAGCACCTAAAGCCCAAGTAAATTCTCTCAGCTCCTCGCTAAAGCCATCCGGTGCATCACCAAAAGATTGAAATATTCCTGAAACCCAACCAATTCGTTGATAATCATCTCTCGCTTGAACTCGTTCTTCATTAGTGATTTCTCCATCTCCATTTAAATCAGGATCTTGCGGGGTTGGCACTAACAATTTAGTAACTTCTGCATTTAATCCGATCTTATTGTATTCATCAAAAATAAAATCAAAACCACCTCCTAAACGCATGTTGGCCGGTAAGAAATTTGAATTTAATTCTGTTAAATCGTCATCATAATTAATTTTCGGCCCTAAATTCTGAAGGTTGAATCCAAGTCTCCATCTTCCGTTAAAGCTATCATATGCCTCTTCTTCTGATTGATAGTATCCTGCTACGTCAAAAGCAAATGAACTTGCCGGTTTTCCATCGGTGGCACCATCTGGAATACGTAATTGGGAACGTATGTATCGAAAAGCGACAGACGTAGAAAAACGCTCACTTAATTTTAAGGCGTAAGAAACATCAACGGCTAGTTCATTTGGACTAACCACACGAGCAACATCATCAAAATTTTCTCTCAATTCTATATCTCCTAAACTAAAATAACGCAAGCTTCCGCCAAAGGCACTTTTTTCGCTGATACGATTATAATAATTTACCTGCCCTAAGGAAATATCATTTACTAAATCTGTCAAATAAGGGGTATAACTAACTCCAATTCCAACTTTTTCAAGTGCAAAAGCATATTTAGCTGGATTCCACTGTTGAGAATATGCATCCGGTGAAGTAGCCACACCAATGTCTGCCATACCTGCTGCACGAGCATCAGCAGCAATTAATAAAAATGGAACCCCGGTGGTAATTACTCTATTTTGATCTTGTGCAAGAATGTTTTGAAATGCTAAAAGGCAAATTAAAAATACGGTTATTTTTTTCATTATAAAATCTGGATAATAATTAACAAATATAGTGTTTTCTTAAAGTATTACAAGTTTTTCTATTTTTTCAACTTTTTTGTTTGTTAAATTTGACTTAACAGTGAGTTTATACACATAAACTCCTTTTCCGATTTTATCACCAAAATCGTCTCTCCCGTCCCATGTGATCTCCCTCGATAAAAAGCCCTCTGTATTCACAACTTGATTGATTGTCTTGACAATTTTACCGGTTATAGTAAAAATTTGAACTTGTACATCCAACGGTTCAAACGGTCGATTGTGTGAGAACCAAAACTGAGTATAACTTACAAAGGGGTTTGGATAATTAAGCACGTTAGTTAGGCTAATTGTTTCGTCACCCACAACAATAAATTGAATTTCTGCTGAAACAGGATTATTATAAACATCCCAAGCTCTAAAAGTTATTGTGTGTAAACCAGGAGCCAAATCTCTAAACGGAAATCGAACTTTTCCATTAGTATAATCATTTAATTCGGTTTCATAATAATCATTTAAGATGTATGGATTATTTTCGTCTCCGTCTAAAATTGCAACAATATCATGACCAATTCCACTGGCAGTATTGATTCCGTTTTCATCTTCTAAAAAAGCTAGGAAAATTGGACTAGCGTTAGTGATTCCTCCAGAAATAAACGATTCATCATTCATGTAAAGTCGTACTCGTGGACCAATATTATCTTCCGGAGCGTTTTCGTTGATTCCTCCAATTAATATAGAAGTATCAAAACCGGTTTGGTCTTGCAACACTGGGTTTGTACTTTTAGCATAAAAACTAATTCTTCCATTTCCAACCGGAATAGAAATATCTTTAGGCACTATAAATTCAATTTCAAACAGTCCATTTGAAACTGAGGCATTACCTCTGAAAATCGTTTCTCCCAAGGTTTGAAAATTCATCAAAATTAAATTATTAGCTCCATCTCTTGTATTATCGTTCCCTAATGTTGTTCTATTAATTGACTTGTCGAATATCTGAACAGCAATATCTCCATTGTAATTCGACAGCAAAACATCTCCATTATTATCACGAATTTCCCCTGTTAATTTAATTTTACTTAAGGCATTAAATACAACTGTTGAGGATGCTACAGGCTCGTCATTGATTGTTGTTAAAACAATTTTCGGTTTTGGAATAGCTAATTTTAAAGCAGGATCACCAATATAAAAGACCATAAGTGTTGGACTATTATAATTATTTTTGGCTCTTCGTAATGCTTCTGCAATACTTATTTCTTCATTAGAATTTTGATCATAACCATACAAAAAACTAGAGAATTCTTCATTAATATTTTGTCCTGTGGTAACCCCTATTTGACGTGTGGTTGTAATTAATGAAATTGCTCCCCCTGTCGGATTCCAATAGGTATATTCACCAGCTGTTGGTCGAAATGGATTGTCAAATCGTGTAAATTCACATGTTACTGTTACAATTAGTGGATAGCGGTATTGATTGTTTAAATTTTGTGCATCTGTTTTCTCAAAAATTCGCTCTGAGGAAAGTTGATCTTCACCACCATGTCCAAAATAATTAAATACTAAAGACCCATTTTGTATAGCATTTAATAATTCTTGTTTTAATTTAGGGTACCGTTGACCTCCTGCTGAGGCTTCCTGAACGTATGAGTCTGCATGAAATTTTAATACATTTACAAAAGGTTTTTCATCATTGATTGTATTTCCCAAATTATCTATACCATTTTGAATTTGATTTTCCCAACTTTCGTCAACATCATCAGACACTAAAGTAAAATTGTTTCTCCAACGACCATAAGAATTAATGTCATGATATTGAATAACTTTATCAACCATTTCCTTGGCTTGTTGTAATGAAGAAACTAACATTCTACCTACTGCTATATCTAATCCATTCGCACCAAATCCCATTAACCCTTCATTGTCGTCCATCATGCCATAAAAATCATCTGACATAGTTGAACTTAATAGAGATTCACTATTAAGTGAATGAAATATTGGAACAATATTAGTGTTATTTGGAATTCTGTCCTTATAATCAAAAGAGGCATCACCAAACAAATTAAGATATTTTATTCTTTTTGAATCATCTGAAGCATTATTGTAAACATATTTTACGAGGTTCCGAATTGCACCAATATCTTGTTTACCGGATGAAAACTCTTGGTAAATTTTATCTAATGTTACTACTTTTACATTTAAATTAGAATAATTTCTATGAAAGTTAGCAAGTCGTTCTGCCTCAGAAGCTAGATTTAATGGTGAAATAATAAGATAATCTATATCTTGAAACTGACCTTGTGCATTATTAAAAATTGTTCCTTTAATATCTTGATTAACCACTTTCGATTGCGACTCCCGTAGTGGAGTAAAATAATCGTTAGCATCAATTGCAATGTATTTTCTAATTTCTCCTAAATCTGCTTTAAAATTAAATATTGAACTTCCGCTATTTTCATATTTGGAAACATTGTAAATATCAGTAATATCCCAAACTTGTTGAATACCTGATGCATTAGTGAGTTGAAATTCACCAATTCCAATTAAAGTTGAACTAGAATTATTCTGGAATCGAAATTGTTTTCCATAACCTTGTAGGTTGCTTGTTGCCCTTGCAATAATATAATTTAAATAACCTTTAGCACTGGGAACTCCATTATTGTTATAAGTAAGCTGAACAGATAAATTTTGAGTTGAAGGAACAGAAAGCGTTGTAGTTCCATTTGAATAAAGGGTTGAACTAAAAGTTGGAATGGCCGAGAAATTAATACTTTGTTGTTGCCCTCCGGCAGCAATTGTTAAACTTGAACTGGACAAAGAGACAGCTGCACTATTTACTGTTAATTGAATTGTTGAATTGGCCAAAATCGTTGGAAAACTAAAATCAATAGTCTGAGGGGTTTGTGAACTGAATTGATCGCCATACCAAATTCGACCAATTCTTCCTATATTATTGACATCTTTTTCATAAAATTGATAATCATCATAAGTAGAAAAAACAATTGAGGCAGATTCAGAAGGTTGGATAGCATTCTCTATTCGTTTTCCACTTCCTCCTTGAGCAGTTATATAATAATAAGATTTTTCAGCATATAGATTTAAATGAGTTGAACTTTCAGCATTCCAATTACCAAAGCCTTCTGCATAAAATAGGATAAAATCGTCAGGATTAAAAACACCGTCCTCTTCTCCTACGAAAAGAATTGCATTTTCTTCTAAATCGGAAGGATACTCAATACTATTCAACAAAGGAATCATTCTCCCTCCGTTTCCATAAATTTTTATATTTCTGGGATCGACATTAACATTCATTCCGAGTTGACTTAAAAAACTCCTTGAAATTTTATAAACTCCGGATTTTTCAATATAAAATCGATACCAATCACCGGTCGATAAAACTGAACTTTGAATACTATTAAAATCAAATCTATTCCCAAAATTTTGTAGAGAGTTATCCGCATTTTTATATGTAATAGTGAGCGATTTAACTTTTTTATAGCCATCAATTGATTTAATTACAGGTGAAAAAGTTAAAAAAAACTGTAAAGCTTCTCTTGTTTTTTCATTTTTTGCATTCAAAGTGATTGCAGAAGGTATCTCTTTTACATTTAAATCCCCAAGTTCATTTGGGGAAATATTTTCATAACTAACTGATGAGATTTGTATAGAATTTTCGTCTATTGGCAACGAAATATTAAACTTTTGAGTGAAAAAAATCATTCTTTTACTATCGTCAAAATAAAAGTTTTTTAACTGAAAATGAGGAAGGTTTAAAGAATGATTACCAATATTATATAACGTATTACTTTGCCAATCAATATTAATATTTATAGTATTTTGAGCAAAACTTACTACAAAATTAAACAATAGGTAAACTAGTATAATCTTTTTCATATCATCTCTAAAACGCTGTGTTTGCAAATTTATTACAAGATATTAATAATTTGTAATCTTTTAAATATTATACTAAATAAAATATTTTTACGTTATCGCTATATGGAAAACAAGATATATTTGTTTTTTTTTACAAATATTTTAAAAATCTGTTGTAATATAAAGGTTAATTAGTATATTGCGGCACTAAATTTATTACCTACTTAACGTATGAAAGTAAACAAAATTATGAAACTTAAATTGCTATTGGGATTAATAGTAGCTATTGGATTTGTTAGTTGTAGTAAAAATTCAAGCTCAAAAAACTCATCAACAGCAACCGGTTGGAAAATCAACGATAAAAAAGGTGGTTTTCAGTACGCATCAAACTTCAAAAAACAAGAAGCTGCCCCTGGCTTGATTGCAATTGAAGGTGGAACTTTCACTATGGGAAAAGTTCAGGATGATGTAATGCATGATTGGAACAATACTCCAAATCAGCAACACGTCCAGTCTTTTTTTATGGATGAAAGTGAAGTTACCAACCTCATGTACATGGAATACTTGGATTGGTTAAAAAGAATTTTTGATCCAAACGACGAAAACTATACTAATATATATAATGGTGCTTTACCGGATACTTTAGTATGGAGAAATCGTCTTGGGTATAATGAAACAATGACCAATAATTACTTAAGACACCCTGGCTATAAGGATTATCCTGTCGTAGGTGTCAATTGGATTCAAGCAGTAGAATTCTGTAAATGGAGAACTGACCGTGTTAATGAAGATATTTTGGAAAAAAATAAATATCTTAAAAAAGATGCAAAATTAACTGATGCTTCAGCAGAAAAATCATTTAGTACAGAAACCTACATCAACACTCCATCACAAGCTTTTGGCGGAGATGAAGAAATCGTTTTGAAAGGTAAAGGAGGACGTGCAAAACCTTCTGCCGGAAAAGACGGAGAAACTTCAGAAGCAAAAAATGTTTATGCTACACGTTCTTCAGGTTTAATCCAACCGGAATATAGACTCCCCACTGAAGCTGAGTGGGAATATGCAGCAGTTGCTAATGTTGGAAACAGAGAATACAATTTATACCAAGGCAGAAAGAAATATCCATGGAATGGTAGTTATACAAGAACTAGCAAAAGAATTGTTAAGGGAGACCACTTAGCCAACTTCAAACAAGGTAAAGGAGATTATGGCGGAATTGCAGGTTGGTCTGACGATGGTGCAGATATTACTCAAGTTGTAAAATCATACCCTCCTAATGATTTCGGTTTATATGATATGGCTGGAAATGTTAATGAATGGGTTGCAGATGTATACAGACCTAGAGTTGACGACGAAGCTAATGACTTCAATTATTACAGAGGTAATGTTTACATGAAAAATAAAATTGGTGAAGACGGAAAAGTAGAATTAATTACTTCCGAAAACATCAAATACGACACTTTAGCAAATGGAAAAATCATTGCTAGAAATTTACCTGGACAAATTGCTCAAGTACCTGTTGACGAAAAAGAAACTTACTTAAGACAAAATTTTGATAAGAGTGATAATAGAAATTATCGTGATGGGGATAAACAATCTATTCGTTTCTATAAATTCGGTTCAGAAGAAGAAGGAGACAACAATGTTAGTGAGAAAAACAGAATGTATGATTCTCCAAAGCATCAAGTATCTGTAGATAGTGCCACTTCAGAGATGGTAAGAAAATATGACAAATCATCTAAAAGAACTACTCTTATTGATGATAATGTAAGAGTTTACAAAGGTGGTTCTTGGAGAGATAGAGCATATTGGTTAGATCCGGCTCAAAGAAGATTCTTCCCTCAAGATATTGCTACAGACGATATTGGTTTTAGATGTGCAATGTCTAAAGTTGGACCAAAATCTAACAAAAAATCAGCAAAAGGGAAGCCAAAATCAACACGATAGTTTTCTTTTACAAATAATACAAAAAGCCCTTTTTAGGGCTTTTTTACTTTTAAATTACTTTTTGTTTTATGGATATTACTCAAATTCATGCTTGCTTTTTAAAATGTTCATCTGTTTCTATTGACACGAGAAGGATTGAAAAAAATTCTTTTTTTATAGCTCTAAAAGGAACAAGCTTTGATGCTAACATATTTGCCAAAGAAGCATTAGAAAAAGGTGCTGACTTTGTTTTAATTGATAATGCTCAATATTATATAGATGAACAAACAATTTTGGTTAACGATTGTTTAGCTACATTACAACAATTAGCTAGTTTTCATAGAAGATATCTAAACTTACCCATAATTGCAATTACCGGGAGCAACGGAAAAACAACAACCAAAGAATTATTTCAGGCTGTATTGGCAAGAAAATACAAAACAAAAGCTACTTATGGAAATTTGAATAACCATATCGGGGTTCCACTTACATTATTATCTTTCACAAAAGAAACTGAAATAGGCATTGTTGAAATGGGTGCAAATCATCAAGAAGAAATAGCTTTTCTTTGTGAAATCACGCAACCGGATTACGGCTATATTACAAATTTTGGCAAAGCTCATTTAGAGGGTTTTGGTGGTGTCGAAGGTGTTGTCAAAGGAAAATCTGAGATGTATAACTATCTATCTGCATCCGATAAAAAAGTGTTTGTAAATCTTGATGATTCCATACAGAATACAAAAACCAAGAAAATGAATCAAATCACTTTTAGCACTTCATTTCCTAATAGTTTTATTTTTATCGATAAAATTGAAGCAAACCCATTCGTGAAAATTTCTTATCAAAATATAGAAATTCAATCTAATTTGATTGGACTCTATAACGCTACGAATATCATGGCTGCAATTACCGTTGGACGCTATTTTAACGTTGAAAATGAAGAAATAAAAAAATCCTTAGAAAGCTATCTACCTGAAAATAATCGTTCCCAAATTATAAACAAAAAAAGCAATGAAATAATTCTAGATGCATACAATGCAAATCCAAGTAGTATGGATGTAGCTTTACAAAACTTTATTCAGTTAGATAAAAATTCGAAAATAGCTGTTTTAGGTGATATGTTTGAACTTGGTAATGATAGCTTTCAAGAACATCAAAATATTATTAACAAACTCTATTTAAACGCAAATTTTGATTGTCATATAATTGGTAAAGAATTTTTTTTAGCTAAAAAACAAAAATCAAACCTCTATTATTATCAATCTTTTGATGAATTTTCAAAATATTTACAAAACTATCCTTTTGAAAATTCTTTTATTCTTATAAAAGGTTCTCGAGGCATGGCTTTAGAAAGAACGCTTCAATATATTTAAAATTTGGGCGTGACCACAAGGATCGGGCTATCCGCTACAAGTCCTTGCTTGTCGTACCATCTCGCTGTGGGCTTTTCGCTACTATCCCTCACGCAGTTCAGTGTATCAAAGTAGTTCAAAAGAAATAAAACTCTATCATAATTATTTAATAACAAAAAACCCCTCATCGATTGATGAAGGGTTTTCAAAAGAAGGCGGCGACATACTCTCCCACAAAATGCAGTACCATCTGCGCAGGCGGGCTTAACTTCTCTGTTCGGAATGGGAAGAGGTGAGCCCCGCCGCAATAACCACCTTAAGTTTTTAGTTTT
>NZ_SBKQ01000030.1 GCF_004122145.1 Flavobacterium piscinae
CGACCTCGCTTGATGTATCGACCAACTTTTTGTTTTTCGAGAAGTTTGAAATCGGAGCTACGTATCGTTTAGAAGACAGTTTTGGAGCGATGCTAAATTATGCCATCACCCCCAATCTTCGTATTGGCTATGCGTATGATCACATCGTATCGGATTTGAATATTACGACGCCTTCTTCGCACGAGTTTTTCTTGTTGTTTGATGTAAATTTCCCCAAGAAAGTATCCCGTTCACCACGATTTTTCTAACCTAAAAAGTAACTCAAACGATGAAAAAAGTATATATATCGATTCTAAGTATTGTAAGTGTAAGTCTTACACCACTTAGTGCCCAGACTAAAGATACGCAAAAAGCCGATAAGCTTTTCAAGCGATTAGAATACGTTGATGCCGCTCAAGAATACTTAAAGCTAACCGAGAAAGGTAAAGCTGACGGGTATGTTTACAAACAATTGGCCGACAGTTATTTTAACACCTTTAACGCCTCGGAAGCCTCTAAATGGTATGCTAGAGCCGTTGAAACACCACAAGATGCCGAAACCTACTACCGCTATGCTCAAATGCTTAAAGCACAAGGCAAGTATGAAGAGGCCAACAAACAAATGCAAAGCTTTGCTTCTAAAGCACCAAACGACCAAAGAGCAAAGGATTTTAAAGCCAATCCAAACTATCTTCCGAGTTTGCTTGACAAACAAAAGAAGTTTGATATTAAATCATTGGATGTTAATAGTGATAAATCTGACTTTGGAGCGGTATTACATCAAAACAACCTTTACTTTACCAGTGCCCGAAACGGAGCCAGAAAGAACTACGGTTGGAATGAAGAGCCTTATTTAGACATCTACAAAGCTACTTATAATGTAGATGGTACCATTACCAATGCAGAGCCGGTAGCGGATTTAAATTCAAAATGGCACGATGGTCCTTCTTCCCTTAGTGCTGATGGAAACACGATTTATTTTTCAAGCGAAAGCTTTAAAGAAAAAGATGGCTATGAAAAAGACAAATCCATCAATGCCAAACTAGGACAAGTTAATTTGTATAAAGCTACGATGGCCAACGGAAAATGGTCCAACATCACTCAGTTGCCATTTAACAGCAATACCTACTCAACCGGAAATCCTTCGTTGAGCAAAGACGGTAAAACCTTGTATTTTGCTTCGAACAGACCCGGTAGTATCGGTGGAACCGATATTTGGAAAGTAGCGGTTAATGCAGATGGTTCTTATGGTGAGCCACAGAACCTAGGGTCAAAAGTAAACACCGAAGGCGAAGAGAACTTCCCGTTTGTTACGGAAGACAACAAAACGCTTTATTTTGCCTCAAGTGGCAGACAAGGCTTTGGAGGATTGGATGTCTTTGCGTATGATATGACCAAAGGTGAATCAACCAACTTAGGCAAACCAATTAACAGTGAGAAAGATGATTTTGCTTTTTCGTTAAATGCAGAGAAGAACATCGGATTTTTGTCTACCAACCGCTCGGGTGTAG
>NZ_SBKQ01000031.1 GCF_004122145.1 Flavobacterium piscinae
GATAACTATGGTTTTACCAAATTAAAATTGTTAAATATTTCGTCATTTTTTATAAATAATTCAAAAGCTTAGAAAGAAAAAAAACAAAAGTCTTGTGAAGGGAAGAAGTATATTACTACTCTCCTTTCAAAAGAAAATCTAATTTAATAGATTTAGGCTACATTTCTTTTTTCATATAGCTTATCATTTTTCACACAAGCACAAATTCTGTGTATTAGTTTGTTTCTTACATTGTTGATTACAAGCATTTTGTTTTTCCCTTCAGCAACTTTTCTTTCATAATATTCTTTTAGTTCTCCATCAGCTCTTATGGTTGATATGGACACATATGTAATTGTTTTTTCAGCTTCTTGTTAGCCATAAAATGCACTCTTGGTTTTGCTCTAACAGATTTACCAGAAGTATATTCAAAAGGAACAACACCACAATAACAAGCTAATTGTCGAGGTGTTTCATACATTGTAAATTCATTTGTATAGCAGATTAAAAACAATGCTGTAACTTTTCCAACTCCAGTAACAGAGGTAGCTTTTTCAAAGATATTAGAGAGTTTTTCATCTAATTTTATCAAACTATCTAACTTTTTCTCAATGTTTTTTAAATCTGTTTCTATGCCTTTAATAGTGGCTTTAGAATATTTTTTGTGAAGTTTGGAAAGTTCTGGCTCAAACCCTTTTAATTCATTAGCGTTCCGTATCAACATGGCTTTAGTAGTTATTAAATGCTCTCTAAGTGAAATAATTTTTTTTATTTGATCAATCACTTTTCTTGGAGCTTGATATATCTGAACTTCATCTTGATTTTTCATTGCATAATAAGCAATTCTCTCTGCATCAATTTTATCGTTCTTACCTCTTTGAACACCAATACTTCTTATTATCTTCAAAGACATCTCAACCCATAAACTGTATTCTTTGGAAAGTAAATAATGAATAATTGCTTTTCCATACATTCCGGTATGTTCTAAACATATTAAAGTATTTTGATTAGTTGAAGTAATGGAATTTAACCATTTAACTAATTCTTTCAAACCTTTAATATCATTTGAAAATTGGTTATGAATAGTATCATTTTTGTCACTATTCAAAATAATTACCGCATCAAAATATTCTTTTGATACATCAATGCCTAAAAAATTACTAAATTTACTCATAGAAAAAGATTTAAAGTTAGCAACCAAATAATTGAATCTTCAATCCAAACCTTGATAATAGTCCTTTAAGACTTAATAACTATTTGATGCTGATTCAATAAAACTGACAAAGTCCTGATCGGGGGATAAGTCTGAAATCTTTGCTACCGCAAATGGTTTACTTTGTCAGTTTTGGTTGTTATTAAAATTACAAAATTTTCAATGAACAAATCTAAAGGCT
>NZ_SBKQ01000032.1 GCF_004122145.1 Flavobacterium piscinae
TAAAGTATTGAAATCGTTTGTCCAAGTAACATCAGAACAGTTGTCAGTAGCAGTAGCACCACCATTGGAAGCTAACCAAGCTTCAATATCACTTTCATTACCTGTACCGTCACATTCTACAACAATACTAGCTGCTTGAATAGTAATTTCAGGAGAAACAGTATCTTGAACAGTGATAATTTGTGTGTGTGTTGTTTCATTTCCACACTCATCTGTTGCCGTCCAAGTTCTGGTCAAAATATAAGCGTTAGCACATTGACCTTGCTCGGTTGATTCGGTGAAGGCAACAGTTGCCTCACCACAATTATCTGTAGCAGTTAAAGTAGCAGCCGTTGGAACAGCATCACACTCTACTGTTAAACTAGCAGGAAGCTCTTCTACGAACGCAGGAGCAAGAGTATCGTTTACAGTAATTGTTTGCGAAATAGAAGTTTCGTTACTACAAGCATCTACAAACAACCAAGTTCTAGTGATTACGAACGAGTTCGGACAATCACCTGCCACAGTTGTATCAACCCCTTCCACAGTGATTTCACCGGCACAATTATCCGTAGCGGTTAATGAAATGGTTGCCGGAACTTCAGAAGCACAGGCTACAGTTACAGCAGTAGGAGCTTCCGGAGCCACAGGAGCAGTACTATCTTGTACAGCAAAAGTAGCTGAAGTAGTAGCGGTATTTCCACATGCGTCAGTTGCAGTGAAAATCACAGTTATAGCTGTAGAACAATCGTTTGATAAAGCATTGAAATCATTTGTCCAAGTAACATCAGAACAGTTGTCAGTTGCAGTAGCACCACCATTGGATGCTAACCACGCTTCAATAGCACCTTCGTTACCTGTACCGTCACATTCTACAACAATACTAGCTGCTTGAGTAGTGATTTCAGGGGAAACAGTATCTTGAACAGTGATAATTTGTGTGTGTGTTGTTTCATTTCCACACTCATCTGTTGCCGTCCAAGTTCTGGTCACAACA
>NZ_SBKQ01000033.1 GCF_004122145.1 Flavobacterium piscinae
TATGATATGACCAAAGGTGAATCAACCAACTTAGGCAAACCAATTAACAGTGAGAAAGATGATTTTGCTTTTTCGTTAAATGCAGAGAAGAACATCGGATTTTTGTCTACCAACCGCTCGGGTGTAGATAACATCTATTTAGCCACTCCGGTTTGTGGCGTAGAGGTAATCACAGTAGTTACCGATGCCAAAACAGGCAAAGCACTTGCCAATGCAAAAGTAGCCATTGTGGATGAGAAGAAAAACGTGATTGCCACAGAAACCTCAGGAGCCAATGGTGAGGTGGCGTATTATGTAGAGTGTAACAAAGCCTATACAATACAAGCCTCGAAAGACGGTTATGAGAGCAACACCTTTGCAGTAGCAGCCAGCAAAGGCGAAGCAAGAAAAGTAGACGCCGCCTTGAACCCAATTGATGTGATTGTAACAGAAAAGGAAATCGTGTTAAATGCTATTTTCTTTGAATTCAACAAAAGTAACATTACCCAAGAGGGAGCTTTTGAGTTAGACAAACTGGTTCAAGTTTTACAAAACAATAAAAACATGGTCATCTTAGTTAAGTCGCACACCGACAATAGAGGAAGTGAAGCTTACAACTTACGATTATCTGATGCCAGAGCCAAGTCAACCGTTCAGTACATCCTCTCAAAAGGAATCTCGAAAGAGCAAATCTCCGGCAAAGGAATGGGTGAAACCGAACCAAAAGTGGATTGTAAAGAAACCTGCAGCGAAGAACAACACGCTCAAAACAGACGAAGTGAGTTCTTGATTGTGAAGAAGTAA
>NZ_SBKQ01000034.1 GCF_004122145.1 Flavobacterium piscinae
CCGATAAGGGTATACGTATACACCCCTGCTGCATCTTGACTCGGGTCAAATACTCCCGTGCCACTCGCTAATGCCGGTGACCACGTTCCGCCCGTTTCAGGGCTATTGCCCAATTGTGTGAATAAATCTACTGCCGGACTTGTTTCACATAAAACAATACTGTTATCAGTTCCCGCATTGGGGATGGGGTTGATCGTTACTGTGACTGTGGTGCTTTGTGGGGTACAAGGTGCTGTGCCACTTACTGTATAGGTATACACGCCTGCGGTGTCTTGTGCCGGGTCAAATACGCCTGTACCACTGGCTAATGCCGGTGACCACGTTCCGCCTGCATCAGGGGTACCGCCTAAATAATTGAATAAATCATCTGCCGGAGAGTTGGCACAAAATGGGGCAGCTCCTGCTTCTCCCGGATTTGGTGTGGGGTTGACTGTTACCGTTACACTGGCCGTACTGTTTGCACAAGGTGGTGTGCCGATAAGGGTATACGTATACACCCCTGCTGCATCTTGACTCGGGTCAAATACTCCCGTGCCACTCGCTAATGCCGGTGACCACGTTCCGCCCGTTTCAGGGCTATTGCCCAATTGTGTGAATAAATCTACTGCCGGACTTGTTTCACATAAAACAATACTGTTATCAGTTCCCGCATTGGGGATGGGGTT
>NZ_SBKQ01000035.1 GCF_004122145.1 Flavobacterium piscinae
ATTCCACTACCATTAGTAGAAACTCCAACGGCTCGTTTACAAGCGATTCACAACTCTCCTGATTTGGCAGCAGCTTTAGTAGATGTGTATGTGAATGATGAACTTTTGTTAAATGATTTCGCTTTCAGAACGGCTACTCCATTTATCGATGTACCTGCCGGAGTGGAATTAAGTATTGATGTAGCTCCGTCAACCAGTACTTCATCCGCTGAAAGTATTTATAACTTAACGGCTACTTTAGCAGAAGGCGAAACGTATATCTTAGTAGCCAATGGTATTGTGAGTCCAACCGGATATTCAGTGGGACCAAACTTTGCCATCAATGTATTTGCTCAAGGTCGTGAGGTTGCTTCAAATCCGGCTAATACGGATGTATTGGTCAACCATGGTTCGCCAGATGCTCCAACAGTAGATGTGGTAGAAACTTCTGTACCGGCCGGAACTATTGTAGACAACATTTCTTTCCCTGATTTTGGTGGTTATTTAGAATTACCAAACTTAGATTTTACCTTAGACGTTCGTGATGAAACAGGAACAGT
>NZ_SBKQ01000036.1 GCF_004122145.1 Flavobacterium piscinae
AAACTCCTGCAGATGTAACTGTAGCTTGTGCTTCTGAAGTACCGGCAACCATTTCATTAACCGCTACGGATAATTGTGCCGGTGAAATCTCGGCAGAAGGGGTTGATACAACTGTGGCAGGTGATTGTCCGAACTCGTTCGTAATCACTAGAACTTGGACATTTGTGGATGCTTGTAGTAACGAAACTTCTATTTCGCAAACAATTACTATAAACGATACTGTTGCTCCTGCGTTCGTAGAAGAGCTTCCTGCTAGTTTAACAGTAGAGTGTGATGCTGTACCAACGGCTGCTACTTTAACTGCTACAGATAATTGTGGTGAGGCAAGTGTTGCCTTCACCGAATCAACCGAGCAAGGTCAATGTGCTAATGCTTATGTTGTGACCAGAACTTGGACGGCAACAGATGAGTGTGGAAATGAAACAACACACACACAAATTATCACTGTTCAAGATACTGTTTCCCCTGAAATCACTACTCAAGCAGCTAGTATTGTTGTAGAA
>NZ_SBKQ01000037.1 GCF_004122145.1 Flavobacterium piscinae
GTGCCGACTGATTTAGAAGACATTATTCAATGTGATACCGATGGTAATCAGCAAAACGGATTGAGTACGTTTGATTTAAGTGTACAAACGCCTGGTATCTTAGCGGCTCAAAGTGGAGCGGCTTCCGGCTATCAAGTGGGTTATTTTACCTCTGAGGCAGCTGCGATAAGTAATATTGGAGCCATTGTTAATACAGCATCATATCCAAACACAAGTAATCCGCAAACGATTTGGGTACGCGTAACGGATGTTGCTACGGGTTGTTTCCACACGGGAAGTTTCGATTTGATTGTGAACTTACCTTTAGCACTCACTGTACCGGATCCGATATCCTTGTGTGACGAGGCCTTGCCAAATGATCAATTTACAGCCTTTGACTTAACCATTCGCGATAATGATATTACCAATGGATTAGGCGGTTATACCGTTACGTATTATCCAAGCCTTCAAAATGCACAGAATAATGTAA
>NZ_SBKQ01000038.1 GCF_004122145.1 Flavobacterium piscinae
GTGATCGGCCGGCTGAGGGCGCTGTTCCAGTATTGGTCGAAACTGTGCCCCAACTGCTCGGCCACCGGGCCTATACCCAGCAGGTCGATGTCGGTGAAGTTGAGGTTGGGCTCGGCATCGAAATACTCGTCGCCCAGGTTACGCCCGCCGACAATCGCCATGCTGTTGTCCACCAGGAACAGCTTGTTGTGCATGCGCCGGTGCTGGCGCGACAGGTTGAACAGCCGGCCCATGGCGCGCGTTACGCCTGTGCTGCGGCCCAGGTGCAGCGGGTTGAACACGCGGATCTGGATGTTGGGGTGGGCATCGAGGGTGCCCATGATGGTGTCCAGGCCATCGCTGGTGGTGTCGTCCAGCAGGATGCGCACACGCACGCCACGGTCGGCGGCACGCAGCAGTTCATGCACCAGGGCGCGGGTGCTGAGGCCGTCGTGGACGATGTAGTACTGCAGGTCGAT
>NZ_SBKQ01000039.1 GCF_004122145.1 Flavobacterium piscinae
ACCTTGAGTGTACCTAGTCACGATCAAAAAGTAATGCAGCTACTGCTAAACCCTGTGGGTGAGCTGGCTCAAATTTCTTTTGTGTATGATGGGGTAAAAAAACTTACTGTTTATAACACCACCGGGCAATTGGTTTTCAAAACAACGGTTACGGAGGATTTTGTGAGCATTAATACGGCTTCTTTTGCTAAAGGGGTGTATTTGATACAATGTGAATCGGAGATGGGGAATGAAGTGTTGAAGATGGTAAAGCAGTAGTTTAGTTAGGAGTTGGGAGTAGGGAGTTTTCAGAGTATAGTTTACTCAAATAATCCAACTATCGAAAATTCCAACAATCAAAATAATAAATTTTCTGAACACGGATTTTTGAAATTTCTACAATTTTAAAAATCTGTGTTCTTTTATTTAGCGTTTAATTGTATTAAAAATGAGTTTACAAGATTATCATCCTT
>NZ_SBKQ01000003.1 GCF_004122145.1 Flavobacterium piscinae
GCTATTGACCGTTACTGTTGGAATAGGATTTACCGTGACAGTTATTGTAAAAGTATCTGTACAAATATTCGGTGAGGTACCAACTGAAGCCGTTACTGTATAAACTACATCTATTGGAGCAGTGGTTATATTGGTTAATGTCTGACTTATACTCGTTTGTGCTGTAGCCTCATCCGACGCTCCTGTGATACCTGACGGTGATAAAACTGTCCAAGTGTAAGTCGTGCCGGTGGGGATTACATTAGAACCCGAACCATCAGGAGTTACACTAAACGTATTTTCTGAACAAATTTCTTGAGAAATAGCTGCAATTTCAGGAAGAGGATTCACCGTTAAAGTGAATGAATTAGTTCCAAAATTAGAAGGGAATGCGATTTCTACTACCCGTACAAAAATCGTTTCATTTGTTCCGTTATAAATATTTGCAGGTGAAATTGGGAAATCACCTGTGTTTGCATCAACTTGAGTGTTATGATAAGTTACTTCATAGAGTGCTGGGTCTAATCCGCCCAAAGCGTCATCATCATTCTCCGTTAAATCAAATATTTCAAAATCATCCCCTGGCGTAACTTCATCACATAATACTAAATCTAAAGGTTGAGGGTCAAGTGTACAAGGCAATTCAATTAACTGAAACGATTGAATAACAGAACATTCACTACCACTAAATATATCAACTACACCAACATAAATAACTTGACCAGAACCAGTGCTGACATACGCTGTAGGATTAGGTATGTAATTAAAAAATTCAAAGTCTTCTTCTGTTAATGCATAGTTTAACTCAAACGCAAACGGATCTAAACCATTCAAAACAATTGGTGTATTAACAGTTAAATCATAAACATTATTGGGTGCACAATTCTCTAAATCAATAGGCTCTGCAACCGGCAATGGAGGATAATATTCAATAGTTATTGTATCAGTAATAGGACAAGCAGGTCCGTAGGGGTAAGCTATTACAGTATAATCACCAGGTTCAGAAACTACTAGTGTTGGACTCGTTTCTCCAACTATTAAATCGGGACCAAAATACCACTCATGGGTAATTGATGCATCTAAACCAGTATTCAATTCAACGGTATCACCGACACATAGAGCAGTACCCCCAACTTCTACAAAATCAGAGCCTAAATCAATGGGGTTCACATTAAAACTATTGGCTTGAAGAAAAACAGCCGAATCCCAACCATTATCTCCAACATTGGCAACAGCCAACTTTATATGATAAAGTTCTCCACATTCAACAGTTGCTGATGCTGTTAATACCGTTGTAAAACCATCATATTGAATAGACGTTCCGCCACAGTTATTTACATAAAAACCTGAGTTTGCTCCACCAGGTAATACGGCAGGACAACCATTTGCAAAGCCTCCATTAACTGTATTAATAGTAATTGGGATAGTTGTAGATGGAATTAATGCAATATTAATAGCTCCTCCAGAAAAAGGACCGGCAATACCGGGCCCACTCAAGAAAAAACCAAAAACATCATTAAATGTTGAATTCACAAATTCAGGGTATTCCTCTGAACCAAAAACAAAATTAAAACTAAGTTCAGTACCTGTAGGAATAAAATCAAATTCTAAAATAGAGGTATTTTGAATACCTCCGTTTGCCAAACTAGCTAAATCTGCATCACCAGCAGAAGGCGTAGCAGTTACTTGAGAAGCATTGTTTTGATTATTGGGGCCCAAAGCTAATTGAGCATTTCCGGTAGATAAAATAATTCCTGAGTTGATCCCTAAATTTGTTGGTGTTACACCTGTTGTAAAATAACCTGCTTGATCCCTTGCAACAGTGGCATTAACAGCACTACCATTAAATGTAATATTAGAAACGGTTACACCTCCGCCCAATAATACATCTTGCACCAATTGTGCAGGTGTGAATGTTGTATTATTCACAAACAATTGTGCATGTACACAAAACGGTAGAATTAAAAAAAATGATAATAGGAGTAGTTTTTTCATATACTATAGAAAAAATGCTTCAACAATAACGAATTGCTAAAACACTTGGTAAAATTCTGTTAATAAAAATTTAAAGTTCAAATATAACTAAATACCAAAAATATCTTTGTTAAATTTGCAGAAAAAAGCTCAAATGACTAAAATATCGATAAAAGAAACCCAAAATCCGACTATTGTAAAATTTGAATTTCCCGATTTTATTACTAAAAATAAAAGTTATGAATTCAAAAACATTGATGAAGCTAGTGAGAGTCAATTAGCACAACAATTGTTTTATTTACCTTTTGTTAAAACGGTTTTTATCTCCGGAAATTTTATTGCCATAGAGCGTTACAACATTGTGCAATGGAATGATGTTCAAGAAGCTGTTGCTGAGCAAATTGAAGAATTTGTATCTAAAGGCGGAATTATCATTAACGAATCTACTGTTGAAATCAAAAAACTTCCGATCACGATTTATGCTGAATCTACTCCAAACCCTGCTGTTTTGAAGTTTGTTGCCAATAAAGTATTGACTTCCAAAACAGCTGAATTTAAAAATATTGACGAGGCTTTTCCTTCTGCTTTAGCAAAAGAATTATTCAAGTTTTCGTTTGTGAAGGAGATATTCATGGATGAAAATTATATTTCCATTACAAAATACAACAGTACAGACTGGCAGGAAATTTCCAATGAAATCAGAACATTCATCAAAGAATATATCGAAAACGGAAATGAAATTATCAATGAAAGCTTATTGGTTACAGTTCCAAAAAATGAAAAACAAACCATTTCAAATTTTGATTCATTAGACACCACTTCACAACAAATCATCAATATTTTAGAAGAATATGTAAAACCGGCTGTTCAAGCGGATGGTGGCAATATTCTTTTTGACTCCTATGATGAAAGTGAAAAACGTGTAAAAGTAGTTTTGCAAGGAGCATGTAGTGGCTGTCCTTCTTCTACTTTTACCTTAAAAAATGGCATTGAAAATATGTTGAAAGATATGCTGAATGATGAAGCAATAAAAGTAGAAGCTATGAACGCTTAAAAACAGAATTAAACAAATGTAAAAAATCCTTGAAAAATGAACTTCAAGGATTTTTTTTTGCTTCTTATTTTTTATTCTTAACGTGAATATTGAATTCTTGAAATAATTCTAATAAATTCATCGTTGCTTTAATTAAATCATTCGTCTCCAAAAGCAAAGCAAAATAAAGTTTGCTGTTTTTTGGACTAGTTTCCACAGTCCGGATACGAGTAATTTGCTTTTGAATTAACTCTGAAACATTATTTAAAATGGTAGCTTTTTCACGTAAAACTTCATCCAATTGATCAAAGTTTTTGTTTTCGAAAATAGATTCGATGGTGTCAAACAATTTTTGAACATCTGTATCAATACTCTTTAAATCACGTATTTGATTGAATTTTAACTGTTTATGATTGTTGTTAATATGTGAATAGCTATTTTGTGTAATAAATGCCAATGATTGAATCATGTCTTGCAAATAACCCAAAATCATAATATAAAACTTACTTGCTTCTACAGAGGTTTCATCTAAGTTTTTTATGAAATAATAAACATTGCTTTTTAATTCATCAACCTCTTTTTCAAGTTTTTTGAGAGCCTTTTTATTTTCTTTTAATTTAGCTAAATCTTGTAGTCCCAGATTATCTATCACATCGCTGTAGACTTTGTTAGTAGCACCAATTACGCGAGAAATCTGCATTGAACTTTCACTGATAATTTCATTGATCGTAACAATATCCTCCCTTTTTAATTTGACAAGTTCTTCCTCTTCTTTTTGTTTTTTACTGTGTCTTCTGGCACTTCTGTAAAGAATAATTGCTAATAAAACTAAAAGTCCAATGAATGCATATACTTCGCCTAATTTTAAAATTAATGCCATCACAAATGCACCGAAAAACGCGACCATAGCAGTAACAAACCAACCTCCAATTACATTGAAAACACCGGCTACTCTGTAAACAGCACTTTCTCTATCCCAAGCTCTATCTGCAAATGAGGTTCCCATGGCAACCATAAACGTCACATAAGTGGTTGACAATGGTAATTTCAGAGAAGTTCCTATAGATATCAAAATACTGGCAATCATCAAATTAACCGACGCTCGCACCATATCAAAAGCCGGCTCATCTTTACGCTTCTTGCCTTTTACTTCCGGTTTTTCAAATTGTTTGTCGATTTTTAGTTGAACCGATTGAGGTAGAAAATAATTAATCCCCATTCCCAAATAAACGCCACTTCTTACAATAAACCGTGACAACATATTCGGAGAAAATTTTTCAACACCATCCCCTTGACGAGATAAATTTACACCGGTTTCAATCACACTTCTTGCCTTTTTGGATGTCCAAAGTGTAACTACCATTACCAGTCCTGCAAAAGCAAGAAAATAAAAAGGTGCAACAATAGTTTCGTCTGCTAAAGCACCCATCATCAATTTATCGCCAGACAAACCAGAGGCAGAGAAAATTTCATAGGAATTATAAGCCGCAATTGGCACACCAATAAAATTAACTAAATCATTACCGGCAAAAGCTAATGCCAAAGCAAATGTTCCGATTATAATAATGACGCGAAGGATATTTATTTTAAATACACTGATTAGTGCTTGAGAAAGAAGCGTAAAAAACACAAAATTAATTCCGATAATCATCAATTGATTATCTTGAATCCAACCATAAGTTTCTTTGCTTACAAATGAAACTCCTTTTAAACCTTTTATTAAGATGAAGAAGGTAATAGCCGTAATGGCTAAACCGCCAAACAAAGAACCAATGTATTTTAATCTTTTTTCATATTGAAATGTAAAAATAATTCTTGATATATATTGCACTAAACTACCTAGCCCGAAGGAAAGTAAGACCGAGAGCAATATACTGGAAACAATTTCAGTTGCTTTTTTGGTATTAATATAAGTTCCTAAGCTTTGCGTACTGTCTTCTGAAATATAAATATGATAAAGGGCTAAACAAACCGCAGCACCCAGCAACTCAAAAATAATAGAAACCGTTGTAGAAGTCGGCAGTCCCATTGAATTAAAAACATCCAACAAGAGAATGTCAGTTATCATTACTGCCAGAAAAATAATCATGACATCATTAAAACTAAACATGGAAGGGACAAAAATACCACTTCGGGCAATTTCCATCATTCCACTGGAAAAAAGAGCTCCACAGGCAACTCCAATACTGGCAACAATCATGATTGTTTTAAAGGAAACTGCTTTTGAACCTATGGCTGAATTTAAGAAATTTACTGCGTCATTACTAACGCCAACTACCAAATCAATTAAAGCCAAGATGCCCAAAACCACGAGCATCACTACATAAATTTGTTCCATTACAAATGGTTAATAATTTAGTGCAAAATTCCATTAACTATTTCAATCTAATGTTAAGCGAATGTTATCAATTTAAGATGTATTTTTTTGAGAATTTAACAAATTTCACTATCTTTATTTTTTAAATTATATCATTATGGCAATATTAAAAGTTATCGAAGTCCTTTCCAGCTCAGAAGTTAGTTGGGAGGACGCTACACGCAAAGCAGTTACTCAAGCAGCAAAATCCTTAAAGAACATTCGTTCGGTTTATGTGCAAGACCAAAGTGCAGCAGTAAAAGACGGTCAGGTTTCTGAGTTTAGAGTGAATTTAAAAATCACCTTTGAAATAGAATAATTGAATTAAAATCGTAATTTTAAGCGTTCTCAAAAAGAACGCTTTTTTTTATTTATGAATGAACTAAAATTTGAAACCAGCCCCTACTTGCTTCAACACGCCAATAATCCGGTGCATTGGAAAGCTTGGAATTCAATAACGTTAGCCAATGCAAAAGAAAATCAAAAACTCATTTTAATCAGCATTGGTTATTCTGCTTGTCATTGGTGCCATGTCATGGAACATGAAAGTTTTGAAAACGAAGAAGTGGCAAAAACTATGAATAAACATTTTGTCAACATCAAAGTAGATCGGGAAGAACGTCCGGATGTGGATGCCATTTACATGAAAGCCTTTCAACTAATGACAGGTCGTGGTGGTTGGCCGCTCAATGTGGTTTGTCTTCCGGATGGAAAACCGGTTTGGGGCGGTACTTATTTCAGAAAAAACGACTGGATAAATACACTTGAACAATTACAGGAATTATATCAATCAAATCCTGAAAAAATGATTGAATATGCTGAAAAATTGCACGAAGGAATTGAATCACTTGGATTAATTGATGGAAAATCTACCGATTTTGACATCGCTATTTTAAAAAGTTTCTTAGAAAAATGGCAAAAAAATTTCGATTGGGAATTTGGTGGCTATTCGCGTGCACCAAAATTTATGATGCCAACCAATTATCAGTTTTTGTTGCAATATGGTCATTTAACTAAAAATGAAAAATTATTGGAATATGTCGATTTAACCTTGACAAAAATGGCTTATGGCGGAATTTTTGATACTGTAGACGGCGGATTTTCTCGCTATTCTGTAGATGTGAAATGGCATGTCCCACATTTTGAAAAAATGGCTTATGATAACGGACAGTTGGTATCGCTGTATGCCAATGCTTACAAATTGACAAAAAATGAACTTTACAAAGAAATCATCGAAAAAACGACCTCTTTCATTGAAAAAGAATGGTCAACAACTGAAGGAGCCTTTTTTTCAGCTTTGGATGCCGATAGTTTAAATACGAAAAATCAATTGGAAGAAGGTGCTTTTTATGTTTGGACGATTGATGAACTAAAATATATAATCCATGACGATTTTACATTGTTCTCTGAGGTTTTTAATATCAATGAATTTGGACTTTGGGAACATGGGAATTATGTCCTGATTCAGAATAAAAGCTTAGATGATATCGCAGAAAAAAATTCAATTTCAATTGATGAACTTCGTCAAAAAAAGAAAAACTGGGAACAAATTCTTTACAAAACAAGAGAAAAAAGACCAAAACCCCGCTTGGACGACAAATGCATCACCTCATGGAATGCCATTTTGTTAAAAGGATTTGTGGATTGCTACAAAGCTTTAGGAAATGAAAATTATTTGAATATCGCTGTAAAAAATGCTCATTTTATTGTGAATAAATTATGGTCTTCTGAAGGAAACTTGACGCACACTTACAAAAATGGAAAACCAGCCATCAATGGATTTTTAGAAGATTATGCTTTTGTTATTGATAGTTTTATTTCACTTTATGAGGCCACTTTCGATGAAAATTGGCTTTTACACAGTAAAAATCTTATCAACTATTGTTTGGATCATTTTTATGATGAAAAAAAAGAATTATTTCGATTTACTTCTGATTTGGATGAAGCATTAATTACCAACCATTTTGAAATTGAAGACAATGTGATTCCGTCCTCCAACTCAATTATGGCGAGCAATTTATTTAAACTGAGTGTTTATTTTGAAAATTCGCACTACGAGGAAATTTCAAAAAAAATGGTTTCACAAATCATTCCGGCGATTGATTATCCATCAGCTTTTTCTAATTGGTTAATGGCCGCATTACATTTTTCTGATTATCAAAAAGAATTGGCCATTTGCGGTAAAGAAAGTTTGTTTCATTTGAAAAAAATCAATCAAACTTATTTCCCATCACTTATTTTATCAGGAAGTGAAAAAAAATCCGATTTACCTTTTTTACAAAATCGATTTACAGAAAATGAAACGCTCTTTTACTTATGTCAAAATAAAATGTGTTTAGCTCCAAAAAATAGAATTTCTGAAGTTTACAAAGATTTAAATTACTAATTTTAAAAAAGTTAGCAAAATTTACTAGATTTGACACTCAATTTAAACAACAAAAACAATGGGATTAGGCAATTTTTTTAAAAATTTATTTGGTTCAGCCAAACAAACTGCTTCTGAAACTGTAGATAAAGCAGAAGAAGTTTTGGATCAAGCAAAAGTAAAAGCATCAGAATATGCTGAAAAAGCTGAAGATTACGTAGAAAAAGTGGTTGAAAAAGCAAAGGAGTCTTATCCTGAAGTAAGAGAAAAAGTAGAAGATTTTGCTGAAAAAGCAAAAGAAACAGTTTCCGAATATGCCGAAAAGGCTGGCGATGTAATTGAAAATGCCGTGGATGATGTTAAGGAAAAAGTAAGTTCGTTCACTTCCTCAGCCAAAGAAGAAGTTCAAGAAACAACTTCTAACTTTGCTCAAAATGTTGAAGAAACTGCTGAAAAAGCAGAAGAAGTTTCAGAAGATTTAGAAGAGAAAATTGACGAAGTTAAACGAGTAGCAGATGAAAATGCAGATTAAACTTTAAGTTTTCTTTAAAAAGATTCACTTTCAAAAACTATACCTTTGTAACTCTTAAATCACTAATTGGTTTAAGAGTTTTTTTATGGATTTAATTACTTTAAACGCAGACTATGTAACAAAATATTGGGATTATTTTACCAATGTTTTGATGGAATATTCGCCCAGGTTGATTTCGGCAATATTAATTTTTGTAATTGGTTGGACAGCTATTCGACTAATTAAAAAACTAATTGTTAGAATAATGACAAAAAGGGAAATGGAACCTACTTTGTCAAAATTTTTAGCAGACATCTTGATTTGGACATTAAAAATTTTACTTTTTGTTACTGTTATTTCACGTCTAGGTGTTGAAAACTCCTCTTTTGTTGCCATTATTGGTGCTGCCGGTTTAGCGGTTGGTTTGTCTTTACAAGGTTCGCTGTCTAATTTTGCCGGTGGGGTTTTAATTATCATGTTCAAACCGTTTAAAGTTGGTGATTTTATTGAAGCACAAAACGTATCCGGAACAGTGAAACAAATACAAATTTTTGTAACGCAATTAGCAACAGTGGATAATCAAATTATTTTTGTGCCAAATGGAGCTTTGTCAAACGGAACAATCATTAATTATAGTTATGCCACTACAAGAAGAGCAAATTTAACCATTGGAATCAGTTACAGTTCAAACATTAAAAAAGCTAAAGAAATTGCTATGGAAGTAATGGAAAATCACCCTTCGGTTTTAAAAGATCCTGCTCCGGTTGTATTAGTTGATAATTTAGCTGACAGTTCCATTAATTTAGCCATTCGTCCTTGGGCAAATTTGGAAGACTTTTTTACAATGCGTTCAGATATTTTAGAGCAAATTAAACTCAAATTTGATGAACATGGAATAGAAATTCCGTTTCCACAACTTGATTTCAACATTAAAGAAAACTTTCCTAAGAAACCATAAAGTCTTTCAAATAAAAAGGTTCAAAATAAGCTACATCTTCAAAAAGATTTTTTGTAAATAGAGTGTAGCTTTTTTTTGTCATTTGGTTAGCCGATGGATAAATAACATTTTCTGCAAAAATAAAATTCTCTTTTTGAATAATTGTTTTGGCTTTTTGAGAACTATCTCCAACAAAGTATATCATTTGATTTAATTCTGAAAAAGATTCTTGAGTTAGAATTTCAGCTTTTGTGTCTCTAATCTTTTGATAATTTTTATCGAAAATTGCCGAATATACTTCCATTCTTCTAGCATCAATCATCGGAATAATCAGGCCTTCTTCAATTGAAATTTGAGAAGCTAAAACTTCCAAAGTATCAACAGCAATTAAAGGAATATCTAATGCATAACACAATCCTTTTGCGGCTGAAACACCAATTCGCAAACCCGTGTATGAACCCGGCCCTTGACTAACGGCAATTGCATTTAAATCTGAAAACTGCAAATTAGCTTCGGAAAGAATTTCTTCTATAAAAACATGCAATTTTTCTGCATGTGAATAACCCATTTCTGCAATTTCTTTACAAACTACTGCTTCTCCATCTTTTGCTAAGGCAACAGAACAATTTTTGGTAGATGTTTCTATGTTAAGAATATAAGGCATAATTAAAATTGAAAAGGCAAAAATAAGCTATAAAAAAAGGAAACTAAACTTTTAATTTAATTTCCTTGCTATTTTAATAATACTATTTTATTTTTTATTCTCTTTGGCTTTTTCTTCCTCCGATTTAACATGAACTAAATCTCCGGAATTTAGATCTTTTGTTACCGTAGTATAAGGGCCAATAATCACTACCTCTCCTTTTTTTAGACCTTGAACTACTTCGATGTTTGAATCATCTTGAATTCCGGTTTTAATAATTCTGATTTTTGCTTTATCACCAACTTTTACAAAAACACACTCAAGCTTTTTATCTGCTTTTTGAACTAAAACTTCCTCTTTATCACTTTCTCCCTCAGGTTTTACATCTACTTTGGAAGAACTTAACGTATCTGATTTCATGACCACAGCACTAATAGGAACGGCAATAACTTTTTCTTTTCTTTTGGTAATAATATCAACTGTTGCGGTCATTCCGGGACGGAAAGGAGAATAATTCTCCGGTTTTCCTTCAATCAAATCTAAATAAGATTCTTTTAAAATTCTAACTTTTACTTTAAAATTAGTCACTTGATCGGCTGTTACAGCATTACTGGCAGAATTTGAAATGCTGGTTACAACTCCTTTGAATTCTTTTTTCAAATAAGCATCCACTTCAATGTTCGTAGAATCGCCAACGCTTACTTTAACAATGTCATTTTCATTCACGTCCACTTCCACTTCCATATTATTCAAATTGGCAACACGTAAAATTTCTGTTCCGGTCATTTGTTGTGTACCCAATACTCGCTCTCCTAACTCTACGGAAAGTAACGAAACCGTTCCATCTGCCGGAGCATAAATGGTTGTTCTGCCTAAATTATCTTTAGCTTCTGTAACCGTTGCTGCGGCACTTTGAACACCGTAATAGGCCGCTTGTTTTGCTGCTTGAGCTCCTTCAAAAGTTGCGACAACTCTATCCCATTCAGATTTTGAAATAATTCCTTTTTCAAATAGTGTTTTGTTTCGGTTATAATTAGCTTGAGCTTCCTTAAATGTGGCTTCTGCTTGACTTAATCCTGCTTTAGTATTTGATAAACCGGCAACAGACCGGTTTAAACTAGAAGTATATAAATCGGGATTAATTCTAACCAATAAATCACCTTTTTTTACTAATTGACCTTCAATTATAGGCAATTCGATGATTTCTCCTGAAACTTCAGAGGAAATTTTAATTTCGGTTTCAGGTTGAATTTTACCGGTTGCAGAAACAGTTTCAATAATTGTAATTTCATTAACAGAAGCAGTTTCAACTTCTTTTCCTTTTTTCTTATTTCCAATTACACCTGCTTTAGAAAGTGCAATTAACAAAATAATCAATCCTATCGCGATTGCTAAAAAAATATATATACCTTTTTTTGACATAATTATGGTTTTTGAATAATTGGGATTCCGAAATAAAATTCTAATATTTTGGTTCTAAAAATATAGTCATACTTAGTTCTTAAAACTTCTGATTGAGCGTTGACCAAAAGTGTTTGCGATTGATTGAAATCAAAAGCATTCATCAAGCCAACTTCAAAACGCTCTTTGGCGTAGTTGAAAGCCTCTTGTCTGGCTTCTAAGGTTGTTAGTGCCGATTCGTATGATTTCAATGCTCCTTTTACATCGGTAAACGCAGTAAAAACATTTCTTTCTAAAGTTAATTCTTCTTGTTCATAAGCAATTTTACTTCTCTCCAAAGCAACCTTTGAACGTTGCACATTATTTCGAGTAGCAAAACCATTAAAAATTGGAATGGTTAACTGCACACCAAAATTCTGCCCTTTGTTAGCATCAAATTGATCAAAAATCGGGGATGGTCTTCCTAAAATGGCATTAAAATTAGGTTGCAAAACATTTTGATTAGTTCCTTCTACAATCCCAATAACCGTAGTTGGATTGGAGGGGTCCAACTCAACTCCTGTAACTCGGTCTAAGTTAGAAGCTCTGGTACTAAAGCTATAAAAACCTTGTAAACGAGGTTGATAGGCACCTTTAGAAATAGAAACATCCTTCTCTGCTATTTCCAAATTGGTTTGAGCTATTTTGAGTTCAGTTCTTGTTTCTTTTGCTTTTTGGTAAATGGCTTCCGGCGTTTGGAGCAATAAAGGAGTTTGTGTTGCTTCGTACTCACGATCGATAATATCAAATTCTTTAAAGTCTTCCAGTTGTAATAATTGAGCTAAACTTAATTTAGAAATCAACAACAAATTTTCAGCATTAATGACCAATTGCTCACTGGAAGCAACAGTTGCTTTGATATCTAACAAATCACCTCTTGGAATCACTCCGGCTTTTAATAATTGCTCCGAACGTTCCATTTGTTTTTGGTTGTTGAGCAATTGTTCTTTTTGTACTTTCAAATTTTCTTTGTTGAAAAGAATCTGTAAAAATGCATTGGCAACATTCAAGGCAATATCCTCTTGCATTTTTGTCAATTGGTATTGACTGGCGATTTGGGATAAGTTGGCTCTACGAAGTCGGTACTGATTTTGAAGACCGTTATAAATATCTACGCCAACATTAAAACCGGCAGAGGTAAATTGAGTAGTTTGATTTTCTAATAAACCGGTTGTAATATTCTGATTTAAACCAATATTCCAAGAATGAGAAGCAGTTGCATTTGCCGAAGGAAGAAAGTTACCAATAGCAGTGCTTCGCTCTATGTCTGCCAATTCTTTATCTAAAGTCGAATTTTTAATAGAAATGTTATTTTCTAATGCGTGATTCACACATTCTTCTAAGGTCCATTTTTTTGTTTGAGAATGAACACTAACTCCAAACAGAATTAGCGAAAACCAAACCATTTTATTGACAATAGAACTTTTCATATGAAATTTTTGAAAGAGTTGCTGCATTAGAGTACAAATTTAATTCATTAGAATTTTATACCCATAGGACGCTTAATTTATTTTTGTGTTACAACAAAATGAAAAAATCTGAAAATAATTTACATTTACAGACTCAAATGAACTTCAAAAAATGAAATATCTTTTAATTCCAATACTACTTTTTGTTTTAGTTATTTTAGTATCGTCGTGTTCCACCTCAAAAAAGTTAGACCTTATTAAACCTGAACCTGACAATGCCGAACCTGTTGAATATGAAACTACTACTTCTTTTATTCATCTTCCGATAACCATCCAACTAAAAGACATTGAAAATCAAACCAACAAATTATTGAATGGGTTGATTTATAACGACTCTATTTTAAAAGATGATGATTTAGAATTAAAAGTATGGAAACAAGCTCCCATTAAAATTGAAATGGAAAAAGATGGAAATACTACCAAAATAAAAACCACTCTTCCTTTAAAAGTGAATGGAAAATTCCGTTATGGTTTTGAAAAAATGGGCATAAGTTTATATGACATCAAAGAGTTCAACCTCAATGGTGTTGTTACATTAATAAGTGAAGTTGGATTGACGAACTGGCAACTAAAAACCAATACGAAAATAAAATCGTTAGACTGGACAGAAACTCCTTCTGTAGTAATAGCCGGTAAAAATGTTCCGATTACTTATCTTATTAATCCGACCGTACGACTTTTTAAATCTAAAATTGAAAAAAGCATTGATGATTCCATCAAAGAATCATTAGATTTTAAACCCCACGTTTTGGATGCTTTAGACAAATTAGCCACACCATTTGAAATGAGTGAGCAATATGCCAGTTGGCTCAGAATTGTCCCAATTGAACTTTATGTAACCGATGCCGTTTTACAAAAAAAGGAAATCAAATTAGACATGGGTTTAAAATGTTCGATGGAAACAATTGTTGGAAAAACTCCCGAAAAAAAATTCGATAGAAATAAAATCATTTTAAAACCGGTTGCCAAAATGCCGGATCATATTTCTGCCAACATCATTGCTGTTTCGACCTATGAAGATGCTTCCAGAATTATGACACAGAATTTTAAAGACCAAGAATTTGGGGATGGGAAAAGAAAAGTAAAAGTTACAAAAGTAAATCTTTGGCATAGAGATGGGAAAATGATTATTGCGTTAGACATGCTTGGTAGCATTAACGGAACAGTATATTTAGCAGGGTTCCCTCAATATAATGAAGAAACCAAAGAAATTTATTTTGATCAATTGGATTATGTGTTGAACACCAAAAGTTTTTTAGTACGTTCAGCCAATTGGTTGGCACAAGGTTATGTTTTGAGAAAAATTCAAGAAAATTGTCGTTATTCTATTAAACCTAATTTGGATGAAGGAAAAGCCAATGTGATGCAATATCTTCAAAATTATTCACCCATGAGAGGAGTTTTTGTCAATGGAACGTTGAATGACTTTGAGTTTCAAAAAATTCAATTAACCAACAAAGCCATCTTAGCATTTATAAAAGGAAGCGGTCAAGTGGATGTAAAAATTGACGGAATTGAATGATCAGGAAGTGATTTCTGAGGCAGCTTTCTTTTTAAATTTCATACGATAGACTACATAAAATACGATGGCTACCATAATGTAAGGGAAAGCCATCAGGTAGACAATTCCATCATTAATCGCTTCTGCTTTTGCACCATCGCCTTCACTTTCCAAAGCTGCTCGACACATGGCACACTGAGCTGAAGAGAAAAATCCGCCAAAGAAAATAAAAACTACTATCGGATATTTTAAAATTTTAGTGAACATAATACGGTGCAATCATTAAATAAACAATCACGCCTGTAACGGCTACGTACAACCAAATTGGGAACGTGATTTTAGCAATTTTTTTATGTTTATCAAATCGTTCTGCTAAGGCTTTTACATAAGTAATTAAAACCAATGGTATAACTGCAATTGAAAAAACTATATGCGAAACAAGAATAAAAAAATAGACATAACGAATAAAACCAACACCACCAAAAGGGGTGCTGTCAGAAGTCATATGATAGGCCACATACATAATCAAAAAAACAACCGAACAAGCAATAGCACTTTGCATGAGTTTTTGATGCGTTCTTTTATTACCGTTTTTGATTGCATATACACCCAATATTAGTAACATGGCTGTAATACCGTTTATGAAGGCATAAATTGGCGGCAAAAATGTTAAAGGTTCTACATTGATTCCGTAGTCTTTCAATTTTACTTTAAATAAAATAGCAACCACCACCGGAATGACTATGGAAAGCACTATTATTAATATTGAATATCTCTTTTCAATCGAGTTTTTCTCGTTTAAGTTCGTTTGCTCCATTTTATTTCTCTTCTAAAAGTACTTTAATATCTTGTTTAAGGGCTTGAATTCCGGCCGCTTCAATTCCGTCATAATATACAATTGGATTACCAAATTCATCTTTTCGGCTTCTGATATTTCCTTTTTTATCGACCAGAGCAAATAATCCGGAATGCTCAAAACCTCCTTCACTCTCTTTATTTTCACCGGCAAAAATACTAAATCCTTTATTGGCCAATTCATAAATATAGTCTTTGTCCCCGGTTAAAAAATTCCAATTTGGATTATTTACGCCTAAATGTTCCGCATGTTCTTTTAATACTTCTGAGGTATCATTAGCCGGATTAATTGTTATAGAAACTATTCCGAAGTCGTTTTGATTTTTCTCAAAATGGTTTTGTAATTCAACCATATTTCTATTCATGATAGGACAAATGGTTGGACAGGTCGAAAAAAAGAATTCAACCAAATACACTTTTTCTTCGTAATTTTTATTACTAATTGTTTCGCCGTTCTGATTGGTTAGACTGAACTTTGGAGCTTTTCCGATTTTTACTAATAAATCTTCAGATGTTTCACTTTGACCGGGCGTGTTAAGTCTATCTATTTTGGTTACATCATTGTTTTTAATTCTATTGATGATTTTGGGAATAAAAATAATTCCAAAAACCAATATAATAAACGATATCCCGATGTACGATTTATTTTTCATGTTACTATTTTTTTCTGTCGGCACTGTTTTTCTTCAGTGCCAGACGGTATTCTGCTAAAATTATTTTGATGTCATCACCCATTTCGTTGTGCAAATCAGCTGCAGAAATGGAGTTATATCCTTCTTTGTATTCTGGTTCTCCTTTTTTATTTTTTCCTTTTCTTCCTCTTAAATTTCTTTCTTTGTCAACTATAAAAACGTTAGGGGTTCTTAAGTTTTCATCTAATTGGCCAATCAAATTCAACTGCTTGTAATATTCTTTAATTTCATCGGGTGAAGCAAAAATATAATTCCATTTAGACATATCGCAAATTCTGCTTAGTTCTTCTTTTAATTCTACGGTTTGTGATTCAGTTCCAAAAGGTGCTATACAAATCAATTGAAAATCTTTGAAACCCATTACTTTTTCATAAATCTTTTGATTCAGATTGAAAGCATCCCCTTTGTTGTAGAGTATTTTTGTGCCGGGAAAAACTAAAATAGTAATTTTATCCTCTAAAGAAAATTGTTGCCCTTTTTCATCCTTCCAATTTCTTAAGTCAGGAATTGATTTAGTTACCGTTGGTAAATGCGTAAAATTATGCACTCCGGAAGCAAAGAAAAGATAGGCTACAATAGGAAGTATAAATAACGAAAACAGAACAATATTCTTTTTCATTTCAGTTGCTTTTTATTTATGCAAAAATAAAAAAAGGCACGCAATGCGTACCTTTTAATTTATCTAATATCGTGTTAAAAATTCCATTTAATTAAGGAAGTTTTATAAACTTCATAAATATAATCTCCTTCCAACAAAAAGATTAAAGCAATATACAAAGCAAGGAACACAAATGTCCAAACTACTGCTTTTCTTAAACTTGCTTTTTCGTCTCTCATGTGCATGAAATCCCAAGTGATATAATATGCTTTAACAATAGTTAAAAACAAGAAAATAAAATTTAAGGGAATTAAAAAGATGAAAGGCGATAAAATAATATTCATTAAAGTAGCTCCTAAACCACCTTCAAAAGGAGAAATCAATGGATGCATTAAGGCAGTTGGTTTATAAATACCCAACACAACTTCAATTGCAGTTACGATGGATAAAAAAATCAATACGCCCCAAATTTTTTGTTCGTTCGACTTGAATTTAAGTCTACCTCTAAAAATTGCTAAATTATGCTCGTGTGCCATTTCTTAAATCTTTTTTAAAATTAAACTAAGTAGAAGAAAGTAAATACGAATACCCAAACTAAATCTACAAAGTGCCAATATAATCCTACTTTTTCAACCATTTCATAACTTCTTCGTTTTTCATACGTTCCTAAGATGACGTTAAGAAAGATGATAAAGTTAATCACAACTCCGGAAAAAACGTGGAATCCGTGGAAACCGGTAATGAAGAAAAAGAAATTAGCAAACTGTTTACTTCCATATTCATTTCTAACCAAATTTGCTCCTTGAACTACATGCACAGCATCATTTAAACGAGCTAACGATTCTTCTCTAGTTAAAATAGTTTTGTGTTTTTCTTTATTCAATGTTGGGTGAACACCTTTTTTGTCATTTTTATCAAAATAAGCTTCTTGTGTTCTCACGTAAATATTGGGATTAGCTTTGAAACCTTCTACTACTTCTGCAACAGAATAGTCAGGTAAAGAGGCTTCTTTTGTAAACCAAATTCCGTTTTTACGTTCATGCTGAACACGATCTTTTGGTAAAGTTTTAGCAAATTCTTCTAATTTAATACGCTTTCCGTCTTGATCAACAAACTGAATAATACTTCCACCTTTGGTCTCAATTGCTCCATATTCACCTTTGATAAAGTTTTTCCATTCCCAAGCCTGTGATCCAACAAAAACAAGACCTCCCAAAACGGTTAAAAACATATAAAAAGCTACCCTTGATTTTTTCATGTGATGACCTGCATCAACGGCAAGTACCATCGTTACCGATGAAAAAATCAAAATAAAAGTCATCAATGCAACATAAAGCATTGGTAAATCTTGACCGTGTAAAAAAGGAAAGTGATTAAACACCTCATCGGCAATTGGCCAGCTATCGGCAAATTTGAATCGAGAAAAGCCATAGGCTGCTAAAAACCCTGTAAAAGTTAAAGCATCTGATAAAATGAAAAACCACATCATCATTTTGCCATAACTTGCTCCCATTGGCTCATTTCCGCCGTTCCAGATTTTTTCTTCAGTTGTAGTAACTGTCGCTCCCATATTTAGTTATTAGTTAAAAAGTTCCCAAATTTACATTTTTTTTCTATTAGTAAAAATAGAAAAATAAAAACAACAAAATCCACAATATATCAAGAAAATGCCAAAACATTGCACCTAGCTCAATACCAAGGGTTTGAGTTGAATTGTATTTTTGTTTAAAATGATTATAAATTATAATTAAAAGGGCTATTAGACCTCCGAAAAGGTGAGCCATATGCAAAATTGCAATGATATATAAGAATGATGTATTTACAGTACTTTCACTTCCTGTAAAAAAATAACCCAATTCTATGATTTGACCAAATCCTATAAATTGGAAAATCACAAACAAAATCCCCAATACTAATGTAACTAACAGCCAAAAAGATGTTTTGCTACGATCATTCTTTCTAATTGTAGTTAAAGCTGAATGAAAGGTAAAACTACTAAGAATAATAATTATTGTACTGATTATAAATGCTTGTGGCAATTCAAAATCTTTCAACCAATCTTTTCTGGATGAACTCACAATATATGCACTCGTTAATCCGGCAAACATCATTACCATACTAATCATAGCAAACCAAAGCAACAATTTATATGATTGTCCTTTTCTGTTTTGATATTCCTGAGCGGTCATTTCCATAATTATCGTAAAAATTTATCGGCAATATAAACCAACTGAAGGAGGGTTATATAGCTCACACTAATCAACATTAATTTTCTGGCAGCTTTGCTATCGCGTTTTTTATACAATTCAAAACCTGCATACAACATCCAAATTCCGAGCAAAAATACAACAATTGCTGAAACCGGCGATAAATATAATCGACTTCCTACTATGCCGATGTAGGGAAAAATTGCCGGCAATAAAGAAGCAATAATCAACCAAATGGTATACAAAATAATTTGCAAGGCAGTACCTTTATCTTTCTCGCCCGTTGGCAACATAAAAAATCCTGCTTTTTTATAATCGTCATACAAAAACCAACCAATTGCCCAAAAATGTGGAAATTGCCAAAAGAATTGAATTAAAAATAAGGTTCCTGCTTCTAAACTGAAATCGTCGGTGGCGGCGACCCATCCCAACATAAAAGGAATGGCTCCCGGGATGGCTCCCACAAAGACAGAAAGCGGTGTGAGTGTTTTTAACGGTGTATAAACGCTGGTATATAAAAAAATTGAAATAGCCCCGAACATCGCTGTTTTAGGGTTTATTAGATATAAAATAATCAATCCAATTAAAGTTAGAACTGAAGCCAAAATAAACGCTGTGTTAACCGTCATTCTGCCCGCTGCTATTGGGCGGTTTTTGGTTCGCTCCATCAAACCATCCAACTCTTTTTCAATGATTTGATTGAATGCATTGGAAGCTCCAACCATGCAATATCCTCCAATGGATAGCATTATTAACGTAGTCCAACTAAAGGTTGAAATATCCAAAATCCCTAAAAAATAACCTGCAATTGAAGAGAATACAACACTAATGGACAACCCTGCTTTAGTGATTTGTTTAAAATCAAAATAAAGTGATTGAAATGTAAACGAATTATGGGTTGCGTTCAAGACTTGTTTCATTGTTTGTAAACTTCGGCAAAGATACAAATTAGAAACTTTAAAAAGAATTGAACAAAATAGAAAATTGGTGTTAAATTAATAATCAAAATACCAATTAAATAAATCGGCTCGTAACCCAATGGAAAACCAAGTGGTATCTTGTTTAAATGTTGTAGCCGTATTTTGACTGGGGTCGAAATTTCTAAAAATTAAATTAGCAAAAACTTTTAGATTAGAAGCCGGATTTACCAAATAACCCGCTTGCAAATCGGCAATCATGATTGTAGTTTTGTTTCCTTGTCCAATGCTAACGCCGGTATCAAAGGGTCGTTGATCGTCGTAATCTTTATAAATATTTCCGCCGTAATTAAAGGAATTCTCGTCCGTATCGAAATCTAAACCACGAACACCATAGGTTAATTTGGCATCACCAAACCAACGCCCTTTAAAATAACGTGCAATGGCTACAACCTCTCTAGCATTTCCCCCCCATTGATGACCTAAACTCTGATTGTTGTGACCGTAGTTAGTAATTGGCGAGCTATGAGCATAAACATAAGGCCTAATGTGATTATATTCCATTTGTAACAAAAGATTTTCAACATTAAATGCATTATAATATTTTGCTCCGATTTGATAACCAAATTTATTTTTCCAACTTTGATTGGCTTCTCTAACATCAGCAAGTGAAAATTCATCAATTAAAAATTGACCATATAATCCCACTTGATTGCTCCATTTGTATTTTGCTGTTAAACCTAAGAGGGCGTTTCCGGTTCTGGAGGAAGAAGTAAATTCAACCGTTCTGTAGAAAATTATCGGGTTAACAAAACTGAAATCAAAACCTCTGTCGTTTGTATTTGTCCAAATTACGGATTCAAAAAAACCAATATTTAAACGTTTAGATGCATTCCAACTTAAATAATGATTAGCCATATATTTAGTGGCATATGTTCCGTCGACGGTTACTTCCGGACGGATATCTTTTAACCACATATAAGTATTGGTGTATTTTATTTTCCAAAAAGTAGTATTTATTTTAAAATACGGATACGGACTTGCTCCATCACTGGTTAACAATGAACGATATCCGTCTCCAATAAAATTTCTTCCATAACCCAATTGTAGATTTATAAAATCACTGGGTGTGTAGGTTAAATTTGCTTCTGACAAAGGAAAATCATACGCATCATCTTTGAATCGTTTGGCAATTCCAACTCCCGGAATTACGGCTGGATTTCCTCCTGATGGAGCTATACTTTCAGCATATTGATTATAGTAGTCGGCAAATCTTCCTTGACTTTCATAGATAGAGGTTGTAAAATTCAGTTGCTTGCCCAAACCTCCTTGAATTTGAAGACCTCTGGTATTTTGATAAGTGTAACTTGCTTCGCTTGGACTACTTTTTCCTACTCTTAAATCTAATATCGGATTCATTGTAAACCAATAGTCTTTCCCTTGAATGGCCACTAAATTTTCATTCCAAAATTTTCTTCCCCACCAACCAGTTTTGGTTTTCATTAGTTTTTGATTGGCTTCTTCCAGATTGTAATATTTATTTACTTCGGTATAAGTGTAAGGCTTAGAAGCAGTATGATTGTTTGAACCAACCTGATTTAAAGCTGCATCAAATTGAGCATAATTACTATGCGAAAAAGGTATGTTTAAATGGCTTTGAAATTGTGGATTTGAAAATTTTTCATATTTTATGTTATCATATTCGTTCAACTCATTTTTATTAACTTTAAATTCCGAAGCCCTTTTTTTGGTTGCTTCCTCTTTTGCTAATTTGGATTGAACCGGATCTTGTAAAGGAATACTAATGCGAATAGAATATCTGGAATAAGTTGGGTTTCCCGCGTAAGTTGGCGGACCAATTGGCTCCATTTCGTTAAAAACACGCTTGATTTCTTCATTCAATTCAGGATACGTAGCATCCGAATACTGCATGATGAATTTTCCTTCTTGATTTACTTCAAACAAAACAATAAAATTTCCTTTGAAATTATTGTCTGTTACATTTTGTGGAACTTTAAAGTTAGTGTAAATTTTTTGTTGTACTTCATCATAAAAACAGCTTTCCAACTCTTCATTGAATTTATTTTCGCAGGTTGGAAAAATAGGAAACTGTTCAACTTTTTTGTCTTGTGACCACAAAAAATTTGAAACCAATACCACTAATAGAAGAATATTATTTTTCATTTGAGCATTATTAATAATTATTTTCAGCCGTTAATCCTAAAGAAATAGCTTTGGCTGATGAAGTTCCGATTCTTTTTACACCCAAGTTAATCATTTCAACAGCCTCTTGGTAGGTTCTTACTCCCCCTGCGGCCTTTACCGGCAGTGGAGCACTGTTTTCGAGCATCATTATTATGGATGGGATTGTTGCTCCATTGGGTTTGTTGTCTTGTGTTTTAAAAAATCCTGTTGAAGATTTTACAAAAACAGAGGCATAATTATCTTCCTTAAAATTAGCAATTACTACATTTTTAATCAAAGTAGTTAATTGTATAATTTGTTGGTCGGATAGAGCGGCCACTTCAATAATCCATTTCACTGTTTTATGGTGTGATAATCCCAGCTTTGTACATTTCAAAACTTCATCTTTTACACTATTTACGTCACCTGCTTTGAACTTTTCATAATTACAAACAAAATCCAAATCATCTGCACCGTCTTCAATGGCTTTTAGAGCTTCCGAAAGTTTTTCTTCACAACTATTCGTTCCTTCGTGAAAGCCAATCACCGTTCCAACCAAAACTTTAGATTTGGCTTCAGAAATCATTTTTTTTGCAAAAGCAACCATATCCGGTCTTATCATGATGAGTTTAAAACGTTCTTCAATGGCTTCGGAAATGAAACCTTGAACCACTTTTCGATTTTCCTCCAAAGACAATCCGGCTTGTTCAGGTGTTTTTAAATAGGTTGAATCTAAAAATTGTTTAATATCCATTGCGTAAAAATAAAAAATCCCACCGAAGTGGGATGTGTTTTAACTATAAATATTTTTTAATTACTTAAACGAAATGTAATTGGAATTCTATACCGCACATTCACCGACTCTCCTTTTACTCTTCCGGGCTCTAAATTTGGTAATTTACTGATTACTCGAAGGGCTTCCTTTTCAAGATCTTTATCATGGAATTGGGCAGCATTTGCAGGTTTAACTCCTGTAATAGAACCATTGGTGTTTATGATAAACTCGACCAAAACAGATCCTTGTTTATTATTTTCTTTTGCTCTTTCCGGATAACGTAAGTTTCTTTGTAAATATTTCTTCATTTGTTCATTAAAACATGCTTTTTGAGCATCACCTTTTAAGCCGGTACAAGCTTTGAAAGTTGGCAATTCGTCTAACTCGTTTCCATCATAAACATCTTTTTTAATTGGAGTGATTGTATTTGATGCTGGCACAAGCGTAGTTTCGGTTTTAATCAAATCTTTATCTTGAGCATCATCAGGAGAAGTTGTATCATTATTTTCCGGTTCCGGTTCCGAATCTTCAATTGGTTTAAATGTATCGACAAAAGGTTTTCTAGGAGTTGGTTCCGGTTTGGGTTCTACTTTCGCAATTTCCTTTTGAGGCTCTTTTTCTACAGTAAAATCATGAATAAAATTTTTTTCAGAGATGTCTATCGCCTTTCTTTTCTCAAAAGCCTCAATTTCAGAAGCCGGAGTCTCCAATTCAATAATAAAATAAACAGCAATTAAACTTGCTAAAAGTCCAAGTTGGAAATAAATTTTTCCATTGTGCTTTACATTTGGGTAATCATCTAAATTTCTCATGGTTTCTATGGATTAGTTATAGAAAATAGAAACCAAAAGTTATGCCAAAAAAAATAATCCACTCAATTTGAGTGGATTATAATATATTTAATTAATCAATTATTGATCTAATTTGAATGTAATCGGAATACTCATGGTCATTCTAACCGGTTTTCCTCTTTGTTTTCCGGGAGTCATTTTTGGCAATTTGTTCATGATTCTTCTGGCTTCTTTTTCCAAAGTTGGATAAGGTGCTCTCATGTTTGCTATAGAAACGCTTCCATCCTTTTCAATAATGAAACTTACAAATACTTTACCTTGGTGTCCTGCATCTATTGCAGCATCCGGATAGTTAAAGTTTTTCTTAATGTGAGCTTGAATTTTATCTTGAAAACAATCTTTTCTTTTGTCTTTTGCTACACTTTCACAACCTGGGAATAATGGCACATCTTCAATGATTGCAAAAGGAACATCTACTTCCGGTTCTTCTACCTCAGCAACTACAACTTTTTCTGCCTTAACTACTTCTTCTTTTTGATTGGTTTCAGTAGATTGAATTTCAACTTCCTTAATTTCTTTTTTATCTTCAACCACTTTAATTACTTCAGGAGCTGGTGGCGGTGGTGGTGGCGGTGGTGGTGGTGTATTCAACTGAACCGTTACCGGTACATCTTCATCTAAGAAACTGTTATCCACTTTTCTGTCAAGTCCAGATAAGTCTTTTTCATATGTTTTTAACTCTATCGCAAGATAAGAAAGTATTGCAATAGCAGCCAATCCAAGTTGAAAATAGAGCGAACTATTTCGCTTTGGATCAACATTTAAATTCTTTTTTGGTTCCATAATTTGTTAATTGAGATGCTAATATAGCTATTTATCAAAAATATTAAAATTATTTTATAAAATTTAACCTTTTCCTGTTGAACGCAATGACTATTGTAGCAACAAACGCACCAAAAGTATTTGCTAGTCCATCTGCCAGTTCAGGCTTTCTGTTTTCTGTCAAAACTCCTTGTAACAATTCAATAACCATGCCATAAAAAACTGCCAATAAAAAGGAAATAATAATAGCATTCTTCAAGCTTGTTTTATTTACAATATTTAAAATTAACAACAAGGTCAGGACAAAATAAAAAATAAAATGAACATATTTATCTCCGTTTTGAGTAGAAATTTTTGGCAAAGCTTTTAAACTCGCCAAACTTAAAATTGTGACAAAAAGAGTCCAAATTATTAAAGCAAATAAAAGAAAGTTCTTTTTATGCACCAATCAATTCTTTATAAGCATCACTGTTTAATAAAAGTTCGAAATCGCTAGGATTTGTGACTTTGACTTTTACCATCCAACCTGCACCATAGGGATCAGTATTTACACTTTCGGGTTTAGATTCAAGCTCTTCATTAAACTCAATAATTTCTCCTGATAAAGGCAAAAACAGATCTGAAACGGTTTTCACAGCTTCTACTGTTCCAAAAACTTCGTCTTTTTCTAATGTTTGGTCTAAAGTTTCAACTTCAACATAAACAATGTCTCCAAGTTCTTTTTGAGCAAAATCTGTAATGCCTACAGTGGCGATGTTTCCATCTAAACTAACCCATTCGTGGTCTTTAGTGTACTTTAAATTTGAAGGTATATTCATTAGTATAATTTGTTTTTACAAATGTAATTTTTATGAAATAAATTTAAACTATTTTTAATTATTTTTTTTAGTTCCCAAAATTATACCGCAAAGTGAATCCTGCACGAATATTGGTTAGAGGGAAAGCGGTAGAAATTACTGCTTTAGAAAAAGTATGGTCATAAAAGAAAATAGCTGTTAGATTTTTACTAAAAGAATAATCCGCTGTTAATTTTGCAGACCAAATATTTTGACCTCCGGATAACTGATTATTATCATAATCTAAATAACGAACTATTGTTTTGTTATCTCTGAAAGAAAAATCTGTTCTGATATTAATATCACTTTTAATCACACCTTGCGGATTATCCGCTAGTGCGGAGGTAAAAGTTACATCTTTAAAACGGAATCCTAAACCAACAACATATTCTAAACCTTGAATTTCCGTTAATAGATTATTGTCAAAACTAAGTGAAAGTGCACGGTCTTTTTTCATCTCTGCTAAAAACTTGAAAGAATTTTGCATTTCAAAATCTACACGAATTAACGGATTAAATTGTTCAACCAAATTGACATTTTGAATTAATAATTTGTTATAAAAATTACCTCCTTGATCTAATTGATTTGGGTTTTGTTCGTATTCAAAATTTGATCGGAATGAATTGATTGTATAAGCCGCTTTATAACTGTGTTGTAAAGAAAAACGTTTAAATCTGTCTTTAAAAAATTTATACCGCATTAAACCACTGTATTTGATTGTCCAGTTTGGAAGGGGAATATCACGCAAAGCACTTAACGAAATCCCACTAGACTCTTTGCCTGAATAAGCTGCGAGGAAAGATGGAATCAATACGGCCTGACTATTTCTTCCGAATCCGATAGGGAAATTAAAATTTGGGTCTGAACTATCTGTCACTCTAGGGATTTCACCTACATAATATTGAGAAGCCAATCGATTGGCGATTTCAAGTCGGTTATCTCTGAACGCTTGAAAAGCAGCAGAATTAAATTCATCGCTTTTAGAAAAAGCTGTTTTTATTAAAATAGTTGATATTGAAAAATTTCCGGTAGTATAAGGTGATCTTGAATTATAAATACCATTTTCTACGTCATATTGTTCCGTAAAGTTTTCCATAAAATTCCTGTCTGCCGTTAGGTCAATTGTAAAATCAGGAAATAAATCAACCTTGGCTGTTGCATTTAATTGTTTAGTGACAACTTCGGTATAGTTTTGGTTAAATTCAGGGTAAATTGATAACCATCCTCTTCTTGCTGCTTCATAACGAACATCATCTTGTAATCCAAAAACAAAACCGGTAGATGGTTTTGAAGACCCAAAAAACCCAAGTGATTGTGTGTATCCCGGTAAAGCTGTACCTTCATTTTGAGTATAGTTAATTTGAATGTTTTTAACACTCGTCAAAACACCAATTAATCCATCCACAAAAACATTTCCTTCTGATTGTTGCGGTTGTCTCGTACTAACAATTTTTTCACCGGGTTTGGGTGCTGCCGGCTTTGGTTGAGGTTTTTTCTTTTTATCTTTGGTAAGTCCAATATATTTATAAAACAAATCCATATTCATTGTAGCATTCAATCGGTGTGAAGCGGAATTCTGAATAGTATTTCCAAGATTATAGACTAAATTATCTTCTGTGGTAAAGGTTGATAAAGCATCAGAAGAACGCGTCCAATTGAATGTACCTGTATAAGAATAATTTGATTTCAAGAAACTTAAAAAAGGGAGTTTGTTTATTGGAAGATCATAATTTAAAACAAATTGTTGGTTATGTTGGTCAGGAGTCCCTACATTCCAATAATCATCAAAAATTCTATTGTCTTCCTCAGGAATTCCTTGTTCATCAAAATAATTTCTTACAATATTACTTCTGCCTACATTGTAATTCAATTTTAATGATTTTGTCAGATTAAAATTAAATCCATACTGATAATTAAACAAATAATTTCTTCTGTACAATGCAGAAAGGGGTATCCCTTCAACTTCAACTTGTCTGAATTGTTGTCTATTAAACTGTCTGACAATGTTTGTACTAAAATTAATAGCAGAAGGTAAGTAATTGAAATTAAAATCGCTAAGTAGCTTCCAATACTGCGATTTTTTCATAAACTTATTGTTTTTCAATGGTTCGATTGGCTTATTTTGAAAAGTGTGAGCATAATCAACCGCTGTTCTGGTTTGTTGATCAATGAAGTCTTCTATTTCATAATTGTGTTTTTCAACTTCATTAAAAGAATGTGAAAGAGTTATATTTTCAACATCATAAACACGTGCTTTTTTTTCAGGTAATCTTTCTTTTCGAACCCCAATAAAATTTATACTTTTTCTTTTAGTATAATCAATGGCTCGTTGTCTAATATTTTCTCTTTCGGCCTCATTGTCAGTAACATCTAACAACTGCTCTAATCTAATGTCTTGATTAAACGGATCATATTCAGGGGTAATTGTTTGTTCACCAATTGCATAATTAAATGGTAAGGTGATTCCCCATTTTTTTGGCAGTAATTGACCTACGTTAATATTGGTTACTATGTCATATTGTTGCATGTCTTCTCTACTACGCTCGTTTACCCCTTCTTCTAAAGCTCCAAATCCAATAGTACTCATTCTTCCTGTTGCAGAAATGGTTGCGAAATCTGCGGCATTAGCATCTAAATTTAAAATAGCAGCATATCCACCTTTATTTTTTAATCCTGCTACCCTTAATTCATTAAACCAAACCTCTCCCCGAATACTTTGCGTTTCAACTGCTCCTGTCTTTGTGTTTCTTAACCCTAACATCAATGTTCGAACCAATCCAAAATTAGGATTTCCTTTAATCCCTAAACGAAGTTTATTTGGCTTAGAAGCGGCACTTGGATCCAATTGGTCCTCATCTTGAAAATAAATATCATCTGGATTTGGATTTTCTCCATTTATCGCTTGGATTTTTAACTTTGTTAATAGGGCCAAGTTTAAGTCAATTTCATTTGCTTCAGGCCATATTTCTTCCGGTAAAGTTGCTCCATGAGGAGTTACTTTTAATGGAATTTCAACTTGATAAAAATTTTGAGTAAAATCATTCCCAAATCGAACAAATGCAACCATTTCATCGTCTAATAACCTTTCGCTACTTACGTTATTTTCAATTGCTTCGGCATGAATAAACATTTTCAATTTTTCAAATTGTCGCATGTCTATTTCCAAATTTTTAAAAACTGCTCTTGAATCCTCTGGTTCTAAACCACCAGGAAGACTTGTATTTTGTTTGGCAACACGAAGAGAAAGTGACTGTTCATTTTGGTTAATAACCGTATTATTATTGAAAAGTTGTTCTCGTTGAACGCCCGGAGGCATTACATAGCGAATTGGAGACCTATTACTATTTTCTTGAATATTGACCGATTGCACATCAAATGCGGTGTTATCATTTAAATCTTCAGCAGGTGTTTCATTCGGGTCTAATTCTCCAAGATATCTTCTCCATTCACCTCTCACAAGCTCTAAAACCCCAAAACGAAGAGTCATTTCTTCATTAAATCCGGTCATAAACATTCGCATAAAACGAATAGAGCGAAAATCAGAAATACTTCCAATTATATTGTCATATTGTGTTACCGGAATTTTAAACTGAAGCCATCGAGCTTCAGGAGATCCCGGACTGTTACTGCTTGGAGGTGTCGCGGCTACAGGGACAATATCAGTAATGAAATTTTGACCAACTTCCATGTTTGGAGTTACAGGTATTTTGTATTCAAAATAGGCGTTAATTGTATTCATGGTATTGTCCCTGTTAATGTCTTCTACATCAGGCAAGGTTGAATTACCACGATTATTATCGGTAACCGTTACAGGTGAATTTCGTTCAAGTCCGTTATAATTTTTATAACGTTCGATTACGTTTCCGGTAGCATCTAAATAAAATTGATAATTATCGGCAGCCGGATCACTAAAAGATTGAAATTGAGATGGTAGTCCTTCTAATAAAGCTTCATCCGCATCATTTACACCATCTAATCCTATATCTTGGATCGTTCTATTTCCTTGTTCTGTATCAAAAGCATAAATTAACGATTGAGAGGCTGGAACTTTACCCCAAAATGTTGGAATGGTTGGCTGTGTTGAACCTACACCTGGTAACCCGTTTTCATATTGCTTTCTACCATCTTTCAGAACATCTTCCGAAATTTCACCTAAATTCAAGTAAATTTCGCCTGTATTTGAAGGATTAAATTCGTCTGTTCCAAAGTAAGGATCCAACATCCAAAACTGAATATATTCCACATTTCCTTGTTCAAAATTAGTAGAATTGATGGCTCGCATTATTCCTCCAAAGTTTGTTTCCGGATTTGGCAAGGTATTATCCGTTGTTGTATCAGGGTTGAAATTATAGGGACCTCTTTCTGTTGGAAAATAGGTTAAATCCAAGGTATTGATAACCGTTTGTTGACCTTGAGCGATATCGGTTACTGGAAAAATCTCATTAATAAAAATTCTTCGGGTTTTGTTAAGAGCCATTTCATCATCTGAAATCCCGCCAGGTCTTTGACTAGTATAAAAAATTGGGTCCACTGTATACCAAGCCAATTTAGCTCTTTTAAATCCGGTATTTCTTCCTGTTAACGTCTCACCGAAATTGTATGTGCTTTCTGCATCGTGTAAAGGCACGCTTGAAAGACTCCAAGATAATGCAGATTTCATATCTATAGTGGTTTGTGATCCTTCAAAATCATCAACATACAAAGTAGATTCTCCATCAAAATTATCTGCTTTAGGCGTTCCTGGCTTTAAGTAGGCAAATTCCCCTCTAACAGAAATATTTGAGGGTACATCTGTATCAATATTAGGTAATTTATTAACTAAACGAGTTAAAAAAGGAAGTTCAGTTGAATAATTACCATTAAATCCAAAAATACTATTGTTCACCGATTCTTGACCAAAACTGGATTTTTGTGTAAAAGGTCGTTCGGTCATACGTAAATATGTTGCCCCGATTTGAAACTTTTCTGAAAATTTATGATCCACATTCACCCCCATGAAGCGTCTGGTTTGCTGACCAAAAACTGAATTATTTTCTACGGAAATATTAATTGGAGTACCGGAACTTTGCAAGGAAGGATCTAAAATCCGAACTCTTCCCAACTGATAATTAACAGTATAATCAATTCCTTCGGCCAAAGTACGACCCCCGGCAGTAACTACCACAGAACCTCTGGGCACATTGAATGCTCCAATTGGAATCCCGTCTCCTCCGGATGACTTAAATCGTCCGCGTAATAAAAACTTGTTTTTTTCACTATCTTGCAAAGCAGCAGCTTGTGTACTGCGATACATGCTTCTGTAAACATATTTATTTTGATTCGAATTGTAACCCGTTACCGTGTTATTATAGTCCTCACCCGGTCCTGATTTTAATTTTTCAAATAAATGTTTTCCAAAAGGTTCTACGGTGGTAAAAATTAATCTACCATTTTGGGTATCCACAGTTAAACCGGGAATAAAATCATAAAACCCATCTCCTCCTTGCTGTGGATCGTTGGTATAATTTAATCTATCTACATTAAACACTCTTAATAAAGGTGTTTCAGAAACTTCGTCTACAGGTGCAGGAAGTGGACTTGTGAGTGTAATATAGTTTAGAGGCGAAGGATCGGAATATAAAATATTAAACCTGAAATCTTCTTGTTCTAATTGAAAAGCACCCGGAATTTGATAGATGTTTTTCATCATAAGATTCCAAATTGGTTTTTCAACATTGGTTAAATTACTTTTTAACATCTTTAAAATCAAACATTGTGTCACAGGTATATTTGTTCCCGGATCAACAACAGTTGATTCAACTCCATCATTTCCAAATTCTCCAACTTGATAAACTTCATCTCCAATTGTGTATTGATAAGCAACGGCAATAACTTCATCGTTAGTTAATTTTTGTTGCAACGATATATATCCTAATTGTGGATGATAAGTAAATTCATTTGCTGTTAATTTTCGGGCATTTTCTAATTTTGAATAGTCCAAACCTTCAACTGCATTATAGTTAAATCCTTCATTTGAGGTAACAATCTCTCTAATTTGAGGACGTAACAAACCGCTTCCGCTTTGAATTAATGCGGGGTCAAAATCATTGTTTGAGTTTTTTGAGGGTGTATTGGCAATGGCATTGAAAAATCCTCCGGGTATTGGGCTAATCCCAACAACCTCGGTATCGGTTAATCCAGGTAATTGCGACTCTCCTAAATCTTGAAGAGCAATAATGTTCCGTAAATTATTACCCTCTTGCGAAGTATTGATTCTATTTTGACGATTTGTAATCCAAACTTCAATTCGTGTAATTTGCACACGACTATCAATCTGCGGATACTGCCTCAAGGAAGCGTCATATCTATTTCTAAAATATTGTGATAGAAAAAAGTGTCTGTCAGCATCATAATCCAAAGCAAACATTTGAAAATCCTGCACAGTTCCTCCACCTTCTGCTGTAACTGATCGGGTTTGAGACTTTTGTTCTGAAAATACCCCCGTTATCGTTGTTCGTCCAAATTGCAGTTGTGCTTTTACCCCAAATAAACTTTGAGCACCTCGAATTAAAGTATTGTTTAACGGCATACTCACATTACCTACTTCAATATTTTGTAAAATAGCGTCCTCATCGGGAGTATACTCCAACTTAATTAAATTTTGAAAAGCAAAAGTAGATTGTGTGTCATAATTGGCATTTACATTCAATCTTGTTCCTACTTTACCGGTTAAACTCATGTTTATCCTTTGGTCAAAATCAAACGTAGTTGTAGTTCTATTTCTGGGAGAAAAAGACGGATTGTCTTGCTTTGTGTAGCGAATTCCTAAATCCATTTCTACTGAACCTCGGGGCTGAACATCGATTGTATTACTACCGAAAATCGTTTCAAAAAAACCGGAATTTACGTAGTAGCGTGGTAATAAATCTTTTTTAGCGTCTTCTGCTCCTTCTTTTTTGCCATCAATAGCATCTAATTTTTGTTTGAAATAATTACGCATCGACTCACGAAGCACCAACTCTTCATATTCTTTTGGCGTTAATATAACCGGGTAATTGATATTAAATTCTCCAATCTTACTATTGTAAATGTAACGATCGGTAACAGGATCATAAGTATAAGCCGAGACAATACTTGGCGGATTGTTTAATTCTATTTTTCCCTTATTAAACCCAACAGAATCCGTTGGGGTTTCATTTTCGTCTTCTTGTGAAAATGCTGCAAAACTTATTAGAAAAATGAGCCAAAAAAAGCTTACTTTAAATGGCGTTGCAAAATTAAAATTATACTTAGTTTTCAAGAATTATAAATTTTTTAATGCTTGTTTAATTACTGATTCAACGGTGGCATCCGGATTGTCTTTAACAATTTTATCCACTACTTTTTCTGCCAATTTTTTGTTAAAACCTAACACCTCCAAAGCAGATAACGCTTCATCTTTATTTGTATTGTTTAAAGACATCGAAACTTCATCTAAATCATACACCTTTAACACTTTTTCTTTTAAATCCAAGATTACTCGTTGAGCTGTTTTTGCTCCAATTCCTTTAATGGATTGAATGGTATGCACATCTCCCGAAGCAATCGCTTGCAGAATTTGTTTAGGTTCCATTGACGAAAGCATTGTTCTGGCAATACTAGCTCCAATCCCTGAAACCGAAATCAACAATTTGAATATTTCCCGTTCCGACTTTTCAACAAAACCAAACAAAGTGTGAGCATCTTCTTTAATTTGAAGATATGTAAACAATTTTACGTTTTCTGAATTTGGGATTAGTGAGAAAGTATGCAGTGAAATATGAAGGTGATAACCCACTCCGTTGCAGTCAATAACTACATCGGTAGGTGTTTTCTCTACCAAACGACCTTGAATGTGAGCAATCATGAATGTTTTAAGTTAGTTTTCAAATGTAACAAAAATCTTTAATTATCAATCAACAAAACGATTAATAACATAAAATTTAGTTAAAAACTAACTTTTATAGACTTGTAACGCTTTTCTTTTTCTTGTGCATCAACTACTGCAACAGCGGCCATATTGACCATTTCTTCTACGCTTGCTCCCAATTGGAAAATATGTACCGGTTTATCCAAACCTAACATAATCGGCCCTACTGAATCAACTTTATAGAGTTCCTTCAACATTTTATAATTTATATTTGCTGCCTCCAAATTAGGGAAAATTAGTGTATTTACTTTTTTTCCGGCCAATTTTGAAAATGGAAATTTATCCTTCAGCATTTCAGGATTTAAAGCAAAGTCGGCTTGAATTTCACCATCTACAATTAAATCAGGATAATATTTATGTAAATATGCCACTGCTTGACGAACTTTTTCGGAAGTTTGACTAGTGGAAGAACCAAAATTGGAATAAGAAGTCATTGCAATAACGGGTTGCATTCCAAACATTTTTACTGTTTTTGCGGTCATTAAAGCAATTTTGGCCAAATCATCAGCAGTTGGATCCACATTAATTGCAGTATCTGAGAAAAATATGGGTCCACGATTGGTCATCATCATGTTGGTAGTGGCTATTCTTGTAACACCCGGAGCTTTATCAATCAACTGCATAATTGGTTTTACCGTAGAAGGATAACTTCTGGAATATCCTGTCACTAGAGCATCAGCTTCCCCTTCATTGACCATCATAGCGGCAAAATAATTGCGTTCCCGCATCCATTTTTGAGCATCTAGCAATGTAATGCCACGACGTTTTCTAGCCTCCCAAAAAGAATTGGCATATTGCATTCGTTTTTCATCAAGCTCTTTGGTTTTTGGATCTAAAATGGGCACATCCGCATCAAATCCGATTTCTTCTTTTAATTCTAAAATGGTTTCTTTATTTCCTAAAAGGATAGGTTTCCCGATGCCTTCTTCCATTACAATTTGTGCCGCTTTCAACACATCTAAATGATCCGCTTCGGCAAAAACAATCCGTTTTGGGTCAGTTTTTGCACGGTTGGCCAATAATCGCACCATTTTATTATCCGAGCCTAATCGTTCGGCTAATTCTTCTTCATATTTTTCCCAATCCAAAATTGGGTTTTGTGCTACACCTGATTCCATTGCTGCTTTAGCGACTGCCGGAGCTACAATGGTAATTAATCGTGGATCAAATGGTTTCGGAATGATGTAATCACGACCAAAATTCAATTTGGTTTCACCGTAAGCAATATTCACTTGTTCCGGTACAGGCATTTTGGCTAATTCGGCTAAAGCGTAAACAGCTGCCATTTTCATGGCTTCGTTAATTTTTGTTGCTCTAACGTCCAATGCTCCTCTAAAAATATATGGAAAACCAAGCACATTATTCACTTGGTTCGGATGGTCGGAGCGACCGGTAGCCATGATTATATCTTTTCGGGTGGCAATTGCCAAATTATAATCAATTTCCGGAACCGGATTGGCCATGGCAAAAACGATTGGGTCATGAGCCATATTCAATAGCATTTCCGGAGTTAGAATATTTCCTGCTGATAATCCCAGGAAAACATCTGCACCTTTCATGGCATCGCTTAACGTTGTGTCTTTTTTTCCGGATGTATATTTTTGTTGTAAAGGAGATAAATCTGTTCTCTCTTTGTGAAGCACTCCTTCTTTGTCAAACATGATGATGTTTTCTGCTTTTACACCCAATAAAAGGTATAAATTAGCACAAGCCAAGGCAGCCGAACCGGCTCCTGAAACTACAATTTTAATTTCATCGGCTTTTTTATTGGCCAATTCTAAAGCATTCAATAAGGCCGCAGAGGAAATAATGGCAGTACCGTGTTGGTCATCATGCATGACCGGAATATTTAATTCTTCTACCAAACGGTGTTCGATTTCAAAGGATTCGGGAGCTTTGATGTCTTCTAAATTAATTCCGCCAAAAGTGGGAGCGATATTTTTAACGGTTTCGATAAATGCATCAATGTCTTTGGTACCAACTTCAATGTCAAACACATCGATATCGGCAAAAATTTTAAAAAGTAAAGCCTTTCCTTCCATTACCGGTTTTGAAGCTTCGGGACCAATATCGCCTAAACCTAAAACAGCAGTTCCGTTGGTGATGACGGCTACCAAATTCCCTTTGGCGGTGTATTTATAAACGTTGTTGACATCTTTGGCAATTTCCAAACATGGTTCTGCCACTCCGGGTGAATAGGCCAACGACAAATCACGTTGTGTGGCGTATTTTTTGGTGGGAACCACTTGGATTTTCCCAGGATTTGGCTTGGCGTGGTATAAAAGGGCTTCTCTGCGTTTAGTATCTTTGTGCATGAATTGAATTCTTCTATGATTGACTCACAAAGGTAAGAGAGTTATGGAAAAAAGGAAATTTTAATGGGAATTCTTTTGGGGTAGAATTTTAATTATTTTGGATTAAAAAATTATCAAATTATATAATAATCATTTTGAAACTACCTTGTCATTTCTTTTTTAAGTTTTTCAATAGTTGTTTTTTTCAAATCTAACTCAAATGTGGTCTTAGAATTAGAATCAACATAAAAGGAATCTGAATAAATTAAATTATCTTTTGTTGTAAAAACGACTATTTTAATTTTTCCTGAGATCTTAACATCTTCTTTAAAATTTAAGTTTGAATTTTCCCAATAAGCATTATAAAATGAATTATTATTTATATAAATATATGAAATATTTAAGTCTTTAAAACTCTTTGTGCGATCAACAATAGTAATTAATTCTTGTTTATCATATTTTAAAATTTGATCAATATTTATATATCCTAAACGGGTTGCATTAAATTCGTAAATTAAATCTTCATTACTACGTAATGTTTTCAAAGCCTTTACTAATGAATCTACATTTCCTTGGTAAACTAACAAATCTTCATAAAGTAGATAATCCAAGTTATTTCTAGAACCTTTTGTCATATCTTCAAGATACAAAGAGTCTTTACTTTTTTCAATTGCTACACTATCAATTTGTATTATTTTAAAATAACCACCAAGACCGTCTCTACCAACTGTTAACCCATATCTTAAATTTTTCAATCTGTCTGGAACAATTTTATAAATTTTATCTTCACTCAATTCCCAATTAAAGACTGTATCATTATCGTTATAATAAATTTCATTTTTACTTTCAATTCGTCTAGGTATTTGTACTTTATATGAGATATTGTCTAACAAATTTAGTTGCTTTCCATCCTCTGTAAAGTTAATATATAAAACCCCGGATGATTCAAGTAGCTTATTATCATTAGTAATAGTTTCTATAGAATTTAAAGCGAAATCATTAAAGTCATAATATTCAATTAGTTCAAGTTTGATTAAACCGTTGGTATAGTTTTTAAAAAGATTCTTATTTACGAAAATTTTAGTTCCTTTTTTTCCAATTAACACAGTATCGTTTAATAATGTAAATTCTATAGTTTCATTTTTATCAACTTTTAATGCTTTTAAAACATCTTCTGTACGAATAACATCTTTTTTTTGACAAGCAAGTGTAATTAGCAACAACAAAAAGTAAAAAAATTTTTTCATGCTTTGTATTTATAAATTTTGAAGACAATAATTATGCCTTTTTATTCTTTACTTCAAAAACTCCACATTCCTCCTCAACCCCTCTAACTTAGTTCGTTTCACCGCTGAATTTTTAAATACATTTTTAAAAACATCTTCTGTAATTTCTTCCCAGTCTTTTTTGGTAAAAGAGAGTAGTTCATGATTCGCTTGAAAAAGTGGTTCGTTATGTGGTTTTGAAAAACGGTTCCAAGGGCAAACATCTTGGCACACATCGCAACCAAACATCCAATCATCAAATTTGCCTTTCATTTCGGTGGGGATATTTTCTTTTAGTTCGATGGTAAAATACGAGATGCATTTACTGCCATCCACCACATACGGGGCAACTATGGCTTCGGTAGGACAAGCATCGATACACGCTGTGCACGAACCACAATGGTCAGTGGTTGGGTTGTCATAATCTAATTCTAAATCTACAATGAGTTCAGCAATAAAATAGAAAGAGCCCACTTTTTGAGTGATGAGATTGGTGTTTTTTCCTATCCAACCGAGACCGCTTTTGGCTGCCCAAGCTTTGTCTAACACCGGTGCAGAATCAACAAAAGCTCGTCCGGAAACTTCGCCAATTTCGGTTTGAATAAAATGCAACAGTTCTTTCAGTTTTTCTTTGATGACAAAATGATAATCTTGTCCATAGGCATATTTTGAAATCTTATAACTTTCTTCGTTTTGAAATTTGGATGGATAATAATTCAGTAATATTGAAATGACGCTTTTGGCACCATCTACCAACAAGGTTGGATTTAATCGTTTGTCGAAATGGTTTTCCATGTAACGCATATGACCGTTCATGTTATTGTTGAGCCATTTTTCTAAACGTGGAGCTTCTTCTTCGAGAAACCCTGCTTTTGAGATACCGCAAGAGAGGAAGCCGAGGCGTTTGGCTTCGGATTTTATTAAAGATGTATGCTTGAATTTAGAAATCAGAATTTAGAATTTAGAAAATTAAAAATGACTAATAAATTAATTTTTAGAGTTTACTCTGTTCTTTGTATTCTTTAAAATTGTCACAAAAATTGAAGTTAATTCGTTTGCTTCCTTCCAAGCTTTTTCAATAACCTCAGATTTAATCCAATTTTTTTCTTTAATGATTTCCAACCAAAACATACTTTCATCGGATTCTTCTAATACAATATTCATTTTAGAAATAAATTCATTGTCACTTCTTTCTCTACATGATGCTCGGTAATTTGCTCCCACAGAAGTTCCGGATTTGGCTATTTGATATGAAATTAATTTGGTTGAAACTGAAGATGGTAACAAATCAACAATTTCTAGAATCATTAGTGAAAATTGTTTTGTTCTTAACTTTAAATTGTTTTCCATATGGCTGATAATTAATTTATACTAATTGACTAATCTCTAAATTCTAAATTCTGATTTCTGATTTCTGAATTCAACCTTCTAAAAAAGACCGCCTTGTATATTGGTTTTAATTTTACCAAGATGCTTGTAAGCCTTCTCCGTCACTTCCCTACCACGTGGTGTTCGCATGATAAAACCTTCTTGGATTAAAAAAGGTTCATAGACTTCTTCGATGGTTTCGCCACTTTCTGAAACGGCAGTTGCTAAGGTAGATAGACCAACCGGACCTCCTTTGAATTTATCGATAATCGTGTTCAGAATTTTGTTATCCATTTCATCCAAACCGTGAGCATCAACATTTAGAGCTTTTAAAGCATATTTTGCGATTTCGATGTCGATTTTACCATTGCCTTTTATTTGTGCAAAATCTCGAACCCTACGTAATAATGCATTAGCAATACGAGGTGTTCCTCTACTTCTTCCGGCAATTTCGATAGCGGCTTCCATAGAAATTGGGACTTTCAATATGGACGCACTTCGTTGAACGATGGTCGTTAATAATTCGGTGTTGTAATAATGCAAACGGCTTTGAATTCCGAAACGTGCTCGCATAGGAGCCGTTAATAAACCTGAACGCGTAGTTGCTCCAACCAATGTAAATGGATTGAGATTAATTTGAACCGTTCTCGCATTGGGTCCGGATTCGATCATGATATCAATTTTGAAGTCTTCCATCGCAGAATACAAATATTCTTCCACAATTGGACTAAGACGATGAATTTCGTCAATAAAAAGTACATCTCGGTCTTCCAAATTGGTTAGTAAGCCTGCTAAATCGCCGGGTTTATCCAAAACCGGTCCGGATGTAATTTTGATCCCAACACCCAATTCATTTGCTAAAATATTAGCAAGTGTTGTTTTTCCCAATCCCGGAGGGCCGTGAAAAAGGGTATGGTCTAATGCTTCCTCTCTTTGATTAGCAGCTTCTACAAATACTTTTAAATTTTCTAAAACCTGATCTTGACCACTAAAATCATCAAAGGAAAGAGGTCTTAACTTTTTTTCAATGTCAAGATCTTCAGGATTAAAACCTTTGTTAGTGGGATTTAAATATTCATTCATAATCACAAAGATAATAATAGTTTAGTCTGATTTTGTATTTCAAAAATGAATAATATAAAATAAAAAAGCCCTTTCTAAAATGAAAGGACTCTTTAAAATATGAATTAATAATGTATTAGTGATGTAATTGTTCTTCATCCGGACCCATTGGAACGGTTTGAGGCACGAAATCGCTATCATGACCAGGTTTACTGTAATCATAAGGCCATCTGTGAACTTCAGGAATAGCACCAGGCCAATTCCCGTGCATGTGCTCTACCGGTGCAGTCCATTCTAACGTATTTGACTTCCAAGGATTCATTTCTGACTTCTTACCATAGAAAATACTATAGAAGAAATTCCAAATAAATACTAATTGAAAAGCACCCCCCACTAAAGCAAACATTGTAATGATAACATTTACGTTTTGTAAATCATCAAACAAAGGAAAAGCGGTATTGGTATAATAACGTCTTGGTAACCCGGCCATACCGATAAAGTGCATTGGGAAGAAAACCCCGTACGCACAAACGGCTGTAACCCAAAAGTGAACATACCCTAAATTTTTATTTAACATTCTTCCAAACATTCTGGGGAACCAATGATAGATTCCTGCAAACATTCCATAAAGAGCAGAAATACCCATTACTAAATGGAAGTGAGCCACCACGAAATAGGTGTCATGAACGTTAATATCTAGAGTACTATCTCCTAAAATGATTCCAGTTAAACCTCCAGTAATGAATGTAGAAACTAATCCAATAGAAAATAACATAGCAGGGTTTAATTGTAGATTACCTTTCCACAGCGTTGTAATATAGTTAAATGCTTTAACGGCTGAAGGAATCGCAATTAACAACGTCGTAAAAGTAAACACAGAACCTAAGAAAGGATTCATTCCGGATACGAACATATGGTGACCCCAAACTATCGTAGAAAGGAAGGCAATTGCAATAATTGAAGCAATCATGGCACGGTAACCAAAAATTGGTTTACGAGCATTGGTTGCTATAATTTCAGATGTGATACCTAAAGCAGGTAATAATACAATGTAAACTTCAGGGTGTCCTAAAAACCAAAATAAGTGTTCAAATAATACTGGTGAACCTCCTTGGTAATGCAAAACTTCACCTGCAATGAAAATATCAGATAGGAAAAATGAAGTCCCAAAGCTTCTGTCAAAAATCAACAACAATGCAGCAGAAAGAAGTACAGGGAAAGAAACAATTCCAATGATAGCCGTAATAAAGAATGCCCAAATTGTTAAAGGTAATCTTGTCATTGACATCCCTTTGGTTCTTAAATTAATAACGGTAACCACATAGTTAAGCGATCCCATCAATGACGAAGCAATAAAAATTGCCATTGAGACCAACCATAATGTCATCCCTGTTCCTGAACCCGGAATAGCTTGAGGAAGTGCACTTAATGGAGGATAAATCGTCCAACCGGCAGAGGCAGGGCCTGATTCAACAAACAATGATATTACCATAATTACACTTGACAAGAAGAATAACCAATAGGAAATCATATTCATAAAACCGGATGCCATATCTCTAGCACCAATTTGTAATGGAATCAAAAGATTACTAAAAGTACCACTCAAACCAGCAGTTAATACAAAGAAAACCATAATGGTTCCGTGAATTGTTACTAAAGCTAGATAAATGTCGTTACGCATTACCCCATCTGGTGCAAAATTATCACCAAGCAATACGTTGAAAATTTTAAAAGATTCTTCCGGCCATGCCAATTGCATTCTGAACAATAATGACATTCCCACACCTATAATACCCATAATCAAACCAGTGATAAGGTATTGTTTAGCAATCATTTTATGATCAATACTAAAGATATACTTTGTGATGAAAGTATCTTTGTGGTGATGTTCGTGCTCGTGTCCGTGATCGTGTTCGTTTGCGTGATCGTGTGCTGACATACTCTTAAATTATAATTTTTATTATAGCTATTTTTTTTCTATTACTTGGGCTACTAAAGTTGAATCTACAACAACTTTAGTAGTATCTGTTTCAGTTTTAACCTCTTCAGCAGGTTGTTCCTGAGCTTTTAATACTTGTGCGAATGTTTGTTTTTCGCTCAACCATTTCTTGAAGTCTTCTTTGCTTTCTACAACAATTTTCATTTGCATGTTATAGTGAGAACTTCCACAAATTTTGTTACACAATAATAAATAGTCAAATGTGTAGGGATCTAAAGCTGCTTTTCCATCGGCTACTAATTGTTTGCTTTTCTCAGCTCTAATTTTATTGATAGTAGCAACTTTTTCCTTCATTTCAGAAGAGTTTCTCATATCAAGAGTTGTAACAGTCGGAGTAAATGCAAATTGGGTAACCATTCCGGGAACACAGTTCATTTGAGCTCTAAAATGCGGCATATAAGCTGAGTGTAATACGTCTTGTGAACGTATTTTAAATACTACTTTCACTCCTTTTGGTAAATGCAATTCATTTGATTGAATATCATCCTGAGCATTCGGATCGGCTAAATCTACACCTAAGGTATTTACACCTTCAATATATCGTACGTTTGCTTTTCCAAGTACATTATCTTCACCGGCATAACGAACTTCCCAACCAAATTGTTTAGCATAAATTTCAACAACCATTGGGTTTTCGGTTTCTTCATCCACAAACATGATGTTAGTCCAAGCATATAGACCATAGAGAATTAATCCGGCTAATGTTATTGCTGGAATAATACTCCAAATCATTTCTAATTTATTGTTGTCGGCAAAATACAAAGCAGAATTTCCTTTTTTCCCTCTGTATTTGAAAGAGAAGTAATGTAATAATGCTTGAGTAATCGTTTGAACAAAGAAAATTAAAATCATAGAAATCCACATCAAACGGTCTACCTCTACACCATGTTCAGAAGCAGAGTTACTCATTAAAGGGAAATGGCCATATTGAACAACACAAAAAATTGTAGTAAGGTAAATGAATACTAAAAAAGCAAACATTAAGTAACCATTTACATTATTATCATTGTCATTAGCTACTTGAGAATTATCAGCATTTCCACCTATTTGAGTCAAATCAAATATCTTGGTCAATTGCCAGATAGCTACTGATACTAAAACTAAAACAACTAGTACTAACAAACTTGTCATCTGTCTAAATCTTTAAATATTAATAATGAAAATGTTTACTTTCTTCAATAAATGGATTTCTTTTTGGTAATAATGGTGCTTTCGTTAAAGCGGTAAACACTATTAAAATAAATAATCCTAAAAAGAAAAGTAATGAACTTAACTCTCCAATTCCAATAAACCATTTATCACCAACGGTTGCAGGCATAATCATATTGAAGAAATCAACGTAATGTCCTAATAAAATTACAATTCCTGCCATGACTAAAATCCAAGTAATTCGTTTGAAATCAGTATTTATTAAAATTAAAAATGGAAAAATAAAGTTCATGGCTACCATTCCAAAGAATGGCAAGTTATATTGTTCGATTCGTGTAACATAATACGTTACTTCTTCAGGAATATTAGAATACCAAATCAACATGAATTGAGAGAACCATAAGTAGGTCCAAAACACACTAATACCAAACATAAATTTAGCTAAATCATGGATATGACTTGTATTCACATGCTCTAAATAACCTCTTGACTTAAGATATAAGGTAACCATTGCAATCACGGTAATTCCACTTACAAAGAAAGAGGCAAAAACATACCAGCCAAATAAGGTTGAAAACCAGTGTGGATCAACAGACATAATCCAATCCCAAGACATAATTGATTCTGTTACAATGAAGAAAACTAAAAATCCTGCTGAAATATTGAAATTCTTTTTGTAGAATGCATTATCCGATGCTTCATCTTGAGCTAAACAATTTTTTCTTGAAAAATAACGGTATAAATTCCAACCGATGATGAAAACTGCCGCTCTAATTAGCCAAAACCATTCGTCTAAATATCCTTTTTTACCATTAATTAATTTATCAAATTTTGGGCTTTCTGGATTAACTAAATCCGGATCCATCCAAACAAATAGGTGATTAAAATGAAAAGCGGAAAGTATTAACAAAATGAAAAATAGTGCAGAACCCCATGGCAAATAAGCGGTGATTCCTTGCATTACTCTAAACAACACCGGTGACCAACCCGCTTGAGCTACATTTTGTATAGCATAAAAGGCTAACACACCAAGTGAAATTAACATAAAAAAGATGGCTGCAACGTATAATGCTGCCCAAGGTTTATTTTGCAACTGATGTAAAACATGGTTTAAATGTTCCTCATGTTCTGCATGTGCTTCCGCACTGTGCGTATCGTGTCCGTGCGTATCATGAGCATGAGCATCGTGAGCACCATGATGAGCATGAGCTTCAGCTTCAAGAATTTTTTCTACATCGGCTGTGGTTTTTGGAGCAGAAATAAAACTATATCCAATTCCCAACAATCCGACGATTATCAGAACAAAGGAAAAAACTTTTAATTTACTTGAAAAGGTATACATATCTATACAATCTAGTTGTCAATAATTATAATTTACTTTTTAACTGAAGAACATAATCAGTTACTAACCAACGTTCGTGTTGCGATAATTGATTAGCATGTGAACCCATAGAATTTAATCCATATGTTATCACATGATAAACACTTCCTTCAGTGATTACTCTATCCGCATAACTTGGAACTCCTAGGAATTTTTCTCTTTCTACTAATTTACCTTTCCCATTTCCTTGTTCACCATGGCAAATTGCACAATATATCCCATACAATTCTTTTCCTTTTTTAGCCTCTTTTTCGGTAATTGAGTCGATAGGGGAAACTAAATTTGCTTTAGCTAATTCATATCCTGCTGTTGAATTTTCATATTCATAAATTTCAAAGCCTCTTTTGATACTTCCTTGAGGTGGCTCCTGAGCGGTTTGCCCTTTTAATTGATTATCACCATTAAATGCTTCTGATTCAGCATAAGTCTCATAACCAACAGACTCATACATGTTCGGGAAAAATTGATAATTTGGACTTTTGGTATCAGAACAAGAGGTAACCGATACGGTTAATCCAAAGAATAGGGCTAATTTAATTAAGCTTTTCATATTTCTATCTTAATGCTTTTCTACAACTTTAATTTCTACTGCTCCGGTTTTCTTTAAAAAATCAGAAAGTTCTTCTTCGTTATCATGGACGGCTACTTCCATTAAAAAGTGGTCATCCGTTGTTCTAACATCAGGGTTTTCTGCTTGTTTGAAAGGCCATAATTTACTTCTCATATAAAAAGTAATCACCATTAAGTGAGCAGCAAAGAAAACAGTTAACTCAAACATGATTGGCACAAATGCCGGCATATTTTCAATGTAACTAAAACTTGGTTTTCCACCTATATCTTGTGGCCAATCTTGAATCATGATAAAATTCATCATCCAAGTTGCAATTGAAAGTCCAACACAACCATAAAGGAATGAAGCAATGGCTATTCTGGTTGGTGCAAGTCCCATTGCTTTGTCTAAACCGTGTACCGGAAAAGGAGTATAAACCTCTTCAATATGATGATGAGCTTTTCGCGTTTCTTTAACCGCATCCATCAGGATGTCATCATCATTATATAGTGCTTGTATAACTTTAGTACTCATAATTTCTTACTACTAATTATCTTAATGATTGTGGTGATCTCCTTCTTGTTCTCTTTTTCTTTTATAATTATCCCCTGAAGATTTCAAGATAGTTTTAACTTCTGCTTGAGCAATAACAGGGAAGGAACGTGCATATAATAAGAACAATACAAAGAAGAAACCGATTGTTCCAATAAAGATTCCAATATCAACAAATGTTGGAGAGAACATCGTCCAAGAGGATGGAAGATAATCTCTGTGTAATGACGTTACAATAATTACAAAACGTTCAAACCACATTCCGATATTTACAACAATTGAAATAACAAAGGAGAACATGATACTGGTTCTTAATTTTTTAAACCACATAAACTGTGGAGAAAAAACGTTACAAGTCATCATCGCCCAATATGCCCATGCATAAGGACCTGTAGCTCTATTCAAGAAAGCATATTGTTCATATTCTACTCCGGAATACCAAGCTACAAACAACTCAGTAATGTAGGCCACACCCACAATAGAGCCTGTAATCATGATTACAATATTCATTAATTCGATATGTTGAATGGTAATATATGCTTCTAATTTGGATACTTTACGCATGATAATCAACAAGGTGTTTACCATGGCGAATCCAGAGAATACTGCTCCTGCAACGAAATACGGTGGGAAAATGGTAGTATGCCATCCTGGAATTACCGATGTAGCAAAGTCAAAGGATACAATGGTGTGTACAGAAAGTACAAGAGGAGTTGCTAATCCGGCAAGCACTAAAGATACTTCTTCAAAACGTTGCCAATCTTTTGCTCTTCCACTCCACCCAAAGGATAAAACGGAATAGATTCTTTTTGTAAAAGGAGTTATTGCTCTGTCTCTTAACATGGCAAAATCAGGAAGTAAACCAGTCCACCAGAATACTAACGATACAGAAAGATACGTTGAAATTGCAAAAACGTCCCATAGCAAAGGCGAGTTAAAGTTCACCCATAACGAACCAAATTGATTTGGAATTGGAAGTACCCAATATCCTAACCATGGACGACCCATGTGAATAATTGGGAACAACCCTGCTTGCATTACAGAGAAGATGGTCATCGCTTCGGCAGAACGGTTAATAGCCATTCTCCATTTTTGACGGAATAATAAAAGTACCGCAGAAATCAATGTTCCGGCGTGACCGATACCAACCCACCAAACGAAGTTAGTAATATCCCAAGCCCAACCAACAGTTTTATTTAATCCCCATGTTCCGATACCGGTAGAAATGGTGTAAATCATACAACCCACTCCCCATAGAAAAGCAGTTAATGCAATTGAAAATACAATCCACCATTGTTTATTGGCTCTTCCTTCAACAGGAGCAGCGACATCTACTGTTACATCGTGATAAGATTTATCACCTATAACTAAAGGTTTTCTAATGGGTGCTTCGTAGTGAGACGACATAATCCTTTATAGTATTTCTTATTAATTAAATTTTAATTATGTATTTCTAACTTTTACGTGGTAGAATACATTCGGTTTTGTTCCAACATGTTCCAATAAATGATACATTCTATCATCCTCTACTAATTTGGCCACTTCACTTTCTTTATCATTTACGTCGCCAAACACCATTGCTCCGGTAGAACAAGCATTTGAACAAGCGGTTTGGAATTCGTCTTTGCTTACCGGACGACCTTCTTTCTTCGCTTTTAAGATTGTAGCTTGCGTCATTTGGATACACATCGAGCATTTTTCCATTACCCCTCTTGAACGAACATTGACATCCGGATTCAACACCATGCGACCTAAATCGTCATTCATGTGGAAATCGAACTCATTGTTTTTGTTATATAAGAACCAGTTGAAACGACGTACTTTATAAGGACAGTTGTTGGCACAATAACGCGTTCCGACACATCTGTTGTAAGCCATATGGTTTTGCCCTTGACGACTATGTGACGTTGCAGCAACCGGACAAACTGTTTCACAAGGTGCATGGTTACAATGTTGACACATTACGGGTTGGAACACCACTTGTGGATTTTCAGCTGGACTTTCCATTTCGCCAAAACCTCCTAAAGATCCTTTTTCTCCAAATAATCCGTCGAACTCTTCTTTTCTCTTAACATCTTCAGCAAAGGTATCTTCTGAAGAATAATATCTATCAATACGCAACCAATGCATATCTCTACTTCTTCTTACTTCTGATTTTCCGACTACCGGTACATTATTTTCAGCATGACAAGCGATGACACAAGCCCCGCATCCTGTACATGAATTCAAATCGATTGATAAGTTAAAATGATGTCCAACAGATCTGTCAAAACTATCCCATAAGTCTACTTTTGTAGCTTCAATTGGTTTGTGATCAATAGAAACCATTGGTGGTGGATTCCACTTCTTAGCATCTTTTTCTGTATTGAAAATGGTTAACGTGGTTTCTTTGATAATATCTCCACGACCCATTAATGTTTTTTGAGATTGAACTGATGCAAATTCATGTTCACCATCTTCTAAAGTGATAGAAACAGTTTGAGTTGCATTAAAACCTTTGTACAAAGCATAGGCATTCACACCTACTTGCATGGCATCTTTTAAGGCCGCTTTTTTACCATAACCAAAGGCTAAACCTACAGTTCCTTTAGCTTGACCAGGCTGAATGATTACAGGAACTTTTTCCAATTTTGTATTTCCAACCGTTACTGTAACATAACTACCATTAAGACCTCCATTGGCTACTATTTCATTTTGAGCACCAATTTTCTCAGCATCCGCTTTGGAAATGGTTAAATAGTTGTCCCAAGATACTCTAGTAATTGGGTCCGGAAATTCTTGTAACCATGGGTTATTGGCTTGCTGCCCGTCTCCCATTCCGGTTTTGGTGTATAAATTTAGTTCAAATGGACTTGATTTTGCTTGTGCTAAAGCAGAAGCTGCCGAAGAATAATCTGCATTTCCTGCAACATTTGTGGAAGCAGTTGCTGACACAAAAATTCCATCATGAATAGCTTGATTCCAAGTTTTTCCTGATAAAATTCCAGTTGACCATGTTTCTTTTAAGTAATCATAATAGGTCTTGTCACTTCCGTTCCAAACCAATAAATTATCTTGTAATTGTCGAGAATTAAACAACGGACGAATGGTTGGTTGTGTAACTCCGTAAGTCCCTTTGATAATTTCAACATCGCCCCAACTTTCCAAATAATGTGGAGCAGGAGCAGCAATGGTTGTTAAAGAAGCCGTTTCGTCTTCTTTTAAAGAAATTGCTACTGAAAGTTTAGCTTTTTTCAAACCATCTGCAAATGCTTTTCTATCTGCTAATGTATAAACCGGATTAACACCACCCATAATCAGTGTGTGTACTTTACCGGCATTCAAATCCGCTACCAACTGTGCTACAGCTTGATTAGAACCTTTTCTAATTTGACGGGTTTGATTTGGGTTAAATGCTTCACTGTTCAATTTAGCATTAATCGCTAAAACTAACATTTGGGCATTTTTATCATCGATACCGGAAACTAAAACTCCTTTGGAACCCGATTGATTTAATTGTTCTGCAATTTTTGTGATTTCAGCATCGTTTGCCAATTTTCCAACTGAAACAGGAGATCCAGTAACTAAACTGAAAATTTTAACTAAAGCTAATTTTTGTTCTGCCGTTGACATCGGAATTCTTTTGTCTGCCGCAGCTCCGGATAATGTCATATTCGCTTCTAATTGAATATGTTTTGACATTTTTCCTTGTTTTGGCACTCTTCCTTGAGCATATCCTTTATCATAACCGCCACCTTGCCAATCACCTAAGAAATCTGCTCCAACGGAAACTATAGTTGATGCTTTTGAAAAATCATATTCTGCTAAGGCTCTTTCCCCATAAACTGCTTCAAATGCATCTAAGGCTTCTGAAGAAGAAACAGCATCATAAATCACATGTTTTGCTGATGGATTATTTGTTATAAATTCAGCTATTAATTTATCAGTAGAAGGACTTGCTAAAGTTCCGGTTAAAAGAACAACTTGACTGCCGGTTGCTTTTGCATCAGCTAAACTAGCTTTTACTTTAGCATCAACTTCTGACCAAGAGGTATCTTTTTGGTTCATTTTAGGTTGCTTCAAACGCATGTTGTCATACATCGACAAAACCGAAGCATGAACACGAGCATTGGCACTAAAAGTAGCCCCTTCAATGGTATTGTTTTCAATTTTAATCGGACGTCCTTCGCGAGTTTTTACTAAAATATTAGCAAAGTCAAAACCGTCAAACATGGTTGTGGCATAGTAATCCGCAATCCCCGGAATAATTTGCTCCGGTTGCACCACATAAGGAATTGATTTGATAACCGGTCCTTCACAAGCGGCCAATGAAGCGGCAGCTGTGCTAAAACCCACATATTTTAAGAAATCACGTCTTGAAGTAGAAGAATTAGACAAACTGTCTTTATCTCCCAAAAACTCATCCGTTGGAATTGGCTCCACGAACTCATTGTTTCTTAACGTCTCAACAATAGAACTTTTATCGTTTAGCTCTTCAACACTTTTCCAGTATTTTTTGTTTGATGACATACTGTATATATATTAGCTTCTTAATTAATTAATAGTGACATTTTCCACATTCTAAACCTCCCATTTGTGCAGCTGTTAATTTGTCTACACCATATTTTTTAGAAAGTTCTTCGTGAATCTTTTTGTAGTAATCATTATCTTGTAATTTCACATCGGTTTCTCTGTGACAGTTGATACACCATCCCATGGTTAACGGAGCGAATTGTTTTTGATACTCATACTCTTCAACCGGACCATGACAGGTTTGACATTCAATTCCGCCTACGGTAACGTGTTGAGCGTGATTAAAATAAACTAAATCCGGCAAGTTGTGAATACGCACCCATTTTACAGGTTGTGTTTTCCCGGTATATTTTTGATTGGCTTTATCCCAACCCACTGCATCATATAATTTTTGAATTTCTATGTTGTAATCAACCCCATATTCTTTTCCTTCTGCCAAAGTAGATTCAGCAACCTCTGAAATATTTTTATGACAGTTCATACAAACATTTAAAGAAGGAATTCCGGAATGCTTACTCTCTCTTGCTGAAGAGTGACAATATTTACAATCAATACCGTTATCACCGGCATGAATTCTGTGGGAATAATGTATTGGTTGGATCGGCTCATAGTTTTGATCTACACCAATCTGCATAAACCATCCGTAAGCAAAATAGGCACTTGAAAGTAAAAGGAATATAACAGTTACTAATACTAAAAATTGATTTTTAGCAAAGGCTTTCCAAATTGGTAATGATTTTTCTTTTTGAATCGCTTCTATTCCATTGGCTTTTGCAATTTTCGATAACACATTATTAACTAAGAAAAGCATAACCACTAACATGGCCAATACTAAAGCAAGAGCACCAAGGATTACCTCATTTGAAATCCCGCCTCCTTCAACTTTTCCACCAGGCACAGCGGCAACATCAACTACCGGTGCAGGAATCGGCTCCATCGTGTAAGCAATGATATTATCAATATCTGCATTAGACAATTGAGGAAAAGCCGTCATAGGTGACTGATTGAATTCATTAAAGATCTTATTAGCTCTTTCGTCTCCGGATTTAATTAAATCGGCACTGTTACGAATCCATTTATACAACCATTCTTTTTCATATTTATCACCTACCCCACGCAAAGCTGGACCGGTCATTTTTGCATCTAACTTGTGACAGGCGGCACACTGAGCATTAAACAATGCTTTTCCGGCGGCAGCATCACCCGAGGCAGCAGCGGCAACGGGAGCAGCAGCGGCAGGTTCAGCAGCTGGAGCTGCGGCTTCTTGAGCAAAAATTTGAATAGAAAAAGTTAGCACGAAAGCTAAACTGAACAGTAGAACTCTTGAAATCGAATTAGGGTTACCCACCTTTTTCATATATTGAATATAATTTGTCGACTAAATTTTGGTATGATTTTTTCTGTAGTTCTAAATAAAAATGTACATTTTATTTTAAACTCCGACAAAAATACGACTTATGAACTATTCTCAAAACCTTAAAATAGCCTTAAATAGTAATTTATATTTATTCTAAATAATATTTATTGTTTTGTTTTATTTCATATCCATTACATTTGCATAAAAATCAATTCATTATGTTATCAAAAGAACAAAAAAAAATGTTTTACTCCCTGATTTTGCTTGTTTTATTATTTACAAATTATGAAGTTTTCGCACAAACTACGACTGTGGAACAAGATGCAAAATTCGAACAATTGTTAAATGAAAAAAGGAAGGTAAATGCATCGTTGACGGTAAATGATCGATGGAAAATTCAAATTTTTACTGGAAATAATGAAAATTCAAAAAAGGAGCTCATTGCATTTAAAAGAGAAAATAAGGACTTTGATGCTACTATCGTTTTTCATACTCCTGTATATAAAGTTTGGGTTGGAAATTATAAAACTAGAATTGAAGCGGAAAGAAATTTAAAAGAATTGAAAGCTAAATATCCGAATGCTTTTTTGATCAAACCGAATAAATAACCGTCAATACATAAAACAAAAAATCCCGAATAATCGGGATTTTTTTATACATACTATTTCAGTTTTTTCTTAACTTCTACTTGGCTGAACGATTCGATTAAATCGCCTATCTCAATGTCGTTGTAGCCTTTAATTTGCATACCACAATCATATCCTTTGGAAACCTCTTTCACATCATCTTTAAAACGTTTAAGAGCAACAAGTTCACCGGTGTAAATTACCACACCTTCTCTTATTAATCTAATTTTAGAACTTCGGATTATTTTTCCATCAATAACCATACAACCGGCAATGGTTCCTACTTTAGATATTTTGAATGTTTCACGGATTTCGGCTGTACCTGAAATTTCTTCTTTCAATTCAGGGGACAACATTCCTTCCATCGCATCTTTCAAATCATCAATTGCATCATAGATAATTGAGTAGGTTTTGATATCAATTTCTTCTTTATCAGCTAATTGTTTAGCATTTCCGGCAGGACGAACATTAAATCCAATAATGATGGCATCGGAAGCGGAAGCTAACAATACATCGGATTCGGTGATGGCACCTACTCCTTTATGAATAATTTTGATTTGAATTTCTTCTGTTGATAATTTTGAGAAGGAATCTGAAAGAGCTTCTACAGAACCATCCACGTCACCTTTCAAAATAATATTCAACTCTTTAAACTGGCCTAAAGCAATACGTCTTCCAATTTCTGCCAAGGTAATGTGTTTTTGCGTTCGAACCGATTGCTCACGCATCAATTGTGAACGTTTTGCCGCAATTTGTTTTGCCTCACGTTCGTCTTCAAACACATTGAATTTATCACCCGCAGTTGGAGCACCATCTAATCCTAAAATAGAAATTGGAGTTGATGGACCTGCTTCTTTAATGCTGTTACCACGTTCATCATGCATTGCTTTCACTTTACCATGATTTTTTCCTGCCAACACATAATCGCCAATTTTAACTGTTCCGGCTTGCACCAAAACCGTTGAAATATATCCTTTTCCTTTATCCAAATAAGCTTCCACTACTGTTCCTACAGCTGGTTTATTTGGATTTGCTTTTAGATCTAATAATTCGGCTTCCAATAAAACTTTTTCAAGTAATTCTTTTACTCCAATTCCCATTTTAGCAGAAATATCATGCGATTGAATTTTTCCACCCCAATCTTCCACCAATAAATTCATTCCGGCTAATTTTTCTTTAATTTTTTCCGGATTAGCATTTGGTTTGTCTACCTTATTAATGGCAAAAATCATAGGAACGCCTGCTGCTTGAGCATGACTGATAGCTTCTTTGGTTTGAGGCATGATATCATCGTCAGCGGCAATTACAATAATTGCAATATCCGTTAACTGAGCACCACGAGCACGCATGGCGGTAAACGCTTCGTGACCCGGTGTATCTAAGAAGGCTATTTTTTGACCGTTTTCTAACGTTACACCATATGCTCCGATATGCTGTGTAATACCTCCAGATTCACCGGCGATTACATTTGCTTTACGAATATAATCCAGCAAAGAAGTTTTACCATGGTCAACGTGACCCATTACAGTAACGATTGGAGCTCTGTGCACCAAATCTTCTTCTTTATCTTCCACTACCTCAATAGCATCTTCTATATCAGTGGTAATGAATTCTACTTCATAGCCAAATTCATCAGCTACAATAGATAAGGTTTCTGCATCCAAACGTTGATTCATGGTTACCATGATTCCCAAAGACATACAAGTTCCGATAACTTTAGTAATTGGAACATCCATCATTGTAGCAATTTCACCAACGGTAACAAATTCTGTTACTTTGATGGTTTTGCTTCCTTCCTCGATTGCTTTTAATTCTTCATCCGAACGTTGACGGTGCGAATCTCTTTTATCTCTTCGGTATTTTGCCGCTTTACTTTTATTTCCTTTTCCTTGAAGTTTTTCTAAGGTTTCGCGGATTTGCTTTTGAACTTCTTCTTCTGTTGGCTCCACTTTGGCTACTATTGCCGGGCGAGCACCTTTATTGAATCCAGGTCGAATTGCTTGACCGGGACGAGGTGGACCACCTTGAATATTGCCGGAATTTTGTCCTCCCGGTGCTCCGGGTTTAGTTTGAATTCTTTTTCTTTTATTTTTATTTGTATCATTAGAACCCGCAGCTTGTGTAGCCGATCGAGGTTGAATTTTTGGTTCTTCCTTTTTCTTTTTTGGCTTTTCAAACTGAGACAAATCGATTTTTTGTCCCGTGATAGTCGCTCCTGATAACTTTTGATATTGCGTTTCAAATTTTTCATCCCCCGGAGCGGCAGGATTTGGAGTAATAGCCGGTTTCTTGGTTTCATCCTCTTTTTGGACAACCGGTTTTGGTTCATTTTTTTCAGAAGCAACTTTTGGTTTATCTTCCTCAAATGGTTTTTCCTGAACAGTTTCGTCTGATTTTACAAGTCCTTCTGTCGGTACAGACTTAACTTCTGCTCCTTTTTCAGTTTCCTGAACAGGTTGCTTTTTGGGCTCTAAATTAATTTTACCTACTTGTTTTGGTCCGGAAACATTTGCTTTCGCCTTAATCACTTCCTGTTGTTGTTTCAAAAGCTCTTCTTCTTGCTTTTTCTGCAACTCCAATTCTTTTTCTCTTTCTATACGAAGAGCTTCTTTTTCTTTTCTTTTTTCTTCACTCACTTCTTTAGAAGCTTCTTTATTCCCTTTATCGCCGGCAAATTCATTACAAAGAATTGAATATTCACTTTCGGAGATTTTTGTGTTTGGACTGGCTTCAATAGAAACTCCTTTGTCTTTTAAATAATCGACAGCTCTCTCCAAAGAAATATTTAATTCCCTTAAAACTTTATTAATTCTTATGTTCTTTTCTTCAGACATATATTTTTTTTAGTGTGTGTTCGTTTTTGTGAAGTTTAACCTTCAAATTCAGATTTTAAAATTCGCATCACATCCTGAACTGTTTCTTCTTCTAAATCTGTTCTTCTAACTAAATCTTCTATTGAGTGTTTCAATACGCTTCTCGCCGTATCTAAACCAATTTTTGCAAATTCGTCGATTACCCATCCGTCGATTTCGTCTGAGAATTCTGTTAATTCAACATCATCTTCTTCTTCAGCTACGTTTCCTTCACGGATAACATCTAATTCATAACCGGTTAATAAACCTGCTAATTTGATATTGTGACCGCCACGTCCAATTGCTTTTGAAACTTCTTCTAATTTCAAAAACACTTCAGCTCTTTTTTTATCTTCATCGATTTTTATTGATGAAACTTTAGCCGGACTTAATGCTCTTGTAATAAACAATTGATTATTGTTTGTATAATTGATAACATCAATATTTTCATTACCTAATTCACGAACGATTCCGTGAATTCTGGAACCTTTCATCCCGACACAAGCTCCAACCGGATCAATTCTGTCATCATAAGAATCAACCGCTACTTTTGCTTTTTCCCCCGGAATTCGCACCACTTTTTTAATCATGATTAATCCGTCAAATATTTCAGGGATTTCTTGTTCAAATAATTTCTCCAAAAACTTTTCTGAAGTTCTTGACATAATAATTTGAGGTTTATTCCCTTTCAATTCGACATTTTCAATGATTCCACGAACATTATCGCCTTTACGGAAAAAGTCAGATGGAATTTGCTTTTCTTTTGGCAAAACGATTTCGTTTCCGTCATCATCCACCAAAATTACAACTCTTGGACGAACGTGGTGTACTTCAGCTGTATAAATTTCACCTATTAAATCTTTAAATTGTTTGTAAAGATTTGTACTGTCATGTTCGTGTATTTTAGAAATCAAGTTTTGACGAAGGGCTAATATAGCTCTTCTTCCTAAATCGATTAATTTCACTTCTTCGGATACATCTTCACCTACTTCAAAATCAGGTTCAATTTTTCTGGCTTCGGATAATGAAATTTCAGAATTTTCGTCTTCCACTTCTCCATCAGCCACTACCACACGATTTCGCCAAATTTCCATATCTCCTTTATCAGGGTTGATAATGATATCGAAATTGTCATCTGAACCATATTTCTTCTTCAAGGCATTTCTAAAAACATCTTCTAAAATGGCCATGAGGGTCACACGATCGATTAATTTATCGTCTTTAAACTCTGAAAATGATTCAATTAACGCTATATTTTCCATGCTAAATCTACTTAATATTTTTTAAAATGTTATGGTCACAATTGCTTCTTTTATTTCTGAATAAGGAAGAGTTAATTTTTTTTCTACCGTTTCCTTTCCTTTACCTATTTTTTTTGGTTCTCTTGCTGTCCAAGTCAAAGTTACAAATTCTTCGTTTGCCTCGGATAAAACGGCTTCAATAGTTTCTGTTATTGTTTTAACCTTTAGTACTCTTCCAATGTTTTTTTTGTATTGTCTTACTAATTTGAGAGGAGTTGAAACTCCTGCAGATGCCACTTCAAGTGAAAAATCTTGCTCTTCGCGATCCAAATTATTTTCAATAGCTCTACTTATATCAATACAATCTTGAAGCGTAACACCTTGATCACCATCCAAAGTTACAATAATTTTCATACTTTCGGTAATGGTTAAATCTATCAAAAAAACCGATGGCTTTTCAGACAAACCTTGATTTAATAAGGCAATAACTTTATCTTTAAATGTCATATTTTTATAAAAAGAGGCACGCAATGCGTGCCTCATTATTTACTTTTTAATCAAATAACGGTGCAAATATAGTGATTTTTTTTATAATTGAAAATTCATTGTAAAATCATAAAAATATTTGTACCTTTATCTTTTCAAACAACCTAAAAAACCAATCTATTTTACACGACTTTTTTATGAAAAAAATTTTAATTCCAACCGATTTTTCTCAACACGCAGAATATGCCCTTAAAGTAGCGGCTCAAATTGCAAAAAAACATGATGGTGAAATTATTTTACTTCACATGTTAGAATTGCCACATCAATCGGGTGATGCCGTTAGTAGCGGACACGCCATTCCTGAACTAATGTTTTTTAAAAATGCTGCCATAAACAAACTGGAAAGTTTAATGGACGCACCATATTTAGATGGTTTAAAAGTTTCTGAAATCATTCAGTTTGAATTGGCTTTTGATGGAATCATGAGTTTAAGCAAAAAAAATGAAGTGGATTTAATTGTAATGGGATCTCATGGTGCCAGCGGATTTAAGGATATGTTCATTGGTTCTAATGCAGAAAAAGTAGTTCGTCATTCCGAAGTTCCGGTGTTGATCATCAAGAAAGAAATACCCGATTTCAATATCAATAAATTTGTTTTTGCTTCTGACTTTGCTGACGAAGTAAAAAAACCTTTTGCAAAAGTAGTTGAAGTCGCAAATAAATTTAATGCAGAATTAAATTTAGTTATGATTAATACACCTAATAGCTTCAAATCAACATTAGTGGCACAAGAAATTATGGATAAGTTTGTTGCACAATTTCAAGTTAATAAGTATTCAACACACATCTTTAATGATGCCAATGTTGAAAAAGGAATCTTGAATTTTGCTAATAGTATTGATGCCGATTTAATCGGAATGTGTACACACGGACGTAAAGGCCTTTCGCACTTTTTCAACGGCAGCATCAGCGAAGACTTAGTAAATCATGCCGTAAAACCGGTTTTAACATTTAAGATTTAATCAATAATTATTTTTAGTTAAAAATCCCGTTTGTAAAAAATTCAAACGGGATTTTTTTATACAAAAAACAAAAAACCCACTCGTAAAAGTGGGTTTATCTGTTGGTCCACTAGGACTCGAACCTAGAAAGACGGCACCAAAAACCGTAGTGTTACCATTACACCATGGACCAAAATCGCTTGATTGCGGTGCAAATTTATAACATTTTTTATTTAAAGCAAATAATTAAAAGATTTTTATCTGAAATATTTTTCTGAAAATACTAACAAGTTTAAAAACAGTGATTTTAATTTACTAATTAAACAGTTAATAGTGAGAAAATTTTGTTAACCTATACCCTTTTACACAAAAAAATAGTTTCTTTGTAGCTAGATTCTAGCATAAACAATAAATAGCACTAATGACTACACTCAACTTTAATAAGTGGAATACCATTTTAGGCTGGTTCGCTTTTGCCATTGCCCTACTTACATTTTCATTAACCGTAGAACCCACCTTAAGTTTTTGGGATTGTGGCGAATATATCTCCACCTCAGCCAAATTACAAGTTGGTCACCCACCCGGAGCACCGCTATTTCAAATGATGGGAGCGTTTTTTGCTATGTTTGCCCCGGATGATACAAAAGTGGCGTTGATGGTGAATATGATGTCGGTATTCTCCAGTGCTTTTACAATCTTATTTATGTTTTGGTCATCCACTCTTTTATTGAGAAAGATTGTTGCTGGATTCAAAGAAATAACAAAAATGGATGAAGTAGCTATTTTAGGGGCTTCATTGATAGGTGCATTAGCCTTTACTTTTACAGATAGTTTTTGGTATAATGCGGTGGAAGCTGAAGTGTATGCTATGGCAACGTTGTTAATTGCTTTATTATTTTGGCTTGGTTTGCGATGGGAAACTGACATGCACACTCCACGCGGAAACAAATGGCTACTTTTAATTTGTTTGGTTGTTGGACTCTCTTTTGGTGTTCACTTTATGGCCTTATTAACAATTCCTTCGATAGGATTGTTGTACTTTTTTAAAAATTATAAAACCATCACTGTAAAAAACTTCATCATAGCCAACATAGTTGTAGTTGCCATTTTATTATTTATTTTCAAAATGCTATTACCATTAACCATGTCGCTTTTTGGGAAAACAGAAGTTTTTATGGTCAACACATTTGGGTTACCATTTAACTCAGGCACCATTTTCATGACGTTGTTTTTAATCGCTTTTTTCTATTTTGGATTGAAATTTACACGAACAAAGAACCTTCCGCAATATAACACCATTTTATTGTGTATTCTTTTTGTTCTTATTGGGTTTTCAACTTGGATGATGTTGCCAATACGTGCTAATGCCAATGTAGTTATTAATGAAAATCGTCCTTCTGATGCCCGTGAGGTATTGGCTTATTACAATCGTGAGCAATACCCTCAAAATCCTTTATTTTACGGGCCTCAATTTACCGATATGTTTGCCGGATTGGACCCGGACGAACCTTATCTAGACAAAGCTCCCAACTATGAGCGTGATTATAAAACAGGGAAATATATAATTACCAATAATTATATTAATGCGACTCAAAATAGCCATAATGCACACAAAACTTTTTTACCACGAATGTGGAATGGTGAAAGTGCTCAAAACTATATGGAATTTACCAACATTGTGGATTTTAAAATTGATCCGGAATATGCTCATGAAGAAGAATTAGTCAATATTGTATCGCAATTCAGGCAAGCCTTCAATTCAGGCAGATTAGACACTGAGGACTATATTTCTTTCTTAAAAGGATATGGAAATTATCTTATAGTAGAAAAACCAAAAACTTCAGACAATTTTAAATTTATGTTTGAATACCAATTTGGGTATATGTATGTTCGCTATTTGCTGTGGAATTTTGTAGGAAGGCAAAGCGACGTTCAGGGAAAATATGACAACGAAGGAAATTGGCTCAGTGGGATTGATTTTATTGACGAAATCTTTTTAGGCTCACAAGAAAACCTTCCACAAGATGTACTTACGAATAAAGGAAGAAATGTCTATTACTTTTTACCTTTTATTTTAGGAATTATTGGTTTACTTTATCATTCTAAAAAAGATTTAAAGAGTTTTTATGTGCTGCTTGCCTTATTCTTGTTTACAGGAATCGCTTTAAAAATCTACCTCAACGAAAGACCATTTGAACCTCGAGAAAGAGATTATGCTTTAGTAGGCTCCTTTTATGTTTTTGCCATTTGGATAGGGATTGGTGTGTATGCAATTTTTGACACGCTTCGAAAATGGGCACAACCCAAAATCGTATTACCTGTTGTTTTTATTGCTTCGCTTTTAGCTGCTCCTGTGTTATTAGCCTCTGAAAACTGGGATGACCACGATCGATCAGGAAAATATACGGCATTAGCTAATGCAAAAGGCTACTTAGAGTCTTGCGAACCCAATGCAATCTTGTTCACAATTGGTGATAATGATACTTTCCCTTTATGGTATGCTCAAGAAATCGAAGGAATTCGTAGAGATGTAAGGGTGGTTAATACCCAATTGTTTATGACGGATTGGCATATTGATCAGATGAAAGCAAAAGCTTATACTTCTGAACCATTGCCGATTTCTTTTGATAGAAATTTATATGTTGGAGATAAATTAGATTATTGTCTCTATAACGAAATTACGCAGAACCGTTGGGAGTTGAAGGATTTTATTAACTTCATAAAAAGTGATGACCCTAACACTAAACTTGAAATGCAAAGCGGTCAAAGTGTACATTTTTTCCCTACCAACAAAATTAGATATACGGTAGACAAAAATGCTGTCATTAAAAACAAAGTGGTTTCAGAAAAATTCTATGATTCTATTGTCCCTTATATGGATATTGATATAAAGGATAAAGCGATTTACAAAGCTCGAATTATGATGTTTGACATCATTCAAAACAACAATTGGAAGAGACCAATCTATTTTACCGGCGGTAGTGATTCAGATGAAGATTTCTTATGGATGAAACAATACCTTCAATTGGATGGCTTGGTATATAAATTGGTCCCAATTAAAACGCCTTATAATCCTGAAAACGGTCAAATGGAAATGGGTATGATAGATAGTGATAAAATGTATGATATTGTAATGAAATGGGATTGGGGCAACAGTGATGGTGCTATTTATCATGACATAGAAACCCGAAGAAACAGCATTACTTATCGCTTAAATTTATCTCGTTTGATGCAACAACTAATTTCCGAAGGAAAAACTGAAAAAGCCAAAAAAGTTATCGATTTAGCAATGACCAAATTACCATTAGAAAAATACGGTTTTTATACTTTGTTAGAACCTTTTATTGAAGGTTATTATGATGTGGGTGAAACTAAAAAAGCTCAAGAATTAACTGCAAAGTTAGCTGAGAAATATAATGATAATCTAAATTATTTTGTAAGTCTTAAGGCTTCTGAACAAAATGATAATATGTTTGAAATTGTTAAAAACATAGAACGTTATCGCTCATTAATTCAGGTAATAAAAAGAAAAGGAGACAGTGCCTTTTTTGAAAAAAACAGAAAAATATTCAACGGTTACAACAAGCGATTTGAACGATACAGACGCGAGAATGAATAAATAACAGAGCCATTAATTTGGCTCTTTTTGTTTCACATATGGATCTACTTTGGATAAAAACAAACTCAATCATCAAAAGCATTTTTTCAAATTATGTATGGAGTATTCCCAACCATGAGAAAAAAGTGTTTCTAACTTTCGATGACGGTCCGATTCCTGAAATAACAGATTGGGTTTTAGTTCAACTGAAAAAATATAATTGTAAGGCAACCTTTTTTTGTATTGGTAACAATATTGAAAAACATCCCGAAGTATTCAACAAACTAATAGAAGAAGGTCACGCCATTGGAAACCATACATTCAACCATGTGAAAGGCTGGAATACTACAAACAAAACATATTTCAAGGAAATGGAATTGTGTGAAGCAGCAATTCAAAAATCGTCAAACGTCAATCTTTCATCAAAATTATTTCGTCCCCCTTATGGAAAAATAAAACCCTCACAATCCAGAAGATTACGAAAACTAGGGTATAAAATAATTATGTGGGATGTTTTGAGTGCCGATTACAAAAAAGAAATTTCGAGAGAAAAATGTTTACAAAATGTATTGAAAAATGTTGAATCAGGCAGTATTATCGTTTTTCACGATAGTATAAAAGCGTTTCCGAATTTGGAGTATGTACTTCCAAAAACGCTTCAATTTTTATCCGAAAACGGATTTCAATGTGAAATAATTCGTTAGACTTGTTCTTTAACCAATCCAATAATAGTATTGGCATCTAACTCGCCGGACTGTCTCCAAACCATCTGACCTTCCTTGTAAATCATTAAGGTAGGAAGACCTTTAATACGAAGAGCATCGGCCAATTCCTGATTTTTATCTACGTCTATCTTAATTACTTTCGCTTTATCACCCAAAGCGGCTGCTACATCTCGAATTACGGGATGCATCGCAACGGATGACTCGTTCCACTCCGTGTAAAAATCAATTAGCACCGGAACTTGAGCATTAATAAGTTCACCAAACTTTGACATAAGGACAAATTTTATTTAAATTTAAACCTATTTTTTAACATATTCAATACAAATGTAGCATATTTTACGAATTACGCTACTTTTTCGCCTTTTTTTAATTCGATTACGGTAATTTCAGGCCAAATTCCTACTCTTCCGGGGTAAGCGTGAAAGCCAAAACCTCTGTTTACATAGATGTAACGTCCCACATTTTCATATAATCCTGCCCATTGTTTATAAACATATTGCACCGGACTCCATTTGATAAAACCGGGAATTTCTATTCCAAACTGCAAACCGTGCGTGTGACCTGATAATGTCAAATGGAAATTTTGCTCGTGATTTTTTACTTCATATTCCCAATGGCTTGGATCGTGACTCATTAAAATCTTGAAATCATTTTGATTTAAACCAGTTGAAGCTTTTGACAAATCACCCGCTTTTTTGAAACTTTTTCCCCAATTTTCAACTCCAACTACTGCAATTTCATCGGTTCCGTTTTTCAATTTTACATTTTCATTCATTAATAATTTAAACTCAATTTGACGATGTAAGTCCTTAATAGCTTCAAAATTATCTGCTTTTTCTTTTTGTGTTGGCCAATTGATATATTCGCCATAATCGTGATTTCCTAAAACAGAATATTTTCCAAACTTTGGATTATGAATTTTCTTGAATGTATCAACCCAAGGATGCATTTCGGTGGCGTGTGTGTTCACGATATCGCCGGTAAACAAAACCATATCGGAATTTTGCTCATTGATTAAATCAACCGCATATTGAATTTTTTCAGGATCATCAAAACTGCCTGAATGAATGTCTGAAATGTGTGTAATTGTTGTCCCGTCAAAACCATCCGGTAAATCAGGAAAAAACAAAGTTTGTTTGATGACCTTGAAGTTATATTTCCCTTTAGTCATTCCATACAAAAGCGATAAAAAAGGTACAGCTGCCACACCAAGAGCAATTTGACTCACAAATTTTCTTCGTTCAGGAAGAAAAGAACTTTGGTTAGTATTACCTAAAAAATAGGAAATTGTGCCGGAAATTATTCTGTAAAAATCCTCGCCAAACATAATTAATGTTAAGATTATTTTAGGAATATAAACAATCAGAACCAATCCGAGAGTGAAAAGTGTTTTAGGAGTTTGCCCAACGCTACGATCAAATTGAGTGAAAGAATAGATGATATACGCTAAAATAAGTACGCTCAAAAGCACATACGAATATTGAACCCATTTAATTTTAGACAAGGTTCTAAAAGCTTGAAAAGCATATACTTCTATGAGTAAAACAAAAAGGATGAAGAACAATAATCGATACATTATTATATTTTTTCATATTTTTATCAAAAGTAATGGCTAATTTTAATATTTGACTTTACTTAAGGTAATATTTAACATTTTTAAATTGAATAAAAACAATCGCTTTTGAAAAAAACACTTCTATTATTGCTTTTGATGGTGATATCAAATTTGTTTTCGCAAGAAAATGAATTCTATCATTATGGCTTGGAAGAAGGTCTTTCTCAAGAAACTGTGCTTTCCTTATTAAAAGATTCAGATGGCTTTATATGGATTGGCACACAAGACGGTTTGAATCGATTTGATGGAAATTCTTTCACAATTTATACCAACAATCCAAATGATTCCAAGAGTATTATCGACAATTACATCAATAAATTAATTGAACATCAAAACAAATCGATTTGGATTGGAACGGCTACCAAAGGTGTTTGTTATTACAATCCTGAATTAAACAATTTTACTAGTGTTGGTAACAAAAAAGCAAACTGTAATGATTTGGTTTTGGATAAAAATGGTACTGTATATGCTTCCTATCTAGACTTTGGCGTATCGGTTTTTGATGTAAAAGGAAAAGAAGTAAAAGAAATTGATATTACTTTTTTTAAATCTAAAAACATCAAAGCTACCTCGTTAGGAATATCTAAAAGCCAAATGCTTTATGTTGGCACAAAACAAGGAAGGTTGTTTGTAGCAAATACATCATCAAAACCTCTACATTTTAATGAAATTATTCTCAACAAAAAACTCAATGCTATAAATGATATTTTTATTGATGATTCAAAAATATGGTTAAGTACTTCTGAAGGTGTCTATTTTTATAATATTCAAAACAAAACACTACATCATTGCGCTATTGAACAATTTGACATCAACAAAAATGAAAAATTTGCTGTAAATCAGATTTCAAAAATAAACCAAACCTATTATATCTCAACAGATAATGGCCTATTTAAATTAAATAATTTTGATGAAAGCAAAGCAAATTTTACCTCTTGCACAATTTATAAAGGCGACAGAAACAAACCAAACACTATTACTTCTACTCGAGTATATACTACCTTAATTGATTCGGACAAACTTTTTATAGGAACAAATAAATTGGATGTGAAATCGCTTCAGAAAAAAGTTTTTAAAACGATAAACACATTGAGTGAAAAACCGTTGAACAACGACCATGTTTATTCAATTTTTAAAGATGAAAACTACACTTTTGTGGGAACGCGAGCCGGCTTAAACTGCATTGATAAAAATGGAAACATCTTCTTAATTTCAAAAGAAAATACCAATCAAAAATTGGCTAATAATGTAATTAGAGGAATTAATAAAGACAAAAAAAACAACCTTTGGTTAACCACCACCAAAGGAGTTTCTGTTCTTAATTTGACAAATTTTAATCCGAAACAACCCATTATTAAGTCGATTTTTCATGATGATAAAAACCCTAAATCATTGAGTTTTAACAATACTAGAAGTACATTTATAGACCATAATAATGTTGTATGGGTTTGCACTTACGGCGGTGGTTTAAATAGATTCACTGGAAATTTAGAAAAAAATGAAATCACTTTTCAACACTACATGCATCAAGATAATGCCAATTCATTGAGTTCAGATTTTGTTTTTAACATTACGCAAGACAACAACAACACCTACTGGGTTGCCACAGAAAATGGTTTGAACAAACTCGAATTTACAAATAACGATTACAATCAGCCTGTATTTACTAACTTTTTTAGAGATGAATCAAACAAAAACAGTCTCAACAGCAATGCTATTTTATCAACTTTTATAGATAAAAACCAAACACTTTGGGTGGCTACACAAGACGGACTTCATCAATATATTCACAAAAACAATTCATTTAAACGATTTGGCAAAAAAGAAGGCTTGACCAATACTTTCGTGTATGATATTTTGGAAGACAACGCTAATAATCTCTGGCTATCAACCAATCAAGGCTTGTTTAAATTTAATAAAAAGACAGAATTGTTTACAAATTACAACACAAAAGATGGTATTCAAAGTTCTGAGTTTAATTTAGGTCCTAAGTTTAAAGATTCTAAAACTAACACACTCTATTTTGGTGGAATAAATGGTTTCAACTTTTTTAATCCAAACGACGTAAATCAATTGGATATTGAAGGAAAATTAATCTTTACCTCTTTAAAAATAAAAGGAGAAGAAATTAGTCCTTCCGTTTTTCCCGATATAATTTCTCAAAACATTACAAAAGCATCTATTATTACGCTTAAACACAACCAATTTCCTTGCTATATTAGTTTTTCAGAATTGGATTTTAGAGAAACCAAAAACAATCAATTTGTTTATAAACTTTTACCAAAAAATGATACTTGGAACGAGTTGAACGACACCAAAGAAATTCAGTTATTAGATCTTTCAAAAGGCAATTACACGTTATTAGTTCAAGGAAAAACCAGGAATAAACTTTGGGAAAAATCTCCTTTAGAAATTCAGTTACGCATTTTACCACCTTGGTATAAAAGTAATTTGGCTTATATTATTTATGGCTTAATTGCTATGGGATTATTGTTTTTGTTTTATAAAATCCAAATTCAACGAAAATTACAATTCCAAGAAGCCAATCGATTAAGAGAACTTAATGCGGTTAGAAATAAATTATACACCAACATTACGCACGAATTTAGAACTCCAATTACGGTGATTTTAGGAATGGCTCAGGTAGTAAAAGAGAAACTCAAAAAAAACGACTTGGAAACCACTCAATCACTTGAAATGATTGAAAGAAATGGCAATAATTTACTCAATCTTGTAAACCAAATGTTGGATTTAGCAAAGTTGGAAAAAGGCAAATTAGAACTCAATTTAATTCAAGATGACATTGTTTGGAATTTGCGTTATTTAACGGAAAGCTTTATTTCTTTTGGGCAAGAAAAGGACGTTTCTATAGTTTTCTATAATGAAGAAGAAGAAATTATGATGGATTATGATGTGAATAAAATAGGTCAAATTCTAACAAATCTGATTTCTAATGCGATAAAATTTTGCGAAAGCAAAGATAAAATCGTGGTTCATGTGAGTAGAGATGTTCAAAAAAATCTGCTGGTTTTAAAAGTAAAAGATTCCGGAAAAGGAATTTCTGAAGAAAATTTACCTTTTATTTTTGATCGTTTTTTTCAAGTAGAACATTCACAAAATGAAGGAACGGGAATTGGTTTGGCATTAACCAAAGAATTAGTAGAATTAATGAAGGGAACTATTTTGGTTGAAAGCAATCTCCATAAAGGGACCGTTTTTACAATAAAATTACCTATCACAAATGAAGCAAAAATTGTTAAAACTAATTTTGACGTAGCTTCTCAAAAAAAGAATCAAAAAATTGTTTTACCAAAAACAAACCTCAACCCAGAAGCATCAATTGCACTAATTGTGGAAGATAATCCGGATGTAAAAGCATACATTAATTTATGCCTAGAAAATGAATACCAATTATTGAATGCAGAAAATGGTCAAGAGGGAATTGATATGGCAATGGAGCACACACCGGATATCATCATTAGCGATATTATGATGCCAATCAAAAACGGATTTGAGCTTTGCGAAACTTTAAAACAAGATATTAAAACCAATCATATTCCAATCATTTTGTTAACTGCAAAAGCATCTCAAGAAGATAAAATTTCAGGATTATCGATTGGTGCAGATGCTTATTTAACTAAACCATTCAATAAAAAAGAATTATTGATTCGGGTTGCTCAATTGATTGAATTGCGAAAAACGCTTCAAAAGAAATATAATTTAGATACAAATTTATCCTTCACCATTCACAATTCAGCAGACAACAAAAATGATGAATTTATCAATAATGTCATTGAAACAATTCAAAATAACATGGAAGATCCAAATTTCAATGCATTTTATTTGGCTCGTACTTTAAATTTAAGTGAATCGCAACTTTATAGAAAACTTAAGGCTCTCACAAATACTTCTACAGCTATTTTTATTCGAAAAATTCGATTATTAAAAGCAAAACAATTACTTAAAACTACTACTTTAAGCATTTCTGAAATTGCGTATGCAACCGGTTTTAACGATCCGAGTTGGTTTAGCAAAGCCTTTAAAGAAGAATTTGATATTTCTCCCAGCGACATTCGTAATTAACTGAAAATAGGCTGTTTACATTATTTTTTGCATGAAAATGCAATAATACTACATACAATATTCTATTATAATTGAATAGTACACACCTTTGAATAAATACTCCTAAATAGAAAATCATACTACTCCTAATTTTGGTGAATAATATCAAAAATTAAGGATTATGAATAATGCTCTACTTTATATTTTTATAGGAGCTCTGTTTGATACTTTTGGAGATTTACTTATGAAAAGTTGGGTTGTCAATAGCTCTGCTTCCTATTTTATATCCGGAATGTGTTTTTATGTTGTAGGTCTGAGTTTCTTGGCTTACAGTTTTACTTTAAAAAATATGGTGGTCGCTTCTGTCCTATTCTTAATCATAAACATCTTTTTGTTAACCGTTGCAAATTCTTGTTTTTTCAATGAAATACTTTCAAAAAAAGAATATGTAGCTCTTGGTTTTGGAATTATAGCCATCATCTTATTTGAAATTAAATAATACATCAACCACTATGAAAAAAATTACACTAATTTTAATTGTGCTTTTCACTCAATTTGCTTTTTCGCAGGTTGGGGTAAACACCACAACACCTGACCCATCCTCTATGTTGGATATATCGTCAACTAACAAAGGAGTATTGGTACCACGAGTTAGTTTAACTAATGTCACAACTACTATGTTGGATGGAACCAACACCGCCGCAACAGGGTTATTAATTTGGAATACAAATGCTGCAACCGTTGGTGGGAACGGTGTCGGTTTTTATTTTTTTAATGGAACGCAATGGATGCCCATTACGCAAACAATTACCGGAAACACATTGGATCAATCGTATGACCAAGGTGGAGCAGGAGTTGGAAAAAACATCAACGCAACCGATGGTGCAGTACGTATCAATGGAGATGACGGTTTTTTGGTAACCGGAACTTTCGGAACAGGAAATACAATCGATACAGAAATTACCGGAAATGGAGCTCGAATGTTTTTCAATCCCAGAAAAGCAGCTTTTCGTGCAGGTTTTGCAGAGGGTACACGTTGGAATGATGCATTAATTGGTGATTATTCTTTTGCTGTCAACAGAAGAAGTCAGGCCTCCGGTTTTGCTTCAGTTTCACTTGGATATGATAGTGAAGCAACCGGTGATTTTTCATTTGTAGCCGGAAACAATAGTGCCGCAACTGGTGATCACTCGTTTGCTTTTGGAAGAAATTCTTATACAAATAGTTCAGAATATAGTGTAGTTTTTGGAGATTCTGCAAATTCCTATGATAATTTCTCTTGGGCAATTGGTGAAAGTACTGATTCTTATGGAGTTCATAGTTTTGCAAAGGGATTTAATGTCATATCCAAATCTTACGGAGAAACAGTTTTTGGGTTAAATAATACAGATTATACCGCAAACTCTACCACAACCTTTAATGATTTCGACCGTTTGTTTGTAATTGGGAACGGAATAAATAGTACTAATCTTAGTAACGCTTTAACTATTTTTAAAGACGGAAGAATGAACATCAACGATGCTTATACCATGCCGACTACCGATGGAACTAATGGTCAAGTCATGCAAACCAATGGTGCAGGTATTGTTTCTTGGGCAACGCCCTCAACCGGGACAGACGACCAAAATTTAATAACCCCAACATTAGTAGGAACAACTTTAAACCTAAACATAGAAAACGGCACAGGAACTTCTATCGATTTAGCTCCGCTTCAAGACGGAACTGGAACCGATAATCAAACGTTAACTTTAGCTGGAAATAACTTATCCATTTCAAGCGGAAATTCAGTAAATTTATCAAGCTTGAATACAGACGACCAAAATTTAGTTACACCAACTTTAGTAGGAACTACTCTAAACCTCAACATTGAAAATGGAACCGGAACTTCCATTGATTTAGCTCCGCTTCAAGATGGAATAGGTGCTGATAATCAAACACTTACTTTGGCTGGAAATAACTTATCCATTTCAGGCGGAAACTCAATAAATTTATCAAGCTTGAATACAGACGATCAAAATTTAGTTACACCAACTTTAGTAGGAACTACTCTAAACCTCAACATTGAAAATGGAACCGGAACTTCCATTGATTTAGCTCCGCTTCAAGATGGAATAGGTACCGATAATCAAACACTTACTTTGGCTGGAAATAACTTATCCATTTCAGGCGGAAACTCAGTAAATTTATCAAGCTTGAATACAGACGACCAAAATTTAATAACTCCAACATTAATAGGTACTACTCTAAACCTCAACATTGAAAATGGAACCGGCACTTCCATTGATTTGGCTCCGCTTCAAGATGGAACTGGTACGGATGATCAAACCATTGATAACTTCAGCTTGAGCGGAACTACTTTGCGACTTTCTTTAGAAAACGATGGACAACCATTACAAACGGTGAATTTAGCATCTATTAATACTGATGACCAAAATCTTACAACTCCAAATTTAGTTGGTACAACTTTGAATTTAGGTATTGAAAACGGAACAGGAACTTCTATCGACTTAGCTCCGCTTCAAGACGGTACAGGAACCGACGATCAAACCATTGATAACTTCAGCTTAAGCGGGACCACTTTACGCCTTTCATTAGAAAATGACGGACAACCATTACAAACAGTAAACTTAGCATCACTTTTGGGAACTGATGATCAAAACCTAACAACTCCAACATTAGTTGGAACAACCTTAAACCTAAATATTGAAAACGGAATAGGAACTTCCATCGATTTAGCTCCGCTTCAAGATGGAACTGGAACGGATGACCAGAATATCCAAAACCTATCCTTTAATTCTACAACTAATTTGTTAACGGTTGGTATTGAAAACGGTACATCTCAATCAGTAAGTTTATCTAGTTTAGCTGGGAATGATGTTGATTGGTATGAACAAGGAACTACAAATGCACCAAATGCTATAAGTGATGATATTTATACTGAAGGTGATGTTGATATAAATAATGGAGTTCTATCAATTTCTTCACCTACTAATAGCTCTGGAGGACTTACTGTAACAAAAACCATTTCCAATGCTGGCTCATTAACTTATAGCTCTGTAAACAATAATGTATCTTTAACAGGAAGTAACAACTCAATTATGTACAATAATTCTTATACAGGAGGTGGTACTGGGGGTCAAACTTTAATTCAAAATGGGTTTTTTACTACTGGGGCTTCATTTTTAACAGGTATGATTAATAATTTCAACAATAATAATAATACAACACAATCCTATGGAATTCAAAACAATTTCAATATTACAAGTTTTGGTTCAAGAGTTGGTTTTGAAAATAATTTTAGCACGGTGAACGGAAATGCTACCGGATTAAACAACATCATAACAGGAGGTATAGGCACTCTTTATGGAACGAGAACGCAAATAACAGGGGGAACGGGAACAAATTATGGGAATGTAGTTAGTATGACAGGTGGGACAGCTACTCGCTATGGTTTCCTTGCAGATATCACCGGTACAGGAGCTGGTATTGAATATGGAATTAGAACCAATGTTGAAGATGTAACCAATGGTTATGCAGCATACTTTCAAGGGCGAACATCACTGGGACAAGGAACAACAAATCGTTATTTAATGCCCGGAACTGACGGAACAGCTGGACAAGTAATAATGACTGATGGATCAGGAAACCTAAGTTTTCAAGATGTATCAGGAAGTGATGTGGATTGGTTAGAGTACCCTACCAATACAACTCCAGATAATATTAATGATAATATGTATCATTTAGGAAGAACTGCAATTGGTATTAATGATAATACCGATGGATTTAATTTATACAGATTAAAAATTGATACAGGGACTGGAGATTATGGAGGATTGTATATCGAAAACGACCAAGGAGGAGCTGGTATTTCTGTTTTAAACTCTGGTTCATACTCAGTTGGAGGTGTAGTTACAGGTCTCCATTTACGTGATGAATCTATTGGAACAAGAAATAAGATAAACATATATAATTCCCTAGTAGGTTCAGGGGCTGGGATGATTGCACAGAGAAATTGGTTTATTTCATTATCTAATTATGATTCTGAAATAGGGGTTAGAAATGATTTATGGGGTGGGTCAAACGGAACTAAATATGGGACTTATAACGATATTAGAGGTGCTGGATTTGGCTCTAAATATGGTTCATACAATATTATAGAAACTACAGCTGGAGGTACCCATTATGGGGTTTACAGTGAAGCATTAAAATCAAATAGTTTTGCTGGCTACTTCTTAGGAAATGTCTCTATTGGAACTACAACTGGAAATAATTATGTGTTTCCTTCAACAAGAGGTACTAATGGTCAAATTATGCAAACCGATGGATTTGGTAATCTAAGCTGGACAACTCCTAGTATAGGGGAAAGCACCACCGCCAACAATGGATTAACAGAAATAGGGAATAATCTTCAATTAGGTGGAACTCTTATTCAACCTACAGTAATCAGTCAAGGTGTAAATAGTTTTGAAATTAATTTAAACAGCACGGGTGATTTTGCTATCCAAGACAATGGCACAGATGTACTTTTTGTAGAAGATACAGGAGACATCGGAATAGGCACTTCCAACCCTGCTTACCCCTTGCATATAGTTGAAAATGTTGCCACAACGACGCAAAGCGTTTATATTGATAAAACCGATAATACAACAGCCGAAACCTCTGGTTTATATATTCGAAAAACTGGAACAGGAACAGGAAGAAGTCATGCTATATATACCGATGTTGGCGGTGCCGGAACCGGACAAAAATATGGTATTTTTAACAACATTAACAGTAGTGCAATAGGAAATCAATATGGAACTAGAAATTTCATCAATAGTAACACATCCTCTTTCATTTTCGGAACATTTAATAATTTGGACAATGCTGGAACCGGAAATCAATATGGGGTTTACAATGGTATGAGAGGAACTTCAGCTGCAAATTTATATGGAACTTATAATGAATTTAACTCTCCATCAATAGCCAATGAAACTGCCGGGGTATACAATTCCTTCTCAGATGGAACACCGGGAACAAGCGGAATGATGGGTGTTTTCTCAGAGTTTTCCAATTCAAACAATGGTGTTTATTATGGCTCTAGAAACTCCTTTACCAATGCCGCTACAGGGACAGGAACTAAATATGGTACTTATAACTTAATTTCAGCTGCTGCAGGAGGGACACATTACGGAACATTTAACAATGTAAGTGAAGCTAATGGTTGGGCTGGCTATTTTGTAGGTAGAAATTATATTTCAGATCGATTAAGCATTGGTGTTACAGATAATCCTAATGCGGCATTAAACATTAACAAAAACAGCTCAGGAACTTACGCTCAAATAGAATTAACCGAAGCACAAGCAAACGACGGGGCACGAATAAGATTCAATAACAGTGTAGAAACAAACAATAATTGGATATTATACGGAAGGGCAGACGACACTAACTCCAACAGTACTTTTAATATTTTTAATAATGTAACAGGAAATGTAGTGATGGTTAATGGTGAAGGAAGAGTAGGAATCATGAGAAACCCAGCAACAAATGCGTTAGAAGTGGAAGGAACAGCTTCAAAAACAGTTGCCGGTGGTTTCTTAGCAAATTCAGATAGTCGTTTAAAAAAAGATATTTCAACCATTTCTCCAGACGAAGCGTTAGATAAAATTCTAAAATTAAGAGGAGTAACTTATTATTGGAATGATGATAAAACCGGCACCGTTCGACCACAAAATCTCCAAATGGGTTTTATTGCTCAAGAAATTGCGGAAGTTTTCCCGGATAAAGTAACCGAAGATAATCTTGGCTATTTACAAACAGCATATGGTGATTATGACCCCATTGTTTTTCAAGCCATCAAAGCCTTAAATGAAAAAATTGAAAAATTAGAAAAAGAAAATGCTGCATTAAAATCAGCCTTAGAAAAAATAAATGCTCTGGAAGCCAAATTAGAACAAATGAACATAAAATAAAGTTGGATTTTTTTTAGTGGTTGGAAAATGTCGAAATCTGAAATTGGTTTCGGCATTTTTCTTTTTTAGAAATCAAAAATGTATCTTTGAAATCTTCAATATTTTTAGAATTATGTCAACGCAAAAACGTCTTTTCCTTCTTGATGCTTACGCTTTAATTTTTCGTGGGTATTATGCTTTTATCAAAAATCCGCGAATCAATTCCAAAGGAATGGATACCTCCGCCATCATGGGATTTATGAATTCGCTCATGGATGTGATTAAACGCGAAAAACCCGATCATTTGGCGGTTGCGTTTGACAAAGGCGGAAGCGATTACCGCTTGGAAATGTTTCAGGAATACAAAGCCAATCGCGATGAAACTCCGGAAGCAATCAAAATTGCAGTTCCGTATATTCAGGAATTATTGAAAGCAATGCATATTCCGATTATTGAAAAAACGGGTTACGAAGCCGATGATTTAATTGGAACCTTAGCCAAACAAGCCGAAAAAGAAGGTTTTCAAGTTTTTATGGTTACTCCGGATAAAGATTTTGGCCAATTGGTTTCTGAAAATATTTTTATGTATCGTCCGGCACGAATGGGAAATGACATTGAAATTTGGGGTGTTGAAGAAGTCAAACAAAAGTTTGAAATTGACCATCCGTTACAAGTAATTGACTTTTTAGCGATGATGGGCGATGCCGTTGATAATATTCCAGGACTTCCCGGTGTTGGAGAAAAAACAGCAAAAAAATTCCTGGCCGAATACGGTTCTATCGAAAATTTATTGGCCAATACGCATGAACTAAAAGGGGCAATCAAAGAAAAAATTGAAGCCAATAAAGAAAAAGGATTGCTCTCGAAAAAATTAGCCACCATCCTACTCGATTGTCCGGTGACATTTGATGCTACCGATTATGAATTGTCCAAACCCGATGTAGAAAAAACAGATGCCTTATTTCAGGAGTTGGAATTCCGTCAAATGAAAGCTCAATTTGACAAATGGTTTGGAACCGGAAAAGAATATGATGAAATTAGTGATAATGGAAATGGCAATGACAATGACAATAACAATAACAAAATTCAAAGCATAAAGAAAGCGGTCGCAAAAAAATCAAACGAAGACCAATTTGACTTGTTTGGTTTTGTGGATGATGACTCCTCTGAACCGACTTCGCAATCTTTTTACGCCACTTTAGAAAATACCGAGCATTTTTATCAAATTGTACAAGGCGATTTACCGGTTAAATTATTGATGCAAAATTTGATGAATCAATCTTCGGTTTGTTTTGATACGGAAACCACCGGCATCAATACCTTACATTCAGAATTGGTTGGCATTGCCTTTTCATATGAAAAAGGAAAAGGATTTTATGTTCCGTTTCCGGAAAACCAAGAGGATGATCAAAATTTAATGGAAAAATTCCGTCCGTTTTTTGAAAATGAGTCAATTGAAAAAGTGGGTCAAAACATCAAATACGACATAAAAATTCTGAAAAACTACAACATTTCCATCAAAGGCAAATTGTTTGACACCATGATTGCTCATTATTTGATTAATCCGGATATGCGTCACAACATGGATGTTTTATCAGAAACCTATTTAAAATATTCACCAAAATCTATCGAAACGTTAATTGGCAAAAAAGGAAAAAACCAACTCTCTATGCGGGATGTTCCGTTGGAAAACATCAAAGAATACGCTGTTGAAGATGCCGATGTTACCTTTCAATTGAAAGAAACATTCAGTCCGATTTTAGACAAAGCCGGTACCAAAAAATTGTTTGACGAAATCGAAATTCCGCTTGTACAGGTCTTGGCCGATATGGAAACCGAAGGCATTCGATTAGATGTGGATTTCCTGAAATCAATGTCGGTTGAAATTGCCAAAGAAAGTGCAGCTTTAGAACAAAAAATCTATGAAACAGCCGGTTCAACGTTTAATTTGGCTTCCCCAAAACAATTGGGCGATATTTTATTTGAAAAATTAAAAATTGGTGGTGCCAAACAAAAGAAAACCAAAACCGGACAATATGCCACCGGAGAAGAGGTGTTGAGTTATCTTGCTCATGAGCATCAAATTGTGAAAGATATTTTAGATTGGCGTCAATTGGTCAAGTTGCAAAATACGTATGTAGATGCACTTCCGGAACAAGTAGATACTAAAACCCAACGTGTACACACCGATTACATGCAAACCGTTGCCGCCACCGGACGATTGAGTTCCAACAATCCTAATTTACAAAACATTCCGATTCGTACCGAACGAGGACGTCAAATCCGAAAAGCGTTTATTGCCCGAGATGAAAATTACACGTTACTGGCTGCCGATTATTCTCAAATTGAATTGCGTATTATTGCTGCTTTAAGTGGCGAAGAAAATATGATAAAAGCGTTTCAAAACCACGAAGATATTCACCGTTCTACCGCTTCAAAAGTATTCAACGTTCCGTTGGAAGAAGTCACCAAAGAACAGCGAAGCAATGCTAAAACAGTCAATTTTGGCATCATTTATGGCGTTTCAGCTTTTGGTTTAAGTAACCAAACCGATTTAACCCGAAGTGAAAGTGCTGCTTTGATTGACGCGTATTACAAAACCTATCCTCGCTTGAAATCCTATATTCAGGAACAAATAGATTTTGCCCGAGAACACGGATTTGTACAAACCGTTTCCGGGAGACGCCGTTATTTAAAAGACATCAATTCTGCCAATGCCGTGGTACGAGGTGCCGCAGAGCGAAATGCGGTGAATGCTCCAATCCAAGGAAGTGCCGCTGATATTATTAAAATTGCGATGATAAACATTCACAAACGATTAGTAAATGAAAAATGGCAATCCAAAATGTTGTTGCAAGTTCATGACGAATTGGTGTTTGATGTGCACAACAGTGAATTAGAAAAGATTCAACCCATGATAAAACATGAAATGGAGAATGCTTTTAAACTTGATGTGCCGTTAGTGGTGGATTTAGGAATGGGGAAAGATTGGTTGGAGGCTCATTAGAAGTTGGCAGTCACAGTTTTCAGTATTCAGTTAAACCGTGAACATAGTATTTCAATAAAAAATTCAGCATGAGACTAAAACATCTTTTTGAATCAAAAATGTATCTTATCATACTGTTATGCTTAACTTTATTGATACGGTTTTCTGAGATTGAGAATTATGGTTTCAACAAAACAGTTGGTTGGGCTTATGATTTTTCAGGATTTACGATGTATTACGTTAAATATATTGTTTTTGCTTTTTTCATTGGATATTTGTTTCTAGCCATCATCAAAGCGAAAACTAATTACATTCTTTCAATTATACATTTTATCTTAATTGCTTTTTGTTGCTTATTTTTTGATAATGTAAGATATATTCGCATAGTTGATACTATTGCAATTATCGGAATAGTTGTTTATGTGGTTATCTTTTTAAATGCTTTGTTTTGGAAAATGAAAACATGATAAAAATGAAAAAACAATTTTTCCAAATTCCATTCAAATTAAATCTACACCCTTCACCTAGAATCCCATTGCTATAGAATCCATTGATTATGGAATTGTATATTGAGAGAAAAAAAGTTGAAAGCTCATTAATTAAGTCGTTACACGCAACCTTTTTTAGGAAACAGCATCTCTTTTAAAAAAAGTAACTTATGAAACTCCTAACCAAACTTTTTCTAATCGTTTTACTTTTTCAAAGTTTTCAATGCGACGAAGATATTGCCACTTCCATTACAGTTGAGATGCTAAATGAAAAGAAAAATGAAATCAAAGAATATATTGCTTCTTTTCCTTGTGATGAATCCATCGGTTGCAATAGTATCGCTTTTGGCTCAAAACCTTGCGGTGGCCCTTGGGAATATTTAGTGTTTTCAAATGCTGTTGATTTGACATTTCTGGAAAACGAAGTGGAACTTTACAACGAAATGGAACACCAATTTAATATAAACACCGGGGCAACTTCTGATTGTGCAGTTGTTTTACCTCCCACAGAAATCGGTTGTGTAGATGGAGTTTGTGCAGCTTTAGATTAAAAACTACCATTCATTTTTTAGTTGAATTAGACAAACTATTGCTAAAACAAAATAATAAATTAGCTATTCGCACTATTTAACACTTGTATGCGTGAAAAAGAGTGCCGGCCTAAGTTTATTAGAATAGTTTACTTAAATTTGTTCATTGCTATTAGAATCTATATGTTAAAAAATCAAGTTGAAACTATACTTCCGACGGAATGGGGAAATTTTAGAATGATTGCTTATTCGGAAAATGAAGAAGATTGGATGCCCCATTTGGCCTTAATTCATGAAAATACAGATTTTGAAAAACCCGTTCCTATTCGATTACATTCTGAGTGTTTAACCGGAGATATTTTTCATTCTACTAAGTGCGAATGCGGAAAACAACTGCATCAATCGCTTGCTTATTTTCAAGAAAACGGTGGCATCTTACTTTACTTGCGTCAAGAAGGAAGAAATATTGGTTTAATCAATAAAATGAAAGCCTACAATCTCCAAAAAAACGGTAAAAATACGGTTGAAGCAAATTTAGCATTAGGCTTACCCGCAGATGGACGTAATTTTGAAGAAGCCATCCAAATTTTAGAAGATTTACAACTAAAATCTATCTTGCTACTTACCAATAATCCCGAAAAATTGGCTGCTTTTGAACAATCAAGTATCCAATTAATCGGCAGAATTCCTATTGAGATAAAAGCTTCTGTTCATAATCAAAACTACTTGGAAACAAAAAAAATGTTTTTCAACCATATTTTAGAACTATAAAATGTTCATAAAGGGGAAAAACATCGATTTTTTGTTTCTTCATTCCATTTGCTTGGTTGGTGGAGCTTTTGTTGATTTATTCTACGATCAACTCTTGCTTACTCTCTTATTGGGAGCCTTTTTGTTCAGTATTTATATTTTTCAAAATTGGAAATCGTTCACAACTTTTAAAAAATGGGGTGGAATTCCCAATGTCATAACATTAACTCGTTTAGTACTACTCTTTACAATCCCATTTTTGACAGAAACAAAAGAACTAGCTCTACTTTCTCTGATAGTCATTAGTTTGGATGGTCTGGATGGTTTCTTCGCCCGAAAATTAAATCAAGTAACCGATTTTGGGGGAAAATTAGATATGGAAGTAGATGCGTATTACTGTTTGCTTTTTTCACTACTTATTGGGGTTTTGCACCCAGAATTAAGTTGGATTATTTTTGGCGGATTACTGCGTTATCTTTATAAAATTATCACCTTTATCTTTAGCCAATCAACATTTGTTGAACAGAAAAAGAAATATGCTCGTTTCATTGCCGGATTTTATTTTGTGTCATTCCCATTGTTTTTTTTAGTTCCAAACACAATCGGAATTTACCTGATTACCGCCGGAACTGCCTTTATAATTTTTTCATTTTCGATTTCTTTTTATGAATTTTTTACTTTTAGAAAATGAAGATTTGTATACTCACAACCGATATTAATTATAAAATTAGTGGCGGAACCATTTATAATGCTCATTTATATGAATTTTTAAATAAGTATACTGAAACTAAGATTGAAATTATTGAAGAAGTAAACACTTATCCTTTTGACATAAATTGTCATTATATTTTGGATGGTATATTCATTTCAGAAAATATTGATTTATCTAAATTGGCTAACTATTCCATTACGTTTTTAATCCATCTTTGGCCTTCAATCCTTCAATCCACTACCGAGAAAAAACAACTCTTTGAACAAATTGAGCGAGAAATCGGTAAATATTTCAAACTTCTATTTACAGGAGAAAATTCCAAGAAACACCTTCTTGATACCTTGAAAATCCCCGATACCGGAATCCTCATTCCGCCGGGAGTAAATTGGCATTGGAAACATAAAAAAACATTTCCTGATTTACCTAAAAAAGTAATTTATCTCGCTAATTTTATAGAAGGGAAAGGTCATTTTCGCCTACTTGATGCTCTTTCAATTGCAAAACCAAATTCCTTAGAAATCGATTGTTATGGTGAAATATTATCGGATGATTATTTTCAAAAATTCATGGCCATTAAGCCAAAAAACATCAATTATCAAGGAAAAATTTCCCATCAAGATATTAATGCATTACTTTTAAAGTATGATTTATGTTTTCATTTTTCAGATTATGAAAGTTTTGGTATGGGTATTTTAGAAGCAATAGCCACTCATCTTCCGGTACTCATTACACCGGTAGGCGATTATAAAGACAACCAAAAATTAAAACCAACGGGGGTTTTGGACACCTTTGACCCAAGCCTGATTGCTACTAAAATAAGCGAAATTTGCACAGAGAAAGACAAATACTATTCGTTAATTCTAGCGGTTTCTACTATAAAAGTTGCCACTTGGGATAAAAATTTTAAACCACTATTAGCTCAATTCAACCTTAAATGATATTATTTGCTTTCCTTTTTGGCTATGTAACGTTAGTGATTGAATTAGTATTTTTTCACGTTCCAAGTGTGGCCAATACCAGCAATTTTTTTGTCAAAAATAAAAATTATCCTAAGGTGGAAAGTGCACTGATTCAAACCATTTATCGATGGCCCTTTATAAAAAAAATAATGGTATTATTAATTCCAACAATATTGGTAAATAGCTATTTTCTATTTTCTTTTTTCTATTTTTATCCAATGGCTGATTCTTTTCAAATTTTTAAACCTGCTTACGGATTGCAACTTTTGGGTGTTTTGTTCGTGCTTTTAGGAAGAGGAATTACTTTCGGTTCGATGCTTTATATCAGAAAAGAAAACAAACAGAAAAACGATTCGTTTAAATTGCATACCAAAGGAATTTTTAAGTATTCCAGAAATCCTGGGTTAGATGGCATGTTTTTATTTTTTATTGGCTTTGGACTCATTTTCCCAACCTATATAAGCTGGATTGGTTTAATAGGTTATTTTATTTACATGTTGTTTCGTGTGCGAATTGAAGAAGAATTTTTAAAAGAATTATTCAAACAAGAATACACCGACTATTGTTTAAAAACCAAACGCTTTTTATTATTTTGAACGCAACTGAACTAGAACAAAAAACCATCGAGAAATGGTTTAACACAACCTACTCGAAACGAGGAGAAAGTTATCTTCGCCCGAAGGAAGCCTACCTTATTTTTGCAGAATTACTTCAACTCCAACCCGCTAAAAACTTTTTAGATGTGGCGTGTGGCTTAGGTAGAATGCTAGAAGTGAGCCAGCTTTATAAAACAAACAACTATGGCATCGACCTATCCGAAGTAGCAGTTGAAAAAGCAAAACTAAAGTTACCCAATGACAACATTGTAGTTGGAAATGCAGAACAATTACCATTTGAAAACAGCACCTTTGATTATGTAACCTGTCTCGGCTCTTTAGAACGCATGATTGATAAAAAGAGTGTTTTGCAAGAAATAGATCGGGTCACAAAACCTGATGCTAAAATTTGTTTGATGGTTCGAAATGCCAATTCCTGGCGATGGATTTTTACGAAAAAAATGCTTTTTACCATTAATAAAAAAGGACATCAAGACGCCAAAACCTATCAGGAATGGAAATCGCTTTTTGACCAACACCATTTTATAATTGAAACCTGTGTTGCGGATCAATGGCCACTGATGAAAATTAAAAAAATCATCAGTTTTGGCCTATTTAAAAACTATAAAAAAGTAAGCAAAAGTTTGGTTCCTCTTCAATTTGCAAATGAGTTTATATTTATTTTGAAAAAGAAATCCTAATTTGAATACCGCAAAAGACATATCACAACTTTACAATTCACTTTTTGAACTGGAAGCTAAATTCAAGAAAGAAGCTGTCTATCCAATACATAAGCAATTACATTTCCCTGAGCATTTTACGGATATTTATGAATTCCTGATTTCAAAAGTAGACTGCAATGGAAAAACAATTCTTGATGCGGGTTGTGGAGTTGGATTTGGTAGTTTTCTTTTTGCCAAAAATCAAGCAAAACAGGTAACAGGCATCAGTGTGAGCAAAAAAGAAATTGAACGAGCCAATGCAATGAAAACAAAATTGAAGATGGAAAATTGTCAGTTTCAATTGGCCTCATTTGATGAAATTTCAACTCCATTCGACCTTATTTTTTGCGTAGAATCGTTAAAGCACAGTTTAGACATTCAAAAATCATTCGCTACTTTACTAAATGCATTAACGATAAATGGCCAACTTATTATTGTAGATGATTTTTTTGACGGTCATGAGAATACTTTCAGCCAACAATTAAAAGAAAATTGGCATTTAAACAGCCTTATTTCAGAAAAAGACATACAAATTGATGGTGCTAATTTTAGGATAAGTAGTGAAGATTTAACTCCGTTAATGCGATTAAAATCACCTTTGAAAATTCATATACAAATGCTGTTTTTTAGGTTTTTTAAAAAAAATTCACGTTATAAAAAATTATTTAAAGGCGGGATTTTATTAGACTATTTGTATACCAAAAAACAAATGAAATACAAGTTGATGATTATTACTAAAATTCAATGAAAAAAACAGTAATATATACGTTCACCGGAATCCTTTCCCAAATTCTGATGTTGGTATTACTCCCTGTTTATTTAAAATTTCTGACACCAACAGAATATGTGGTGCTGGCGTTAACCAATTCATTTTTAGTTGTTTTTTCCATTTTTTTCAACTTGAAAACAGAACAAGCCTATAGAACCATTTTCTTTTACGAGAAAGAAAACAAAACTAAACAACTTGCCCTTTTTCGAACGATATTTCATTTCAATGTCATTTGTTCGCTTGTTTGGCTAGTTTTATTTTTGTTTTTTGGTAAAAACCTTTTTGATGTACTGTTCAAAAATGACATGCAGTTTTTTCCATATTCGTATCTGATTTTTTCTAGTTTTCTCATTGGCAACTTAAACAACTTATTTTTTATTTATTTACAAAACAATTCAAAAGTTACAGCGTATAGCTTATTTAGTATTGTTTTAGCTTTTGCCACTCATGGTTTACAATTGTGTTGTGTGTTTATTTTTCACACTTCCTTTTTTGGATTTTTAGCTGCTGCTCTTATTGTAAATTTACTTGTACTCACGTTTATATTAATTAAAAATTCTACTTTATTTCAGTTTTCTATTTCCAAAAAACTTTTAATGGAATCGCTCCGTTTTTCATGGCCTTTTTTACCTTTTTTAGTTTTATATAGCATAGAAAGTCAAATGGACCGATTTTTTATAGAACGTTTTTTGACCCTTTCGGAGTTAGCCCGCTATGCCGTTTTAATAAGCATTATCGGAGCAACGAACACTTTTTTTAATGCGGTTGACAATGCCATTCGTCCGGATTTATATAGCAATTTAAGCGATAAAACGTTTTTAAACCCGAGTAAAATTCAAGAACAATTGGATTTTTATTTATGGATTGGATTAGTCGTATTTAGCTTTTTAATCGGATTTGGTTTTAATATTGATTGGTTTTTACAAAATGAAAAATATGTCGGGTTAACCACCTATTTCATCCCTATGGTTTTGGCCTTTTTCCCTTTAATTGGGATTCGTTTTATGGCCTTAATCCTCATTTACAAGCAAAAAGTTTCAAAATTAAACAACGTGCTTTTGATTAAAATTATCATCATGGCGGGAATGTTTTATCTATTGATTCCAATCATGGGCATCAATGGAGCAATCCTTTCCATAGGCATTTCAAATCTGCTGAATATGGTGATTTTTTATTTTATGATAGAAAACAAAGTACTCCCATCAAAAAAAGTGATGGCTTTTACTATTGGATTCATCATATTGAATCTATTTTTACTTTTTAATCCACAAACAAAGTTTGTATATTTGATAGCTTCCGGACAATGCATTGTGTTGGGATTACTGTTTGTTCATTTTTATCAAAAAAAATTAAAAACCATTTTGCATTAAATGAAAATCAAAGCGATTTATTGGGAATTACTTTTGGAAATCAAAGCCATTTATAAAACGATTGATTGTAATCGTGAATCTATCTTGATTTCTCCTGAACTAAAAGCACATAAAAGTCTTTCCACCTCATTGCCTTTAGACAGTATTGCTATTATTCGTTTCAATCCAACTCTTCTTCATTCAAATGAATTTTATGAAATTGGTTTTGCTGATGTTTTTCCCAAAAAAGTAAAGAAAATTTTCTCGCTTTATTTAGGTTATTTTATTGTGAATAGAGCCGCAGAAATTCCATTTACTTGCGTACATATTGCCCAAACCATTGACGGTAAAATTGCCACTCCAACCGGAAAATCGAAATGGATAGGCAATCAGGAAAATTTAATCCATTCGCATCGCATTAGAGCCCTAGTAGACGCTATATTAATTGGCGGAAACACTTTTCGAATTGATAAACCGCAGTTGAATGTACGCTTAGTCAAAGGAGAAAACCCAATAAAAGTGATTGTTGCCAATTCAACACTTGCCTTAGAAACACTTTCAACCGGCAAAACTTTATTGATGAGTTCTACTGATTTGGATTATGGCGATTTGCCGGAAGAAACCGAAGTAATTGTTGTTAAAAATAAAGCAGGATGGATCGATTCTAAAAATTTACTGATGGAATTGAAAAAAAAAGGTATTCATTCGGTTTTAATAGAAGGTGGCTCGCAAACAATTCGGAAATTTATTGAAGAAAATACGCTTTCTCGGATAGAATTCCATATCGCTCCATTGCTTTTTGGCTCTGGGTTAAATGGAATAGAATTAGAAGAAATAAATGAACTTTCCGGTGCCATTCATCTAAAAAATCCGACTTATTTTAAAATTGGTAACGCCATGATGACTGTTTCAAACCTTTAAAAAATGCATTATAAATCCTTTTGGCATCTGGGAAAAAATCACTCTGAAATTATTTCAGAAAGTATTGAAATGCCTAATTCGGATAAAATGGAAATCAAAAGTCTGTATTCTTCCATTAGTTTGGGAACAGAAACAATCGTATCACAAGGAAAAGTTCCTCCGCTTTTACATGAAAAAATGGCTGTTCCCTATATGGAAGGTTCTTTCGATTTCCCTATAAAATACGGTTATTCATTGGTGGGAACAAACAATAATGGAGCGTTAATTCACGTGATGCATCCTCATCAAACAACCTGTTGGGTAGATGAAAAAGATTGTTTTGTATGCTCTGAACTATCCGATCCGATTTTAGCAACACAATTGGCCAATATGGAAACTGTTATCAATGCGATCTGGGTTTCAGCTATTCAACCTAATCAAAAAGTGTTGGTTTGCGGACTCGGAAGTGTGGGTGTGCTTTTAGCCGAAACTTTGAGAAGTTATTGCCAAGCCGAAGTTTATGTAAAAGAAAAGAACGAAGATAAAGTGGCGATTTTAGCAAAAAACGGTTTTTCAATTGCACAGGAAACCGATAAATTTACCCTTTCTTTTCATGTTTCAGCAAATGAAAAAGGGTTACAATATTGTATTGACCATGGTGCTGAGGAAGGGAAAATTATTGAATTAAGCTGGTATGGAAATCATCCTGTTGAGTTAAATTTAGGTGGTCATTTTCATTATAATCGATTACAGATTATAAGTGCTCAAGTTTCTGCCATTCCATTGATAAAGAAAAATGCTGAAGATTTTTTATCCCGAAAAAAATTAGCTGAAAAACTACTGCAAACCCTACCCATTCGCGAGTATATTTCGCTTATTTCATTTCACGAATTACCCGAATTTTTTAAACAAAAGATGAATACAAATTTTATAACCGTTGTAAAATATTAAACTAAAAACGATGTATTTTGTAAAAATTAGAGAAAGTATTATGATTGCTCATTCCTTAAAAAATCCTTTTTTTGGACCGGCACAAAATGTACATGGAGCCACCTATGTTGTAGATGTTTCCTTTAAATCCGAACAACTTGATGAACACAATGTTGTGATTGATATTGGTTTAGCTCATGAGATTGTGAAAGAGGTTTTGAAAAAATTAGACTATCAAAATCTAGATGATTTAGAACTGTTTAAAGGAAAATTGACGACAACAGAATTTGTAGCAAGGCATATTTTTGAAGAAGTTTCTGCAAAAGTAAAAAACACATTTTCAGGAAAAATAGGTGTTACTATTAAAGAAAATCCAAGTGCCTGGGCTGGCTTTAAACCTTAATTTTTTAACCAATGGTTGCATTACTACTTTTTTTTACTTTAAATTTTACCTTGTTTATTCCCAGGTATTATTTTAATAAAAACAACAGTAGTTTTTTTCCGATATCAGAGTTAATTGAGCAAAAATCGTTAAACGTAAAAAAAATCATCAATCGATTTAATGATGATATTTTTCGGTTTAATTTTGAATTTAGCAGTGTAGTGCTCGTTTTGATATTAGTTAAGGATTTTATTCCCTTAACATGGGCAATGGTTCTAATTGGACTTGTTTATTTGCTAACCTGCATTTTATTTTTTTATCATTACAGTATATTGGGTATTTATAAAACGTATCCATGTATTGCTTCTGATTGGAAATTAATCAAACAAGGAGTTCAAATTGCCCTCAACGGTTATCGATTACAATTCATAGTTGGTTTAGTTTTTCTTATCGTTTTTTTGGTTGGACTTTGTTATGCAAACACATTGTTAATCAATGAAATATATGTTGGAAATTCTTTTCCGTTGCTTCTTTTTTGTTTGATAATAGTTTTTGTGGCTTTTATTTTTTCAGTAGTAAAAAAAACAAATCCTTTTGTTTTCAAAAAAGAATTTGATTTCAATTACCTCAGCTTTTTTGCTATTCAATTTTCAATATTATTAATTCAGTCAAATCGTTTTTTTTGTAAAAAAACTAAAGAAGAATTAAGGAGTTTACCCGGAATTATCGCGAATAATACCTTTACTTTTTCGAAAAATATCCCATTTAAAAGCAAACCAAATATTTATTTCATCGCAATTGAATCCTATGGAGCAATTTTACATGAAGATGATTATTTTAAAGAAAAATACAATAAATTAATTTCAGATTTTAATCAAAATTTACAGTCGAAAGATTGGCATATTACCAGTAGTTTTTCAAATTCACCGGTTTCTGGTGGTGGATCTTGGATGGCCTATTCGAGTTTTTTAATGGGAATTAAAATTACCTCTGATTTACTTTATCGAAAACTCTTTCACGAAAGAGAAAAATACAAAACACAATCCATCTTTACCATTTTGGAAGAGTTAGGTTATGCCACTACGCTCATAGCAGCAGTAGGTGGATATGAAAATTTTACGATTGAATGGGAAGAAACACTTTCTTTTTTAGGAACAAAAAATGTGATTAAATTTAAAGATTTAGACTATACCGGTGAAAAATTCAATTTTGGGCCTTCAGCACCAGACCAGTATATGTTGCAAAAATCTCGAGCACTTATAAAAGAAAAATATCCCAATCAACCCATTAGTTTTTTTGTAGAAACCATTAATTCACATGCTAATTTCGAAACGCCTACGCATTTGTTCAAAAATTGGGAAGAATGTAATTTGGCTAACCGAAATGCATTTAAACCTACAACGGCTCTTGAAAAAAACATCAAAGAAAATTATTTTTTGGCCATTGACTATCAATTAAAAACAATTACCGATTTTGTTTTATCAGAAAATGAGCATTCCATTTTTGTTATTTTTGGAGACCATCAGCCACCATTATTAACCACAACAAAGAATTCTTTTAAATCACCCATTCATATTATTTCCAAAGACAAAGCATTTATAACTGATGTAAAATTGGAAAGATTTAATTCAACTGTGGAAATACACAATAACAAACAAGAATTAGGTCATGAAGATTTTAAGTTTTTATTTTTAGATAAATTTATTACTTACTTTCAAGAAAAACCTACATCCTCCTCGTAGAATCCCGTTGTCTTAACTCCGTTTTTACAACCGTCGTTTTATACGTTGGTGTTTCTTGTTTTCGTTCAAGTTTTTCGATTAAAAGTTTAGCGGCTTCTTCCCCAATTTCCGGTCCGTGTTGGCTGATGGTGGATAAACTTGGCGTTAGTCTTCTAGACCAAACACCATCTGCAAATCCTATGACGCATAACTCATCCGGAATTTTTATTCCTTTTTGGATGGCAATTTTCATGGCCATGGTGGAAGCGTGTTCGTCAACAGCTAAAATGCCATCTACTTCTTTGGTTGCTAATAATTTTTCTAAACGAACATCAAAATCTTCTTGACTGTCTGTTATAATGATGCATTTTTCATCTATGGCTATTTTGTTGTCCTGAAGAGCACGCTCATAACCTTTTGCTCTAAGTTTTCCAACACTTAAATTATCAATACAAGAAAGTAAAGCGATTTTTTTACATTTCAATTTCAATAAATGATTCACTGCTTCAACAGATGATTCAAAATCATCTACAATCACTTTGTCACAATTGACATCTTCCATTATTCGATCAAACATGACAATAGGCAATCCTTCTCGAAGAATCTCTTTAAAGTGTGAAGAAATATTTTTTGCTTGAGATTCCTCCGAAACCGAAAGAATAAAACCATCAACAGTTCCGTTACTCAACAAATCCATGGCTTGCTTTTCTTTGCTAAGCGATTCATTGGAAATATACGTAATTACATTATAGCCTTTTGCATTGGCAGCTTTTTCAATTCCGCTAAATACTTTGGCAAAAAAGGGATTCAATATATTAGGAATGATCACACCGATAGTGTTCGTACGCTGATTTTTTAAATTCTTAGCCATTGAATTTGGCTTGTAATTTTGAAGCTTAGCATATTCCTGAACCCTAATTTTAGTAGGCTCACTAATTTCATGACTATCACTCAAAGCTTTAGAAACCGTGGAAACGGAAATTCCTAAATCTTTGGAAATTTGTTTTAAAGTGGCTTTTGGCTTCATACCTTTCGAATTTAGACGTAAAAATAGTAAAATAATAAATAGATTAGATGCATTTGAAGTTAATCTGATGATGAAATTAGATAATTGTTATAAAAACTCAATCAAATGAGCTTAAAATGAACATAATTAATTAGAGAAAAATTGTATAGTTACCCCTTTAAAATCAGTAGTATTAGCAAAATTAGTGCCTAAAAAATTAGTCAATAAAAATAATCTCAAATAGCTATTTGCTTTTATCATAATTAATTGTACTTTTGCAACCCCTTTATTGGGGATGGAATGTTTAATTAAAATAAATTATTGTGAACACATTAAGCTACAAGACAGTTTCAGCCAACAAAGCTACCGCAGACAAGCAGTGGATTGTTGTAGATGCTGAGGGTCATAACTTAGGTCGTTTAGCTTCAAAAGTAGCGATGCTTTTGAGAGGTAAATATAAGCCAAGTTATACTCCGCACGTTGATTGTGGGGATAACGTAATTGTTATCAACGCAGAAAAAATCAACCTGACTGGTAACAAGTTGGATGACAAAACGTACATCCGTCACACAGGTTACCCAGGTGGACAAAGAAGCCTAACAGCTAAAGTAATGCAACAAAAAAACCCTGCAACTTTAGTAGAAAAGGCTGTAAAAGGAATGTTACCTAAAAACAAATTAGGTGCTCAACTATTCCGCAATTTAAATGTAAATGTTGGTACTGAGCACAAACATGCGGCTCAACAACCAAAAACCGTTAACTTAAACGATCTAAAGTAATGGGAGTTATTCACAAAATCGGTAGAAGAAAATGTGCTGTAGCACGTGTTTATGTTTCTGAAGGAACAGGAAAAATCACCGTAAACAAAAGAGAATTTGAAAACTACTTCCCAACAGCTACTTTACAGTACAAAGTGATGCAACCAATGTCTATGACTGAAAATGCAACCAACTTTGACGTAAAAGTAAATGTATATGGTGGTGGTTCAACAGGGCAAGCAGAAGCTGTGAGAATGGCTATTGCAAGAGCAATGTGTGAGGTAGAAGCTGAAAACAGAGCTATCTTGAAACCAGAAGGATTGCTAACAAGAGATCCAAGAATGGTAGAACGTAAGAAATTTGGACAGAAGAAAGCTCGTAAGAGATTCCAATTCTCTAAACGTTAATCGATTTACAAAATTATTATTAAAAAAGTTATTGTTGTTATTATTCCGATGCGATCGGAAAATTAGTTTAGCATCTAAATAATGAAGACCAGAGTAATCGCTACTACATTATTGCTAATCAACAGAACGTAAACTAGTACAAAAATGGCAAACAAAGTTGAAGTTAAAGACTTACTAGAGGCTGGTGTTCATTTTGGACACATGACTCGTAAATGGGACCCTAACATGGCTCCTTACATTTATATGGAACGTAATGGTATTCATATCATTAACCTGTATAAAACAGCTGCTAAAATTGAAGAGGCTAACGAAGCCTTGAAAAAAATTGCAGCTTCCGGTAGAAAAGTACTATTCGTAGCTACCAAAAAACAAGCAAAAGATATCGTAGCCGAAAAAGCTGCTGCAGCGAACATGCCGTATATCACGGAAAGATGGCCTGGTGGTATGCTTACTAACTTCGTTACTATTCGTAAAGCCGTGAAAAAAATGGCTTCGATTGATAGAATGAAGAAAGATGGCACTTTTAATACGCTTTCTAAAAAAGAAAGACTTCAAGTAGATCGTCTTCGTGCTAAACTAGAGAAGAACTTAGGTTCTATCGCTGACATGTCCAGATTACCTGCTGCATTATTTGTAGTAGATATCAAAGCAGAACACATCGCAGTAAAAGAAGCTCAAAAATTAAACATTCCAGTTTTTGCTATGGTTGACACCAACTCTGACCCACGTCAAGTTGAGTATGTTATCCCGGCTAATGATGATGCTTCTAAATCAATCGATAAAATTTTATCTTTAGTAACCGGTGCTATCATCGAAGGTCTTTCTGAAAGAGGATCTGAGAAAGATGCAGAGGTTACTGAAGAAGTAGTAGAAGATGTAGTAGCAGCTGTTGCTCCAGCAGTGGAAACAGAAGAAGCTGAAACAACTTCAGAAGAATAAATACTATAAATTCCGATAGGAAAAATTCCAAATTCCAAAAAATTATCTCTTTAAAAATTGATGATTTATTAAAATTGGAATTTGGAATTTGATTATTGGAATTTGTTTTTTACAAAAAAAATTTAAACTTAAAAATAGATACAAAATGGCAACAATTACTGCTGCAGACGTAAATAAATTAAGACAAACTACAGGTGCCGGAATGATGGACTGTAAAAAAGCTTTGGTTGAAGCTGAAGGAGATTTCGATAAAGCTATACAAATCCTTAGAGAAAAAGGGCAAAAAGTGGCTGCTAACCGTTCTGACCGTGAGTCTAGTGAAGGTGCTGCTGTTGCTTTTATAAATGCAGACAAAACCAAAGGAGCTGTTATTACTTTAAACTGTGAAACAGATTTCGTAGGTAAAAACGAATCGTTTGTTTCTTTAGCTAAACAATTAGTAGAAAAAGCAATCAACTTTGCTTCTAAAGAAGAATTTTTAGCTTCTTCATTTGACGGAAACATGACCGTTGCTGAAAAATTAATTGAGCAAACCGGAGTTATCGGGGAAAAAATTGAAATTGGTGGTTTTGAAATTTTAGAAGGTGCATTTGTTGGATCGTATGTACACGTAAACAAAATCGCTGCTTTAACTGCTATTTCATCCGCAATTGCCGATGCAGAAGTTTTAACAAAAGACATTTCTATGCAAGTAGCTTCAATGGGAGCGGATACTTTATCGTATAAAGATTTTGATCCTGCTTTCGTTGCTTCTGAACTTGCTGCTCGTATTGCGATAATCGAAAAAGAAAATGAAGAAGCAAAACGTTTAGGAAAGACTTTAAAAAATGTTCCTAAATATATTTCTTTTTCTCAATTAACTGAAGAGGTTTTAAAACAAGCTGAAGAAGATGCTAAAGCAGAATTAAAAGCTGAGGGTAAACCAGAGCAAATTTGGGATAAAATCATTCCTGGAAAAATCCAACGTTTTATCTCTGACAACACTACTTTAGATCAAGAAAAAGCTTTGTTAGATCAAAACTTCATCAAAGATGACAGCAAAAAAGTTGGGGATTATGTAAAAGGATTCAACGTTGAAATTACAGGTTTCAAAAGAGTTACTTTAGGATAATACCATTTTCAGTTTAAAAAAGCTGAATTTTACTAGCATATAAACGGCATTTCAATTTTGAGATGCCGTTTTTCTATTTATATTTGTTTATTATCAAAATAAATTGCTTTGAAAAAAATAATTCTACTCTCGATTCTATTTTTAAGTTGCTATTCTTTCGCTCAAAACGATAAAACGTTATTTTGGGAAATATCCGGAAACGGACTCACAAAAAAATCCTATTTATATGGAACGATGCATGTAAGTGAAAAAGTTTCTTATCATCTTTCAGATGCTTTTTTTAAAAACTTATTGGCTTCTGATATGGTTGGAAACGAAAGTGATCCTGAAACTTGGGATGATATCACCAACCTTTTATCGGAAAATGAAATCGTAAGTTCCTTCAATGCCTATTCTGCCTTTTACAAAGAGCCGGTTAAAAAAGAAGAAATTAAAACTATCTTTAATAACAACAACAATTATTTCAGTAATATGTTGTCTTCTATGGAGGGAAAAACAGCCGATTTTCAAGAAGACACAGTATTAGATATGTTTATTTACCAAACCGGAAGAAAGTATAAAAAAGAAATTGTTGGTTTGGAGGATGCAAAAGAATCCATCATACAACTGATGAAAATAAACGAAGAAGATGTTAAACCTGTAGAAGAAAACATTCAAATTCTGACCAAGATTTTTAAAAACAGACCTTTTATAACCGTACTCAATGAATATTATCGAGAAAAGGATGTTGTAATGCTGGATTCGATTTATAAGCTGATTTTTCCAAAAAAAGCTCATGATGCATTGATTGTAAATCGCAACAAAATCATGGCCAACAGCATCGACGAATTAATTAAAAAAGGCAGTCTCTTTTCTGCTGTTGGAGCCGCACATCTTGCCGGAAAAGAGGGAATGATAGAACTTTTGAGAGGGAAAGGATACACTGTAACACCAATTTTCGATACGCTTACTTCAATTGGTCAAAAAACTAAAAAAGATATTGAAACCTATTTCCCTAATCCGGGTTTTGTAGTGACCACAATTCGGGATGGAATGATTGAAATGCCTTTAACCAAAAACGTCATAAATGAATTTCAAAACACCGGAAGTCCTGATTTCACAAATGGAGGAGTAATTAACATTAAACGAATTCCATTGAATTATTTTTTAAATAAAAACAACGAAGCGTATAATCCAAAATCATTGGATAGTTTACTTTATGAAAATATTCCTGGGGAAATTTTAGAGAAAAAGTTCTTCCAAACGGAACATTATTCGGGTTATGACATCAAAAATGTTTCAAAAACCGGAAAAAACCAACGGTATCGTTTTTATATAACGCCTTTGGAATTGATTGCTGTTTCAATGATTGGCCCGGGAAATTATGTTCGTCAATTCGAAAATGAAGTATTCAACTCTATCAAATTAAAAGAATTCAATACAAATTGGAACCAATTTAAACCTGAAAAAGGTAGCTTTTTGGTAGAAATTCCTTCTTTTAATTTTGTGTATGGAAATTCAGCAGAAGAAATTAATAACATTGACATTCAAGCGTATGATTCTACTGAAAAAGGTTATTATTTTTTAACTGAAAAAACATTAAACAATGTTTCAAATTTAGAAGACACCTCTTTTGAACACAACCAAATTCACTATGAATTCTATTTGCAACACGATGTAAAAATTGTGGAATCAAACCACGATAAAGTCTCTAATTCGTTCACTTCCAGTTCGAAAATTGGAGACAAAAACATTAATCTAAAAACTATCATTAACGGAAACAAATACTATTTGTTAGGAACTGTAAGCGTTTCTGATAATAACAAAAAACGCTTTTTTGATTCCTTTAAAATAGCCCAACCAAAATATAAATCAAAAACAGAAATCTTTACCGATAGTATATCCGAATTCAAAATCAGTATTCCTTACAAAGAAAACGAATCATTGTTTGTGAGTAATCAAAGCAAAAACAACACCTTATACAAAAATTATAATTTTAATTCAGAAACCGGTAGGACAATCTTTTTGGAGCACAACAAAAAACATCGTTTTGCCAACTCAATTCCTATTGACTCATTAAAAGCCAATATAAAAAAGTATTTTTTGAATAAAGAATATGATTATGATTACGAAAACTATTATGAAGATGATGATGAAATGTATTACAGCTTTCCCTCTTCGTTGTTGAATTATTCGTTATATACCAAAAAAGGATTGTCTTTTTCGTTATGGAATAAGCTGATTAGTAAAAATGAAACCAATTATGAGATCATTTCAAAAGATTTTGATTATAATGAGAATACAAACACCTATGTCTTTAATGCAATCGTGTCTAAACCAAATGCGACGCAAGCAGTAAAACACAAAGTTCTTTTTAAAGAAAATAACTATTATCGACTAAAAACGCTGGTAAATAAAAACTACAAAAATGACGACGCATTTATAGAAAATACTTTTAATTCGATAGAGATCACCAAAAAGAAAGATAGTCTAGCCGAAATGAATAAATTAAAATTGTTTATTGACGAGCTAAAAAGTGAAAAAGACACGATTAGAACTACCGCCATAAACGATATTTATCAACTTAAATTAGTAAAAGAAGATTTTGATTTGCTTAAAGAATTTCTAACAACGTATAAATTCAAGCAGAGTGAAAATAATGTTGTGGAAGCTTTGATTGCTAATATGAGTGATATTCAAGACGATCGAGTGATTCCGTTTTTAACAGACTACTATAAAAAAGAAGAAACACTATCCAATGTACAATTGAGTATATTAAAAACAATCAGCGAACAAAAAAACAAAGCAGCCTATCAAAAAATAATGGAGCTAATGGAATTTTCATTACCTATTTCAGAACTGGAATACGAAATTAATAGCCTTTTCTATTATTTTGAAAAGGATGCTGAAAACAGCAAAGAACTTTTTCCAAAAATATTTCAATTTTATTCAGTTAAAGAATACAGCAAACCAATTATTAGCTTTTACAACACTTTGTTGGAAAAAAATTTAATCCCAGCTAAAAAAGCGGAATCAAATTTGAAAATGATACTAACCAATGCGAAACTGGATTATAAAAGACTATTGAGTTGGAATAAGAAAAATGCAACGGATGAAACAACCGATGATGAATTGAATGGTTATACCGACAGAACCATTGTGGATGATTTTATTCCGTATATAAACTTTCTAAGTTATTTCCCAAAAAATAAAGAAGCAATCGATTTATTGACAAACGTAAAAAAACTTAACATAGAAGAATTGAATATTGAATTAATCAGGTTGGGAATAGTTAATGATACTTTTTCTGAAAACGAAATCAAAGAAGCACTTTCAAAACCGGAGACACGCTTTTTAACCGTTAATTTACTTTTAAACAAGAACAAAAAAGATCTTGTCACTTTTTCAGACGATGAGATTGCACTTGCTGCCATTTCTAATTTACAAAATTTGAAAGCAAAAGATTCGCTCAGTTTTATCGAAAAAAGAAAATTGATTCAAAACGAAAGAGAAGTCACCTATTACTTTTATAAAACAAAACAACAAGCCTCTGAGTATATCACTTCAGGAGAAATTCTGCATACGTTGGCTTTTGTGATGGAGAATGAAAAAATCAATCCTTTGGCTTTTAAGTATTATGGAAGTATCCTTATTGATGAAGACGAGGAATTGAGTGATTTAATAGATCGAACTATCTTGAAATCAATCCACGAAAAACATTATCGTGCAAGTTTTGAAAAAATAAAGCACTCCGGTGTTAATCCTTTTTTATTTAATGGCTTTTAGACTAGTGATTAACTCAAATTTTTCTAATGAAAAACACCAATCCGCTTCATGGAAAAACACTACAAACCATAGTAGAATTTTTAGTTGAATTTTATGGTTTTGAAACGTTAAGCCAAAAAATAAAAATTAAATGTTTTACCGAAAACCCTTCTGTGAAATCCAGCCTAACTTTTTTGAGAAAAACAGATTGGGCACGCAAAAAAGTGGAGGAATTGTATTGTCAAACGATTTCAAAAACATAACAAATACAAAATCCCATCACCTTGGCTGCGATGGGATTTTTAAACAAACAAACAAATAAAACCTATTAACTAAAATTGAACGTTTCTGCTAATTCTTTATAAACAATTTCTCCCTCAACAATGTTGAGTCCTTTTGACAAATCTGGATAGCGTTCTGTGGCGGCTTTCCATCCTAAGTTGGCTAACTTTAAAACATACGGCAAAGTGACATTTGTTAGAGCTAATGTGGAGGTGTAAGGCACAGCTCCCGGCATATTGGCCACACAATAATGCACCACATCATCAATAATATACGTTGGATTCTCATGTGTGGTTGCCACAGTAGTTTCAAAACAACCACCTTGGTCTACTGCTACATCCACCATTACTGTTCCCGGATGCATTTCTTTTAACATATCTCTGGTAATTAATTTTGGAGCTTTTGCACCCGGAATTAAAACCGCACCGATAATCAAATCATGATTTTTGATATGTCTTCTAATATTATATTCACTGGAAAACTCAGTTACCACATGACTTGGCATTACATCATTTACATAGCGAAGGCGTTTCATATTAATATCTAAAATCGTAACGTGTGCTCCTAAACCGGCTGCCATTTTTGCCGCCTGAATCCCGACTATACCGGCTCCCAAAACCAACACTTTACCGGGTGGAACTCCCGGAACGCCTCCCAACAAAACTCCTCTTCCTTTGATTGGTTTTTCTAAATATTTGGCTCCTTGTTGAATGGCCATTCTTCCGGCTACTTCAGACATTGGAGTGAGCAAAGGCAATGAACCGTCCGTTTCTTCCACTGTTTCATAGGCAATGCAAATGGATTTAGATTCCAACATTGCAATTGTCAATTCTTCACTGGAAGCAAAATGAAAATACGTAAATACGATTTGTCCTTTTTTGATTAATGGATATTCTTCTGCAACAGGTTCTTTCACTTTTACAATCATATCTGAATTGGCATAGACTTCTGCAGCAGTGGGAACTAAAATTGCTCCCACCACCGCATAATCCGTGTCAAAAAAACCACTACCAAATCCGGCATCTTGTTGTACATAAACCGTATGATTGTTTTTAATCAATTCAAAAACACCTGCCGGAGTCATTCCAACGCGACTCTCATTATTTTTAATTTCCTTTGGAACCCCTATTTTCATCGCTAAAAAGTTTCTAATTTGTACACAAATTTATTAATTACCCCCTTTTTTTGTATACATATTTGTAATTTTTATCATTTTTTAAGTTATATCCCCCAAAATAAACATTAATATCAAATTAAAGCTTTGATTTTTTATATTTGTTAAATAAATGAAACAAGATGGCTATTAAAAACCGATGTACTTGGTGCGAAAAAGATGATTTATACCGCAATTATCACGATGAAGAGTGGGGCGTACCTGTTTATGACGACCAAAAATTGTTTGAATTTTTAATTTTAGAAACTTTCCAAGCCGGCGTGAGTTGGCATTTAATTTTAAAAAAGAGAGAAAATTTCAGAAAAGCTTTTCTCAATTTCGATTATAAACAGGTTGCTTTGTTTGGTGATTATGAAGTGCAAGAGTTAATGAAAGATGCGGGAATCATTCGAAATACGTTAAAAATAGAATCGGCCATCAACAATGCCAAAGCCTTTATAAAAGTACAGGAAGAATTTGGTTCGTTTTCAAAATTTATTTGGAGTTATGTGGATGGAAAACCTATTATCAATAATTTCACTTCCTTAAACCAAGTTCCGGCTTACACTCCGCTGGCAGAAAAAATTAGTAAAGACTTAAAAAAAAGAGGCTTTAAATTCATTGGACCAACAACTATGTATGCTCACATGCAAGCAACCGGAATGGTAAACGATCATTTTTTAGATTGTTGGAAAAGAAGTTAAAGTGAAGATTTTAATATTTTAAGGTAGTTTTCTCGCGAGATTTCAAACGCACCTAATTTTTCTAAATGATTATTATGCACTTGACAATCTAATAAAAGATAATCTTCTTGCTTCAATATTTCAATTAAAGAAACGAAAGCGACTTTACTCGCGTTGGGAACCAGTGAAAACATACTTTCACCACAAAAGACTTTACCTAAATCAACACCATACAAACCACCAACTAATTTGTTTTCATGCCACACTTCTATAGATTTTACTATTCCTAGATGATGTAATTTCACATAAGCTTCATACATCGAATCGGTTATCCAAGTGCCTTTTTGCCCTTTTCTTTTGATAGTTTGACAATATGTAATTACTTCAGTAAAATTTTGATTATACGTAACCTCAAATATCTTTCTGTTCAAGATATTACGTAAACTTTTAGCGATTTTATAATCTTTGGGATAAACAACCATTCGATGAGGCGGACTCCACCATAAAATGGGCTCATCTTCTTCAAACCATGGGAAAATACCATTGCGGTAGGCCAAAAGTAGGCGTTCCGGACTCAAATCGCCTCCAACGGCCAGTATTCCTTCATAAGAAGCTTCAGAAACCGGCGGAAAATATAACTCTTTACTTAAGAAATACATTGTTTTATCAGTCTAAAAAAGTAATTCCAAATCCCAAAAAAATAAATTTGGAATTTGGAATTAGTTCATACGATACTTAATAAATTAAAATGGTAAATCGTCGTGCTCCTCTTCATTAAAGTTGGTAGCCGGTTCAAAAGCTTCTACTGCCGGAACCGGTGGCATTTGAGTTGCCGGAGTTTCAGCTTGCAAACGCTCTATTCTCCAACCTTGTATAGAATTAAAATACTTAGTTTCTCCTTGCGGATTCACCCATTCTCTTCCTCTTAGATTAATCGAAACTTTTACAGCTTCTCCCACTTTATATGAATTGAGTAAATCACACTTATCTTGTGTGAATTCAACCATAATATGTTGCGGATACTGCTCTTCAGTAGTAACCACCAATTCTCTTTTTCTGAATGATGCACTAACTTGTTGTTCTGGGTTAATGACTTTAATTTTTCCTGAAACTTCCATGATCTTGATTTTTAAAATTATTAATTTGGCTCATATTAAACTCGTTTGGCTAATAAAACTTTCCAGGCCGAAAGGGCATCTTGCTTGTTCAAGAATTCTTTTGCTTTTTGTTGCACTTTCATTTCATCGGCAGAACTCAAAACACCTTTTACCTGAATATTTTCATTTACAAATATAGTAATATCTTCGGTTGATGGCAAACTTTCTACATTTCCTAGCATTCCTAAATCATTTCCATTAAAAACGGGACTTTCTTTGATAAAATCCGGGATTTGATCGACTCCAATTCCCAACGTTGCCAAGGGTTTTGGGATTTCAAAAAGTCCTTGATTGGAACGTGAATACCAGTTGGCACCCATACGCGAAACCAAATCAATTTTGTGTTGATCGATATTGCCCTTTTCATCTAAAATGGATTCATCTATGTGTAATTTCACCACTTCACAAATAATTAAATTTCCTGCTCCACCTTCTGTACCTAAACTAATAATTTGATTGACTTTGCATTCAAACTGAACCGGACTCTCAGCCACACGAAAAGGCTTTATTATTTCTGAAGGCAACATCGTTAAACCTGATTTTAAAAACTCATTGACTCCATCGGCATATTCTGTGCTGGAAAGCGACATTTGCTGAACAATATCAAAATTCACCACGTTAATTACCACCTCTTTTGTTGCTTCGCAATTCATTAAAGTATGTTTAATCGTATTGTCCCGTACTCTTCTGGCCGGGGAAAAAACCAAAATTGGCGGATTGGAACTAAATACATTAAAAAAACTAAACGGTGACAAATTCGGATTCCCGTTTAAATCTATTGTACTCGCAAAAGCAATCGGTCTCGGACCTACTGAACTTTGCAAATAACCCTGTAATTTTAAAGGAGAAACATCTTTTGGAGAAATACTTACCATTATTTTCTGAGTTTATACAAATGTATAAAATTGAAAAGTATTTGCCGATTGAATTTTTCAATTCCCACAAGATTTTACTACTTTTATCGTAAATACAGATTTATGCAGTTTTCGGAAAGTCGAAATGTAACCCGATGGTTTTTAATCCTCACTTCTTTTGTGATTGTTTCACTGATTCTTTGGAATACGTATACATTTTTTCAAATTTTTAAGAATGAAGAAAAACTGAAAATGGAGCTTTGGGCAGAAAGTTTAAAAACTGTAAATAATGCAAATTTGGAAAGTGACGAAATTGAGTTGCCTCTTCAAATTATTAATAATAATAAAACCATTCCAATTATCCTTACTGAAAATGACACAATTATCAATCAAAGAAACATTGATGAAAATATTATATCTAAAAAAGAAAAATTAGATCAATTTCTTGAAAAATTAAAAAAAGAAAACAATCCTATAATCATTGAATACAATCCAGGAAAATATTGGTACTTATACTACGGAAATTCGTCACTACTTAACAAATTAAAATATTATCCCATTGCGTTAATATTAATTATTTTTCTATTTACCGCTTTGGTTTATAATTATTACAGAAGCACGAAAATTGCCACTCAAAACAAACTTTGGGCAGGAATGGCAAAAGAAACAGCTCATCAAATAGGCACACCACTTTCTTCCTTGATTGGATGGTTGGAAATTTTAAAAATGGAGAATGTTGAAGAAAACACCATCAAAGAAATTGAAAAAGATATTACTAGACTGCAAACTATAACCGATCGTTTTTCCAAAGTAGGTTCCGAACCCGTTTTAGAAAAATTAGATTTGGTAACCGAAACGATTCAATCGTTTGATTACTTGAAATCGCGTTTCTCCAAGCAAGTTGAATTTTCATTTTCTGCACCAACTAAAACTATTTTGGTGAACCTCAACCCAACTTTACACAGTTGGACCATTGAAAATTTAGTTAAAAATGCCATTGATGCGATGAAAGGTCGCGGCAAACTATCCCTCACCATTATTGAAGATGAAAAGGAAGTAAAAATATTAGTCACCGATTCTGGAAAAGGAATTCCGAAAAATCAATTTAAAAAGGTATTTGAACCCGGATTTACTACTAAAAAACGCGGTTGGGGATTAGGTCTTTCTTTAACAAAACGCATTGTGGAAGAATACCATAAAGGAAAAATAAGAGTTTATCAATCCGAAGTAGACAAAGGCACGACCATGTTGGTTAGTTTTAAAAAAGTGTGAAAACGATAAGTTTGCTGTAAAACAAAAAATCCAGAGTGAATCGGGATTTTATTTATAATTCGTTTTTTATTTTTTGCACTGTTGCTTCAAATTCGTCTTTTGACAAACTCACTTTCCTTTGAAACCGCATATCATCCATGTCTTGTAACGGAATCAGATGAACATGAACATGAGGCACTTCTAATCCAACTACCGCTACTCCAATTCGTTTGCATGGAATTGCTTTTTCCAAACCCAATGCAATCTTTCTCGAAAACTTCATCAAAGCCAAATAATGGTCTTCTTCCATTTCGAATAGCTTATTGATTTCTTGCTTCGGAACGCAAAGGGTGTGACCAATGGTGTTTGGATTCACATCTAAAAAAGCTATAAACTGCTCATCTTCAGCAATTTTATAACATGGAATTTCGCCGTTGATTATTTTGGTAAAAATGCTTGCCATTTTTTAAAAATTTAGAATTAGTCTCTGGAAATTTCTAAAACTTCAAATTTTAAAACTCCATTTGGCACAGTAATTTCGGCAACATCACCAACTGATTTCCCTAATAATCCTTTTCCGATAGGAGAAGTAACAGATATTTTTCCGGATTTTAAATCGGCTTCACTTTCGGCAACCAACGTGTATTTCATTTCCATGCCGTTGGCTTGATTTTTAATCTTTACGTTAGAAAGCACTAATGCTTTTGATAAATCAAGCTGTGATTCGTCAATTAATCGAGCATTGGCATAAATCTCTTCCATCTTTGAGATTCTCATTTCCAATAATCCTTGAGCCTCCTTCGCTGCATCATATTCTGCATTTTCAGACAAATCACCTTTATCTCTGGCTTCAGCAATAGCTTGAGAAGCTTTTGGACGCTCAATATGTTTAAGATTTTCTAATTCTTCTTTTAATTTTTTTAAACCCTCTGCGGTGTAATACGAAACTGTACTCATAACTTCATGTGTTTTATTAATCCAATTCAATTTTTTCAAAATTCAAATAAAATTGAACTTTGCAATATAAAATCGTTATTTTTATCGTTCTATAAAATAGAAAAAATCCCCTTTGAGAGGATTTCTTTCTACAAAGATAGTATAATTTTTAATTATTTGAAAATTTATTCCTTTATAAGTAAAGTCAAAGGTAATTAAATTAAATTTGCCAAATGAAAAAAATGTTTATGAAAAAATTATTTTTACTAACCTTCATTTGTAGTTTCTTTTTTGGATGCGAAAGCGAACGTTTCAACAATTTTAACCCTTATATTCCTAACGTTCGTTTTGATACTACTATCGACACTAATTTACCCCAATATAGCGAATTATTATTTACCGGAAGATCAGTTTTTATCACAACCAATAATGCCGGCCTTAATGGTGTAATTCTTTTTTATACCGGAACAGGGTTTAATGCATTTGAAGCAACCTGTCCAAATCAACCCATAAGTTCTTGTTCCATAATGACCATAAACAATGCAGAAATTGCGACATGCCCTTGTGATGATGAAGATTATTTATTGTTTACCGGAGAAGGACTAAATGGACAAGAATATCCTTTGAAACGCTATCGAACGGAAGTCAATGGTACTTTAGTACGAATCTATAATTAAAAAAATCCTGACCGTAAAGTCAGGATTTCATATATCAATTAAAACAAGAGCGTTATTCCCGCCAAAAAATTAATTCCGGCTTGCGGATAAAACCCTGCCCCTTCAATGGTTGTAATAGTTCCCGGTGATGAAAAATCATCATCAAATGTGTAAAAATAACCATTGCTTTCATATTCCAAATCAAAAATATTATTGATTAAGGCGTTGAATTGAATAGCTTTAAAAATTTTTGTCGTCTTAATTTCATATGAAATATTAAGGTCGTTGACAAAATAAGCGTCTAATTTTGAACTTTCTGCATCAATATTCCCCATAAATTGTTCACCTACATGTTTGGATAAAAACGACAGTTGTAAATTCTTAACAGGAACATACGTTAACCGATTTGCAGCAATAAAATTGGGTGAAAAGGCAATGTTCGTTGAACCTAAATTTTGTAAAACACCATCCCGTTGAAAGACAAAATCTTGGTTTTTGTTTTGACTTACTGTGAAATTTGGGCTAATTAAAAACTTTTCACTTAATCGAATTACAGATTCTATTTCTAAGCCAAAACGGTAGCTATTACCGCTATTGGTAAATATTGGAGCTCCAACGTCATTTAAAGCTCCCGTTAAGACCAGTTGATCTATATAACGCATATAAAATGCATTTGCAGTAAATCTGACTTTTTTAGAATTGTATTTCCAACCTAATTCATAATCAAACAATCGTTCTGGTTTTGTTGCATCGTTTTCATAATCGTCTCTTCGTGGTTCTTTGTTGGCAACGCCAAAATAACCGTAAAATACATTTTTTGAATCCAATTGGTAATTCAATCCAGCTTTTGGATTAAAAAATCGGAAAGTATCATTAACATCCTCAAACCTAAAACTAGTTGCATCATAAAACACCATTCTGTATTGCAAATCTGTGAATAGGCTTAACTTAGAGTTAATATTTTGAGTAACTTTAGCGTAAAAATTAATATCATCCTTATTACCATAATTATCATAATAACGACCAATATTGCTAAAATTATATTGGTTCCAAGTTACTTCTCCGTAGTGTAATCCCAAATAACGATTAATAGCCCCTCCGATTAATAAATCAGTTTTATTATTCCTATAATTTAATGAAAATGTGCTTCCAAAAAAAACGTTGTCTAACCATCGCTTCCTTATGTAATCCATACTGGAAATACTGTTTCCATCAATTGTTATATCCGGAAGACCTAAGAAGCTTAACTGTGAGTCACCACTAAAAAGAACATTAGCATAGTAATAATCATCAACATATTGTTCAAAATACCCTTTCCCTTTAGTATAGTGTAATGCAATGTTTGAAATCCATTTTTCAGTCCATTTTTCAGTCCAATGCAATTGGAAATGATTTTGCCAATAATTATCAATTTCATTATCATGAAAACCTTCAATATTTCCATTGTCATTTGTTTTAATTCCAGAAATATTAAAAGTGTTTCCAAATATATAATCCGGATTGGTCGCACTTAAAATTGACAAAGGAGCGTTATCTCTTCCGTTCCAAGCTTGGTACGTTTTTTCTTTTCCGCCAAAAGCTAATAATTTAATTAAAGTAGTTTCTCTTGCATAATTTGCGTTGAAAAAGTAGCCAAACATAGAAGAAGATGCTCTGTCAATAAAACCATCTGATGCAATGTTTGAAATTCTTCCGTTCAATTCTAAACTGTTATGCAACCCTGTTCCAAAGGAAAGAGTATGCTTTCTAGTGTCAAAACTTCCTAATGAATTAGCAATTTCAGCATATCCTTTTTCTTGAAATGATTTTGTTTGCATATTTAAGCTAGCTCCAAAAGAACCTGCTCCATTGGTTGAACTTCCAACGCCTCGTTGCAACTGAACACTTTCTAAAGAGGAAGCAAAATCAGGTAAGTTCACGAAAAAACTTCCTTGGCTTTCGCTATCATTAAACGGAATATCATTTATCGTTACGTTAATTCGTGAGCCATCTGAACCCCGAACACGCATGTAGGTGTAACCAACGCCATTTCCTGCATCCGTTGTAGTTACAACAGATGGTAAATACTGTAACAAAACAGGAATGTCTTGTCCTAAATTTCTAAGAGCGATTTCTTCCTTTGAAACGTTCGTGAACGTAATAGGGTTTTTTTCTTTAGCACGCACAGATGAAACAGTGACTTCTTTAAGATCGATATTTTTAAGACTATCTTTTGGAGTTTCCTGAGAAAAACCTTTAAAAGAAAATAGAAAAAAACACGTAAAGCAATACCTGCTGAACAATTTTATGCCAAAAAGGCCATTATTGAATATAGTTTTCATTCGTAAAAGATTACGAATAAAAGGGGTAATTATTCTTAGTTAAAAATTAAAATTGATACTCTAGACAGCAAAATAAACGTGCACTTTTATTTTTTTGTCTTTTCCCTAAACAGCATTACCTGTTCCAGGTTCGTTGGGTATGATCTCAGCTCGTTATTTAGAGCACCCCTTTGAGACGATGCAAAGGTAGTAAAAGAATTTCAATAGCAATGGCAATTTCAAAAATCGATAGCAATGGCAATTTCAAAAAAAACTAATGATATGTAAAATTAAGCCTTAACTTAAACCATTTAGCTTTTACACTTTTTAAATATCCGGTCTCTTTCTGTTATGTTTAATTTCAGATGTTGTACGTTTATCTTTGATTCTTTTTTCAATAACCGAACGAGGAATTTTAGTTGGTTTTCTCTTTTTTGGAACAACTAAAGCGTTTTGAATGAGTTTTAGAAACCTTTTTGTAACAATTTCTTTGTTTTTGAGTTGACTTCGGTCTTCATCGCAGTTTAAAATAAATATTCCTTCCGATGTTACTTTAGTTTTTAATTTTTCGAAAAGCAATGTTTTTTCATCATCATTAAAACTTTGTGAATTGAGCAAATCAAAAGAAAGCACTACTTTTGATGAAACTTTATTTACATTTTGCCCGCCTGCACCACTGCTTCTGACCGCTTTGAATGAAAGTTCATTTATAATTTTTTCAGTATCCATTTTACTGAGGTTGATGTGCTATTTTTAATAAATCGTTTACTGTTTTTACCGGATTAAAAGTAATTAGAGGCACTTCAACAAAAACGGTTAACCATTTCGCCATCGCTCCATTCCAAAGACCAGGCAATTCATAGGCTTTTAGCTCTTTTCCGCCTTTGTTTTTGTGAACAATGAAACCGCTGCTATGATCAACAAATTCGGTTAAATCAAAATTACCTCCTCGATAATTTCTGATTCCACACACCAAATCAACCGGATTGAAATGAGTAGCATTTTTAAGTATTTTCATTTGATTGGAATCCTTTTCATCAACTTGAGAAGATTCTACAATCTGCAAGAAAACCAACCCTTTTTTGTCACGCACCCAAAATGGTCCGCCTCCGGGTTCGCCTTCATTTTTTACCATTCCACAAACACGAATTGGTCGATTTAAATAATTTTTAAGGTAATCGATTTTACTTTCTTTGGTGTACTTTGAAAAATCGTCTACCACTTCAAAATGTAATTTTGATTGTATAAAGTTTACAATTTCATCCAACAATTCTTTATTAATATTATTATCATCGAGTAGTCGTAGAAAGTCAAAAATCTGTTGCTGTTTGTCTAATAAAATTCCAGCCAATGCTTTTTTATACAACGCTATTTCATCAATATGGTTTTGAATAACATTATCAATATTTTTAATAAAAACAATATCCGCATCCAAGTTATTCAAGTTCTGAATTAAGGCCCCATGTCCACCCGGTCTAAAAACAAGACTATCATTATCTTCTCTAAAAAAATTATTGTCATAATCAAGTGCGATGCTGTCTGTCGATTTATCTTGATAGGAATAATAAACATTAATTTCTGTTGCGGAAGCTGTTTCAATTTTTGCCTTTACATTTACTACAATTTTTTCGAAATCAGACTGATGTTCTTCTGATACAGTAAAATGCAAATGTGCTTTTTGATTGGAAGAAGCATAGGCAACGGCTTCATTCAAATGCTCTTCGATTGGAGTGGCAATATGAGAAGAATACTTATGAAAAGGTAAAACTCCTTTGGGTTTATTGGCAAAATCAAATTCATTTTTAGACAAAAGAGTTTTTATAAACGCATAATGCTTACTGTCATAACCCCAATTATTAAAGTCCGGATATTGATTCCTTAATTGATTTATTACCTCTTTATAAAAAGGAAATTTATCTAAACCTATCAAAAAAAGTGATAAATTTTTTGCTTTTTTTCTGTTGATATAGGCATTAATTGATTCTTCGCCTAATTTATATTCCTGTAAAAACTCACTTAAAAATTTAAACATTCGGCTCGCCGCACCCGAAGCAGGCACAAACTTTTTTAGTTTTAAATGGTTACGCTTTTCATCAAAAAAATTAGCGTAATAAGTAGCCTCCTCTGCAGACAACGGTTCTATTCCGTCATGGAGTTTGGCCGGTCGTTCCAATTGTACTGCTTGAATTCCATTGGTTAGAAACTCAATCTGATTTTTAACTGATTCTAATTTAATTTCACGATGTGTCAATTGAATGATATCAAAAGAATTCAACTCTATTTTTTTGGCTTCCAAAAGAGTTGAAATTAGAGCAACAGCTTTTTGAAATCTTTTATCTTTTGAACCGGATAATTTTAAATAAGGCTTATTGTAATGAATTAAATTCTCTTCAAAAATACGCAGTGTTTCTTCTCTATGATGAGGACTATCTCGTAAATCATCCTTTTGCCAAGGAACATCAACATCGGTTAATAGAAACAAATCATATTTATGTTTTTTTGCTGCTTTTTCCAAAACAGGATCCGTTTCCCCATAATAAATGTCTGAAAAAACTTTGGTTACCATTAAATTCGTATCGGCAAACAAAATGTTATTTGCCTTTGACAATCCTTCATTTTCCAATTTTGTTTGGCCTAAGGCAATTGGGATTAAATCGGATTGTTGACAAGTTTCTTTTGATGTATCCCATTTATTTTGAAGATAATCACGGGCAAATTCCGGAATCCAAATGGTGTTAAAATGCTCTGCCAATTGTTTTGCCAAGGTAGTTTTACCGGTGCTTTCTGGACCGTAAATAGCAATTTTTACAATGCTTGTGGGTTGCTGTTTAAGATTTTCTTCCATTCGATGTAGCCATAAAAGGCAATTATTGTAAATATAAAATACTGAATACCGGTGAATGTATAACCTTTATAAAAATACAAAGGAATTGAAATAATATCCCCAATAATCCAAAAAATCCAATTCTCAATTTTTCGTTTGGCCATGAGCCACATTCCTACAAAAAACAAACCGGTAGTGAACGTGTCTACATAAGCTGTCCAACTTGTAAATTTATCAAAAAACTTATAAATTATAATGATAAAAGTGATGGTCAATACAAATAGTAAAACAGCCCATCTCTTTTCCTTTTGATTCATCCAAGAAATTGGGAACTCTATTTTCCCTTGTTTTTTTCTGGTCCAATGATACCAACCATATACACTCATGATCGTATAATAGAAATTAATCGTCATATCGCCAATCAATTTCCATTTCCATAATAAATATATAAAAATTCCTGTACTAATGATTCCTGTTGGAAAAACTAAAACATTGTTTTTTTTGGAATACAAAACACTTAACAACCCAAAAATGACCGCAATTATTTCAAGTGAAATATCGGTATACGAATAGTTTTTATATTGAGAAAAAAGAAATTCAATCATCTTTTGGCATTCTGATTCGGCAAATTTGCGGAATATTTTGGAGGCAAATATTAACTGTAGTTAAAAAAATTACTATCGTTTTCAAAAGCATTACCAATCACAACTAAATCGGCACCGGCATTAAAAGCGTCCTGAATCGCTTCTTGCGAACGTATTCCTCCGCCAACAATAAGTGGAATTGAAATCTCTTTTGAAACGGCTGTTATCATCTCTAGCGGAACGGCTAATTGTGCTCCGCTTCCGGCCTCTAAATAAATTAATTTATTACCTAGGAATTCACCTGCTTTTGCTGTTTGACAAACAATCTCGTGTTTATTCCTGTCTAATGGTTTGGTTTGACTGACTCTTTCAACAGCTGTTTGTCCTCCACTTTCAATCAAAAGATATCCGGTTGAAATGACTTCTAAATTTGATTTTTTTAGAATCGGAACAGCATTCACATGATGTTCGATTAAATAGTCCGGATTTCTTCCAGACAACAAACTTAGGAATAAAATGCCATCTGCAAAAGTAGATATTTGTGACGGATTTCCAGGGAAAAGTAATATTGGCAAACTAACTCTTTCTTTTAAAAAAAGCACTAATTCATCGATTTTATTTGATTTAACAATACTTCCTCCTACAAAAATGTGAGTGGCCGGACTTGATTTTATCTTTTCAAATAAAAGAGTCAAATTATCCATTTCAATTTTATCAGGATCCAATAAAATGGCTAATAATTTTTTGTCTTGGGCTTTTGCCACTAGTATGTCTTGGTAGATTTTTTGCATCATTTTGCTTCCCAAAGCCAAACTAAGGTGTAATTTTCTATTTCAATAAAATAAACTAAAAATTCTCTTTCTACCGAATTAAAATCCAATAAAGCGGTTGTTTTTTCATCCTTCATTTCAAACGGACGAACAAAAATGTGGTCTTTAAAACTAATTCCGATTTCGTTTCGAACTTTAAAAACAGCTTCTTTTACGCCCCAAATGACGGTTAGCTTACTTACAAATTCGTCTGAATTGTCTTTACATTCATAAACAAATACTTCCTCTGCAAATTTGTATGCAATTTTTTTAACCAAATCACGGCGAAGTTCTAAATCAATTCCTACATTTTTATCCGATAAAATTATAACCGAAAAATCAAAAGAATGTGAAATGGAAATATTGACCCCATCTTTCAAATGTGGTTTTCCAAATTCATCATAATACAAATCAAAATCAGTATAACCGTTGTATTGTAAAAGCATTCGAACCGCCATAAAACCCTTTTGATGACTTTCGGATTTCATCCCTTCCAATCTGGCTAATGAAGTATCTTTTAAAGAAACTTCACGAAATAAATCATTAAACGATTCTGTTATCTTCCAAACAAAAACCGCCGTTTTATCGTCAACCTTAATTCTTTGGTAAAATGGCATTGCGAAAATGTATTTATCAAATTGTAATTCAAAAAGTTAGTTATCTAAACAAATCACAAAAAACACAAAAAGGTTTTTAATTTCCTAAGCTATTCCGTAAATTTGCAAAAAATTTTTAGCTAATATAACTATTTTATAAATGAGTACACAAACATTGCCATTTGTAGCGTATAAAGTGAAAGATATTTCGCTTGCCGCTTGGGGAAGAAAAGAAATTGAACTAGCCGAAGCAGAAATGCCGGGCTTAATGGCTCTTCGCAGAGAATATGGAGATAGCCAACCATTAAAAGGAGCTCGTATTGCAGGATGCTTACACATGACCATTCAAACGGCTGTTTTAATTGAGACTCTAATAGCCTTGGGAGCAGAAGTTACTTGGAGTTCATGTAACATTTTTTCTACTCAAGATCACGCTGCTGCTGCTATAGCTGCTGCCGGAATTCAAGTGTATGCATGGAAAGGATTGAACGAAGTTGATTTTGACTGGTGTATTGAGCAAACCTTATTTTTTGGTGAAGACAGACAACCATTGAACATGATTTTGGATGATGGTGGCGACTTGACGAATATGGTTTTTGATAAATATCCTGAATTAATTAGTGGAATTAAAGGTCTTTCTGAAGAAACAACAACTGGGGTACACCGTTTATACGAAAGAATGAAAAACGGAACGTTACACATTCCTGCCATCAACGTAAATGACTCGGTAACAAAATCGAAATTTGATAACAAATATGGTTGTAAAGAATCAGCGGTTGATGCTGTTCGTCGTGCTACCGATATTATGTTAGCCGGAAAAAGAGTAGTAGTTTGTGGATATGGCGACGTTGGAAAAGGAACTGCGGCTTCATTTAGAGGTGCCGGTTCAATTGTAACGGTTACTGAAATTGACCCAATCTGTGCTTTACAAGCTGCAATGGACGGTTTTGAAGTAAAAAAATTAGATACCGTTATTGGCAATGCTGATATCGTAATTACCACTACCGGAAACAAAGACATTGTGGTTGGAAAACATTTTGAACAAATGAAAGACAAAACCATCGTTTGTAACATCGGGCATTTTGACAATGAAATTGACATGGCTTGGTTAAACAAAAACCACGGAGCTTCTAAAATAGAAATCAAACCACAAGTTGACAAATATACCGTAAACGGAAAAGACATTATTATCTTAGCTGAAGGTCGTTTGGTTAACTTAGGTTGTGCTACGGGTCACCCTAGTTTTGTAATGAGTAATTCATTCACCAACCAAACTTTAGCTCAAATAGAATTGTGGAATAACAGTGCTGCTTACAAAAACGAAGTCTATATGTTACCAAAACATTTAGATGAAAAAGTAGCCGCTTTACACTTAGAAAAATTAGGAGTTGAATTAGAAACTTTAAACGAAGAACAAGCGGCCTATATTGGTGTGGATGTTCAAGGGCCGTTTAAACCGGAGTATTACAGATATTAATTTTGAATTTTGAGTTCAGAATTTAGAAATAAAATTACCCTTGCTGAAAGTGAGGGTTTTTTTAATCAATGTGTGAAAAAACAAAAAACCCATCTCTTACGAAATGGGTTTTTTATATTTTGAAGTAAATTCTACTTATGCTTCAAAAGGAATAACAGATACAAATGATTTGTTATCACCTTTTTTCTGAAACTTAACCACTCCGTCAACTTTTGCATGTAAAGTGTGATCTTTACTGATGTAAACGTTTTCTCCCGGATTGTGTTTAGAACCTCTTTGTCTTACAATGATATTTCCTGCGATAGCTGCTTGACCACCATAAATCTTAACGCCTAAACGTTTCGATTCTGATTCTCTACCATTCTTGGAACTACCGACACCTTTCTTGTGAGCCATGATGTTAGGGTTTTATAAGTTAATATTAAAATTAAATAGCTTTACCACCATTTAATTCATCTTGTAATTTTTTTAATTCATCCATTTTTCCATCAGCAGCTAATTGAGCTTGTTGAGCCCAAGTAGTTGGATCTAAATGTGACACTTTTGCTTCAGATGCTTCTAAAATAGATTTTAAATCATCTGCTTTTGTTTTTGCTAATTTAGCAAATGAAGTTATTCCTGCAGCAGCTAATACTTCAGCAGCAACTGGTCCAACACCTTCAATAAGCGTTAAATCATCAGCTGATTTAGTTGCTTTTGCAGCTTTAGGGCTTTCAGATTTTGCAGTCGTTTTTTTAGTGCCTGAAGCTAAAATACCTTCTACTAAAATTTGCGTCAATGACTGTCTGTGACCGTTTTTCTTCTTGTAACCTTTTCTTCTTTTCTTTTTGAAAACGATTACTTTATCACCTTTTAAGTGTTGTAACACTTTGGCTTCAACAGAAGCTCCTTCTATAGCGGGGGCGCCTATAGTAACTGTTCCGTTATCATCTAACAACATTACTTTGTCAAAAGAAACTTTGTTTCCTTCTTCTGCTGCTAAACGGTGAACAAATACTTTTTGGTCTTTGCTTACTTTAAATTGTTGCCCTGCTATCTCTACGATTGCGTACATAACAATGTGTTTTAATTAATTTTTTGAGTTTGCAAATATACAACTTATTATGAATCATACAACTTAAACATAAAAATATATTCAAAGCAAAAAAATAATAGTGGACACACTTGATTTTTTTAGTTAAAATTTAAAAAAGTGTAACAAAATCACGAAATTGCATACTTATTTCAAACGCAAAAAATAAATAACTAATTTTTATGAAAAAATCTTTAATGGCTTTAAGTTCAGTTCTTATGCTTGGAGGTTCGGTTTCTGCTCAAAAAGTAGAGTTTGAACATTACACGCTCAATAACGGAATGCATGTTATTTTACATCAGGACAATTCTGCACCGGTGGTAATCACTTCAGTAATGTATCACGTAGGTGCAAAAGATGAAAACCCAGAAAGAACAGGTTTTGCTCACTTTTTTGAACACCTTTTATTTGAAGGAACACAAAACATCGGACGTGGTGAATGGTTTAAAATAGTAACAGGAAACGGAGGGACTAACAATGCAAATACCTCAGATGACAGAACGTATTACTACGAAATCTTCCCATCAAACAACCTTGAATTAGGTTTGTGGATGGAATCAGAACGTTTATTGCATCCGGTAATTAACCAAATTGGGGTAGACACACAAAACGAAGTAGTAAAAGAAGAAAAAAGACTTCGAGTAGACAATCAACCTTATGGAAATTTAATTGCTGAAGTTAAAAAGAACATGTTTACCAAACATCCTTACCGTTGGGCAACCATTGGTTCGATGGAACATTTAGATGCAGCAACACTAGAGGAATTTCAAGCATTTAATAAAAAATATTATGTGCCAAACAATGCTACTTTAGTTGTTGCCGGACAGTTTGACCCTGCTCAAACAAGAGCTTGGATTGACAAATATTTCGGGTCTATCCCAAAAGGTGCCCCAGTTACAAGAGAAAAAATTGAAGAAACTCCTATAACAAATACCATCAGAGCCCGTTATGAAGATCCAAATATACAGATTCCAATGGTGGTGGCTTCCTACAGAACACCATCAATGAAAACCAGAGATGCTAGAGTTTTAGATATGATTTCAACTTTATTATCTGATGGAAAATCTTCGAGATTGTACAAAAAATTGGTTGACGACAAAAAAATGGCATTACAAGTAGGTGCGTTCAACTTTAGTCAAGAAGATTACGGAATGTACATTTTATACGGACTTCCGATGGGAGGAACAACTCCGGAAACTTTAATGACAGAAATTGATGAAGAAATTGTTAAACTGCAAACCGATTTAATTTCTGAAAAAGAATTCCAAAAACTACAAAACATTTATGAGAGTCAATATGTAAACAGTAATTCCTCTGTAGAAGGAATTGCAGGTAACTTAGCTACATTTCACATGTTATATGGCGATGTCAATTTAATAAATACCGAAATTGAAATTTACCGTTCTATCACAAGAGAAGAAATAAGAGAGGCTGCTAAAAAGTACCTTAACCCAAACCAACGTTTACTATTAGATTACGCTCCTAAATCAGATAAAGCTCAAAATTAAGATATCAACATGAAAAAAATAGTCATTATAGCAACGAGCTTGTTTATTTCACTTTCTATGCAAGCACAAGACAGACCTCAACCCAAACCGGGACCGGCTCCCAAAATTAATATTGGTAAGCCACAAACTTTCGAATTAAAAAACGGATTAAAAGTTTTGGTCGTAGAAAACAACAAACTTCCACGAGTTTCATATAACCTAACCATTGATAATGCTCCGTATGCAGAAGGAGCTAAAAAAGGGGTTTCAGATTTAACCAGCAGCTTAATTGGAAATGGAACAAAAACCATTTCTAAAGACGCTTTTAACGAAGAAATCGACTTCTTAGGAGCTAGCATTAATTTTGATGCAAGTGGTGCTTTTGCAAGTGGCCTTTCAAAATATTCAACCAGAATTATGGAATTGATGGCCGACGGTGCTTTAAATCCTGTATTTACTCAAGAAGAATTTGATAAAGAAAAAGCAAAGTTGTTAGAAGGTTTGAAAGCAGATGAAAAAAGCGTCCCTTCAATAGCTCGTCGAGTGCAAAGAGTTTTAGCTTATGGAAAAAATCATCCTAACGGAGAATATTTGAGCGAGGAAACAATTAATAAAGTTACGTTGGCAGATGTAAGTCAAAACTACGTAACTTACTTCACACCTCAAAATGCTTATTTGGTCATTGTAGGAGATGTAAAATTTGATGAAGTCAAAGCAAATGTTGAACGATTATTTGGTGCTTGGAAAAAAGAAGTAGCTCCTCAAGTTTCTTATTCTGATCCAAAAGATGTTCAATACACTCAAATTAACTTTGTAGATGCTCCCAATGCGGTGCAATCTGAAATTGCTGCAGTTCACATTACAAACTTAAAAATGACAGATAAAGATTATTTTGCTGCAATTGTAGCCAATCAAATCTTAGGTGGAGACTTTAATAGTTATTTGAACATGAATTTGAGAGAAGCTCACGGATGGACTTATGGAGCTCGTTCAGGATTAAGAGGAAACAAATACATCTCAAACTTCAGTGCAACTACGCAAGTTAGAAATGCTGTTACCGATAGTGCAGTAGTAGAAATTTTGAAAGAAATCAAACGTATCCGAACAGAAAAAGTAACGGATGAAACATTGAAAAATGTAAAAGCCGGCTATATTGGAAAATTCGTTATGGATATTGAAAAACCAACCACTGTTGCTCGTTATGCTTTGCAAACTAAAACACAAGGTTTACCGGCAGATTTCTATGAAAACTACATCAAAAATATTAACGCAGTTACAGCTGATGATGTTTTGAGAGTTGCTAAAAAATATTTCCTTGCTGATAACTTAAGAATCGTTATTGTGAGTAAAGCAGCCGATGTTTTGCCTGGTCTTGAAAAACTAAACATTCCAATCTTCTATTTTGACAAATATGGAAATAAAGTTGAAAAACCGGAAGAAAAGAAGGCAAGTGCAGATGTTACTGTTAAGTCTGTTTTAGAAAAATACATAGCCGCAATTGGCGGACTAAAAGCAGTTGCTGATGTAAAAACCATTATGACTAAATCTAGTGGAACAATTCAAGGAACAGCTTTAGAGTTGACTACAAAAGTAAGTGCAGAAAACAAAATGATGGTAGAAATGAAAGCAATGGGAATGACAATGATGAAACAAGTAGTCACAAAAGATAATGGTTACATGGTACAACAAGGACAACGCAAAGATTTTTCTGCTGAAGAATTAAACGAAATGAAAGCAGCAGCCTATCCATTTGAGGAGTTAAACTTATTAAACGATAACTCAATCACTTTGGGAGGAATTGAAAACATTGGTGGTTCTGATGCTTATGCTATTAAAAACGGAAAGACTACGTATTATTATGATGTAAAATCAGGGTTAAAAGTGGCTGAAGCAAAAGAAATGGAACAAATGGGACAAAAAATGACTCAAACAACCAATTATGCCGATTACAAAGATGTAAAAGGGATTAAGATTCCCCACAAAACTACTTTGAATATTGGCATGGAGTTAGAAATGATCACTTCAGAAGTAATTATTAACGAAGGGGTTAGCGAAGCTGATTTTCAATAATCAATAAAAAAATAATTCTTAAAATGAGACTGTCAGCAATGGCAGTCTTTTTTTTATCACTTGATAGAAGAAACTTCATTTTTAATCGCAAAACAAAAAAACACTTCTCTTAAATGGAACAAAGATTATAAGGATTTAAACTATTTTCCTGATTTTCGCACTTATTGATATTTTCAAATCAGATTATCTTAATATAAAATTTTCTTTCTACTGGTCTCAACGTGAAACTTGAAACCTGAAACTTGAAACCTTAAACAAAACAACTTCTCACTTCTTCGCCGAAAGATAAACACCAAACATAATAATCACAGCACCCAATAGCTGCACGAGTGTTAACCCTTCATTGTCAATTAATCCCCAAAAAAAGGCCACAACAGGAATTAAGTACGTTACCGAAGAAGCAAAAACAGGAGAGGATATTTTTATCAATTTATAAAACAAAATGTTCGCCAAAGCCGTTCCCACAATGCCCAAAATGGCAATGTAAACCAAAACATCCTGTGTTTTTTCTACTTGAACCGCCTCAAAAAAACCGGAGTAAAAAAGGACTGCAAAAGCAGGCAACAACATGACTACAAAATTTCCGGTTGTGATGCTGAGCGGACTTAAATCAGACAAATAGCGATTTATAAAATTCACGTTTAATGCATAACAAACCGAAGCAAGAATTAACAAAACAGCATAACTGTAGTTTTGATCCGGATGCGTAGCTGCTCCATTCAAAATGAGCAATGCACTACCCAACAATCCAAAAAACACCCCATAAATCTGCCGGCGTTGAAAATCGATTTTAAATAATAAAATTCCAAGCAATAAAGTATTTAAAGGAGTAAGCGAATTCAAAATGGCACTAATCGTACTGCTAATTTCCATTTGAGCATAAGAAAATAAATAAACCGGAACAAACGTGCCAAAACAAGCCGTCAAAGCCAAGTATTTCCAATGCCGAAGCTGAATTTGCTTTAAACTATTGAATCCAATAAGCAACAAAAATAATCCGGCAAAAACCATTCGCAACGATCCCAACTGAAAAGGCGTTAAACCTGTCAATCCACGTTTGATGAGGATAAATGAACTACCCCAAACCAAGGCCAAAATTGTTAAAAAAACGAATCGTAAGTTTTTATTTTCCATGGTTGATATTTTCGCATCACAAAACTCCGTTAATTTTGGCAAATAAAAAGCGAAAAAAATGTTATTTTTGTAATGTCTTATAAATAAAATTTATATCATTCATTTTAAACAATATAACTATGAGAATCACTCAAACAATCGCAGCCATCGCTTTCACAACATTGATGATGGTAAGTTGCAAAAAAGAAGCAACTGAAAACACAGAAAATGCAACCGCAACAACAGAGCAAGCACAACCGGCTCAGTTGGCCACTGCCTCGTTCACCGTTGAAGGCATGCACTGCGAAGTGGGTTGTGCCGGTCATTTAGAAAAAAAATTAGCCAAATTGGAAGGTGTTCAAAAAGCAGAAATTGATTTTGAAGCCAAAAAAGCAACCATTGAATATGATGCGAACATTCTTACTCCGGAAATATTGGTTCAAACCGTAGAAAATGCTGCCGACGGAAAGACCTATAAAGTATCTGATGTAGTGAACACTGCCGACAAAGCGATGCTTTTGAACAAAGACAAAAAGAAAAAGAAAGCTAAAAAAGAAGAAGCAGCTAAAGAAAACACTGTGGAAGAAAAAAAATCATGTTCATCCGGTGAGAAAAAAGCCTGTTGTGCAAATAAAAAAGCAGAAACGCTTTAAGCAACTTGGTTTAAGAGAAAAAAGAAACCTTTGTCAGTGAGAATTGATGAAGGTTTTTTGCATTTATAGATTATCTAACACTTTTTTTAAAATACGCTATTTTTAATTATTTTAGTAAAAACTTATTACTCCTATTAATATATAATCCAAAAAACATGACCACTCACTATACTGTAGGCAACTTAATTTACGACGCCCATATTTATGATGGGATGAACAGCAACCTCCTCGATTTGCCTTTTTATACAAAGTGGTTACCCAAAAACAAAGAAGCCAAAATTTTGGAGTTGTGTTGTGGCACAGGCCGACTTACGATTCCAATTGCCAAAGAAGGTTATGCCATTACCGGAGTAGATTTTACGCCTTCCATGCTCGCACATGCCAAAACAAAAGCATTGGAAGCCGGGTTGACAATTCCTTTCATCGAGGCCGATATTCGAACACTGGATTTAAAGGAGCAATTCGATTTGATTTTTATTCCGTTTAATTCCATTCATCATTTGTATCAAAACGACGATTTATTTCAAGCATTGCAAGGCGTTAAAAAACATTTAAAAGAAGGTGGATTGTTGTTATTGGATTGCTTTAACCCAAACATTCGCTACATCGTTGAAGCCGAAAAAGAACCACAACAAATTGCTTCCTACACAACCACAGATGGAAGAGCAGTTGTCATCAAGCAAACCATGCGGTATGAAAGCAAAACGCAGATTAACCGTATCGAATGGCATTATTTTATCAATGGTGCATTTGACTCTGTTCAGAATTTAGATTTTAGGTTGTTATTTCCTCAAGAATTAGATGCCTATTTGGAACGATGTGGTTTTTCTATTATTCATAAGTTTGGCGACTTTGAAGAAGGACCGTTTACTGATGATTCTGTTAAACAGATATTTGTTTGTCGATAAGTTAGTGCTGATTTAAAATATTCATTTTCCCTGAAAACAAACCTTCAACATTTGATATAAATCCGGGTGTTTCTTTTTCATTTGCTCCGGTTTTTCAAAAAAGTATTCGGCGGCTACGGCTAAAAATTCGGCTTGGTTGGTGCCTCCGTAATGTCTAATGTCGGATTGATTGTTATTGATTTCCTCCATTTTTTCATGAATAATTTTAAGCCACGGAATAACGTAGGGTTTTTGCAGCAACACTTCGGGAACGCCATCGGTACTGCCATCGAGTTTATCAATCAAATGCACAAATTCGTGAATCCCTGTATTGTTTTTTGATGAATGCGGCGAGAAACCATCGTGCAATGCTTTTCTGGAGAGAATCATCTGATTTTCAAAACGTCCGGTGCCAACCAAACCGCCAATTTTACGGTCTTTATCGTTCTGAGCAAAACCCAAGTCTTCATTAAAATGATCAGGATAAACCAACACTGTACTTAAATTGCGGTAATGCCATTCGGGAAAATTAAAAACCGGAATCACGGCACTGGAAGCAATATATACTTTATCTAAATCATTCAACTCAAAACCAACGCTTTCCAAATGAACTTCGCTTAAAAAAACCATGATTCGATTTTGAAAACGTTTTTGTTCTTCCAATGACAAGTCGTCGTAAAATGCCACATGTTTTAAAAGCAAATTGTGCCACTTGGGTGGAAATTGTTCTACTTTCTTTTTTTGGTTGGTATTGATAGCAAAAATGGCAAAACCGATTAATAGTGAAAACAATAGGGCGGTTGTCATAAAATGGTCTTATTTAAGGAAAATAACCTACTTAAAAAACAAGAATAAAATTATTGTAAGATTCTTAATTGGCCGTTTTACTGAAACTGGGAGGAGATCTGAAAATTACTTCATTATTTCTTCCACCGCATCGTCTCCATCAACGTTTGCATATCATCTTTAATATAACTCGCTGCAGGCATAATCGAGTCAAAATTGGGTTTGGAAAAATTACTTAACTAAAACTTCATAACCGCCTCTGCTGTTCACCCTGAACTCCCAACCGTATTCTGTTGTGCCATTATATTCCTCTGAAAGTTCAAAAAATTTTGGTTTGATAACTGAATTAACTGACAAATAGTTGATTAAAACCCTAAAAAATGAAAAATTATTGTTATGGAGTTTCTTAAAACCAATCTCTATTGCTGTTTTGTTAAAACCATATTTAAAGGAATCTGATAATCAGAAGTATCACGCAATGAACCATCCTGACAATTTAAAATAGAATAGGTAATTCTATTCACTTGCCATTGAAGTTTAGCGGGTTGACCTTGTATTGGAGGGATATAAATTAAATCTAAGGAGGCTTTTTTATTTCTACGACAGCTCAGCGTGGGTTCATCATACATTAGAGTTATAGCATTTAAATTATTTTTGCTTAAACTACTACCCCGAATACCATTTGCATTGTAACTATTCAAAACTTCATCAAAAACTAATCCAAAAGGAGGGTATGTGTTATAAATTGTTATACCGTTTCTTTTATATTCAAAATGAGCAACAAGTTCATCAAGATAAATGGTTTGTTTAATTTCTTCACCAAAATTCTTTTTTTCTTTTTTATAAAAAGAAACCCTAAAATAATGCTGAGTTCCTTCAACTGTTTCATTATAAACCCATGTACCAATAAATTTTGACAATCTAAAATTTATATCCTTGTAGTAAATGTCGTTTTCTTTAGAGTGAAAAAGATTTTCTAGTGGATATATTGTTTGAGCCTCTCCTGTAAAAGAATAAATGGATGCTATAATTATAAAATATTTTAATTTATTTTTCATAATGTTTAAATTTAATAGGTCACTTTTTCCCATGCGGAGATGGTATTATTAGTTAAATTCAAAGTTGCTTTATAAAGTACTAAACCGGTTTCATAAAAATCATCACTTAAGAAAAAAGATAAATATTTATTTAAAAGATTTTCTCTACTTGTAAGATTATTAGGAATTGCATCTCTGAAAGCTCTTTTTACAACATATTCTTCATATTGCATTTCAAACTTTTCTAACTTCACCGGATCAGAAATAATATCATCAAAAAAAGTTTGTGCTTTTTGTGGATCATCTACCCTTAGGGCATAAACCGTCGTGCCGGCTGTTACTAAAATAGAGGTTACTTTATCACTGTCTGTTGGGTTTAGTTGGTTTCGTTCTACAAACAGACTAAACATCCCTATTAAATCATCTTCGCTAAAAACAGGGTCTAACCCATTGTAATGCAAATGCATCCTGATCAATGTGTTTGCCTGAACCGGAGGAAACTGTACAGCTCCACCTGTAGAGGTGTAAACAACTTGTGCTTCAACCGGCACAAATTCGCCTCTGCTGTTCACCCTAAACTCCCAACCGTATTCTGTTGTACCATTATATTCATCTGAAAGTTCAAAAAATTTTGGCTTGATAACCGAATTAACCGATATGATATTCAAATCTGTAATATGTGAATCGTCTTGGGGTAGATTAACAATAGGAGTACTTGGCGTGACAAAATAGTCATTCGGGTCATTGGGTAAATTAATTGTTCCATTAGTAAATGTTGCTCCTGTAGATTGCCCTCCATTGCTGTTCCAATCGTTAAAAATATATCCCCAGTCATAACCTGCTCCTGGAATCCCACCTTCGCCGGGAGAATAGTTTCCGTTTGGACTGTTAGCTCCTCCATTGCATGTGCCTTCTACAACGAGGTAGAAGATAAGAAGAATCCCATCTACTTCCTCTGCTCCAAGAAAAATACCACACCTGCCGTCGCCAATTGCATATGTTTGAACTACTCCCACTTCATTTCTCTCAAATATCCCCTGATTGTAATTAGACAACGGTACAATAGTTAATTTATTTTTTAAATCTTCAATTTGTCCACCATTTTCGAGTTGGGCTATCTCCTCCTGAGTAAGGTCATATTGATATAATTGGGCAATATAACCACCATTAAAATCACTTATAAGCACCAAATTTTCTAATAATCCATTGGAAACAGTACGTGTAATTTTAAAGGTGATGGAGTGTGAAGATCCTACGTTTGAAATATAGATGGTTGAAGTATTAACGGTAAAATCATTAATGCTATCATAAACCATTCTGCCATGGAGATGTTGATAGTTCTGAATTTGTTGTAACTTTTGATAAGCATTAGGAATTTTTTTTACTTCCTCTAAAGTTATCAACCTAGAAGATATTTTAGTATCAGAATTTTTCGCATCTATTGACTCATCCTGACAATTTGATAAAAGCACGGTTAAAAAGAATACAAAAATATAAAAAACAAATTTTTTCATAAAGAGGTAATTAAATACGTTTTTTCTTATAGTCATAACAGTTAATTGATAGTATTATTATCTATAACTAGAAATTTAACAATTGATAGATACTTTAATATATACAATTTATTAATTAGTTAAAAACAAGAAAATAAATAATTACTTCTTCCACCGCATCGTCTCCATCAACGTTTGCATATCATCCTTAATGTAACTCGCTGCCGGCATAATCGAGTCAAAATTGGGTTTTGCATAAAAATAAACCGAACCGGTTACAAAATGTTGAATGCTGTCGGTTAAATAAAATTGCGTATTGGTAGCCGCATTTCCACCCACTTGATAAAACATACCGTACACTTTGTCTTTGGTGTTGATAAAAGGCGTTTCAACAATATCATCGGCTTTAATGACGTGTTCGTAGGTAAGTTTTTGAGCATCTTTCAACAATTCATCAATGTTGTTATCCACTTTTCGATAGGTTAAATAAACCGTAGCTTTCATTTTAGGATATTGAATTGTGACATCGCAATTGTCTTTCACGTTTACTTTAGTTTCCGTATTATGATCAAAATTAAAATCACACGGACTATCAAATTGCATATAATTAGCCATTTCATAATCCAATCGCAATTGTGCAGAAGGTTTAGGTAAAACATCTTCTTTACATCCTATCAATAAACAAAAGACCAACAGGAATCCAAAATATACAATCGATTTATGCATCTAAGGTCACTTTAATTTGTTTTACACGTTTTTTGTCTACCGATTCAATAGTAAACAAACATTTATCAAAAAAGATCTTTTGTCCCTTTTTAGGAAAGGTTCCGATGATTTCTAAAATAAATCCGGCTAAGGTTTCGGCTTCGCCTTTTTTATCTTCAAATAAATCTTCGTCAACATCCACAATTCTGTAAAAATCTTTCAGGTTTATTTTTCCTTCAAAAAGAAAATTTTTATCGTCAATTTGTGAATAGTTTATGTTCTCATCGTCAAATTCATCACTGATATCGCCCACAATCTCTTCGATAATATCTTCCAATGTGATTACACCGGATGTTCCACCGTATTCATCTACCACAATGGCCAAATGGTTTTTCATTCCTTGAAAATCTTTCAATAAATTGTCTAACTTTTTGTTTTCGGGCACAAAAAACGGTTCTCTCAGCAAGGTTATCCAATCAAATTCAGTTTTGTCAATGTGTGGCAGCAAATCTTTTACATACAAAACGCCTTCTACTTGATCAATATTGTCTCGGTACACCGGAATTCTGGAATAACCTTTGTCTAAAATTTTAGTTAAAATTTCTTTAAATGTTTCTTCAATTTCCAAAGCAAACACATCAATTCGCGGACTCATAACTTGGCTGGTATCCGTATTTCCAAAGGATACAATACCTTCCAGTATTTTTTGCTCCTCCTGCGAAGTGTCATCCGAAGAAGTAAGCTCCAACGCCTGAGAAAGTTGATTAACTGAAATATTGGTCTTTTGTTTGCCCAATTTGTTTTCAAAATAAATAGTTGCAGCCCGCATCGGCATATTGATAGGTGACAAGACTACATTGAGAAAATGGATAGGTTGTGCCACCATTTTGGCAAATTTCACATTGTTTCGATTGGCATAGACTTTTGGTAAAATTTCGCCGAAAAGTAAAATTAAGAAGGTAACTACTCCGACTTCAATAGCAAATTTCAACCATTCGGGATAAATTGTTCCCAACAAATCATTTTTAATAAAGGAAAAGATGATTACGATACCAATATTAATAAAATTGTTGGCTATTAATAAAGTAGCCAACAATTTTTTTGGTCTTTTTAAAAGATTGGAAATTAAATTTCCCTTTGTTTCATTTTGTTCAATGGCATCATCAATATCTTTTTGAGAAAGCGAGAAAAGAGCCACCTCGGCACCTGAAGCAAGTGCAGAAAAAAACAACAAGATTATAATTCCAAGTACTCCAAAGAGTAAGCTTGTATTAATTAGTTCCGGAAAACTCGCGGGGTCTGCGTCCAAATGGTTAAAAATTGGTTATACATTAATACGGCAGATCGTCATTGTCTGAATTTCTCACACCGTGGCTGTCAAAATTAGTGTTTTTATTTGAATCTTGATTTTGTTTGTTCAATTCCGTTTCTTTTTTAGTGGTTAAAAAAGTAAATTCAGTTACCTGTATTTCGGTGGTATATTTGGTCTGTCCGTCTTCTGCCTGCCATTGTCGCGATTTAATTCTTCCTTCTACGTAAATCTTATCGCCTTTTGAAAGGTATTTTTCGCAAATTTCGGCCGCTTTGTTTCGCACCACCAAGTTATGCCATTCTGTTGAAGTTAGTTTTTCGTTGGTAGTTTTATTGATATAGACTTCATTGGTTGCCAACGGAAATCTACCTATACAATTGCCCCCTTCAAAATAGTGCATTTTTACATCATCGCCTAAGTGACCAATTAACATCACTTTGTTTAAAGTTCCATTCATAATATTCTAGAGTTGTTTTTGGATAATATCAAAGTTACAAATTTAATAACAGTTTAGAAATTCTTTTCAATAAAATTAAAAATCACGATTGGGAAAGGAAGCTTTTTTACAGCTTCTCTTGCTATTCCGTTTTTAAGCATCCCTTCTACTTTTAGTTCCCAAAACCTTATTTTCAGTCGTTGATGAGATAAAATATGTAAAACACTTTTCTCATCATAAGGTTTTAATGAGATTAATTCGTTTGTAAGAAAAGTGGTGGTGGAAATTTTTTCTTTAACTTCTTTCTCGTTGAGTTCCTTATCTGATTCTATCAAAGGAAATTCATAAAGATTATGCCAAATTCCTTTAGCAGTCCGTTGTTGAATTATAGAATGTCCACGTTCATCCTCCAAAACCAAATAATTAAAAAACCGTTCAGTTACTTTCGTTTTTTTTAATTTTATCGGAAGCAAATCTACTTTTTTCTTTTGTAATGCGGCACAACTATCTTTAAATACACAAATTGAACAATTTGGATTTTTTGGAACACATTGCAAAGCACCAAATTCCATTAAAGCTTGATTAAATACATCCGGTTGTTTGCTATCAATCAATTCATTGGCAAGAGCAGTAAATTCTTTTTTGGCTGTAGCCGATGAAATATCGGTTTCCACATCAAAATAACGTGCTAAGATTCTAAAAACATTGCCATCCACTACAGGAACAACTTCTTTTTGACTGAATGAAGCAATGGCTGCTGCCGTGTAGGATCCGATTCCTTTTAATTTTAGTAATTCTGTATAGGTTGTCGGAAAGGTTCCGTTGAGTTCAAAAGCAATAATTTGAGCTGTTTTATGCAAATTTCTACCTCTGGAATAATAACCCAATCCTTGCCAAAGTTTTAAAACTTGTTCTTCAGAAGCGTTGGCTAAATCAAAAACGGTTGGAAAAGTTTCGATAAACCGCTCATAATAGGGTAACCCTTGAGCCACTCTGGTTTGTTGCAGAATAATTTCTGAGAGCCAGATCGGGTAGGGATTAGTAGTATTTCGCCATGGTAAATCGCGTTTATTTTCTAAATACCATTGAATAAGCCGATTAGAAAAAGTCATAAATTTGAATTGGTTAACAAAAGTATAAGTTTATGTAATTAAATTTTAATCAATTATGCTTGAATATTTGTTTTTTTAATTTGTATATTTGCACTCTCAAAAATTTACACATAAAATTTAATACGCAAGAAAATGACGAAAGCAGATATCGTAGCGAAGATTTCAGAAAAATTAGGACTTGAAAAAGGAGATGTTCAAGCAACAGTAGAGTCTTTTATGGAAGAAGTTAAAAACTCATTAGAAACCGGAGACAATGTTTACTTAAGAGGTTTTGGAAGTTTTATTATCAAAACTAGAGCTGAAAAAACAGGAAGAAACATTTCTAAAAACACAACAATTAAAATTCCTGCTCACAACATTCCGGCATTCAAGCCTGCAAAAGTATTTGTAGAAGGTGTGAAAACCAACACTGAAGTAGCAGTATAACTCATTTATTAATACCAAAAAGATCACACTATGCCAAGTGGAAAAAAGAGAAAAAGACATAAGGTAGCGACGCACAAACGCAAGAAAAGAGCGAGAGCTAACCGTCACAAAAAGAAAAAGTAGTTCTAAACTACTTTTTTCTTTTACAAAAAGTTCTTTGAAATGAAACAGTAAAAAACAATAACTGTTTCACCGGGTACAAACTACCTGTTTAAAATATTGTTTAATCCATCTGTACAATTAAGTTGGTGGTGAGTAGTTTCAAGTTTCAAGTTTCAAGTTGGTTATACTAATTTTTAACTTCCAGCTTTAAACTTCCAGCTTCTGGCTAAAAGGTATAGATAAAAATTTACAACGTGAATAAAGAGTTGATCATCAGGTCAGGTTCTGAAGCTGTAGATTTTGCCTTATTAAAAGATGGAAAACTAGTAGAATTACACAAAGAAGAAGAGCAAAAGAGCGGTTTTCAAGTGGGTGATATTTTTATTGCCAAAATCAGAAAACCGGTTCCCGGTCTTAACGCGGCTTTTGTAAATTTAGGCTTTGAAAAAGATGCCTTTTTACATTATCACGATTTAGGACCCAACTTAGCTTCGATGTTGAAGTTCACAAAACTTGTAAGCACAGGTAAACAAAAAGATTTCTCCCTTAAAAACTTTCAGTTTGAAAAAGAAATCGACAAAGACGGTATCATCACCGATGTGTTGAGTGCCAATCAGTCGGTTTTAGTACAAATCGTTAAAGAACCTATTTCTACCAAAGGTCCAAGAATTAGCTCAGAGCTATCATTGGCCGGAAGATATATCGTTCTGGTTCCATTTTCAGATCGCGTTTCTGTTTCTCAAAAAATAGAATCGAAAGAAGAAAAAGACCGTTTAAAGAAACTTGTACAATCGATCAAACCAAAAGGATTTGGTGTTATTGTTCGCACAGTAGCAGAAGGCAAAAAAATAGCCGAACTAGACCAAGACATGCAGAATTTACTCAGTAAATGGACTGCCATGTGTAAAAAATTACCAACGGCTCATCATCCGTCAAAAGTTTTAAGTGAAATGAACAGAGCTTCATCCATCCTTAGAGACGTATTTAATGATTCCTTTACCGGAATTTACATCGACGATGAAGAGTTGTTTGAGCAAACCAAGGAATCAATTGAAGAAATTGATCCCTCAAAAGTATCTATTGTCAAGTTATACCAATCGAAAGAATTGCCCATCTTTGAAAAATACCATATCGAAAGACAAATCAAAACGTCTTTTGGCAGAACGGTATCGATGAGCAAAGGAGCTTATTTAATTATTGAACACACCGAAGCTCTTCACGTTATTGATGTGAACAGCGGAAATCGTTCCAATAAAGCTCAAAATCAAGAAGATACTGCCTTAGAAGTAAACCTAATTGCTGCAGCAGAAGTTGCCAGACAATTGCGTTTGCGAGATATGGGCGGAATTATTGTAGTCGATTTTATCGATATGCAAAATCCCGAAAACCGAAAAGTGCTTTTTGATTTCTTGCGAGAGGAAATGAGCGATGACAAAGCCAAACACAAAATCTTACCGCCAAGTAAGTTTGGATTAATCCAAATTACACGACAACGCGTAAGACCGGAAGTTAACATTAAAACAAGAGAAGAAGATCCAAACAAAGGAACTGGAGAAATAGATGCTCCCATTCAAGTAATTGATAAAATCTCTCTCGATGTTGAACGACTAAAAGACCACAAAAAATTGGTGCTAAATGCCCATCCCTTTGTGGCAGCCTACCTAACCAAAGGTTTTCCATCATTACGTTCAAAATGGTTTTTTGAACATAAAAAATGGGTGAAAATTATACCTCGTGATGCTTACACGTTTTTACAATATCATTTTTTTGACAAAGATGGTAATGAAATCAAAGATTAAAAATAAACGTCTGCCTTTTTGGTGGGCGTTTTTTTTTGGTTTTTAACTAATTTGTTCATTTGATTTGCCACGCATTACTCTAATTCCGCTAATTTTGAAAATTACTTTTTACTTCTTTTGATGAAATTTCAATTTATTATTACTATTTTATGTTGGATACTTTTCCATACTTCAACCTCAGCTCAATCGGGCTGCAAAGACGTTTTTGCTAAAAATTACGATGGCAATGCCACTGAAAATGATGGCAGTTGTCGCTATAAAAAACTAAAAATAAAAGAATTTAAATCCATAATTTTAAGCGATTCTTTAAATGAAGTTTCCGGATTGATGGAATGGGAAAATCATCTTTACACCCATAACGATGACACCGATTTGTATCTTTATCAATTAAATAAAGAAGGAAACATTACAAGAAGCATTAAGCTAGAGGGAATAAAAAACAAGGATTGTGAGGAAATTTCACAAGATGATACTCATATATATTTAGGTGATTTTGGTAATAATTCCAAAGGTAACCGAACTGATTTATCCATTTACAAAATCGCAAAAGAATCTCTTTTTGACCATCCCAAAATTGAAAAAATTACCTTTTCTTATCCTGAACAAACTGACTTTTCCAAGCAAAAAAGCAATACAACCAACTTTGATTGTGAAGCGTTTATTGCAACCGAAAATGAATTAATTTTGTTTACCAAACAATGGTCAACTAAACAAACAGCCGTTTATCGTTTACCTAAAGAACCCGGAAATCATAAAGCAGAATACATTACCAGTTTACAAGTTAATGGTTTGATAACTGGAGCCAATTATTTAGCATCTAAAAACCTAATCTCACTTTGTGGTTATTCAAAAAAATTAAAACCATTTATATATCTCATTTCCGATTGGAATGAGTTAAATTTTGAAAAAACGAATCAACGTAAAATTAAACTTCAACTGCCATTTCACCAAATTGAAGGGATTAGTACAACCAACGGTCTAGATTATTTTCTTATAAACGAAGGATTTACAAAAAAATTGATTGGAACAATTCAACAACAGTTGCATTTTTTTTCATTGGATGTTAGTCCAAAATAATTTAAAAATTTGCACATCATTACTAAAAATAGGAGTGAAAATTCCTGAAAAATTTCTATCTTTATAATTAATCTTATTTATATTCTTTGATTATTAAGGATTTATTTCTTGATAAAATTTTTAAAAGACTGCTAATGACCGTAAGACAACACCGAAAAAACTGTATTTATGTCGCTTCTTTGTTATATGATTTAGACATCTATTCAGAAGAATTTTATGATTATTTAGTATTGCCGAAATGCGTAGTTAAATTAGACATTTTACATGCGAAAAGATAGTGATTTGGATTTTTAATCCTCCCTCACCAACTCCACTTTCCGCTTAATCTCTCCCCCATTTTCATCTACCACCGTTATGTAATGAATGCCGGATGTCGCTTTCAATGGCATATCGTGAAAGTTTTGCGTGATTCCTAAATACGTATTGTTCACATACCAATACAATTTTATATTGGGTTGCGAATGGGCCACTTTTAAAATGACCGGTTGTACTTCGCTGTCAAAGTTTTTGGTCAAATAAATTTTACTGTTCGTTTTTGGATAAATAAAATCCATAAAAGGGGTTTGATTGTCATCACAATCCGAACGAAAAGGCGGCAAAACCCAATAATCCATGTTTTTGCTTTTATAATACCATTCCATCACCGGAGGCAACACAAACCAGGTTTTGGTAACCATTTCATCCACATTTTCACAACTGCTGTTCACCCGAAATTGTTCTGTTTTATCCAAATGAACAATTTTGTGATACGAACATTGAACAGTCTGTTTGGCCGTTACCGGAATCCATTGCATGCTTTTTGGACAATTTTCACTGGCTAAATAACCGCTTTTAGCACATACTTCGGCTTGTTGCATATTGTTCAATGGCTTTTCAAACCAATTACTTCTAGGCAATAAATTAAACACGTCAAACAAAATAGGAGCCGCATGACTGACACCGGTAAGCAACGGACGACCTTCTCCTGTGGCGTTACCAACCCAAATTCCAACGACATATTTCTTGCTTGTTCCCACTGCCCACGCATCGCGGTTCCCAAAACTCGTTCCGGTTTTCCAAGCAATGGGTAAGGAAGAATCGTAAAAACGCCACGCTTCATCGCCTTCGGGTCGGTTGACTTCCTTCATCGCTTCGTAGGTTAGGTAAATTGAACCGGCTCCTACGATATTTTTTTGATACGATAATTTTCCAAAATCAATTTTTTGAGTCGCATCATAATTCAACTCCGAAAACTCGTTTTTGCGGTATTGAAACTTATTTTTCTGATAGTGATTCAATGTTCCGGTGAGTCCGGCATAGGTTTTACACAAATCCCACAAATTGCTTTCGGCTCCTCCTAAAATGAGCGACAATCCATAATGATTCGGATGTCGTTTCATCGTTGAAAAACCATATTGTTGTAATTGGTCATAAAAGCGATAGACCCCAAAATCCTGCAACATCAATACTGACGGAATATTTAGCGAACGTGACAAAGCCCGTCGTGCCGGAACCGCTCCATCATAAGTCAAATTAAAATTCTGCGGAGTGTAGCCTGAAATTTGGGTTGGAATATCAGGAACTAAGGTGTTGGGTAACAATTCGCCATCGTCTAACATTCCGGCAAAAAGCAACGGTTTCAAAATACTTCCCGTACTACGCGGAGCCGAAATAATATCGACATCTTTTTGGTGGTTTTTATCCGTGGGAGCGTTACCCACATAACCCACAATGTTTCGAGTTTCCACATCCACCACCAAAATGGCCAAATTATAGACTTCATTTTGTTTGTACTGGTAATAATAATTTTGAGCAATTTGATTCAAGCGTTCTTGCAAAGCAAAATCAATCGTGGTTTTTATTTTTTGTCCTTCTTGATTTTTGGCCGTGCGTTGCAATAAATGTGGAGCCATTTGCGGTAAATCATAAGGTTTTTGAGGTAAGGGTTCTTGCAACGCCATTTCGTATGAAAGTTGGTCTATTACCTTATTCTCATACAATTTTTGCAACAACCGATTGCGTTTTTCGAGTAATCGTTGTTGGTTTTTTCCGGGATAAATTAAGCTTGGAGCATTCGGTAAAACCGCCAATGTAGCCGTTTCTGCCCACGATAACTGATGCGATTGCACACCAAAATACCGCCACGAAGCCATTTCTAATCCCACCACATTGCTACCAAACGGAGCGTGAGCGGAATACAATTTTAGGATATTTTTTTTTGAATGACGAAGTTCCAAACGCGTAGCCAAAACCACTTCAATGACTTTTTCAAAATACGTTCTGTTTTGTCCTTTTCGGGAAAGGCGAATAACTTGTTGGGTTAAGGTACTTCCGCCTCGAACTACTCTGTTGGCTTTGCGGTTTTGCCGAAAGGCATTCCACATTGAAATCGGGTTAAAACCCGGATGATAATAAAAATGTTGATCTTCAAAAGCAATGATACAATGTTGAAACTTCTCCGGCACACTATCCGAAGCCGGAAACCGCCATTGCCCATCACGAGCGATTTTGGCTCCTAATAAATTACCTTCTTTGCTTTCAATCACGGTGGAATACGGTTCGTTAAAAAGCGTTCGTGGCAAACAAAAGTAATAACCAACCAACAATAGCAAAATCAAAATGGATTTGATTTTGTCTTGAAGGATTTTGGTTTTTGTTTTATGGAGGAAGGGTTTAAGCACGATGCGAAAGTGTAGCTTTTTATAATTCTAAGATGTTTTACTTATTTGTTTCTTCCATTGGCGGCGGGGGCGGGGGTGGCGAATCATATGGTGAAAAATCACCTTTTAAATCATCATAATTCTCCGAAAAATCTGTTCTTATGTGAAATGGAATTTCTTCTGAAAGTAATTCTAATTCTTCTTTTGACAAATCGCAAACTAGCTTTCCAAACTTTCTATATGCTTGTTTATTTAAAAATCCGGCATATCCTTTTAGCGTTTCCAAAATCAATTCTTATAAAAGACTTTTATTAACTTTCTTATCCCAAAAAAAGGTAATAATTATATATTGAAAATTATCTTCTCCTCTTTCAAAATAAAAATCTTCGATACTTTGACCAACTTGATTTAATCTTTTGTTTTCTTCTTCAATAAAAATAGAATTATTTTCAGACAAATAAATATGAAAAAAATTTCTAATTGAAAAAAAAGGAGGGTTTTCAACAAATGTGTAATTACAGGAATGAAAAGCCAATGGGATTTTAACATCTTCTGATAATTCTAAATTTAGAATAATATCAGCATAACCCGAGTCTGAATTTCTAAACAAACTATCCAACTTAGTTTTATAATCGTCTCTGAAATCTACTAATGAAAAATTGGTTTTTGGTAACGAATCAAATGTTTTGAATATTTGGAGTTCGTTTTCGCAAAATAGTGGTGGTTCAATTTCTTTTTTTTGACAGGAAATTGAAAGGAAAAGTACAACGAATATAATTTTGAAATTTTTCATTTTATTTCTTTAAAGACTTATTATAAGAAAAGAAGAATCTGATGAGTTATGATAAAAACTAATTATAATTAACTTTCATTCTAAAATTTAATTGTTCCGTAAATTTTAAATATTCTATCATTGACGAATGATTTGATTCATTCTGAAAATATTTTATCTTCTCCCTTACATAATCACTTTCTGTATTAAAAGTATGTAAGAGTCCTGATTGTGGAATCTTATTTTCTTTAATAAAATTCATAAATAAACTATCTTCAATATACAAGTAATCTTTTACCGTATAAAAATCTTCGAATGATTCACTATGTGTAATTAGCTCCACTTTATAAATTTCACACAATAAAGTCCAACAATAAGTTTTTAATAAATCATTAATTTCAATTTCTGTACCTAAATATAGATATAATTTTGGCTTACTATATCGTCCATAATTAAGAAATTCTGGAATTGAGCTTAAATCAGATATCTTATCATTCAATATCACTTTCGCTTCAGAGTTGTTCTTAATTAAGTGAATAATCATAGAATTAGAGTGAGGTTTAAATCTGCTTTTTGATTGAAATCCAGTTAATTCATATGGCTCGGTTTTTGAAAGATTATCTTCATTGGTTCTAATAAATTTCATTTTGGCAAACTCTATAATACTGTCTGATATTATTGAAATGGGATACTTCTTTTCAATTCCATTTTTAAAATTTAATAAGATCGTATCATTTTTTTTCTTGTAGATAGCAATCTGTTTAAAGTTATGACTGCTTTGAATTATTAATGTATCTTTTTTAAAATATAATACATCAGGATAAATTGAGCTGTCTTTTACTTCATCAAAATGTATAGTCCAATAACCTTGTTCGTCTTGTTTACTTTCACAAGAAAAAATAATCAAACCTAAAATAACTATTGAAAATATTCTTTTCATATTAATACCTTATTTTAGAATTACAAACATTTAGCATAAAACAACTAAAATCTAAATTTATTAAGCATTTCATCTTTAAGCACCAACCCCCTAGCCCCGATTGCAATGGAAGCCTTGTGCAGTCAAAGCTGATTTTTTCTTGCTGACCCAAAGCGACCGGCGGAAGCTCTTGGGGCGGCTTAGAAAAAACAGCTTTAACAAACAAGCTTGGAATGGAAAGCGGGATTGGCTTCTAATAAAACTACTCCTTCACCACTTCCACCCACTGCCCCAAGGTTCGTGCCGCATACGTGTTGTCGTACATCGCTTCGGCTTGCATGCCGGGTAAATAGTAACGACCCAAATACGACGCATTCAACAGCACCCGGAATGTTCTGGACTCGTAGGCTTTGAGACCAAAATAGAAATTGGTGCGGTCGTCACGAATGTCAATATGGTCAGCTACATTGTTGCCAAAACTGCCAAAATCGGTGAAACGCGTATTCACAATTTCAAATCCGGACGGTAAAATTTGCGTCAACGCCACGTTTTCTATTCGTTCATTAGTTTGATTTCGAACAGTGATTTCAGCAATAAACTCAGTGCCTTGAGCAATTTTAGTCACGTTTATCGGTGCTCCGCTTCGGTTTTTGAAAACCAAATTGGTGAACAACTTACTTTGCATGGCTTTTTCCTGCCCGATTGGTAAAATGCCACTCGTTAGCACCCGCACATACAAGGTATTGGATTGGGTGTTTTTGAGCGTAATGGAATTGCTTCCGGTTTTGATTTCCAAATTTCGATTGGCCAACGATTTGGCGGTTTTAATATTTTGCGGTTTTCCATTAACGGAATACGTAACAGCTACCCCTTTTCCGCCGTTTTGTTGAGCAAATTTGGACATGGCATACAAACTATACGCCGTGGTTTGGGTGCTCATCCATTGATCAGAAGCCATATTTTTAGCCAAATCGGTTGCCATTTTGAACGCTCTCTGTTTGTTGCCAATTAAAATTAAGGCTTCCAATGCCATCGCTTTATTGCGGTCAGACGAGCCGTAATAGTAGTAATAATTGGGGTTGGAATCGTCAATTTTACTTTGGTTGAATACGCTCTGAGCCGCTTGTTTTTGGCCGGCCAAGGCATACGCAGCCGCTAAACGCAATTTACTTTCGTTGGAAATTCCTGTGGTTTCACGCAAACGGTTCATCGAAGCCATATCGGGTGAGCCGGCCAAAGCCAACGTATATAAGCGATAGGCTTGAGCAAAATCGTTTCCGTTTTTGGCAAATCGCCATTCTTTGGCTGTTTTTTGTTGGTATCCTATCCATTTGGCTTTGAAATTCAGTGGCAATACATAGCCTTTTTTCTCGGCTTCAATCAAGAAATGTCCTACGTAGGATGAACTCCAATCGTCGGCATAATTTTGTCCGCTCCAATATGAGAATCCGCCATTTGATATTTGGAAACCGCCTAATTTTTGAATGCCGATTTTGATGTTTTTCTGAATTTCGTTTTTGCGATTTTGGTCTAAATCGAAAATATCGGCCAAATACAATTGCGGAAACACACTCGACGTGGTTTGCTCCAAACAACCGTGTGGATACTGAATCAAATACTGTAATCTTCTGCTAAAATCAATGGTCGGGAAAGACGAAACTTCCAATTGAGCTTTGTTGCTTCCGGCGACACCAAAGGTAGAAACAGCTATTGTTTTTGAAGCATTGGGCTCTAACACAATATCGGTAAACTCATTCGTTATCGGATTTGGGTTTGTGATATCGAGTTCTACTTCGTATGTGGCTTTTTCGTTTCCGGAAGTGGCGATGATTTGTACTTTAGCCAATCCGGTGGCACTGCCGACTTCCAAATTGAAATACGCCATTTTTTCATCGGGTTGAGAAAAAGTCACACTTTGTGAACTGCTTCCCACTACTTTCACGCCGTTATTGGTTTTGATTTGTACGTTAACATTTTTCACTTGGGGTTCCATTGCAAAAAGGGTCACAGGTAACGTTACTTTTTCGGAAGGTGAAATTTTTCGTGGCAGCGAAGCCAATACCATCAACGGTTTTCGAACCGGAGTGGTTTTTTCAGCTGCTCCGTAAGCACTAGATTTTACATCGCCCGCCACTACCATCGTGCGAACCGAACCGACATAATTGGGTAGCTTGATTTGATGCGTTTTGCTTTGTCCTTTTTCCAACTTGAATGGTCCTAAATAAATGACCACCGGTTTAAAACGATTGGCTTTTTTGGCTTTACTTCCGCCTAAATCTTCATCCCCACCAATACTGAACACTTGGTTGATTCTTCCGCCGTATGCTCCAATTACGTCATCAAAAATATCCCAAGTTTTTACGCCTAATGCTTCACGCGTGTAGAAACTATTCCATGCGTTGGGAGTTTTGAAACGGGTCAAATCCAACAAACCATCATCTACAATAGCCAAAGTATAAGTCATGGCTTTTCCTGATTTTTCGCTTACACGGATACTGGTTTTGCTTTCCGGTTTCAACACTTCGGGCATACTGATTTGTGGTTCTAGAATCGTGTTTTTATCGATGACCTCTATTGGAACAATGCCATACAAACGAATAGGCGAATCATTCAAAGTGGACGCATGCGGTTGTAATAAGGTAATGTGGACAAACACGTTCGGAGCAATGTCGCCCGTAATTGGAATTTCCACTTTGGTTTCTCCTTTTTGTGTGGTTGCCCAAAGGGTTTTTACCACACGTGAACCATTTTCCAACGAAATTAAGGCTCTTCCTCCGGCACTCGATGGAAAGGAAATTTTGGCTTTTTCGCCTACGGAATAGTTCTTTTTATCCGTAGAAAATAGCAACATCGAAGCGTTGGAGGAATCGGTGTTTCGAGTTTTTCCCGACCAATACGGCCAATCAATCATTACGGTAGAACCGGTAGCGTGTCCACCCTCTTCATCCATTACTCGGATTAAATAGCGACCCCATTCATTTTCTTCGTTTTTGAATTGAATGCTGGCTTTGCCACTTGCATTCGTATTTACGGTGAAATTCTTAAACGCTGTTGTGGAATTAGACGACACATAGCTGGAAAGGTTATCATAACTCGCATCCCACCACCAACGCCATTCTACTTTATACACTTGTACTTTTAGGTTTTGAACTGCTTTTGGATTTCCTTTTTCATCTAAGGTTACAATGTCAAAGCGATTCATTTTTCCGGTTTCCAATAAACCGTAACGGTTTGGATCAGGCGTTTTAAGTCCAATATACGTTTGGTAAGGCGAAAGTGTCGCCGCCATCACATCGGTACTAAAATCGCCCCCGTTTTCATAGACTTTGGTCATCAAACTGGCTTTCAACATGCCGGGTGATTCGGTGCTTACTTTCGGTTGAAAACTGACGGTTGCTTTTCCTTCTGCATTTACTTTTCCGCTGAAAATATTGGTTTCTTCCGTTTCAAATTGCCGAATCGGGTCATCAAAATTGTAATTAGCAAATCCTTTGAACGTCGTTTTTTGTTGCATGATTTTGGCTTGCATTTCCATTTTGAGGTCTTTCGCTACAGCACCATGCAACCAAGCGACTTCCACTTGACTCGTATTGATTTTTGAGGTGGATAACATCTCAGCATTAAATTTGTTTTTGATTTTTAACCGGTTAGGTTTAATCGTTTCAATTTTGATGTTTTTGTAAAACCGAGCTCCACCGACACTGATTACCGCTTCCCAACTTCCGGTAGGATGAGCCTCACGAGTAGGAATGATAAATTTATAATGATTAAGTTCATTGTATTTTTGAACGGATTGAAACGTCAATTTTCCGGTAGGGTCATTCAATTTGAATTTAATCGGATGTGATTTATCCAATTTACTGGCAGCATCATTCAGCATAAACCCTAAAAACAAGGTATCACCGGGACGCCAAACGCCTCTTTCGCCATAAATATAGCCTTTGAGTCCTTTTTGTAATTTTTCACCGGATACATCAAAATTACTCACGGAGAGCGAATAGCCTTCATCTAACTTCACATAAGTAGCTTGTTTATCTTTGGAAACAATAGCAAAAAAGGCATATTTATCCACTTGAAACGAAGTCATTCCTTCCGCATTAGTGTTTCCGGATGCTAATTTTTGTTGTTGAAAATCATACAATTCTACTTTTGCTCCGCTTATTGGTTGTGTCGTAACAATGTTGGTAACCGCCAAAGTATAAGAACCGTTTTCCCCACGTTTGGCAATTACACCCAAATCGGAAGCCAATACATTCATGCCGATTGGACCACGACGGTAATAATCTAATTCGCATGGGTCTTGACTGTCATACCAATCGTAATCATCATACCAATAATAATCGTAATAATCGTCATCGTTGGAACGCACTTCTTCACTTTCTTCTTCACTATCGGATTCCGATTCCGTTACAGAATTACTACAACTGTACAAAGAATAACTTTTTTTGAACGACATTTCCACCCGATAAATCGCACCTGGTTCGGGAGTGATAATTTTAGATAAATCAATAGCAAATGTGTTCCACTTACTGTAATTGGGTAATTTTTTATCTAACAAATTAATTGTTTGTTTGGCTACAGGCGAAGCAACTTTTCGCAGGTTTCGCTTGCCGTTCAAATTGTTGTCTTGTAAGAATTGAAGAATGTTGTTTTTGTAGATTTTATATACTTTGACATCCACCGCTTTTAAGTTGGCCGATTCAAAATTGATTTTTAAATTGTTAGAACTCGGTAAAATCGTTCCATTTTTCACAAATCGAATATTGGGTTTCATTTCGTTGAACGCCACACGTTGCGAATGCGTTTCTTTCATTTTATAGCCTTCGTCGCTCGAAATTCCCTGAAAAACTTCTACCAACAAATCGCCTTTGAGTGGTTCACTAAAAAAGACTTTAAGTAAATTACCTTCGATAATAAATTTAGAAGTTTGAGCCAATTCAACCGCCACTAATCCTTGTAAATCCTGTCCTTTTTTGATAGGGTCAGAAAAATTAATGAACAACGATTGATTGTCTTCATCGCCTACTTCCATTCCAACAATTTTAAAATTGTTTTTGCCCGGAATGTCATACTCTACACTTCCTTTTTGGTCGATGTTGAACGGTTTTCCGTTCCATGAAATAGTGATTTTACTGTCTTCAACTTTACGTTGAATGCTATCGATGATGAATTTGAATTCGGTTTTCGTGCTAAGCGATTTATCGAACTTCATTTTTAATTTCTTCCCGTCTTGTGTAGCCTCTACCAATTGTGAAGCCGTTTCAAAATCCATCCAATCACTGGTTTGAATGGTTCCGTTTAAATAATTCAACTCTCGGCTATACGATTGTAAATCCAAAAGGTTCACTGTAAAATCTTGTTTGACTGTTTTAACAGAAAACTTAAATTCTTCCAATCCTTTTTCCGTTTTGATAAGCTTGGCTAATTTGAAAATAATACGATATTCGGTGTCTTGTTCCAATGGTTTTTCAGGCACAAAAGCAATAGTGTTGGTCGCCAATGCAACCATTTTACCTTTAATACTCGGAGAAATGTCAAATAAACCCGCATCAATTTCCTGATTCGGCTGCCATTCTGTTTTGTCAAACGCTAACGTCACCCTGATGTCCGAGTGAGCCGATTGCAATCCGGAACTAAAACTAAGGATATAGTTTTCGTACTTCGAAAAATCAGAATTGAATTCTTCGGTAGAAACTTTTTTGCCACAAGAGTGTAGCACAACAACCGCAACAAAAAGTTGCATCAAACGTTGGATTGACATTGTTCAAAAAGATTAAAAATGAAACGAAAAAGGTGTGGGTACTTATTGACGATAACACAAAAAGTATTCCAAATATTGTGTTAAAGTTAATTATTTTTTAAGAAGAATTTTTGGAATAAATTATTTCCGTTTGGAGGCGAAAAAACGCACCATTAAATCGGAGGCTTCATCAGCTAAAACCCCTGAAACCACCTCTGTTTTCGGGTGAAGTTGCGTGCCCATCGTCATAAAACCGCGTTGTTCGTCACGGGCTCCAAAAACGATTTTAGTAATCTGACTCCAATACAACGCACCGGCACACATTTGACAAGGTTCTAAAGTAACGTAAAGCGTGCATCCTTTTAAATATTTTCCGCCTAAGAAATTGGCAGCTGAGGTAATGGCTTGCATTTCGGCATGAGCCGTCACATCGTGGAGCAATTCGGTTAAATTATGCGTTCTAGCGATGATTTTATTATCCACCACAATTACGGCACCAACAGGAATCTCGCCTTTTTCAAAAGCAATTTCAGCTTCTTGCAAAGCTTTTTTCATGAAATAGTTATCGTTGAAAGGATTTTCCATAGAAACAAAAATACAATTTCAATTCGTACATTTGTGCTATGGTTGAATATTTACTGCAACATATCGAATTTCCTTCGGATTTACGAAAACTAAAGGTAAATCAGTTGCCGCAATTGGCTCAGGAATTACGCGACTTTATCATTGATATTGTTTCCGTAAAAGAGGGGCATTTGGGTGCAAGTTTAGGTGTGGTGGAATTGACCATTGCTTTGCACTATGTCTTCAATACACCTAATGATTTATTGGTTTGGGATGTAGGTCATCAAGCCTACGGTCATAAAATTTTAACCGGTCGAAAATCGGTTTTTCATACCAATAGGCAATGGAATGGCATTTCAGGATTTCCTAAACGAAGTGAAAGTGATTATGACACATTTGGTGTCGGGCATTCTTCTACTTCTATTTCAGCCGCTTTGGGAATGGCGATTGCTTCCCAATTAAAAGAGGAAGACAAACATCATATTGCGGTGATTGGCGATGCATCGATTGCCAGCGGAATGGCATTTGAAGGCTTGAATCACGCCGGGGTGACTGATGCTAATTTATTAGTAATATTAAATGACAACGCAATTGGAATTGATCCAAGCGTTGGAGCGTTAAAAAATTATCTTACGGCTGTCAAAGAGGGAAAAAATCCGAAAGTCAACAATATGATCAAATCATTGAATTTTGATTATTCAGGACCTATTGACGGTCATGATCTTTTTGCGTTGATTTCGGAATTGGAACGGCTGAAGAAAGTAAAAGGACCGAAGTTTCTGCACGTCATCACCACTAAAGGAAAAGGATTGCAAAAAGCAGAAGAAGATCAAGTGAAATACCATGCTCCGGGGAAATTTGATAAAATTACCGGAGAAATTCATTTAAAAGAAGAAAGTCATTTACCTCCAAAATTTCAAGATGTTTTTGGGTTGACGTTGGTGGAATTGGCCGAGCAAAACGAAAAAATTATTGGTATTACACCTGCCATGCCAACCGGAAGTTCCCTCAAATTCATGATGGATACGTTCCCGGAAAGAGCTTTTGATGTGGGTATTGCCGAACAACATGCCGTGACATTATCAGCAGGGATGGCTACGCAAGGAATGGTTGTTTTTTGCAACATTTATTCCACTTTTTTGCAACGGGCTTATGACCAAGTAATTCATGATGTGGCGTTGCAAAATTTACCGGTTATTTTTTGTTTAGACCGAGCCGGTTTAGTTGGTGAAGATGGAGCAACGCATCACGGCGTTTTTGATTTGGCGTATTTGCGATGCATCCCGAATATGATCATTTTCTCACCAAGAAATGAAATTGAATTACGAAATATACTTTACACCGCTCAATTGGGATTAAATCATCCCATCTCAATTCGTTATCCGAGAGGAAGAGGCGAAATAGTCGATTGGCAACAACCGCTTCAAAAAATTGAAATTGGAAAAGCAACTTTGTTGAAAAAAGGGTCAAAAGTAGCCATTTTATCGAATGGATTTATTGGAAGAAATGTAACTTTATCCTTTGCCGAAATAGATAATGCAGAGCTTTTTTCGCACTATGATTTTCCTTTTATAAAACCGTTAGACGAAGAAATGTTACATCAAATTTTCTCGAATTATGAAAGCCTCATAACGATTGAAGATGGCACCATCATTGGTGGATTTGGTTCGAGTATTGCGGAATTCAAATCAAAATATAACTACAAAAATGATGTTCAAATACTAGGAATTCCTGACCAATTTATTGAGCAAGGAACTATTGAAGAACTACAACCTTATTGTGAAATTAATGTGAAAAGTCTGGTTTCAATTTTGTCAACTTATTGAAAATGGTCAATTTTGCAATTCCTAATCAACTTTAAATATAAATGAGGTATTATCTGCTTTTTTTATTTTTTCCTGTTTCGCAATTACTTTTTTCTCAAACACTTGTTACTGAAAGCGATACAATTCCAAGAGATACTACATATTGGACAAAAAAGAACATTACCGGTTTAGATTTTAGTCAAATTGCTTTCATGAATTGGAATGCAGGGGGGAATAGTTCAGTTTCAGGACTTTTGAAAGGAGACTTTTCCAGAAAATATGTTCGAGGGAACGTCATTTGGAATAATGAAATGTCACTTCGATATGGTGTCAATAAGCAAGAAGGTAGGGAACTGAGAAAAACAGACGATGCTTTTTCATTACTTTCCAATTACGGATATAAAAAAGACCCCATTTCAAACTGGTATTATTCTGCCCGATTTAGTTTCAATACACAGTTTACGGATGGATATGCCTATCCGAATACTGAGGATCCTATATCAAGATTATTTGCTCCGGCATATCTTTTTTTGGGAATTGGTTCAGAATATAACCGGAAGGAATTGAATATGAATTTTTATTTCTCCCCTTTAACCGTAAAAACCACACTTGTTTTAGATCAACGCTTGGCAGATTTAGGATCTTTTGGGGTTTCAAAAGCAATTTTTGATGAAGAAGGTAACTTATTACGAAGAGGTCGAAAATCGAGAACAGAATTCGGTTTGCTTTTTACTAGTTATTGGAAAAAAGAATTCTATAAAAATATGTTTTTTGAAAATAGACTTTCTTTGTATTCTGATTATATCAACAAGTTTGGTAATATTGATGTTGATTGGCAATTGAATGTAGATTTAGTTGTTAATCAATATTTTAAAGCCAACGTAGGTATTCATTTGATTTATGATGATGATATTAAAGCCAAAGAAGAAATTGCTGGAGAACAAGTGATTGTTGGTCCAAAAATACAACTTAAACAAGCTTTAGGAATTGGTGTTACTTATGCTTTCTAACTATTATTAGAAGAAATAATCTTATTCAACAAAACTGCGTTTCCATCCGTTAACAAAGAAATAAAATGTGAAATATGCAGTAATCGTTCGTATAAATTTGCTTTCTCCACTTGGTATTTTTCAGGCAAAAGTTTCAACAACAATTGATCGTAATTTGACATTTTCCCTTCATGCTTGTTATTAAATGCAGTAATAAATTTATCCAACAAGTTATTGATGATATGATATCCGGTAATCTCTTTTTGAATGACTTCTTGACTTTGGTATATCTTTTTGACACTCAATTTGATGATATCATCCATTTGGGCTTTGTATTTGCTTTTGTCAGTTAACGCGTACGGGAATTTTCCTTGCAAAATAGCTTCTTCGTTTTCGATAAAAACACGAACAGCATCATTAATTAAGCTCCCAATTGCCAAGGCTCGCAAATAACTTATTCGGTCTTCTTTTGTGGTTAAGGAGTTATATTTAGATGAATCAATACTATCTTTTACTAATTTTATTAAATATTCTAAAGCAAAATCCTCCTCTACTAATCCTAAATTAATTCCGTCTTCAAAGTCGATAATGGTGTAACAAATATCGTCTGCAGCCTCTACTAAATAGGCTAACGGATGACGTTCATAGCCTATGTCTTCGCCTGATTTATTTGGAATTAAGCCCAATTCCTCTGCTACTTCTTTAAAAAAGGGTTTATCTTGTTGAAAGAATCCATACTTTTTATCAGCAATGGCATTGGTCGGTTTTTTAGGTAAGCTTTCTTTGGGGTATTTCATAAAAGCACCTAATGTAGCATACGAAATTCGCAATCCCCCTTCGATACCGGCACGATTTCCGGTTAAAACTGAAAAACCATTGGCATTTCCTTCAAAATCGATTAAATCCTGCCATTCTTTTTCCGTGAGTTGGTCTTTGTATTGCTGACCGTTTCCGGTCTTAAAATATTCTCCTATCGCTTTTTCGCCTGAATGTCCGAAAGGTGGATTTCCGATATCGTGAGCCAAGCAAGCTGCGGCCACAATGGCTCCAAAATCGTTCATATGAAAACCATGAGCCTCTTTGAGATAGGGATATTTTTCGATGATTTTTTTCCCCACTAATCGTCCGATGGAGCGGCCGACAACGGAAACTTCCAAACTATGTGTCAAACGTGTGTGAACAAAATCGGTTTTTGAAAGCGGAATAACTTGCGTTTTATCTTGCAGGCTTCGAAACGCTGCCGAAAAAATGATTCGGTCATAATCTACTTCAAAACCCAAACGGGTGTCGTCTTGTTCTATTCTAAGTCGTTTTCCTTTATCGCCTTGACGTTTTAAGGATAAAAGTTGTTCCCACTTCATAGTTTAATTTTATAATATCTAGTATATTCTAAAGGTGTTTTTTCATGCAAATACTATTTTCAACCCCGCTGTATTGTCCATAGTTTTCAATTAGCTGATAGCCCATTTTTTGATATAAAGAAATGGCAACTTTTAACTCTACACCGGTTTCAAGAATAGCTATAGAATAATTTTCTTCTCTTGCCCAATTTTCCAATTCAGTTAAAATTGTTTTTGCTATTCCTTTTCCTCTTTGTTCTGGAAAGGTAAACATTCTTTTTATTTCTATTGTTTCAGAATCGTATTCTTTGTAAGCCCCAATGCCAACAGGAATTGTATTTTCATACGCTATTAGTGCATTTTTTAATAAATTCGATTTATTGTATTGGGAATAAAATGCATGGTCTTCTCCATCAATCTCCTGTAAATAAGCATCGAGTTGAACTACCAAACTTTGAAAATCTGTATGATCTGATGTTGTGCGAAGTAAATCAATCATTGAACTTACTTTTTGTCGTTTGCTAAGAAGAATATTTTAGATTTCTTTGGGTATTGATTATAACTGATATCGCTTGGGTTTTCAATTACCGATTTAATATTAATTTCGTCGCCGAGATTGAAATTGGCTTCGGTATATTTGTAGTCTAACAAATATTCTCCACAGAAATAATTCCCCTTCTCATCCTTTTCGATGATGCCGGTGTAGATTCCTTTTTTATCTTTTGACATGATTGTTGAATTGATTTTCAAATGTACGAATTGAAAGTTGAAATAAGAAGAATTTGAAAGGAATTGGTTTCGAAGTCGGTTATAGCCCCGATAGTAGTGAAAAGCCTTTTGCAGGATTGTTGCATTTTTTCTTGGTAAAAAAGAGCGACCTTGGGAGCTACTTTTTTGACTTAGAAAAAAGCAACAAGACAAAAAAGCTTGTAACGAATAGCGGAAAATAGCTTCAAAAAAAAAGTCACACATTGCTGTATGACTTTAGTCTTTGTTATTTTTAAAAAGATTAATCGGCTAGAACGATTACTTTATTGTCTTTCATTTCGATTGTTCCCGAAGCAATTTCCAATGTATAAGTTTGGTCATTTACTTTGGCAAACTTTCCGGCTACCTCTTTGTTTATTTTGAAACTTGGAGCAAAAATTTTTATAGTTCCTTGCTTTAAAATAGAAACGATAGGTGCGTGATTATTTAAAATTTGAAAGGATCCGTCAACACCCGGTAGGGTGATTGAGTTGATTTCGCCTTTAAATAAAGTGGCTTCCGGGGATACTATTTCTAAAATCATTTTATTTAGTTTACAGTCTCAGTTTGCAGTCTCAGTCCTGAAAACTGAAAACTGAAAACTGACAACTTGATTATGCTTCTGCTAACATTTTTTGTCCGGCTTCGATGGCATCTTCAATGGTTCCTTTCAAGTTGAAAGCGGCCTCAGGAAGATGATCTAATTCTCCGTCCATAATCATGTTGAATCCTTTGATCGTGTCTTTAATATCAACTAAAACTCCCGGGATACCAGTAAACTGCTCTGCCACGTGGAAAGGTTGAGACAAGAAACGTTGCACACGACGAGCACGTGACACAGCTAATTTATCTTCTTCCGATAACTCTTCCATACCTAGGATAGCAATAATATCTTGTAATTGTTTGTACTTTTGAAGAATTTCTTTCACTCTTTGAGCACAATTGTAGTGATCATCTCCTAAGATAAGCGGTGTTAAGATACGCGACGTAGAATCCAACGGATCCACTGCCGGATAAATTCCTAACTCAGCAATTTTACGAGACAATACGGTTGTTGCATCTAAGTGAGCGAAAGTTGTAGCAGGAGCCGGGTCGGTTAAGTCATCCGCAGGAACGTATACCGCTTGTACAGAAGTAATCGAACCTTTTTTGGTTGATGTAATACGCTCTTGCATCGCACCCATCTCGGTTGCTAGTGTTGGTTGGTAACCTACCGCTGACGGCATACGACCTAAAAGAGCCGATACCTCAGAACCTGCTTGAGTAAAACGGAAGATGTTATCTACGAAGAAAAGTACATCTTTTCCTTGGTCAGATCCAGCACCATCACGGAAATACTCAGCAATAGAAAGACCTGATAAAGCCACACGAGCACGTGCTCCCGGTGGTTCGTTCATCTGACCGAATACGAAAGTAGCTTTAGACTCTCTCATACCTATTTTATCTACTTTGGTTAAATCCCATCCACCATTTTCCATAGAGTGCATGAAATCTTCTCCATATTTAATAATTCCTGACTCTAACATCTCACGAAGTAAGTCATTTCCTTCACGCGTTCTTTCTCCTACACCAGCAAATACAGAAAGACCTCCGTGACCTTTTGCAATATTGTTGATTAATTCTTGAATCAATACGGTTTTACCTACACCGGCACCACCGAACAAACCAATTTTTCCTCCTTTTGCATAAGGCTCGATAAGGTCAATTACTTTGATCCCTGTGAATAAAACTTCCGTTGAAGTTGATAATTGGTCAAATTTTGGTGCTGGTCTATGGATAGAAATTCCATTATCACCAGATTTTGGCAAATCTCCTAATCCGTCGATGGCATCACCAATAACGTTGAAAAGTCTTCCGTAAACGTCTGGTCCAATTGGCATTTGAATTGGAGCACCGGTTCCTTCTACCTCTGTTCCACGACTTAAACCATCGGTAGAGTCCATAGAGATAGTTCTAACGGTGTCTTCACCAATATGAGATTGAACTTCTAATACCAATTTAGAACCGTCTTTTTTAATGATTTCTAACGAATCATAAATTTTTGGTAAATCGGCAACTTTAGAATCGAACACTACGTCTACAACCGGTCCGATGATTTGGGCAACTTTTCCTATTACTTTTGACATTGCTTATGTATTTATTTAATAGCTATTTATGTTTATGAAAAACACGTCTTTTTTCAGAGTGCAAAGATAATTTTTAAAAATATATAATCAATAGTAAATGGATGTTTTTTTTAGGTTTTTTTGAAGTATTCGAAGTAATGCTTCTCAAGACCTAAAAATAGTGTAGAAAAATAAAAAAACCACCTGTATTAGAGGTGGTTTTGATAATATTTAATCTAATTAAAAGTTTGCTGAATTTTGGGGATACAATATTCTGTAATCACCTATATTAACCCCTTTAAAGTTTGAACCATACGTTGCGTTAATTGCTTCAAAAAATTTATTAGCAATTAATGCATAGCCTCTTGGGCTAGGATGAACTCCGTCTAATGAAAACCCTCCTCCAGTTACAAAGTTTGAAGTAACTGTAAAGTTATTAGCTGTAATCCCTCCGTTTGAAACTTGATTTAAAAGTGAATTAGCATCAACAAAAGCAAGTCCTTTAGCTGAAGCTAAAGATTGAATAGTTGCATTAAAAGCGTCAGTTGCAGTTTTGACTTGAGCAGTCTCATCAGCTGTCAACACTGTGTTATCTTGCATTGGATAAGAAACTCCAACAGTGTTAAATGGTGCCGGAGCAGCTGATGTGGTCGTTCCAATCAATCCGCTAGCGGTTAAAACAATATAATCTCTCGAACCCGATGCATTACTGGCGTGTCTTGTTTGTCCAAACAAATTCCCTAAGAAAGCCGCTGTAGGAGCTCCATAAATAGGCGTAAGTGCTGCTGTTATTTGAGCTGAAATATTGATTAAGGATTCATCAACTATTAACAAAGGATTTGCCTCAACAGTAGCCGAATTTCCATCATCAGCCAACAATGTTACATAACGAGCCGGTAATCCTGCCCCTGCAAGAGCTGCATTGATTCCACCAAATAATTGATTTAATGAAGTTGCATTAGCACTTGGCAATCCTGGTATTGGGTTGGTAGGAACAGTAGTAAAATATGGAACTGAAGTAACATCAGGAATATTAGCTACAATCCCTTTGGCTCCTCCTGCAGTTAGTCCATCTAAAATAGTGGAATAAACGCTTGCAAAAACGGTTGGGTCTGTAATATCATTTCCACCATAAGTAGCTGGGTTTAAATTTCCTAATTGATTTGTACCGGCTCCTCCAGAGGTGGCATAACCTAATACATCATTATTTCCAATCCATAATGAAAAAAATGTTGGGTTTTGAGCAACTGCATCTCCTAATACTGTTGCAGACGGAGAAGATGCAAAGCGAACATAGTAAGGATTAGATTGTCCTAAAGCTACACCTGCAACGTTTCCGTAACCAGGAGCTACCAAATGATAACTTTTTGCTCCTGGAACACCCATGTTATTAAAAGGTCCTGACAAAACAGTTGAAACCTCTGTCGAAGGAATTTCTGATACCGGAACCGGACCAGAACCATTAAAATATAGTCTTGGACCTGCAATTAGATTTCCTCCTAGGAGTAATCCACCAACGTTATCATTCATGAACGGAATTTTGAATTCTCCACCACCCACTAAGGCAAATTGACTTGCTAAAATGGCCGGAAATGAATTCGTTTGTCCTTCTATAAAAAGGGCATTGTCACTATATCCTGCTGTTAATGAATTTCCTAAAGAAACATATTTAGAAAAATCAGCAGAACCAGCAGTTAAAGGTAATCCATCAGCAGTTTCATTAACAACTACTGTATCGTCGTCACTACATGCTATCATGGTCATAGCAACCAATAAAAGCCATTTATTATTTTTTATCATTTTCATATAAATTTAAATTCGTTGATTATTGGTTAATAGTTAATCCAACAAAGAATTGTTGACCAATTGCACCTGCACCTAATACTTGAATATACTCTTGTCCTCCTAGATTAGTTGCTCCCACTTTCACTATTGTTTTTAATTTAGGAATAGCATAGTTAATTTGTGCATCGATAACGGTAGCTTCTTCTATTATACCATCAACAAAAGTGGATTGCCATAAATATTCTGAATTCCATCTTGCACTAACGTTAAATCCAAAGTTTTTGAACAATTTATCATTACTTAACGATCCTTTTACTCTATGTTTTGGTGTGTTAAATCCGGCTTCAAAACTTGGATCTAAAGCTTGGTCAAAGCTAAACTCAGCATAGTTGTAATTAGCTCCAATTTCAAAATCTTTGTAGATTTTAGTGGAAAGGCCTAAACCAAAACCTAATGATTTAATTTCGATGTCAGTGTTTGTATATAATTGATAAGCTCTGATATTTCCTGTTTGAATAGCGTGTAGAGTTTGGAAACCTAAATCGGTTGGACCTGCAGCAGGATTAGGAGAATCTTGTGCTATTCCATATAAAGGAGCAACAACGTTAAGATTACCAATAAAGTCATTATAAATATTATAGTATCCATTAATGTCGTATGAGAAATTTTCAAACTGACCTCTGTAGCCCAATTCAAAAGCTTTTACCGTTTCTGGTTTTACTAGATCTACATTTGTTCTTCTTAATAATGCTGAAGCTGCAACAGGGTCTGAACCAGCTAAAGCTGCAAATGCCTGAACAGAGGTAGCAGTATAGGAATTGTAATAGGCGTTTTGTCCAGTTAACACAACAGAGTTACCTCCAGCGAAAAATTGTCCCTCAGCTGTTGTTACAGGTAACGTTTCTCTGTAACGATCTAAATTATCCGGTGCAGAACCGATTAAAACTGCATTCCCTACATTAAACCCAATGTATTGATCTTGTGTAGTTGGGTTACGGAAACCGGTTTGAAATGAAGCTCTAAAGTTGTGGTTTTTTCTTTCATCCGGTGAAAAAACCAAAGATACTCTAGGAGAAAAATTGCCGTCGAAATTTTGGCTTTTATCATAGCGAACCGAACCTGTGAATTTGAATTTATCTTTTAAAAATTTCTTTTGAACTTGAGTATAAACACCATATTCTTCGTAATCTATCGGTCCAAATTCAGGTGTATCCGTATAAATTCTTCCAAAAGAATTCAAATCATAAATTCTATACGAACCTCCTATTTGAATTTCAGCAAATTTTAAAAGGTCTCTAAAGTTATAATTAGCGTCTGCATGATAAATTTTTGAATTATCCACTAACTTAGAACCAGTTAAAACATCTGGATCAGCAATCACCTGATTGAATGCATTAATAAACTCAGGCGTTCCCGGTAAAAATCTTCCTGTATCGGCAACATTTCTTGCTGAAGCATGAGCTTGAGCAGGTGTAGCTCCAGCTAGGGTAGATTGCACATAAGCCCCAGCATACTGACCAAACCAAGTAGAATCGGGTTTCCATCTTCTGTTTACATTTACCGCAGTAAATTCCATATCATAGGAGTTACCTCCATCTTCAGAGGTTACATATCCTCTAGCAAAGAAATTTTTACCTATTACTTCTATTTTGTGCTGTTGCATTTCAAAACCGTTTAAGTAATATCTATTTGCACCTTGATAAACTGTATTTCCGAATCCAAATTTACTTTGCCATATAAATTCTATCTCTTTTGCCCACTCTGTACTTCCGGTAGCCCAAGGTTTAAAGTGTAAAGAAAAATCAATTTTTGCATTTCTAACTTTATTATCAGTAATATCAACTTCGTTATATCCAGTTCTAGAAACATTTACGTTTGGCAATACTGCATTGAAAACAGTAAATTGAGCTGGTGTAATTGCACCTGCATTAAGCAATCCTGAAGCTACACTTCTAATATTAGTGGAAACCACATCACCATATACATTAATACCATTATAGTTTGGATCTGTTCTATCAGCCCCAATTTTATTTACCAAATCTTTATCTCTATAATCTGTAGCAAACCAATCTGTTCCGCTCATAAAAGTGAAATTTGCTTTGGCTGCAAAATGAGGTGTAAATGCTTTGGCTGCTCTAACTCCGTAATCATAATACAAGTTATTTCCTGCTGCTTCTTGGCTGGTTTGTCCAACCTTGGCATAAGCACTTATTCCTTGGTGAGTAAATGGACTCTTGCTGGTCATGAACAAAATACCATTAAAAGCATTTGCCCCATATAATGCAGAAGATGCACCCGGTAATAATTCAACACTAGCTACATCGATTTCAGATACTCCAATTAAATTTCCTAATACAAAATTTAATAATGGAGATGAGTTGTCCATTCCGTCAACCAATTGCATAAAACGTGTGTTAGCAACAGTTGCAAAACCCCTAGTATTGATAGATTTAAATGACATACTACTAGTATTCATGTGTACCTCTTTAAGGTTTTCTAGACCATCATAAAAAGTAACGGATGCCGATTTTTTTATATCTCTAACACTCATTCTTTCAATTGTAACCGGAGACTCCCTTACCCTTTCCGGTGCTCTTGATGCTGATACTACAATTTCATCAAGTCTTGTTTCTTCCTCAGCCAAAACGGCACTGATTTTTTGGTTATTAGACTTAATTTCTTCTCTTTTGGTTGCAAAACCAATTGAAGAAATCTCTATTGTAAAAGGTGGTTTTTTTTGTGTGGTTAAGGTAAAATTTCCGTCAAAATCGGTTGTTGTACCTATATCTTCGCCAACAATTTTGATGTTAGCCCCCGGAATTGGCTGATTTGTATTATCAGCAACTGATCCCTTAATTGTTGTTTGAGCAAGAGAAATGCTACAAAAAAACAATGTGAGAAGAATTAATTTCAATTTCATAAAGTTAGAGTTTTTGTTAGTTTACGTTACCAAAGTACAAATATTTTTGAAATTAATAAAAAAAGTGACATAATTTATAACTTTTATCATTTAAAATATTTCATTTTTAAACATTTCGTAACACAAATCATTGAATTATTTTTAAGAATTTGAAGAATTTAACATTATTTACTATGCGTTCATATAAATTTTTAAGCTTTAGTTAACAATTTAGCAACTTTATTGAAAAAATAAAAAAAATAAAAAAGCGAACATAAAAATGTTCGCTTCAAGATATAATTGTAGAAATTAAATTTATTCAACCGTAACTGATTTGGCTAAATTTCTTGGTTGGTCTACATTACAACCTCTCATTACTGCAATGTGATAGGAAAGTAATTGTAATGGTATGGTTGTCAATAAAGGTGAAAGAGCATCTGATGTTTCAGGGATCTCTATCACATGGTCTGCTAATTCTCTTACTTGTGTATCTCCTTTGGTTACGACCGCAATTATTTTTCCACTTCTGGATTTAATTTCTTGAATGTTACTCACTACTTTATCATAGTGACCCATTTTTGGTGCAATTACAACCACAGGCATCGATTCATCAATTAAAGCAATTGGTCCGTGCTTCATTTCTGCCGCAGGATATCCTTCTGCATGAATATAGGAAATTTCTTTTAATTTCAAAGCCCCTTCTAATGCTACAGGGAAATTATACCCTCTTCCTAAATACAAACAGTTCGGAGAGTCTTTGTAAATTCCTGCAATTTCTTTAGCAATATCATTTGTTTCAAGAGCTTCTTCTACTTTTTCCGGAATCATTTCCAATTCTAATAAATAACGATGGTAATCAGAATTTGACATGGTTCCTTTTGCTTTTGCCAAACGTAAAGCAATAAGGGTTAAAACCGTAATTTGTGTTGTAAATGCTTTTGTGGATGCCACTCCGATTTCCGGACCGGCATGTGTGTAGGCTCCTGCATCCGTTTCTCTTGAAATGGACGAACCAACCACGTTACAAACGCCAAAAACAAAAGCTCCGTTTTCTTTAGCTAATTTGATAGCAGCCAAAGTATCAGCTGTTTCTCCTGATTGAGAAATAGCGACAACAATATCTTTTTTATTGATAATTGGGTTTCTATATCTGAATTCAGATGCATATTCTACTTCTACCGGAATTCTGGCAAATTCCTCAAAAATGTATTCTGCGACCAATCCGGCATGCCATGAAGTTCCACAAGCAACGATAATGATACGTTCCGCATTTAGGAATTTTTCCAAATTATCTTCCACTCCTGCCATTTGAATAATACCTTTGTTTGAAAGTAATCTTCCGCGATAGGTATCTTTAATTACGTTGGGTTGCTCATAGATTTCTTTCAACATGAAATGATCGTAGCCGCCTTTTTCAATTTGTTCTAAGTTCATTTTTAACTCTTGAACATAAGGATCTACTAAAGTGTCGTCTTTAATTTTGCGTACTTTAATAGGTTTGTGTAAACGAACAATTGCCATTTCTTCATCTTCCAAATAGATCGCATTGGAGGTATATTCAATAAATGGAGAAGCATCGGAAGCTACAAAAAATTCGCCTTCGCCAATTCCAATAGCAAGAGGACTTCCTAATCTAGCTACTACTATTTCGTCAGGTTTATTTTTGTCAAAAACAGCAATAGCATAAGCTCCAACAACTTGGTTTAAGGCAACTTGAACGGCTTTTCCGAGTTTTAAATTTTCATTTTTCTGAACGTCTTCAATTAAATTAACTAAAACTTCGGTGTCAGTATCAGAATGAAATACATAACCTCGTTTCATTAACTCCTTTTTTAAAGGTTCATAATTTTCTATGATACCATTATGAATTATTGCAATGTTACCTGAATTTGATAAATGAGGATGTGAATTCACATCATTTGGTACTCCATGCGTAGCCCAACGCGTGTGACCCATTCCAATAGACCCAAAGAAATTATTATCTTTTGATGACACTTCTTCTAAGTCTGTTACTTTTCCTTTGGTTTTTGAAACCTTGAGGTCTTTGCCATCATGTAGCATGATTCCGGCACTGTCATAACCTCTGTACTCTAAACGCTTAAGTCCTTTTATAACAATTGAATAAGCGTCACGTTTTCCAATATATCCAACAATTCCACACATAATTTTAACTATTTAGTCAGGTTTAGTATAGTAAATTTCTAATTTTAATCTTTTTTCCAAAGGTACAGAAGATTTACTTCCGTACAACACCGTCCCCAAAGGATTCATAATAGAAGCAATAGGTACGTCGCTTATACCACTTGTCGTTGAGTTTTTTAATTTATAATTTCCAACATTTGCAATGTCTTCCGTTACAACTAAACCTAACTGTACGTTAGTAGAATCTGGGTTTTTTAATAAATTTGAAATATGATTTGTTATTCTAATTTTGTACATAACTCCCTTTTCATCTTCTATTCTGATTATACCATCATGGACAGATTTACCAAATTTAGGTTTACTAGCATTCACAGTAAAATCGTTTACATAATCTATTAGTGCTCTTTTATTTTTCAAATCATATAAATATATTCTTCTTGGTTCATTATTATCTCCCATAATATCACGATCGATTCTGAAAGTTAAATTAGCTTCATTAATCAACCATCTATTAGAACGATATTCCTCTAACTCGGCCGATTCGCCATTTTCATCACGGTTAAATAAATTAATTACAGCCATAGAACCAGGTCCTCCATGCATATATAACCGTTCATCTCCTTGAGTCGTGTTAGTAGAATTTAATATATTCGTATAATTGGTTGTTCTATCTTGATCTATCAAACTGACTGTATTTCCACTTAAATTAATATCTAATATTTTATTTGTTCTTTCAACTACATTTGTTCCGTTAACATTTGTCTCTTTATCTTCCTTATATTTTATGCTTAATTTTCCTCCGGCAAAATTAAGCATTGCTAAACCATTACCATTTGGTTCTACGTCTGAAGCTTCAACTTTAAAATACAAACCTCGAAAATAATCTTTAAATACGTTATTGTTGATTAGCTTGTTTTGATTGTAGCCCCCAATAATTTTCTTTTGAAAAAAGTCTTTATTCAAATTTAGATAAATTCCGGGTGCTAATTTGGTTGTTTGAAACTCACCTTCTTCATCGACATTAATGACACTAATTTCAGAATTATCAAAAAAGAATTGATCATTTTCGGCAATATCTAATGCATTATTCAATCGTTCTCCACCTAGTATAGAAGTCCCATCAGCTGATGCCCCTCTTTTATTATTTTCGAAGTCAACTAATTGATCAGAATAATATTTTTGTGCTTCTGTAAACTGAGTGTTTGGATCAAAATCCCTAAGAAAGTATCCGTTTTCAAAAACACTTAATTTTAATTTTGATGTTCCATAAACTGAATCAATTGTGTAACTAGTAATACCTTCATCATCAGTTATACCTTTATTACTGAAATATGGAATATAAAGTGTTACCTCCTCTATCATTGGAGGATTGTTAATCATAGTAAATGCTGGAACAGTTGTAGGAAGAGACAACTGGGTCACAAAATGAGCCGTAGTTCTACCAAATGCCGTGTTATGATAAATCCCTAAAGGATTAACCGTTAAATTATTGGTTTGTACAGCTCCTAAATCTTGGTTAAAAGCAATTACGGTAGCGTTTTGATCTTTTATTCCAAATTGAAAGTGATCATCGCCAATCACATTACCCCCTATTGTATTAAACTCCTTGTCACATGAAAAAAGTGATAAAAAAAGTACTGCAATAGAAGTATATTGAATTATTTTTTTTGAAATCATTTGTAATAAATAAAATTTAAAGAACCTTGTTTTTATAGAAATTAGTATAATGTTCTGGATATTCCTCTTTCGGGATGAAAGGTAAAAAAGGTTTTCCTGAAGCTTCTATAAATTTTGTTAAACTTGAAGATAAATTTTCAGAGGCAATTATCACAGCATCAGAATTTTCTACCGAAGCTTTAATCAAATTTTCATAATTTGGTAGTTCTAATACCGAAACTGATTCATGAGGAACTCCATCAAATTTAATTTTATTAATCAGTTCCATGTCTAAGTTACCTTCAAAAGTTTGGGCGTAAACGGATGTCACAATTTTCGTGTCCGAAAAAAGAGCTTCGTCTTTGTAGTAATGTTTCATGTAAATAGGCAATAATGAAGCTAACCAACCGTGTACATGAATAATATCCGGAACCCAATTTAATTTTTTTACTGTTTCAACCACTCCTTTGGCAAAAAAGATAGCTCTTTCGTCATTATCTGCGTATAATTTTCCGTCTTCATCAGTAAAAGTTGCTTTCCGTTTAAAATACTCATCATTGTCAATAAAATAAACCTGAATTCTTTCTTTAGGAATGGAAGCAACTTTAATAATCAAAGGCATATCTAAATCATTCACCACCAAATTCATTCCAGACAACCTGATTACCTCATGCAATTGATGTCTTCTCTCATTAATATTTCCATATCTTGGCATGAAAATTCGTATTTGACCACCCAAATCATTGACCATTTTGGGAACATCATACGACATGATTGACACTTCATTTTCTGCTAAATAAGGCACTACCTCAGATGATACATACAATATCCTCTTATCCTCCATACGTTTTGAACTTTATCGTTTAGGTTTTTAAAGCATGCAAAATTACAAAATTTTATGCAGATATTTAAGTAAAATAGTAAGTTTGCACCGAAACAAATAAAAAATATATGCTCATTTTCAACAAACAAACCGATCTTAAAGCCTATTTATTTCCTTTTTTGGCTTCAAAAACCACCATCGGATTTGTACCTACTATGGGAGCACTGCACGACGGACACCTGTCGTTACTCAGAAAAGCACTACAAGAAAATGAAATCGTTGTGATGAGTATATTTGTAAATCCTACGCAATTTAACAATGCCGAAGATCTAGAAAAATATCCCCGCACACTAGAAAGAGATGTAAAGAAAATTGCAACAATAAGCAATAAAATAATAGTTTTTGCTCCATCTGTTGATGATATTTACGAGGGAAATACTGTTTCAGAATCGTTTGATTATGATGGTTTAGAACATCAAATGGAAGGTAAACACCGACCGGGACATTTTGACGGAGTTGGAACAATTGTAAAACGATTATTTGAAATCGTTCAACCTACCAATTCCTATTTCGGCGAAAAAGATTTTCAACAATTACAGATTATCAAAAAATTAGTTCAGAAATATAAAATACCGGTAAATGTCATTGGTTGTCCAATCCATCGTGAAAAAAACGGTTTAGCCATGAGTTCACGAAACGAACGTTTATCAGTCACAGAAAAAGAAGAAGCCGCATTGATTTTCAAAACATTAACCGCTTCTAAAAAAATGTTTGGCACGAAATCTGCTAATGAAGTTTCGAATTTTGTTAAAAAAACATTTGAAAATTATCCGAAATTCTCATTGGAATATTTTCAAATTGCCGATGAAGCCACGTTAAAACCTTGTTTACGCAGATCGAAAAACAAAAAATACCGTGCTTTTATTGCTGTTTTTGTTAACAACATTCGATTGATTGATACTATTTCATTAAATTAATTACCTTTGCACCATGCAAATTCAAGTTGTAAAATCCAAGATTCACCGTGTTAAGGTGACTGGAGCAGATTTAAATTACATCGGTAGTATTACTATCGACGAGGCCCTCATGGAAGCTTCCAATCTTGTGGAAGGTGAAAAAGTTGCTATCGTGAACATAAACAATGGCGAACGATTAGAAACCTATGTAATTAAGGGAAATCGCAATAGCGGCGAAATTACTTTGAATGGTCCGGCCGCAAGAAAAGTGCAAAAAGGAGATATTATAATCATTATAGCCTACGGAATTCTTGATTTTGAGGAAGCAAAAACTTTCAAACCAGCCTTGGTTTTTCCTAATGAAAACGATAATTCGTTGACCTAATCCCTTGAAACAAAAAATCGGCAAATGGCTTTCAATTCTTCTCCCAATTTTATTGGGATTGGCATTAGTTATTTATACTTACAATAAATTTACTCCGGAACAATTAGAAGAAATTAAACTGCAATTTAAAAATGCAGATTATTTCTATATTTATATCTCGTTGCTAATTAGTGCAGTGGCTTTGTGGTCAAGAGGTTATCGATGGAGATACACCTTGGAACATTTGGGTTATAAACCAAAAATTTCTACAAATGTAATGGCTGTTTGCATTGGCTATTTCATCAACATGTCGATTCCGCGTTCTGGCGAAGTTTCTAGGGCTTTGATTCTAAAAAAATATGAGGATGTTCCGTTTGATAAAGCCTTCGGTACCATCATTGCTGAAAGAGTAGTCGATACTTTTTTTCTATTATCATTTATTGGATTAGCTTTTTTTCTGGAATTTGATGTTTTAAAAGCATTTGTTTTAGATAAAATTCCATTCCAAAAATTAATGTTTATTATAGGAATTGGTGTGACTTTATTGATAAGTGTTATTTTGATGTTTCGCTATTCTAAGTTTAAATTAATCCAAACTATAAAACAAAAAATTTCCGGTTTATTGGATGGTGTTTTCAGCATCTGGCAAATGGAGAAAAAATGGGCTTTCCTATTTCACTCATTACTGATTTGGGCCAGTTATTTTTTTATGTTTTACATTACCATTTTTGCCCTACCCGAAACAAGTGACTTGACTTTAAGTACTGTTGTCATTTCTTTTATAGTGGGTGGACTTGCCATCACATTAACCAATTCCGGTTTTGGAGCCTATCCGTTTTTGATGGCAGAAATTCTTTTATTGTATAATGTTCCTGAAACAGCCGGAACCGCGTTTGGTTGGTTGGTATGGACTTCGCAAACACTTATGGTTGTCCTTTTAGGTACTCTTTCATTTTTATTGCTTCCCATTTTAAACAAAAACAAATAATTTACTATCTTGCTTTCGAAAAAATTGAAGTGAATCACTTCATTTCCAAAACCGAAAACAGATGAAATTAGTTCAAATTATTGCCGTTTTATTTTTTGCATTGAGTGGTTATGCTCAAAAAACAGTAGAAACCTTTTCTTCTCAAAAACTAGGTGGAGATCGCGACATTTATATAACGCTTCCTCCTTCATACGAAAAAGATAATAATCAAAAATTTCCGTTGTTGTTGGTTTTGGATGGTGAATATTTATTCGAGCCATTTCAAGGTGCTTTAAAATTTGGAAATTATTGGGATGATTTACCTGAAGTGATTTTAGTGGGGATTTCTCAAAACAAACAAGAAGAACGATACGCAGATAGTGAGTATGATGAAGAAAGTGGCTTACCCATTGAAACAGGTGCTAATTTTTTTGATTTTATCGGTACAGAATTAATGCCTTATTTACAAAAAACCTATCGAGTTGCTCCTTTTAAAATTATTGCCGGACATGACACTACCGCTGGTTTTATAAACTTCTTTTTATATAAAGATAATCCCATATTTGATGCATTTATTTCATTAAGCCCAGAACTAGCTTTAGATATGGAAAACCGTATTCCGGAACGATTAAATGCCATTGCAAAACCAATCTATTATTATCAATCTACTGCAGATGGTGATTTGAAAAAAATTCAAAAACAAACAAAAGAATTAGATGAAAAAGTAAAAGTTATTCAAAAAGAAACGTTGAATTATAAATTTGATGAATTCATTGGTGCTTCACATTACTCACTCGTTCTACATTCTATACCAAATGCTTTATATCAATTTTTTGCCGTTTATCAGCCGATAACAACCAATGAATTCAACGATAAAATTGTAAAGTTAGAATACGGTTATGTTGAGTATTTAAAAGAAAAATATAACACCTTAGAAAAAACACTTAACATTCAAATGCCCATTCGTTTAAATGATTTTAGAGCAATAGAAGCCGCTATTGTCAAGAATAAAATGTATAATGAATTCGATGAATTAGCCATTTTGGCAGACAAACATTATGGAAAATCAATGTTGTCGGATTATTATATGGCTCAAATGTATGAACGCAAAGAAGATTATAAAAGAGCTCAGAAAAAATACTTAAGTGCTTTTCAGAAGGAACCAATTGGTGAATTGACCAAAGATATGATGTATGACAAATCGGAAGAAATGAAGCAATTAATGAACTAAATGGCTAAAATTAAAACCTCCTTTTTTTGTCAAAATTGCGGCTCACAATATTCTAAGTGGCAAGGTCAATGTAACGCTTGCAAAGAATGGAACACTATCGTTGAAGAAGTAATTCAAAAAGAAGAAAAAACCAGTTGGAAGCCCACTTCTGAAGTAAAAAAAACTCCAAAACCCCTTCGTATTAAAGATATTGATTCCACTCAAGAAATTCGTCTGGATACTTCAGACGGCGAATTGAATCGAGTGCTTGGTGGCGGATTAGTGCCCGGCTCTTTGACTCTTTTGGGCGGCGAACCAGGTATTGGAAAAAGTACGCTTTTATTACAAATTGCTTTAAAATTACCTTATAAAACCTTATATGTTTCCGGAGAAGAAAGCCAGAAACAAATCAAAATGCGTGCGGAGCGAATTGAAAACCGATTTGAAAACTGTTTTATTCTTACGGAAACTAAAACACAAAACATCTTCAAACAAATTCAGGAAATGGAACCGGAGATAGTCATCATCGATTCCATTCAAACCTTACATACCGATTATATTGAATCGACTGCCGGAAGTATTTCGCAAATCCGCGAATGTACCGCAGAACTCATCAAATTTGCCAAAGAAACGAATGTCCCAGTGCTTTTGATTGGTCACATTACGAAAGACGGAACCATTGCCGGTCCAAAAATTTTAGAACACATGGTGGATACCGTTCTGCAATTCGAAGGCGACCGCAATCACGTGTACCGAATTTTACGTTCACTCAAAAACCGTTTTGGTTCTACCGCCGAAATCGGCATTTATGAAATGCAAGGTTCCGGTTTGCGTGAAGTCGCCAATCCATCCGAAATACTGATTTCGCATAAAAACGAAGAACTGTCCGGAACTGCCATCGCTTCTACGTTAGAAGGTATGCGACCGCTGATGATAGAGATTCAAGCGTTAGTCAGCACCGCAGTTTATGGTACACCTCAACGCAGTACGACAGGATACAATGCCAAACGGCTCAATATGATTTTGGCGGTTTTAGAAAAACGAGCCGGATTTCGTTTGGGAGCAAAAGACGTTTTTTTGAATGTGACCGGCGGAATTTCTGTCGATGATCCGGCGATTGATTTAGCTGTAGTTGCTGCCATTCTATCCTCCAATGAAGACATTCCGGTGGGGAAAGATTTTTGCTTTGCCGGAGAAGTAGGTTTAGCCGGAGAAATTCGTCCCGTGAACCGTGTGGAACAACGTATTTTGGAAGCGGAAAAATTAGGTTTTTCGACCATCTTTGTTTCGAAATACAATAAAATTTCGTTGAAAGAAACCTTGATTCAAGTGAAATTAGTGGCGAAGATTGAAGATGTGGTAAGCGAACTATTTGGCTAAAAAATATCTTTTGAAAGCATATCAGGAAACGAAAGGATACCAAAGTTTGATAAATTTAAAATTATGGAAATTAAACTAATTAAAGAACAGTTTTCAAATGAAAAGATATTCAATAAAATCATTCCTAAAATAATTGAATGGGATAATTCTGATTTACATGGAAGAGGATTGTATAAAAAGATGGAAAAGTATGCGTATATTGAGTTAAAAATATCTGTCAATATTAAAGAATCATTTGTTTCAACTATTGAATGGAATGAGGACTTAATCCCATTAGAATTTTCAGAAACCGTAATAGATGTATTAAACTTTTTTATTTCATTAGTAAAAGTTTTGAAAAATGAAGACATGTACTTCAAAGTTGAAATGATTGATGGAGGCTACAGCCCTGTTGATTCTACCAATAAATTATATGAAATAGCAACTATTTTTGCAATTCTTGATTGTTTTGATAGTTCAGATAGAATTATCACAAAACTAGACATAGAAAGAATTGAAAAAATCAAAAAAGTGTATTCTAAGTTCCCAAAAAATAGTAACCCTTAAGTATATAAAATACTATGACAACAATTGAGAAACAAATCGAAATAAAAAATAAAATAATCGAAGGTCTCGAAAAAACGTATGAAAAATTACTTGTTTTTAAAAAGCAGAAGCAATCATATTTAGTTGTGATACGTAAAGACAAAATCGTAAAAATTAAACCTTAGTTATTTGGCTAAGAAATGACTTTTGAAAGCATATCAAGAAATCATTCAATGGGTGAATAGTTTTCACGAACAAGGTGAAACGATTCATGTTGCCGAATTTTTAATTACAGAATACAACTTAAACCATCCCAATTTCAAAGGTTTTGAGTTGAGAGAAAAAGCCAAACCTGATTTTATTTTAATGACTACCGAAGGAATTTTGGGTGGTCCGCAAATCATTCGAATTCCGGAAAATACATTTGAATTTCCTTTAAATCTGATGCTGAATTTATTGGCACACGAAATGATTCATGTGCAACAAAAAGCAATAGAAACACTTGTAGAAGATAAAAACGAACGCGAATGGCAAGCCTACTACGAAAATTTATTTCATAAACAATTTCCTCAAATTCCGGAACTTTCTGATTTCCATAAAAAAGCATTTGCAAGTAAAGCATTGGACTATTATAACCGAATGGAAGTTGGTTCGGAATTGCAGAAAAAATATGTTGAACAAAAAGTAAAGGTCGAAATGTTATTGAGCACGCTTATTTAAATTTTCTCAAAAACTCCTCCTTATAACCCACAGAAATCTCAATCTCTGTTTCATCAAAAAGCATCACATAACCACCCAATGATTTGTGATAGGATTTCACATAATTCAAATTGATGATGTGCGATTTGTGCACCCTCATAAACGGAAAATCCAATAGTTCATCAAAGTGTTTCAAAAAACGGCAGACCATTTTTTTTGAACCATCGGCTAAATGAATATCCGTAAAGTTGCCATTGCCTCGCAAACGGACGATCTCTTCCATTTTCACCACTTCAAAACCTTCTAAGGTGGGCAGAATGACTTGTTGCTTTTCAATTTTTGGTTCCCTAAAATTTTGAACAATGATTTGATTTCGGTTGAATAATTCCTGTTTCATCAATTGTTGCTGTACTTTGTTGACGGCCAAAATCAATTCTTCAATGCTGATGGGTTTCAGCAAATAATACGCCGCACTTTGGTTCAACGCTTTCAACGAATATTCGGAAAAAGCAGTGACAAAAATCGTTTCAAAATGCAAATCTTTGCAGCCTTCCAACACATCAAACGCATTGCCAAACGGCATTTCTACATCCAAAAAAACCAATTGTGGTTGTAGTTCGTGCAACAACGGAATCGCTTCCCGACTGTTTTGTGCTTCGCGAATGATTTGAATTTGAGGACAATATTTGGCCAAGTAATTTTTCAACGCTTCGCGAGCCGCCGATTCATCCTCAACAATGACACTTTTTATTTTTTGAAAATCGTTCATACCACTTTGGTGGTTTTAGAAAAATAAAGTGTGACCAACGTTCCGTTTCCGTCTGAACCGGAAGAAATCGTATAAGAAATCTGTTGATGATACAAATCATTTAGTAAATTAATTCGTTCCTCCACATTGTTTAATCCTCTGGATTCGTGCACTTTTTGGTTTTGCGTTTTCAATTCTTTGTTTTTTTCAACACCTATGCCGTTATCTTCAATCGAAACTTTGATTAATTGATTTTCTTCCGTAAAGGTCACTTTCAGTTTTCCTTTTGTTTCTCTGTACCGCAAACCATGCCATATGGCGTTTTCCAAATGGGGTTGAATCAACATATTCGGAACTAAAATCGCATCGGTATCCAGCTTTTCATCCACCTTAATTTCATACTTAAATTTGTCTTGAAAACGTAAATGTTCTAAATCTAAATACTTCTTTATCTGCTCTAATTCATTGGCTAGCGAAATAAAATCTTTGTTCGAGGTTTCCATCATATTCCGCATCAAATTAGAATAGGAAGTCAAGTATTTATTGGCTTCCAACTCATTATTTTGAGCAATAAATTGGTTCACACTATTCAAACTATTGAAAATAAAATGCGGATTCATTTCTCTTCGCAACGATTGCAACGCAATTTTTTTATTCTTTTTTTTGATGGAAAACAACGCTTTTGCAATTAATCCCAATAAAATCAGCATCAAAATCACCGAACCAATCAAGACGTAATTGAATTTATTTTTCTTCGTAATCAACTCATCTTTTAACGCTCGTTCTTTCTCCAATTGCTTTATTTTTTCTTCCGTAACTTGAAAAATCTTCGCATCCACCAACGAACTGTCTGCTTGAATCATGCGGTCAAAATCATTTAGAAATTGATCATATAACTCAATTGCTTTTGCTTGATTGCCTTTTTCTCGATAATAATCTGACAGAGCCAACATTGCTTTTTTGGCATCAAAAGTACGTCCGTTTTTTAACGCCAAATTATAGGTTTCTTCTAATAAAACAATCGCATCGTCTTGGTTTTCATTTTTAAAATACAAATCGGCCAACGTTTGCTGTTGCTCAATTTGTTGCGAAACACTTCCGATTTTTTCCGCTTCCGAAATGGTGTTTTTTGTAATTTCAATCGCTTTATCCAAGTTGTTTTCCGAAGCATAGACTTTTGAAATTTCACTTTTTAATTTCAACACTTCTTCCGGTTTATCTTTGGAAACAGCAATGGCTTTTTCATAATTTTCAATCGCCATTTCTTTATTTTCCGATTTTAAATCAACTACCGCTTTTTGTTTATAGGCTTCAGCTGCATCATCCAATTTCCCATTATTTTCTAAAATTTTGATATTCGAATCTAAATATTCGGCTTGCACTTTCGGACTTTTGTTTTGCAATCGGCTCGCGTCATTCGAGTTCACACGTGAATAACCCACATCAACCGCTTCTTCACTCGCTGATTGATAACTAACAATCGCTTCTTTCACCTTATTCTGCTTCTCTTGCATTTGAGCAATCGAACGTGTTGTACTCGCTATTTTGTCTTTATTTTTTTGCTTTTGATAAATTGGTAAAGCTCGTTTCAGATAATCTTCTGCTTTGGCATAATCCCCTTTTTTATCTAATTCATTCGCCAATTCTACATATTTATCTGCGGTGGCTTCCGGATTACTTTTAGACAACGTTTGTTCCACTTCCTTAGCTTTTTTGCTCACAGAAGTTTTACCCGATTTCGTTTTAGTGCTGTCTTGAGCCACCATCACCAAAGGGAAAAGCAAAGCAAACAGTATTATTTTCAGTCGATTATACATCTCATTTATATTATAGTGTAAAGTACGAAAATTAATTCGGGTTTAAAAAACGATTTCACCAAGTCAGAAATGGGTTTCACCAAGTCGCCCAAAGTTGGGTTGTTCATCTTGGTAATTTTATCAAAAAATCAACGCAAAATCTTTTTCACAGATGATGTAATGAGCCACTGATTCGCTGATTTTTTAGCATATCATCACAAAATAATCTGTGAATCAGCGGCAAATAATTAACTGTGTTGAATACATAAAAAAAATAACAAGCCGCAGATTCGCAGATTATTTATTGTAAATGCCATTTAACTACATAGAAACACAGGAAAATATAGTCCAAAACTTTGGTTCACATAACTATCCTTTTCTATTGCAAAGTGAAACGCCTTTAAAATCTGTAAATAACTATGTTTCTATGTGGTTAAAAATAAATCAGTGAATTAGTGTCAAAATAATACGTAATAATCAAAATCAATACAATATGAAAACAAAAATCATGCTAGGAATATCCGCTTTAGTAAGCTGTGTTCCGTTTATTTATTTGTTGGGAAATGATTCAGCACCAACAAAAGAACTACTTCCCAAAAAAGAAATTGCTCAAAATCAAATTATGGAAGACGAAGAACAACCTTGTGTTTTTATGTCGTTGATGGGAGAACAATCCATTGAAGGAGCTGCCGAAGTCAAAACCAACCAAAAATTCATCGAAACCATTTCTAAAGGGGAAGAATGGCTCATTCAAGCTCAAAATGCTGATGGTGGTTGGGGAGCGGGTTCTCGAAATAATCAAAAGGAAAGAAATCCGCATGCCGTTTCTTCCGATCCGGCTACCACAGCCATGTCGGCAATGGCGTTGTACCGTTGTGGTCATTCAATGGAAAAAGGTCAGCACAAAGAAACCCTTAAAAAATCGGTTTTATTCCTTTTAAACGAAATCGAAAAAAACCAAAATTCACCTTACATCACACAAATCAGAGGAACACAAATTCAGGGAAAATTAGGCGAACATATTGATGCCATTATGACCTTACAATTTTTCAATCAATTGCTTCCTACTCTGAAGGATGCTACGATGAAAAAAAGAGTGAAAGACGGTATTCAGGTTTGTGTGGACAAAATTGAAAAATCAATGGGCGATTCCGGAAAAGTGGGAGGCTCCGGTTGGGCGGGCGTTTTGCAATCATCTTTTGCCAATTCCGGATTAGAAATGGCGGCTAAAATTGAAGATGTTAAAGTGAATAAAGACAAAATTCAACAAGCCAGAGCCTACCAAAAAAGCAATTACAATCCGGAAAGTCAATCGGCAAAAACCGAAGATGGTGCCGGAATTATGTTGTATGCCGTGAGTAGTTCGGTTCGAAACAGTGCCGAAGAAGCCAAAGAAGCTGAACAACTCTTTAAAAAAGCCAAAGCCGAAGGCAAAATGGAACGCGATGCCGTTTTAAACGAACAAAATTTAGAGCGTTTAGGTTACTCCAAAGAAAAAGCAAAATCGTATGATGTGGCAACTAAAGTCTATCAATCTGCAAAAGTTACTGCGATGCGAGAAGATGTATTAAATGGCTTTGGCAACAACGGCGGTGAGGAATTCTTGAGTTTCCTTCAAACCGGCGAATCGATGGTGGTCAATCACGATGACGATTGGAAAAAATGGTATGACAACATCGGCGGCAGAATGATGCAAATTCAAAATCCCGACGGTAGCTGGAACGGTCACCACTGCATCACAAGTCCTTCCTTTTGTACTGCCACTTGCTTAATGATCCTTTCGATAGAAAATGACATTCAAAACCTTCAAAAATAATTTCAACCATTTAAAAACACAATCTTATGAAAAATTTAGTTTTAACCTTTTCTTTACTCACTTCGATGGTGCTATTCAGCTGCGAAAAGAAAATCAACGCTGCTACTCTTGCTGATAATACAAATGGAAAAAACAGTCCACAACTAGAAGAAACCACAGCTGAAGGAACCATTCAAGTTGCTTTATTGTTAGACACGTCCAACAGCATGGATGGACTGATTGAACAAGCCAAATCCCGTTTGTGGAACATTGTAAACACCCTGACCACTTTGAAATACGAAGGAAAAACACCCGATATTGAAATTGCTTTGTATGAATACGGCAACGATGGATTGAGCAGTGCATCCAATTATATCCGACAAGTAACCCCGTTGACCAATGATTTGGATTTAATTTCGGAAAAACTTTTCGATTTGCGAACCAATGGCGGCAGCGAATATTGTGGTGCAGTGATTCAAGATGCCTCGCAAAAACTGACCTGGAAAGACGGCTTAAAAAACATGAAACTCATTTACATTGCAGGAAATGAGCCCTTTACTCAAGGTGCCATCAACTACAAAGAAGCCATTGCCGATGCGTTAATAAAAGGCATTTATATCAACACCATTTATTGTGGTGGTGCGGAAGAAGGTATTCGTGGATTGTGGAAAGACGGTGCCGATGTAGGACAAGGAAAATATTTTAACATCGATTCCAATGCCAAAGTGCGGTATATCGTGACGCCCTTTGACGATCAGATTTCACAATGCAACGTGCGATTGAACAAAACGTATATTGGGTATGGTTCTAAAGGAGTGGAGAAAAAAATGGCTCAGGAAGTGCAAGATGCCAATGCTCAATCCATTTCGGGAGCGAATTATGCTGAACGAGCGGTAAGTAAATCAAAAGCCGTATATAAAAATGACAGTTGGGATTTGGTGGATAAAGCTAAAAACGACAGCAAAGCTTTAGACAATTTGAAAAAAGAAGAATTGCCTTCGGAGTTGAAAAACAAATCGAAAGAAGAAATTAAAACCATCGTAGCTCAAAAAACGAAAGAACGTGAAACCATTCAAAAAGAAATGGAAGAACTTTCCAAAAAACGACAAGCTTTCATTGATGCCGAATCAAAAAAAACTAAGACGCAAGACGATTTGGGTAATGCCATTACAACCTCCATTCATAGCGTTGCCAAAACAAAAGGTTATGTTGTAGTAAACTAATTTTAGTTGGATTGTGGTTGAACCGCCTTGAAGAAATTTAAGGCGGTTTTTTTTGTAACTAATTAAAAATGAAAACTATTTAAAAATATTTTATTATTTTTACGAAATCCAAAAACTAAAAATGCTATGAAAAAAATTCTACAATTCTGTGTTTTATTTCTAACCACTGCCTCTTTTTCGCAAACCATTGCGTTAGAAACGTTTGCCACCGGTTTTTCAAGTCCGGTTGCTATCGTGAATGCTGGCGATGACCGTTTATTTGTGGTCCAACGTGGCGGTTTAATTCGTATTGTCAATCCAAATGGAACGGTTAATACTACCCCATTTTTATCCTTAACATCCATCATAACAGCGGGTGGTGAACGCGGCTTGTTGGGCTTAGCTTTTCACCCTGATTATGCCACGAATGGGCGATTTTATGTTAACTACACCCGTTCGGGCGATGGTGCGACCGTGATTGCAAGATATAATGTAAGCGATACCGATGAAAATATAGCTAATGCAAATAGTGGCGAAATTTTATTAACCATTGCACAACCATTTTCAAATCACAACGGTGGCTCGCTTAATTTTGGTCCGGATGGTTATTTATATATCGGAATGGGTGACGGCGGAAGTGGTGGCGATCCAAATAATTACGGACAAAACCTCAATTCGCTCTTAGGCAAAATGCTTCGTATAGATGTTAACGGAGAAACCGGTTATACAATACCGGCAGATAATCCGTATGCAGACATTGCCGGTGAAGATGAAATCTGGTCGGTTGGAATGCGAAATCCTTGGAAATTTTCATTCGACAGGCAAACCGGCGATCTTTGGATTGCTGATGTGGGACAAAACGCCATTGAAGAAATCAACAAAGCGGCTTCCTCCGAGGCTGGTTTAAATTACGGCTGGCGTTGTTATGAAGGAAATTCTCCTTACAACACAACCGGTTGCGGTGGTTCATCCAACTATACTTTTCCCGTGGCTCAGTATACTCATGCGTCTACTGGGGGTTGTTCCTTAACTGGGGGTTATGTTTACACAGGCACAACTTATCCAAACTTACAAAACAAATACCTTTTTGCCGATTATTGTAACAATAGAATCGGTTTTGTTTCGACCGGTGGTGGAGCAATTACTTGGACACCCAATTCATTTACCGGAAATATCGCTTCGTTTGGGGAAGATGTTAACGGAGAATTGTATGTAGCAGGAATCTCAAATGGTATTATTTCAAGAGTCGTTGATACTAGCTTAAGTACAACTGATTTTGAGCAAAATGGGTTGAGTTTATTTCCAAATCCGGCCGATAATTCATTTACTATAAGAAATTCAAATTTATTGAATTTATATGACCTTTCTATTTATGATTCGATGGGAAAAAGAGTGGCTAGCCAAACAATAGATGGTTTAGAATTAACTGAAGTAGCCATTGATAACCTTTCTCCCGGTTTGTATTTTGTTTCGGTAGCAGTGTTGAATGGAGCTAGTTTTACTAGTAAATTGATGGTGAAATAACAATATTTAATATCTAAAAAAGTTGTCATTCCGTAGGAATCTCAGTGATATGAGATTCCTAAGGAATTTTTTTCGATTACTATTTACGGGAAACCACAATGAAAAAGGCAGAAAACCGTAACACATTCTGAGTAAAACCGTATTTAGATTTCAAGTAGGCCGTTATATCTTTACATCATCAATAACGAAGTAATTATTCATAATTAAAAATATTGACCCAAGAACGTTCTAAGTAGCCATTATCGAAAAAGAAATACCACCCTTTTGCCCCAACGAAAGATCTGATTCAACCAAAAACAACTACTTAGCAAAGTTAAACACTAGAAAAAGCGATGCACCCCAATGCAACGCTTTTTTTGTTTTGAATAATTGTGAGAAGCAAATTACATCAATTAACAAGAATTTTTCTTTTGCAAAATATTTCTAATTTTTTCTGTTAGATGTACCAACTTCCAACTAACTTATGGAGCCGGATTCGGAATCATCTCTTGAATTAAATCAATCTCATTTAAAATTTCCTTTGACAGAACAATTTTATGAGCATCAATATTTTCTTTTAGTTGTTCAATAGAAGTTGCTCCGATTATGGTGCTCATCACAAAAGGTTGTTGTTGCACAAAAGCCAATGCCATTTGAGATAAAGTTAAACCATGGCTATTGGCCAATTCTTGGTATAATTTTGTTGCTTTGGTAGCATTTTCAGAGGTGTAACGTGTAAATTGCGGAAACAAAGCAATTCGGGAATTGGGCTGTGTACCGTTTAAATGTTTGCCGGATAAAATGCCGAAACCTAACGGAGAATAAGCCATTAGCCCAATATTTTCTCGCATACAAACTTCGGTCAATCCTACTTCAAACAATCGGTTTAATAGTGAATACGGATTTTGAATCGTTGCAATGCGAGGTAAATTATTTTTTTCGCTTTCGCTGATGAACTTCATCACTGCCCACGGAGCTTCGTTGGAAACACCGATATGTCGAATCTTTCCGGCTTTAATGAGTTTGTCATACACGAATAAAACATCTGCGATATTTTCTTTCCAATTTGAATCAATTTCGGTTAGACCTCTTTTCCCAAACATATTCATGACGCGTTCCGGCCAGTGCATTTGGTATAAATCGATGTAATCCGTTTGAAGGTTTTTTAAACTCAAATCAACTGCTTCATTGATGCTTTTGGCAGAAAAATCGAGTGGTTTCCTGATGTACTCCATCCCACGATTAGGACCGGCGATTTTAGTAGCAATGACTAAGTCGTCACGTTTCCCTCTTTTTTTTAACCAACTCCCTATAAATCGTTCAGTGCTTCCCAAAGTTTCTTTTCGGGCGGCAATGGGATACATTTCAGCCGTGTCAATAAAATTAATGCCTTGGGAAACAGCAAAACTCAATTGCTCATGAGCCTCGCTTTCTGTATTTTGTTCTCCAAAAGTCATGGTTCCCAAACAGACTTTACTGATGGAAAGGTTGGTGTTAGGAATAATCGTGTATTTCATTTTTAGATGCTAAGGTAATAAAGTACTAAGCTGCAGCGTTAAGATTGAAAACCTAAGTAAATCAGCACCTTAGCGACTCAGAACCTGTTTTTTATAATTCGTTCAACATTTTAGAAATTTCATCTAATTTTGGTGTCAAAATAATTTCAATTCTGCGGTTCTTGGCTTTGCCTTCCGGAGAATCATTTGACATCAATGGGGCAAATTCCCCACGTCCGGCAGCAGTTAAGTTTTCTTTTAAAATATTTTTGTTTTCTGCTAATATATTGACAATTGCTGTAGCTCTTTTGGTTGATAAATCCCAATTGTTTTCGATTCCGCCTCCTAATGTTCCGGTAATTTTATCATTGTCAGTATGTCCTTCTATCAAAACAGAAATGTCAGGGTTTTGAGCTAATACTTTTCCAACTTCCACAACTGCTCTTTTCCCTTCGGCTCCAACAGCCCAACTTCCGGTTTGAAAAAGTAATTTATTTTCCATTGAAACATATACTTTCCCGTTTTTTTGTTCCACAGTAAGTCCTTTCCCTTCAAAACTGTTCAAGGCTTTGGAAAGCGTTTCTTTTAGTTTTCGCATGTTTTCCTCTTTGGCAGAAATCAGTCCTTCCAATTCATCCACGCGTTGCGATCGATCTTTTAAATCGGCTTGTAATTTATTTAAACGTTCTTGCTCGGCTGCTAAGGCTTTTTCTTTGGCATCCAATTCAGCTAATAATTCTCTGTTTTTCTTCATATTGGCCTGTAACGCTTCATCCGAATTCTTTTCTAACGCCGCATAAGAAGATTGAAGTGTTTTTAAATTATTGGAAGCGGCATCGTAATCGGTTTTTAATTTGTCACGTTCAGCTTTTATTTTCGCTAATTCACCTTGGTTGAGTTTTAAATCATTTTCCAATTGATTTTTTGCTTTTTCTAAACCGTGGTTTTCGTCGGATAATTCACGTTGTTGTTTTTTTAAGGTAGCGTATTTTCCTTCTAATTCATTATACACTTTTTTAGAAACGCACGAGGTAGACAAAGCAGCAACAAGTAAGAGTAAGGAAACTTTTTTAATCATTTTGTTATTTATTTGAGGTTTTATTGTTAATCAATTTCTACTAAAATCGGGCAATGATCGGAATGCTTGGCTTCCGGAAGAATCACCGCTCTTTTTAATCGGTTTCGCATGGGTTCACTGACTAAATTATAATCAATCCGCCATCCTTTATTATTATTTCTTGCATTAGCTCGGTAACTCCACCATGAATAATGATGGGGTTCTTTGTTAAAATGACGAAAGCTGTCTATGAATCCACTTTTCATAAAACCGTCCAACCAACGGCGTTCTTCGGGTAAAAATCCGGAAACTGTAGCATTTCTAATAGGGTCATGAATATCGATGGCTTCGTGACAAATATTATAGTCGCCACCAATTATTAAATTTGGAATGTCTACTTTTAACGTGTTGATGTACTGTTGAAAGTCATCCATGTATTTGAATTTATGTTCCAATCGGTCAATGTTTGTTCCCGATGGAAGATATAAACTCATCACTGAAAAATCGTCGAAATCGGCTCTTAGGTTTCTTCCTTCAAAATCCATTTCAGGGATTCCTGTACCGAAAACCACGTTTTTAGGTTCAGTTTTAGAAAGAATAGCAACACCACTATACCCTTTTTTTTGAGCCGAAAAATAATATTGATAAGGATAACCGGCGGCAGTGATTATTTCAGTAGGAATCTGATCTTCCGTGGCTTTGATTTCTTGTAAACAAATGATGTCCGGATTTGCTTGTTGGAGCCAATCTAAAAAACCTTTAGTGATTGCGGCCCGAATTCCATTTACATTATAAGAGATAATCTTCATTACTATTTTTTGATTACGTTTTTCAAAAATAGTTAAAAACCTTTAGTATCAAAACGTGAATGCCATATTATAATAAATGTTTAACAACTTATTGTTTTTATTCATTTTTGTGAATTTGATACTATCAGAATTACTATATTTGTTACTTTCTCCAAAACCATACAAACAATAAATAACGAATGGGGTTAGTTACCGCAAAAGAGGTTGCCAAAGCAATCAAGGTTGACAAATACGGTTTTATTGGTACTGCCATTGGTTGGTTGCTAATGAAAGTGTTGAAGATTTCTACGTTAAACAAAATTTATAACCGAAAAAAACATTTAACTGAATTAAATTTCCTCAATAGCATTTTAGATGAATTTCAAATTAAATTCGAAATTCCGGAGGAAGATTTAAAACGCCTCCCGAAAGAAGGTCCTTATATTACTGTTTCCAATCATCCATTGGGAGGAATTGATGGAATTTTATTGTTGAAATTGATGTTGGAACGTGAACCCAATTTCAAAATCATTGCCAATTTTTTATTGCATAGAATCGAACCGATGAAACCGTATATCATGCCGGTTAATCCGTTTGAAAATCATAAAGATGCAAAATCCAGTGTAGTAGGTCTAAAAGAAACACTCCGCCATTTGAGTGATGGAAAACCGTTGGGGATGTTTCCTGCCGGAGAAGTTTCCACCTATAAAGACGGTATTTTGGTCGTTGATAAACCTTGGGAAGAAGGAGCTATTAAAGTAATTCGAAAAGCTCAGGTTCCGGTGGTTCCCATTTATTTTCACGCTAAAAACAGTAAATTATTTTATTTTTTATCCAATTTAAATGACACGCTTCGGACGGCTAAATTACCTTCGGAATTGTTAACCCAAAAAAAGCGTGTGATTAAAGTTCGCATCGGGAAACCAATATCTGTGGCTGAACAAAACGAGTATGATACATTAGAATCGTATTCGGAGTTTCTTCGCAAAAAAACCTACATGTTAGCCAATGCTTTTGAAAAAGGAAATAAATTATTAGCTGCTCCAAATTTGAAATTTCCTAAAAGTCCGAAAGAAATTGCCAAACCGGCCAATCATGATAAAATTTTGGAGGAAATGGCCATGTTGAAAGAAAACAGTGATTTCCGATTATTACAGAGTAAAAACTATCAAGTCTATTTGGTTACAGCGGATAAAATTCCAAATATTTTGCATGAAATTGGACGATTACGTGAAATTACCTTTAGAGCAATTGGTGAAGGAACCAATGAATCGTTGGATTTAGACCAATATGACAAATATTATCACCACATGTTTTTGTGGGATGAAGATGCACAAATGATTGCCGGAGCTTATCGAATGGGATTGGGGTCTGAAATTTATGGCAAATACGGTATTGACGGCTTCTATTTACACGAATTGTTTCGATTTGAACCGGAGTTATATGACATGATGAGCAAGTCTATCGAAATGGGACGTGCTTTTATTATAGAAGAATACCAACAAAAACCCATGCCGTTGTTCTTGTTATGGAAAGGAATTGTACATACGACACTACGTCATCCGGAACATAAATACTTAATTGGAGGCGTGAGTATAAGTAATCAATTTTCCGATTTTTCAAAATCATTGATGATTGAGTTTATGAAATCCCACTATTATGATCCGTGGGTCGCACAATACATTCATCCGAAAAAAGAATACAAAGTAAAATTGAAAGATGCTGACAAAGACTTTGTTTTTAACGAAACGGAATCCGATTTAAATAAATTCGATAAAATCATTGATGAAGTAGAACCGGGTAATTTACGTTTACCGGTTTTGATTAAAAAATACATCAAGCAAAATGCTCGCGTAGTTGCCTTTAACGTGGACCCACTCTTTAATAATGCAGTAGATGGCTTGATGTATATTCGAATTTCCGACTTACCGGAAAGTACAGTAAAACCCGTCATGGAAGAATTTCAAGCGGAATTGGAGAAAAAAGATAAAGGTTAAAAGTCCCAAACGGGACTCTTTATCTTAAAACCAAGGTCGTTTATTGGCCTGATAAGTATTGTAAAACTCTTCGTCAGTTTTGGTTAGATAAATTATTCCTTCAATTAAACCGATAATCCCCGGAATCCAAACAATAAAAGCACCAATTAGTAAGCAAAGGGTTGCATAGCCAACAATTGTTATCCCCAGTAAAATTATTCCTTCCTGGTTATAGCCAAGTATAAATTTATGAACACCAAGCGAACCCAATAAAATGGCTAAAATCCCGGCTAAAATCTTTTTGTTTTCTTGTCTTGGTACATCATGATTTGGTTTATTCCAATCTTCTGTTGGTCTAGTTGTTTCCATAAAAGTTGATTGATTAGTTGATAATTGATTATAAAAATATAAAAATTATTGAAATGCTTTGTCAATTGGTTCCCAAAGTTCAATTTTATTTCCTTCCGGATCTAAAATCCAACCAAATTTTCCGTAATCATAAGTCTCCATTTCACCTACAATGGTAACACCTTCTTGTTTTAATTTATTCAATAGTAATTCTACATTTTCAACACGGAAATTTTGCATGAATTGTTTCTTTGAAGGAGAAAAATAGGTGGTGTCATCAGAAAATGGTGACCATTGCGTAGAACAATCGTTTCCTTCTTTGTCTTTCCACCAAAAAGTAGAACCATATTGGTCTGTTTTTAGTCCTAAATGTTTATTATACCATTCAATTAGTTTTTTAGAATCTTTTGATTTGAAGAAAAATCCACCTATTCCGGTTACTCGTTTTAGTTCTGCTGTTTCTTTTGTTGGAAAATAAATGGCTTTGATTTTATCAACAATCACTTGTGCCAATTTTTCATGACTTTCAAACGTCCAACCGCCAATGTGTGGCGAAAGCAAGACATTTTCAGTTTCTAATAAATAAGTAAAAGCAGCTGGTTTTTCACCATCGAATAATTTTTCGAAGGAAAGTTTTTCGTATTCCAACACATCTAATCCGGCTCCCAGAATTTTTCCGGTTTGAAGAGCTTTGACTAAATCGGCTGTAACCACCGATTTCCCTCTGGCGGTATTGATGAACCAAAACGGTTTGGCAAATGCATTGATAAATTCTTTATCTACCATTTTATCGGTTTCCGGTGTCCACGGTGTATGAAGCGAAAGTACATCTGCTTTTTGTTGTAATTCTTCCAATGCAACCTGTTTAGCATTTTGGTCGCCTACATTGGGAAGAATATCATAGCACAACACCTCAACCTCAAATCCGCGTAATTTTTTGGCGAATGATTTCCCCATGTTGCCAAACCCAATAATCCCAACGGTTTTTCCTTCCAATTCATGGCCGCGATGACCTTCTCTAATCCAATTTCCGTTTTTGACCGATAGATTGGCTTGGTTTAACTTGTTCATTAGTGAAAGTAACATGCCTAAAGCGTGTTCACCAACCGCATTTCGGTTGCCTTCGGGAGCAGCAATAAGATGAATTTTTTTAGCATTCGCATATTCACAATCGATACTTTCTAAACCAGCTCCTACTCTGGCGATAAATTCTAAATTGGTGGCTTTGTCTAAAAATACTTTATCAATTTTAAATCGGCTTCGAATCACAATGCCTTGATAATCCTGAATTTTTGCTTCAATTTCTTCTTTGGTAGAAGCAAAATCTTGGTGATTTTCAAAACCTAACTCTTCCAATTGTTTCCACAAAAGCGAATGATTGGAATCGAGGTGAAGGATTTTTATTTTTTTTAAATTTTCCATTTTATTTGTATAAAACCACTACTCTTTAATCTTTAGCAACGACGTTTTTATCCCACGAATCAAAGCCGAACTAAATCCTTGATGCTCCATTTCATTTAAACCAACAATGGTACAACCTTGTGGAGTAGTTACTCGGTCTATCAATTGTTCGGGATGAATTTTTTCCTCTAAAGCCATTTTGGCTGCTCCTTTGGCGGTTTGGGAGGCAATGGCTAAGGCGGTTTGAGCATCAAAACCGATTTCGATGCCGGCTTGCATCGAAGCACGGATGTATCGCAAGGCATAAGCAGTGCCGCACGCACCCAGAACCGTGGCGGCATCCATTAATTTTTCTTCAATAACAATTGCTGTTCCTAAGTGGTTAAATAGCGAAACAACTTGTTCTCCAGCTTCTTTATTTTTCTCTGAAAACGAAATACACGTAGCACTTTCGGCAAATTGTGCGGCAATGTTTGGCATAATCCGAACGATGGGATGTGCTACTTTTGTTTTTTGTTGTAAAGTTTCCAATGAAACGCCACTGACTGCAGAAGCGATTATTTTGTTGGAAATATGTGGTAAAATCTCGTTTACTACCGTGTCAATTTGATAGGGTTTAATGGTGAGAATAATTACATCAGCTTGATCAATATTTTCGATGTTGTTGGAGGAAACAGTGATTCCGTTTTGAGAAAGATGCTGAATTTGAGCCGTATTTCTTCGGGTAATCGTGATGTGATTTCCTTTGGAAAAATTGGCTAATCCAACTGCAATGGCAACACCAAGGTTACCTCCTCCGATGATATGAATGTTCATGGTTATAGATTGATTTACGGTTTGTGCCCCTGATAGTAGCGGAAATCCTTTTGAAAGGCGGGCTTAGTTTTTGTTGCTCAAAAATTGCGACCAAAGGAAGCACATTTTTGGGCTTATAAAAACAAGCCTGACTGAAAAAGATTGAAGCGGATAGCAGGTTTTGGCACCCTAAAAATACAAATTTTAGAATCCCAAGATGGCTTTTGCGATGGAAAAATAGATTAAAATCCCAAAGATGTCGTTACTGGTGGTAATAAATGGTCCGGTGGCCAATGCGGGATCGATACCATATTTATTTAAAGTGATGGGCACAAACGTTCCGATGAGTGATGCGATGACGATGACGGAAATAAGTGCGATGGCCACAGTGATGCCGATAATATATTCAACTCCGAGTAGAAAATGACTACCGAGAAGAAGAATTATGGAAAGAATAAGTCCGTTAAAAAGGCTCAATCGCATTTCTTTATAAAGCCGTTGCCAAATAGTTCCACCTAATGTATTATTGGCTAAACCCTGCACAATAATTGCGGATGATTGTACACCCACATTTCCTGCCATGGCGGCAATAAGAGGTGTAAAAAAGAATAAAACGCCGTATTTTTCCATGGCTCCTTCAAATTGTCCGGAGACTTTAACGGCGATGAATCCACCCAAAAGTGCTAAAACCAGCCAAGGAAGTCTTGCTTTGGTGAGTTCGAGAATGCTGTCATCTGCTTCAACGTCTTGCGAGATACCGGCGGCTAATTGGTAATCTTTATCGGCTTCATCTTTGATGACATCGATGATGTCGTCGATGGTAATTCGACCCACTAATCGTCCTAATTCATCCACAACCGGAATGGCTTCTAAGTCGTATTTTTGCATGATACGAGCGACTTCAACGTCTTTGGTATCTACTTTTACATAATCCACTTTTGGAATATAGACTTCGCTAATAGGTGTTTTGGTGGAAGTGGTTAATAAATCTTTAAGCGATAATCGTCCTTTGAGTCGATTTTCGTCATCCACCACATAAATAGAATGAACACGTGAAACATTTTCGGCTTGGATTCGCATTTCTTTCACACAAGTGAGTACGTTCCAGTTTTCATTGACTTTCACGAGCTCTTTCCCCATTAACCCTCCGGCAGAATCTTCGTCGTAACGCAACAAATCGACAATGTCTTTGGCGTGTTCAACATCTTCTAATTCGGAAATTACCTGTTCTTTTCGCTCTTGCGGAAGTTCAGCAATAATGTCGGCCGCATCATCGGTGGAAAGCTCGTCTAACTCTTCGGCAATTTCTTTTGGGGTTAGTTTTCGCAGGATTTTTTCACGTACTTCTTCATCTAATTCGAGAAGAATTTCGGATGTTTTTTCGGAATCAAGCGTGTTAAAAATATAAATAGCTCCGTAATCATCAAGTTCTTCCATGATTTCGGCAATATCAGCATAATGGATTTCCTGAAGCAAGTCGAGAAGTTCCTGCTCCTTATTTTCCTTAATTAATTGCTCAATTTGACTGAGAAATTCTCTGCTGATTTTAAACTCCATCGGCGGCTATTTTTTGCGTGAGTTCGATAAACTGTTCAACCGAAAGTTGCTCCGGTCTGAGGTCAAAGATACTATCTTCTTTTAAATTATCAGACAGTTGGTATGTTTTTAAACTGTTACGTAATGTTTTTCTGCGTTGATTAAATGCTGTTTTCACCACAGTAAAAAACAATTTTTCGTCACAAGGCAAATGATAGTTTTCTTTTCGCTTTAATCGTAAAACACCCGATTTTACTTTTGGTGGTGGTGTGAAAACATGTTCAGAAACCGTAAAAAGGTATTCCGCTTCATAAAAAGCTTGGGTTAACACCGATAGTATGCCGTAGGCTTTTGTTCCTTTTTTTTCGCAAATGCGTTCGGCGACTTCCTTTTGAAACATACCGGAGAATTCGGGAATTTGATTGCGAAGTTCTAACGTTTTAAAAACAATTTGAGTAGATATATTGTAAGGGAAATTTCCAATGATGGCAAAGGGTTCGGTTCCTAACACTTCCGTTAAATTGTATTTTAGAAAATCTTTTGAAATGATTTTTTCATCTAATTTTGGATAATGGTTTTGTAAATAAGTTACTGATTCAGTATCAATTTCAATTACATACGTTGTAATGGGTTTTTCGAGCAGGTATTTGGTAAGCACACCCATTCCGGGACCGATTTCCAATACGTTTTGATAACCTTCTAACGTGAGTGAATCGGCAATTTTTTGAGCGATGTTTTCATCGTTTAGAAAATGTTGACCGAGGTGTTTTTTTGCTTTTACTTTTTCCATATTAGGCTAAGGTTCTGAGGAACTGAAGTTACTGCAAGGCAGATTTCGGGAAATGTTCACTGATGACTAGTAATTCTGTTCGAAATGAGAGCATCTTATCCGCAAAAAGTGACAGTCCTTCTTGCCGTAAACGTGGAGCATCCTCACGGTAATAGCTTTCTAATTTTTCTTTGTTTTCTGCAGTATATTGAATGGAGTAAGTCGTACTGCTTTCTTCTTCCACTAATACTTTTACCATGCGGGCAGAAGTGAATTTTCCGGTGGCTAAAACGTCACTAATGTGTTTACTTTGCATCCAATGGAGCCATTGGTCGTGTACGCTTTGATCGATGTTGATGGTTACGTTGTATAGTATCATATTTTTTCCTCCACCCGCTCTCCCTCCAAAAGAGGGGGAGACAAGGTGTGATTATGTTAGTAAAATATTTTTTTTATAAATTTGAATCACCACGAAGTTGCCTGAAATTCTTTCTGGCCTCGACAAAATGAATGCTGTCTTGGTGATTAAAAAGTACGGCTTCGTATAATGGTTTTGCTTTTTCAGGTTGATTAAGGTGCTTGTTGTAGATTTCTGCCGAGAAAAATAAAGCTTCATCTCGGTAAATGCTTTCCGGATGATTGTCAATGATTTGTTGGTAGAACGACAAGGCGTTGTTGTAATCCGTTAATTCTTGATAGGTTTGCCCTATTCTTAAGATTGTTTCATCTTCAATTTCTTCGCCTTTATGGTCTTTTAAAATCTGTTGAAATTGCGTTAAAGCCTCTTGGTTTTTGTTTTGATAAAGGTAAAAATCGCCTTTCGAAAATTTCTTTAAAGCGGTTCGGGTCGAATCGGCGACCGTGTTGTCGTTGATTAGCAGGAACAATTCTAATGCATCGTTGGCAATGAGTTGAGTAGAAGCCGATTTTAAGACTTTTAACTGCGTTAAAGCCCAATCGAAATCGGCTTTAAAGTAACTGGTTTTGGCTGCTTTCAAACTGGCTTCATGACCCAAAACGTCATTTTTTAAATCTTCTTCAATTTGTGAATAATACAATAAGGCTTGATTGAATTTCTCTTCATACAATAAAATATCAGCCAATTCCATTTTGGCTTCCGCTAATTGAAATTTATTCAACGGTAATTCCATCGCTTTTTGCAAAACTAATTTTCCTTTTTCTGGATTATTTTGATAAAAGGCTGAAAATTCTGCCAGTAAGCGTTGTAAAGCCAATGAATACGGACTAACGCCGTATTGTTTTAAAAGAATTTCCAGTTCAGACTCAATTTTTGAATAATCGGATTTTTGGGCTTTTTCAATTTTAATTCGCATCAAATATTCTTGGGCAAAAATTTGCAAGTCCAAATCTTGGGTATTTTCTAAAATGAAAGTCAGAATTTCGCCGGCAATTTCATTTTCACCTTCTTCAATAGCTAACTCGGCTAAATTAACAATATTGGAAAAAGAATCCGGCTCTCTTTTATATATGGCTTTTTCTTGAATAAAAGCTTTTCCGTATTCTTTTTGTTGTACGAAAAACCAACTTAGCATTTGATTCCAAAAAAGATCTTGGTTTTTTTGAACTTTAACCAGTAACGCTTTTCGAAGCATTTCATTGAAAGAATCTCCGGCTTCATCATTCATAAATCGTGTCAATTGATTTTGAACCATGACGCTGTTTTGCGGATTTTCATACATTTCTTCCAAATACTTTTCGATCATCAAATCTTGCTTGCCCATTTGTCCGTAAACTTGAGCCATTTGATAATTAAATTTGTATTTCGGGTCTAAAGAAATAGCCGTTTGATACGCTTCTAATGCATAATCCAATAGCACTTTCTTTTCAAAAGAAGAAGCTATTCCATATACATTCGATGGATTTTCTTTTATTTTTTCAATGGCGATTTTATAATTTAAATCGGCTTTTTCCTGATTTTTTTGTAATTGAAAATTATAACCCAATTCCACATACAAATTGGCCATATTAAATTTAGTCAATCGTTCCTGAAGAGCTGTCTCTGCTTTATCAAACTGAAGTAACTGTTGATAACAATCAATCACTCGAAGAAAATAAACTCCATTGGATGGTTGAGTTTTCAAAAGTTCTTGATAACTCAGCAATGCTTTTTCAAATTCGCCTCGTTCATAATAATGCTGTGCCAATTGTTCATTTTGCGATGAAACTATCGACGAGCAAATCAGAAACAGTAAAATGAAAAATTTGTGCATAGTATTTAAAAAACAATGTACTAAAATAGCTTTTTTTGGCCAATTAGTACATTGATTGTAGAAAGATTAACTTTTTTAATTGATAATGTCGAATCCGGTATACGGACGTAATACTTCCGGAATCACAATTCCTTCCGGCGTTTGATAATTTTCGATGATTCCTGCCATAACGCGTGGCAAAGCCAGCGAACTTCCATTTAAGGTATGAACCAATTGATTTTTCCCGTCTTTGTCTTTAAAACGCAACTTCAAACGATTGGATTGAAACGTTTCGAAATTAGAGACAGAACTAATTTCTAACCAACGTTCTTGAGCGGTTGAAAACACCTCAAAATCATAGGTTAAAGCCGAAGCAAAACTCATATCGCCACCGCATAAACGTAGAATTCGATATGGTAATTTCAATTCTTTCAAAATAGTTTTTACGTGTTCCACCATTCCATCCAAAGCGGTATAGGAATTATCCGGATGTTCAATACGAACGATTTCTACTTTGTCAAATTGGTGCAAACGGTTTAATCCTCGAACATGAGCACCATATGAACCTGCTTCTCTTCGGAAACAAGGGGTGTAACCGGTGCATAAAACCGGCAATTCATTTTCGTTTAAAATCACATCGCGAAACAAGTTTGTAACCGGAACTTCAGCGGTTGGAATCAAATATAAATCGTCTACCCCTACGTGGTACATTTGTCCTTCTTTGTCTGGTAATTGACCTGTTCCAAAACCAGAAGCTTCGTTCACCAAGTGTGGCACTTGGTATTCTTGGTAACCTGCTTCGGTATTTTTATCTAAAAAATAAGCAATCAATGCACGTTGTAATTTAGCTCCTTTTCCTTTATAAACAGGAAATCCGGCTCCGGTGATTTTCACCCCTAATTCAAAGTCGATGATGTCGTATTTTTTTACTAAATCCCAATGTGGCAAAGCACCTTCATGTAAAACCGGAATAGCACCTTCTTGATGTACCGTTACGTTATCGTCAGGTGTTTTTCCTTCCGGAACGATATCGGCTGGCGTGTTTGGAATTTTATATAATTCTTCGGAAAGAGAAGTAGTAAACACTTCCAATTTTTCAGACAATTCTTTGCTTTTCTCTTTTAATTGAGCTGTTTTTTGCTTGACGATTTCCGCTTTTGCTTTTTCGCCTGATTTCATCATTTCGCCAATTTCTTTGGAAAGTAAATTGGATTCAGCCAAAATATTGTCTAATTCAACTTGTGTTGCTCTGCGTTTTTCATCTAAATCTAATACAGTTTCCACTAAACGGTTGGCGTCTAAATTTTTTTTAGCCAACGCTTTAATCACTTTTTCTTTCTGCTCACGGATAACAGCCAATTGTAACATAATAATACTTTTTTTGCGAAGGCAAATGTACATAAATGTTTTGGAACGAAAAGAAAGGATTTTGAAAATGAAGCACGTTTGAACAAATGCTAAAAAACAGAAAGAAATATGATAAATCAATACAATTTTCTACATTTGGCAATCAATTTTCAAATAAAATGAATAAAATACTACTTAATTTCTTTCTTTTGTTAAGCTTTTCAATTTCTGCACAAGATTATTTGAAAGAAATTAATGAAATTGCAGAAGCGGAATTAAAATCTTCTTCTTCCCTTGTTGATATTCAAGTTAATCCAAATACTTTGAATTATGATGTGGTTTATCATCGTTTAGAATTTGAGGTAGATCCGGCAGAATATTTTATCAGCGGCAATGTGACCACCGATTTCATTGCTTTGGAAAACATGAATTCGATTACATTTGATTTGGGAAGAATTACCAACACAAATAATCCTTACTACAACAACAGAATTACGGTAGGTTCTGTAATGATGAATGAAGAACCGCTAGATTTTGAACATAATTCAGCATCAAAAGAATTGATTATTCAATTTCCAAACACTCTTTTGTCGGGAACAACCAACTCCGTATCCATCAGTTATGTCGGAGCTCCCAATACAACCGAACAAGGTTTTTCAATAAGTACGCATAGTGGTGTGCCTGTTTTATGGACATTATCTGAACCTTTTGGGGCTAGGGATTGGTGGCCATGTAAACAAGATTTAAATGACAAAATCGACTCAATTGATGTTTTTATTACGGCTCCCTCGCAGTATGTAAGTGTTTCCAATGGTGTGCAACAAAGTGTGGTTGACAACGGGAACGGCACTAAAACAACTCATTTTCAACACAATTACAAAATTCCCGCCTATTTAATTGCCATTGCAGTAACGAATTACAGTATATTTAATCAACAAGCAGGAACAGCTCCCAACGACTTTCCGGTTGTAAATTACATTTATCCGGAAAATTTAACTTCGGCTCAAAACAGTTTGGCGGTCACTTTACCTATCATGGATTTGTTTGAAGAATTGTTTGAAACCTATCCGTTTGCCAACGAAAAATACGGTCATGCTCAAACGAACATGGGCGGAGGAATGGAGCACACGACGGTTTCGTTTATGGGAAGTTTTGGTCGAAATTTAATTGCTCACGAATTGGCTCACCAATGGTTTGGCAATAAAGTCACTTGTGGAACATGGAAAGACATTTGGCTAAACGAAGGTTTCGCAACCTATCTATCAGGGTTAGTAGTTGAGGATTTTGATGGCCCAACCAGTTTTGTGAGTTGGAAAAACAGTTTAATCAACAACATTACCTCATCGAATAATGGTGCGGTTTATTTAACTGATTCAGAAGCTACAAGTGTCAATCGAATTTTCAACAGTCGATTGAGCTATAACAAAGGAGCGATGGTTGCACACATGTTACGATGGAAAATGGGTGATGAAGATTTTTATCAAGGAATTAAGAATTACTTAGCAGATCCTCTTTTGGCTTTTGGCTATGTGGTGACAGACGATTTGCAAATACATTTGGAAGCCGCCTCCGGCATGGATTTAACGGAGTTTTTTGAAGATTGGGTATATGGTCAAGGACATCCTTCTTATACCGTTTCGGTGAGTAATAGTGGAAACAATCAAGCTGCAATCACAATAAACCAAAGTCAATCAAATGCAAGTGTAGATTTTTTCGAAATGCCGGTAGAAGTTAGACTTTATGGCCAAGGGAATCAAGTTTTTGACGTGGTGTTAGAACACACCACTAACGGACAACAATTCATTGTAAACGTTCCTTTTGTAGTGACGGATGTTGATTTTGACCCAAACAGACACATCATTTCAAGAAATAACTCGGCTACTTTGGGGCTCAACACATTGGATTTATCAAATGTCATTCAACTTGTTCCAAATCCGACTAAAGCTGATTTGAGAGTGGACTATCCTCAAAACATCAACATAGAGAACATTCAGGTTTTTTCTAATTTAGGTCAACTTGTTTTAGAATCTCAAAATCCGTTGTTGAATGTGAATTCCTTATCAACCGGCGTATATTATATGACAATATCTACTTCTGAAGGAACTTTTCATAAAAAATTTATAAAAAACTAATGCCTTTCTACAAAATCAATTCAATTGTAATGTGAAAACCTTACTTTTGTGCACGATTTTGAAATTTAAAACACATCAATGGAAACATTAATTCAAATAGCACAATTAATTTTGTGTCTTTCTTTTTTGGTTATTCTGCACGAGTTAGGTCATTTTTTACCGGCAAAATATTTTAAAACAAAAATTGAAAAATTCTATCTTTTCTTTAATCCTTGGTTTTCGTTGGTAAAGAAAAAAATCGGCGAAACCGAATACGGTATCGGATGGTTGCCAATGGGTGGTTATGTAAAAATTGCCGGAATGATTGATGAAAGCATGGACAAGGAGCAATTGAAACAAGAACCTCAACCATGGGAATACCGCAGTAAACCGGCTTGGCAACGCTTAATCATCATCATGGGTGGTGTGATTGTCAATTTCTTTTTGGCTTGGATCATTTATGCGTGTTTATTCATTAACCACGGAGATAATTTTGTAGATAATTCAAAAATTAAACACGGAATTGCAGTCGATTCGGTTGGAACCATTTTGGGATTAAAAAACGGAGATCAAATTTTAAAAGTGGATGGAAAAACGCAAACAAAATTTGAGCAATTGCCTTTGGAAATTTTATTTGGCGATAATATTACCATTTTAAGAGATGGCAAAGAATTGACTTTTGATTTGTCTGACGAAGGTAAACGTGATGTAATCAAAAGAGCCGGAAAAAACTTTTTAGCTGCACGAGAAGAAACCGTTGTGGATTCACTACTTCCCGGGAAGCAAGCAGAAATGGCCGGATTAAAAGTGGGTGATAAAATTGTGGCTATTAATGATAAAAATACCACTTTTTTTGATGAATTCAACACGGTAATCGGTCAACATAAAAATGATTCCATAGATTTAAAAGTAATTAGAGGAAATGAAACGCTAAACATAAAAGCCAAAACAACCAAAGAAGGAAAACTTGGTTTTGCAAACCGTTTTAGTGTTTTGGAAAAAGCATATGTAACAAAAGAAGTTTCTTTTATACAATCTATTCCTGCCGGCTTTCATAAAACCATTTCCACCTTAACCGGACAAATCAAACAATTTAAAATTATCTTTAATACCAAAACCGAAGCATACAAACAAGTGAGTGGTCCGTTGCGAATGTTTAAAATTTTCAAACCAACGTGGGATTGGACCTTCTTTTGGTCGTTTACGGCGATGTTTTCAGTGTGGTTAGCATTCTTGAATGTGCTTCCGATTCCTGGCTTAGATGGCGGTCATGCTGTTTTTATTCTAATCGAAATGATAACCCGCAAAAAACCAACGGAAAAAACATTAGAAGTGGCTCAAACGATTGGTGTAGTTATTTTGCTGACATTGATGGCATTAGTATTTGGTAACGACATCTGGCATTTGGTCACCGGAAAATAATAAAGTAAAAAGTGTAAAAAAGTGCAGAATTTGTTTGGATAAATCATTTTTCGCTTTATATTTGCACTCGCAAAAAAGGTTATACACCTTCCTCCTTAGCTCAGTTGGTTAGAGCATCTGACTGTTAATCAGAGGGTCCTTGGTTCGAGCCCAAGAGGGGGAGCAAAAAGCTTGACAGCAATGTCAGGCTTTTTTTTATTGACTGAAACATATCTGAAACATTTTCTATTTTTGTTATAAGATGGAAAGGGATCAAGTCCAAAACCAATTTTATAGATTCAAAACAAAAAAAATGTCTGGAGGTCATTTTACTATAGTAGTATTAGGTGGATTTTTTATATGGATTTTTTCAAATAAAAGTAAATCCTTTACTGAATGTAGAAAGCATAAATTTGCGTTTGTAATAGGCTGTATTGGTGTGCTTGTAATTACTTATGGTGTTTTGCTATTTCTTTGGCTTATAGATTTTTTAAACACAATTTAACAAAATAATATTCATTTAAAATTTATCAGAAATGTGAGGTCTTTTTTTATTTAAAAAAAATAAACGATTTTCAATTATCTACCTTACAATCATCACCTTCTTAACCGTAGTATCCAACGCATCATCCGTAGAAATAAAAATCATATAGACACCGGAAGCTACTTTGTATTTTCCAAATGCGGTGGTATCCCATTCAATCGTGCCACCTTCGGAGATTTCTTCGTAGACTAGATTCCCTTCGATGTCGGTCACTTTTACGTTGGCTTTGCTTGTGAGTCCGGAGATTTTTACAGTACCTTCAAACCCAGGACGAACCGGATTGGGGTAAACATACACGTCTTTAAGATTGTCATTGGGTTTGGTGGAGGTTCCTTTGAAAGACACCATTCCTTTGGAAGTGGCAATAAAAACTTCACCTGTGGTTCCATTTATTTCGATATCATTGATAACATTGCTTGGCAAAGGCGAATTGGCCGAAGTAAAACGCTGTAACGTTTGCTGACCATTTGGCGAAAACTGAAACACACCGGCATCGGCTGTACCAATCCATTTGTTGTTGGCTCCATCTACAGCAATATCGGTAATAAATTGACCGAATAAAAGTTCTTGAGCCAAACCTTCATCTAAAATAATAATGGAATTGGTAGTGAGTTCTTCTTCATTTAAAAAACGATCAACAGAGGGCAAAACGCGTAATCCTCTTCGGGTGCCAATCCACAATTGATTTCTATTGTCCACAACAGCACATTGCACAGCAGATGAGGGTAAATTCCCTTCGTTTTGTCCTTCTGTAATTTTTATCAAACGGTTGCCGAAATTTTCGTTAAAAGCAAGAAGTCCCTCATCTAAAGTACAAAGCCATTTGGTATTGTTCTTGTCTACAGACATTCTGGAGTTACTGGTAAAACCTCCTAAAACATCACTTACATCATAAGACTGCCATTGTCCATTTGCACGAAACACTTTAAGCATATTGGCAATTAAACCGTTTGAAACCCAAAGATTACCTTCTTTGTCAAAAGCGGTTTGTTCAACCCGAATATCAGGACCGTAGGTTGGGTTACCGGGGATAACTAAAGATTGTAACCCACTATTTGTAGTGTTATAAATTGTGGTAGCAACATCATCTTCTAATTTTAATAAACCAGAAAAATAAGAACTTGCATAAACAATGTTTTCGTTGGTTGGGTCTACGGTTACACGAACAATAGATTTTGCCTCAAGTAATTCTTCATAGGGTATGTTCAACCATTCTTCTTGAGACAATTTACTGATTCCAAATTCGTCTAAAGGGTAAGGATTGTTGAATTGAGAATAATCCCCAAAAGTAGCCCATAACGTTCCTGATGGTGTAATGGTGATCGAAAAAATATTATTTTTATTTGGTCCTTGTGGTAACAAAACTTCGAATAAAGATGGATTCGTTATTGTTGTTTCTATCACACCGTTTTCAAATGTGCCAATATAAATGGAGTCTCCGATGATAGTGCCTGATGTAAAAGTTAAGGTTAAATCCGGGATTGATGAACTTTGAACCGTTACTATTTGTGCAAACGATTCATTCATCACCACAACACGAGAGGATGTAGTTGCCACCAATTTATCTCCCCTACTTCGTAAATCAACAAAAGGCTGACCAACATTTAATATTGCAATTGGATTGGTTCCGTTAAACCTATACAGTATGTTATTGGAGTTAATCGCTACAAGTTGATTGTTAAACGTAACAATCCCTTTCCAAAAATCACCATAGAACGTTTGCCAAGCATTAAAATTAACCAAATTTGGATTAGATAATGGAGCCTGACGAATCCCGTGATTTAAGGTAACAGCATAAATTTCTTCGTTTAATACTGTCGTTTCTAATACTTCTGCTTGGGCTCCGGTTGGACTGATATAAAACGTGTCGCCAAATGTAAAATCGGTTAATTTGAATTCTACTAAAGCAAAATCTGTGGAAATATAGAGTTTATCATTGTACTCATAAATGTGATTGATTTTCTTTTTATTGGGCGGAATTCCACCGGCTTGATCACGAATTCCAACTAATAAAGTTATTTCTTCAGTGGCTTCATTAATCATAATTAATAACCCGTTGTTATGCCCCACAAAAGTTCTGTTATATTGTTGACTGTGGTAAACTGTGGAAATGGTTTCTCCGGAAAGTCCATCAACCGTGTTGACTGTATTTATTTCGTTGGTAGAACGATTTTTAGAAAACAATGCTGTTTCACAAGCGGCAAAAAGTCGGTTTTCAGATTCTGACAGATCGCGAACTTCGTTATAGGAAAAATAACCTTGCCACAAAAGGTTTTGTGAAATATTCTCAAACGGAAATATAAATAATACTACAATCCAAAAAAAGTTCTTCATCAGCAGATTAAATTGACACACAAATATAGTTAAAACGAAAGAATCCTACTTTTAATATTTGGAGAATAAAAAAAGCTGTCATTTTCAGACAGCTCTTTATTTTAATTATTAAGGTTGAAATTATACTACTCCTTGACCTAACATGGCATCGGCTACTTTAACAAAACCGGCCACATTTGCTCCTTTTACATAGTCAACATAGCCCTTCCCGTCTGAACCATATTTTACACATGCTTCGTGAATATTGGCCATAATTCCTTTTAAACGTTGGTCAACTTCTTCAGATGTCCAGCTTAAACGCAAGGAATTTTGCGACATTTCTAAACCAGAAGTAGCTACACCACCTGCATTAGATGCTTTTCCCGGGGCAAATAATATTTTTGCTTTTAAGAATGCTTCAATAGCTTCCGGTGTAGAAGGCATGTTGGCTCCTTCAGACACACAAATACATCCATTGGCAATTAAAGCTTTTGCTTCTGCTTCGTTTAATTCGTTTTGAGTAGCACAAGGCAATGCAATATCACATTTTACTTCCCATGGACGTTTCCCGTCAACATATTTTGCGTTTGGATACTTTTTTACATACTCACTGATTCTAGCTCTTAATTCATTTTTGATGTGCATGACGTGAGCTAATTTCTCAGCATCAATTCCGTCTGCATCATAAATATATCCTGATGAATCAGATAATGTTACTACTTTCCCACCCAATTCGGTTGCTTTTTCAGCTGCATATTGTGCTACGTTTCCGGACCCGGAAACAGTTACAATTTTTCCTTTAAAGCTATCTCCTTTGGTGTTTAACATACTTTGAGCAAAGTATACGTTCCCGTAACCGGTAGCTTCCGGACGAATTAACGATCCTCCGAAAGAAATCCCTTTTCCGGTTAAAACGCCTGTAAACTCGTTTCTAAGTCTTTTGTATTGACCGAACATATAGCCAACTTCTCTACCTCCAACACCAATATCTCCGGCAGGAACATCGGTATCTGCTCCAATGTGTTTGGACAATTCAGTCATGAAACTTTGGCAAAAACGCATAATTTCAATATCTGATTTTCCTTTTGGATCAAAATCTGAACCTCCTTTACCGCCACCCATTGGCAAAGTTGTTAAACTATTTTTGAATGTTTGCTCAAAAGCCAAGAATTTTAATATACTTAAATTAACAGAAGGATGAAAACGAATTCCACCTTTGTATGGACCTATGGCAGAATTCATTTGAATTCGGTAACCACGGTTTACTTGTGTTTTTCCGGCATCATCAATCCATGTTACTCGAAACATGATCACGCGTTCCGGCTCAACCATACGCTCCAAAAGCATTTGGTTTTGGTATTTTTTATTTTGCTCAATAAAAGGAATAACCGTTTCGGCAACTTCCTTAACAGCCTGTAAAAATTCAGGTTCGTTTGGATTTTTTTTAGCTACTGCTTCAACAAAAGAGTGAATACTTTCTGTCATGATTATTAGTTTAATAACGCTTTATGAAAACGTTTTCGTTTGTTGCGACAAATATACATTTTATTAAAATATAGGTATAATTTTTTTTATATTCTCAGTAGATTTATTTTTTTGTTAAGGAATCAAGATTAAATCAATACAAATTCACAACATTTAAAACAAATTTTAGTTTTTTTCGTATATATAGAAGTATTTTTTCATTTTATTTTACAAGTGAATTATGTTTTTATATATTTGTCGAGAATTGTCATTTAAAATATATGCAAATGCCCAAATATCTTATAATTACCTTATTGCTATTATTTGGTTTTAACAATACCGTTAAAGCACAGTTTGGTTTTTCGCATGAAGTTGGTGCGATTGTTGGTCCGGTTGCTTTTCAATCAGACTATGGCGTTCGTGGCGACGGCGAAACAAACTTTGGAAATACCGGCTTTGGAATTGGAATTATTCATTACATGAACTTTTCCTACCGAGCAGATTGTAACTGTTATGCAACTCCTACTTATTTTAATGACCATTTTAAGTTAAGAAGTGAACTATCATACAATAAAACTAACTTGGAGCATTATGGAAAATGGGTTGATGACAGCAGAACTTCAGTCTTTGCTCAACAGTTAAGAGGTATGAAAGGAAGCACATCTGTAACCAACATTGGAATGCAATTGGAATATTTCCCATTAAGTATAAGAGAATTTTCTGCCACGCAAGGTAAGCTAGGCCCTTTTGTTAGTTTAGGAGCACAATTTAGTTTCTACAAACCAGAGGCTTATTCCACATTAGGACCAGGTTTAGGTGAGTTATTAGAAGTTACTCCGGTGAAATATATCGATGGAGTGACTAACGAAGCCGGAACAGTTTGGTCTGTAGTGGCTAGTATTGGAACGCGATATAAATTAACCGTTCTTTCCGATTTAATGATTGATTTGCGTTGGCAATATTATTTCTCCAACTGGGTGGATGGTTTAAATCCGAATCCGGATGTGTACAAAGAAAATAAAGCGAACGACTGGTTGGTTTGGTTAAATGTAGGTTACATTTATTATTTAGATTAATCGAATTTTTATAATACAAAACAAAAAACCCGTCAGCAAAAAGTTGACGGGTTTTTGTTTTATCTGAAAGCCTGTTCAATATCGGCTAACAAATCATCAATATCTTCTACGCCAACGCTTAAACGAACCAGATCGTCTGAAATTCCGATTTCTTTTCGTTTTTCTTCCGGAATGGAAGCGTGTGTCATCAAAGCCGGATGATTCGCCAATGATTCAACTCCCCCCAATGATTCTGCCAAAGTGAACACTTTTAATTTTTCTAAAAAAGAAATTGAATCAGCTTTTTTTCCAGATTTGAAAGTAAAGGAAACCATTCCGCCAAAACCGCCAATCATTTGTTTTTTGGCAATGGCATGAAACGGATGATCCGGTAAACCCGGATAAAAAACTTTCTCTACTTCCGGATGGTTGCTCAAAAATTCAGCCACTTTCATGCCGTTTTCGCAATGTCTTTGTACTCTAAGGTGTAAGGTTTTAATTCCTCTCAATACCATATAACTGTCTTGTGGCCCTAGCGTTCCTCCGGTAGCAAATTGAGCAAAGTGTAATTTTTCTCCTAATTCCGCATCTTTCACCACTAGAGCTCCAGCAATCACATCGGAATGTCCTCCCAAATATTTGGTTGCGGAATGCATGACAATATCCGCACCCAAATCCAATGGTTTTTGAAGATATGCTGTGGCAAAAGTGTTGTCAACAGCAAATAGCAGTTTTCTTTCGTTTGTAATTTTAGCAATTGCAGCTATATCCGCTAATTTCATCAATGGATTAGTGGGAGTTTCAACCCAAACTAATTTTGTATTGGCATTGATTAACGATTGAAATTTCTCCAAATCATTCATATCCACAAAATGGAACTTAATCCCAAAATCTTGATAGATACGAGAGAACATTCTATACGTTCCTCCGTATAAATCATCCATTGAGATTACTTCATCACCAGGTTTAAGCAATTTTAAAACGGAATCTGTTGCCGCTAAACCTGATGAAAATGCTAAACCGCGAACACCGTTTTCAATACTGGCCAAGGCATCTTCTAATGCTTGACGAGTAGGATTGGCTGCTCTACTGTATTCGTAATGATTAATCGGAACACCCGGACTTTTTTGTGCAAAAGTAGAGGTGTTATAAACCGGTGGCATAACCGCTCCCGTACTTGGATCATGGTGTTGATTACCATGTATGACTTTTGTATTGAACTTCATAAGTTATTTGTTTGTGCAAAGATAAGAAGTTGCCTTTTATAAATTTTCTAACTTATTGCTAAAGATTCAATAAATAAATTGGAAGTGAAACCATTTAAAATTTAAATAAGCACAAAAATCTGTACTTTTGCATCATGGAAACAAACAGACAAAAGAAAATAGGAACCGTTTTGCAAAATGATTTGGTAGATATTTTGCAAGGAGAAGTACGTAAAAACGGAATTACTAACTTAATCATTTCCGTTTCAAAAGTTTCGGTTACAACCGATTTATCAATTGCTAAAGTATATTTAAGTGTATTTCCGACTGATAAAGGTCCGGAAATCTTAGCGGCTATAAAATCGAATACGCCTTTAATTAAACATGACTTATCACAGCGGGTAAAGCTTCAATTGAGAAAAGTACCCAACTTATCGTTCTATATAGATGACTCATTAGATTATATAGAAAAAATTGACAAAGCCCTTACCGGTGATGAAAACCCAATTGAAAACCCAAATCTTCTAGAAAAAAGAAAGAAATTCTAACGTGAAATTTCCGCTTTACATAGCCAAACGTTATTTATTTAGCGGTAGTAAAAACACTGCTATAAACATCATCACAATCATTGCCTCCGTGGGAATAATTGTTGGAACTATGGCTTTGTTTGTGGTTATGTCTGTTTTCAGTGGATTAAAAGATTTCAGTTTATCCTTTTCAAACGACTTTGATCCGGATTTAAAGGCGGTTGCCAAAACCGGAAAAACAATCTTTATCAGTCCGCAACAGGAAAACGAAATCAGCAAAATCGAAGGAGTATCTCATTTCAGTAAAATCATTGAAGAACGAGCTCTTTTTACCTTTAACGGAAAAGATATTTTGTCCAACATTAAAGGTGTTGACAAAAATTTTAATCAAGTAAACCAAGTTGAAAAAACTATCTTTCAAGGGCAATGGATTGAAGAAAATTCAGAGCAAGTTGTGGTTGGACATGGGATAAGTCAAAAACTTTCCATGGGTTTGTTTGATTTGGTCAATGTATTTGAAACCTTCGTCCCTAAACCGGGAAAAGGGACAATTGATTCACCGGATGGAGCATTTAACCGTTCCGTTTTAGTTCCGGTTGGGTTTTATTTTATCAATGAAGACCTCAACCAAAAATATGTTTTTGCCGATTTAAGTATTGTTCAAGAATTATTGGCCTATCAACCCAATCAAATTTCAGGAATCGAGGTAAAACTTGAACCAAATGCCGACGAATCGGAGGTTATTGCTTCGCTTGAAAAAATTCTGGAAGATACTGTTGTCATCAAGAACAGAGCTCAACTCAATGAATCGCTCTATAAAATGTTGAACACAGAAAATTTGGTTTTATATTTAATTTTTTCTTTGGTAATTACTGTGACGCTTTTCACTTTAGTAGGTGCTTTGATTATGATTATCATAGAAAAGAAATCAAACTTAAAAACCTTGTTCAATTTAGGTGCTGATGTAGAAGATTTAAGAAAAATATTCCTTTATCAAGGGTTTTTAATTTGCTTTTTAGGATGTGTGATTGGTTTGGTAATGGGAATTATTGTCACGCTTCTTCAACAACAATTTGGGTTTATTATGATTAATCAAAGCATGGCCTATCCGGTACGGTTTTCCTTTACAAATGTATTAATTGTGATTGTTACGATTGCCGTTTTAGGATTTCTTGCCTCTTGGATTGCCAGTAGTAGAGTAAATAAAAAACTACTGGAATAAATTAAACTGTCTGGTAATTCGCATATACCTGTGCAATCTCTTCAAAAACATCCATTAAAGCCATTGCTCCATCGGTGGTAACTAATTTTTGTTTGTATTCTTTGAATCCGTGTATGCCTTTGAAATAATTGGTGTAATGACGACGCATTTCAAAAATCCCAACTCGTTCTCCTTTCCATTCCATTGACCAGATTAGGTGATTTCGGGCGGCTTCAATACGGTCTTTCATAGAGGGTTCCGGTAAATGTTCTCCGGTTCTGAAATAATGTTTGATTTCGTTAAAAATCCACGGATAACCAATGGCGGCACGGCCAATCATCATTCCGTCAAGACCATATTTATTTTTGTATTCCAATGCTTTTTCAGGCGAATCGATGTCGCCGTTTCCAAAGATTGGCATCGTAATTCTAGGATTATTTTTGACACGAGCAATGTGCGACCAATCGGAATGGCCCTTATACATTTGAGCACGCGTTCTTGCGTGAATAGTTAACGCTTGCACACCAATGTCTTGCAAACGTTCCGCGACTTCATCAATGTTGATTGAGTTTTCATCCCAACCTAAACGGGTTTTTACTGTTACCGGAAGATTGGTTCCTTTAATCACTGCTTTGGTCAAGCGAATCATTAAATCAACATCCTTTAAAACGCCGGCACCGGCACCTTTGCACACCACTTTCTTAACCGGACAACCAAAGTTAATATCTACTAAATCGGGTTGCACTGCATCTACAATGCGGGAAGACATTTCCATCGCTTCTTCATCGCCACCAAAAATTTGAATACCCACCGGACGTTCGTAATCAAAAATATCCAATTTTTGTTTGCTTTTCATCGCATCACGAATCAATCCTTCAGACGAAATAAATTCAGAATACATCAAATCGGCTCCATGCAATTTGCACAAGCGACGAAACGGCGGATCACTCACATCTTCCATGGGAGCAAGAAGTAAGGGAAAGTCGGGTAAGATGATGTTTCCGATTGTTGGCATTGAATTTTTTTTGCAAAGATAGGGAAACGGGTGGGGTTTGCAAAATGGGGTAATTTTAAACCTGACAGGTTTTGAAAACCTGTCAGGTTTAATCCCTTTAAAATCCAAAACTTTGCTTTATATTTGCACACAATTCTGTATGGAGCAGGGTTTGCGTTAGGGATTGCAGTGGAAAGCCCACAGGAACGGTGTAGCGATAGCGAAACCGTGACGAGGACTTGGAACGAAAAGCCCGACCCTTGGGGAACGCCCAAAGAAAACGCCCAAAAAAAATTGAATTAAACGAAGATGAAGAACATACGAAATTTTTGCATTATTGCTCACATTGACCACGGAAAAAGTACGCTAGCCGACCGATTGCTAAGTGCTACTCAAACCGTTACGGCTCGTGAGGAAAAGGCTCAGTTGCTGGATAACATGGATTTGGAGCGTGAACGTGGGATTACGATTAAGAGTCACGCGATTCAGATGGAATATACCTACAAAGGCGAAAAATATATTTTGAATTTGATTGATACGCCGGGACACGTGGATTTTTCGTATGAAGTTTCGCGATCCATTGCCGCTTGTGAAGGAGCTTTATTGATTGTAGATGCGGCTCAAAGCATTCAGGCTCAAACGATTTCCAATTTATATTTGGCTTTGGAAAACGACTTGGAAATTATTCCGGTGTTGAACAAAGTGGATTTACCAAGTGCCAATCCGGAGGAAGTGAGCGACGATATCATTGATTTATTAGGCTGTGATTTAGAAGATATTATTCATGCTTCGGGAAAAACCGGTTTTGGTGTGGAGAATATTTTAGCGGCAATTATCGAGAAAATTCCGCCACCAAAAGGGGAAAAAGAAGAACCGTTACAAGCGTTGATTTTTGACTCACATTACAATCCGTTTCGTGGTATTGAAGTTATTTTCCGTGTGAAAAACGGCGAGATTCGAAAAGGCCAGAAAATTAAATTTATGGCTACCGGCAAAGAATATTTTGCCGATGAAGTAGGTACGTTGAAGTTAAATCAAGTTCCGAAAGACGTCATTTCTACCGGTGATGTAGGTTATTTGATTTCCGGAATTAAGGAAGCCAAAGAGGTAAAAGTGGGTGACACGATTACCGATGCCAAAAACCCAACGACCAATATGATTACCGGTTTTGAAAACGTAAAACCGATGGTTTTTGCCGGAATTTATCCGGTAGATACTGAAGATTTTGAAGACTTACGGGCTTCGATGGAGAAATTACAACTGAACGATGCTTCTTTGGTCTTTGCTCCGGAAAGTTCAGCGGCTCTTGGTTTTGGTTTCCGTTGTGGATTCTTGGGAATGTTGCATTTAGAGATTATTCAGGAGCGTTTGGAGCGTGAATTCGACATGACGGTGATTACAACTGTTCCTAACGTTTCGTATTTGGCGTATACCAAAAAAGAACCGGATGTAGCTTTGATTGTAAATAATCCTTCTGATTTACCGGAACCTTCAAAACTAGATCGAGTTGAAGAACCGTTTATCAAAGCTACCATCATCACGAAATCCGATTTTGTGGGGAACGTCATGAGTTTGTGTATCGAAAAACGCGGAATCATTACTAATCAAACCTATTTGACTACAGAGCGAGTGGAGTTGAATTTTGATATGCCGTTGGCCGAAATTGTATTTGATTTTTATGACCGTTTGAAAACGGTTTCCAAAGGATATGCTTCTTTTGATTACCACCCCATTGGGATGCGTGCTTCGAAATTGGTGAAATTGGATGTGCTTTTGAATGCCAATCAAGTGGATGCTTTATCCGCTTTGATTCACGAAGACAATGCGTATAATATTGGTAAGAAAATGTGTGAAAAACTGCGGGAATTGATTCCAAGACAACAGTTTGACATTCCTATTCAGGCGGCTATTGGAGCCAAAATCATTGCTCGTGAAACGATAAAAGCCTTACGTAAAGACGTTACAGCAAAATGTTATGGAGGAGATATTTCTCGTAAACGAAAACTGTTGGAAAAACAGAAAAAAGGGAAAAAGAGAATGCGTCAGGTGGGGAATGTAGAGATTCCGCAAGAAGCGTTTATGGCGGTGTTGAAGTTGAATGATTAGTAGAGATGCTGAGTGGCTGAGAAGTATATGAGAACCCAATGACGAGCGTTGTTGGGTTTTTTTAAATTCAATTATTTTCAAAACCTTCGTACCTTTGTCTTTTGAAAAAAAACTATGTTAGAAGAAAAATCACCTCAACGCACCTCCATTGCTCAATTGGGCGAATTTGGTTTAATTGACCATTTAACGAAGCATTTTGAAATCAATCAATCTTCCACCTTAAAAGGAATTGGTGATGATGCAGCTGTGTTGGATTTCAAGGATAAAAAAACCGTTGTTTCCACCGATTTATTAATCGAAGGCGTTCACTTTGATTTGGCGTATATGCCGTTAAAACATTTGGGCTACAAAGCTGTGGTGGCGAACGTTTCCGACATTTGTGCGATGAATGCAACGCCTACTCAAATAACGGTTTCCATTGCGGTTTCGAATCGATTTCCGCTCGAAGCGTTGGAAGAATTATTTGCCGGAATTACACTTGCTTCAAAACACTATAAGGTAGATGTGATTGGTGGCGATACCACTTCGTCTCAAAAAGGATTGATCATTTCCATTACCGCATTAGGCGAAGCGAATGCTGAAGATATTGTGTATCGAAGCGGAGCCGCAGCAAACGATTTGTTAGTGGTAACCGGCGATATCGGTGCGGCCTACATGGGTTTGCAAGTCTTAGAACGCGAAAAGCAAGTTTTCCAGGTGAATCCCAACAACCAACCGGATTTGGATAATTATACCTATTTAATCGAAAGACAGTTGAAGCCCGAAGCTCGAAAAGACATCAAAGAATTACTCGAAAAACTGGAAGTAAAACCTACTTCGATGATTGATATTTCCGACGGACTTTCCTCTGAAATCATGCATTTATGTAAGCAATCTAACGTAGGTTGTACGATTTACGAAGAAAAATTACCATTAGATCCTCAGTTGATTTCGGTATGTGAAGAATTCAACATCGACAGCACTACAGTAGCCATTAACGGCGGTGAAGATTACGAATTGTTATTTACGATAGCTTTGGAAGACTTCGATAAAATCAAAGCCAATCCAAACTTAACTGTAATTGGTCACATGGTAAAAGAAAGTGAAGGCAAACATTTAGTCACTAGAGCCAATCAAAAAATAGAACTCAAAGCCAGAGGCTGGAATGCCTTAGCAGAATAATAAAAAAAGCGATAGTTGGGGCTATCGCTTTTTTTATCTAAACTTTCAAAAACACAGTAGCTTTTTTATGAAATAAACCTTTGTTGGGGCAAAAGGGTGGTATTTTAATTCGATTTGGCTACTCAGAACGTCCTTGGGTCAATATTTTAATTATGAATAATTACTTCGTTATTGATGATGTAAAGATATAGCGACCTACTAGAAATTTAAATACGGTTTTACTCAGAATGTGTTACGGGTTTCTGCCTTTTTCATTGTGGTTTCCCGTAAACTTGATGTAACCGCAAATTCGCAAATTAAATGTTAGGTTTTAATTCATTGGTTTTTACTAGCTCATTAAAACAAAAAAGCGATAGTTTGGGGCCTATCGCTCTTTAGATTTTTTGAGTTCCGATTAGTAGGTTAAGTCTTTGGGGACTTACAAAAGGGTGGTATTTTTTCGGTTTACTCTTCTTTCGTTCCTAGGTTACTCAGAAACTTCAGTATGTTCACTAACTCGATGTAAAAGTAGTTTGATTTTCAGACAATTAGTTACGGTTAACCGCAAAATTCATTGTGGTTTCCTGCCAATTTTAGTACGGTTTTGTGTATTAAAAAAGGGTTGACTAAATCAACCCTTTGTTTTTTGCTTCGGTAATCAGTTCGATATCACTACTTCCTTTAACGCCTAAAATTTCTTTTAAATTGAGCTTTCGCTTTTCAATGGCACTTAAGGAAAGTGGCACATAGCTCGGTAAATCTTTGGTTTTTATTCCTTTTGATAAATGGTATAAAATCTGTTTATCAAACTCATCTACCTGTAAATTTTCATATTGTGATTGACTCACGAACTTCACTACGGTTTGGCTGTAGTAATTGTCGTTGTTTAGAATTTTATCAAACGCATTCAATAACTCATCAAAGGTTAAATCGTTCTTTATGATTAATCCGTTAGGGTTAATTTCTTTAATAATGGTATTGATTTTAATTAATTCGGTATGCATGGTGAGCAAAATAATTTTGCAGTCCGGCATGAGTTTACGAAGTAATTTAGCCAAATCTTCACCTGACATAATCCCTTTTTCCTCATAAGGCGGCATACTAATGTCTAAAAATGCAATGTCAAATGCCTGGGTGGCCGTTGTAATGGTTTCATACGCCGTTTTACAATTATTGGCTTGTGTGGTCGTATATTCAAACGAATTAGCACTGTAGCTTTTTAAAGCATTTTTATAGGCTTCGATGATAAACGGATGATCATCCACAATAACAATTTGGTAATTTTTTGACATGATTTAGTTGTTGGTTGTCTATTTGGTTGAAAATAACAGTCAAATATAAAAAAGAAAAAACACTTTTGATAAATTCAAAAGTGTTTGTTTTAAAATTATTTTTTAAACGGCAAGTCAATCGTAATTCTTGTACCTTTCCCCGGATTAGATTTTAGTTCAAAAGTTCCTTTGCAGGTTTGCACTCGGGAAGTGATATTTTGAAGACCAATCCCTTTGCTTTTTTTCGACACATCAAATCCAATTCCGTCATCTATAATAGTAACATGTAAATGTTCGGCATCTTTTAACAAGTTTACTGAAACATTTTTTGCTTTGGCGTATTTATTGATGTTTTGCAATGATTCTTGAATGATTCGGTAAAGATTAATTTTTAAATCATTATCCACCTTATCCCATTTAATGGCTTGGTCAATTGAATATTTCAAATCGGTTGCTTCGGAAAGATTTTTTTGTTCTTCAAACAAATTGGTTAAAATAGCAACAAAATTATTGATTAACGCAAATTTTTCACGGCTAAGCTCGTGCGAAATTTCACGAATATCTTGTTCAATGAACTTTAGCTCCGATATGTAATGATTTCTGCCGGCAATGGCAAGTTCATCATTTTTTTTATTTAAACTGTCTAAATTGAGTCGTGCTCCAAACAAACGCCCCAGCACTCCATCATGCAATTCCTGACCAATGCGTTGTTTTTCTTTTAAAACCACTTCGTCCATCTTCTTTTGCTGGCTAAGCATCATACTATAAATTTCTTCATTCGCCTTTTGTTGTTCTTCCCGCAATCGAAAGTATTTATTTCTACTCCGTTGGTCACGTATAATATAAAGAAGTACCACAATAAAAACCGCCAATAAAGCAAAAAGAATAATATTGCGGTTTTGAGCTGCTAATTGCTCTTTTTGTCGTTTGATTTCATCGGTTTCGTATTCAATGCGTGCGAATTTTTCAGAAACTTGACGTTCTCCTTGAAATAAACTGTCTGTTAACTTAACGTATTCTTTCGCAAAAATACTTTGGTTTTCCGGTTCAACTGTGTTAAGTTGATCTATGGCTGAAAGTTGCAGATTAATAATATTTGTTTGCTTTGCTAATTTATAGGCTTCTTCTGCATATTGCTTTGCACTATCTAAAACACCCTTTTTTTCATAATATTCTGATAAATTTATACGGCTGTTTACAATTTCAGGGACAAGTTGAAGTTCTTCACGTATTTTTAAGGATTCATAAAAATCATTAGGTAAATTAGAAAAATCACCAAGTCTTAATTTTGCTTTTGCTTTGTTATCTAATATTGTTGCATACAAAGCCGGGTACTCTTGTAATAAATCCGGCTCTTGAATAGCTTGATTAAAATAAGATAAAGCTTCTCTGTAATTACTTGTTTTTAAATTAATCCAGCCTAAATTATTTAATGAAACTGCCATTGTTTGGTAAGAACCAAAATTTATTAATTGTTCTTCACTGGCTATTTTAAAGGCTTTTTGAAAATATTCTTTCGCTTTTTCATAATCTTTTATATCCAAACAAGTTATTCCTAATATATTATAAGCCTCGTATTCTAAAAGTTTATTATTCTCTAATCGAATATAAGTTAAAGCCAAAACAGCCGATTTCTCACTACCCAAGTAATCTCTAACCTTGTGTTTAGCTGTAGCCATTTTTACATGCATACGGCCAATCCCAATATTGTCTTTGATTCCAAAATATATTTTTTCTGCATTTTGAAAATTGATAACCGCACTATCCATCACGACATTATCGGCATAATATTCTCCTAAGTAAGTATAGGCTCTAGCAAGATAAAACGAATCTTTAGCTTGAATCGCTTCATCTATGAGTTCTAAAACTGTATTTTTAAACTCTTGCTTTTTTCCAATGTTATCATAAATAAAAGCAACATAAATTTTATTTTTAAAATAAACTGAATCTCTTGGAAGTGTTTTAATTAAGTCCTGAGCTTTATTTAATGATTGGACTACTTCATTCTCTGGCAATTCAAAATTATGTGCGTTTTGAATATAATATTGAATACTGTCCTGAATCGCACTGTTATTTTCTTTTGTCGAAGAAATATTATTACAGGCAAACACAGAAATTAGTATAATAGTAAAAACAAAAAATCTTTTCAATACTTCTGATATTTACATCAAAAATATTAAAAAGATTTATATATTGTAGAAAATAATTCTCTAATGTAGAGAAATTATATACTTATTTTAATTATTGGATAACTAAAGCTCTTTTACCTCCTGTTACAGCTGATCCATCTCCATTCTCAGACATTTGGATAACCAATGCTCTTTTACCTCCTGTTACAGCAGATCCATCTCCATTTTCAGATGTAGAATTTACTGATAAATCAGATGAAGATACTGAAACAAACATAAAAAGTCCTAATAATGCGAATAAAGTTTTCATAATGTTGTGATATTTAGTTATGATTTGAATTTCTTTTTTTTTGAGTGAATTTCTAATACTGTATATTGTATTTTTATTTGTATCACGTGGAGACAATCATTCACGGTGTAAAAGTATAGTGCATATCACGCACAGCCAATAAAATCAAGGGATGATTGGTAGATGGTGTTCGTTTGATTGTGGATTAAGCTAAAATACTGGTGAAATAACTCTTTTTAGATGTCTTTGAATTCAGAGCCTGCTAATTGGGCTATTATTTGCTCTACATTCTCTTTGTAGCTCTTGGAAAACGGGAGTTGTGTCTTCGAATTTTTGATGTAACAAACCGTGTTTCCGGTATGAATTCGGGAAACATAGTTTTTATTCACAATATAACTATTGTGTATCCTAAAGAAGTAGGAAGGAAGATTTTCTTCAAAATATTTTAAAGTTTTAAATGCTGTAATTACCTCCCCGTTATTTAATGTAATATCGGTGGAATTATTATCCGCTTTTAGAAAAGCAATTTCGTCTAATTCTAAAAAGCGATAATCGCCGTATGATTTGATGCAAATTAAATTACGATGTACTTCCTCATTTGAAACAATCGTTTTAGGAGCATCTAATGTGATGTTTTTAATTTCGGAAAGTAAAGGTTCTAAATCTACTGACGAATTTTCTTTAGGAAGAGCCTCTTCTAACTTTTCAATGATTTGAGAAGTAATCGCGTCAGAATCAAACGTTGGCTTTTGTTGATTGGCTATTTCTAAAATAGCTTCCTTTAAACCGGATAGTTCTGTTTTCAGTAATGTAATTAATTCCTCGTTCACCGAATTTACTTGAACATACTCCGGTTGAATCGAAATTAATTCTCTTGCTAAATTGTCATTTTCTTGAACCTCTAATTTTGGTTCTACAACTTTAAACTCGGAAATTTTTCTAGGCTCAGGATTTAACCGGATGACAGGAGTATCGTTGTTTTTTTCAAAACGCAATAAGGCTTTGCGAACATCTGATTCAGCAAATGGCTTTACTAAAAAATCCAGCACATCATACTTCACCGCTTCAAACGCTTTGCTTGTATCGTGTGAAATCGCAATAATTTTTGGAATCTTCTTTAAAAAACGATGTAATTCGTTAATTAGCAAAAGAGAAAGGTTGGAATTGGCAGAAAGTGGATTAATCTCTAAAAAAACAAAATCCGGTTGATATTCTAAAATGGCATTTAATCCATCCTCATAATTGGTCGCAGTAGCCATAAGCTGAAAATTTGAAAACCCTTCCATCACGGCTTGGATTTTCAAAATGCTTTTGCTATCATCGTCAAGAATGAGGTAAGAATGCATCATAAACCTACAAAATCTTCTGAATTCAAAATCAGGACATCACTCCTGCCTTTATTCGTTAAAAAAAATTGATTTGTAGGTTAAAATGTATAAAACAGGGCGGTTTTTCTACACTGCAATGTTAATTATAATAAAGAATGTAAAATGATTTCGTTTTTTATAATTATTAACAAACATAAGTTAAAAAATAATCGAAAAAAAGTAACGGGCAAAGCTTTCGATAAGGTGTAAAAAAATGTCGTTTAAAAACAAAGTCCAAGTACTGTTTTGATAGTACTTGGACTGTTTATACTTGTGAATATATCAATTTTACATTTTCATCAACCAATTTCGCATTGAAACATCATTGGCAATAATTGCTCTTAATTCAGAGATTTTCACACGATCTTGTTGCATGGTGTCGCGGTGACGAATGGTAACTGTTTCATCATCTATGGTTTGATGGTCAACTGTGATGCAGAAAGGTGTTCCCAACGCATCTTGTCTTCTGTAACGTCGTCCTACGGCATCTTTTTCATCATACGCCACGTTGAAATCCCATTTTAGTTCATCCACGATTTTTCTGGAGATTTCAGGCAAACCATCTTTTTTTACCAAAGGTAAAATGGCGGCTTTGGTAGGAGCTAAAACCGAGGGCAAACGTAAGACGGTACGGGTCAAACCGTCTTCTAACGCTTCTTCGACCAAAGAATTGGAGAAAACAGCTAAAAACATTCGATCCAAACCAACCGAAGTTTCCACTACATACGGCACATAATTTCTATTTTCCTCTGTATCAAAGTATTGCAGTTTTTTACCGGAATATTGCTCATGAGCTTTCAAATCGAAGTCGGTTCTGGAGTGAATTCCTTCCAATTCTTTGAATCCAAAGGGGAAATTAAATTCGATATCGGCTGCCGCATTGGCATAATGTGCTAACTTCTCATGGTCATGAAAACGGTAATTTTCTTTGCCTAAACCCAATGATAAATGCCATTTTAAACGGGTTTCTTTCCAGTAGTCATACCATTTCATTTCTTCGCCCGGCTTTACGAAAAATTGCATTTCCATTTGTTCAAATTCACGCATACGGAAGATGAATTGACGAGCCACAATCTCGTTTCTGAATGCTTTTCCGGTTTGAGCAATTCCAAACGGAATTTTCATACGCCCTGATTTTTGAACATTTAAGAAATTTACAAAAATTCCTTGTGCCGTTTCGGGACGCAAGTACAAATCCATCGCAGAATCGGCAGAAGCTCCTAATTTGGTGCCAAACATCAAGTTAAACTGACGCACTTCGGTCCAATTGCGTGAACCGGATTCCGGACAAGCAATTTCTAATTCTTCAATTAAAGCCTTTACATCAGCCAAATCTTCATTGCCTAAAGAACGTGCCATTCTTTCCAAAATCTCACGTTGTTTGGCTTTATATTCCATCACACGGGCGTTGGTAGTCACAAATTGCCCTTCGTCAAATGCCTCTCCAAAACGTTCTTTGGCTTTATCGATTTCTTTTTGTGCTTTTTGATTTAATTTTTCGGCATAGTCCTCAATTAACACATCGGCACGGTATCTTTTTTTCGAATCTTTATTGTCAATCAACGGGTCATTGAACGCGTCTACGTGCCCGGAAGCTTTCCATGTCGTAGGATGCATAAAAATCGCCGCATCAATCCCCACGATATTTTCATGCATTTGCACCATCGATTTCCACCAATATTCACGGATGTTTTTCTTTAATTCTGCTCCATTTTGAGCATAATCATAAACGGCACTCAAACCGTCATAAATTTCACTGGACGGGAAAATGAATCCGTACTCTTTTGCGTGTGAAATTACATTCTTAAAATTATCTTCTTGTTTCGCCATAATGGTGCAAAAATATAAAAAGTGGCTCGATAAGCGACAAAGTTGTTAAAGTTTTAAAAAAAATTATAAATTTGTTTGTCTGCTGTGAGCAGTTTTAAATAAAATATAAGCCAAAATGCTAAAAAGTTTACTCCATTTATTCTATCCCGAAGTTTGCTTATCCTGCAAAAATCCACTGTTTACCAATGAAATTTCCCTTTGTGCACAATGCCGACATCAGTTGCCATTAACCTTACACATTGAAAATCCGGATAATGAAGTAATACGAAAATTTTATGGTCGTTTACCGGTAGAGCACGTTTCCTCCTTGCTGTATTTTCACAAAAAAGGAATAGTGCAAGAACTGATTCATCATCTTAAATATAGAAATCGGCAACAAGTGGGTAAATTTTTAGGTGATTGGTATGGTGAAGAGCTGCAAAAAATTCATTCAGAAGTAAAATTTGACGCCATTATTCCGGTTCCTTTACACAAAAAGAGAATGAAAGAGCGAGGTTATAATCAATTAACCACATTTGGTCAAGCACTTTCAAAATCACTACAAATACCCTTTTTTGAAGATGTTTTACATCGAAACACTTATGCTATCACCCAAACCAAGAAGTCTTTTTTAGAGCGAACTGAGGCAAAAAAAACCGTTTTTGAAGTTGAATTCAATGAAAATCACCACAACAAACATTTTCTTTTAATTGACGATGTCATTACAACCGGTTCAACGTTAGAACAATGCGGAAAAGCAATACTTAAAATTCCGGGAGCTCGTTTAAGTATAGTATGCATGGCCTACACGCACTAATTATACGTAAAGAAAAACCTAAAACATTTCTTTTACACTAAATATAATTGTTATTTTGTGGTCACTTTAAGCATCAAATAAAATTATGAGAATTCTTTTTTTTCTTCTTATTTCGGTTTTGTTTACAAGCTGTGCCAAGCGAGGTTATATTACGGGTGGTATGAAAGACACCATTGCACCTGTATTGAAACTGAGTGAGCCGAAGAATTTTTCAACCAATTTTAAAGGAAATACCATTAAACTTCAATTTGATGAATACGTGAAATTGAAAGATGTGAATAAGCAAATGATTATTTCTCCTCCGATGAAAACGCAGCCACTCCTCTCGCCTATGGCCGCTTCTAAGGAAATTAAAATCACGATAAAAGATACTTTGCTGGAAAATACGACGTACAGTCTCAATTTTGGAAATAGTATTCAAGACAACAACGAAGGGAACCCTTATCAACAATTTAAATATATTTTTTCTACCGGAACATATATCGACTCACTCGAATTAAACGGAACAATTAAGGATGCTTTTGATCGTAAAACAGACAATTTTGTTTCGGTGATGTTGTATGAAAAAAACGAAAAGTTTAATGATTCAGTTGTTTATAAAGAAGTTCCGCGTTATGTAACCAATACTTTAGACAGTTTAAAAACATTTAAACTTGAAAATTTAAAAGAAGGAAATTATCTCTTAATTGCTCTAAAAGACGCAAATAATAATAACAAATTTGACCCCAAAACCGATAAAATTGCGTTTTTTAATGAAATTATCACCGTTCCAAGCGATTTTGCTTATGAATTAGAATTGTTCAAAGAAGAATTGCCTTTTAAGCCTTTAAAACCGATACAAGCCTCCGGAAATAGAATAATCGTTGGCCACGAAGGAAAAGCAGATGGCTTAATAGCAGAACTGAAAAACGGAAACGAAATTATTCCCACCATCATTACACCATTTGAGGGAAAAGATTCTGTTCAAATTTGGTTTAAACCGATTAAAACCGATTCACTTTCTTTAAAATTAAACCGAAATGCTTTTGAAAAAGAATTTACGGTAAAAATGAAAAATCAAAAAGCTGATTCATTGATTATTAAAACCAAACAAAGCGGAACGCTCCATTTTAGGAATAAATTTACACTCTCGAGTTCAATTCCATTGATAAAAATTGATGAATCAAAAATTAAATTGATCAACAAAGATTCTGTTGCTGTTCCTTTTTCAACAAAATACATTGCCGAAAAACAAGAAGTTGAAATAGATTTTAAAAAAGAACCGCTCGAAAAGTATAATTTCATCCTTGAAAAAGGTGCTTTTACTGATTTGTTGGAACGCGAAAGCGATTCTACCGGGTATAGAGTTTCGACGAAAGATGTGGCTGATTATGGCAATCTGCGGCTTCAATTGGAAGGAATAAAATCGTTTCCAATCATTATTGAATTGACCGATGATAAAGGAAAAGTATTGGCTACTGCCTACTCAGAAGGAGAAACGGTATTGAATTTTGATTTGATAGAACCGGCAATGTTTACAGTTAGAATCATTTATGACGAGAACAAAAACAAGGTTTGGGATACCGGAAATTATTTAGAAAAACGCCAAACCGAAGAAGTCCGCTATTTCCCAACACCTGTAGAAGTCCGAGCCAATTGGGACGTGAATCAAACCTTGAAGTTTAGTGGTGGATGATGACAGTTTAATATGAAATGGAAAATTCATCTCTATCATTCAAAAAATTCAATTTTTTTCGGGTTTCAAGCATTTTTTCTTTATCTAACTCGAGATGAAAAACATGTTCATCGCGTTGTGGTTCCAAGAGATAATTCCCTAATTCATCAATCACTTGTGAATGACCAATGTATTCATGTTCGTTATCATCCAAACCAATTCTGTTTAGACCAATGACATAGGATAAATTTTCTACTGCTCTGGCTTTCAGCAAAATATCCCACGTATTTATTCTTACTTTTGGCCAATTTGCCACATAAATCAGTAAATCATAATTTTCTATGTTTCTGGCAAAAACAGGAAAACGTAAATCATAACACACTTGTAAACAGATTTTCCAGTTTTTATATTCAATTATTTTCTTTTCTTTTCCGGGTTGATACACTTTTTCTTCGCCTGCTAAAGTGAAAAGATGTCTTTTGTCATAATATTCTAATTTACCGGAAGGAAAAACAAACACCATCCGATTAAAAAATTGTTCTTCTTCTTGAATGACTAAACTACCAGTTATAGCCGTATTCTTTGCTTTTGCAATTTCAATTAACCAAGAAATCGTGACGCCTTGCATGGTTTCCGCAACTTGTTTTGGATTCATTGTAAATCCGGTACTAAACATTTCGGGAAGCACAATTAAATCAGTATGTTGCGAAATTGCTTTTATCTTTTGTTCAAAATAAAGTCGATTTTCTGAAGGACTTTCCCAAACTAAAGGAGCTTGAATGAGTGAAACTATCATTTTTTCTTTTTTGATAAAGATACAAAATACGAATTTGAGATTTTTTCTTATCTTCACAAAAAACATCTGTATGAAAAAATTGGCTTTTTTATTGGCTTTATTGATTTGCTTTTCAATGAATGCTCAAGAAAAATCAACTACTCAAAAATTTTGGGAAGCTCTTCAAAAACACTGTGGAAAATCGTTTGAAGGCGAAATAATTGAAGCTCCTGCCAACGATGAATTTCGGGGAAAAAAGTTGGTCATGCATGTAAAAAGCTGTGAAAAAAACAAAATTCAAATTCCATTTTTTGTGGGAGAGGATAAATCCAGAACTTGGGTGTTGACCTATAAAAATGGTAAAATTACACTCAAACACGACCACCGTCACGAAGATGGCAATCCGGACAAAGTAACGCAATATGGTGGAACCTCAACCAACGGAGGTTCGCACAACATGCAATTTTTTCCTGCGGATGAATTTACGAGCGAGTTAATTCCGTATGCTTCTATGAATGTCTGGTGGATTACCGTGGATGATAAGAAATTTACCTATAATTTACGCCGAATAGGAACAGATCGGGTTTTTTCGGTGTCGTTTGACTTAAGCGAACCGGTTGAAAATCCTGAATCGCCTTGGGGTTGGAAGGATTAATTGCCCACTTAAAACAGTAAACCTTTTAATGGAACACAGATAGTATGGATTTAATAGATTTTTTCTGATTCCTTTGATTCGCTTCGGTTAAAATGGATTGAAACGAATTTCTTTCTGCTAACTACTGCTGAAAACTGTGACTGCGACTGAATACTTTATATTTCAGAATCAAAAACTGAAAACAGACAACGGACAACTTTCTACTACTCCACCGTAATCTCATCCACAAAAATAAACGCTTCCCCATCAAATGGAAAACCTTGATGCCATTCCGGTAGTTTACCAAAGTTGCTCGCTTTTACTTTCACGTAACGAGCTTTTACAGGCTTTTTAACGCTTTTAAATCCTTTAATAATAGAATTGTAGTCTTTCGGGTCAATCGTGTTGTTTTGCGTGTCAAAAAGGGTAAAATTCACGTTGTCATTTGAAATATAGTATTCCACTTTGGTTGGCATCAAAATCCACGAACGGGTGTCTTGTAGAAAATTGGCGGTGATTTGACTTATTTCGCGGGTAGATTGCATATCGATTACCGCTTCAAAATCATGGGTTTGATAGCCTTGCCAATCACCTTTTCGCCAGTTTTCGGTACCAAAAATGCCGTCAATCAAGCCGTCCGGACCACCGGCGTGGTATTGCGGATTGTAGGTTGATTTAATATCGATGGTGAAATTGTTGGGTTTTTTGAAGAAGGTGGCGGAGACAGTGCTGCTTTTTGTTTCTACAGCTTCAAATAAATCAACTAAATATGCCTCAATTCTTGAAGATTTGTCTATTTCAATTGGATTTTTATAGATACTAAAATTAGTTTTAACAGAATCATTTTGAATGACTCTAAAAAGAATTTCAGGTTTATTTAATTTTTCGAATGAAAGCTTATTGGCTTTTATTTCTATTTTCATTTTATCTTTAAAGGATTTACTTTGAGCCTCAATTACTGGAACAGAAATATATTTATCAGATTCTATACCTTCAATATCATAATAAGAACCAAAACTTTTCATGCTAAAAAATCCAAAACTATTATTCTGGTAATGAGAATCTAAATTAGAAATAATGCCTTCATTTCCATTTTCAAAATTTACCTTAACTTTTTCAAAAAATGGTTTTACAGTTTCCCAACTTGGTTGACCGGGAGTAACATTGTAAATTCCCATTGAACTCAATACATACCACGCACTCATTTGTCCGCAATCTTCGTTTCCAATTAAGCCGTCAGGGTCATTTTTGTAGAAATTGTCTAAAATAAAATGTACTTTTTCTTTCGTCTTTTCAGGTTTGTTCACATAATCGTACAAATACGCTACGTGATGACTTGGTTCGTTTCCGTGAGCATATTGCCCGATTAAACCCGTAATATCGACTTGATGACGACCTGAAGTTTCGCTGACTGAATTAAACATTTCGTCTAATTTGGCTTCAAATTTTTCATTACCACCCATTGCTTCTATCATTCCCGGTATGTCTTGTGGCACAAAAAAAGTGTATTGCCAACCATTGGCTTCCGTGTAATTATTATTGACTTCTTTGGGGTCGAAGGGTTTATCCCAGCCGCCATTTTTCTTAGGTTGAATAAATCCGGTTTCCCAATTAAAAAGATTTTTCCAATTTTGGGAGCGAAGCATAAAATACTTGTAATCTTCTTTTTTATCAAGTAATTGAGCCATTTGAGCTATACACCAATCGTCATACGCATATTCTAATGTTTTGGAAACACTTTCATGTTCATCATCAATGGAAATAAAACCTTGTTTTTTGTAGGCATCCAACCCTAAATGATCGAGCATTGCAGAGTGTTTGGCGGCTTCATACGCTTTTTCATAATCAAAACCTTCGATGCCTTTGACCATAGCATCGGCAATCACGGAAACGGAATGGTAGCCAATCATACAATCGGTTTCGTTGGAAGCCAATTCCCAAACGGGTAAGCGACCGCCTTGTTCAAACTGTTTGATAAAGGTGTTGATGTAATCGGAAGTTCGCTTTTTATCAATCAACGTATACAGTGGATGAGCAGCTCGAAAGGTGTCCCAAAGGGAAAAAACGGTGTAGTAATCAAATCCTTCGGCTTGGTGAATTTTATTGTCTCGGCCTCGGTATTTTCCATCTAAATCTTGAGCGATGTTGGGTTGCATCATCGTGTGATACAAAGCGGTGTAAAAAATAGTGAGTTTATTTTTATCGGAAGAAGTGACTTCAATTTTAGACAATTCTTTGTTCCACATTTCTTCTGCCTCTTTTTTTATTTTTTCGAAGTCCCAATGAGGAATTTCCGTGCTGTTGAGTTGTGCTCCGTCATATCCTGTTGGTGAAAGGGCTACTTTTACGAGTAGTTTCTCGCCTTTTTTGACTTTTTTGGAGAAACATAAAGCCACTTTCTTACCATAGTAATCTCCATTGTCATCTGCAGAATCGGCCAAAATTTTGGAAATATTCATTGGAATATTAAATTCTATTCTTGCATAAACATATTGATCTCTTGCCCATGCTTCACTTCGTCTTAAAACTTCTATAGTTCTTCCGTCAATAATACGAATTCTGCCTTCTAACAACACATCACGGTGATTTAAATCTAAAATAATGTTGGCTTGTCCACTTTCATTAAAGGTATATTCGTGAAAACCTACTCGTGTAGAAGTGGTTAAACGCACATCAATATTGTGTTTATCTAATTTGACGGAATAAAATCCGGCAGAAGCTTTTTCGTTGGCATGTGAAAAAGAGGAAGAATAGATTTTGTTGTCAAAAGAAGGTTCGCCCATGGTGGGCACTAACAAAATATCACCATAATCAGAAACGCCGGTTCCGTTAAGATGTGTATGTGAAAATCCATAAATGCGATTATCGGAATAATGATAACCGGAACAGCCTTCCCAACTGCCATCGATTCGGGTGTCGGGGGAAAGTTGCACCATTCCATAAGGCACTGTGGCTCCGGGAAAAGTGTGTCCGGTTCCGCCCGTTCCGATGAAAGGGTTGACGTATTGTTGGTAGTTTTGACTAAAATTTATTCCGGAAATGAATAGAAATACTGAGAGAATAATGAATCGCATTCGTTGTTGTTTGTTTGTTGTTCAAATATACTGAAATTTCTTTTTAGAGCAGGATTTGCGTTAGGGATTGCAGCGGCATCCTTTTGTGGAGCTTGCGGAACAAAAGATAGAGCGGAAAGCCCGACCCTTGGGTAACGCCCACAAAAAAAGCATTCAACTAGTGCTGAATGCTTTCTATTTTTGCCACAAATTACACGAATTTTCTCAAATTCATTCGTGGTTTATGTATGTTTTATAAACTCGCTTTTAAATATTCGCGGTTCATACGAGCGATGTTTTCTAAAGAAATGCCTTTTGGACATTCGATTTCGCAAGCACCGGTGTTGGTACAGTTTCCGAAACCTTCTTCGTCCATTTGACGCACCATATTTAATACACGTTCTGTTGCTTCTACTTTTCCTTGTGGTAAAAGAGCATATTGTGATACTTTTGCTCCTACGAACAACATGGCTGAACCGTTTTTACAAGTCGCCACACACGCACCACAACCGATACAAGCGGCTGCCATAAAGGCTTTGTCGGCATCGTCTTTAGGCACCGGAATGGAATTGGCATCGATGGTTCTTCCGGAAGTGTTAACCGATACGAAACCACCGGCTTGTTGGATACGGTCAAACGCACTTCTGTCTACTACTAAATCTTTGATAACCGGGAAAGCTTTGCTTCGCCATGGTTCTACAAAGATGGTATCACCGTCGTTGAACATACGCATGTGTAATTGACAAGTGGTGATGCCGGTATCCGGACCGTGTGCACGACCATTGATGTACAATGAACAACTTCCGCAGATTCCTTCGCGACAGTCGTGATCGAACGCAACCGGTTCTTTTCTTTCGTTAACTAATTGTTCGTTTAATTGGTCTAACATTTCCAAAAACGAACTCGCTGTTGAAACGTTATCTAGTTTATAAGTTTCTATTCCACCTTTGGTTTTAGCGTTTTTTTGACGCCAAATTTTTAAGGTAATATTTATATTTTTAGCTGCACTCATAGTCTTTTATTTATAATTTCTAGCTGCAATTTTAATTTCTTCGTACTTCAATTCTTCTTTATGTAACTCGGCTTTTGATATGTCTGAACCTTTGTATTCCCAAGCACCCACAAATTTGAAGTTTTCATCGTCACGCAGTGTTTCGCCTTCGGCATCTTGGTATTCTTCACGGAAGTGACCTCCACAGGATTCATTTCGTTGTAAAGCATCCATCGCCATTAATTGTCCTAATTCAATGAAATCGGCTACACGTAAAGCTTTTTCTAATTCAGGATTTAACTCATCTGCACTTCCGGGCACAAAAACATCGCTGTAGAATTCTTCTTTTAATTGAGCAATTTCAGCAATAGCCTGTTTTAAACCTTGTTCGTTACGCCCCATACCTACTTTATTCCACATAATTAAACCTAAACGTTTATGGAAATGATCTACGGTTTTAGAGCCATTATTGTTTAAAAACGTATCAATTTGTTTTTTAACATTGCTTTCTGCTTCTGCAAATTCAGGTAAATCAGTTGAAATTTTCCCTGTTCTGATTTCGTCTGCTAAATAGTTGGAAACGGTATATGGCAATACAAAATAACCATCGGCTAAACCTTGCATTAAGGCAGAAGCCCCTAATCGGTTGGCTCCATGGTCAGAGAAATTGGCTTCTCCCGCCACAAAGCAACCCGGAATGGTTGACATTAAGTTGTAATCTACCCAAACGCCACCCATGGTATAATGCACGGCAGGATAAATCTTCATTGGGGTTTCGTATGGATTTTCATCAGTAATTTTTTGGTACATAGTGAAAAGGTTTCCATACTTTTCTTCCAACCATTTTTTACCTAATTTGATGATTTCTTCTTCAGAAGGATTGTGATTTCCTTGAGCATAAGCGGCTTGTTTTCCTTTGCTTTTGATTTCGGTAGAGAAATCAAGGTAAACGCCTTCGTTGGTGTCGTTTGCTTCAATTCCGTAACCGGCATCACAACGCTCTTTGGCAGCTCTGGAAGCTACGTCACGAGGTACCAAGTTTCCAAACGCAGGATATCTTCTTTCTAAGAAATAATCTCTGTCTTCTTCGGTAATTTGAGTTGGTTTTAATTTTCCGGCACGAATCGCTTCGGCATCTTCTTTCTTTTTAGGCACCCAAATACGTCCTGAATTACGCAATGATTCAGACATTAACGTTAATTTGGACTGATTGGTTCCGTGAACCGGAATACACGTTGGGTGAATTTGCACAAAACAAGGGTTGGCGAATAACGCTCCTTGTTTGTGGATTTTCCAGGAAGCGGTTACATTACTTCCCATTGCATTAGTAGAAAGGAAATAAACATTTCCATAACCTCCTGATGCAATAATTACAGCGTGAGCTGAATGTCTTTCTAATTCTCCGGTAATCAAGTTACGAGCGATAATTCCACGGGCTTTTCCATTCACTTTCACCAATTCTAGCATTTCGTGACGGTTATACATTTTTACACGTCCTAAACCGATTTGTCTGGATAAAGCAGAATATGCCCCTAAAAGTAATTGTTGTCCGGTTTGACCGGCTGCGTAAAATGTACGTTGTACTTGCGTTCCACCGAAAGAGCGGTTGTCTAACATTCCACCATATTCACGAGCAAAAGGAACACCTTGAGCCACACATTGGTCAATGATGCTTCCGGAAACTTCGGCTAAACGGTGTACGTTTGCTTCACGAGCACGGTAATCACCTCCTTTAATTGTATCATAAAAAAGACGGTAAACACTATCACCATCATTTTGATAATTTTTGGCAGCGTTTATTCCTCCTTGTGCGGCAATTGAGTGAGCTCTACGAGGTGAATCTTGAAAACAAAAAGCACTTACATTATAACCCATCTCTCCAAAAGATGCGGCAGCAGAAGCTCCGGCTAATCCGGTACCTACTACAATAATATCAATTTTTGGACGGTTATTGGGAGCAACTAATTTTAAATGATTTTTATGGTTTGTCCATTTGTGTGCTAATGGACCTTCCGGTATTTTTGAATCTAACTTCATACTATATCTGATGTTGATTATTTACTAAAATGAATATACAGCGGGATGATGGCGAATAGTATTGGCACTATTACCGCAAAAGCTTTTCCTGCAAATTTGATGATGGGTGTCCATTTTGGATTATTTAGACCAAGTGATTGAAAAGCACTTTGGAATCCATGCCATAAGTGGAATGCCAAAACTAGCATTGAAAAAACGTAAAAAAGTGTAAAATATAAACCGTATTTCTTGTCTTTAAAGAAATCGAAAGTAATTTTATGTAAATCCTTGTAAAGTTCACCCACTTTTACATTGGCTTGCACATTGTATAAATCTGTTCCGTTTTTAACTTCTAATTGTTTTGGTGGTAAACCGGCTTCAGGTTCTTTTTCTCCTGGTAATTTTACCTGATCAACTTGATAATATTGACCAACGGCTCTTCCTACATAATATTCACTCTTCATTCCGGGAGCAGGCTCAATTGTTTGAGTCATTAAAGGCATTTTTTCATCAAAATGCATTTTTGCCCAGAAATTAATCATATGTGTAGCAATAAATACTAACACCAACGTTCCTAAAACCGCCATGTTTCTTGAAGCGAAACTACTATTGGCAGAAGGGTTTGATTTTGCATAACCAACCGGTCTTGCTTTTTTGTTTTGAATAGCTAACAGAATTCCATCGACAGCATGGAATAGAATTGAAATGTAAGTAAGATAAGAAAGAATTTTTACGGCCGGATTAGTAGTCATAAACAATGCATACTGATTAAATTGCAATTGACTGTTTGGCATAAGTAATTGTAAATTACCCGCCAAATGACCCACTAAAAACAAGCATAAAAATAAACCCGTAAGAGCCATCCAATATTTTTTTCCAATGGACGACTTTAAAAGTGCAGATTTTGCCATAACGTTGTGTAAATAAATTTTTAAAAATTTCACACAAATTTACAGCTATTTAGTATTAACTACAACCTTTTCGCTATTATTTAAAACGATTTTAAAGAAGGATTAACATGTGTTTAAAAAGGAATTCTTTGAAAGCTTATTATTTCAAAAAAAATTAAACACAATTTACTGAACAAAACTCGGAATCATTCCGCGTATTCCCATATCAACGACGCTTTCACCTACAGAGGGCTCATATTTACCATCCGTATTTACTTCTGTCCACTCAAAACTATTATTAATTGAAAGTGATAAGGTTACAACCACATCGTTTTTTTCGTTACCAACCAAGGCAAGACTGTTTTCAAATTTACCGGTAACCACACAAGAACCTTGAGGAACGGGCGAAGTTTGAAATAAAGGATTAGGCACGGTTGTAGCACCAGCAGGAGCTTGACCGGATGTCATATATGGGAAGGAATCCAATGCAAAAGCCCAATAGCCTTGTAATTTGTTTCCATTCACAGGGAAAACGTTGTTTCCTATGCTGTGTGTGCCAATATATGTATTATAACCTAAAAAGCTGTCTAAAGTACCCGTATAGGTTGTGCCTTGGCTAAGTACTTGTATTTTTCCACTTTGGTAAGACAATGAAAGTCGTACCCATTCATATGACCCTGCCATTTGTGGTGTGATAGGAATGGTTAGAAAAACTTCATTTTGACCTACTATTTTTGCCTGACTGAAATCAATCGCCATTGAGTCGCCTAAATCAGTTTCAGGAGCATGATAAAGCACTTTTCCTTGACCTAATAAAGTAGTTGCAGACGGTGCTAATTCTAAGTAATGAGCACTGATATTTTTCATATCCGGAGTTTGAGCTGCATTTCCGTCGGGAATAACCGAAGGTTGACCTAGGTTATTCAACCGAATTTGATTGGAGTCAAACTTAATTTTGATGATTAAATTAGCCGGCTCGGTAGCTCCATCCTCGGAACTACACGAAAAAAATCCGTAACTTATCGTTAGGAGAAAAATTACAGTTGTCAATTTAATCAGTTTGGTCATATTAGTAGGTTTTGGTCACATCTTTGTCTATAACGAGAATAAAGTCGGCTTTATTGTAATGTTCTTGTTCTAGTTTTGTTAATTCCTTTTGTTCAACGGTAGCTATTGTTACAATTTTAGTGTCTTTTCTGTACTGATTAACATACCAACTAATTCCTTCAAAAAAATCACTGTGATAGGTTCCATTATAGTGAACAAAAACGGTACCGCTTTTTAGGTTTTGAATAATAAAATGAGCCATCGTTGCATCTTTAATCGCTTGTGCTTTTGGCATTTTCTCTCCGGCATGACCGCCCATCATTTCTAACATTTTTTGATACCCGGGCAAATTAATATCAAATGGTATGGGTAACGGAGCGATCCAACTTTTTTCTTCAACTGACAAATCATCTAAACCTGCAAAATCCTTTTTAAAAACAATACTGGCAAACCGGCGTGGAATATTGGTAGCGATGAAAGGGAATTTTTTCGCTTTCGCAAAATCAACTAATGGTTTGTAATCTGTTTTGTAATTGTTCCACAAACGAGCTGTTGTGTCAAATTGCTTTTGATCGATTTCGTCATTCAAATAGTGATTTAATTGCGTTTGAATATCGGCTTCAATCATTTCTGCACCTAAAACCAATGTTTTTTTTTCGGCTAAATCTTTGGTAAACTCCAATTGCAACCAATGTACCACCGAATTATCATGGTGTTCACCAAATAAAACCAACTCAGATTTTTGGGCTGCTTTTAGAATTTTTTCATAGGATGACTTTTTACCGTTTTTATCGAAAACTTGGTAAGGGGATTTGTTCTGAGAATATGAAGATGTTGCTATTAATACCAATAAAAAACGCTCTAACAGAAACTTACTTAAAAAATTATTCATAATTATTTCTTTCATTTTTTACAATTTCAAAAGGGGTGGATTGTGAAACTTTTCCTTGAGTAATTTTGATTTGATATTTCCCGGGAATTAAATACGTTTTTCCGTTTTTGGAAGCTGTTAAAGTAACTTTCTTGTCTTTTTTCTTCCATTTTTCCATTCCTGATTTTGAAATTTCAACGTCATAGTTCCATTGATTGATTCCGGTTGAAGCAGTTTGTTTTTCTTCGAACACAACAATTCCGTTTTCGTGAATGACTTGAAAGGTTACTTCGCCTTGGTTTTTTACAAAATAATCCACGTTAATTTTTGGTTCATTGGCAGGCAACCATTTACTCCAAGTGCTTCCCCAAAATTTCGAATGAGCAAGATTATCAACTGAGAATATTTTTAAATCCGAAGCCAACGTTTCGTCATTCAATTGCTGAATTGATTTTAGATTCACTTTATAAATTGACCTTCCGTGCGTTCCAACCACTAAATCTTTTGCATCCGTTTGAATAACCATGTCATGAACGGCAACCGGAGGTATTCCATTATTGAAAATCTGCCAATTTTTCCCTTGATCGAATGAAATATACACACCATTATCTGAACCTAAGTACAAAATATTTGGATTTACATTGTCTTCCACCAAAACATTCACTGAAATCGTTGGAAATTTTGGAGCAATGGAAGTCCAATTTTGTCCGTAATCATCAGAAAAATATACATACGGCTTAAAATCATCCCAACGATAACCATTCAATGTGACATAAACACGTTCAGTTTTGTGTGTAGAAGCCACAACCCTGGAAACCCATAAATCTTTTGGGAAACTCGTTGAAATGTTCTGCCAATTTACTCCACTATCTTTTGTAACATGCACCAAACCATCATCACTTCCCACATAAATTACTCCGAATTGGTTTTTGCTTTCGCTAATAGTGGTGAGCGTTCCATAGGCCACATTTCCTTCTTTTCCTCCTTGTGTTAAATCAGAAGAAATGGGTGTCCACGTTTCCCCTTGATCGAAAGAACGGTGCAAATATTGCGAACCCATGTACAAAATATCCTGATTGTGCGAAGACAATAAAATCGGAGATTGCCAATTGAATCGCAAGGGTTTTTCGTCTTTTTTTGCTTTAGGCGAAATGTATTTTGATTCATCTTTACTTCTGTCTATACGATAATAATTCCCAAACTGAAAACCGGTAAAAACGATGTTGGGATTTCTTCGGTCAATTTGTGTTTGCATACCATCGCCGCCCATTATGCTTTCAAACGGATATTTTCCTTCCTGATGCCATTCTACATTGTATTTATAATTACTAGGGCCGACCCAAACGCCATTATCCTGCATTCCACCATAAATGTTATACGGTTTTTGATAATCTACACTCACCGAATAAAACTGACTCACTCCGTGTGAATTGCATTTTGTCCAGTTTGCTCCATCATCATACGAAATGTTTAATCCGCCATCATTCCCATTAATTAAATGACCTGGTTTTTTCGGATTAACCCAAACAATATGATGATCTAAATGAACATTTTCCCGATTGATAGAAACAAAGGTTTTTCCGCCATCGTCCGACTTAATCAACGGTACGCCACATACATAAAGTTTATCCGCATTAGACGGATCAACTGCAATTCGTCCAAAATAATAGCCATACGTATAAAAGAAATCATCAATAAAATCGGTATGTGTTTTTTTCCAAGTTTTTCCTCCATCGGTGGATTTATAAACTTCGGCTCCAATGACTTCGGTTTCGAATAACGCTTTGTTTGCATCAGAAATTGCATTTTTCACTTCTTCGGGTAGCATTTTACCATTACTAACCATGTTTTTTAGATTTTGTGCTCTGTATTTCTCGGTAAGTCCGTGCTTTTTTAGAACAGTGTTGATTTCTTTATCTGAAATTTGCAAAAAAACATCACCCGGTACACTAAACATGGTTGGCAAATTGCTTTTCTTTTCTTCACTTTTAGGTCGATTGAATTGATTGTCTACAACGGCATAGACGATTTGGTCATCAAAAGCAGCTAAACCAATTCGGCCCACACCGTCTCCAGTTGGAAAACCGCTTTCCGGTGTTGAAATCAGTTTCCAGGAATTTCCGCCATCTTCACTTTTATATATTCCTGATGTAGAACCATTTCCTAAAAAATTCCATGCTTTTCGGTCTTTTTTCCAAGCAGCAGCATATTGAATATTGAAGTTTTTTGGCGAAACAGAAATGTCAACAATTCCGGTTTCATCATCAATATAAAGTGTCTTTTTCCACGAATTCCCGCCATCAGTTGATTTATAAATGCCTCTTTCGGTGTTTTTTGAATACAAATGTCCGGTCACCCCAACTACAATTTCATTGGAATTATTCGGATTAATTTCGATTTTTCCGATGTGATGACTGTCGTTTAAACCCATGTTTTGCCATGTTTTCCCTTTATCGGAAGATTTTAACATTCCGATTCCGGCATAGGATGAACGAGAGGCATTGTGTTCTCCGGTACCCACCCAAAGGGTGCCGTTTTTCCAATCTACCGCAATTTCGCCAATGTTTTGCGTTGGTGCAGAATCCATCACGGGTTCAAAACTCATTCCGTTGTTGTTGGAATACCAGAGACCGCCCGACGCATACGCCACATAAAATTCAATTGGATTGTTGGGGTTTACCTCTACATCCACCACTCTTCCACTCATGATGGTTGGTCCAACACTTTGAAAAGCAATGTTTTTTACAAGAGAATGTTCATGTGAAATTGAGGTGTTTTGAGCCCATGAAAAGGAAACAAAAAAGAAAAGCCAAACCAAACCGAAGCGTTCTTTCTTCATTTGAATAAATTTAGTACGGAAAATTAGGCAAAACTACGCTGTTGACAAAATTTTATCGTTGAATTAACCGCAAATCGTTGTATTCTTGCTATTTTTGAAATTATTTAATTTACAATTTTCTACTATGAAATACCATCCGATTGATCGCAATTTATATATCAAAAACAGAGCGAAATTCACCGCTCAGATGAAGCCAAATAGTGTGGCTGTTTTTAATTCCAATGATATTTATCCGGTGAGTGCCGATACGACGTTGCCGTTTGCACAACACCGAGACATTTTGTATCTATCTGGCGTGGATCAGGAAGAAAGTATTTTGCTTTTGTTTCCCGATGCACCATATGCACATTTGAAAGAAATTTTATTTCTACGAGAAACCAACGAACACATAGCCGTTTGGGAAGGCGAAAAGCTAACCAAAGAACGTGCTTTTGAAGTTTCGGGTATCAAAAGTGTGTATTGGTTAACCGATTTTTATAAGATTTTGAAAGAAGTGATGGCCTATTCGGATACGATGTACATTAACACTAATGAACATTACCGTGCTTCGATTGAAACAGAAACCCGTGAGGCTCGCTTTATCAAATGGTGGAAAGAAAATTATCCGGCTCATAAAGTAGAAAAAAGCAATCCGATTTTGCAACGAATTCGTTCAGTGAAAGAAAGTGAAGAAATTGATTTGTTGCAAAAAGCGTGTGATTTAACTGAAAAAGGTTTCCGTAGAGTGCTATCTTTTGTGAAACCGAACGTAATGGAATATGAAATTGAGGCCGAATTTGCCCACGAATTCATTCGAAATCGTTCGAAAGGATTTGCTTATACGCCGATTATTGCTTCCGGTAATAATGCGAATGTTCTTCATTATATTGAAAACAACCAACAATGCAAGGCCGGCGATTTGATTTTGTTGGATGTAGGTGCAGAATATGCCAATTATTCGAGCGATATGACGAGAACGATTCCGGTTTCGGGGAAATATACTGATAGACAAAAAGCGGTTTACAATGCCGTTTTGAAAGTGAAAAACGAAGCAACTAAACTATTAGTTCCTGGAACGTTATGGAAAGAATACCATGTGGAAGTGGGTAAAATCATGACTTCCGAATTGTTAGGTTTAGGACTTTTGGACAAAGCCGATGTGCAAAATGAAAATCCGGAATGGCCGGCGTATAAAAAATATTTTATGCACGGCACCTCTCATCATTTGGGCTTAGATACGCACGATTACGGATTGTTGCATGAACCGATGCAAGCCAATATGGTTTTTACGGTGGAACCGGGAATTTACATTCCGAAAGAAGGTTTTGGGATTCGCTTGGAAGATGATGTAGTGATTCAAAAAAGTGGTGAACCGTTTAATTTGATGCGAAATATTCCGATTGAAATTGAAGAAATTGAATCTTTAATGAATAGTTAAAAGAATATAGAAAATAGAGTATAGAAAATAGACGACTTGCAGGAATGTGGGTCGTTTTTTTTGAAATACATATTTAAGAAAAATTAATTCGCGAATTCGTGGTTAAAATCTATTTTTGCAACAATGAAATCCATCCTCTACAAAAACACCAAAATCAACTATACCGATACCGGAAAAGGAACAGCCGTGGTTTTATTGCACGGTTTTTTGGAAAATTTAGGAATGTGGAATGCGTTTGTGAATGAATTTTCGAAGAAAAATCGCATTATCGCCATTGATTTATTGGGTCATGGCGAAACAGAATGTTTGGGTTACATTCACACCATGGAAGATCAGGCGGATATGGTTCATCACGTTTTGTATGAACTCAAAATCAGAAAAGCGGTTTTGATTGGGCATTCGATGGGTGGTTATGTGGCGTTGGCATTCGCCGAATTGTATCCTGATAATGTAAAAGGATTGGTTTTATTGAATTCAACTTCGCGTGCCGATAGTGAGGAACGAAAACTAAATCGAGATCGAGCCATTGCGGCTGTGAAACAAAATTACACCGCTTTTGTCCGTATGAGTATTGCCAATTTATTCAGCGAAGATAATCGGGAACGCTTAGCCGATAAAATTGAAGCAGTTCGTAACGAAGCTTTAAAAACGCCACTTCAAGGCATTGTCGCCGCATTAGAAGGGATGAAAATTAGAAAAGACAGAGAGGTTTTATTGCATTTTTCGCCTTATCCCATTTTATTAATTTTAGGTAAAAAAGATGGTGTTTTGAACTTCGAAGACAGTTTGGAACAAATTGAAAACACGAAAGTAGAACTAGTTTCCTTTCCTGACGGACACATGAGTCATATTGAAAATGAAGTGGAATTAAAAACGGTTTTGGTTAACTTTCTGAAAAAAATATAATTTCTTTTACCATATAAGTCATATAAGAAAAGCTAATTAAACTTATAGGGTTATAAGGTTTATATTATTTTTTCCTCAAAAGACAACTCTACATTCAAAATTTCATTTAGCAACACAATCAATTCGGTTTTAAAATCATTCAAAACAGAATCATCTACCAAATCACTTACCAATTCTCTACCTTCTTTAATTTGAAAAGGCATAAAACCTACTTTTAAATTTTTGAAGGAAATAATGCCGACTTCCAATTCCTTGTTCGGGAATTCCGATTGAACCATAAAGGCATAACACAACAATTGAATGATTTTGTCGTATTTAATGTCCTCGGTTAAGCCTTGCCAATGTTGAATGGCCAATCCGTTTTGCTCAACTTTTCCGGTTTTGTAGTCGATGATGCGGATTTTTCCGTTTCTCAGTTCAATTCTGTCTACATTTCCTTTTATTTTGATAGGAAAAGGTAAACGCTCATCAGTCAATATTTGTTCGAAATTTTGCTCTAAAAACAGCACCTTTACAGCATCACCTTGTTCGAGCAAACGTTTTTCCAGCTGAAGAAAATTAAAAACATTTCGCTTGGCCACTTCAAAAGCGAGTAGATTTTTACCTTTGGTGATTTCTCCTTCTTTGTAAACGTATTTAAATTGTTTTAAAACTTCCTCATTGGCCAATTGCAACATGCTTTCAATGATAGAAACACTTAAAAAAGTATTCAAATAGGGTTTATACAATTCTTCCAAAGCACCGTGAATGATGGTTCCGAGTGTATTGGCCGCTATATTTTCTTCCACTTCATCTACATCAGAGATTCGTAAAATTCGTTGAAAATAAAACTGAATGGGGTTACGAATATACGTTGTTAAAGTGGATGGTGAAAATCCATTTTCAGCCATTTCTTTCAATCGTTCCATCACCAAATCAGATTTTTCTACTTGAATGAGTTCCCTGGCTTTTTCCGGTAAATATGCGTTATAAATTTGATGCGTAATGGTGTGATTGGGTTGTTTTTCCACTTCCAATTGCGTGATAAAACGGCTTTTTTCGCCTGCATCGATTCCTTCTGATTCTGTGTTATAAAGCAGATAAACGTTTTTGGCTCTTTGCAAAAGGTGGTAAAAATGATACGTATAAATGGCATCCTTTTCTTTAAAAGTAGGTAAACCTAACTCTCGTTTTACATCCAAGGGAATAAACGAATTTTGCGATTTCCCGGCGGGAAAAACCCCTTCATTCATTGAAGTGATGATGACCGTTTCAAAATCGAGCACACGACTTTCTAAAACACCCATGATTTGCAATCCTTGAAGTGGTTCTCCTTCAAAAGAAACTTCAGCAAAATCAATAATTTGTTTGTAAAGCGAAAACAATCCCTCGATGGATGTAATATGTTTATGTTCTTCACAATAGGTTGTTAACTTGTTTATTACTTTAAAAACCGCATAAACGAAGGCATTGGTTAGTTTATCATTGGAAGACTCATCCAGCAAAAAATTTCTAATTTGAAGTAGTACAGATGATATTTTCTCTAAAACCGTAATTGGATTGGCTTCCCATTTTTGGAATAAAAGGGTAAAAAAATCATTTCCTTTTTCACAGAATTCAACTAATTTGGAATGTGTGATGAAAGTATAATTGTTTTCGTTTATTTTCTTTACAACGGCTTTTGCTTTTGCGAAAGGTTCTACGAGCGGATTTTGAAGTACCTCCAACACATCTTTATAATAAAAAACATAACTGGTTTGGCTTCGATTAAATGCGTTTTGATGCATTTTAAAAAGCTTGGAAATCAACAACTGAGCAGGATTGTTTTTTCCTGAATAACCCATGGTTATGTTGAGGTGCGAAACCGATTCAGGCAACGAATGCAAAAGCGGAATAAGCATATTTTCTTCACCTAAAACAACTGCAATATTTTCAAGATTTTGTTCGGATGAAATGGTTTCAATGATTTCACCAACCAATTTGGCTTGTCCAATCATTTTGGGTGTTCCCATAATTTGGATATGCTTGGGTTGCTTGAACTCATTAAAAAGCCATTCATACGGATTTGATTTGTAATGCGGCCAAGACTTCTTGATTTTTCTGGCAAACAAACTGGCATCGTGGTAAGGATCGTTGAGAAAAGTTTCTTCCACATCCCACAAAACAACTGCTTTTTCAAGGGAAAGCAAATGTTGGAAAATTTTCTCTTCTGCTTGATTTAATGCGTTGAATCCGGCAAAAATAATTTTATGATGGATAGAATTTGAGAAATGATTTAAATTTTCAACCGCTTCTCTATATATCAAACCTTGATAACCAATTCCTTTGGAAAGTAGGTGTTTATAAAATGCATCATAATACAAAGGCATGTTTTCCCAAAACAAGAGATAATTATCTATTAGTTTTGTCTTGTCTTGTGGTTCAAGGTTCCATCGTTTGATTGCTTCTATATCTTTTAAATACGAAAAGACATGGTTAGGCTCGAGTAAGTAGCGATCTATTTCGTTAAAATCTTGTAATAAAGTTTTCCCCCAATTGGAAAATTGTTCAAAAGGTTGCTGGTCTTTTTCAGTTAAACTAGTGTAAACAGTATAGAATTCAAATAACAATTCAACGGAATCTACCGAACGTATTCCTGCAATGTCTTGAATAAAGTCTTCGATACTGATTATTTTGGGAGCAAAACTGTTTTGTTTAACTTCCTTTTTTAGTTCTTCCAACAAAAAAACTTTTGCTCTTTTGTTGGGCATAACAATAACTAATTCTTCAATTGTAGCTGAATAATTGGTAACGATATGCTTTGCAAGTAACGATAAAAAAGAAATTGTCTTCATGTTATAAAAATAAAAAAACGCCCCGATAAATCGGAGCGTTTCTTCAATTATTTAAAAAGAAATTATTTTATAACAACAACTTCTGTTCTTCTGTTTTGTGCTCTACCTGCAGCTGTTTTGTTATCAGCAACCGGTCTAGATGGACCATAACCTTCAGACTCTAATCTTGATGCATCTACACCGTTAGCGATTAAGTAATCTTTTACAGCGGCAGCTCTTTCTTTAGAAAGTCTTTCATTTGTAGCTAATCTACCTGTACTATCAGTATGTCCTTCAATTCTAAATCTTGCATGTGAATACTCATTCATTACATTTTTGATTGAAGCTAACGTTTCAAATGAACCGGATTTGATAGTAGATTTACCTGTGTCAAATAAGATTGATTTTGCGTAATCATTCAATTGTTTAACAACTTCTTCTGATACTTCAGGACAACCGTTATTAGCAACAGTTCCTTTTACATCTGGACATCTGTCATCTTTGTCAAGAACTCCGTCACCATCTCTATCTGGCCATGGACATCCTTTGTTTTCTTTTGGTCCTTTTTCGTTTGGACAAGTATCTTCTTTATCGGCAATTCCGTCACCGTCTGTATCAGGACATCCTTTCATTGTTTTTAAGCCGGCAACTTCTGGACATTCGTCATCTTTATTAGCAACTCCATCTCCATCAGTATCAGGACAACCTTGGAATTCAGCTAAACCAAATTCTTCTGGACAAGAGTCATCTCCATCAATAATTCCATCTCCATCAGTATCAGGACATCCATTGTATTGTTTTAAACCAAATACTTCTGGACAAGCATCGTCTTTGTCATAGATTCCATCACCGTCTGTATCTTTACCTCCAAATTTGAAAGTAAGACCAGCAAAGTGTTGTAAATGAGCAGGCATAACAGTTCTGTCATCCTCGAAAGAATGCTTATATGTAGATTTTACTGAAAGACCAACTACTTCTGAGAACCAAAAGTTAAATCCTAATCCTCCGTTAACTGTTCCAGCACTGTTATCACCTAAGAAAGTGTAACCTCCACCAATGTGTAAAACAGGCTCAATAAATTTGAAGTAAGTACCCACGCTATAATTGATTGTACCATCAATCGCATAGTACATTTCATCAATATCTGTAACCACATAATCATTATTGTTCATTGGTGATTTTTCAGTTACAAACTTGTCAATTTTGTTAAAAGATCCAGTTACTCCAAAAGAGAAATTGTCACCAACGTGTCTAGATACTGTTAAGTAAGATACTGAAGGAACGATGTTCCAAAAATCTTTCGCATTAAAATATTCAGAAAACTGATTTTTAACACTTTCGGCAGCACTAACTCTACCTCCGTCTACGGCATTCGCTCCAAAAGAGATTGCCCATGGGTTATTACTATCCTGAGCCTGAGAACTTAGTCCAGCAAACATAAAGATAGCGACAACTAATTTGTTAAGATGTTTCATACTTGATTTGTTTTGATTACAATACATTGTTAATTGGTGCAAAAATAAGTTGTTTTCCGCTAACTACAAAACTTAATGTTAAAAATATTAATAAGAAAACTAGATGACATTCAACAGTCTACCCACTTTTGTGAACGCTTCAATAGCTTTATCGAGGTGTTCTTTGCTGTGAGCTGCAGAAAGTTGTACGCGAATTCTTGCTTTATCCTTAGGAACTACAGGAAAGAAAAAACCAATTACATAAACGCCTTCTTTTAGCAATTCATTCGACATTTGTTGTGCTAATTTTGCGTCATAAAGCATAACGGGAACTATAGCAGAGTCTCCATCAATGATATCAAAACCGGCCTCTTTCATTCCTTTTTTGAAATAATTGGTATTCCATTCCAATTTGTCACGAAGTGTTGTGTCTTTTTCCAACAATTCAAAAACTTTTAAAGAGGCACCAACAATTGAAGGTGCTAAGGAATTTGAGAATAAATACGGTCTGGAACGTTGTCTTAGAATTTCAATAATTTCTTTTTTAGCAGTAGTATAACCGCCCATTGCTCCGCCTAATGCTTTGCCTAGTGTACCGGTTATTATGTCTACACGACCCATTACTCCTTTTGCTTCCAATGTTCCTTTTCCGGTTGCTCCTATAAATCCGGCAGCATGACATTCATCTACCATTACCATCGCATCATATTGATCAGCTAAATCACATATTTTATCTAACGGAGCTACTAAACCGTCCATCGAAAAAACACCATCGGTTACGATTAGTTTAAAGCGTCTTCCTTCTTGATTGGCTTTGATTAATTGTTGTTCCAACTCGTTCATGTTGTTGTTTTCATAACGGTAACGAGCTGCTTTACACAATCGAACACCATCGATAATAGACGCATGATTCAAACTATCGGAAATAATGGCATCTTCTTCGCCTAACAAAGGTTCAAAAACGCCTCCGTTGGCATCAAAAGCTGCCGCATATAAAATGGTGTCTTCGGTTCCATAGAATTCGGCTATTTTTTGTTCTAATTGTTTGTGAATATCTTGCGTTCCGCAAATAAATCGAACAGACGACATTCCGAAACCATGAGTATCTAAAGCATCTTTAGCCGCTTGAACCACTTCCGGATGCGAAGAAAGTCCTAAATAATTATTCGCACAAAAATTCAAAACTTTTTCACCGGTAGAAATGGTGATTTCTGCTCCTTGTGGCGAAGTAATAATGCGTTCTTTTTTAAACAATCCATTTTGTTGAATCGTATCTAATTCGTTTTGTAAATGCTGTTGTATTTTACCGTACATGTTGATTTATTTTTTACAAAGTTACTATTTCCAATGTTTCACCAATATAAACCAGTGCTTTTTTAACGACTTTAAAACCCATGTTTTGTAAAGCAGATTCATATATTTCTAACTGTTTATGATGTTTAGCGAGCGGTTCTCCTGTTTTGTAATCAAGAATCATGGCTTGATTTTGCTGATTAATGACAATGCGATCGGGTTTTATAACTGTCTCTTCTTTTCGTAAAATAATCTGCTCGTTCAATATGCTATTTGATTCATCAAAAAAGAGGGATAATTCCGGATGCAAACAAATTTTATTAACAATTGATAAAACAGCTTCTTTTTGGCTCAAGGCAATAATTCCGTTTTCCAATGCTTTTGTAACCGCCAAATCAATGTCGTTTTTGGTTTTTATATAGGATAAAATTTCATGAATCACATTGCCATATTCAATGGCTTTTTGTTGATGCGTCCCCCACATTAAGCTTTCGCGTTGAGTTATTTTGATGGAATTTGGATGGAGATTTTTCCTAACCAAATTAATCGGAATTAACTCTTGAACTTTTTTACTTTCGTTTGAAACTTTTTCCCCATTTCCCCACTCATACACTTTTTTTTGCGAATCGAATAAATGAATGTCTTGTAAAAAAGTGAGAAAGAAAGTAGACATATTATTGGAAACAATTTCTCCTTTGGAAGTCAAATTCATACTCGAAATAATGTGAAGTTGCTCCTCTGCTCGGGTTAATGCTACATAAAGTATATTGGTATTGTCCAATAATTCTTCCTCCTTTTTTTGATGAAACACGAGGGCTGCCGATTCGCCAAATTCTTCTACGTTTTTATTATTATCAATTAAAACTTTGGGCAGTTCGATTAAATCAGATTCCGGTTCAATCCATAATTTATCTTTGGGTGAATTGGTATAACTTTCTTCGGCAAACGGAAAAATAACCACTGGGAACTCCAATCCTTTTGATTTGTGAATGGTCATAATCCGAATAGCATTATTCCCTTCCGGCGATGGAATACTGAATTTGGCACTATTATTATCCCAATATTCTAAAAAATCGGATATCCCGGATTGATTTTTACTATCTCTATCTAAAACTCTATCCAAAAAATCTTGAATGTATGCATTGGATTGTTTGGGTTTAATGAAAGTTCGAACAATAATTTCAACTGCTTCGTACAATGATTTTTTTCTAATTTGTTGAAACGAAAAAGATAAATCTAGGGAAGTTAACCAAGTTTCTAATTCACTTTCTTGTTCAAACTCCATTCCTTTTGCTACAAAATCGTGGGTTGGCATTTCGTGCTGAAGATTTTTTGCCACATAATATAAAAAATGTGCTTTTGATTCTTTATCTGCTCCGTTTTTTAAAAATCGCAACAATGTAATGATCAAATTTACATCGGAAGAATTTTGCAACAGCAATGATTCAGAAGAAACAATCGGAATACTTTTCTCCGTTAAAAAAGCAGCAATTTTTACACCTGGTTCTTTTTTCCGAGTCAAAACAACCATATCGCGATACGAAAATCCTTTTGCATTTAATTCTTCAATCGTTTGAAGGACGGCCTCTAAATACAAATCATCTTTTTCAACCTCTTCTTCCCATTCTGATTTGGATGGAATAAAAGAAAGCCTCACATAACCACCTTTTTTATCATTTTCATTCTGATGGCTATGATTTTCATACAAATCTTTATAATCCGGATGCTCAAAATTAGTGGACAAAAAGGCAAAAAACTGATTATTAAAATCGATAATTTGGCTATAACTTCGCCAATTCGTATCTAAATGAAAAAGTTTTTTTTCAGGGTTATTGAATGGATTTTCTTCTTTACTTAATTCAATAAATTGCTCGGCTTTTCCGCCACGCCAACGGTAAATCGATTGTTTTGGGTCGCCCACAATCATCAACGAACCCCTTTCTTGGTTCAAATCTTCGCTTGACAAAGCATTATCAATCAACGGAATAAGATTTTCCCACTGCATTTGTGAGGTATCCTGAAATTCATCAATAAAAAAATGTTTATACCGTTCACCCATTCGTTCATAAATAAAAGGAGCTGGTTGGTTTTGAATTTCATTGTGAATGATGGCATTGAATTCTGAAATTGATAAAATATTTTGTTCTTCTTGAATTTTATCCAATTCCTGACTCACTCGATTTAAAAGCGATAAGGGTGTGATGTTTTTCAAAAAAGCTACATACAACATGTATTCTTTAACGGAAGAATGAATCAATTTGAAAAAATTCAGTAATTCAGTTGCAATTGAATCCACTGCCTCTTTTTGTGATTGTGGAATGGATTTGGAATAGCGATTTCCTTCTGCTAAATAGTCTTCTATTTTGGGATTATTGATGATTTCGCCATGAGCTATTTTGGTGAAATAATTGAAAACTACACTTCTATTAAATGATTTGGCATCCAACTGTTGTAAATGAATTAGTTGCATCGCTTTTTGCCCGGCTTCGAAACACTCTTTTTCAATTGATTTAATTTTTTCGATTACTTTTTTCTTCAAATCAATGAATTCCGGAATTTGTTTGTCTTTAAAATGAACAATTTCGTTTCGGTTGTTTTCATTAGTCAACAATTTTGAAATTTCTTTGATGTCGCGAGTAACATCCCATGATTTGTCATCGTCGGTTTTTTCTAACGTAAAATCTACCAGCAAACGTGTGAGCATTTCATCATCACCTGCTTGAGCAATAATGGCATCAATGGCTTCTTGCAGAAGGTTATCCGTTTCCAACGAAACTTCAAATGTGGATGGTAAATTCAAATCATGTGCAAACGTTCGAATGACTTTGTGCGTAAATTTATCAATCGTGGAAATATCAAAAGCGGCATAATTATGAATGATATTTCGAATAATGGCTTTCGATTTTTGATTAATTTCCTGAACGGACAAACCGGTTTCTTGAACGATTGCATTCATCACTGCCAAAGCTTTTGCATATGGTTCGTCTGCGGCAAATTGCGATAAGGTTTCAACTACTCGCGATTTCATTTCACCTACAGCTTTGTTGGTAAAAGTGATAGCCAATATATTTTTATAGGCATCTTCTTTTTTGGATAAGAGAATAATTTTTAAATATTCCTTTACCAAAGTAAACGTTTTACCCGATCCGGCGGAGGCATCGTAGATTGAAAAAGCGGGTTTATTCAAGGCTATAATTTAAATTAATACAACAATAACAAAATAGAATTTCCTTTTCCAAAGTTAATTGATTAAATTTGATGCTCATTATTGTTAAACGTAAAAATTATAATTATGTCATTTGAATTACCAAAATTACCTTATGCATACGATGCATTAGAACCACATATTGACGCCAGAACGATGGAAATCCACCATTCTAAACACCATGCAGCCTACACTAATAACCTCAATGCGGCTATTGAAGGAACAGACATGCAAGGCAAGACAATTGATAACATTTTAATTAATTTAGACAAAACCAATGCGGCTGTACGCAACAACGGTGGTGGTTTTTATAATCATAATTTGTTTTGGACAGTGATGTCACCTAACGGAGGCGGTGAACCAACCGGAGAATTAGCTGAAGCCATTGAAAGAGATTTCGGAAGCTTTGCCGAATTTAAAGCTAAATTTTCTAAAGCAGGAGCCACTCAATTTGGGTCGGGTTGGGCTTTTTTGTGTGTGAAAGACGGTAAATTAGAAGTATGTGGAACTCCAAACCAAGATAATCCGTTAATGCCCGGCGTTGGTTGCGGTGGAACTCCAATTTTAGCAATGGATGTTTGGGAACATGCTTATTACTTGCATTACCAAAATAGAAGACCGGATTATATTGAAGCTTTCTTTAACGTAATTAACTGGGAAGAAGTTTCAAGAAGATTTGCAGTAGAAAAATAAAATCAAATCCTTTAAAAATCAAAAAAGCGACATTCTAACAAGTGTCGCTTTTTTTATGTAAAAATAAAAAGGTGGAATTTCTTCCACCCTTTTGCCCCAAATCTACCATAAACTTAACCGTGCGTACTATGGTAATTACAAATGTACAACGGTTTTTAAGAAGAAACTATTGTATGACAAAATAAATTTTAACATTTAGGGAATAAAGGGTACATTATAGGGTTTTATGGGTTCTTGGACGGTTTTTAAAAGTGTTTATCAACCATTACAAAATAAAAAAGGTACGCATAGCGTACCCTTTTTGCCCCAAATCTACCATAAACTTAACCTACTAATGCTATGGTGAAACAAATGTATATTAACACTTTTTTGTTAACAAATATATTAGATGAAATGCATCAAAAATCGTTAAAAGGCAAAAAAAGCTCTGCTTTAGTACGCTCTTGCGTCTTTCCCTTCATAGAAATTCATGAAAGCACGGTTCACCACACGGTTTCCACCGGGTGTCGGATAGTTGCCTGTAAAATACCAATCGCCTAAATTCTTGGGACAAGCAATGTGCAAATTATCTACGGATTGAAAGATAATTTTAACTTCTGCTTTAATATCCGATGAACTTAACATTTCGGCTATTTTATCTGAAATTTGTTGGTCGGTGAATGGAGCATAAATTTCTTTGACATAATTTATAATTTCACCGTCTTTGAATTTCTCTTGAAGTTTACATTTTTTATACACCTCATCAATAATTGAATATTGATTCGTTTCTCTTAATAATTCTAAAACAGCTCTAAATGCCACCAAACCTTCTAATTTTGCCATATCGATGCCGTAACAATCCGGATAACGGATTTGTGGTGCAGAAGAAACAACTACAATTCGTTTAGGATTTAAACGATCCATCATACGGATGATGCTTTTCTTTAATGTGGTTCCGCGAACAATACTGTCGTCAATAATCACTAAATTATCTTCCGGTTTGATTACCCCATAGGTTACATCATAGACGTGTGCTACTAAATCATCACGGCTACTGTCTTCCGTAATAAAGGTTCTCAACTTAGCATCTTTAATCGCTACTTTTTCGGTTCTGATTTTTACCGAAAGTATTTCTTCTAACTTTTCCTTTGTTAAAGTTTTACGATTATCTAAAATATATTTGTTTTTTCGTTGGTTTAAAAAATCCTGAGCGGCTTCCACCATTCCATAAAAAGAAGTTTCAGCTGTGTTTGGAATGTATGAAAAAACAGTGTTGTCAGTATCGCTTTCAATAGCATCCAAAACGGCAGGTAGAATTAATTTCCCGAGCATTTTTCTTTCTCTGTAGATTTCGGCGTCGCTTCCTCTCGAAAAATAAATGCGTTCAAACGAACAGGCTTTCTTTTCTAACGGTTCTAAAATTTGTTCTAAGGAAAAACTTCCGTTCTTTTTAATAATCAATGCTTTTCCGGGATCTAATTCCTGCACTTTTTCAAAAGGTACATTGAAAACCGTTTGAATCACCGGTCTTTCCGATGCAACTACCACGATTTCCTCATCTTCATAAAAATACGCCGGACGAATTCCGGCAGGATCGCGGAACACAAACGCATCACCATGACCTAATAAACCGGCCATGGCAAAACCACCATCCCAATTTTTAGAAGCTTTTCGTAAAATTTTAGCAATGTCTAATTTTTCGGCAATCACCGGAGAAGCTTCTCGTTTAGATAAACCATTGTTTTTGCATTCCTGGTACAAGTCGGTTACTTCATCATCTAAAAAATGACCGATTTTTTCCATTACGGTAACGGTATCGGCTAATTCTTTTGGGTGCTGACCTAATTCAACTAAATTATCAAAGAGTTCTTTTACATTTGTCATGTTGAAATTTCCGGCTACAATCAGATTTCGGTGCATCCAATTGTTTTGACGAAGAAAAGGATGTACACTTTCGATACTGTTTTTACCAAACGTTCCATAGCGAACGTGACCTAAAAACAATTCTCCGATATACGGTATATTCTCTTTCTGCCAATCAACATCATTTATAAATTCAGGATTATTGGCTAAATCATCATTAATTCGCTCATTAATTTGAGCAAAAATATCTTGAATCGGCTGTGCTTTATTGGAACGAACCCGACTGATGTATCGCTGACCAGGCTCTACATCAAATTTGATGCTGGCAAAACCGGCACCGTCTTGTCCGCGGTTGTGCTGCTTTTCCATCAAGAGATACATTTTTTGTATCCCGTAGAAAGCAGTTCCGTATTTGTCTTTGTAATACTGAAGCGGTTTTTTTAATCGTAATAAGGCAATGCCGCATTCGTGTTTTAAGTTGTCACTCATTGTTGTTGATTAGTTGTGTTGTTATTTTAACTGAAAATTCGCGAATTTTATTACTATATTGTTTGACTAAAAAATTTGCGAATTTGCGGTGTTTTTTAATAAAAAATGCCCCGAAATTTCGAGGCACACTATTTTATTCTAATTCGATGTCAAATTGAGTTAATGCTCTAAACTGTTTCAAGCGGTCATACACTTCTTCTTTTTCAAGGTCAAGCATCCGCTCTGTTCCAAATTTCTCTACACAGAATGAAGCTAAATTTGATCCGTAAATGATGGCGTTTTTCATGTTGCCAAACGAAATGTTTTCGCTTTGAGCTATAAATCCTGAGAATCCTCCGGCAAACGTATCGCCTGCTCCGGTTGGATCAAATACTTCTTCTAACGGTAATGCCGGTGCAAAGAAAATCTCTTTTCCTTGGAACAATAAGGCTCCGTGTTCCCCTTTTTTAATTACTACATATTTTGGTCCCATGGTATGAATCTTCGCCGCAGCTTTCACCAATGAATATTCACCGGATAGTTGACGAGCTTCTTCATCGTTAATCGTAATCACATCCACGCGTTTCATTACCTCATGTAATTCCGCTAACGCACAATCCATCCAGAAATTCATGGTATCCAATACCACTAATTTAGGTTTAGAAGTCATTTGGTCTAACACACTGATTTGAACAATCGGGTGCAAATTGCCTAACATAACCACGTCTGAATCTTTGTATTCGGCAGGTACTTTGGGTTGAAAATCGGCCAACACATTTAGTTCGGTAACCAAGGTATCTCTTGAATTCAAATCGTTGTGGTAGCGACCGCTCCAGAAGAACGTTTTGCCTCCTTTTACGATTTCAATTCCGGAAATATCGATGTCTCTATCTGATAATAAATCTAAATAGTCTTGCGGAAAATCTTCTCCAACAACCGAAACAATTGCCGATTTTACATTAAAAAAAGAAGCTGACAAGCCAATAAAAGTAGCGGCTCCACCTAAAATTTTGTCGGTCTTCCCGAAAGGTGTTTCAATCGCATCAAAAGCAACCGTTCCTACAATGAGTAGTTTGTTCATGGATTATGTTTTGAAATAAGGTGCAAAGATAGGGTTTTTGTTTTTGGTTTGAAAGTGGAATTAGAGTGTGGTTTTAAAAAAAATACTGCAAAGTCGGGAAAAGTTTGTGGAGCATTTGATTGGGTATATTTGCTAAATACATTGGTTATCAGCACATCACTAACTTTGGAGCATTTCCATCTTTCTATGATCTTTGTCGTTAAATTATACTTTTTGTCGACTTTTAACATCTTTGTTGTTATTTTTTAATAAATTTAACATGTGTTTAGATTTATTAGTTCATTTAAATAAAAGCATATGAAAAATTGTTACCTTTTACCTTGTTTTCTTTTGCTATGTAGTTTTGAATTAACTTGGTCACAAGTAGGGGTTGGTACAACTACTCCGGCTTCAACTTTAGAGGTCGTGGCAACAAATCCAACCGGAGCTTCCACCAATGTTGATGGTATTTTAATTCCAAGAGTAAGCCGACAAAGAGCTCAAAACATGGCCGGCACACCCACTTCAACTTTGATTTATGTAAACGACATTGCTTCAGGTACTGCCACCGGAACTACGATTAATGTAACTTCGGTAGGATTTTATTTTTTCAATACTTCCGGTGTTTGGGAGAGAATCTCAACCGGACTTAATACTAATTGGTCTTTAACCGGAAACGCAGCCACCAACCCGGCTACAAACTTTATTGGCACTACCGATGCACAAGACCTCCGAATTCGAACTAACAATACAAACCGCTGGAATATATCCAATACCAACAACGGTCAATTACAATCCTATTCCTTGGGTACAGCTGCTTTACCAATCTATTCTTGGCAATCAGACCCTAATACAGGTATGTTTAGTTCAGCTGCCGATAATTTGAACTTTTCAACTAACGGAGTACAAAGAATCAGTATTGGGAACACAGGAAATGTTGGGATAAACATTGCTCCTTCTACCTACAAACTTGATGTGGATAGTGGTACCGGTGATGCTGTCTATGGTCATTCAGCAAATGTGGGTGGTATTTTAGGTAGAGAAACCAATTTCAGTATAGGTACTCCACCACAAGCAATTTCCGGTGCGGGAGTGTATGCAAATAATCCTGCAGCGGGTTATACCAGTATTTTTGCACAGTCTACCGGAGCAGCAACAGTGGCAGCAAACATTAACTATTCAAATGTTTGGATGGCAAGCTACAACTATGTAGATAATGCCTCAGCTACAGTTAACCCTAGTTCATCCTACCACCAACTGAATGTTACTTCTCCAACGTTGGGAGGTTTTCAATCAGCAATAAATGCTTACAGCAGCCGAGGAACTACGGTGGGCAATCCAGGTTATACCATAGGTGTAAACGCCACTGCTGACGCACAAAATCAAGACGCAATTGGTGTTTCAGGTGTAGCATTTACTAACGCAGGATTTCGATTTGGGGGATACTTTGAAGGACTTTCTTATGCTGGTGTAAGTAATGCCTATGCCTATGTTGGTGGAACTCCAAACGGTGTAACGGCCAGAAAAATACTCGGTACCGGATCTGTTTCCGAAATTATTCCTACTGCAAACCATGGTAGAGTAACACTCACTTGTCCGGAATCGCCTGAATATTGGTACCAAGATTATGGAACTGTTGAAATGGTAAATGGTAAAGCAACTATTGTTTTAGACCCAATTTTAGCTGAGATCATTGTTGTGAATGATGAAAACCCAATCAGAGTTTTTTGTACTCCGGTAGCAATGCCTTATTTTAATGGTGTTACCGTAATGAAACAAACCCAAAATTCAATAGAAATTTTAGAATTAAACGGCGGAAACCATTCCGGAAAATTGCAATACCAATTGGTTGCTAAACCTAAAACTAATTATGGCGAAGGAAGATTTCCGCAGGCTCCCGGCCCAAGCTTCTTAAAAGCAGACAAAGAGCCAATTGCGGCCAAAGCTTCTAATAATCCACAAGATGGCAGAAGTATATATCGTTGGCCTGCCGACCATGAAGTATATCAATACAATCCGGAGGATTCGGTTAATATAGGGGATGTAATTCCTGCTGGTCCAAATGCGGGTAAAATTAAACTTGGTGATGGAAAATATGGTGTAGCCGTTCCTGTTGAAAAAACTAAAAAATAGAACGCTGGGCTTTGATGGTTTTAGATATTTTAACGATTAGAATAAGCACCCAAACTTTAAGAAAATAGAAATTTTTTTTCAAAATAGTTTACCTTCTTCCTTTTCATAAATAGCATCTACAGATAAATTCGGTAAACCGGATGCATAAACTGCCAATTCATCACAACGCTCGTTTTGTGGATGGCTGTTGTGTCCTTTTACCCATTTAAAATCTACTTTATGCTTGCGATAGACTTTAAGAAACCGTAACCATAAATCGGGATTTTTCTTTCCGGCAAAACCTTTCTTTTCCCATTGAAAAACCCAACGTTTTTCTACGGCATCCACTACGTATTTTGAATCAGAAGTAACTAAAACAGATGTGTTTGGGTTTTTTAGTTTTTCTAATCCTACAATCACGGCTAAAAGTTCCATTCGGTTGTTGGTCGTATAACGAAAGCCCTCGTAGAATTCTTTTTTATAGGGCGAACCCACCAATTCCATCACAACACCATAGCCACCGGGTCCGGGATTTCCCTTGGCTGCTCCGTCGGTGTAGATGTGGACTTCGTGGGACATGTTTTTAGACGTTGGGTTAGAGTTAATTGGAATTAGTCGATAGGAGTTGATCAATTATTAGTGGAAAAAATTCTTGTTCCAATTGATGCACTTTCTTAGAAATGTCTTCAATACAAGAGCAGTCGGTGATGGAAACAGATTTTTGAAAGATAATTCCTCCTTCGTCATAGTGCTCATTGACAAAATGAATGGTGATGCCGGTTTCGGTTTCTTTATTATCCATTACGGCTTGATGCACATGATTGCCATACATGCCTTTCCCTCCATATTTGGGTAATAATGCCGGATGAATATTGATAATTTTATTGGGAAATTCTTGGATGATATGTTCCGGAAATTTAAGTAAAAACCCCGCTAATACAATTAAATCAGGGTTTATGTCAATTAATTTAGAAAGCACAAAATCACCGGAAAGCTCCTGTTTATTAAAAATAACTGTTTGAACATTCAAGTTTTTTGCTTTCTGAATAACTTTGGCATTAGAATTGTTTGAAAAAACAGCGACGACCGATTTTGAGTAATTATTTTTGAAATAATGAATGATGTTTTCAGCATTGGAACCCGTTCCTGAGGCAAAAATCACGATGTTCTTCATGTTTCCTGTAATTTTTATTACGCAAAAAAACAAAAAAGAAACGAGAATTTATAAGGTTTGAGCTTCTATTGTCAAATTAATTTTTTAAATTCGTGGTCAGATTTATGAACTAAAATGTTGTTTTAAAATAAAGTTTTTTATTTTTGCCAACAATTAAACTAAAATTTAAAAGATTATGTCAGACATTGCATCAAGAGTAAAAGCGATTATCGTAGACAAATTAGGTGTTGACGAAAACGAAGTTGTAACAGAAGCAAGCTTCACAAACGATTTAGGAGCTGATTCATTAGACACTGTTGAGCTAATTATGGAGTTCGAAAAAGAATTTGATATTCAAATTCCAGACGACCAAGCTGAAAACATTGCTACTGTAGGTCAAGCTATTTCTTACATCGAAGAGGCTAAAAAATAATAACTACAAACATCCCGTTCTGCTTATCCGGAACGGGTGTTATTATTTTATTAAATCTAAATTATTGATTGTCATTCAATCACACACATACACAAAAAAACTCCCCTGATTTTTAAATTTCAATAAATTTCAGGGTTTTTTTGTTTATATTCGTACCAATAAATTTTTAACAAAATGGAGTTAAAACGAGTAGTTGTTACCGGATTAGGTGCTTTGACACCCATAGGAAATAATATTCAGGAATACTGGAATGGTCTCATTAACGGCGTGAGTGGAGCCGCACCTATAACCTATTATGACACAGAAAAACACAAAACAAAGTTTGCCTGTGAAGTAAAAAATTTCAATGTGGAAGAATTTATTGACCGCAAAGAAGCCCGGAGAATGGATAAATTTGCTCAATATGCCATTGTGGCCAGTGACGAAGCTATCTTAGATGCCGGAATTACCGGAGACAACGTTGACAAACACAGAGTTGGTGTCATTTGGGGAGCGGGAATCGGAGGATTAGAAACTTTTCAAGAAGAAGTTTTATATTATGCCAAAGGAGACGGAACTCCAAAATTTAATCCGTTTTTTATCCCAAAAATGATTGCTGATATTGCCCCAGCTCATATTTCGATGAAAAATGGGTTTATGGGTCCAAATTATACGACTGTTTCCGCTTGTGCTTCTTCAGCCAATGCATTGATTGATGCTTTTAACTATATTCGATTAGGATTGTGTGATGTTATTATTTCAGGCGGTTCTGAAGCAGCGGTTACAATTGCAGGCATGGGCGGATTCAATTCCATGCACGCTTTATCAACCAGAAATGACAGCCCGGAAACCGCTTCAAGACCTTTTGATGCTACCCGAGACGGATTCGTATTGGGCGAAGGTGCCGGTGCTTTAGTATTAGAAGAATATGAACACGCTAAAGCTCGTGGAGCAAAAATATATTGTGAAGTTGGCGGTGGCGGTATGTCATCCGATGCGTATCATTTAACAGCACCACATCCGGAGGGAATAGGTGTGATTGCCGTAATGAAAAACTGTTTGCGTGATGCAAAAATGAATCCGGAAGATATCGATCATATCAACACACACGGAACCTCAACTCCGTTGGGTGATGTTGCCGAATTGAAAGCAATTAGTGCTGTGTTTGGAGATCATGCCAAAAAAATCAACATCAATTCCACCAAATCAATGACCGGGCATTTGCTTGGTGCTGCTGGAGGAATTGAGGCGATCGCTTCCATCCTAGCCATTAAACATGGAATAATTCCTCCTACTATTAATCATTCTGTCGTGGATGAAAACATTAATCCGGAGTTAAACCTGACTTTAAACAAAGCTCAAAAGAGAGATATCAAAGTTGCGATGAGTAACACCTTTGGTTTTGGTGGACACAACGCTTGTGTTTTGTTTAAAAAATTGGAAGACTAAATTTCAATGAACGTTTTTAAAAAAATATTTACCAAAAATTCCCGTCCTCTTGAAGGCGGGATTTTTTTTGAAGCCATTCATAAAATACTCGGGTTTAAGCCCAATAGCCTTGAATACTATCAAAAAGCCTTTACTCATCGCTCATCTAACAAGTTAGACACAAAAGGAAACCCTATCAACTATGAGCGATTAGAGTTTTTGGGTGACGCTATGCTTAGTGCAGTAATTGCAAGCCATTTGTTTAATGAAGTGCCCTCCGGAGACGAAGGTTACCTCACTAAAATGCGTTCAAAAATTGTGAGTCGTGAGCATTTAAATGAACTCGGAAGGGATTTAAACCTAATCCAATTAGTAGACAGTAAAGTACCTTCTCAACATTTTGGAGAAAACATTCACGGTAATATTTTTGAAGCCTTAGTGGGAGCTATATTTTTAGACAAAGGCTATACTTATTGCGAAAAATTTATCTACAAACGAGTGATTGTTCCATATGTTGATATTGCAAAATTAGAAGGAAAAGTAATTAGCTATAAAAGCTTAGTCATCGAATGGTGCCAAAAGGAAAAAAAACCTTTTCATTATGACGTTTTTGATGACAATGGGAATGATGGCCAACGCTATTTTGGTGTTAAATTAAGTATTGATAACAAAATAATTGCCAAAGCAAGAGCTACTTCAAAAAAGAAGGCAGAAGAAATTGCCTCCAAGCGTGCTTTTTTCGCATTCCAAGAAAAAATGGACAAAAAATTGTAGAAATCTCAAAAACTACATCGTTTTCGTTCATAAATTATCGTTAAGTTAAGAAATCTGTCTGTTTTTATAGGTTAAAAACACTATATTTACATCTTGTTTGAATGTTAAATATGGCTATTCATAAATTATTCATTGACGACTTCGAAGAAGCTGACTATCAGCTAATCGCCATTCATACTCCCTTGGAAAATTATCGAGTTGCCTATTTTATAAACCAAAACCTACCCGTTTTACTGCATCGGAATAAAAAAGATATTTTAATCGGTTCGGAAAAACAAAAAACTGGATTCCCAAATTTCATATTTGAAGACAATAAAAAAGAAATTTTTTGGACATTAATTGAAAACAAAAAAGAAGTTTCTCTCCCTCAAAAAAGCAAAATCATCAATCTTTTTAATGAAGAACAAGAATTTAGCAACATGGTTTATTTTTTACCTGAATTTAAAACAGTAGATTTTTTTCTTAAAATTGAAGGAGATGAAGACCAAATCATTCTTAACAATATAGTGATAAAACTAAATACCATCGACCTAATCACAACAGTATATGCTGTAGATAAAAGTCGTATAAAATCTAAAAACAATTTAATTTTTTAAAAAACAATATGCCAATCAACAAAAAAACCAAAATTGTTGCCACATTAGGGCCTGCTTGCAGTACCAAAGAGGTTATTAAAAACATGGTGGATGCCGGGGTTAATGTGTTTCGAATCAATTTTTCTCATGCCGATTATGACGATGTGAAAGAACGCATCAACATCATTCGGGGATTAAATGAAGAATTCGGCTACACCACTGCCATTTTAGCCGATTTACAAGGTCCAAAACTACGCGTGGGTGTGATGAAAGAAGATGTTGTGGTGAGCAAGGGAGACATTATCACTTTTCAAACTGCAGAAGATGTGCCGGGAACTGCCGAACGTGTTTATATGAATTACAAAGAATTTCCAAGTGATGTAAATCCGGGTGAAAAAATTCTTTTGGATGATGGAAAATTAATGTTTGAAGCATTGGAAACCAATGGTACTACTGAAGTTGTTTGTAAAGTTATACAAGGCGGCCCATTAAAATCAAAAAAAGGAGTAAACCTCCCTAACACCAAGGTTTCGTTACCTGCTTTGACTAAAAAAGACATCAAAGACGCTTTATTTGCTATTGAAAATGAAGTAGATTGGATTGCTCTTTCTTTCGTTAGAACACCCAAAGATTTAGAAGAATTACAGGATTTGATTGCAAAACATTCTTCTTATAAAATTCCAATTGTTGCCAAAATTGAAAAACCGGAAGCAGTAGAAAACATTGATAAAATTGTTGCTTTTTGTGATGGTTTAATGGTTGCCCGTGGTGATTTAGGTGTTGAAGTTCCGGCAGAGGAAGTTCCATTGATACAGAAAAAATTAATTCACAGAGCTAAAACGGCTAGAATTCCGGTAATTGTTGCTACGCAAATGATGGAAACAATGATCACCAGTTTAACACCAACCCGAGCGGAAGTAAACGACGTAGCTAACTCGGTGATGGATGGTGCAGACGCCGTGATGCTTTCAGGAGAAACTTCCGTAGGAAACTATCCCGTAGAAGTGATTGAAACGATGTCTAAAATCATTCGTTCAGTAGAAGATAGTCCGCTGATAACCGTTCCACATAATCCGCCACATGTTCGTACCAAACGATTTATTACCAAATCCATTTGTTATCATGCGTCAATTATGGCCAATGAAATTAAAGCAAAGGCTATTTCTACTTTAACAAATAGTGGATATACGGCTTTCCAGATTTCTGCTTGGCGACCAAGTGCTCATATTTTGGTTTTCACATCCAACAAAAGAATACTAACTCAACTGAATTTGTTATGGGGGGTACGCTCGTTTTACTATGATAAATTTGCCAGCACGGATGATACAGTGGAAGATGTAAACAAATTAGCGAAAGAAAAAGGATTTGTAGAAAAAGGTGATATGGTGATTAATTTAGCAGCTATGCCAATTGCTGAAAAAGGGATGGTTAATACATTGAGAGTTTCTGATATTTCATAAAAAAACACCAATAAAAATTTATAAAAAAAAGGAGCTTATTTCAGCTCCTTTTTTTATGCTTATGCAGTTTATGCAGCTTTTTCAAATGCAATAAAATTTGTCAGTTCTCCTGATGTATTAAAAATAGGAAAACCTTTGATATGACATTGGTATAAAGAACCGTTTTTGCAATAATTTGTAACTACTTTTTCAAAAGGAATTTTATTTCTTACTGCATGACCAATTTCTTTTGAAGTTTCAACACATGTGGCGGGACCTTGAAACATTTTTGGTGTTTTCCCAAGAACTTCTTCGGGTCGGTAACCGTTCATTTTTTCCATATTTTTGGTGGAAAAAACAATTTTTAAACTTGGACAAGTTACCACAACCACGGTATCCACATCAATTGCTTTATTCAAATCAATTTCTGTTTTCCAATCGTTAAATGTCGCCAATAATTCTAATTGATTTTGATCAGCTATTATTTTATTTAATTGACTTAAGAAATCTCCATAAAAATCCCACGTGGTGAGCGGCATTTTTTTTGTTCCCAAATTTGATTCATAAATGGAATAACTCTTGTCATATTCTTTAAACTCTAACATTGTGTACTATTTTAAATCAAAATTAGATTTTAATTTCAAACCACAATCAAATTGAATCAGGTTTAACGATTGTTGAAGATTGAAAAATCAAAGAGAACGGAATAATTTTGGTATTAAAAATACCTATATTTGAAACGCGTATGCTAAAAAAAATTATCTATATCAGTTTATTTTTAAATTGTTTTACCATAATAGGTCAAACCTATATTCCTCTGCTCGATACTCAAAACGAATGGCATTTTACAACTTGTTATGAAGGTTGTTTAACCGATATCTATTATACAAATGGTGATACACTAGTGAATAATAAAAATCACAAAATTCTTGATGGTTACCATTATATTTCAAGAACATTTTTGCTTCATGAAGATGTTGCAGAAAAAAAGGTTTCTCTGACAAAAATTAGTCCTAATCGAATTGATGAATATTTACTTTATGATTTTGGATTGGAAGAAGGAGATACATTTGAGATGAAAAACCCCATTACCCCTTTTCCTGAAGAAGGCGGTTTGTATGTTTTAGATTCTATCAGAAATGTTGAAATTTGGTCGGGAACCATGCGAAAACACTTTTATTTTTCTCCTCACGAAACCAATCAAATCAGTACTCAAAATGCAATTTGGGTCGAAGGTGTTGGTTCTTTATCCCTGATTAATGCACCCGGAGGTCATCCGGATATAAATAACGTAGGGTTATTGAATTGTTTTTTTAAAAATGGTGAACTCTTTTATTCCAATTTAACTCCTGAAGTTACGGTTTGTGAACCAACTATTCTATCATTATCAGAAGATAAAGAATTAGAAATAATTGTTTATTATCCGGAAAATGACAAATCTGTTTGTTTTTTAAAAAACATTGAAAATATAACTAAAATTGACCTTTTTGACCTTAATGGAAGGAAATTAGCTAGCTTTCAAAATTCGAATCAAAATGAAATTCAGCTTGATGTAAGTTCTTTTTCCAGTGGGATTTATAATCTCAAGTTATATTGTTATGATGGAGAAAAACAAATAAAAATAATAGTAAGACATTAATTTTTATATTCCTTCACCGCTTCTACAAAAGCTTTTGCATGATCCTCAGGAATGTTTGGTAAAATTCCGTGCCCAAGATTTACGATATAACTATCTTTTCCAAATTCATTAATCATTTGATGTACCATTTTTTTGATGGTTGGAATGGGTGATAATAACCGTGATGGGTCAAAATTCCCTTGCAAGGTGATTTTTCCGCCCGATAAATAACGTGCATTTCTGGCCGAACACGTCCAATCTACACCCAAAGCCGAAGCTTTAGATTTCGCCATGTCATTTAGAGCAAACCAACATCCTTTTCCAAAAACAATTACTTTGGTGTGCGGAGCTAATGCTTCTACAATTTGATTGATGTATTGCCAAGAAAATTCTTGATAGTCCACCGGAGAAAGCATACCGCCCCACGAATCAAAAATTTGTATAGCATTACAACCGGCTTTTACTTTTTCCTTTAAGTATAAAATAGTTGTATCGGTTATTTTTTGTAATAAAGAATGAGCGGCTATCGGATTTGAAAAACAAAACCCTTTGGCAGTATCAAAACTTTTTGACCCTTTTCCTTCCACAGCATAGCAAAAAATGGTCCAAGGCGAACCGGCAAAACCAATCAATGGCACCTCATCATTCAACATTTCTTTGGTTAGTCTGATGGCATCAAAAACATACCCTAACGTTTCATTCACATCCGGAACATAAACTTGGTTCACTTGTTCCATGGTTCGAATCGGGTTAGGAATAATTGGTCCTAAATTGTCTTTTAATTCCACGTGAATTCCCATTGCTCTTGGCACAACCAAAATATCTGAAAATAATATAGCGGCATCAGGCTTTACAATTCGGATGGGTTGTACTGTAATTTCCGCTGCTAATTCAGGTGTTTCACATCGAGTAAAAAAATCGTATTTGTCACGCAAAGCTCTGAATTCAGGCAAGTATCGTCCGGCTTGACGCATCATCCAAACGGGTGGTCGCTCAACCGTTTCATTATTTAAGGCTCTTAGGAAAAGGTCATTTTTTAACATAATTGAATATTTTATATCGACAGAATTTTGTCAGACATAGGATTTTTATAATAATTAATACATTGTATGATTACGTTTTCTACCGTTGGTTGGTTTGCAATCACAATTTTTTTTGTTGTTTTTTCAATTTCTGCTGCGGTTGTTTTCCCAATGCAAAAACAAACTTCATTAGAAATTGAATTTTCTTTCAAATAACTCTGAACAGCAGACGGACTAAAAAACAAAATTCCATCTAACGGATTATCAATTTTATGTGGTGTTAAAATGGTTTTATAGACTTCAAACTCTTCAAAAATGATATTGTTTTTTTGAAAAGAAGTTGGAATAGTATCTCTTCTTAAATTGCCCGAGAAAAAAGTAAATTTTTTATCCGAATAATTATTTAACAAATAATCCACTAAATCTTCTGCATATTCAAATGAATTTTCAACTTTAAATCCGTTTTCTTTTAAAAGTTGCTTTGTTTTTATTCCGACACAAAAACAATTTTTCTCTTTTAAAATGAAATGATTTTCATTCTGTAAAACACTTAAAACGGCATTTTGGCTAGTAAAAATCAAATAATCAAAAGTAGAATTTAATTCAAGTTTTTGAAATTCAATTTGAATAAAGTCAGCTTCAATCAATCGAAAATCTGCATTGAGTAAAAACTGTTTTTGATTAGGTTGAAGTTTTTTGGTAGATACTATTTTGATTGCTTTTTCCAACGTTAATCTTGTCCTTCACAATAAATTGAAATATTTTTATTATCGCCAAAAACCACCAAGATATCATCTTCATAAATCACAGTTTCCGGAGTTGGCAAACCGATTGTTTCTTTGACAATTGATTTCTTCCCGATTAAATTTGTTTTCTCTTTTTTCCGGATAATTGTTACTAAATTCAAGTGGTATTTATCAATTGTATTTAATTCATACAATGTTTTACCATGAAATTCAGGTTTCGACTTTACTTCAGAAATCGTGTAATTATTATCTAATTGATAATTTTCTAAAGTCGTTTTAAAGTTGATTTGTTTGGTCAAACGATCAGCACTTTCTTGTTCCGGATGGATGATACTGTAAATCCCCATTGCTTCCAAAACCGTGTCGTGAATGGGTGATAATGCTCGACTAATGATTTTCACGTTAGACAATTTTTTGATAATGGCAGTGGTGATAATGGCTGCTCCTTCGTTTTCTCCAATTGCCACAACAATTTTATCAGCATCCTTTAAAGGTAAGGCTTCATAGGCTAATTCATTGGTAGAGTCCATACAAATTGCGTGTGAAATTTTGTCTTTAATCAAATTGACTTTGTCCATTTGTTTATCAACACCAATCACTTCATTACCTGTTTCTGTTAGGCTTAAGGCCAATGACATTCCAAAATTTCCTAATCCAAAAATGATAATTTTCATTCTCTTAGATTTTAGTTAATTAAAATATTCTCTTTTGGGAATTCATAAAACTGATGATTGATTTGTCGAAGTAGTCCAATCATCAAGTTAAGCATCCCGATTCTTCCGATAAACATAGTTACAATCAGTACATATTTACTGGGTTCGGTTAATGTAGGTGTAAAATTCAATGACAATCCTACAGTACTGTACGCCGAAAAACATTCAAAAACTACTGAAAGCAAATCAGTTCCTTTAGGTTCAAAAATTAATAATGCCAAAATAGCAAAACCTATCACTATCAATGAAATGCATAAAATAGCAAAAGCTCTGGAAGTCGATTCGCTGGAAATTCTTCGTCCTAAAAGTTGTATTCTGGTTTTTCCGCTGGCAATGGCAAAAATATTTAAGGTTGCCAAAGCAAAGGTACTTGTTTTTATTCCACCTCCGGTTGAGGCAGGCGATGCACCAATCCACATTAAAAAGATGATGAACAACAGTGTAGGAACTGTAAATTCTGTAAAATCGATGGTATTAAAACCTGCTGTTCTGGGGGTCACTGCATTAAACGCAGTTGATGTAATTTTTCCGAATAATGTTTTATGATAATTCATCGTATTGTTGTATTCCGACATCCATAAAAAAACAAATCCTCCAAGCAATAATGCTCCAGTTGTATAGAGTACAATTTTAGAGTTTAAGGTCATAATACTTACTTGCTTGTGAATTCTGTTTCGGTCAAAAAACTCTAACACATAAATTTTTAAATATTGATAAAAATTAAAAATAATGTTGTACCCTAATCCGCCAAAAACAACCATAACAATTACAACCCATTGCATATAGTAATTAAATTGAATATAACTTTCGCTTAAGCCGGAAGATAACGTTGAAAATCCGGCATTACAAAAAGCTGAAATAGCATGAAACAATGAAAAAAAGACTTTATTTTCAATATTTGGATTATCTAAAATAGATGAATAAATAAATAATGCCCCTAACATTTCCACACTTAAGGTAAATATTACCACATTCAAAGCTGTTTTTAAAACATCCTTTAAAGTATCTTGAGCGATAAAGTCTCTTACATTTAATCCTTCCTTAAACGAAGAGCTTCCTCGAAAGAAAAAGGCAAAAAACGAAGTAAATGTCAAAATTCCCAATCCGCCAATTTGAATTAAACTGATGATAATGGTTTGACCAACTGTGGTGAAATCAGTTGCTGTATCCAGAACAATTAATCCGGTTACACAAACCGCACTGGTGGAGGTAAAAAGTGCATCGGTAAAAGAAATCCCATTCGTTGTGGCATTTGGCAGCATTAATAAAAAAGATCCTAATATAATGATGGCAAAAAAACTACCCACAAATACAATCGCCGGATTGTAATACACCTCATAAACATACCGCACCAAAATCATTAATCGAATGATAAAATAAAAAATCAATCCGGCTTCTAAAATGGGACGGATTTTACGAAGTACATCCAAATAATGCAAATCAATATTTACAATAGAAATAAAGAACGAAATCAATAATAAAACACCAATGATAATCGAATTAACTAAAGCAACTTTTTTCCTTCCTTTCGATTTATAATAAAAATATTTAAAAACGTTGAATGCAAATAAGGCTATGGCGATAAGAACTAAACCAATGAATTTGGGTGTATGGTACTCCTCATGAATACTATATCCAAAATCGAAAACGATGTAAGTCAATACAATAAGATCAAAAAACCGGTAGATTATCTTAAATAAAGAATCTTTTTCCATAAAGCGATAGTTAGTGCTTTTGGTTTAATGCAGTTTTTATAGTTTGCATTAATTCAGAACCACCATTTTCTAAAATTTCAGTAGCACAAAGTTCGCCAAAATTTTCAAATAATGAGTTATTTATGGTTTTTTCTATTACTAACTTTTCTTTTCCGTCTAGAGAAAAAAGAACTCCTTTTAATGTAATTTGATTTTTGTCAATCGTAGCAAGTGCTCCAATAGGTGCGGTACAACCTCCCTCAAGTGTTTTGAGAAATTGTCTTTCAACAAAAGTGCAAATTTCGGATGGTTTATGATTTAAATGAGTCAAAGCTTCTCTCGAAAAACTATCGTCTTCCATAGCAACCACTACCATTGCTCCTTGAGCGGGAGCGGGAATCATCCAATCCAGGTTGATGAATGTTTCCGGTTTTAAATTAATTCGTTCGAGTCCTGCGGCAGCAAATACCGCACCTTTCCAATTGCTTTCTTTTAATTTTTGCATGCGAGTGTTTACATTTCCACGTAAATCTTCTACTTGATGGGTTGGATATTTATTCAACCACTGGGCTTTTCGTCGTAAACTTCCTGAAGCAATTATTCCCGAAGTTTCTAAAAAAGATAAATCACCTTTGTGAACCAAAATGTCTAATGTTGAAGCTCGTTCTAAAACTGCCGCTTGCACAATTCCTTTGGGTAAAGCCGTCGGTACATCTTTCATGGAATGAACAGCAATATCTACCTCGCCTTTCAACATTGCTATATCCAACGTTTTGGTGAAAATTCCGGTAATTCCGAGTTCGTAAAGTGGTTTGTCAAGAATAATGTCGCCGGTTGATTTTACAGAAATAATTTCAGTTTGGTAACCCAAATCATTTAGTCTTTTTTCAACGGTATGAGCTTGCCAAAGTGCGAGTTCGCTGTCGCGAGTTCCAATTTTGATGGTTTTACTCATTTTACAGCCGTTTCAATTTGAAAAATTTTCTCAATCCATTCGATGCTTTCATCCACCATCGTGTTGTCATCTTTCAAATGATTAGCAAAATGGGTTGTAATTTTTTGAATGATTCGGTTGCTGATGATTTCCGCTTGGTCCTGATCAAAATTGGCGATTTTTTTACGTTGAAAATCCAATTCGCCGTCTTTAATAGAATTCAATTTTTCTTTCAAAGCATGAATCGTTGGGGCAAATTTTCTGGCTTTCATCCACGAAATGAATTCCGATTTCACTTCATCTATGATGGCTTCAGCAGCCGGAATATGTTGTTTTCTTTTTTCTAAGGTATCGTCTGTCAATTGCGATAAATAATCCATATGAACTAATGAAACATTTTCCAATGATTTCACATTTTCGTTTACATTTTTGGGGATGGATAAATCTAAAATTAAAAGTGGTTTTTTGAGATTTAAAATATCTTTGTCAATGGTAGGATTTTGTGCACCGGTAGCCACAATTAGCACATCGGCTTTTTGAATTTCTAGCGGTAATTCAGTATAATCTTTTACAATTAAATTGAATTTTCCGGCAATTTTTTCTGCTTTATCTTTTGTTCTGTTAATTAAAACAATGTGGTCATTTTTTGTATGCTTGACAAGGTTTTCACACGTATTTCGACCTATTTTTCCTGTCCCGAAAAGCAAAATGTTTTTTTGAGAAATGCCTTCTACATTATTTAAAATATACTGAACTGAAGCAAAAGCAACCGAAGTCGCTCCGGTACTGATTTCTGTTTCGTTTTTAATCCGTTTACTGGCTTGAATGACGGCATTAATCAATCGCTCTAAGAAAGAATTAGCTAAACCTAACGATTTACTTTCAACAAAACTATTTTTAATTTGAGATATAATTTCAAAATCACCTAAAATCTGACTGTCTAAACCGGTTCCTACGCGAAACATGTGCGAAATGGCTTCTTGATTTTTATAAACATAAGCCACTTTTTGAAAATCTTCAACAGTGCCAACACTGTTTTCACACATCAACTTAATCAATTGAAACGGATGTTGTGCAAAACCATATATTTCTGTTCTGTTGCACGTTGAGGTAACAATTAAACTATCGATTCCTTCCAATTTTGCTTGACGCAATACATTGGTTTTGGCTTTTTCGTCTAAACTGAATTTTCCGCGTGTCTCCGCATCTGCTTTTTTGTAACTCAATCCAACGGCATAAAACGTTTGATGTTTTGACAGGTTTAAATTTTCCATAAATACACTTTTCCTAAAATGTTGAACAAAATTATCATTATCTATTCTATAAAAGTATCGCTCAAAGTACTTTTTGTGTCGCTTGAAGATATAGCAATCCAAAATGTACTTTTCATCGTATTTTCTTTTATATTTGTAGCATTCTCAATGCTTAAGAAAGTGTTTGTTTAGAATAATTCTAAATAAACAAAATTCAAGCCTTCTGAATTATATACGAAAAAATGTCGCTATGGGTTCTCAAGAAGAAATAAAAATTGAAGATGACTTTATTTTAATTCGCTTTCAAAACGACTCCGAAGAGGTGGTTCGCTTTGAAAGACAGGTGTCTACGGGTTTAATTCAATTTCATTTTGGATTAAAAGGAAAAGCAAAATTTATCTTCAACCAAGGCAATTATGCGTTGGAAATGAAGGAAGAAAAATCACTTTTACTTTATAATCCGCAAAAAGAATTGCCGGTTCATTTGGAAATTGCACCCCAATCTTGGATAATTTCCGTATTGGTTTCAATAAAAAAATTCCATGCTTTATTTTCAGCCGAAGCAGAATATATTCCGTTTTTAAGTGATAATAATCGGGAGAAAAAATATTATGCCGAGGAAAACATAAGTCCATCGATGGCCATCGTGCTCAATCAAATCTTTCATTACAACCTCAATGCTTCTATAAAAAATCTTTATTACAAAGGAAAAGGTTATGAACTGTTAAGTTTGTACTTTAACCGCAACGAAGATCCGAACGCCGACCATTGTCCGTTTTTGATTGATGAAGAAAATGTATTGAAAATAAAAAAAGCCAAAGAAATTGTCATTTCCAACATGGCAGAACCTCCGGGTTTACAAGAATTGGCCGATCAAGTGGGTCTGAATTCAAAGAAACTAAAAATGGGTTTCAAACAAATTTATGGCGATAGTGTGTACAGTTTTTTGTTTGATTATAAAATGGAATACGCCCGTAAATTGTTAGACAGTGGAACTTACAATGTAAATGAAGTGGGTGTGCAAATTGGTTATAGCACCGCTTCGCATTTCATTGCTGCGTTCAAAAAGAAATTCGGAACAACGCCGAAAAAATATTTAATGTCATTGTCGAATTAGAAAAAATAAATTGCTACATAAAAAATGAAAAAAGGAGTATTATTAGTCAACTTAGGTTCGCCCGAAAGTCCAACCCCTAAAGATGTCAAGCCGTATTTAGATGAATTTTTAATGGATAAATATGTGATTGACGTTCCGTTTTTATTGCGAGCGTTGATAGTTCGCGGAATAATTTTGCAAACCCGACCAAAAAAATCAGCCGCAGCTTATGCCAAAATTTGGTGGGATGAAGGTTCGCCTCTCATTGTGTTATCCAAACGAATGCATAAAAAAGTGCAAGCTAACACGAGTATTCCGGTGAGTTTAGCGATGCGTTATGGCAAACCAAGTATTGAATCGGGATTACAAGAATTACACGATCAAGGCGTGACCGAAGTGATGCTTTTCCCTCTATATCCGCAACACGCAATGGCATCAACCGTGACCATTTTAGTTTTGGCAGAAGAAATTCGTAAAAAGAAATTCCCAAATATGAATTTCACTATTCTTCCGGCTTTTTACAACCAAAAAGATTATATCAGAGACTTATCCAATTCCATTAAAAAGCATTTGGAAGATTTTGAATATGATCATTTATTGTTTTCATATCACGGCATTCCGGAACGTCATATTCGCAAAACCGATATCACCAAAAGTCATTGCAAAATTGACGGTTCGTGTTGCCACACACCATCTCCTGCTCACGAATTTTGCTACCGTCATCAATGTTATGAAACCACCAAACAAGTGGTTGAATTTTTAGGAATTCCAGAAGGAAAATTCAGTCAAACGTTTCAATCGCGTTTAGCCGGCGATAAATGGCTCACCCCTTACACCGATGTGGAAATCAACAAAATGCCTGCAAAAGGGATCAAAAAATTAGCCGTTGTTACACCTGCTTTTGTATCTGATTGTTTGGAAACCTTGGAAGAAATTGCCATGGAAGCCAATCATGAGTTTAAAGAACATGGCGGCGAAGAATTCTTAGCTATCCCTTGTTTAAACGACGACGACGATTGGTGCAAAACCTTAAGCCGATGGATTGACCAATGGGCTTTTGCTCAAACAGAAACTGCAAAATAATGGCACAATCCTCGGGAGCTTTAGGTACAGATGACATCAAACAATTGTTGATAAAACAAGCTGTGCCGGCTTCTATTGGCATACTTTTTATGTCGATTAATATTTTAGTCGACACCATATTCGTGGGTCAATGGATTGGTTCGTTGGCCATAGCAGCCGTTACGGTAGTTTTACCCATTACTTTTCTAATTTCTTCTTTAGGAATGGCAATTGGAATTGGCGGAAGCTCCATTATTTCAAGAGCTTTAGGAGCAAAAGACAAAGAAAAAGCCTATCGAACTTTTGGTAATCAAATCATGATGACTATGGCTTTGGCTTTGTTTTTTGTAACAGTTGGATTTTTATTTTCCGATGAAATTCTGCTACTTTTTGGGGCCAATGGCGAAATTATGCAGCCGGCTAAAGAATTTTTTATCCCGGTTTTAATTGGTGTTCCTTTTTTGGCACTTTGTATGATGGGTAACAATGTGATACGTGCTGAAGGCAAGGCCAAATTTGCCATGATGGCCATGATTATTCCGGCCTTTGGCAATATTTTTCTTGATATTGTATTCATCAAATTTTTAGATATGGGAATGTTCGGAGCGGCTTTAGCAACCACACTTTCCTATTTTATGTGTTTTGTTTTTATTCTATGGTTTTTCATTACAAAAAGTGAATTAAAACCGTCACTCCCTCATTATAAATTTGATTTTTCAATTGTAAAAGAAATTTCCTCGCTCGGATTAGTTACGTTTTCTCGTCAAGGTGTAGTAAGTATTTTGGCGATTATCATTAACCATACTTTATTTACCTATGGTGGCGAACATTCTGTTGTAGTTTATGGAATCATCAGTAGAATGTTGATGTTTGCATTATTTCCCATTTTGGGAATTACACACGGATTTCTTCCAATTGCCGGATACAATTATGGTGCAGAAAATTATAATCGAGTAAAAGAAACCATTTCGATTTCAATAAAATATGCGGCTCTTTTAGCAACATTTATTTTTGTTTTAATATTAATTTTTGCCAAACCCATAGTTTCCGTTTTTACAAACGATGTTGATGTTATTGCAGAAACCCCGGATGCATTGCGATGGGTTTTTGCTGCTACACCCATTATTGCTCTCCAATTAATTGGAGCCGCTTATTTTCAAGCGGCCGGAAAGGCAATTCCGGCATTGCTGCTCACGTTATCCAAACAAGGATTTTTTCTGATTCCACTTGTACTCATTTTGCCAAATTATTTTGGTATTTTTGGAGTATGGGTCGCTTTTCCAATTGCAGATGTTTTATCTACGATAATAACGGCTTACTTTTTGAGGAAGGAAATGACTACTAAACTGATTGAAAAACCGGATGGAATTTTATAACTACATCAAAGCATTACACCTCATCTTTGTTATTACTTGGTTTGCCGGGTTATTTTACATCGTAAGATTATTCGTATACCATGCTGAAGCCAAAGAAAAACCGGAACCCGAACAAAGTATTTTAATCCAACAATACCAATTAATGCAATACCGTTTGTGGTACATTATCACTTGGCCAAGTGCCGTTTTGGCAAGTCTATTTGCTTTTTGGTTGTTGTATTTAATTCCTTCTTGGTTAGAACAAGATTGGATGTTGGTTAAATTAGGTTTTGTGGTTTTATTATATGCTTATCACATCAAATGCCATCTTATTTTTAAAAAATTACAACAAAACGAGGTTAAAAAAAGCTCTACCTTTTTCCGTTTATGGAATGAAGGAGCGACCTTAATTTTATTTGCAGTTGTATTTTTAGTGATTTTAAAAAATGCCATCAATTGGATTTATGGTGTAATCGGGATTTTTGTTTTTTCAATATTGATTATGATTGGTTTTAAAATGTATAAACGAATTAGGGAACGAAACCAATGAGTTTTTCAAAAAAAATAAGTAACCTTTCACTTCGGGTCAGAATTTTCATTTCGATGATTTTTCTAACCGTAATTTCTTCTATTTTGATTGCTTCTGTTTCTATTATTCAATTTAGAAATGAAGCAAGAGAATACCATCAGGAACGATTAGAACGAAAAGAAACAGCAATAAAAGAAAACATCAATTACATACTCAAAAACACAACATATCCTTTAACAACAGAAAATATTCCACTCATTTTTTCAGAAAGAGATAAAATTCACGAACTTTCTGACATACACTCTTTGGAAATAAATTTTTATGATTTAAAGGGAAAACTTTTAAAATCATCAAAATCTTCTTTTGCGATTGATGACGACCCAAAATCTATTCCGGATTACATTATCAGGCTAGTTCAATCGAGTATGGATAAACGATTTGTAGAAGTAAAACAAATTAATGGAATTAAAAATTTATCGTCTTTCAGCGAAATCAAAGATTTACAATTTAAACCTTTAGCCATATTGAATCTTCCCTATATAGAAGATGATGGTTATTATGAGCGTGAATTGAGAAAGTTTATGATTCGATTTGGACAAGTTTATGCTTTTATGCTTTTACTATCGGTGGTTTTGGCTTATTTTTTGTCGAGTTTTATTACGAAATCCATTAAAACAATTTCCGACAAAATAACGGAAACACAGTTGAACAAAAAAAACGAAAAAATTGAGTTGGAAACCAGTAGCAGAGAGATTGGATTATTGGTTGAAGCCTATAACAACATGGTGGATAAACTAGAGGAAAGTGCTGTTAAACTGGCCCAAAGCGAACGCGAGCAAGCTTGGCGTGAAATGGCTAAACAGGTGGCACACGAAGTAAAAAATCCCTTAACACCCATGCGATTGACGGTGCAAAGTTTTCAGCGGAAATTTGACGAACAAGATCCAAACATCAAACAAAAACTAGACGATTACACTAAAACATTATTACAGCAAATTGACATCATGAGTTCGGTAGCCAATGCGTTTTCAAACTTTGCATCAATGCCTGCTCAGCAAAATGAACGCATTAATGTGGTAGAAGTTGTTCAGCTTGGATTGGAAATTTTTAATGAAAATTACATTCAGTTTGAATCCACAGAAAAGGAAATTTTTATGCTGATGGACCGAACACAATTAATTCGAATCATCACCAATTTAGTAAAAAACGCAACACAAGCCATTACGGAAGAAAACCAAAACCCAAGTGTTTTATTATCCGTTTCAAAAGAAAATTCCAATGTTATTATTGAAGTAAAAGATAATGGTATTGGTATTTTAGAGAACAATAAAACACAAATTTTTGAACCTAAATTCACCACCAAAAATAGTGGAATGGGCCTTGGTTTAGGCATCATCAAAAAAATCATCGAAAATTACAACGGAACAATTACCTTTGAATCTGCACAAAATATAGGAACTACATTTACTGTTACTTTTCCCTTAAATACCAACGAATAAAAAAAAGAATCATGAATTACGAGAATATTTTAATCGAAAAACAAAATGGTATTTCTACCATAATAATTAACCGTCCTGCCAAGTTAAATGCCTTAAACAAAGCCACCATTGAAGAACTGCATCTCGCTTTTGATTTGGAAAATAAAGACAAATCCACTCGAGCCATAATTATCACCGGAAGTGGTGAAAAAGCATTTGTAGCCGGAGCCGACATTTCAGAATTTGCTCATTTTTCTGTAGAAGAAGGTGAGAATTTAGCTGCAAAAGGACAAGAATTATTGTTTGATTTTGTGGAAAATTTATCCACACCGGTTATTGCTGCTGTAAATGGATTTGCTTTGGGTGGCGGATTAGAATTAGCGATGTCCGCACATTTTAGAATTGCCTCTGATAATGCCAAAATGGGCTTACCCGAAGTCACACTTGGTGTAATTCCCGGTTACGGAGGAACGCAACGTTTACCACAATTAGTTGGAAAAGGTCGTGCCATGGAAATGATTATGAGTGCCATGATGATTGATGCTGAAACCGCAAAAAATTATGGATTAGTCAATCACATTGTTCCACAAGCGGAATTGATAGAATTTACGAAAGGAATTGCTTCAAAAATTGCAAAAAATTCTCCCGTTGCCATTTCTAATGCCATTGCGGCAGTGAATGCCAATTATAAAGATGGTGTAAATGGATATGCAATAGAAATTCAAAACTTTGGAAAATCATTTGGAACTGCTGACTTTAAAGAGGGAACTACAGCATTTTTAGAGAAAAGAAAAGTAGAGTTTAAAGGAGAATAACTATTTTTCCCCTTCCCATTCTGCATAAAATTGGCTCAAAAATGTTTCCATAAAACGGTGACGTTCTTGAGCTAATTTTTTTCCGGTTTTGGTATTCATTTTATTTTTTAGAAGTAAGAGTTTTTCATAAAAATGATTTAAAGTGGGAGATAAATTTTTCTTATATTCTTCTTTAGTCATATCTAATTTTGGTGCAATTAAAGGGTTATATAACTGTTGGTTTCTATATCCGCCATAATTAAAAGCTCTCGCAATTCCAATAGCTCCCAAGGCATCCAATCGGTCAGCATCTTGCACAATTTCTAATTCTTTGGATGAAAAAGTTTTTTCAAAATTTCCGCCTTTGAACGAAATATTTTTGATGATTTGGACAACATGATCTATAATTTCTTCAGATACATTTTCACTTTCTAAAAATGTTCGGGCTATTTTTGGACCAATTTCTTCGTCTCCATCATGAAATTTTGAATCGGCTATATCGTGTAATAAAGATCCTAATTTTACAACGGTGACATCACAAACTTCTTCTTGGGAAATTAATATTGCATTTTTATAAACCCGCTCAATATGGAACCAGTCGTGACCACCTTCGGCATGTTGAAGTTGTTGTTTTACAAAAAGAATGGTTTTATCAATAAGTGTCATTTTTATTTTACCAAGGCCGGTTGCACCCATTTAAATACATTTTCAACTTCCGGAATAACCAAACGTTCCGAAATTTTAGCCATTCTGGCAGGGAGTTTCATTAGATAATCGCGGGCTTTTTCGGCTTCATCTGTTAGACCGTTGATTTTATCAATTTCCCATTTGCCAACAAGTTTTTGAAGAATTTCTACATAATCAGAAGCTGTATAAACGCCAATTCGCTGAGCCGAGTCGGAAAAATGTTCAAATGCAGAACTGATTTTTTGACCTGATTCACGAAGAAAATGAGCAGGCATCACTATTTTTTGCTTCATCATGTATTGAAACGCCAACATCATTTCGCTCGGATCTACTTTAAAAATCTGATTCACAAATTCACCATAAGCATGATGATGACGCATTTCATCACCGGCAATCAACTTACACATTTTCGAAAGTTTCTTATCTCCAAATTTTTTGGCAATTTGCGAAACGCGATTATGGGAAATATAAGTAGCTAACTCCTGAAAACTGGTATAAACAAAGTTTTTATAAGGGTCTTTCCCGGTGCCAATATCAAAACCATCATTTATTAAATGTTGGGTAGTCATTTCAATTTCACGCATATTCACACGCCCGGACAAATAAAGATATTTATTCAACACATCACCGTGACGGTTTTCTTCACCCGTCCAATGTTTAACCCATTTCGACCAGCCGTTTCGGCCTTCACTATCTACACCTTCCACTTCGGTTAACCAGGATTCATAGGTTGGCAAAGCTTCTTCTGTGATGGTATCTCCTACCAAAACTACCCAAAAATCATAAGGCAATTCTTTGGCAATTTCACGCAACTCGGTAACATCTTCAAAAAAAGTTTCATTTTCAGAATCCGGTAACAAATCAGAAGGTTGCCATATTTTTTCTACCGGAATCAAAAAATCATTCATAAATGAATCTACTTTCTTTTCCAATAATTGCATTACTTCTAAACGAATGTTTTTTATAGACATGTTTTAATTTTTTATTCCGTTTACTACGGCATTTTCAGTTCTTTCCATTATTTGTTCAAATGGGATTCCATTAATTGGAAATGGATCTTGGATAGTAAATGTTAATCTGTTTCCTAATCCCATAGGAAATTGACCAAAACGAACCATTTTCCATGAATTATTGATTGAAATGGGCACAATGTAGGCCGAAGGGGCATATTTACATAAAATTTTCAATCCGTTTTCTGAAAACTTTTTTGGCACACCTGTTTTACTTCTTGTTCCTTCGGGAAAAATTACGGTAGAACGATTGTTTTTTTCAATATACTCTGCCATTTCTTTGATAGCCGGTAGAGCTTGTTTGGGATCTTTTCTGTCTATTAAAACGGAGCCCCCATGTCTTAAATTGTATGAAACACTCGGAATGCCTTTTCCTAATTCTTTTTTACTGATAAATTTTGGATGCCAATCTCGCATAAACCAAATAATTGGCGGAATATCATACAAACTCTGATGATTGGCAACAATGATTAACGGAACACCTTTGGGTAATTTATCTCTGTTTTGAAAATCATAAGTAGTCCCAAGTAAATGAGTTGTTCGTACCAAAAAAAAATTCAAAACACTTACACTTTTTTTGTGAGCTTCGTAACCAAACCAATTGAAACAAACCCATTGAATAGGATGAAATACACACAAGAATGACCCAAAAAGGAAGTAATAAATGACTGAAATCGGATAAGAAATGAATTTTTGCATTGTGTTTAGAAATCATCGCAAAAGTATGAAAACCTTTTCAGTAAAAATGTTTTCTTTTTGAGTAAAATAAATTATTAACAATTGAAAAAAATAGTATTTTTACAAACTATATATAACAATTTAAAGCCACATTATTATGAGTACAGAAAAAGAAGCAAAATTAAAAGCCTTGCAATTAACATTAGACAAATTAGACAAAACCTACGGAAAAGGTACTGTCATGAAGATGGGAGACAAAGCAGTAGAAGAAGTTGATAGTATTTCTTCCGGTTCATTAGGTCTCGATTTAGCCTTAGGAGTTAACGGTTATCCGAAAGGAAGAATTATAGAAATTTATGGTCCTGAATCTTCCGGAAAAACAACATTGACACTTCATGCGATAGCCGAAGCTCAAAAAGCCGGTGGAATTGCTGCATTTATTGATGCTGAGCATGCTTTTGACAGAAATTATGCTGAAAAATTAGGTGTTGATATTGAAAATTTAATCATTTCGCAACCGGATAATGGTGAACAAGCTCTGGAAATTGCCGAAAACCTTATTCGTTCAGGTGCTATTGATATCGTTGTAATCGACTCGGTTGCTGCTTTAACACCAAAAAGTGAAATTGAAGGAGAAATGGGTGATTCAAAAATGGGATTACACGCCCGTTTGATGTCCCAAGCATTGAGAAAGCTGACTGCCACTATTAGCAAAACACACTGTACCGTTTTCTTTATCAATCAATTAAGAGAAAAAATAGGGGTGATGTTTGGAAATCCCGAAACGACAACCGGAGGAAATGCTTTAAAGTTTTATGCATCCATTCGTTTAGATATCAGAAGATCATCACAAATTAAAGACGGTGAAAACGTAATTGGAAACCGAACCAAAGTAAAAGTTGTTAAAAACAAAGTTGCTCCTCCATTTAGAACAGCCGAGTTTGACATTATGTATGGAGAAGGCGTTTCCAAAACAGGAGAAATTTTGGATTTAGCAGTTGAATTTGAAATCATTAAAAAAGCAGGTTCTTGGTTTAGCTATGGAGAAACAAAATTAGGTCAAGGGCGTGATGCGGTAAAAGCTCTCATCAAAGACAATCCTGAATTAGCCGAAGAGTTAGAATTAAAAATTAAAGAAAAAATTAAAGAAACAGAATAAAAACTAAACCCGAAAAATTTCGGGTTTTTTTGTGTTTGCAACGCAACCTTTTGAAAAATTAAGCATCTACTACATATTAATAAAAGTTAAATTATGAAAAAATTTATTTTGTTATTATTTGCGTTCACATTGACAACTTCATGTGATATCACAGAGGATGACAGACCTAATTTTCACTATGAAATTCTTGCCGTTGAAGATTTTGAAATTCCGGACACTTTTGATTATTTGAGTACACACGAAATTAAGTTGTATTATAAACTCCCATCAAATTGTCACACGTTCGGAGGTATATATTTTGAACGATTTCTAAATGAAAGAACTGTAGGCATTCAAAGTATTGTGACAAACAGGGCAAATTGCCTTGCAAATGAAGACGAATTGCTTGAAACATCATTTAATTTTGAAGTAATCAGTAAAGAAAATTATTTATTTAAGTTTTATAAAGGTAAAGATGCAAATGGAAATAATATTTTCGAAGAAGTAGAAATTCCGGTTAATAGTGATTAAAAACACAATTGAAAACCTTTGCGAGTGAATCTAGAACTACTCATACATGAATGCAAAAGCAACAATACTAAAGCACAAGAACAATTATTTAGATTATTATCTCCTAAGTTGTTTAGTGTTTGTATCAAGTATTCTAAAAACTATGTAGAAGCTCAAGATAATTTGCAAGATGGGTTTTTAATTATTTTTAATAAAATTCATCAATTTGATAATAAAGGTTCGTTTGAAGGTTGGGCTAAAAGGGTTATGATTAACAACATTCTTCAAAAATACAGAACACAAGGTGTTTTTGAAATTGTAAGTGAAAACTATCCCGACGTGGTTGATGTCGAAGTAGATGAAGAAACCGTAACGATGGAATTTTTAACCAAAATAATTCAGGAATTACCGGACAAATATCGCTTAGTTTTTAATTTATATGTTTTGGACAATTATTCTCACAAAGAAATTGCAGTTATGCTCAATATTTCGGAAGGAACATCAAAATCTAATTTGTCGAGAGCAAGAACGATTTTAAAAGAAAAAATAGAATATAAGGCGTCGAATGAAATGAATGAAGCCAAATGAAAGATAAAAAGAATTTAGACCGTTTGTTTCAAGAACAATTCAAGGATTTTGAAGAAATTCCACCGGAAATTGTTTGGAAAAACATCGAAGCAGAACTTACTAAAAAGAAAAAAAGAAGAATCATCCCGCTGTGGTATAAACTCTCGGGTGTTGCCGCTTTGCTAATTTTTGGTTTTTTAGGAACTCGAGCACTATTAGATCAATCAAAAATTGAAATTACCAATCCGGTAGTAATTGAAGAAAAAGTCAATTCAAAAGAAAGTCAAAATAATATTGTTGATTCAGACGAAAAAAACAATCAAAATCAATTGAATTCTGTTGAAAATGATTCAATTAAATTAAATAGTAATTCAGAAAAACAATTGTTTTCTAACGATGAAGCTGTGGCTAATGGAAATTTAAACACAGAAAAAGCTTCCAAAAAAGAAAATAATCAAAACGGTAGCAGTAAAGTAAACCAAAAAAATAAAGAAAATTTAGGATTAGTTTCAAATTCTACCAATAAAACAAAACAAAACAATCAAGAAACCAAAATCAATTCAATTAAAACAAATGATTCGGAATTTGTTGACAATTCAAACACTAAATTAAAAACAAATTCTGAAACAGAAAAAGCAACAGTTGATGCGAATTTGAATAATCAAAAAACACAACAATCAGAAAAGAATAAAACCGAAATTTTATCAGAAAAAAATATTAATAAAAACGAGAAACAATTTGTATTGGAAGATCATTCCGCTAAAATTGATAAAAATAAAATTGATTCTGCTGCTGTTGCATCACTAAATACAACAAAAGAAGAATTGAATACGTTGGGAGAATTGCTAAAAGAAAAAGAAAAAGATCAAAAACCTAAAGTTGAACCTAAAGAAAACAAATGGCAGATTACCTCAAATGTTGCTCCTGTTTATTTAGGTTCATCTTCCAACGGTTCTCCAATCGACAGTCAATTTGCAAATAACAATAAAGAATACCAAAACACAATGAGTTATGGTCTAGGCGTGAATTATGATGTAAGTAAAAAACTAACGCTTAGAACAGGCATTAACAAAGTTAATTTTGAATACCTTACCAATGATATCGAATTTTATGCCTCACTTCAAGGTCGCCCTATGGCTTCCTTAAGTTCTGTGACTAATTCAAATGCGGCACCCATTGTTGTTCAAAACGCAAATTTTGCCAGTACAGAAGCTTTTGTTGGTTCAACCAAACAAGGATCAATCGAACAAAGTATGGAATATTATGAGATTCCTTTAGAACTATCTTATAAAGTACTCAATAAAAAATTTGGAATAGATGTCATTGGCGGATTTAGTACGCTGTTGTTAAATAATAATAATTTAATGGTGGTTTCCGATGGTTTTTCTGCCGAATTAGGCAAAGCAAACAACCTGAATTCCGTTCATTTTAGCACAAATGTTGGACTTGGTTTTCGATATCGTTTTTGGAAGTCATTCCAAGCGAATTTTGAACCTACCTTTAAATATCAACTCAACACGTTTAGCCGTAACGATGGAGGATTTAGGCCCTATTTTATTGGTTTATATTCCGGTGTTAGCTATCGTTTTTAAGACATAAGCTTATTGGTTTGGCTTAAAATGTTTTAGTTTTTTAGTTAAGTTCGTTATTACTTTTACTGCCATCAGTAATAACAAAGATAAAAGAGCACTTCCGGTTTTGGTGCTCTTTTTTTGTATCTTTAACTTTCAAAATAAATTGAGATGAAAACACACTTTATCACATTGTTAGTTGTTTTTGGTTGTTTAACTAAGCCAAATAATGAATTAGAAAAGAAAGAAATTGATACTGTTATCAATCAATGGCATAAGGCTGCAGCCGAAGCCAATTTTGATAATTATTTTGATTTAATGACTGAAGATGCTGTTTTTATTGGAACCGATGCCGCTGAAAATTGGAATAGAAAAGATTTTGAAGCTTTTTCAAAACCTTATTTTGATAAAGGTAAAGCATGGACTTTTCAGTCATTAGAGAGAAACATTTATGTTGATAAAAACAATGAAATTGCTTGGTTTGATGAACTACTCAACACCTCATTCAAAATTTGTAGAGGTTCAGGTGTTTTAGAAAAAGTAAACGGAAAATGGAAAATCAAACATTATGTGCTCTCCATGACCATTCCAAATGAAACATCAGATAAAGTTATTGCCGTGAAAGATTCAATCGAATCCATCTACATTCAAAAATTAAAATCAAAAAAATAACTCTTTTATAAAACCAACCAGAAACTTTTCTCGTAACTAAGAAGAACAAACTCAAAATTCTTGGTTATGAAAATTAACAGAAAAGTAAAAATCTTTCTAGGAAGCATTGCCGGAATTGTCTTCCTGCTCTTCTTAGTGCTTGTAGTTCACATCGCAACCGCAAAACCTGTTGAAGTAGATAATGCTACCATTCAAATTAGTAGAATTGACTTCAAAGAACCCTTTGATTCTTTGAAGTCGAAAGAAATTCATAGAAACTTAAAATCGATTAACGGCGTAAAAAACATCAAAATTGTACCCGAAAAAGGAGTGGTTGTTTACTTTCATGACAACCGAATTGCCAACTCAGAACAAGTTTTTGCACAACTCTCAGCCAAAGGAAACTACCAAGCAAAACGCTTTGTGATTTCGGATGAATTGGCCTCCAAAAAAGTGTGTCCGGCCATGAATACAAATAGCTTTAGCTATAAATTTTCCCGAAGAATCCAACGAATTTTTAATTAACTTAAATAGAATTGTTATGAAACATTTACCAAAATTATCCCTTTTTGCTTTCCTGCTTATTTCAGGATTTACATTCGTTTCTTGTAGTGACGACGACGATGCTGCAACACCTCCTACAGAACTTACTCTTTATCAAAAATTAGGTGGGACCGCTATGGTTTCTGATCCAAACAATCCTAGCCAAATGATTGAACAAGGAAGGTTGTCTTACCGTTCTGTAGTTGACAGCACGATTACATTAATTGTGGCTGATATTGTGGCTGATTCTCAAGGAAACTTAGGAGCTCATTTTGCCCCAATTGTTAGTGAAGTGGTAGGCGGAAATACAACTAATGTTGCCGTATTAAGTAAAAACCTAACGGATTTCTTTTCAGCAAATACCGGTGGTGGTGCCACAAACACCTATTCCGGCTTAGGAATGGTTGCGGCTCATGACCCAGCTCAAAACCCAAGAATGGGCGTTAAAGCAAACGATGCCGACTATGATAAATTTATTGGCTACGTAGGTGCTGCAGCCGGTTTAAACGGAGTAACAGACCCAGCTTTAATTGGCGAAGTTGTTGACGTTTTAGAATCTCTTAGAGCACCTATTGTACAGGAATAAATATCTCCTACTTTAACTGTGCCGAATCACCATACTTAATTTTAAGGTGGTGATTCTTTATTTTCTTAGGTTTTCCAACATCTCAACGGTCATCAAGTTCATATCATAATTGTGCTTCCAACCCCAATCGGTTCGGGCGGAAGAATCATCAATCGAGCCCGGCCAACTGTCGGCAATTTTCTGACGGAAATCAGGCTTATAGGAAATAGTAAAATCAGGAATGTGTTTTTTAATTTCAGCTGCGATTTCTTTCGGGGTAAAACTTACGCCTGACAAATTATAAGACGAACGAATTTTTATTTTTTCTGTTGGAACTTGCATAATCTCTATCGTTGCTCGAATCGCATCATCCATATACATCATGGGTAAACGCGTTTCTTCCGATAAAAAACACTCAAATTTCCCATCGCTTAATGCTTTATGATAAATATCTACCGCATAATCGGTTGTTCCTCCTCCTGGTGGTGTTGACCAACTAATTAATCCCGGATAACGAACGCTTCGAACATCTACTCCAAAAATATGGTGGTAATATTCACACCAACGTTCACCGGATTGTTTCGAAATTCCGTATACCGTTGTGGGCTCCATTATCGTAAATTGTGGTGTGTTTTCTCTTGGGGTAGTAGGTCCAAAAACGGCAATACTGGAAGGCCAAAATATTTTTTTTATTTTTCCGGCTTTCGCCAAATTCAAAACATGAAAAAGTGAATTCATATTCAAATCCCATGCAAAAGCAGGGTTTTTTTCGGCTGTAGCCGATAGTAACGCGGCCATTAAATAAACTTCTTCTATATGATATTTTTCAACAATATGCTCAATTTGATTAAAATCTAAAGCATTTAAAACCTCAAAAATTCCATCATTCACCACATCATTATTTAATTTTCTGATGTCGGAAGCGATTACATTCTCGGTTCCGTAAAGTTTTCGTAATTGTTGCGTTAATTCGGTTCCAATTTGACCACACGCTCCTATGATTAGAATTTTTGCACTCATTTAATTGTGTATTGATGATGCAAATATAACGTTTTCGTAAAGCAAAAAACTGTTAAGAAAAGGCTTTTATTTTAGAAAGCTTTAACGTGATTAACCAAGATTCAATTTACCTTTGTATTTTTGAAAATCTAATTTAAGTTTGATGAAAATTCGATTCCTTTTTATCTGTATTGCTGCCTTATTTCTTTTTTCTTGTGAAGAAGACAATGAGAAACGATTGATTCAACAACAAAAAGAAGTTGCCAAAAAGGAGGAAATCTTTAAAAAAATAGATAAGGCGTGGCGATTTAGAGCAATGAATTTAGAAACATCTTCTCAAAATTTAGTCAAAGATTGGGCAGAATGGCGTTTGTTTCTCACTGAATTGCAACAAAAACCAACCAGTTCGATTGGAGCTTTTCAAAAAAAATCAAAAAACTTAACCCAAAAAGCAGATGCACTTTTGAATTCAATTCCGCAATCTTTATCCAGTCCGGAATTTAAAAGTAGGTTTACTGTTTTACTAAATAATTTTCGCTCCTTAGAATTATATATCCATTTAGATGCCATTCCCGAAAAAAAAGTGATTGATTTAATTTCAGATATTAACCTTCAATTAGCTTCTATCGAATTGCAAATCAATGAATTAATTAGAAAACAACTGATTCCTATGGAACAAGGTGAAGCCGATATGATCAGAATGTTAGATACTTCCCGAGCCGTTCGTGAAACACCAAAAAATCTAGACTAGTTGAACGTTTCAAATATTTCTTCTGCCTATAATTCTTCAGCTAAAATTATTCAATTAGCTGAAAACATTGCTGTTCCCGAAAAAAAAGTGCAAATCAAAGGATTGGTGGGTTCTTCCCTTTCGTTTGTCATTCAAGCTCTTTTTGAAAAAACGGAATTGCCTTTTCTATTACTTTTTAATGATAAGGAAGAAGCCGCTTATTATTTGAATGATTTGGAAAACCTCATCAACGACCAAGATGTGCTGTTTTATCCGAGTTCCTATCGTCGACCTTATCAAATTGAAGAAACCGATAATGCCAATGTGTTGCTTCGGGCCGAAGTGTTAAACCGCATCAATTCCCGCAAAAAACCATCCATTATTGTTACGTATCCTGAAGCTCTTTTTGAAAAAGTAGTTACACGAAAAGAGCTAGATAAAAACACACTAAAAGTGGCGATTGCCGATCAAATTTCCATTGATTTTATCAACGAAGTGTTGTTTGAATACAATTTCAAACGAGTCGATTTTGTGTCGGAACCGGGTGAATTTTCCGTTCGTGGCGGAATCATCGATGTATTTTCGTTTTCTAATGACAATCCGTACCGAATTGAATTCTTCGGAAATGAAGTCGATAGCATCCGAACATTTGATGTGGAAACGCAACTTTCATTAGAAAAACAGAAGAAAATCTCCATCATTCCTAACGTAGAAAATAAATTTTTACAGGAAAACAGAGAAAGTTTTCTCAATTATATAAATCCAAAAACCGTTCTTTTTATTCAAGAAACGGAAATGGTGTTAAGTCAATTTGACAAATTATTCGACAAAGCAACAGAAGCTTTCGGGAAACTTTCCGGAGACATCAAACACGCTTCGCCGGAGGAACTTTTCATCAATCAATCGTCATTTGTAAAAAAAGCACTTGATTTTTCGATAGTAGAAATTGGATTGAATTCGATTTTTAAATCCGAAAAAACGATAGAATTTCATACCAAACCACAACCTTCTTTTAACAAACAGTTTGATTTGTTGTTGAATGATTTGAACGAAAATCACTTTAACGGAATTAAAAATTACTTATTTTGTTCCAATGAAAATCAAGCCATTCGCTTTCATGATATTTTTGAAAGTTTAGATGAAGAAAACCACGAAAACATCCGTAAACAATATAAAACCCTTGTTTTTCCTCTTTTTCAAGGCTTCATTGACGAGGAAAATCAGCTAGCTTGCTTCACTGATCATCAGATTTTTGAGCGGTATCATAAATTCAGTATCAAAAATGGTTATTCCAAAAAGCAAACCATTACGCTTAAAGAATTAACCCAACTTTCAGTAGGTGATTATGTCACACACATTGACCACGGAATCGGGAAATTTGGCGGTTTACAAAAAATTCAGGTGGAAGGCAAAATGCAAGAAGCAATCAAATTAGTTTATGCCGACAATGATATTGTATATGTGAGCATTCATTCGCTACACAAAATTTCAAAATACAATGGCAAAGACGGAACGCCACCAAAAATTTACAAATTAGGTTCCAATGCGTGGAAAGCCTTAAAACAAAAAACGAAAGCTCGTGTTAAACATATTGCGTTCAACTTGATTCAATTGTATGCGAAAAGGCGTTTGGAAAAAGGTTTTGCGTGTGCTCCGGATAGTTATTTGCAAAAAGAATTGGAAAGTTCCTTCATTTATGAAGATACGCCCGACCAAATTACAGCTACGCAAGACGTAAAAAACGACATGGAACGCGATCGCCCGATGGATCGATTGGTGTGTGGTGATGTAGGTTTTGGTAAAACTGAAGTCGCCATTCGGGCTGCATTTAAAGCCGTTGACAACGGAAAGCAAGTCGCTGTTTTAGTTCCCACCACGATTTTAGCCTATCAGCATTTCCGAACGTTTTCGGAACGTTTGAAAGATATGCCGGTGACGGTGAATTATTTAAACCGATTTAGAACCGCCAAACAAAAAACCGAAACACTGAAAGGTTTAGCCGAAGGCAAAGTAGATATTATCATTGGAACCCATCAATTAGTTAACAAAGATGTAAAATTCAAAGAGTTAGGTTTGTTAATCATTGACGAAGAGCAAAAATTTGGCGTGAATGTAAAAGACAAACTCAAAACCATTTCGGCTACGGTAGATACGTTGACGTTGACTGCGACTCCGATTCCGAGAACGTTACAATTTTCGTTAATGGCAGCTAGAGATTTATCCGTAATTACTACTCCGCCACCCAATCGTTATCCCATCGAAACGCAAGTGGTTGGATTTAATGAAGAATTGATTCGGGATGCAATTTCGTATGAAATTCAGCGAAACGGTCAAGTTTTTTTCATCAATAATCGAATTGAAAACATCAAAGAAGTAGCCGGAATGATTCAGCGATTGGTTCCTGATGCTCGCGTTGGCATTGGTCATGGACAATTGGATGGCAAAAAATTAGAAGAATTGATGTTGGCTTTTATGAACGGTGAATTTGATGTATTAGTGGCCACAACCATTGTTGAAAGCGGTTTGGATGTGCCGAATGCCAACACGATTTTTATCAATAATGCCAATAATTTTGGTTTATCTGATTTGCATCAAATGCGTGGTCGCGTGGGCCGAAGCAATAAAAAAGCATTTTGTTATTTTATCACGCCGCCACAATCGGTAATGACGGAAGATGCAAGAAAACGTATCAATGCGTTAACACAATTTAGTGAGTTGGGAAGCGGTTTCAATATCGCCATGAAAGATTTAGAAATTCGAGGTGCCGGCGATTTATTAGGAGGTGAACAAAGTGGTTTTATCAATGAAATTGGTTTTGAAACCTACCAAAAAATCATGAACGAAGCCATTGAAGAATTAAAAGAAAATGAATTCAAAGAATTGTATCAAGAGGAAAATGACATAGAAACCAAAGAATTTGTCAAAGATCTTCAAATTGATACCGATTTTGAATTGTTGTTCCCAGATGATTACATCAACAGCGTTAATGAACGGTTGAATCTATACAACGAACTCGGAAACGTAAAAGACGAAGAAGGTTTATTAGCTTATGAACAAAAGTTGATTGACCGTTTCGGACCCTTACCCAAAGAAGCTCAAGCTTTGTTGAACAGTATCCGCATCAAATGGATTGCCACACGATTAGGCATTGAAAAACTCATTATGAAACAAGACAAAATGATTGGTTATTTTGTAGGTGATCAACAGAGTGATTATTATCAATCTTCACGATTTCATAAAGTACTTCAATTTGTGCAACAAAACGGCAATGTTTGCAAAATGAAGGAGAAAGAAACTAAAAGTGGCTTACGTTTGTTATTGACGTTTGAACATGTCAAATCGATTCGAAAGGCGTTGGAATTGATGGAGTTGATGGGGCGTTAACAACCAAATAGGGTTTAAACTTAAATGACTTATATGGTAAAAAAAATTAACCATATAAGTCATATAAGTTTTATAAGCTTTTCAAATCCTTAATAACCTTAAACGCCACATCTACTTCTTCTTCGCTTACTAATATGGTAAACTCATTAGACGTTGAAATAACTTCGTTAATGATAATCCCTTCCCAAGCCAAACGTTGAAAAATAAAGTAATAAATACCTGGAATACTGATGTTTTCTTTGGGTAATTTGACGGTAATAGAAGCTAAATTTTCTAATTTCTGAATCAATTTTTCGCCTGAAAAATGCCTGTCAACCAAATGCCCAACACTTTCACTCACCACAATATTCGTCTCATTCACACCACGAGAAGAGGTATAGAAAATACCATTTTCTTTGTTAATTTCGGAAATCAAAGCCGCTTGTTTGTCTAGAATAGTTTCGGAAACCGCAAATGTATAGTCGATTAAAGAAGAACGAACGGTAATTTCACCAATATTTTTTAAGACTTTTAAAATTTTGTGATTCACTTTAAAATCCAATTCTTCCGAAAGTCGTTTTAAAGCCATGACCACCGCTCCTTGCTTGACATCTTTACCCAATTCCTGCTCCAATTCGGGCATCATGTTTCGGGATAATGAAGTGAGATTGATAATGCCTTGCGATAAGGCACTCAGCAAAAAAGGTTTGGTCTTTATGTAATGTTCAACAACAGAAGAAATGGTTTTCATAGCATTTCGTTTAAAAAACAACGCAAAGATATAAATAAAAACAATTTGTTACAAATATAACATTTAGTGTTTTATTAATTTGACTGTTTTCGTTTGTTGGTTTTGAATTACAGTCAGAAAAAATATTCCGCTAGTAAGAAAGGAGGTTTCTAATTGAAGATTGCTTATCCCTCTTCCTTCTAAAATTTTATTCGCTTTCAAATCATAAAGTGTATATTCAAAATAAACTTCGTTATTAGATTTAATCGAAATTGACTCGTTGAACGGATTAGGTGATACTTCGAAAAAAGAATTATTTAAATTAGCAAGTGATAAATTTTCACATAACAAACAATTGCTGTTGGTAACATTATCATTATCTTTTGTTTTTAGTGCCTCAAACAGTTCACCTGAAACACAATTCTCTTTCAAATAATAATCTAGCCATAAATTGAGATAAGAAAAAATAATTTGATGTTGTTCTGTTCTGGTAATTGAGGGTGACGGTGAACAAGTTCCTTCTCCAACTGAACAGAAAAAATTAAAATTAGCCATTTGACAATGACTCGCTCCTGTTATACCTAAATAATTTTTACAACTACTTTGCAAGGTATTATAAATAGGTAATTGATTGGTTGCCGGTGGCGTAACACAATCATTAATCCCCGCTATCGTAAAACTTGGCAAATCAATAGTTGAGGAAGCCGAAATCGCAGAAGGATTGGTTTCTGCCGCAGCAAACGTAACCACATGATTAATTTGAGTTGAATATTGTTTTGCCAATAAAGCACAACCGCCACCCATACTATGACCCATCACTGCATTTTTTGGAGAAATTCTTGAAAAAAAAAGTGAACTTGAATTGGAATTTAACTCATTCATGGCTTCAATCACAAAGGCTAAATCTTTCGCAAAGTTAGTGTGAGAAGGAGTAATTGAACCTTCTGTTTTGGGAAAGGCCATGATATAGCCTTGTGGAACCAATTCTTCCCAAAAATTTTGATAGGCTTCAAAAGTCATTACAAAGCCATGTCCAAAAGAAAGCAAAGGAAAAGTTTGACTGGAAGAGACCGTTATCGGAACATCTGTTCCATTTGTATCCGCCGGGTAAAAAACCTCAGTCGCAATAGTTCTATTTCGAGAAGCGTCAAAAAGGTTCAAAGTAGTTCTACCTATTTGAAAAGGTTGTGCAAAAAGGGTTAAACAACCCAAAAACCAAAATAAAATTACTTTTCCCATTTTAACTAAAAAATTTAATCCCCTAAAAGTAAGCTATTTAACTATAAACAAAAAAGATTTACTAAAAATAATAAAACGCATCTTCAATGTGTTCAATAGAAGTTTCTTGGTTGTTTAGGACAATACCAATGATGTCAAAACGCACTTCTAAATCCAGGTCGTTTTCAGTCATATACTGATCAACGGCTTTAACTATGTTTTGAATTTTTTTTCCTTTTACAAAATCTTGCGGTAAACCAAAATCGGCAGAGGTTCGGGTTTTGACTTCCACAATGGCCAAAATATTATCTTTTTGAGCTACAATATCCAACTCAGCTTTTTGAAAAACCCAGTTGCGTTCTAAGATTTCATAGCCCGCTTTTTGAAGAAAATCAGCGGCTATTTCTTCACCTTTTTGACCGAGTTCGTTGTGTTTTGCCATTATGATTTAAGATTGTTGATTAACGATTTTTGATTTATGAAATGATTCCTAATAGATAATTATCATAATTATTAATCAAACTTCAAACTAGTTCCATTTTCTGAAACTTCCAACGTCACTTGCCTCCCAAAAACCAACGCTCGGTTATCCGGAATGTGACCTGCCGGAAAATTATAAACGATTGGAATATTATATTTTTGGGTAATATCTTGAATAATTTCTAAGGCATTTTTGCCCCACGGAATTTCATTGTCGTTCATTTTGGTCATGCTACCTACTACAATTCCTTTCAAACTTTCTAAACAACCGTTGCGTTTGAGGTTCATCAGCATACGATCGATGTGGTATAAATATTCGTCTAAATCCTCTAAAAATAATATTTTATCGGTGCAATCTATCGCTGAAACCGATCCAAACAAACTGTATAAAATGGAAAGATTGCCACCCACCAATTCGCCTTTTGCTTTACCCAACTTATTCATTTTATCATACGGAATGGAATACGAAAGGCTTTCGCCAAACAAGGCTTTGCGTAAGCTTTCTTTGGCTTCGGGTGTGGCTCTTGGAATATTAACCGGCATCATGCCGTGAATAGATTGAAAACCTAGCGTATTCAAATGGCTATGTAAAACCGTAACATCGCTAAATCCAATAACCCATTTTGGATTTTTCTTAAACGCAGAAAAATCAATCAAATCAACCATCCGAACGGTTCCGTAACCGCCACGAACACACCAGATGGCTTTTACATTGGGGTTATTTATTTGCGTTTGAAAATCCTTGGCTCGGTCTTCGTCCGTTCCGGCTAATTGATCATTATCTAACCCGATGGAAGAACCGATTACGGTTTTTAAACCCCAATTTTCCAAAAATTCTTGGGCCAATTTTAAATCGTCATTAAGGTGTTTTCTGGCGGTGGCAACAATGGCAACCGTGTCGCCTTTTTGTAAATACGGTGGAGTGATCATTTTTTTGTCCATTTGAGCATTGGTGGTGAAAAAAAGTGAAAGGAATAAAAGGGTTAAAACGTTTTTCATGTTCACCGGTTTTCTTTTAACAAATAAACAAATTATCCTTTGTTTTAGCAAGTTGATTTGTTTTGAAATGATTTATTGCACGAATGTATAGCCCGGATAGCAGTGGAAACCCCGCAGGACTGAAAGCTAATTTTTCTTTGCTTTTTGGGGCGACAAACGGAAGCCACAGAAAAGCAGTAGAAAAATAGCTTGTAGGCCGAGGAGTTGTAACGAATAGCCGGATTAGCTTCTGATAAAAATAAATTGTATTCTGTGTGAAATTGACATCGTGTCTCTGCGATAAAAAACTTATTTTTGCATACAATTTCGAAATTATGATAGAAAATCCGAAAAGATATACGATTACGGCGGCTTTGCCTTATACGAACGGCCCAATTCACATTGGACATTTGGCGGGCGTTTATGTTCCGTCTGATATTTATGCCCGCTATTTGCGTTTGCAAGGAAAAGATGTGGCGTTTATTTGCGGTAGCGATGAACACGGCGTGGCGATTTCGATGAAAGCCAAAAAAGAAGGAATTACCCCGCAAGAAGTGATTGATAAATACGATGGAATTATTCGAAAATCATTTGCAGATTTTGGGATTTCGTTTGATAATTATTCGCGGACTTCGGCTAAAATTCACCATGAAACGGCATCTGCTTTTTTTAGAAAATTGTATGAGAACGGCGATTTTATTGAAGAAGTCACTGAACAATTGTTTGACGAGCAAGCTCAGCAGTTTTTGGCCGATCGATTTGTGATGGGAACGTGTCCGAAATGCGGCAACGAAGAAGCGTATGGAGACCAATGTGAAAAATGTGGTTCAACGTTGAATGCAACGGATTTAATCAATCCAAAATCAACGATAACCGGAACAACTCCGGTGAAAAAAGAAACCAAACACTGGTTTTTACCATTGAATCGCTACGAAGCTTTTTTACGGGAATGGATTTTAGAAGGCCATAAAAACGACTGGAAACCCAATGTTTACGGACAAGTAAAATCGTGGGTGGATGGTGGTTTAGAGCCAAGAGCCGTAACGCGAGATTTGGATTGGGGAATTGATGTTCCGGTAGAAGGTGCCGAAGGCAAAAAGTTATACGTATGGTTTGATGCTCCTATTGGTTATATTTCTTCTACCAAAGAATGGGCAGCGAGAGAAGGCAAGGATTGGGAGCCGTATTGGAAAGATGCCGACACGAAATTGGTTCATTTTATAGGAAAAGATAACATCGTTTTTCATTGTATCATTTTCCCGGCGATGTTAAAAGCCGAAGGCAGTTTCATTTTGCCTGATAATGTTCCGGCGAATGAATTTTTGAATTTGGAAGGCAATAAATTATCGACTTCTAAAAATTGGGCGGTTTGGTTACACGAATATTTGATTGATTTCCCGGATAAACAAGATGTTTTGCGTTATGCTTTGACAGCAAATGCTCCTGAAACAAAAGACAATGACTTCACTTGGAAGGATTTTCAAGCTAGAAACAATAATGAATTGGCTGCTATTTATGGGAATTTTATCAACCGAGTGGTGGTGTTGACGAATAAATATTATGATGGAATTGTGCCTCAACCGAATGAATTTTCGGAAGTGGATGAGCAAACCTTGGCAGAATTAAAAGCCTATCCGGCCGTGATTGCTTCATCTATTGAACGGTACCGATTTAGAGAAGCATTAGGTGAATTGATGAATGTAGCTCGTTTAGGAAACAAATATTTAGCTGACGAAGAACCTTGGAAAATGGTAAAAACCGATCCGGAACGGGTGAAAACACAAATGTATGTGGCATTGCAAATTGCCACCGCGTTGGGAATTTTATCGGAACCGTTTTTGCCGTTTACCACAAAAAAAATGATCACTATTTTAAAAAATGATTTGATTAGTTGGGAAAAAGTTTCCAAATCATCCGAATTAGTGCAACCCGGTCACAAAATTGGTCAGGCAGAAATATTGTTTGCCCAAATTGAAGATGCTGAAATCCAAAAACAAATCGACAAATTAGAAGCCACTAAAACCGCAAATAAAATGGAAAACAAAACGGTTGAACCCCAAAAAGAAACTGCAACATTTGAAGATTTTTCGAAATTGGACTTGCGTGTCGGAACGATTTTGGAAGCTGAAAAAATGCCCAAAGCCAATAAATTATTGGTCTTAAAAGTAGATACCGGCATTGATGTTCGTACCATTGTTTCGGGAATTGCAGAGCATTTTTCTCCTGAAGAAGTGGTAGGAAAACGTGTGACTGTTTTAGTAAATTTAGCCCCAAGAGCTTTACGTGGAGTAGAAAGCCAAGGCATGATTTTAATGACCAACAACGCAGAAGGAAAATTGGTTTTTGTGAATCCGGATGCGGATGGAGTGGATAATGGGGCGTTGATATCTTAATGATGAAAAAACAACCCACCATCATCGCCTTTGACGCCGACGACACTCTATGGCACAACGAACCTTATTTTGACGAGGCTCAAGAACGTTTTTGCGAATTATTTCAGGACTTTGCTTCCAAACAGGAAATATTGGGTTTGATTTTAAACCATCAGGTGAAGAATTTACCGTTGTATGGATTTGGAATTAAAGCGTTTACGTTGTCTATGATTGATTCGGCTTTGGAATTGACTAACCATTCTATTTCTGGTCAAAATATTGCAAAAGTGATACAGATTGGAAGAGATTTACTTCAAAAACCGGTCGAATTATTACCCGAAGTAGAAGGTGTTTTGCAGCAATTATATGGCAAGTACAAACTAATTATGGCTACCAAAGGCGATTTAAAAGACCAACACCGAAAATTACATGACTCCGGAATTGGTCATTATTTTCACCATATTGAAGTAATGAGTGACAAACAAGAAATCGATTATCAAAAAATGTTAGGCCGTTTGGATTGCAAAGCTGAAGATTTATTGATGATTGGCAATTCTTTAAAATCAGATGTATTACCGATTTTGAACATTGGTGGTCATGCGGTTCATATTCCGTATCATACTACGTGGGAATACGAGAAAATTGATTTTGAAATAAATCATCCGAATTTTAAAGCCTTTTCATCGCTACAAGAAGTGCTGACACTTTTGTAATATGAAACTTCCGATTGCTTTTCATCCCATTTATAAACATCCGTTGCCGGAAGGTCATCGGTTTCCGATGATCAAATATGAATTGTTACCGCAACAATTACTTCATGAAGGAACAGCAGAAAAAGCCGATTTTTTTGAACCGGATGTAGCGAATTTAGATGCTGTTTTAAGTGTTCACAAACGTTCGTATGTGGATGAATTACTGGAATTAAGTTTAGATCCAAGAGCAGCTCGAAAAATTGGTTTTCCTTTATCGGCAGAATTGGTGGAACGAGAACTCCGTATTGCCAATGGAACCATCATTGGAACCCAAAAAGCTTTTGATAACCGAATTGCTTTCAATATTGCAGGAGGAACACATCATGCTTATTCAGACAGAGGCGAAGCCTTTTGTTTGTTGAATGATCAAGCCATTGCGGCTCAACTTCTATTGAATCAAAAATTTGCAAAAAAGATTTTAATCGTAGATTTAGATGTACATCAAGGTAACGGAACAGCGGAGATTTTCCAAGAGAATTCTTCCGTTTTTACTTTTTCTATGCATGGAAAATCGAATTATCCGTTTAAAAAAGAAGTTTCAAATTTAGATATTGCTTTGTTGGATGGTACCAATGATGAAACCTACTTAAAAATTTTAGCTGAAAGTTTACCAAAATTGATTGAACAACAAAAACCTGATTTTATCTTTTATCTCGCTGGTGTTGATATTTTAGCGACCGATAAATTGGGAAAATTATCCTGCACGATTGAAGGCTGTAAAAAAAGAGATGAAATGGTTTTTGAACAGTGTTTGAAACATCAAATTCCCATTCAAGTGAGCATGGGCGGTGGTTATTCTCCTGAAATTAAAACGATAGTTGAAGCCCATGCTAACACGTTTCGAGCGGCAAAAGATTTTTTTAGTTGAAATAAGTCCAATTCGCACCATCGCTGATGATAATGATTGATTTTCCAACAGCATTTGGAGGTAAAATTAAAGGTGCAGCCGTATTTGTATTTGAACTTTTTGAAAAAAACATTCCTCCAAAGGTGTAAAGCTGTGCTTGAATAGTGTTCGAAATATTTCTTAAAACATATATTCGACCCGGCACATTTACGGCATTTGGTAAAATAAATTCTTCATTTCCTGTGGTTGGAGTAAGTGAAATGTAAACCCCGTCATTGATTGGAGTAGCAGAACCTCCTGGACCACCATTTAGTACTGCAGAACCCGGCACGTTTGGATTAACAATACCAATTTCTTTTACATTTAAATTACCGTTAATATCTAAAGTACTTAAAGGAGTAGTCGTATTGATTCCAACTTGCCCTAAGGCACAAAATGAAACCAAAAACAACGGTAATAGGACTAAAAAGGGCCTTAATTTATTCACAGTTTTACTGAATTGAATAATAAAGTTACATAAAAGTTTACTTGTTTTAACATTACGCCTATACACCACTACAACGAAAACGATTTCGTGTTGAAAAGTTTTGGTTTTCAGACCATTCCAAAAACACTAAAATCAAAAAAAGCGGAAGAATTCTCCTCCGCTTTTCAGTAATAAAAAACTAAAATTAACCCACTTGAAGTAACGATAAAATATCGTTCCCATATCGATTGATTTTATGTTGACCAAAACCTTTGATTTTCTTTAAATCATCAATAGAATCCGGACGCATTTTTGCAATAGTCATCAACTCTGAATTATGACAAATCATATACTGTGGTAAACCAAGTTTACTTGAGGTTTCACTTCTCCAATGTTTAAGAGAATTTAATGTGTTTTTTTCCTCTTGTGTTAATTCTTCATAATTCAATACGGCTACTTTTTCGGTTTCATTATTCTCCTTGATTTTCTCTGTTTTTGGTGAATAAAAAACCAAAACCGACCAATAATCAATCATTCCTGTGATAAAGTTTGTGGCTGTTTTTTCAACCGTTACTTCCGTTAAAAATTGATTGATAGCGTCTTGATCGTTCTGCAAGTGCTCCCCACTCACACGAACTCTAAAATGTTTAACTTTCATTATTTGTAGATTGAGCGGTTAAACATTTTTACCCATCAACATAATATCACTCACCACTACTTCTGTGATATATCGCTTATTGCCGTCTTTATCATCATAACTTCTGGTAGAAAGCTTGCCTTCTATCGCAATTTCTTTTCCTTTAGTTACAAACTTTTCAATGATTTCGGCATTTTTATCCCAAGCAACAATACGATGCCATTCGGTTTGCTCTACTTTTTCACCTTTTTTATTGGTGTACGTTTCATTTGTAGCGATGTTTACATTCGCTACTTTTCCTCCTTCAAAAGATTTAACTTCCGGGTCATTTCCAACATGACCGATTAACTGTACTCTGTTTTTCATTGTGTTCATGGCGTATAAAATTTAATAATTAATTAGTATTGATTTTTGTTATTGAAATTGATTTTTGCTATTGAAATTATTTCTTAGTTCATCAAAAGCAATTCGTTGATTACGACTTCGGTTACATAGCGTTTATTGCCTTCTTTATCATCATAACTTCTGGAAGTCAGCTTCCCGGTTAAACCGATTTTTTTTCCTTTGTCGACAAATTTTTCAATGATTTCGGCTGTTTTGCCCCAAGCAACTACATTATGCCATTGGGTTTGTTCTTTTTGATCTCCACTTTTGTTAACAAAAACATCTTTTGTGGCCAATGATAAGGAAGCTACTTTTTTTCCTCCTTCTAAATCTCTGATAACTGGATCTTTTCCTACGTGTCCGATTAACTGTACTTTGTTTTTTAATGCATTCATGGCGTGTAAAATTTTAAATGGTTTATAAATTATTTTTGTCGTTGTTTGGTTTCGACGATGCAAAGATTTAATGGTTCGCAAAATTTATTCGGTATAAAATCATTTACTTTCGGTTGTAAATATTTGTAAGCGTTTGTAAACGGAAAATATTTTTTGTATCTTGCAGAAAAACAAAACTATATGCACGAAACAATTAAGAAGATTGAATTACGAAATTTACAGATTGACGATTACAAAGAATTGAAAAACTCGATGATGGAGGCCTATAGCGAGCTTGAAAACTCCTATTGGAAAGAACATCATATCGAAAAATTACTCGCCATTTTCCCCGAAGGACAATTGGTTGTTTTAGTAGATGGAAAGGTAGTGGGTTCCGCACTTTCATTGATCATTGATTATAGAAAAGTGATTGCTAATCACACGTATGCTCAAATCACCGGAAATTATTCTTTTGACACACACAATCCGCAAGGAGAAGTTTTATATGGGATTGATGTGTTTATCCATCCCAAATACAGAGGATTACGTTTAGGGAGACGTTTGTATGATGCCCGAAAAGAATTATGCGAACAATTAAATTTAAAATCCATCATTTTCGCCGGAAGAATTCCAAATTATATTGATTACAAAGAAGAACTTTCGCCTAAACAATACATCGAAAAAGTAAAACAGAAAGAACTGTATGATCCGGTTTTATCTTTTCAAATCAGCAATGATTTTCACGTAAAAAAAATCATGAAAAACTATTTGGTTGGCGATACAAGTTCCAACGAATATGCGGTTTTGATGGAATGGAACAATATTTATTATGACGAAAACCCGAATTTAATCAACCTTAAAAAAAGTGTCATTCGTTTAGGATTGATTCAATGGCAAATGCGTCCGCTCAATAATTTAGAACAACTTTTTGAACAAGCCGAATTTTTTATCGATGTGGTTTCCGGATACGGTAGTGATTTTGCTCTTTTCCCGGAATTATTTACCGCACCGTTGATGGCCGATTACAATCATCTTTCCGAAGCTGATGCGATACGTGAACTAGCCAAACATTCTGAACCCATTCGAAAAAGATTTCAAGAATATGCCATATCCTATAACATCAACATCATTACTGGAAGTATGCCGTACATGGAAAATGGTATTTTATACAATGTTGGGTTTTTGTGTAAACGAGACGGAACCAGCGAAATGTACACCAAAATTCACATCACACCCAATGAATCATTGCATTGGGGGATGAAAGGCGGTTCACAAATCAAAACCTTCGATACGGATTGCGGAAAAATAGGAATCATGATTTGTTATGATGTAGAGTTTCCTGAATTATCGCGTTTAATGGCTGATGAAGGTATGAACATTCTTTTTGTTCCGTTTTTAACTGATACGCAAAATGGTTACACACGTGTGAAACATTGTGCTCAATCAAGGGCCATTGAAAACGAATGTTATGTAGCCATTGCCGGTTGTGTGGGGAACTTACCTAAGGTAAACAACATGGATATTCAATATGCTCAGTCGGCAGTTTTTACTCCTTCTGACTTTGCTTTCCCAAGCAATGGAATCAAAGCGGAAGCGACTCCTAACACTGAAATGACCTTGATTGTAGATGTTGATTTAGATTTACTGAAACAATTACACGAATTTGGAACGGTTCGGATTTTGAAAGATAGAAGACATGATTTATATAATATTAAGAAATTGAAATAGTATGAAAGAGTCTTTCAAAATAGTGTTAATATTATTGGTTTTTATGATTAGTTGTAATTCAAAAAATGAAGAACAACAAATAATTGTTAACCCTGAATTGAGGAAAAATGAAGTTCATATTTCTGAAAAAGATACTATTAAAAATGAACTTAAATCAATCAGAAAAGTTATCGTTTTGCAATGTTCAAACGGTTATGGTCACAATGATTTTAATAGAACTATTGAATCTGAAATTAGTAAAAAAGAAGGTTTTACTATCGTTCCTTTTCCAAATAAAAAACTAGTAGGAGTCACTTTTCAAGGAGTTTATGACAAAAAATATTGTATTCCAATAATAGAAAAACTAGATGTTGATTACATAATTATGACAAGATTTCTAGGGAATATAGAGGAAGCGGTTGAAATCATTGACGGAAATTTTATCTGGGGATATGAAATTAAGATTTTAAATGTAAAAAGTATGAATCAAAAAATTTCAATTAGAAAAGACAACTTAGAAGAATACCAAGATATTATAACTGATATCGAAAGAAAAGGTAAAAATTTACTTAATGACATTGAAAATTTAAAATGAAATTATGACAAAAAACTGTTTAGAATGTGGTGAAAAAATCATCGGTCGCGAAGACAAAAAGTTTTGCAGCGACGGTTGTAGAAATGCCTACAATAACAAAATGAACAAAGACAGCAATAATTTGATGCGAAACATCAACAACAAGTTGCGGAAAAATTACCGTATTTTATGTGAATTAAATGGGGAAGGAAAAAGTAAAACCACCAAATCAAAATTACTCAGTAAAGGTTTTGATTTTGAATTTTTTACTTCCATTTTACATACCAAAACCGGCAATACCTATTATTTTTTGTATGATCAAGGTTATATGGCATTGGAAAATGACTATTTCATGTTAGTCAAAAGAGACCACTAAACAACCACAACAAACAAACTAAATCATGAAAAAAAACTACGTTTCGCTATTAATTTCCATTTTAGTTGTGGGAATTATTTGGTTGATTTTTCACCGAATGATGCCCTCTGATTATTCAAAAGGGAATGTGCCACTTTCAGAATTCTCAACTGAAAGAGCTTTAAAACATGTGAAAGAAATTTCAAAAGAACCGCATTATGTGGGATCTCCATACCATCAAAATGTTATTAATTATTTAGAAAGTGAGTTAAAAAAATTAGGGCTTGCACCACAAATTCAAAAAAGTACCATTCTGAGCAAATGGAATAATTTAGTGGAAACACAAAATATTGTTGCCAAAATAAAAGGTTTCGATTCATCAAAATCACTTTTGTTACTCACTCACTTTGACAGTGCTCCGCACACCAAATCGTACGGTGCGAGCGATGATGCCAATGGTTTAGGCGTTATTTTAGAAGGAATCAGAACCTATTTACATACGAACAAAACACCAAAAAATGATATTATCATAGTGTTTTCAGATGCAGAAGAATTGGGTTTAAACGGTGCTTATGCTTTTGCTTCTGAACATCCATTAGCTAAAGAAGTCGGTTTAGTCATCAATTTTGAAGCCCGTGGAACTGCCGGACCGTCTATGATGTTGGCAGAAACCAACGGGGGAAATGCTAATTTGATTAAAACCTTTAGTGAAGCCAATCCAAAATATCCGGTTTCCAATTCGTTGATGTACAGTATTTATAAAATGTTGCCCAACGATACCGATTTAACCGCCTTTCGTGAAAAAGCCGATATTCCGGGATTCAATTTTGCTTTTATTGATGATCATTTTGACTATCATACGGTTCAAGATAATTTTGAAAACATTACACCCGAATCCATTGAACATCAAGCAACCTATTTAATGCCGCTTTTAACTTATTATGCCAATGCAGATTTAAATAAATTAAAAACAGATGAAGAGCATGTTTATTTTAGTTCATCGATTGGATTCTTTCATTATCCTTTTTCATGGAATTTTCCGCTTGTAATTGTGGCATTTGTACTTTTTCTTGGCATTGTTACCATTGGATTAGGAAAACATTTATTGGATTTTAAAGAAGTGATACGCGGATTTGTTCCTTTATTGTTATCGATTATTATTGTTGGATTAGTTACATTTTTTGGGTGGGAAATGATTTTATCACTGTATCCACAGTACCAAGATATGCTCCATAAATTTACTTATAACGGACATAGTTATATTGCTGCATTTGTTTTATTATCAATAGCCATCTGTTTTTGGGTGTATGCGAAATTTACCAAAAGTAAATTAGTGCCAAGTCATTTTGTAGCTCCTGTATTTTTGTGGTTCATCATCAATTTTTTAATTTGTTTCTATTTAAAAGGAGCGGCATTTTTTATTTTCCCTGCCTATTTTGCCGTTTTTACACTTGCTTTTTTTGTCTTTAAAGAAAAATCAAATCCATTTATAAATGTAGCTTTTAGCATTCCGGCTTTGCTAATTTTTATTCCGTTTATTCAATTATTACCAATTGGTTTGGGATTAAAAATGCTGGCCGGAAGTGCCGTTTTAGTTGTGCTGACCTTTACGCTTTTGCTCCCTGTTTTTGGTAATTATTCAATGAAAGTCGGTTGGGGAACTTTTTTATTTATCATTTCCATCGGGTTTTTTATCAAAGCTCATTTTGATGGAAAATTTGAAAAAGGGAAAGGAAAACCCAACAGCCTTCTTTACGTTTATAATGCCGATAAAGACCAAGCCAATTGGGCAACGTATGATAAAGTGTTGGATAATTGGACCAAAAATTATCTAGGCGAAAAACCTAATTTAGACATTAGTTTAAATCAACACGGACTATCCAGCAAATACAATTCAGGTTATAGTTATTCCGCTGAAGCTCCAAAGAAAAACATACCCCAACCTACCTTTACTTTTCTAAGAGATACAGTAGTGGGCAATCAACGGGCATTAACAATTAGAATTGATGCTAATAGAAACGTTAACCGCATGGATGTTTTTGCTCCTGAAAAACTCAAAATTCATCATTTAAAAGCCAATGGCATCAAAAACATTAACCAAGAAGGAAGTCTTTTTAAACGTAAAAAATCCAATGTGCTGAACTATTATCCCATCAATAACAAACCACTCACGTTGAGTTTTCAAATTCATAAAGACGATAAATTGGATTTGGATGTGATGATTTCTTCTTTTGATTTATTGGAAAATCCAAAATTCAGTATTCCGAAACGTCCGGATTCGTTTATTCCAATGCCATTTGTATTAACTGATGCTATTATTGTGAAAAAGAAAATATTTAAATCTGTTCCCAAAAAAGTTCAAATTATCGAAAACATTGAATCAGCCATCGATACATTAATCACTAAAAAAGACACTCTTGAAACAAATTAGTATTTTAGGTTGTGGCTGGCTGGGAATGCCTTTGGCGAAACATTTGCTTCAAAAAGGCTATTCGATAAAAGGTTCAACTACAACGGAGACAAAATTAGAATTACTTCAAAATGAAGGAATTACACCTTTTTTAATTTCGCTTAAAGCGAATGACATCCCGAGTATTCATGATGCTTTTCTGGAAAATTCTGAAATTTTGATCATCAATATTCCACCCGGATTAAGAGGAAGTTCTGGTGAAAGTTTCGTTGCGAAAATGGAGAATTTTGTTCAGTTTGTAGAAAAATCATCGATTAAAAAAGTGATTTTTGTGAGTTCCAATTCGGTTTATGCAGATGAAAATCAAATTGTAACTGAAGAAACAATACCAAATCCGGAAACGGAAAGCGGAAAACAATTGTTTATTGTTGAAAATTTACTTTTACAAAACACTAATTTTCAAACTACAATTCTTCGTTTTGGCGGGTTAATTGGCGAAGACCGTCATCCTATTACTTTTTTAGCGGGAAGAAGTAATCTAGAAAATCCGGAAGCTCCCATCAACTTAATTCATCAAGTGGATTGTATTGAAATCATTCGCATAATTATTGAAAAAGAGGTGTGGAATACAGTTTTTAATGCGGTCGCACCTTTTCATCCCAGTCGAAAAAAATATTACACCAAAAAAGCAGAAGAACTGAATTTAGTTCCGCCTCAATTTAATGAAAATCAACCTTCTGTAGGGAAAACGATTTCGTCAGACAAATTGATAAGGATTTTGAACTATGAATTTAAAAATTTAGGTTAAATTTACCTTTGCAAACTAAACTAATACAATGAACAATTCTCAAAAATTTGCAGTTATTGGTGGCGGAAGTTGGGCTACAGCCATAGCAAAAATGTTGTGTGTTAACCAATCGGAAATTTGTTGGTACATGCGAAATCAAAACGCTATTGACCATCTGAAAACTGAAAAGCATAATCCGAATTACTTGAGTTCAGTTGAATTTGATACCAAAAAACTAAAACTCACAACCGACATTAATGAAGCCGTTCGTTATGCAGATATTTTAATTTTCGCCATTCCATCCGCTTTTTTAAATACAGAATTGGAAAAATTAACGGAATCGTTAGATAAAAAAATCATATTTTCAGCTATCAAAGGAATTGTTCCTGAAACCTTTTTGATTGTAGGCGAACATTTTCACAAACAATACAACATTCCATACGAAAACATTGGAGTTATTACCGGTCCGTGTCATGCTGAAGAAGTGGCATTGGAACGTCTTTCCTACTTAACCATTGCGTGTGCCGATGCGTCAAAAGCCAAAATTGTGGCCAAAAATTTAAACAGCAATTACATCAAAACCAAAATTTCAGACGACATTATCGGAACTGAATATGCCGCCATGCTCAAAAACATTTATGCGATTGCGGCCGGAATGGCTCATGGTTTGGGTTATGGGGATAATTTTCAAGCCTTGTTGATGAGTAATGCCGTTCGGGAGATGAAAAAGTTCATTCGAAAAGTGCATAAAATGAAACGAAACATCAATGATTCTGCTTATTTAGGTGATTTATTGGTAACCGGTTATTCTGTTTTTTCTCGAAACAGAATGTTCGGAAACATGATTGGAAAAGGCTACACCGTGAAAAGTGCCATGATGGAAATGAGCATGGTTGCCGAAGGATATTATGCCGTAAAAAGTGCGTACAAACTGAACCTAGACTACCAAGCTAAAACCCCGATTATTGATGCGGTTTATCAAATTCTCTACGAAAGTAAAGACCCGAAAAGTGTGTTTAAAAAGTTGACGGATAAGTTGGATTAATTTATTAAGAAAATAGATTATAGAATAAAGAAAATAGACAAGACACGTATAGCTTTAGTCTATTTTCTATACTCTTTGTTCTATATTCTTTTACTTCACCACCACCCCATTCTTAAACAAAACCGGTACTTCTTCCGTTGCACGTTCGTTGATGGTGTTGGTTCTAAAGGTAAATTTTTTGTCGTATAAAGTATTTCCAATGAAATAGGTTACCATGAATTCATTATTTAAGGCCAAAACACTGGTTTCAATCATTTCAATTTTCACAGCCGAAACTGAGGGAATTTCCATAAAAGCATGACGCAATAAGGACGTTTTTTTCATTTCGCCATTAACCGTACCAAACGCTTTTGAAACGACCATCACGCTGTCTAATTTAAAGTCGCTGTCATTGATGAGATATACATTCCAAACATTATCCATAAAGTCATCGTTCCATTCTTGGATGGCTGCTAAAAAGACGTTTTCTACTTTTGGGATGATAATGTCGGATTTCATGGGATTAACGATTAAAGAATGACGATTTTTGATTGTGGAATTAAATCTGCAATCAAAAATCGTTATTCATAATTCTAAATTCTTATATACTGGTTTTAAATTGCTCCAAAAAGCGAACATCATTTTCATAAAACATACGAATATCGCCAATTTGGTATAAAAGCATGGCAATCCGTTCGATTCCCATACCGAAAGCAAAACCGTTGTATTCATCCGGATTGATGCCACAATTTTTCAACACATTTGGGTCAACCATTCCGCAACCCATGATTTCCAACCATCCGGTTCCTTTGGTGATGCGGTAATCGGTTTCGGTTTTTAAACCCCAATAAATATCTACCTCAGCACTTGGCTCAGTAAAAGGAAAATAAGAAGGTCTCAAACGAATTTTTGACTTTCCGAACATTTCTTTGGTGAAATATAAAAGTGTTTGCTTTAAGTCAGCAAACGAAACATCTTTATCAATATACAAACCTTCCACTTGGTGGAAAATACAGTGTGAACGCGAAGAAACGGCTTCATTACGGAAAACCCTTCCCGGAGAAATCGTACGAATAGGTGGCTTGTTATTTTCCATATACCGCACCTGAACCGAAGATGTATGCGTTCGCAACAACACATCAGGATTGGTTTGAATAAAAAACGTGTCTTGCATATCTCTTGCCGGATGGTATTCCGGAAGGTTTAACGCGGTAAAATTATGCCAATCGTCTTCAATTTCAGGACCTTCGGAAACATTGAAACCAATATTTGAAAAGATATCAATAATTTGGTTTTTTACTAATGATATTGGATGACGAGATCCAATTGGAAAAGGCTCCCCCGGACGCGTCAAATCACCAAAAAGGCCAACCGATTCTTCTTTGCTTTCCAACAATTCCTGAATGGATTTTACTTTTTCTTCGGCGGTGTTTTTCAACGTATTGATTACCTGACCAAATTCTTTTTTCTGTTCGTTGGGAACATTCTTAAATTCGGCAAACAGTTCTTTTAAAAGCCCTTTACTTCCCAGGAATTTTATTCTGAATTGTTCAAGAGTTTCTTTATTATCCGTTTGAAAAGCTTGTGCTTCGCCAATGTATTCTTTTATCTTGTCTATCATCGTACGTGCTGTAAAGGTGCAAATTTAGGAAAAAGTTGGGAGTTGGGAGTTGAGACTTGGGAGTTTTTGTAAAAACTGCAAACTATTTAATCAACTCACGCTCCAAAAAATAATGCACAATCGCTTCTTTCATCAAAACCGACTGCTCGCCGGCTTTTAAAGGCGGAAGTTCTTCTTTTACTTTGTAATGTGGCCAACCATCGTTATCGTAAAAATCAAATTCATAATAGCCATACGGTTCGAGTAGGCGACAAATCGCTATATGCATTAAATTTATTTTTTCATCTTTTTTGAAGGTTTGTTTAACCTTGCCCAATTCTTGCACGCCAATAAGATAAATGATGGCATCGAGGTAGAGTTCATCACCATCGGCAAATTGATTGGATAGTATGTTGACAACGTTTTCCCAACGTTCTTTTAATTGTATATCTCTTGACATGATGGAAGATGGAAGTGGGAATATGGAAGAGTTATTTCATCCTTCATCCACTATTTTTAGCAAAGATAAGTTTTTAGTTTAAAACCATTAAAATAAAGACATTTTAGAACACAGATTTAAGAAATAAGAATAATTTATAAAATCAAAACTTAAATTATTTAAACCATTAAGGCATTAAAATGCATTAAGGCTTAATGTAACTTAATATCTTAATGGTTCAAGAAAATCTATTATTTTTGTTTAAATAGAAAAAAAATGGATATTGTAATTGGTATTGTATTGATTATTGGATTGTATTCCGGCATTAAAAACGGTTTGTTTGTTGAAATTGCTTCCATCATTTCATTTATTTTAGGCGTTTTTCTCGCGATTAAATTTTCGTATTTGGCAAAAGGTTTTTTGGAAGGTTTTGTTAGTTGGAATCCTAAAACGATTCAAATTACTGCTTTTGTATTGACCTTAATTTTGGTTGTAATTGGCGTTCATTTGTTGGCAAAAATATTTACAAAAATCGCTGATTTTGCTTTTTTGGGTTGGGTAAATAAATTAGCCGGCGGGATTTTCAGCATTTTAAAAACAGCTTTGTTGATTGGAATTGTGCTGAATTTAGTTCAAAAAATAAACGTAGATAATCAATTGATTTCCAAAGAAAAACAGGAAAAATCACTATTGTATCGCCCTATTGTAGACACGACTGCTTTTATGATGCAAATGGTTACGAATTGGATTGACGATGTAAAAGCAATTTATAAAGAAACTATTTCAACTCCTTAATGGCTTCGCTTAAAATCCAACCTTCGGTTTCATCGGTGAGTTGAATTTTTTTCCAATTGTCAACTGTTTCTAAAACAAAAACTTTTGTGCCTTCGTGAAGAACGAAAGCTTCTGTGGCATTTTCTCTTGGTTCGTTTTTCACTGAAATTATTTGTTCAAACACAATAGCCGGACGTTCGGTTTGATACAAGTTTTTTTCAAAAATAGCCGCTCCAACAGCCATTAAAATCAAAATTGGAACAATAAACATTCCCACAAAAAAAATACGTTTTGCCAAGGTTGTTTGCGAGAAATAATAGCCTATAAAAAACAACAAAAACAAAATGGCTAATCCAATTGAAATATAGGCCCAAGTATTATAGTGAAATAATCCTGTGAAATTACCAAGTATTTTTTCAAAACCTACTTTTTGAACTTCTTTAATATCGTCTATTGTATTGTTTTTTGCGAATTTTAAGTTGTTTTGAATGTCTTTGTCGTTCGGACTAATTAAAAGTGCTTTTTCATAATAATAAATCGCAGGAGCAATTTCGTTTAATTTATAATAACTATTAGCCAAATTAAAATACAAATCGCACGATTCTTTTTTGCCCTTTAAAATACTTTCATACGCATTTATCGCTTCTTGATAATTGCCTTTACGATAGTGTTCGTTTCCTTTATCAAAAACACTCTGAGCCCAAAATGTTTGGGTTAGCAAGAGTAAAATATAGATGATATTTTTCATTTTTCTTTACCGCGAAGTTCACTAAGAAGGCACAAAGGTCACTATTGAACGCCATTGATTACTCTTCGAACTCCATTTTTTAATTGTTTAACATTAAAATTAATTAGCATTCCTAATTTACATTCTGTCAACTTCAAATAAGTCAAAATTTGAGCTAAATGAACTTCATTTAATGCTTCAACCGATTTCACTTCAACAATAAATTTGTCTTCAATTATTATATCGATTCTGTAGCCAACATCCATTTTTACTTCTTCATAAATTAAAGGTAACGCTTTCTGTTTTTCTACTTTTAACGATTGCTTTTTTAATTCATAAAACAAACACTCTTCATAAGCACTTTCTAACAATCCCGGACCTAAAGCCTTGTGAACTTTTAAGGCGGCTTCAAAAACTATTTTTGAGATTTCATCTTCACTCATAGTAAACTTTTTGTGCTCTTTGTGCCTTCTTAGTGACCTTTGTGGTTAACTAATTTGTTTTTCTAACTCCGAAATTACCTCTGCTGCTTTGTCAAAATCCTGCTGCATCGCTACATTTGAAAACTGAGCGTATCGAGCTAATTCGCAATTTTCGGTGATTTGAATAAATTTTTCTATCGTTTCAGGTTGTGCTTTTTTATCGGCTAAAAATTCTTTGATTAATTCTTTGCTCATTTCAGAGGTTTCAATTTTTAATTTCGCTTTCAAAAAATTGTGCAACGATTTTTCCAAAGCCACATAAAATGGTTCTTTGTTACCGAGTTGTTTTTTGGCTTCGGATAAATATTTCTTCGCCAATTTATTGTTCATTTTCAATTTATTACCCATCACATCACCATCGATTGCTTCTTTTTTCTTCTTGAATAATATGATAAACGGAATCAATAAAAACGGAATTCCCAACAAAACATAATACGTAGTTGAACCAAAGAAATCTTTTTTATTGATTTGTGATAATTTGGTTTTTAGATGAATAAATTTGAATTGCTCTTGGGCATCGACAGTTTTTTTCGCTACCGAAGCATTCCCCGGATTATCATTTCCTGCATTAGGCGATGTTGGTCCATCTGCCACATTAATCGTAATTTCATCGGAAGTAATTGTTTTATAACTGTTCGTTCCTAAATCGAAATAAGAAAATTGTATCGGTTTAATGTTATAAATCCCTTTGAATTGCGGAATAATCGTGTACTTGTCTGAGATTTTTCCGTTCATACCACTTAAGGGAGTATTTACTTTTTCGGAATGAACCGGATCATACATTTCTAAAGCAGTTGGAACGACCGGTTTAGGCAAACTAAACAATTTCAAATTTCCGGTACCGGAAACACTTACTTCCAAATCCATACTTTCTCCATTTTTTAAAGTGGTTTTAGAAGGTATTACTTTGAAATCAAATTTACCAACGGCACCTGAAAAATCAATTGGTTTTCCGTTCTCGGGAAGTGGTTTTACGTTGATGATTTTGCTTCCGGCGGAAACGCGTTTGTGGTCTTTGGTCAGCATTACCTGACCGAATATATTTCGTCGATTGGTTGGTAATTCTACATCAATATCTAACGAAAGTGGTTCAATTTCCAATTTCCCTGATTTTTGCGGATATAAAACGGTTTTTCGTAATACTACATAACGAAATCGTTCCCCATTATAGGTTCCTTCTTCGGCAACTAATTGTTTAATGTCGATGTTTTGGCTCCAAAAATCATTGTATTTGGGTTTGTCTAATTCACGCCAATTTGAAATACCGATGTTGTGGCTGAAATATAATTTGTAAACTACTGTGATGGGTTCGTTTAGATATGGATTGGTTTTGCTAACCTCAGCCACCAAATGCAACGCATCATTAATCGATACGGAATTATCGTTTGGATCACGCGGTTGCTGCACGGCATCGGTAACTTTGATACTGATTGGGGTGGTTTTATAAACTTGTCCGTTGTATTCAATCGATGCCTGTTTGATGGAAATTGTTCCTTTTTGAGTAGGCAATAAAAAATAAGAATACGTTTTGTTAAAGGAACTTTTTCCGTTAACCCAGGATTGACTCACTTGCTGGCTTGGTCCTGCCAATAATCGAAAACCTTCAAACGATGGAGGCACAAAATTATCACCATCCACATTCATGGTAAAGTCAATTCGCAACCGTTCGTTTAATCCCAAAGATGTTTTACTCGCTTTGGCGTCAAATTGAACTTGTGCAAAAAAAGTTTGACACGTTAATATTAATATGAATAACAGTTTTTTCATTTTCAATTACCAGTCTTTTTCCGTTTGAACAGGTTTAGCTTTCACCTTTTGAAGGTTCATTTTTTCCTGCACTTTCTTTTCCTCATTATTTACGGCGTCTAGTAGATTTTGAACACTTTCCTTTGAAATTCCTGAAGGTTGTGGTTTAGGTTGACCGCCTTGATTTTGGTCTTTCTTCTGATCGCCTTCATTCTTATCTTCGTCGTTATCGCCTTTATTTTTATCTTTATCTCCTTCTTTTTTTTCGTCTTTTTTGTCTTTATCGCCGTCGCCTTTGTCTTGCTTTTGATCGTCTTTTTTATCGTCCTTTTTGTCCTCTTTCTTCTCGTCTTTTTTGTCTTGGTTTTGGTCTTCCGGATTGTTTTTTAAATATTCCTTTGCCAATGCATAATTGTAACGGGTTTGCTCGTCGGAAGGATTGTTTCGTAAGGCATTTTTATAGGCTTCAACTGCTTTTCCATATTGTTTTTCTTTCATATAAACATTGCCTAAATTATGCAATGCTTTGTGTTTTTCTTCTTTGGTTGTTGCCTTTTCAAAGGCTTGCGAATAGGCGTATTTTGACTCACTAAATTGCTTTTGTCTGTAAATTGAATTCCCTAAATTATACGATGGTTTAGCACCCGATAATCCTTTCGAATTGGAAATACGGTATTGTGCTTCTGCTTCAGCATAATTTTTTTCGATGAAAGCTTCATTTGCTTTGGGCAAAATTTTATCTTTTTCTTTTTTCACTTCCTCTTGAGCGAACATTAAAAAAGAAAATAACAAACAAATTAAAAAAACGATTTGCTTCATGATTCCTTTTCATTAAATAAATTCAACTTACTAATCCAATCTGTTTTTCTTTCTAACAGGAAAATATCGATAAACAGCAAGGCAAAAGCTATGCCTAAAAACCATTGAAATTGCGATTGAAAATCGGCTACTTGTGTCGTTTCAAATTCAGTTTTTTCAATATTGTCTAATGCATTTTTTACATAATCCAACACCTCTTTTGTGTTTCCGCCGTAAACATAACCTCCTTTTGTGCCTTTTCCTATTTGTTTCAGGATTTCTGCATTCATTTTGGTTACCACAACCTCATCGTTTTGATCGCGTTTAAAATTCTCAACTACACCATTTAGTTTAATTGGAATCGGTCCACCTTTTTCGGTTCCAACACCAATGGTGATTACTTTTGCTTTTATTTTAAGAGCTTCTTCAATGGCTCCTTCTACTCCGTCGGAATGATCTTCTCCATCCGAAATCAAAATAATTAATTTGTTGGTAGCGTTCCCTTTATCAAAATAATTAGCCGATAACTTAATCGCTTCTTCCAACGATGTTCCTTGCGACGAAACCATATCGGTATTCATGTTTTGCAAATACATTTTTGCCACACCGTAATCTGTGGTTATAGGCAAAACAGGAAAAGCACTTCCGGCATAGGCTACCATTCCGATTCGGTCACTTCCTAATTGATTGATAATTTGCGAAACAATTTGTTTGGTTTTATCCAATCGGTTGGGAGCCATGTCTTCGGCCAACATACTTTTGGAAACGTCGATGGCAAACACCACATCAATTCCTTCCCGTTTTACGGTTTCCATTTTACTGCCAATTTTTGGATTGGCTAAACCAATAATTAAACTTGTCAACGCTAATAGAAAAACGGTAATTTTTAATACCGGCTTAAAAATAGACTTTTCAGGGCTCAATTTTTTCACTAATTCTACATCCCCAAACTCGCGTTGCTTCTTTCTTTTCCAATATAAATTGACTAAAAAAAGTATCACTATTATTGGGATAACAGCTAAAAAGTACAAATATATTTTTTCGTCTATTTGTGAATACATATTATATAAAACCTCTAAAAATGGTTTGTTTTAATAAAATTTCTATCAACAATAATAAGCCTGCAATCCAAATTAATGGGCGGAATTTTTCATCGTAATTGTAAAACCGTTGTTCTTCAATTTCGGTGGTTTCCAACTTATTAATTTCGTTGTAAATTTCCTCTAATTTGCTGTTGCTTGTAGCTCTAAAATATTTACCATCGGTTTTTTTGGCGATGCTTTTCATTAATGCTTCATCAATTTCAACCGGCATCATTCTGAATAAAAACCCACCGTTTGGTGCATAGGCATAGGGAAATTCTGCCATCCCATTTGTTCCGATTCCAATCGTATACACTTTAATTCCGTATTCTCTGGCAATATCGGCAGCTGTTTCCGGTTCAATAAATCCGGCATTATTTACCCCATCGGTTAATAAAATTACAATTCTACTTTTGGCTTTACTATCTTTCAAACGGTTTACTGCGGTGGCCAATCCCATTCCAATTCCGGTTCCGTCTTTCAGAACATTATCGTACTTAATACTTTTGATGGCATCAATCACAATCGATTTATCACTCGTTACGGGAGTTTTGGTATAACTTTCGGCGGCATACACCACTATACCGAAGCGGTCATTAGGTCGGTCTTTCACAAAGTTTGCCGCCACTTTTTTTAATGATTCTAATCGATTAGGTTTTAAATCCTTGGCGAGCATACTTCCGGAAACGTCGGTAGCCATCACAATGTCAATTCCGCGAGTGGTTTTGGTTTTATTACTTATATCCACTGTTCTTGGGCGAGCTAAAGCAACTATTATGGCACTTAAAGCCAACATTCGCATGACAAAAAGCAATGGCTTCAATTTGGGTAGAATGGAATTTTTTACTTTAAACCCTTTTAATGAACTTACTTTTAAAGTAGGTGTTTGCTTATTCCTTTTCCAAATATACCAAGCAATTGCCACCGGCAGTAGGGTGAATAACCAAAAAAACTGTGGATGTAAGAAAGTGATATTTTCCATGGTTATTTGATTATAGCAATTTCAACCGAATTCATTATCCGCTCTGTTATTTCATTGGCCACTTCATCGCCTTCTTCATGCAATACAATGATTTGTTGTAATCCGCCTTCTTGACCAAAATAAATTACTTCGTAATAGGCTTTTCTACTTTTTTTAGTAATAGGATCTAAAATATCCATGGTGCCATAGCCTTTTAAACCTTCAACGCCTTCTTTGGTGCTGAATTCTTCTTGTTTTACTAATATATTTTGTGCCCCATTGGCCTCCATCATTTTTAACGAACCCTCTAAAGCTTGGGCCAATTCAATTTTGATTTCTTGTTTGAATTTCGTGGTCATGATGGCAATGTAAAAATGATCCATCATGGTGCCATAACCAAATAGTTGCATATCGGCCATTTCAGCCACTTGCTGTCCGCTCATCATTTTGGAAATATCCATTCGTTTGAGCACTTTTGGGGTTTCGATTTTAATGGCGGGATTTCCGTATTGACTTGAAACCCATTCGCCTTCCAATAATTCTTTGGTTGGATGACCAATGATGTTATCTTTTAAAAAATCGAAACCTTTTATTGCAACAATAATCCCCAATGAAATAAAAAGTACAACTACCGCAGAAACGAGGATAAGGGTTCTTTTCTTTGCTTTTTTTCGTTTTAATATTTTCGCTTGATTGGCTTCATTATCTTCTAATTCTTCCTCTTCCACTTCTTCCGGTATCGATTGATGAATTTTGTAAATGGTTTTTTCTATTTTTATTTTATCATCCGCAATCTCAAATTCTAAAGGTTTAGATTTGGCAAATTTTACCAAGTCGGCTTGTTTTAAAACCTTTTCCAAATTTTTAATAGTTTCATCGGTTAAAGAAAGTTTCTTTTTAACCACGGCTATTTTAAAAGCCGCAATCAATTCATCAGTCGTACTTTCCATTGCCGGAATTTCGATGGCTTCTTCGATATACGTTCGGGCAATATCAGTCAATTCGGAGTAATATTCTTTCACTTCACCTCGTTCAACCAAGCTCTTTTTTTCTAATGATTTTAGGTGTGCTGTGGCCTTTTCAATTGGAGAAGCATAGATAATTTCTTCTTCAACCGGTTTTTTATTTCTTTTTCTCCAATAAATAATCAAATTAGCGATCCCGGCAATTCCAATCAAAATCAATACAAAAATCCACCAATTGGAATAATCATTCGGAACGGTCGAAATATCTTTGATATCATACATGTGTTGCTTCAACGTATCGACTACAACAGGAAGAATTTCAACTAAAACACTATCCGTTACATAGGGTTTTGAATTAATAATCACTTGAAGAGAAGGAATCGTATATCTTCCACTATCAAATTGCGTTAAACCATATTTTTTGATCAGTTGATAAGTATCATTTTCTTTAATAGTATCGGTGGGATAACTTTCTAAAACCTCTAAACTGCCAAATAATTTTCCTTCCGGAAAAGCCACTTTTGAAAGTGTATCAACCGTTGTTTTAAACGTCAAATTAATTTGTGCACCAATTTTAACCTTGGTACTGTCAACCGAAGTAGTTACTCTTTTTTGTTGAGCAAAAACGAAGGTTGAAATAAGTAGAAAGAATATATATAATTTAATTTTCATTGTCTGTTTCACAGCGATTACAAAATTTTTTGAAATTGGCGTATGATTATCTTGATTTAAAATAGGTTAGTAATTTGGTCACATAACTTTCATCAACTCTTGTATTAACTGTTCCTGAACCACATTTTGAGAATGTTTCTTTAAAAAAAGTTACTTTCTCATGATAATATTTTTCATATTCCATTCGGATGGCTTTTGAATTGGTGTTCACTAACATCGTTTCGCCCGTTTCAGCATCCAACATATTCACCATTCCGATATTTGGCATTTTTTCTTCTCGAATATCAAACACACGAATTCCGGTGATGTCGTGTTTTTTTCCGGCAATTTTCAAGGTGTGTTCGTAATTATCATCCGTAATAAAATCGGAAATAAAAAATACGATGGCTTTCTTTTTCATCACACTCGATAAAAATTTCAACGCATTGGAAATGTTTGTTTTATTACTTTTTGGTTTAAATTCAATCAATTCACGAATAATTCGCAACACGTGTGATTTCCCTTTTTTAGGCGGAATGTAAAGTTCAATTTCATCGGAAAACAAAATCAAACCAATTTTGTCATTGTTTTGAGTGGCTGAAAAAGCCATTGTTGCAGCGATTTCAGTTACAATTTCACTTTTCAACTGATTTTTTGTGCCAAAACTTTCCGAACCCGAAATGTCCACCATCAACATCATGGTTAATTCTCTTTCTTCTTCAAACACTTTAATGTATGGTTCGTTATAACGTGCGGTTACGTTCCAATCGATGGCACGCACATCATCACCAAATTGGTATTGACGGACTTCGGAAAAAGTCATCCCACGACCTTTAAAAGACGTATGGTATTCTCCCGAAAAGATATGATCACTCAATCGTCGGGTTTTGATTTCTATTTTTCGTACTTTTTTGAGTAAGTCTTTTGTTTCCATTCTTTCTTTGTTTCAGGTTTCAAGTTTCAGGTTCTCTTTGTTTCAGGTTTTTAAACTTGAAACATTAAACTTGAAACAAAAAATTAAGGTACTTCAATCTCGTTTACAATTTTATTAATGATTTCAACCGAAGTGATGTTTTCTGCTTCAGCTTCGTATGTTACACCGATACGGTGACGCAACACATCGTGCACAACGGCACGCACATCTTCGGGTATCACATAACCACGCCGTTTGATAAACGCATAACATTTTGCTGCTGTGGCCAAATTAATACTTCCACGAGGAGACGAACCAAAGCTGATTAATGGTTTTAAACTTTCTAATTTATATTTTTCGGGGAAACGCGTTGCGAAAATGATATCTAAAATGTATTTTTCAATTTTCTCATCCATATAGACTTCACGAACGGCTTGTTGAGCCCGTAGAATTTGATCAATGGAAATTACCGCATTTACTTTTTCATAACTTCCTTTTAAATTTTGACGAATCACCAATCGTTCGTCTTCCATTTTAGGGTAATCAATGACCGTTTTTAGCATAAAACGATCGACTTGAGCTTCCGGTAACGGATAGGTTCCTTCTTGTTCAATTGGGTTTTGAGTAGCCAAAACTAAGAACGGTTTGTCTAATTTAAAAGTTGTATCACCAATGGTTACCTGTTTTTCCTGCATGGCTTCTAATAAAGCCGATTGCACTTTGGCAGGAGCACGGTTAATCTCATCAGCTAAGACGAAATTGGCGAAAATTGGTCCTTTCTTGATGGAAAATTCATTTTGTTTGATGTTGTAAATCATGGTTCCAACCACATCGGCAGGTAATAAATCCGGTGTAAATTGTACACGACTAAAAGTACCTTGTACGGCTTGAGACAAGGTGTTTATGGCTAACGTTTTAGCCAGACCGGGAACACCTTCCAATAGGATGTGTCCTTGTCCTAAAAGTCCAATCAACAAACGTTCTACCATGTGTTTTTGGCCTACGATAACTTTGTTCATTTCATACGTTAGCAGGTCAATAAAAGCACTTTCTCTTTCAATTTTTTCATTAATCGCTCTGATGTCCAGCGTAGTTGTATTTTCTTCCATGATTCCTATTTTAAAAGCTCGAATTTAGTATGTATAAATTAACAGTGCAAATTGAAAATTTTATTCCTTTCAAGATGTTAACATACCGTTAAAACTTCAATAAAATCATGGGTTTTAAGAGTGATTTGTGATTTAGTTTTTATAATTTTAAGACCGATAAGAAAAAAGTTGTAGGAATGAAAGTTGAAGGTTTCAGGTTTCAGGTATAAACCGCCCATTCACTTTCACCCTTAATCTATTACCATAAGTTATAAAAATAATGAAAACTACATTATCTCCTGTTGTAGCAGGAACCATGAATTGGGGTGTTTGGGATAAAAATTTAAGTGTTACCGAAATGGCCAACCTCATGCATGTTTGCCTGGAAAATAAAATTTCCACTTTTGATCATGCTGATATTTATGGCGGTTACACCACCGAAGCAACTTTTGGTGAAGGCTTTAAACAAAGTAAAATTAATCGCTCAAAAATTCAATTGGTTTCAAAATGTGGTATTCAATTAGTAACTAACAATCGAAATAATAAAATCAAACATTATGATTATTCAAAGGAGTACATTATTTGGTCAGCAGAAAATTCGCTTAAAAATTTAAAAACTGATTATTTGGACGTTTTTCTTTTACATCGCCCAAGTCCTTTAATGCAAGCTGATGAAATTGTCGAAGCGATTGAAAAGTTGAAAAAAGACGGGAAAATATTAGATTTTGGATTATCAAATTTTACTCCATTTCAAACTGATTTGATTAAGCAAAAAACAAACGTTTCATATAATCAAATTCAGTTTTCGGCAACGCATTTAGAACCTATGGTAGATGGAAGTCTAAACCACATGCAAATTCACCATATTCGACCGATGGCATGGAATCCATTAGGAACAATTTTTAGAGAAGATACCGACCAAACCCGACGTTTAAAGAAATTATTAGCTCGATTGGTTGAAAAATATCATTTTGGTTCGGATATCATTTTATTGGCTTGGATTATGAAACATCCGTCCAAAGTAATTCCCGTTGCCGGTACAGTGAATGTGGCTAGAATTCAACAACTACAAAAAGCATCTGAATTAATTTTAGACCCAGAGGATTGGTTTGAAATTTGGGATGAAAGTAGAGGTAAAGAAGTCGATTAAAAAAAGAATGTAAAAAATTAATATGAAAAGAAAAATTACTAATTTTCACAAAATTTTTAAAATCAATACTATATGAAAAAACTTTACTCTTTTTTACTTTTAGCAAGCTCTATCAGTTATGCTCAAACAGTGGTTTTTGACCAACCTGTTACCGGAACCAACGGAATTGTTTCAACAGTTTTGTCTAATGGCAATGCTGTTTATTCTGCTGACGATTTTTCAGTTGCAGAGGCAACAAAATTAACCAAATTAACCGTTCGTGGATTTCAAAACCAAGGAGATTTTTTAACCTTATATCAAGGTTTGAGAATGGTTATTTACACCAATAGTGCCACAAACACTCCTTCGGGTATTCCTGGTGGAGCTGCCGGAACTATTATTGCGGAACTTGACATAACCGGATTAAACCCAAGCGTAAATGTTTTTCAAGATGAAGAAGGAGGAGAAGTTACTTTTGAAATAGACTTTTTAACCGCATTCACAACTGATATCATTGTTCAACCGGCTACAACATATTGGTTAACAATTGCTCCAAAAATGAATTTAACTGCTTATACTGGTGCAACTCGTTTTAATTGGTATACTGGAACAGGTGCTTCCGGAACCAACTATCCGGGTCAATTAGTAGATCCTGCTAATGCTTTTGGTGCAAACGCAACGAATTGGACAAATATTGCTACTTTAACAAATAATGCGGCCTTTAACAATTTATCATTTACGTTTGAAGGCGATACCAATTTAAGTGTAATTTCTCAAGAATTTAATACGATTAATGCGTTTCCTAATCCAACAGCTGATTTTATAACTATAACACAAGGTAATAATTCATATGAAAATCTATCTTTTCAAGTTTATGATTTGAATGGTAGAAAAGTAATTGAAACTAAAGATTCAACCATAGATGTTCAACATTTAAACGCAGGCGTTTACTCTGTTCATGTTTTTTCGGATAAAACAAAAATTGGCGTCCAAAAAATAGTGAAAAAATAATTTCACACATATAGCTAAAACGCTCAATAAAATTAAATTATTGAGCGTTTTTCATTTAAAATAAATTCAAAATGATTAACAAACGCCTTCTTATCAAAAACCTCCTAGCTCACAACGATGAGAGTAGTTTTTATGATAAAAAGCGTCAATTGAATTTGCATACTAAAGAAGGAAAAGCGAAGTTTTTGAAACATATTTGTGCTTTGTCGAATTCTAACCCAACTAACAATTCGTACATTGTAGTTGGTGTTGAAGATCAAGACAATGAAATTACCGGTGATGATTTTTTTGATGACAGTAGAATTCAAAATCTGGTGAATGCTTTTTTAGAAAACCCGCCTAAAATACAATACGAAAATGTGCCGTTTCCCAATTTACCTAAAGATAAAGTGGTGGGTTTAGTCACTATTAAACCAAACAGTAAAGTTTCTGCTTTTAAAAAAGGAATATATACCATTCCGGCAAGAACGGTTTTTGTTCGAAGAGGGAGTAATTCTATTCCGACCGAAGAGAAAATTCCATTTTCAAAAATGAATACTGAAACGGTGATCGGGATTGAAAATAATTCGCGAAACAGTATTTCACATACTTTAGAGGGTGTTTTGGATTTTATAAACAATCGCCACAAAGACATGGCTACCAAATACCATGTTTTCAAAGAGCTTTTTGTGGTTTGTTGGGCCGGAAATAAGAAAAAAATACGTGACAAAACATTTTATTCTCGTGTAGATATTGAATTGATTAACGAACAAGTTAAACTTTTTTATTCCGCTTTTGATGAGGTTTCAATTGATTATGATGACAAAACTTTTTCAATTACTGAATATGTTCCATTGGGATTGAATGACAAAACGAGTTATTATCCGTTAGAAAAACAAATCTTAACTTTTTTTGATAATGGATATTATAAAATTGAAAATGAATTTTTATTCGAACCGCCACAATACAATCGTAAGATGATGTTTCATATTTATAATTCTAATTTGGCTTTACTACAAAAATTACAAAAAGGAATTGGTTTAAATATGACAGACCAAAAGGATTTAGTAAATTTGCCGTCAACCTTAATGATTTGTTATTTGAACGGTTTTGAAGAAGCCAAACAAAAATTAATCGACGCGAAAACATCCTTAAAATCCTTTGAAAATCCTTTGGTTTATACAAATTTTAAAGAAACCCTTCGGATTTTGAGGAAGGTGAAATATGATAAAAATAATGACTAAAACGTTCGTAATAGGTGACATCCACGGTGGTCTTAGGGCTTTGCACCAAGTGCTCGAAAGAAGCCAAACTTCTAAAAAAGACACCTTAATTTTCTTGGGTGATTATGTAGATGGCTGGAGTGAGTCGCCGCAAGTAGTAGATTTTTTAATTGAATTAGGGAAGCAACAAAACTGTATTTTCATTCGCGGAAACCACGACGAATTGTTACTCAATTATTTAAAAACTAACGATTACAACCAAGAATGGTTCAAACACGGCGGTCAATCAACCATTGATGCCTATGAAAAAGTTTCGATTGTTACACGATTAAAACATATTGATTTTTTAGAAAGCCAACTAAAAGATTACTATTTAGACGAACAAAATCGGTTGTTTATTCATGCCGGTTTTACCAATGTAAACGGGATTGCTTATGAATATTATCCTCGCCTTTTTTATTGGGATAGAACCTTATGGGAAACCGCTCTTTCGCTCAATCCGGCATTAACAAAAGAAAGTCCTTACTATCCGAAAAGGTTTACTTTTTACAATGAAATTTACATTGGTCATACGCCCACCACTCGCATTAATGAAACCATTCCCGTCAACAAAGCGTGTGTTTGGAATATCGATACCGGAGCGGCATTTTATGGCCCCCTTACGATTTTAGATGTCGATTCTAAAGAATATTGGCAGAGTGAACCTTTGCCGCAATTGTATCCCAATGAAAAAGGAAGGAATTAAGACTATTTAATTTTAGAACACAGATTTTAAAAATTTTAGAAATTTTAAAAATCTATTGATAGTATTTCACCTAATAGGTTTAAAAAAAACTTTCAGGTGAAAGTCTTATAACAAAATCAAATTATCCAAATTACTCCAATTTTTAAAATCCGTGTTCATTAATCACTTGAAAATTCAATATAACTTCACCATTATTTACTAAAAATCATACCTTTGTAAAAATTTTATAACCATGAAAAAAATATTTGTAGTAGGACTATTGTTCGGTTCTCTTTTTGCGAATGCTCAAGCATACAAAGGCAAAGGAGACCAAAAATTTCAAGTAGGTGCTAACATTCAAGACCACGCAACCGGAATCACCTTGTTTTATGACCGTGGGATTGGAGAAAACATGTCAATTGGCGTTCAAACTGTTTACTTGTTAAGTGTGGATGGTGACGCTTCTAAATTTGAAGACGAATTTGATATCAAAGCTCGATTCAGTGCCAACATCGGAAATGTTTTAAAATTACCGGCAGAGATGGATATTTATCCGGGTTTAAATTTAGGATTACGTAATTTCGGTGCTCATGCCGGCGTTCGTTATTTCTTTTCTGAAGGGTTTGGTTTGTTTTCAGAAGTTGGTTTCCCAATTGCTTCTTATAACAATGACCCTATTGGGTATGAAAAACTAAACAATCAATTCCAATTTAGTATCGGAGCTTCTTTCAATTTATAATGACTATTACCGAAAAAAGATTAAGAGACCGAAGCGGTTCGCTTTGTGAAATCAGCGGCTCAGACGAAAATTTAGTGGTATATACTGTTGCTCCCAAAACGGAAGAAAGTGTAGAAAACAGCATTTTAATCACTGAAAATTTAAAAAATCAAATCGAAAATCCGGAAACTACCAATCCGGACGATTGGCGAGGTTTGAATGAAAGCATGTGGAGCGAACATTTACCGGTGCAAATTGTCTCTTGGAGAATGTTGGCAAGATTAAAAAACCACGATTTGTTGGACATGATGTATCTGGAAGAAGAGGCCTTAGAATGGGCTAAAGCAACCGGAGAAGGCGATGACGACGAAAGTAAAATCATCCACAAAGATTCCAACGGAAACATCTTGAAAGATGGAGATTCAGTGGTTTTAATCAAAGATTTGGATGTAAAAGGAGCAAACTTCACGGCTAAACGCGGTGCTGCCGTTCACAATATTAAACTAGTTTGGGACAATGCCGAGCAAATTGAAGGCCGAGTGGAAAACCAACATATTGTTATTTTAACGCAGTATGTGAAGAAAACGAAATAATGTGGCAATTAGTCCATTAGACAATGTGTTAATGGAAAGAAAATTAAAAAACCCTGCTAACGTAGTAATACTTAGCAGGGTTTTTCGTGTATAAAACAAAACAAACATGTCTTAATTGGGTAGTAATTCCACCGTTACTTGTTGAGGAATAACATGGCAAATATCTGCTGTTACAACGATTGGTTCAGTAGTAAAGGTTTGATAACCCTCTTTGGAAACGGTTACGATATAAGTCCCTGCTCGTTCCCAAGCTCCGATAAAAACCGGAACTTCTTCGTTAGGAAATTGTTCCAACGTTTCCGTGTAAGAACCATCTTGAGCAATTACCGTAACCCCAGAGCTCAAAAAATCCCCGGTTACTGCATCTTTTACCGTAATGTTTAAACCGGCTTTTGCTTCTTGCGTACAATAAATTTCATCATCCTCTTCGCAGGTAGTGGCGAGTAAAAAAGGTGTGCATGCCAATAATAAAAAAATCTTTTTCATGTTTTCATTTTTTGATTATTGAATAGATGCTAAAAAAGTGGAAAAGTTGCGTCGTTAAGTTTATTTTATACCTTTCTTTCTAAAAAATCACTCCTAAACTCAATCCAAAGCCATTTGCCTTTATTACATTGTCTGATGTTCCAATCCATTCATCAGTAAAACTTACTGTTTTGTGAGCATAATAAATATCTGAAACTAAGAATAAATTGTTGGCCACTTTAAATTTATACCCTGCTCCAATGTTAAAAACCATCCCTTTTCTAAACTTTGAATTCTCTCCTCCAATTCGAACACTTGGTCCAATGTTTAAAAAAGTGTAAAAAGAATCGCTATCATCAGCAAAATAAAACCGTGTATCTAAAACAATTGGCAATGTATTGAAATTTGGATTATGATAGCCATCAAGACCAACCCCAATTCCTAGAGAAAATGATGGGAACAAAAAATAGCCATTTATGGTTTGAAGACTCCAAGCATGGGCTTTGTTTGTCTCCAAATCTGAAAAAATATTTCCTTCTCCCTCTATAAAGCGTTCCTGTTTAAGATTAGTAACGCCGATATATCCAAATCTTGTAATATTGAAAAAACCAACATTCTTATTCTCGTCTTTCAAAACTTGTTTTTCTGTTTGTCCAAAACAATAAATAGAGATCACAAAAAAACTAAAGGCTAAAATAAACTTCATTTAATAATTTTTATAAATGTTCACTTAAGAATAATTACTAAACAATAATTATTCTTAAGTGAAAAAAATTAATTTTTTAAAAACTACAAATCAAACTTAATCCCTTGTGCCAATGGCAAACTGGTAGTATAGTTAATTGTGTTGGTTTGTCTACGCATGTAAATCTTCCAAGCATCTGAACCGGATTCGCGACCGCCACCGGTTTCTTTTTCGCCACCAAACGCTCCTCCGATTTCGGCACCTGATGTTCCTATGTTAACGTTGGCAATTCCGCAATCAGAACCGGCGTGAGATAAGAAGGCCTCTGCTTCTCGCAAATTATTGGTCATAATGGCTGATGATAATCCTTGTGCAACACCATTTTGAATTTCGATGGCATTGTGCACATCACCGGAATATTTTAGTAAATATAAGACCGGAGCAAACGTTTCGTGTTGTACGATTTCAAAATGATTTTCAGCTTCTGCGATGGCTGGTTTTACATAACAACCACTTTCATATCCTTCACCTGATAAAACACCACCCTCTACGATGATTTTTCCTCCTTCATCCACTACTTTTTCTAACGCTTTTTTGTACATTTCTACTGCATGAACGTCAATTAGCGGACCCACATGGTTGTTTTGGTCTAACGGATTTCCGATGCGTAATTGTCCGTATGCAGAAACTAAAGCATCTTTTACTTTATCATAAATACTTTCGTGAATGATTAACCTTCTAGTGGAAGTACAACGTTGTCCGGCCGTACCAACGGCTCCAAAAACGGCTCCGATTACAGTCATTTTGATGTCGGCATCAGGAGTAACGATGATGGCATTGTTTCCACCTAATTCAAGCAACGAATTTCCTAAACGAGCGGCACAAGCTTGGGCAACAATTTTACCCATACGGGTTGAACCGGTTGCAGAAACTAATGGAACACGTTTGTCGTGTGTCATTAATTCACCTACTTTGTAATCGCCGTTGATTAAACATGAGATTCCTTCAGGTAAATTATTTTCTTTCAATACTTCGGCAATGATGTTTTGACATGCCACGCCACAAAGTGGAGTTTTTTCAGAAGGTTTCCAAACGCAAACGTCTCCACAAATCCAAGCCAAAGCGGTATTCCAAGACCAAACGGCTACCGGAAAGTTAAAGGCCGAAATGATTCCCACCACACCAAGCGGATGATATTGCTCGTACATTCTATGTCCGGGACGCTCGGAATGCATCGTTAAACCGTGTAATTGACGAGATAAACCTACAGCAAAATCGCAAATGTCAATCATTTCCTGTACTTCGCCGTACCCTTCTTGGAGTGATTTTCCCATTTCGTAGGAAACCAATTTCCCGAGTGGTTCTTTGTATTTTCTTAGTTTTTCACCAAACTGACGAACGATTTCACCTCGTTTTGGAGCCGGCATTAAACGGAAAGTCTTGAACGCTTCGGTGGCAGTTTGCATTACTTTTTCGTAGTCAGCGGCGGTAGTTGTTTTAACTTTGGCAATCAATTGACCGTCAACAGGAGAATAACTTTCGATGATTTCTCCGTTTGAAAAATGGTTATTTCCGGTGGAAGTTCCTTCGTTGATGGGTTTTATACCTAATATTTCCAGGGCTTCGGTCATACCGAATTGTTGTGCGATAGTTGACATTATAACTTTTTTAAAGGTTTTTGTTATATTTTTTGGCGAAGATACCGAATTTTTTAAAAATTATTATGCCTTTTACACACAAAAAGGAAATGTTTAGGAAAGCTAAAACCATTGAAAACACTAAACTCTTAAAGTTTAGGTTTAAAAAAAACACTTTGTTTTAAGTCCTTTTTAAACATATTAAAACACTGATTTTTAATTTTTTATAAATATTTGTATTGGGGATTTGTATTTCTTTTCTTATATTTGGATAGGTAACTAATCATTTTATTTATGAACCTTGCTTATAATAATTTTACTAAATATTGCAAAGAGTTTTTACTCACCGGTACCGATGCAGAAGGCAATACCTGCCTCTATGAATTTGATTTAGTGCTTCCGCCATGTGTACAAGAACCGATAACTACACGCCCGGCACAGGCTATTGCATCTGACCAAATAGTTGAAGAACCTCTACTTGTCCTTTCCCCAAATCCAACACAAGATACCGTTACTATTCAGTATAATGGTTTTGAAAAAGATATGTCTTATTTTGTTTATGATTTAACAGGACGACTAATGACACAGGGAGAATTGTCTGTTAAACAAAATAACCAAGCTTTACAAACAAGTAATTACCCTTCTGGAATTTATATTGTGGTTATTAAAGAAGGTAATCTATTGTATTCACAACACAAATTGGTTAAAAAATAATTGAGCTAATTGAGGCTGTCTAAAAAATTAAACAGCCTCAATTTTTACTTTTTCTACATAACTTTAACAAAAAAATTATGAAAACGAATTGTATTTTTCTAAAAATAGGTTTCTTGTTGTTTTTTAGTACGCTAACTTATTCCCAATGTTTTACTAAAATCAGCTCGGGAGATTACCATATAGCAGCTACAAAAAGTGATGGTTCAATTTGGACATGGGGATGGGGAAACTGGGGACAACATGGAAATGGCTTAGATTTTGAATTATACTTTCCAAATAATTATGGGAGCTCAAGCTTTCAATGGAAAGAAATCAAAGCAGGTAAATATAGTACTTATGCAATTAGACAAGATAATACTCTATGGGGAAGCGGTGGTAATGATTTTGGTCAAATGGGGGTTGGCAACACAAATGTAACAATTTTAAATTTTACGCAACTGGGTAATGGTTTAACTTGGAAACATATCTCAGCAACTAACCACACTTATGGTATCCAAACCAACGGCACCTTATGGGGTTGGGGGCAAAACGATGCACAGCAAATGGGAGGTGGTGCTTCTTGTTGCAGTAATGTGCTATCACCTGTTCAAATTGGCAGTGATAGCGATTGGAGACAAGTGGAAGCTAGCCAAGCAAGAAACGGTATCGCTTTAAAAGAAAATGGCACCTTATGGGGTTGGGGGATGAATAATGGCATGTTAGGTACGTCGGGGGTACAAACCGTGAATTTTCCCACGCAACTTGGAACTCAAACCGATTGGGAATTTATTTCGGTAGGAGGAAATCATGCTTTATGTCTCAAAACCAATGGCGAGCTATGGTCATTTGGCGGTAATAGTCATGGTCAAGCCGGAACAGGGTTTAATCAAAGTACTCCTCATCGGGTAGGCGATGAGTTTTGGATTTATATTTCGGCGGGTTTACAATCCTCTTATGGTATTAAATCAGATGGTACGCTTTGGGCTTGGGGTCGCAATCATCAAAATCAGTTGGGTGATGGCACAACTTCCCAACGAGATGAACCTATACAAATAGGCACAGATACCAATTGGGTTGCTGTGGCCGGTGGTTCTTTTCATGCCGTTGCCTTAAAATCCGATGGCTCTCTTTGGGCTTGGGGTAACAATCAATTTGGGCAGTATGGTAATGGTACTACGGCTACTTCTCCTACTCCTTTGTATATTCCTGTAGAAGGATGTACCTTGAGTGTAAGTGATTTTCAGCAAGTGCCCGTTGTGATGGCTCCAAATCCGGCTAAAGAAAAAACAATGTTACATTTTAAAAATTCCCTTGAAAAAGTAACTTTAACCGTTTATGATTTATCAGGAAAAATAATGATTAGTCAAGAAATTGAAGGGTTAAACGAATATAATTTAAATACAAGTGATTATCCGGTAGGTGTTTATTTGGTTGAGGTAAAAGAAAATGGTAAATTGGTGGGGAATTATAAATTGGTGAAGGAGTAATATTTAAGTTAATCGCCCCTCTCTCCTTTGGAGCTGGGGTAAGGTAAAAAACATGCAAACGAAAATTATAAAAATACTGTTCTTTTTTGGAATTGCTTTCAACGGTGTTTCCCTTCATGCCATTACGGTAGTGCCATTAGGTAATTTTGCAGGAGGACTGATTGAATTTTTAATTACCGGTACCGATGCAGAAGGCAATACCTGCCTCTATGAATTTGATTTAGTGCTTCCGCCATGTGTAGAAGAACCGATAACTACACGCCCGGCACAGGCTATTGCATCTGATGAAATATACAAAGAACCTGTACTAGTTCTTTCGCCTAACCCAACACAAGATACTGTTAGTATTAAATATATTGGATATGAATCTGATGTTGAATTAAATGTATTTGATTTAACCGGTCGTTTAATGTCAACTGAGCAATTGCCTATAAAATCAAACAATCTGTTACTCAATGTTTCTTCTTATCCAACAGGCATTTACATTGTTGTTATAAAACAAGGCGAAAAACTTCTTTCTCAACACAAATTGGTTAAGAATTAATCTATTTCATGGAGACTATCTACAAAAAATAAATAGTCTCCATTTTACTTTTTTTACATCTCATTTTAACAATTAAATTATGAAACTAAAAGACTTTTATATAATAATGCTTTTTTTGTTTGTTTTTGCATCACAATCTTACGCTCAGTGTTTTACTAAAATAAGCACAGGAACTCAAGGACATGTTGTGGCAATGAAAAGTGATAATACTTTTTGGACTTGGGGTTCAAATAATGGCTGGCAAATGGGGAATGAATTTAATATACCTGAATATTTTCCAATTCAACTTTCAACTTTAAATGATTGGATTTTTGCCTTAGCTGGGGAAGAAAATAATACTTTTGTAATTCGAAGTGATAATAAATTATTTGGTATAGGAGCAAATCAATTTGGTCAATTAGGAATTAGTAGCTCTGTCGTTGGTCTTTCATCTTTAACTCAAATCGGTAGTTCTAATTGGAAACATATCTCTTCTTCAGCTCACTCTTATGGCATCCAAACAAACGGTACTTTATGGGGTTGGGGTCAAAACGATGGTAGCCAAATGGGAGGTGGTGCTTCCTGTTGCAGTAATGTGCTATCACCTGTTCAAATTGGCACGGATTCCGATTGGAGACAAGTAGAGGCAAGCCAAACCCGTTCCGGTCTTGCCTTGAAAGAAAATGGTACACTGTGGGGTTGGGGGACTAATAATGGTAGGTTAATAACAACGCCAAGTGTTCAAGTTGTTCCCTTTCCAATTCAAATAGGAACAGATACTGACTGGGAAATTATTAGTGTTGGTTCTTCGCAATGTTTAGCCTTAAAAACAAATGGAACATTGTGGAGTTGGGGTGCAAATAGTTATGGCCAAAATGGTACAGGCTCTAATTCCAATATTCCTCAACAAGTTGGAAGTGATACTTGGCAGTATGTTTCAGCGGGTCTTTTGTCTTCATATGGTATTAAATCTGACGGTACACTCTGGGCTTGGGGAAGAAATAACCAAGGACAATTAGGCGATGGTTCAAACATTGAAGAAAGAGAATTTCCGGTACAAATAGGCACAGATACAAATTGGGTAGCAGTGGCTGGAGGTGCATTTCACGCCGTTGCCTTAAAATCCGATGGCTCTCTTTGGGCTTGGGGTAACAATCAATTTGGGCAATATGGCAATGGTACGACGGCTACCTCGCCTACACCGTTGTATATTCCTGTGGAAGGATGCACCTTGAGTGTAAGTGATTTTCAACAAGTACCGGTCGTGATGGCTCCTAATCCGGCGATAGATAAAACAACCTTACATTTTAAAAATTCACTTGAAAAAATAACCCTAACCGTTTATGATTTATCAGGAAAAATAATGATTAGTCAAGAAATTGATGGCTTAAACGAATATCATTTGAATACAAGTGATTATCCGGTAGGGATGTATTTGGTAGAGGTAAAAGAAAATGGTAAATTGGTGGGGAATTATAAATTGGTGAAGGAGTAGCTTTGGACATATCTATTCATTTAACGTCTCATGGAAAAAGGTTGAGTTATTTTTAAAACACTTCTATTAAAACCTAATTGCAGCCCCGATGGTAGTGGAAAGCTTTTTTAAGAAAAATTTTTAGTTTTGTTGCCAAGCAAAAGCGACCAAGGGAAGCTCTTTGGGTGGCTTACAAAACTTAATTTTTATTGAAAAACTTGTAACGGACAGCGGGAAATGTCTGCCGAAATTTTAGTTTCAAGTTTCAGGTTTTAGGTTCATTTTGCGACGAATCGCGGATCGGTTTCCATGACGGTGCCGCAATTTTTACAGGTTCTAAGTGCTTTGGAGTTATAGAAATGTTGAAAATGACCTAAGAAATCTTTTTCGATGTCTTTGAGTTCAAAATAGACTTCGTATAATTTGTGGTTACAATTGTCGCAAAACCAGAGTAATCCGTCGGGAATGTCTTGTCCAACACGCTTTCGTTCGACGACTAATCCGATGGAATTTTCTTCTCGCACGGGTGAATGAGGGGTTTTGGCAGGAAGTAAAAACATGTCGCCGGGACCGAGTTGCATGGCAATTTTTTCACCATTGTCTTGCACATAAACGGTAATGTTGCCTTCGAGTTGGTAGAATAATTCTTCGGTTTCGTTGTAGTGATAGTCTTTTCGTGCGTTGGGTCCTGCCACAATCATGACGATGTAATCACCGGAGTCAACGTACAGGTTTTTATTCCCAACAGGCGGTTTAAGCAGGTGACGGTTTTCATCAATCCATTGGGTAAGATTGAACGGTTTTTGAATGGCCATTTGTATCGGTTTTAGAAAGGTAAATTTACAAAATAAAAAAAGCCGAAGGAAATCGGCTTTGGAATTTATTTTTAAGGACGAAATTTACTAGTCTATTAACATCGGTGTTTTACCATCTGTAACAATAATTTTACTGTTTGGAGACTTCGATAATTCCTGAAAAGCTTCAATAGAACGGAGTTTAATGATGTCATCATTCAACCCTTCTGAAAGAATTTTTTGAGAGTCTCTCGTTCCCTTAGCTTGAATGATTTTTCGTTCGGCTTCCAGTTTTTCTTGTTGAAGGACAAATTCCATTCGCATGGCTTCTTGTTCGGCTTGCAATTTTCGTTCAACAGAATTGGCTAACCCTTCCGGTAATTGAATGCTTTTCATCAGAACCGATTCCACTACAATACCTTGTTGGGCTAAAACATTCTCCATTTTAATTTTAATTTCTGTTTCAATTGTAGCCCTCATGCCCGAATGCATGTCTTTGGCAAAAAAGTTAGAACTCACATCTGCCGCAGCAGAACGAAAAACGTTGGAAATGATGTTTTCATAAGCCAATCCATACGTATTGATAATGGTCGCTACTTTGTCTTTTTCCAAACGATACAAAATGGAAACATCCGATTGTACACTTAAACCCTCTTTACTGGGCAAACTTAAATTGAGCACCAAATCATTGGTTTGGATGGATGCTTTCACAATTTTACTGGTAAAAGGATTGTAAAAGGCAGGACCGTCAGTGGTGATTTCATTGGAGAGTTTTCCTAATCGTTGTTTAATTCCCACTTCGCCGGGGCGAACAATTGCACAACTTTGAAATAATAACGTTAGTGCTGACAAAATTATAAGATTCTTTTTCATAGCTTTTTTCTTCAAATTTACGCATGGAATTTCATTTGTTTTTATTTATAATTTTAATGAAAAACATAATTTTTTCTTATGAATAAAAACGTAAATAACTAGTAAACAGTGTTTTAAAAATAAATGATGTGAAAAGTAAATTTAACGAAGTTAAGGATATGTTAATTTGAATTTAACAATCTTCCGAAAAGGAATTCATTTAAATTAAAAGTTGAAAAAACCCAAATTAAACCGTGAAGAATTATAACATAAAAAAAGCCGATTTACATCGGCTTTAGATTTTATTTTACTTCTTTAATGAGGTAAGCATACACGGCAAAGTGATCGCTATAACCGGGTTCTGCCGGAGAGTTTCGCAACGGATAACCTTTGTATTGACCTGTAGTTTGTACTAAATAAGGTTTATTAAAAACGCCCGCTTTCCAAAAACGGAACGAAGAATAGTCTTTTCTGATGAAAGGTTCGGTAAAAATCATTTGGTCGAATAAATCCCACGCATCGCGGTAGGCAAGTGAACCGATTCCTTTGTTTGACATTTCTTCCATAGGGTTGTAGGTACCGCCGGGTTGCACTTCTTCTTTCTTGGCTTTTGCACCTAGGAACTTTTTAACGCTTTTATTATAAGGTCCGTCATTCAAATCGCCCATAGTAATAACTTTAGCATCCGGGTTTATTTTCTGTAACGAATCAATAATTTTTTTGTTTAAAGCTCCGGCTGCTTCACGGTAAGGACTACTTCTTTTTTCGCCACCGGAACGGGATGGCCAGTGGTTTACGATGAAATGCATTTCTTCCCCATCAAGAAAACCGGTAACTAATAATTGGTCTCTGGTGTAAACGCGTTTACCGCTTCCGTCAATATTTTCGATGATTAATGGAATATTTGCTGAACTGGTTGGTGTAAAATGTTTTTTTTGGTAAAGAAAGCCGGTGTCAATACCTCTACCATCCGGAGAATCGTAGTGAACGATACCATAATCTTTGGCAGCCAATTTAGGTTGCTTGATTAAGTCTTCCAAAACACCTCTGTTTTCAATTTCACAAACCCCTAAAACAACCGGAGAATTGTTTTGTTGTTCACTGGTGCCTATTTCTGAGATAACTTTTTCTAAGTTTTTTAATTTTTGTTGGTATTTTTCCGAGGTCCATCCCTTAGCCGGTGTATATTCTTCATCATTCACATTTTCATCATCTTTTATGTCAAAAAGATTTTCAAGATTATAGAAAGCAACGGTATGCATTATAAATTTTTTGTCCTGGGCAATGACACTATTCATTGAAGAAATCACAAGAAAAGCGGCAATAAATTGTTTAATTTTCATAAATTGTATATTAAATTACTGTCAAGTTTGATACAAACTTCGCACCAAAAGTAAATAATATTATTAAATAATGTACATTTGCAGGCTGTTAAGAAATAATTAACTTAACAGGTAAGAAAAATAATTTTAATTTTATTTATGAAAAAACTTGTTTTTAGTATTTTACTGGTAATGCAAGTGTTTTTTGGATTCGCACAAAACTCAGGAGGAGTCAAGGGAGTTGTGGTTGATTCAAAAACTCAAAAGCCATTACAGAGTGTTATTGTAACAATTCAAAACACAAGCCTAATGAAGTTAACAGCTTCAGATGGTGCGTTTGTTTTTGAAAATGTCCCACAAGGGAGTCAATTGCTTCAAATTAAAAGTGAAGGGTATTCTCAACAACTTTTAAATATAGAATTGACTAGTGGTGAAGTTTTGGATTTAGGTATCATTGTGTTAGAATTTGACATCACATCCGAACAACAATTAAGTTTAATCACTATCACCGAAAATGATTTGGGTGATGACAATAGTGGTTCAGAAAGCACAGCCGGCTTGTTACAAGCCACAAGAGATGCTTTTTTGCAAGCTTCAGCATTTAATTTCGGTCAAGCTAGGTTTAGAGTAAGAGGTTTAGACAATGAATATGGTGCCACCATGATTAATGGTGTTATAATGAATAAAATGTATGATGGAAGACCGCAATGGGGTAACTGGGGTGGATTAAATGATGCAACCAGAAATCAAGAATTTACCAATGGATTAGCTCCTTCAGATTATACATTTGGTGGGATTTTAGGGACTCAAGAAATTAACACCAGAGCTTCGATTTATCGTCCAGGTTCCAGAGTTTCTTTTTCTGGCACAAATACCAATTATAGCTGGAGAATGATGGGTACGCATGCCTCTGGAATGAATAAAAACGGTTGGGCATATGTTATTTCTGCAGGAAGAAGATGGGCAAAAGAAGGTTACTTTGAAGGTACAGATTATTCTGCCAACTCGTTTTTTGCAAGTGTAGAAAAACGTATAAATTCAAAACACAGCCTTAATTTAACCACCATCTACGCTGAAAACAGCAGAGGAAAAAATTCGCCAAATACTAAAGAAGTAAATGATTTAATGGGAACAGATTATAATTCCTATTGGGGCTGGCAAGATGGTAAGAAAAGAAATTCCAGAGATAAAGATTTAGTTGAACCAATGGCTATTTTAGGTCACTATTGGAAAATCAACAGTAAAACTTTATTAAATACAAATATTGCTTACCAAACCGGAAAAATTGGCAATAGCCGTTTGGATTTTAATAATGTCACTAATCCTGATCCTACTTACTATAGAAATCTTCCTAGTTATTATACTACTTTGCATACCACAATTGATGGAGTACCAACTTGGACACCAAATTTTGAAGAAGCAGATAGAATTAGAAATAGGTTTTTAGCCAACAGCCAAATAAATTGGCAAGCAATGTATGAAGCAAACTCTGTTCCCATTACAGATTCGAATGGTAATTTTATTGGTAGAACTCCAAGTGAAAGTGTTTATGTTTTATATGAAGACAGAACAGATGATGATTTGTTGACTGTAAACTCCATTTTAAATACTCAGTTAAGCGACAACATTGTACTTAACGCAAGTGCTTCCTACAGAAATTTAAAATCCAATAACTTTCAAAACTTATTGGATTTATTAGGCGGTTTATATTACCGTGATATTGATCCTTTTTTCCAAGGAAATCAATCACAACCTGATTTAAATAATCCAAATCGTTTAGTGGGAGAAGGAGATAAATACGGTTACAACTACAACATCCTTGCGACGTCAATTGACGCTTTCACACAATTTAAATTTAATTACAATAAAGTAGATTTCTATCTGTCGCAATCTTATTCAAGAAATGAATACCAAAGAGAGGGATTGTACAGAAATGGTATTTATCCACAAAATTCATTTGGAAAAAGTAGAAAAGTAGAATTTGACAACTTTGGTTTCAAAGGAGGTATGACTTATAAGTTATCTGGACGTCATCTATTTGATGTAAATGCGGTTTACATGACAAAAGCTCCAACTATTAGAAATACTTTCCCTAATGCTCGTTTAAACAATCAAATCGTAAATGGATTAACCAGTGAAACGATTTCTGGTGGAGATGTGAGTTACATTATCAGAGCTCCTAAATTAAAAGCGAGATTAACCGGTTATTATTCTAAAATTCAAGATGCTACGGAGGTTGGTTTCTTCTTTGCAGAAGGTTTAGGTGTTGTGGATGACACAGGTCAATTGGCTTCTGGAAATGGAAACGCTTTTGTGGCTGAAATTGTGACCGGACTAGATAAGAAAAACATGGGGCTTGAGTTAGGTTTAGAATATCAAATTACTTCCACAATTAAAGCAACAGGTGCTGCAGCCTACGGTCAATATACGTATGATAGCAATCCAAATGTGGCGTTAAATGTTGATAATGTTCGTAGAACAATTAATTATGGTCGTGCTACGATGAAAGACTACAAACAACCCGGAACTCCCCAACAAGCCTACTCATTAGGTTTAGAATATAGAGACCCAAGATTTTGGTGGATTGGAGCTAACGTAAATTATTTAGCTGATAACTACATGGACATATCTGCCATCATGAGAACTGATAATTTCTTTGATAATGATCAAATCTTTATTGATGATTTACCATTTGATAATGTAGATGAAGATTTAGCCAGACAATATTTAAAACAAGAAAAATTTGATTCGTTTTATTTAGTAAATTTGGTGGGTGGAAAATCATGGAGGATTAGTAAGAAAAACAGAAATACCGTTGGATTTTTTGCTAGTGTAAACAATGTTTTTGATGTTAAATACATTACCGGTGGATTTGAACAAGGTAGAAATGCAAATTATTCTCAAGTTCAACAAGATTATGCTGGTGATATTCGATCTTTTGGTCCCAAATATTTTTACGGTTACGGAAGAACTTATTTCGTAAACTTTTATTTAAACTTTTAAAAAAATCTATAGAAAAGATATATTATGAAAACAAATTTTTTAAAAACATCACTTTTAGTATTCACTGCATTTGCTACATTCAGCTGTGTAAATGATGATGATTATGGCATTCCGAATTTTGAGTGCAACGACCCCAACTTAACAGCAAACAAAACTGTTCAAGATGTTTATGACATGGCGTCAACTACCATTACTCAATTCCCTACCAATGTAGTTAACGAAGATATTTTGGAGGCTTATGTAGTTTCCTCAGATAGGGGAGGAAACTTCTTTAAGAGTTTATCACTTCAAACTTTAGGAACAGAAACTACTCCACCACTTGGATTTAGTATTCCAATTGATCAAACTAGTATGTTCACTATTTATGAGCCTGGAAGAAAAGTATATGTAAAACTAAACGAAAGATATTTTAATATAACAAACGGTTCGTTAATTATTGGTGAATTATTTTTGAATTCAAGCGGAAATGCTTCTGTGGGAAGAATTTCTCCTTCTACGTATGGCGATATTGTTCTTAGATCATGTCAATTCAAAGATGAGTCAGAATTAGTCAGAACATTAACCGTAAATGAAGCAAAGCAAGATGCAAATCTTAACACGTTGATTGAACTTGAAAATGTTCAATTCATGGATGCTGCCGTTGGTTCTACTTATTTTGATCCTAACAATGTTATTGGTGGTGCCACTAATCACTTAATTACTGATACAAATGGAAATACGGTTATTTTTAGAACCAGTAGTTTTGCAACTTACGCAGGTACAGTTGTTCCGGGTGAAAGTGGAAAAATCAGAGGAATTATGACAAAATTTGGTTCTGACTATCAGTTTATTGCCAGAACGATTGATGATGTTCAATTAACAAATGAGCGTTTTGACATTGATTTTGCAGCTCCGATTGTTGGTAATAACATCGTGTTCTTAACTTCTTTAAATGAAAATTTTGAGAGCTATTCAACAACTTCACCTGCAAACAGAATATTTCCTTCCTATATCAATGATGCTGCTATTGGTAGCAGATATTGGGGAGCAACAACTTTTGGAGGAAACAAATATATCCAAATGACCTCTTTTGGAGGTACTCCAGAGAATAACAGAGCTTTATTTATCATTCCTGTTGACATGAGTACAGCAAGTACATTATCATTTCAAACGAAAGCAGGTTTTGCAAATGGAACTGTTTTAAAAGTATATTATTCAACCGATTATGTTATTGGTGGCAATGCTGAAGATGCTACTTTAGTTGATATTACCTCTAACTTTACCATTTCTCCCGGTCAAGCATCCGGTTATCCAACAAACTTTACTAATAGTGGAAACTATAATATTCCTGCCTCTGTTACAGGAAACGGTTTCTTTATTTTTGAATATATTGGTGCCGGCGGAGGAATTACAACAACGATGCAAATTGATAATATCGTTATAAATTAAATTCAATAGTCCTAAAGAAAACTAAAAGCGGAACACTAATCATGTTCCGCTTTTTTTATGATTAATATTGCCTTAAAATGGCTTTAATTAGGTCTGAGCAGGTTTTGTTACCCTTCTTTGAGCTAGTTTTTTATTAATTTTATATTTAGCAAAATCAATCTTGAATAATTTAATTTCTTTATTCTTAAAGCATAATTAAATATTTTCTCAAACAATCCTTTTTTTAGTTTATTATTTATTCTGTGTTTTGTTAGTGCTTTTTTCGAGACTGATTCGAGGTTATGGTACACTTTGTTTAGAACAACTTTTCAAGAAAAGAGGCATCTTAAAATCAATGTAATCTTAAACCACTTCATAACCCAAAAAAGAGTAAAATACACACCCAAATTTCACCAAAACAACTATCTTTGTATGTGTAGAGGTAACTTATCTTTTTTACCCTTTAAATTTTACTTGGTTTTCTTGTTTTCCCTTCTTATTTATACAATTTTATAGTAAGTTTATGACGAGGTTATAGCGTTGTTATAGTATATTTATAGCATATCATCCTCTGATCAAAGCCTGATAAAAGCCGTATCAAAGTCTGATAAAAGGCATGTCAATTAACTATCGTCACCATAAAAACATTTGAGTTGTTCGATTGATAATTACTTTATTTGGTTATTTTAAGCCTCACAACGACATAAAAACAAAAAAACGGACAATTACTAGAACTGTCCGTTTTTTTGGTTTAAAAGGGTTTATTTTTACTTCTTCACAATCAAGAACTCACTTCGTCTGTTTTGAGCGTGTTGTTCTTCGCTGCAGGTTTCTTTACAATCCACTTTTGGTTCGGTTTCACCCATTCCTTTGCCGGAGATTTGCTCTTTCGAG
>NZ_SBKQ01000040.1 GCF_004122145.1 Flavobacterium piscinae
AACTCCTACGATCCAAACGACAAAACCTGTTTAGAAGGAAATACAATTTCACCAGAAATGGTTGGTGAATACGTACATTATATCATCCGTTTTGAAAACACAGGAACTTTTGCTGCCGAAAATGTAGTTATTGCCGATGTAATTGATACCTCAAAATTTGAAATTAATACATTAGTTCCACAAAGTAGCAGTCATGATTTCTTTACCAGAATTAATGGTAATAAAGTGGAATTCATTTTTGAAAACATCAATCTCCCTTTTGATGATGAAAATAATGATGGTTATGTGGCGTTCAAAATTAAAACGAAACCTGATTTGGTTTTAGGTGATGAGTTTACAAACACAGCCAGTATTTATTTTGATTATAACTTTCCAATCATTACCAACACCACTTCCACAACGGTGGAAGAACCTTTAAGCAATCAAGATTTTGATTTTGAAAC
>NZ_SBKQ01000041.1 GCF_004122145.1 Flavobacterium piscinae
CCTGGTTAGTTGGAAGTGTTCTCTATTCCGGAACGGTTGACTGTGATAATCCTGCATGTTTACCACCAAGCGGTGTTACTGTCAGTACTATTGGAGATACATCAGCAACAGTTAGTTGACGGATTAACAGCAGCCACCTTATATGATGTATATGTTCGATCAATTTGTTCTACACCAACACCAAGTAATTGGACTCAACCTGCTTCATTTAACACAACCATTTGTGAAGTGGCAAATCAATGTTTATATTAATTTATTTTGACAGATAGTTTTGGTGATGGATGGAATGGAAATACGATGAATGTTACAGAAATTGGCATTGTAGTTGGAGTGATTGGACCGACTTTTACAAATGGATTTGGCCCTGTAACCGTGACAGTACCACTTTGTGACAACTTACCTTTTGAATTATTTTGTAAT
>NZ_SBKQ01000042.1 GCF_004122145.1 Flavobacterium piscinae
AGCCAAGATGTTATGAGATTGTAGAGCTTCAATTGATTGTAAATCCGTTACCGGATATTGTTTCACCGGTTAATTTATACCAATGTGTGGCACCAAGTCAACCGATTTTACCTTTCACATTAAGTTTAGCCAATGAAGATGTATTAGGAGACGACCAAAGTGAGGCAGACTTTACAGTGACGTATTATGCTTCACAGACTGATGCAGAGGCGGGTAGTCCACAGTTGCCAACTACTTACACCAGCACAAGTGTTCTAGGAGCACCGGAGACCATTTATGTACGAGTAGAGAACAACCTTACCGGATGTTTTATAGTAGGCACGGTAGACTTAGTAATTGAAGAAGGAACCATTGCCAATGCGATTCCGGTGGATGATGCAGCCGTAACCAAGTGCGATGACCAA
>NZ_SBKQ01000043.1 GCF_004122145.1 Flavobacterium piscinae
ACCATTATTTGATCCGGCACCGATAGAAGAGTGTGACGATACAAATCCGGGTGATGGTTTAGAGAACTTCGATTTGACCCAGCGAGAGCTTTACATCTTAAACGGAGCGAGTCTAACGGAGTTTTCATTGACGTATTTTGAGAGTTTTGCAGAGGCAGAAACAGAGACCAATCCAATTCCTGATCCAACGAATTATGACAGTACTGATTCCGATACACAAACGATTTATGTTCGTGTAACCAGAATACCAACTAACCCGTTAGAGCCAAGATGTTATGAGATTGTAGAGCTTCAATTGATTGTAAA
>NZ_SBKQ01000044.1 GCF_004122145.1 Flavobacterium piscinae
TAGATTTTACCTTAGACGTTCGTGATGAAACAGGAACAGTTACCGTCGCTTCGTACCAAGCTCCATTACAAACGTTAGGATTAGATGGTGCTGCCATTACTGTTGTAGCCAGTGGATTTTTAGATCCCTCACAAAACAGTAACGGACCTGCATTTGGTTTATGGGTGGCTCTTGCTTCCGGTGGTGATTTAATTCCACTACCATTAGTAGAAACTCCAACGGCTCGTTTACAAGCGATTCACAACTCTCCTGATTTGGCAGCAG
>NZ_SBKQ01000045.1 GCF_004122145.1 Flavobacterium piscinae
TCGGGTTCGCCTTAGGTCCCGACTAACCCGCAGCTGATTAGCATAGCTGCGGAAACCTTAGTCTTTCGGTGTGCGGGTTTCTCGCCCGCATTATCGTTACTTATGCCTACATTTTCTTTTCTAACCGGTCCAGCATACCTCACGATACACCTTCAACCCTGTTAGAATGCTCCCCTACCACTTTACTTATCGTAAAATCCATAGCTTCGGTAATATGCTTATGCCCGATTATTATCCATGCTCGTCCGCTCGACT
>NZ_SBKQ01000046.1 GCF_004122145.1 Flavobacterium piscinae
GCAGGAGTTTCAGGAGCCACAGGAGCAGTACTATCTTGTACAGCAAAAGTAGCTGAAGTGGTAGCGGTATTTCCACATGCATCAGTTGCAGTGAAAATTACAGTTATAGACGTTGAACAATCGTTCGATAAAGTATTGAAATCGTTTGTCCAAGTAACATCAGAACAGTTGTCAGTAGCAGTAGCACCACCATTGGAAGCTAACCAAGCTTCAATATCACTTTCATTACCTGTACCGTCACATTCTACAACAATA
>NZ_SBKQ01000047.1 GCF_004122145.1 Flavobacterium piscinae
AGTTTGATATTAAATCATTGGATGTTAATAGTGATAAATCTGACTTTGGAGCGGTATTACATCAAAACAACCTTTACTTTACCAGTGCCCGAAACGGAGCCAGAAAGAACTACGGTTGGAATGAAGAACCTTATTTAGACATCTACAAAGCTACTTATAATGTAGATGGTACCATTACCAATGCAGAGCCGGTAGCGGATTTAAATTCAAAATGGCACGATGGTCCTTCTTCCCTTAGTGCTGATGGAAACACGA
>NZ_SBKQ01000048.1 GCF_004122145.1 Flavobacterium piscinae
ACGTTGATGCCGCTCAAGAATACTTAAAGCTAACCGAGAAAGGTAAAGCTGACGGGTATGTTTACAAACAATTGGCCGACAGTTATTTTAACACCTTTAACGCCTCGGAAGCCTCTAAATGGTATGCTAGAGCCGTTGAAACACCACAAGATGCCGAAACCTACTACCGCTATGCTCAAATGCTTAAAGCACAAGGCAAGTATGAAGAGGCCAACAAACAAATGCAAAGCTTTGCTTCTAAAGCACCAAACGACC
>NZ_SBKQ01000049.1 GCF_004122145.1 Flavobacterium piscinae
TCGGGTTCGCCTTAGGTCCCGACTAACCCGCAGCTGATTAGCATAGCTGCGGAAACCTTAGTCTTTCGGTGTGCGGGTTTCTCGCCCGCATTATCGTTACTTATGCCTACATTTTCTTTTCTAACCGATCCAGCATACCTCACGATACACCTTCAACCCTGTTAGAATGCTCCCCTACCACTTTACTTATCGTAAAATCCATAGCTTCGGTAATATGCTTATGCCCGATTATTATCCATGCTCGTCCGCTCGACT
>NZ_SBKQ01000004.1 GCF_004122145.1 Flavobacterium piscinae
CTCGAAAGAGCAAATCTCCGGCAAAGGAATGGGTGAAACCGAACCAAAAGTGGATTGTAAAGAAACCTGCAGCGAAGAACAACACGCTCAAAACAGACGAAGTGAGTTCTTGATTGTGAAGAAGTAAGTTTAAGCTTGATTAACTAAAAACCCCGAATTTTCAATAAAAAATTCGGGGTTTTTGTATGTAGTAAATTAGTATTCTAACTATTATCAAAAGCAAACCATTCTGCAAAGGATGTTTCTGTTTCTTGTAATTTTAAAGAATGTAATTTGATTGAACTTGGTAATCGGTTTTTAATTTTTTCTGCAAAATCAATCACCATGTTTTCGCTGGTAGGCTGGTAATTGACTAATATCACATGATGCCCACGATTTTTTAATTCATTGGCCAATTCGATGTGGGGTGTGTTTTGATTAAAAACAGTGGCATGATCAAATAAATCCACAATTTCTTCTTTTACGATTTTTTTTAAGTCGCCAAAATCTATTACCATTCCGAATTTGACATTTGAAGAATCGGAAATAGGCGTGCCAATCACCGTTACTGAAAGTTTATAACTGTGGCCATGGACATTTTTACATTTTCCATCGTAACCGTAAAGAGCATGTCCGGTTTCAAAACTAAATTGTTTGGTAATTCTGATTTTTGCCATTTCGTTTTTATTTCGGCACAAAGATAGGTAATGCTAGGATTTATTTTCTCTTTTTTTTGCCGCATAATACATCCAATAGGCAATTCCCACCAACACAACAAAAGGGATAAATGAACCAATGATCAAACCAATTTGATAGGAATCGTCAGGAGCATTTTTTAGTTTGTCTTCAATATCAACAGCTTGAACAAGCAAAAAGAAGTTTTTCATTTACGATTAAATTAAAATGAATCGAAACAAATTTACAAATAATAAATATAATTGGAACCTCAGAAAAATAAAAGCAGAAAATAAATGAAATAAAATAAAATTCCTTAAATTTGCCCTCGCTTTGGGGATGTAGCTCAGTTGGCTAGAGCGTTTGGCTGGCAGCCAAAAGGTCGTGGGTTCGAGCCCCATCTTCTCCACTTTTAAAAACCGTAATTATCAATAAATAAGATAGTTACGGTTTTTTGTTTTATAAACTTCTATGCATCCGGTAACGGGTCACCCACTTTAATATCACAACGGTGATGCGGTTGTCCATGCGGTGGATTATTTTTTGGTCTGGGACCATCTGCTTTTGCAGTAACTGGTGCTGGAGTGGAAGTCGGTTTTGGTTGTACTGTTTGCGTTGTTTGAGGTGTAGGTTGTTGAGCCGTTGCTACAGGCTGAGTTGAATTAGCTTGTTGCTGACTTTGAACAGTTTTAAAAAAAGATTTCGGTGCATTTTGCTGAGTAGGTGCAGGCGTAGTTCCTTGTGCCGGTGCAGAACCATCTAAAGGTGCTCCCACCGCAATTTCACAGCGGTGATAAGGTTGCCCGTGTGGTGGATTTAATTTGGGTGGTTGACCTGCCGGTGTAGCTGTTTGTGTGGCAGCAGGGGCAGGAGTAGTGGTTATATTGGAAACATCATTTGCAGCCGGTTTTTCGGTTGCCATTGTTTCTGTTTTTGGTTCGGTTGAAGCCGGTGCTTCCTCTGTTTTTTTACAGGAAATGAAGAACAGTGAAGTTCCCAAAAGTAAAAGCAGTATTGATTTTGATTTCATAAGGTTATTTTTTTCAATTTCAAATATAATAATTTAATGAGGAATGGCTTTTATTTTAACAAATTGTCTTAAAAATAAGCTCTTAACTGGATACTTCCCGTGTGGATGGTATCGCTTGTTTCGCTTTTTCTTCCTTGGTAATTGACATTCACATCTAAATATTGCGTCAGGTTTTTTTGAATGAGCAATCGCCAGGTTTGGTTTCTTCCGGGTTGAAGTCCTTCCAACATTTGAAATCCTACTGCCGACAAGGCATCACCTGTAAAATCATTGTTGTAAAGCGAAAATTCTCCGTTCATGGTGAATTTATTTTCCCCTGCATAGGTAAACGAAGTACCTAATCTACTTTGGTTTAGCGTTTCTCCATTGCCTATTTGATTTTCTTTGCTTTGCATTTCATAAAAAACATCTAAACTCGTGTTGTTTGAAAACAAATAGCTTACTTTTGGAGCAATTTGATACCCTAACACATCAAAATTTCGAGCCGGAAAATTATCGGAAATGCTTTCTGTGGTAAATGATTTTCCCGATAAGGCAAACAACCAACTCTTTTTCAATAAATGGGCATATTGCACTTGATGAGCAAAATTGATATTTTCTTGTGAACCGATGGAAAGCAAATTTTTGGTTCTGCTGTTCAAAATGGTATAGGTAACCGAATGATGTTGTTTCCCACGATTAAAAAAGAAACTATTCATAAAACTTGAATTCAATCCTAACAATTCCGACTCGTCATTATCAAACGGATTGAGGTTGAAATTATCGGAATTGCGTTCAATTTTTCGGTCGATTAAAAACGAAGTTTGGTTGTAGAAATACGATAAAAACTTTTTCAATCCTTTCTCATTTTGCCAAATGGAAGGATTCAACGTCAACGAAACGGAAAATTTATTTTGATGGGTTTTTACAAATATTTGATTGGGTAAAAATACCCGAACATATTTGGCTTGGTCGGGAAACGGGGCCACTTCAAATTCCTGTAATTCTTGAATACCATTGCCATTGTAATCATTCCACATAAAAACTCCTTGCCCGGGTTCTACTTCCAAATAGGTAAATTCTTGTTGTGGCAACGTTCCCGAAGCTGTTTCATAAGCAGTGGTAAGCAAAAGGAATTGTTTAAAAAACCGGTCGTTATATAAAACACGGGAATTTAACGAAGGTTCATTTGGACGCGTTTTGTCTTCGAATGCTAAATTTCGATAGTTGATAAAAACACTTAAATCACTTTTTTCGGTTTGTAATAGTCTGGATTTCAAATAATACGAATGTGAACGATTGACACGTTGTACAAATCCGTTTTGCAAACTGTCATTTACGCGGTGCAAATAACCAAGTTCCATAAAAACTTTAGTAGAATCACCTCTGCCAACAAAACCACCGTATTCTAAAAAACGTTGGCTAAGCGGAGAAAAAGTGTTGGTGGCAACAATTTTCTCTCTATTGTCTTCCAAGCGAAGGGAACCACCTACCCAATTTTTCTTAAAATCATATTTCGTTAACGTTTCGCTTCGGGCAAAAGTAGAATTAGCAACAGACCCATCACTTTTTAAAAAGCTACTGTTGTTGGAAATGGTCCAGTTTTTATGCCGAAATCGTCCATTTAATACGTGTCGGATTCCTGAAAAATTATCGGAAAAGTCTAATTTTTCCAATTGATAAGTGGCAAAACCTTTTTCAGGATGGTTCCATCGCAAACCGGAATTAACCAGACTTTGATTTCCGGTAGGAGAAGTTAAATTCCAATCGCGGTCAAATTCGATGGTGAATAATCGTTCAATGGTTCTGAAATCTTTTTGCACAAATTGCACATTTGCAAACGCATCCAATGTCCATTTTTTGGTAAAAAGACGTTGATTAGCATTTATTCTTCCGGCGACTCCCTGATTGTCCTCATTGTCTATATTGGAAAACAAATTCAAATCATTGTTGCTCATTCCTACTTCAAAGTCAATCGTTGTTTTGTCGGATGGATTATATTTTCCCATTACCGTAGCAATTTGAATTTTGGTTGGAGCAATTAATCGAATAATCGGTTCAAAATTTCCTTGCGGAATGCCGTTTATGGGTGCTACATATTGATAAATTCTACCCACCGCTTGGTTGTTGGCTAAGATGTAATTTCCTTGATTATTGCCTACTAAGGAGAAACGAACATTGTATAAAACTTCTTCCGGATTGTTAGAAAATTCGAATACTTCAACTCCCGAAACAATTGTTTTTCGATATAAAACTTTGTTTTCCGAAAAAGAATCAACAAAAGCCGAAGGAGCATTCATGAGGTTGATGTTGTCGCCTGCATTTTGTAAAATTTCTACTTGCTCCTGCGATAAATCTTGTTGTAATGGTTGATTTTTGACATCATTTTCCGAGTAAATAAATCCGCCGATGCTCCATTTTTCTCGTTCGTGGTTTACCCCGCCATAAGTAACAAATCGGGTAAAACTTCGGTCGGAATATTGGTATTCAATGTTAATCCGCATTTCAGAATTGATAGGGAAAAGCGAAGTAAACGTAACTTCACCGGCATTGTAGTCGATTGTATATTGATTGTTTTCGCCTCGTTGTAAAAGGATTCCATTCACAAAAACGCGTTCAGAGCCGGAAATGACCAATACAAACAATTCGCCATTATTACCACGTAGTTTATATGGGCCTTGATTTCCTTCCTGACCCACAAAAGTACTTTTGGCATATTGACCCCGAACCAAAGCTGCTGAAGCAAAAAGAGTGGTTTTGTTTCCTTCTTCACCCAGATGAAATTGAGTGGAAAGTCCTTGTACTTTTTTATTAAAATTCAGAAAGCGGGATTGTCGGTTTTCTAAAAATAAGTCACCTGCACGTATGTTCCATTTGTCAGAATACAATTCGATAAAAATCTGATCGAATTCGTCCAGTCTTTGCGAATAACCGCCTTCCTGCAGCGGAATATTACTGTCTTGAATAGATGCCCGTAAATTTACTTTGTCCGATAGTTTTCCGACAATCTGCAAATCTAAATTGGAATTGACCACTGCATTTTGATTGTTTCCAATGGTTACTCCTCTTGTGATACTCCCGGAAGTAGTGAGTCCGTCAAACGGTTTAAAATTATTGACTCGATCCTTAGAAAGCGAATACAATTGACCATTTCCTCGGGCATTGGGGACCACTTTACTTTCATCATAAATACTGTAGGTTTTGGTTAAAAATTCAGGGAAAGTGAGGTAGCGAACGGTAAGTGTGTCGTTGGATGGATAATTATTTTTAAAAACAAGCGTTCCTTTTTGAAAGTTTACTTGGTAAAAAGTAGTGTCTACGGGATTTCCCTTTCCGTCTAAAATTTTGAAAAACTCCTTGTTAATACTCACTTTTTCGAGTACAATGGTATCGGTTGAAACAGTGATTTTTTTCTTTTTATAAGGTGTTTCGCTTTCCTGAGCATACAACCCGGAAACTAAAAGCAATAACATCCCTAAAAAGCCCTTTTTCAACATAGTTATACTAACTCCAAAAACTCAAAAGTAGTATTTTTTGGGGGTAAAATGTGGGTAATTCATTTAAATTTCGGATAGAAAATTTTGGCTCAACTTCAAAATGTGGTTTAAATAAAAATCGAAATAAATGAATTACTTTTCACTTTAACAAGGAATAAAAAAAGAGTTATTTCATTAAGAAACAACTCTTTAATTGAAAAAACTATAACACTTTTATTTTGGCATTACAACTGTATCAATGGCGTGAATCACACCGTTTGAAGCAGCAACATCAGCAACGGCAACAGTAGCTTTACCACCGTTTGCATCGGTTAATACAACATTGCCATTTTCTAAACTCAACGTAATTTTTCCACCTTGTACAGTGGCTACTTCGAATTTACCGTTATTTGCATTTATTGCTTCTATAACTTGAGCAGCTTCAAACTTACCGGAAACAACATGGTAGGTTAAAACTGCGGTTAATTTGTCTTTGCTTTCCGGTTTTAGCAAGGTTTCTACTGTTCCGGCAGGAAGTTTCTCAAAAGCTGCATTGGTTGGTGCAAAAACTGTAAACGGACCTTCTCCGCTTAATGTTTCTACTAATTCGGCTGCTCCTACGGCAGCTACTAATGTGCTGAAATCAGCATTGGCAGAGGCTACTCCTACAATGTTTGGGGTTTCAACCACTTCTACCGGTTCTTCTACAGTTACAGCTTCCTCTACAACCTCCTCTTTTTTTGCTTCACCACAAGAACTGATAAGCACTGCAGTAAGCGATAAAATAGTTAATGATTTAATTAGTTTCATTTTGAATTTTTTAAAATTAGAATGTAAAGGTAGCACATTCATTATTTTGTTTAATATAATTAACAAAAGATTAAACAAAGTTTATGTATTGAATTATTTTTTGTTAAACAAATTCCATGAGAAACTTCTTTCGTCGGTAAGACAAAATTATAAAACCTGAAACTTGAAACCTGAAACAAAAAACTACTCTTTCGTTACTATTTGCAAGGTTTCTCGACTGATTTGTTTTACTAAAACCGTTTTGTTTTCTTCGACCATTTGGGCGGCTTTTTCAGTGAAGTGGCGAATGGTATATAGCGATACATTTTCGTTATACGCTACTTTAAACTTTTTGGAAAGAATGGTTTTTAGTTCCGGAAAGTTGCCAAATTTATCTTCAATACACACCGAAAAACTAATGGCTGTATTTTGAATCAAACTTACTTTTACTTTATATTGATGGAATAATGCAAAAATTTCGCTAATGTTTTCCTCCATAATAAACGAAAAATCAATCGATGAAAGGGATATCAGTAATTGATTTTTTTTCACAATAAAACAAGAGGTTTGCGGCTCTAAGTCAGCACCTTTATAGACTCTTGTTCCCGGTAAAAGCGGATTCACAAATGATTTTACAAATAACGGAATTTCTTTTCTTTGTAAAGGTTGCAATGTTTTCGGGTGAATTACCGAAGCTCCGTAAAAGGCTAATTCAATCGCTTCACGATAGGAAATCTGATTCAATAAAATCGCATTTTCAAAATACCTGGGATCGGCATTCAAAATGCCGGGAACGTCTTTCCAAATGGTGACACTTTCAGTATTCAAACAATACGCAAAAATAGCGGCCGTATAATCAGAACCTTCTCTTCCCAAAGTAGTTGTAAAATTATTTTCATCCGATCCTAAAAAACCTTGCGTAATATTCAAGGCTTTTTTCTTCACGTTTTTGGAAATTAACTTTTGCGTTTGCTCCCAATCTACGATTGCATCTCGATATGTCGCATCGCTTTTGATGAATTGACGCACATCCAACCAATTGTTTTTCAATCCACTATAATTAAAATAGTGACTGACAATGGTGGTTGAGATTATTTCTCCGTAGCTCACCACTTGGTCATATACAAAGTTATAATTAGGCGATTTATTATGACTTAAGAAATAATCCAGTTCTTCAAAATGAATATTTACGGCTTTAAAAACCGGATGTTTATCGTCTTCAAACAATTCCAACAAAATTTGGTTGTGGTATTTTCGCACCTCTTGAATCGATGCTTTTAACTCAGGCGATTTTTCAAAATAATGTTTGATGACCACTTCCAATGCGTTGGTAGTTTTTCCCATCGCAGAAATTACAAGCAGTACATCATCGTGTCCCACTTTTTGTAAAACATACAATACGTTTTTTACGCCTTCAGCATCTTTTACCGATGCACCTCCAAATTTGAATATTTTCATGTGTTCAATTAGTCAATTAGCCAATTTGGCAATTAGTCAATTATTATTTTCTTCAAAAATCAAAAATCTTTATTCTTCAATCAAAAATCTATTTATACCTTCTTCATTCATCTGCACTACACGCCAATCCTCCAACACTTTTGCACCGGATTTCTCATAAAAACGAATGGCGGGTTCATTCCAATCCAGCACATTCCATTCAAGGCGTCGAACGCCATCATTCTTGCCTTGTTTGATGATTTCGGTATATAATTCCAGGCCTGCTCCGGTACCGCGATGAGCTTCTTTCACAATCAAATCTTCTAAATGAATCGTCTTTCCTTTCCAAGTGGAATACCGATAATAATACAATGCCATCCCAATGATTTCGTCATTTAGTTCTGCTACGAACGTATGAAAAAGCGGCTTTTCTCCAAAGCCATCTCGTTCTAAATCAGCAACAGTTACCACCACCGCATCCGGTTCTTTTTCAAAAACGGCGAGTTCTTGAATCAATGCTAAAACGGCCGGCATGTCGGTTATTTTTCCTTTTCTAATGTTCATTTTTAGACGCTTAATTCTGTCATTTGATACTTTTAGGACTATCAATTTTGCACAAAAATACAATTCTTAAAGATAACAAAATAATAATCTGAATTGTATCACAAAAATTTCGATATTTGTGCCACTAATACAACTACAACGTTTTCGTAATGGAAGAAAGAAACAAAACCCTTGGTGAATTCATCATCGAGAAGCAAGAAGAATTTCAATATTCAACCGGAGAATTATCACGCATTATCAACTCTATCCGATTAGCCGCTAAAGTAGTGAACTACAAAGTAAACAAAGCCGGGTTGGTGGATATTGTGGGAGCGGCCGGTGAACAAAACATTCAAGGAGAAGATCAACAAAAATTGGATGTGTATGCCAATGAGGTGTTTATTCAAACCCTTATCAACCGTGAAATTGTATGCGGCATTGGCTCGGAAGAAAACGACGATTTTATAACTGTTGCCGGAAGCGATAATTCACACAACAATAAATATGTGGTGTTGATGGATCCGTTGGATGGGTCTTCCAATATTGATGTCAATGTTTCTGTTGGAACCATTTTTTCGGTTTTCAGACGTAAAACTCCGGTAGGAACTCCGGTTACTTTAGAAGATTTTCTTCAACCCGGTGTGAATCAAGTGGCGGCGGGTTATGTTATTTATGGGACTTCGACAATGTTGGTCTACACCACCGGTCACGGCGTAAATGGATTTACTTTAAACCCTGCTATTGGAACGTTCTATTTATCTCATCCCAATATGACGTATGCTGAAACCGGAACGATTTATTCGATCAACGAAGGAAATTATGTTCACTTTCCACAAGGTGTAAAAGATTATATTAAATATTGTCAGTTAGAGGAAGAAGATCGTCCGTATACTTCCCGCTATATCGGTAGTTTAGTTTCCGATTTTCATCGCAACATGATTAAGGGAGGTATTTATATTTATCCAACCAGTTCAAAAGCACCAAACGGAAAACTTCGTTTGCTGTATGAATGTAATCCGATGGCCTTTTTAGCGGAACAATCGGGAGGAAAAGCGTCAGATGGTTACCAACGCATTATGGAAATTCAGCCAACCGAATTACATCAACGGGTTCCTTTCTTTTGTGGTAGCCGAAAAATGGTGGAAAAAGCAGAAGAGTTTATGGCGAAATATAAATAGTTTAAAAGGTAGTATTAAACGCAAAAAAGCCCCGATTTCTCGGGGCTTTTTTTATTTATTCATATTTTGCATTTCAAAAAGGAAAGTGTCTAAATCAACATTTAAAATTAAAAGGGAGAGTGCTTTATCTACAATATAATTCACGTTTCCTGGTGTAAATCCTAAAGCCAAAGCAAATTTAGTTAGAATTTCTTTTTGTTTTGGTCCTAAAACATGGTCCGCATAAACCATACGTGCCAAATCATATAATCGCTCTAAACGGTGAATGTACAAATACGGTGGATTAATCGGGTATTTCATAGGATTTTCCATGATTTCCTCATATTCATCTGCTGAAATTTCTAAATTTTTTGCTAATCTATCGATAAATTCTTTTTCTTCAGGAGTGATGTCTCCATCACTCAAAGCTACACGCACAATGGCTGAAAAGTGACCTTTATTTCTGTTTTTAAATCCGCTATCAAATAAATCTGAAATTGACATAAGTTTGTTTTAAATAGTTGTGCAAATATAATTCTATTTCCAATTTTTTTTAAGAAATACGCAAAAATTCTTTTTAAAAATTACTATTCTTTAACATCATTTTAGTGATTTCAGGTTCAACTGTTTCAAAATAAATCGTAAGTTTGAACACCCTAAGTTTAAAATCTATTAATCTATGTCAGAATTTTGGTTGTATTTTAACATTGGCCTCCAACACGTACTTGATATTGACGGCTATGATCATGTGCTTTTTCTCATTGCTTTAACGGTTCCTTATGCTTTTAAAGATTGGAAAAGGGTATTGATTTTGGTCTCGCTTTTTACATTAGGTCATACATTGGCATTACTACTTTCTGTTTTTGAAGTTGTTATGATTAAAGCAAGTTTGGTTGAATTTCTAATTCCCATTACCATCTTAATTACAGCACTTTTCCATCTTTTTACAGCCGGAAAATCAGGCAAAAAAGAAAGCATTACGTTTGTTGCATTTGTCACTTTATTTTTTGGAATTATTCACGGACTTGGATTTTCTAACTATTTTAAATCTATATTACCGGGAGAAAACGTGGATAAATTAGTTCCGCTTTTGGAATTTGCACTTGGCATAGAAGCGGCTCAAATCATAGTAGTACTAATTGTTTTACTTTTGTCCTACATTGTTCAAACCTTTTTCCGATTTTCAAAAAGAGATTGGACATTAGTGATGTCGGCTTTTGTTGTAGGAGTAGTACTTCCAATGATTATTGAAAGCGATATTTGGAAAGGTTAATAGCTTCAAAGGATGTTAAAAAATGAATAAAAAGAAATTAAATAAATACGACAAAGCGTACCTTCGTATTGCGAAAGAGTGGAGTCGTTTGTCTTATTGCAAGCGAAAACAAGTAGGTGCCATCATCGTAAAAGACCGAATGATTATTTCGGATGGTTATAATGGAACACCTTCCGGTTTTGAAAATTGTTGTGAAGACGAAAATAACCTCACCAAATGGTATGTTCTGCATGCAGAAGCGAACGCTATTTTGAAAGTAGCCGGATCTACCCAATCGTGTGAAGGTGCAACGCTTTACATAACTTTATCTCCTTGCAGAGAATGCAGTAAATTGATTCATCAATCCGGGATAAAAAGGGTGGTTTATCAGGAAGGATATAAAGATAACAGTGGACTTCAATTTTTAGAAAAAGCAGGCGTTGAAGTAGAACTAATTGAAGAATTAGAATAATTTTTTCTAACCAAGAAAAAAAGAAAGTGAAAATCAAAAAAATATATTGGCCAATTGTGCTCTTTTCTGCTATTGCTTTGGGAGTAATTGTTGGTGGAAAATTAAACACCTTTTCTCCTCAGAATTCCTATTCGTCCAATAGTAACAAAAGTAAACTTAACCGTTTAATCGATTTTATAGAAAGAGATTATGTTGATCAAGTGGATACCGACAGTATTGTTGATTTAACCGTAAACGGAATTTTAGAAAAATTAGATCCGCATTCCGTTTACATTTCAAAAAATGAATTTGACGAAGTTTCAGAATCCATGCGTGGTGATTTTGTGGGCATTGGCGTGAATTTTTATATGTACAAAGATTCCGTTGCTGTAATAAAACCACTACAAAATGGCCCTTCTGAAAAAGCCGGAATAAAGTCAGGAGATAGAATTTTGTATGCCGATAAATATAAATTATTCGGAAGAAAATTACCCAATGACTCTCTTTTTCCTAAACTAAGAGGGGAAGTAGGTTCTGAAGTTACCCTAACACTTTTTCGAAAAAGCGAAAACAAACAACTTAAAGTTAAATTAAAACGCGATGTTATTCCGATTAAAAGTGTGGATGTCGCTTTGATGCTCGATCCCACAATAGGATACATAAAAATTAATCGATTTGCCGAATCAACTTATAAAGAATACAAAGAAGGACTTTTGAAACTCAAAGCAAAAGGAGCCAAAACCATCGTGATTGATGTGCGTGATAATGGCGGTGGTTATTTAGACCAAGCCGTGAAAATAGCCGATGATTTTTTAGTGAAAGATGCTCCCATTGTTTCCACTAAAAATAAAAAAGGACGAATTGATAAAACCAAAGCAACGAGCGGAGGTCTTTTTGAAAACGGAAAAATAATTATTCTAATTAATGAAAATTCCGCTTCCGCCTCTGAAATTTTAGCGGGAGCCATTCAAGATAATGACCGAGGCCAAATTATTGGTCGTCGTTCCTTCGGAAAAGGGTTGGTGCAACGCGAAATGCCCTTGGGCGATGGGTCTGCTGTTCGATTAACCGTAGCCAGGTATTACACCCCATCCGGACGCTCAATCCAAAAACCGTATGTAGAAGGGAATGAAGAATATTTTAACGAATTTGAAAAACGGTTTTATAATGGTGAATTATACGAAAAAGACAGCATCAAAGTAGCCGATAGTCTAAAATTTAAAACCTTAAAAGGTAGAACTGTTTATGGTGGCGGCGGAATTATTCCCGATATTTTTGTGCCTTTAAACGGGAAACACGGAGACGAAGCCACCGAAATGTTGATGCAATCCGGAATCGTAAGCTATTTTGTGTTTGAACAATTGGACCAAAACCGAAAAGAATTTGAAGGATTGAATTTTGATTCTTTTAAAAAGAAGTTCGAAGCAACTAATGTGTATGTTGATAAATTTGAAAATTACCTCAAATCAAACGGAGTTTCATTAAATTTAAACAGCCACGAACCAATGGTCAAAAACTATTTGATGGCAGAATTTGCCCGTCAATTGTTTGAGGAAGAAAAATATTTTGAAATTAAGTTGAAGAATGATTTGATGATTCAGGAGGTGTTGAAACGTTAATTCTTTGTTTCAATTTTCAAGTTTTGGTTTTATATCTGAAAACTACTTCTTTACACTATCATGTACCTGAACATGTACACCGCCATTCCACAACGTTAAAATATCGGTAGCCACTGCAGCACCACTTCCGGCAGCAATAGACAGCTGACTTCGCCATCCGGCTAACACACCACAAACATAAATGCCTTCTTTCACCAAATGATCGTGGTTTTTCAATTGAATACGGTTTTTCTCCGGATTTGCTTTTTGGTGCGGCATGACGAACTCTTCCAAACCTTCAATCGTAAAAGGGTTTCCTGCTCCAATGCCAATGACAACTAATTTTGTATGATATATATTTTTGTTGGTGGTAACTGAAAAATTCCCGTTCTCACCCTCAATTTTCAGTACTTTTTCATTTGGAATTTGTTGAATATGCGGATAAACCGACGACAAATGAACAAGACTTTCGACCAATAGTTCGCTACCGAGTTTTCCCGCTTCAATACCGTAGGCATTATTAAACAAAGCATCTTGCAGAGAGGATGCTTTTTGATGCGAAATTATTGCGATTTTTTTATCGGAAGCAAATGGTTTTGAATGAGCTGAACCAAGTAAAAGAGCACAAGAAACTCCTGAAACGCCACCGCCAATGATGAGTACATCCAGCATATTATTGGTCTTTTAGTTTGTCTTCAATGGTTTTTGACATTCTAAAAATAAGAAGGATAATAATCGCACAAAACGCAGCCACAATTCCGATTAGAGCAATCATACTTTCCTGTTCAAATAGATTAGCAAAATCCAATTGAGTCACGTTAAAGATGATTAATCCAAAAGCCAGAGCAATAATAATGTAAGTGAAAATCTTCATTTCTATAAAAATAATGATACAAAGGTAAATCTTAAATGCCTAAGCAAAAAGACCTTTAACATTCGCTGCAAATAATTTAACAGCAATGGCAAGTAGCACAACGCCAAACACTTTTCTAATCACACTCAAACCATTTTTGGTGAGAAAACGTTCAATTTTAGCCGATGATTTTAACACACCATACACCAATATAATGTTAAGAATAATGGCTATGATAATATTGATGGTTTGAAATTCCGCTCGGATAGAAAGTATTGTTGTCATCGTTCCGGCTCCGGCAATCAGTGGAAAAGCGATTGGTACAATCGACGTTGAACCGGTATCTTCGTCTCGATACAATTTGATGCCTAAAATCATTTCTAAGGCCAAAAAGAAAAGTACAAACGAACCTGCCACGGCAAAGGAATTAATGTCAATACCAATTAATTTTAGAATAGTTTCACCCACAAACAAAAAGGCAATCATCATGATAGCAGCCACTAAGGAAGCTTTTTCAGACTGAATATGCCCCACTTTTTGTCTCAAATCAATGATAATAGGAATACTTCCTACGATATCAATTACTGCGAAAAGCACCATGGTTGCTGTGAAAATTTCTCTTAAATCTAATTCCATGTTTTCCAATTTAGGGGCAAAATTAAAGTTTTTAAACCTTCTTTTCCATAAAATACCGTTAATTATATGAATTAGTTTAAAGGAAACCTTTGTACCTTTGCATCTTTAAACTTTGCATCCTTTAAAATGTTTCAATTAGGTAAAACCATCGTTTCGGAAGAAATTCTCGAAAAGGAATTCGTTTGTAATTTAACCGCCTGTCATGGAGCGTGTTGTGTGGATGGTGATGCCGGTGCACCGTTAAGCGAAGAAGAAATAAAAATTTTAGATGAAATTTATCCAAAAGTTAAACCCTTTCTTCGAAAAGAAGGAATTGAAGCCATCGAAAATCAAGGGACTTGGATCAAAGGTGAAGATGGTGAATTGGAAACTCCTTTAATTGAAGGAAAAGATTGTGCCTACGTTATTTTTGATGGAAAAACCGCTTTGTGTGGCATTGAACAAGCCTATAATCAAGGAATTGTTTCGTGGAAAAAACCCGTTTCTTGTCATTTATATCCCATTAGAGTAAAAGACTTTTCTGATTTTGCTGCAGTGAATTATCACCGTTGGGACATCTGCAGTCCGGCCTGTACCCTGGGGAAAGAATTGGAAGTACCAGTATACAAATTCGTCAAAGAAGCTCTTGTTCGAAAGTTTGGCGAAGAGTGGTACCAAGAACTCGAAAAAGTGGGTGAAGAATATCAAAAAGAGAAGTAATTTTTTCTACAATTTTCCTTCCCAATAATTCCTTAAAATTATCAAATTTACTTCGTGACCGCTAATAAGTAGGTTTTTAAGTAGCTGTTTTTTAGCTTGTTAAAAGATGTTTTTAAAAGTAGGAAAAAAACTAACCGTTGTTAAAAACTATCCCCAATTGTGAATAAGTTTGACTTTCATTTACCAATTTGAATTGCAATCTTTGTAACTCTCAATGACCAAATAATAATCCTCAAAATACTTAAAAAAGAAAAAGATGGCAGCAGTAGAACCGATTTTGCAAGAAAATAAAGACAGATTTGTAATTTTTCCCATTAAGCATCACGACATTTGGGAGTGGTACAAAAAAATGGAAGCAAGTTTCTGGACCGCAGAAGAAATTGATTTACACCAAGATTTATCCGATTGGAATACCAAATTAAATGCAGACGAAAAATACTTCATCAAGCACATTTTAGCTTTTTTTGCCGCTTCTGACGGAATTGTAAATGAGAATTTAGCTGAAAATTTTGTGAATGAAGTGCAATATCCGGAAGCAAAATTTTTCTATGGTTTTCAAATCATGATGGAAAATATCCATAGTGAAACCTATTCGTTGTTGATTGATACCTATGTGAAAGACGAAAAAGAAAAAGACCAATTGTTTCATGCTATTGAAGTGTTTCCTGCTATTCAAAAGAAAGCCAATTGGGCTTTGAAATGGATTGGTTCCGATTCGTTTGCTGAACGTTTAATTGCTTTTGCCGCTGTGGAAGGAATCTTCTTTTCCGGTGCGTTCTGTTCTATTTTCTGGTTGAAAAAACGTGGTTTAATGCCGGGGTTGACCTTTTCTAACGAATTAATTTCACGTGACGAAGGTGTGCATTGTGATTTTGCTGTTCACTTGCACAACCATCATTTGGTAAACAAAGTATCAAAAGCCAGAATCAAAGAAATCATTACCGATGCATTAACAATCGAAAGAGAGTTTATTACGGAATCACTTCCGGTAAGCTTAATCGGGATGAATGCGACATTGATGACACAATACTTAGAATTTGTAGCCGACCGATTATTAGTAGAATTAGGATGCGAAAGAGTGTATAATTCTTCCAATCCGTTTGACTTTATGGATATGATTTCATTACAAGGAAAAACCAATTTCTTTGAAAAACGTGTAGCAGAATACCAAAAAGCAGGTGTGATGAATACAGATTCCGATGCACAAAAAATTAGTTTCGACGCAGATTTTTAAAAGATAATCCTTAAAGGGTTTGAAACCCTTTAAGGATTCAAAACCGGGATTAGCTTCCCAAACTCAACTAACAAATAACCCAAAACAGGAAAGGGATTTTCTGTTTTAAAAAACATGTAACAGTATGTATGTAGTAAAAAGAGATGGCCACAAAGAGCCGGTAATGTTTGACAAAATCACAGATAGAATTAAAAAACTATGTTATGGTTTAAATGATTTGGTTGATTCTGTAAAGGTCGCCATGCGAGTGATTGAAGGATTGTATGACGGTGTAACTACATCAGAATTAGATAATTTAGCCGCAGAAACGGCCGCTTCGATGACGATTGCTCATCCGGATTATGCTCAATTAGCCGCCCGTATTGCGGTTTCTAACTTACACAAAAACACCAAAAAATCGTTTTCAGAAACCATGTCGGATATGTACCACTACGTAAATCCACGTACGGGACAAAAATCGCCATTGCTTTCTGATGAAGTGTATGAAGCCATCATGGCCAATGCGGAAGTGTTAGATTCAATGATTATTTACAACAGAGATTTTAATTATGATTATTTCGGTTTCAAAACATTAGAACGTTCCTATTTGTTAAAAATAAACGGGAAAATTGTAGAGCGACCACAACATATGTTAATGCGTGTTTCGGTGGGAATTCATTTGAATGACATTGAAGCTGTGAAAGAAACCTATGAATTAATGTCGAAAAAATTCTTCACACACGCTACACCAACCTTATTTAATGCCGGTACACCCAAACCGCAAATGTCTTCGTGTTTCTTATTAACGATGAAAGATGATAGCATCGACGGAATTTATGATACACTAAAACAAACTGCCAAAATTTCGCAATCAGCGGGTGGAATCGGGCTTTCTATTCACAATGTTCGAGCAACAGGTTCTTATATCAGAGGAACAAACGGAACATCAAACGGAATCGTTCCGATGTTGCGTGTATTCAACGACACGGCTCGTTATGTTGACCAAGGGGGTGGAAAAAGAAAAGGAAGTTTTGCTATTTATTTAGAAACATGGCATGCCGATATATTTGAATTTTTAGATTTAAAAAAGAATACCGGAAAAGAAGAAATGCGTGCCAGAGATTTATTCTTTGCCATGTGGACATCCGATTTATTCATGAAACGTGTGCAGGAAGATTCAACTTGGACATTAATGTGCCCCAACGAATGTCCGGGTCTTTGTGACGTATATGGTGAAGAGTTTGAAGCGTTATATACTTCATATGAAACTGCCGGAAAAGGTAGAAAAACAGTTCGTGCCCGTGAGTTATGGGAAAAAATCCTAGAGTCACAAATCGAAACCGGAACGCCATATATGTTGTATAAAGATGCTGCGAACCGAAAATCGAACCAAAAGAATTTAGGTACCATTCGTTCTTCCAATTTATGTACGGAAATATTAGAATATACGGCACCGGACGAAATTGCAGTGTGTAATTTAGCGTCTATTTCTTTACCGATGTTTGTGGAAAACGGAGAGTTTGATCACCTGCGTTTATTTGAAGTAACTAAGCGAGTAACCCGAAACCTAAACCGCGTAATCGATCGTAATTATTATCCGGTACCGGAAGCAGAAAACTCTAACATGCGTCACCGTCCAATTGGTTTAGGGGTGCAAGGATTGGCCGATGCGTTCATTTTATTGCGTTTGCCTTTCACTAGTGATGAAGCCAAACAACTGAACCAAGAAATTTTTGAAACCTTATATTTTGCAGCTGTAACTGCCTCGATGGAAATGGCCAAAGAAGAAGGACCGTACTCTTCTTTCAAAGGATCGCCTATTTCGCAAGGAGAATTCCAATACAACCTGTGGGGATTAAAGGACAGTGATTTATCCGGTCGTTGGGATTGGGAAAGTTTACGAAAAGAAGTAGTAGAACACGGTGTGAGAAACTCCTTGTTAGTTGCTCCAATGCCAACCGCTTCTACCTCGCAAATCTTAGGGAATAATGAGGCTTTTGAGCCGTATACATCAAACATTTATACACGAAGAGTGCTTTCTGGCGAGTTTATCGTCGTAAACAAACATTTGTTAGAAGATTTAGTAAAACTTGGCTTGTGGAATGATAGTTTGAAACAGGAAATCATGCGTCATAATGGTTCTGTTCAAAATATAGAAGTTATCCCGCAAGACATCAAAGATTTATATAAAACTGTATGGGAAATGAGCATGAAAGACATCATCGACATGTCACGTCAACGCGGTTATTTCATTGACCAATCGCAATCGTTGAATTTATTTATGGAAGGAGCAACCTATGCCAAATTAACTTCCATGCATTTCTACGCTTGGCAATCCGGTCTAAAAACAGGAATGTATTATTTGCGTACAAAATCAGCGGTTGATGCCATTAAATTTACGTTAAACAACGATAAAAAAGAAGAGCCTATTGAAGTTAAACCAAAACCAGTAGTGCAAAAACTGGAATCAATTGCCGTTTTAAACGAACCCGTTGAAATGACTCCTGAAGAATACCGAGCGATGATTGAATTGGCCAAAAACGCCGGCCCGGATGATTGTGAGATGTGTGGGTCGTAAGTGACTAGTATTTGAAATAATAAAATGCCCCAAATAATTTTTTATTTGGGGCATTTCTTATAATATAAATTATATTTATTCCGGATCGTTCATTTTAAAACTTTCCATAAATTTTGTAGTATAATTTCCGGCTACATAATCCGGTTCTTCCATCAATTGACGATGAAACGGAATCGTAGTTTTAATTCCTTCGATATAAAACTCATCCAATGCACGTTTCATTTTGTTGATCGCTTCTTCTCTAGTTTGGGCCGTAGTAATTAACTTGGCAATCATCGAATCATAATTTGGTGGAATGGTATAACCTGCATAAACATGCGTGTCTAAACGAACACCATGTCCGCCCGGTGCATGAAGCACGGTGATTTTTCCCGGTGAAGGTCTAAAATCATTATAAGGATCTTCCGCATTGATCCGACATTCAATCGAATGCAATTGAGGTAGATAATTTTTACCGGAAATTGGCACACCGGCTGCCACTAAAATTTGTTCGCGAATTAAATCATAATCAATTACTTGCTCAGTAATAGGATGTTCTACTTGAATACGTGTATTCATTTCCATGAAATAGAAGTTTCGGTGTTTGTCTACCAAAAACTCAACTGTACCAGCTCCTTCATATTTGATAAACTCGGCTGCTTTCACGGCCGCTTCACCCATTTTTTCACGCAATTCATCCGTCATAAATGGAGAAGGTGTTTCTTCTGTTAATTTTTGATGACGACGTTGCACAGAGCAATCTCTTTCCGACAAGTGACAAGCTTTTCCATAGGCGTCCCCTACTACTTGAATTTCGATATGGCGAGGTTCTTCAATCAGTTTTTCCATGTACATGCCATCATTTCCAAAGGCTGCTGCTGCTTCCTGACGGGCACTTTCCCATGCTTTTTCCAATTCATTTTCTTTCCAAATGGCTCTCATTCCTTTTCCTCCACCACCTGCAGTCGCTTTCATCATCACAGGATAACCAATTTCTTTTGCTACTTTTTTGGCTTGTTCAAACGATTCTAAAATTCCGTCAGAACCGGGAACACATGGTACACCAGCTGCTTTCATGGTTGCTTTAGCCGTTGCTTTGTCTCCCATTTTATCAATCATTTCAGGCGAAGCCCCAATAAATTTAATTCCGTGTTCTTGGCAAATTTTAGAAAACTTAGCATTTTCAGACAAAAATCCGTAACCGGGATGAATGGCATCAGCATTGGTAATTTCTGCCGCCGCAATAATATTAGACATTTTTAAGTACGACAAATTACTGGGAGGCGGACCGATACAAACTGCTTCGTCGGCAAATTTTACGTGAAGACTTTCAGCATCTGCAGTAGAATATACCGCAACAGTTTTAATGCCCATTTCTTTACAAGTTCTAATCACACGAAGTGCAATTTCTCCACGATTGGCAACTAATATTTTTTTAAACATATTTTTTAAATTAGATAATTAGACAAGATGTCAATTAGACAATTAAGAAGAAAGAAAAACTTCTGACTCCCAACTTCTAACTTCTAACTTTTTAAGATGGATCTACTAAGAATAATGGTTGATCAAATTCTACCGGAGACATATCATCAACAAGAATTTTTACGATTTTTCCTGAAACTTCCGATTCAATTTCGTTAAATAACTTCATAGCCTCAATTACACAAACCGGATCACCTTTCGAAATGGTAGCTCCCACTTCTACAAAAGGAGCTTTGTCCGGAGCCGGTTTTCTGTATAATGTTCCAATCATTGGCGATTTTATCGTAATGTATTTTGAATTATCTTCTGCTGGTGCTGCTACCGGAGTACTTGGTGCGGCTGGTGCCGGAGTACTTGGTGCGGCTACTTGTTGCATCATAGGTTGCATCGGTTGAGCTGCCGGATAATGTTGAAAATAAGATGCCTCTGCTGCTCCGGCTTCTGTAGTTTTGATGGTGATTTTAAAATCATCCATTTCTAATTTTACTTCCGTAGCACCAGATTTTGCTACAAATTTAATTAGGTTTTGAATTTCTCTAATGTCCATGATAGTTTAGTTTAGTTTTTTATTTTTTGTCGTAAGCCCATTTTAAATAGATAGATCCCCATGTAAATCCGCCACCAAATGCAGCAAAAATGAGATTGTCACCTTTTTTAAACTTTTGCTCAAAGTCGCTTAAAAGCAAAGGTAATGTGGCAGATGTTGTATTGCCATATTTTTCAATATTTACCAACACTTTGCTCTCGTCAACGCCCATACGACTGGAAGTAGCGTCAATTATTCTTTTGTTAGCTTGGTGAGCAACTAACCAATCCACATCGTTATGTGAAAGATGATTACGTTGCATGATTTTTTCACTCACATCAGCCATTCCGGAAACGGCATATTTAAACACAGTTTTACCGTCTTGAAAAACAAAATGCTGTCTGTTTTTTACTGTTTCTTCTGATGGAGGAAGAATTGATCCTCCTGCATCAATTTTTAGGTATTCACGACCAATACCATCGCTGCGTAAGAATTCATCTTGAAGTCCAAGTCCTTCATAGTTTGGTTCAAAAAGAACCGCACCTGCACCATCTCCAAAGATAATGCAGGTGGCTCTATCAGTATAATCAATTATGGAGGACATTTTATCTGCTCCAATCAAAAGTACTTTTTTATACCTACCGGATTCTATATATGCGGCAGCTGTAGACATTCCGTAAAGAAAACTTGAACATGCTGCTTGTAAATCGTAGGCAAATGCATTAACCGCTCCGATTTGTGTAGCCACATATACTGAAGTAGAAGCTACCGGCATATCAGGAGTTGCTGTTGCAACAATAACTAAATCTATCTCTTCCGGATTGATTTTGCTTTTTTCTATTAAATTTTGTGCTGCTTGAATAGCTAAAAAAGAAGTACCTTTTCCTTCTTCTTTTAATAATCTTCTTTCTTTAATTCCCGTTCGGGTGGTAATCCACTCGTCGTTAGTGTCAACTAATGTTTCCAGCACTTGATTTGACAAGACAAAGTCAGGAACATAAGCACCCACTGCGGTTATGGCGGCTGTTGTTTTACTCATAGGGTTTGATTATTTTTCTTTTCCCGTAACGGTTAAAAGAGGTGGAAATTACAAAAAAAAATCTAAACTTGATTGTTTTGAAATGGCTTATTTTGTTAAAATAGTGGTATAACAAAAAACTCCCACGAGGTGAGAGTTTATCTATATACGATAAGAAAGTACTAAGCAACAGCTTCGGTCTTGTCGATTACTACTTGTCCACGGTAGTACATTTTACCTTCATGCCAATACGCTCTGTGGTATAAATGTGCCTCACCTGTTATTGGGCAAGTTGCAATTTGAGCTGCAGTTGCTTTATAATGAGTTCTTCTTTTGTCTCTTCTGGTTTTCGAGGTTTTTCTCTTTGGATGTGCCATTTTACTATATTATTTATCCGTTAATAGTTTTTTTAATTGATCCCATCTAGGATCAGTTTCTTCACTTTTTATTTCTTCTTTTTTCGCTTTGACTGTCAGTGCTTGTAATTTTTCGATTGCTTCTGATTTCAATGTTCCGTCTTTTATACCGGGATGAACTCTTTTTAATGGAACTGAAAGCACAATCATTTCATAAATATATTGCGACACATCCACTTGGTGTTCACCATGTGGAAGGATAAGCAATTCTTCATTTTCATTATTAAATGCATCCCCAAACTGGACAACTACACTGATTTTTCCTTTAATAGGTAAGTCAAATAGCTCTCCGCTTAAATCACAAGGAACACAAACCGTTCCTTTATGCTTAAAATGTAACTCAAGCATTGTTGATTTTTTGTCTAAAACAACATCTACTTTTACATTACAACTTTCAAACTCATCATATTCGAAGCGATCAAAGAACGTTTTATCTATTTGATAGTCAAATTGATGTTTTCCAAGCTTTAATCCGATAAACGGGATTAAATATTCATTAGATACTTTCATCTCAACAACAATTTGTCCCAAAAATTAGGTTTGCAAAGATATAAAATTATCGCAAATGCAAGACAGTTATAAACATTTTTTTGTTTAAAACTGTTTTTCCTTTGTTTTCAGTGGTTTTTCTGTAATTTGTTTGTACTCAATTCTGGAATTATAGACGTCAATTGCTAAATAAACCGCTTCTCTAAACGAATTAAAGTCGGCTTGGTTTTTTCCGGCAATTTCAAATGCAGTTCCGTGATCGGGTGATGTTCTGATTTTGTTTAATCCGGCAGTGTAATTTACTCCATTTCCAAACGATAATGTTTTAAATGGAATTAATCCTTGATCGTGATAACAAGCAATAACGGCATCAAATTTTTCGTGTGATTTGTTTCCAAAGAAGCTATCCGCCGCATAAGGTCCGAAAACAAATGTACCTGAATCAAACATTTTTTTTATGGTAGGACGAATAATTTCATCGTCTTCTTTTCCAATCACACCGTTATCACCACAATGCGGATTTAATCCTAAGACCGCTATTTTAGGTTTCACGATTTTAAAATCTTGAATTAGCGTTTTCTTTACTGTCTCAATTTTTTGTTTGATTAACTTTTCCGTCAGGTGCTTTGAAACTTCTGTCACGGGAACATGATCGGTTAATAATCCAATTCGGAGAGAATTATTTACCATTAACATTAATGCATCGCCTTCTAATTCTTGATTTAAATAATCGGTATGACCCGGAAATTTAAAATCTTCCGATTGGATGTTATATTTATTAATTGGTGCAGTAACTAAAACATCTATTTGACCTTCTTTTAAAGCTTTGGTAGCTGCTACAAAGGACTTTACGGCATAACTGCCAACAATGTCATTGGCAACCCCGTACTCTAAATTGAAACTTTCTTTCCAAAGATTAAAAACATTTATTTTACCTGGAATAATTTGATCTAATTTATCAATTCCGTGAAGTGTTGCGGTCGATTCAAAACTTTTTTTCAAAAAAGACAACATTTTTACGTTAGCAAAAATAACCGGTGTGCAAAGTTCTAACATTCTGGAATCTTCAAATGTTTTGAGAACGACTTCGCTTCCAATTCCGTTTAAATCTCCTATTGAAATTCCCACAAGAATATTTTCTGCTTTTTTTACCATGACAAAACGTAATTTATTGCTAATTTTGAAGTGCAAATTTACAAAAATAAAACTACAAATGTTTACCGGTATCATAGAAACTCTAGGAAGAATAAAATCGATTGAAAATGAAAAGGAGAATGTTCATTTCACAATCACTTCTAACATCACTTCCGAATTAAAAATTGATCAAAGTGTTGCTCATAATGGTGTTTGCTTGACCGTTATTGCAATTGAAAACGACAATTATATTGTTACAGCCATAAAAGAAACACTTGAAAAAACAAACTTAGGAACTTGGAAAGAAGGAGATACAGTTAATTTAGAAAGAGCGATGAAATTAGGTGACCGACTTGATGGTCATATAGTTCAGGGTCATGTAGATCAGGTTGGTACTTGTATCAGTGTTAAAGAAGCAAGCGGAAGTTGGTATTTTACTTTTAAATATGATGCCGCTTTGAATAATATCACTATAGAAAAAGGCTCCATTACTGTAAATGGTGTTAGTTTAACAGTTGTTAATTCGAATTTAAATGAGTTTAGTGTTGCAATTATACCTTATACATTTGAACACACGAACTTTCACTCCATTAAAGAAGGAAGCATTGTTAATTTAGAATTTGATGTAATTGGGAAATATGTTTCGAGGTTAAACGAGCTAAGAAAATAAGAAGAAAAAAAAACGCTGAATTATTTCAGCGTTTTTTTTATGTGGTGTTTGTAATTGAATTTATAAAAAGCAAATACTAAACCTATTAACAATAAAAGTACAATTCCTCCATCTATCGGTAATCCCGGTGGAGGTGGTGTAGGTGGCGGAGGGTTCGGATTAGCTACCAATGTTGAAGCATGTGCAGTTAACGAAACCATTCCTATGAAGCAACCAGTTAGGGCAGTTAAAAACTTATTTGGAACAATTCTCATAGGGTGTAAAAGTAAATAAATTTTTTCTTTAACAAAATATTTTGACAAATAAAGTAAAAATCTCTATAAAACAAAAACTAAGTTGTTGTTTTTTTAAAGTTATTCTTTAAAATTCAAAATTCATCGGCAAAAGTACATTTTTTTTTATAACTTCTTTGATTTCAAAATTATATTAACGTAAAATATTGCATTTTGGTTTGTAAGAAATGAAAAAAATATTTTTTTAATACATTGCAAAAAAGAAAAACCTTCCGATTGGAAGGCTTTTTGTGGTCCCACTTGGGCTCGAACCAAGGACCACCTGATTATGAGTCAGGTGCTCTAACCAACTGAGCTATAGGACCGGTTTAGAGAGTGCAATATTACTACTATTTTTGATTTACTCAAAATATAAATTAATATTATTGTTGACTTCCCTTTTAATAAACCATAACAACATCTCAATTAATTGATTTATACTTATTCAAAAAGTAATTACTTTTGTAAAAAAATGTGAGATGCGTAAAATTTTCTACCTCAAAACGTGTGATACGTGCAAAAGAATCATCAAATCACTTCCCAATACAAAAGATTTTATCTTTCAAGATATTAAAGAAGAACCTATAACCGTTAAACAATTAGAAGAACTTCATCATTTAAGTGGAAATTATGAATCACTTTTCAGTAAAAGAGCTAAATTGTATAAAGAAATGGGCTTGAAAGATGAAAAACTTTCTGAATCAGATTTCAAACGATACATTTTAGAGCATTATACCTTTTTAAATCGTCCGGTGATTGTGATTGATAATGCTGTTTTTGTTGGGAATAGTCCCAAAACCGTTCAAGCGGCCATTGATTTTTTAGCAAATGAGTAAAAGACAGTGGGCATTAATGGCAGCCTCTTTGGTTTCCATTATTTATGGAGTTACTTTTACGATTGCCAAAGATGTAATGCCACAATTCATTGAACCGTTTGGCTTTATTGTTCTTCGTGTTGGCGGTTCGGTATTACTTTTTTGGATGGTCTCCTTTTTTGGTGCGAAAGAAAAAATTGCTAAAAATGATTTCCCTAGAATCATTGCCGCCGCCTTCTTCGGTGTTGCCTTGAATATGCTTACGTTTTTTAAAGGGTTGAGCTATACTTCTCCTATAATGGGAGCGGTTTTGATGGTTACCACTCCGATGATTGTACTGATTCTTTCTTCAATTATTATGAAGGAAAAAATGCTAAAAAGAAAAGTATTTGGTATCATTTTGGGCTTAGCCGGTACCATCTCACTCATTCTTTACGGCAAATCGATGATCAATGCACCCAATGAAATGTTAGGGAATTTATTAGTCTTTATCAATGCAATATCTTACGGTTTTTATCTTATCATTGTCAAAAAATTAATGGATAAATACAACGCCTTTACCTTTGTAAAATGGATTTACAGTTTTGGTTTTTTAATGGTTTTGCCTTTTGGTTGGGGCGAATTTGATGCTGTAAATTGGGATTTAGTTCCTACTGATATTTACTGGAAAATTGGTTTTGTAGTCGTTTTTTCTACCTTTTTAACATACTTATTGAATTTGGTTTCCATGCGGGAATTAAAACCAACAACCGTGGCCGTATTCATCTATCTTCAGCCATTGTTTGCTACTGTTTTTGCTATCAGTTTGGGAAAAGACGAATTGAGTTGGGTGAAAATTGGTTCGGCTATTTTGATATTCGCGGGAGTTTATTTGGTAACGCAGAAAAAAAAGTAGTTTACAGTCGCACTTTACAGTCGCAGTAAATCTGAAAACTGAGACTGAGACTGTTCACTTTTTGTTATCTTTGAACACATTTTTATACAAGCATGATACAATCAATGACCGGTTTTGGAAAAGCTTCTTTGCAACTTCCAACCAAAAAAATAACCGTAGAAGTAAAATCGTTAAACAGTAAAGGATTGGATTTGAATGTTCGAATGCCTTCTATTTATCGTGAAATGGAATTAGGTTTACGCAACGTAATTTCCCAAAAATTAGAGCGAGGCAAAGTTGATTTTTCCATATATATTGAAATTACCGGTGAAGAAACTTCCTCTAAAATCAATGTTCCGATTGTAAAAGGCTATATCAATCAAATGAAAGCAGTGATTCCAAATGCTGATGAAACGGAATTGATGAAAATGGCCGTTCGTATGCCGGATGCTCTCAAAACTGAACGCGATGAAATTGATGAAAATGAATGGAATGAAATTCTGAAAGTAGTGGATGATGCCATGAAAAACATCGCTTCTTTTCGCATCGATGAGGGAAAATCGTTAGAAAACGAATTCATCATGCGAATTGAAAATATTCGAAATTTCATGAATCAAGCGGTGAGCATGGACGCTGAACGAATTGAAACCGTAAAAAATCGCCTTCGAACCGCTTTAGATGAATTGGAAGCCAATGTAGATGAAAACCGTTTTGAACAAGAATTGATTTTCTACCTTGAAAAATATGACATCACCGAAGAACGCGTTCGTTTAGAAAATCACCTCAATTATTTCATCGAAACCATTGCCGGCACAGAAGCGAATGGGCGAAAATTAGGTTTTATTACGCAAGAAATCGGTCGTGAAATTAATACGATGGGTTCCAAATCCAATCATTCTGAAATGCAAAAATTGGTCGTGATGATGAAAGATGAATTGGAGAAAATTAAGGAACAGGTTTTAAATGTATTATAGAGTGAATGGTGATTAGTGAATAGCTAATGCTTACTATTCACTAATTACTAATCACTAATCACTAAAAAATATATGAATAAAGGAAAATTATTAGTCTTCTCTGCTCCCTCAGGCTCTGGAAAAACCACCATTGTCAGACATTTATTGGCTCAACCCGACTTGAATTTGGAATTTTCGGTTTCCTGTACTACGCGTGAACCAAGAGGCGAAGAAGTACACGGAAAAGATTATTATTTTATCTCGCTCAAAGAATTTAAAAACCACATTAAAGCCGAAGAATTTGTAGAATGGGAAGAAGTGTACCGCGATAATTTCTATGGCACATTAAAAAGTGAAGTCGAACGCATTTGGGCCAAAGGAAAAAATGTGATTTTCGACATTGATGTGGCCGGCGGATTACGAATAAAATCGAAATTTAAAACAGAAACATTAGCCGTTTTTGTAAAACCACCCAGCATTGACGAATTGAAAATCCGTTTAAAAAAACGCTCTACAGAATCGGATGATAAAATCAACATGCGAATTGCAAAAGCATCGGTTGAATTAGCCACTGCACCGCAATTTGATAAAGTGATTAAAAATTATGATTTGGATGTGGCGAAAGCAGAGGCGTATGAATTGGTGAAACAATTTATAAATCAAAATGATTAAAAATGAAAATCGGTCTCTATTTCGGTACCTTCAATCCTATTCACGTGGGGCATTTAATCATTGCCAATCACATAGCAGAGTATTCTGATTTAGATCAAATTTGGATGGTGGTTACACCGCACAATCCACACAAACAAAAAAATACGTTGTTAGACGATTACCATCGCTTGGAAATGGTTCATTTAGCCACGAAAAACTATCCAAAAATTAAACCTTCGGATATTGAATTTAAATTACCTCAGCCGAATTATACCGTCAATACCTTAGCTCATCTTCAGGAAAAATATCCTAACTATGAATTTGCTTTGATTATGGGCGAAGACAATCTGAATTCGCTTCATAAATGGAAAAACTACGAAGTAATTTTGGAAAACCATGACATTTATGTTTATCCTAGATTGAACTCCGGTGTGATGGATGAACAATTTATTAATCATCCAAAAATTCATCGTGTAGGAGCTCCGGTGATTGAATTATCCTCTACTTTTATTCGCGAAAGCATTAAACACGGCAAAAATGTACGAGCCCTTTTACCCGAAAATGTGTGGGCGTTTTTAGATCATAATTTGTTTTATAGGAAGTAAATCTTTAATTGATTTTATATGAAAAACATCAAAAAGATAATTGAAACCATTTTTATTATTTTTTTTCTATTTCTTTCAATAAAAGCATTTTCACAAGAAAAAAAATTAGAAACAATCAAATTCAAAGTTGAAGAATCTAAAAATAATCCACTTCCCGGTACTTCTATTTATGAAAAAGAAACTACAAATGTTACTACAACCAATTTTGAAGGAGAAGCTTTCTTAGAATTGAAAAATACAAACCAAACTATTATTTTAAGTTTTATTGGTCCTCAAATTTCATTTAACCTTATCGACAATATTGATTTCATTCATTTAAATATTAAAAAAAGAAGATTGACTTTTTATAGAAATGGTAAAAAAGTAAAACGCATAAAACCTAAATTTGACGGCATTTAAATTCTCTTAACACTCCTTTACCACTTGTTCTTTTTATCGTTTTGTAACTTTGCATGCGTTTGGGTCATAACCCTTTTAAACGCTTAAACTTTATAAACTTTTAAACCATATAAAATGACAAACTTCGAATTATACAACCCAACCAATTACATTTTTGGGAAAGGTCAAATAGCCAAATTATCCGAATTAATTCCTGCCAACAGCAAAATTTTATTGGCGTATGGGGGCGGAAGTATTTTTAAAAATGGAGTTTACGACCAAGTGAAAGCCGCACTTTCATCAGTAGAAATGGTAGAGTTTGGAGGAATCGAACCCAATCCACGTTTTGAAACGTTGATGAAAGCGGTGGAAATCATTCGCAACGAAAAAATTAATTTTATTTTAGCCGTTGGTGGCGGAAGTGTAATTGATGGGGTGAAATTTATTTCAGGAGCCGTTAATTTTGAAGGCGATGCAATTGAAATTTTAAAAAAACGAGTTTTATTTAAAGATATTTCCAAAGTAATTCCGTTTGGAACGGTTTTAACCTTACCGGCAACCGGAAGCGAAATGAACTCGGGTGCGGTTGTAACCATTGAAGCCTCACAAGAAAAATTAACCTTAGGCGGAAGTGCATTATTTCCAAAATTTTCGATTTGTGACCCAACTGTGGTCGCATCGTTACCAAAAAGACAATTGGAAAATGGTGTAGTCGATGCTTTCACACACGTCATGGAGCAATACTTAACCTATCCGCACGATGCTCTTTTACAAGACCGAATTGCTGAAAGTATTTTACAAACCTTGATTGAAATTGGTCCGGAGGTGGTTCAACATCCATCCGATTATAAATTGGCTTCCAACTTTATGTGGTGTGCTACGATGGCGTTAAACGGATTAATTCAAAAAGGAGTTCCAAGCGATTGGGCAACCCACATGATTGGGCACGAATTAACCGCATTGTATGAAATTGACCATGCCAGAACATTGGCTATCATTGGTCCGAATTTATACCGAGCCATGTTTGAAACCAAGAAAGAAAAATTGGCTCAATACGGGGAACGCGTTTGGAATGTAGAAGGAAATTCTATAGAAGAAAAAGCCACGCAAGCAATTGAAAAAACGGTTGAATTTTTACATAAAATGGGAATGGAAACTAAACTTTCCAATTACACTACTGATTATGAAAAAGCATCCGATTTTATTGTGAATCGTTTTGAAGAACGCGGTTGGAAAGCAATGGGCGAAAAACAAAATATCACGTTGGAGAAAGTGAGACAAATTGTGGAGATGAGTTATTAAAAAAGGTGCTGAGGTGCTGAGAAAAAAACAATCCTAATCTCAGCCACTCAAAAAAATTCAAAAGGCGTTCCCGAATCTACTTCCGGAACGCCTTTTTCAAAACACCAAAACAAAATTTAACTAACTCTAACATGCCTAAAGACATATGATTGTTGAGTTACAACGTTGTTTTTTGAATATTATTGTGTTGATTATTACTATTTTACATTTTTACCAAATTCGAACTCTTTTGTCTTCGGCAATATACATTCCGTCGCCCGGTTTGATGTTGAACGCTTCATAAAAAGCATCTACATTTTGAAGCGGAACATACGCTCGGTATTGACCCGGAGAGTGTGTGTCGGTTTTAACCAAATTTTTTATGGCTTCATCTCTGGCTTTGCTTCTCCAAATGGTAGCCCATGAAATAAAGAAACGTTGTTCCGGCGTAAAACCATCAATTAATCCCGGATTTCCGGTTTCTTTTAAGTGAATTTTCAATCCGTCTAACGCAGCACTTACTCCACCTAAATCACCAATATTTTCACCTAACGTGAATTTTCCATCTACAAAAATTCCGGGTAACGGCTCTAATTGCGAATATTGATCTGCCAAAGCACCGCCCAATTCTGTAAATTGTTTTAAATCTTCCTCACTCCACCAATTGACTAGATTTCCGTCGGCATTGTAACGCGAACCACTATCATCGAAACCATGCGAAATTTCATGTCCAATCACGGCTCCAATTCCGCCATAATTCACGGCTTCATCTGCTCTGTAATCATAAAACGGCGGTTGAAGGATTGCTGCCGGAAAAACGATTTCATTAAACGACGGGCTATAATATGCGTTTACGGTTTGAGGAGACATTCCCCATTCGGTTTTGTCAACCGGTTTGCCTAATTTGGCAAAATTTTCATCGTTACGCCATTTGGTAATTCGCTTTGAATTTTCAAAATAGGTCCCACCCTCTTTAGGACTGACAATGGTTATTTTAGAATAGTCCTTCCATTTATCAGGATAACCGATTTTTACGTTAAATTTTTTCAACTTTGTAATGGCATTCGCTTTAGTTGAAGGTGCCATCCAAGGTAAATTATTGATTCTGTTTTCAAAGGCTAAAAACACATTGTCAATCATTTTTCTTGCTTTTTCTTTGGCTTCTGGTGGGAATTTTTTCTCTACATAAATTTTCCCTAATGCTTCTCCAAAAGATCTGTTTACAGTTTGTAAAGCTCTCTCATCCATTGGTCTTTGTTTGACTGCACCGGTAAGCGTTTTTCCAAAAAACTCCCAATTCGCATTTTCAATATCGGTTGATAACATCCCTGCTGAACGGTTTAATAAGGTCCAACGCATATAAGCTTTCCAATCTTCCACTTTATTTTCTTTGAAAATAGTTTCTAATGCTGTCATGTAGTTCGGTTGCGACACGATTAAAGTATCCACTACAGGCAAACCAACACCTTTTAAATATTCTGTCCAATCAATCGTTGGCGTTAATTTTTGGAGTTCAGCCACTGTCATTGGGTTGTATGTTTTTCTTCGGTCTCTTCTTTCCACACGATTTAAACGAGGAGTTGCCATGGCGATTTCAAGAGCTAAAATTTTATCTGCACTGGCTTTTGCTTGAGCTGGCTTTTCTCCCAAATAACTCATCATTTTGACAATATGAGCATGGTATTTTTCTCTTTTTTCTTTGCTGTCTTTTTCATCGGAAACATAATAATCTCTATCGGGCAGACCAAGACTTCCCAACCCAACATTCACAACGTTTCGGTTACTATTTTTCGCATCCGTGCCTACACCAACACCAAAAAATCCGATTCCGCCTTCGGTTTCCATTTCGATTAAAAGTTGCTTTAAATCGGAAATATTTTTAACTGAATTTATCTTTTTCAAATACGGTTCCAATGGCTTGATGCCAAGTTTATTTCGGGAAACCGTATCCATAATCGAGCGGTAAAGGTTTAATGCTTTTCCTTGATCAGTTTCATTTGTATAAGCCGGATTTTGCAATGCTTCATTGAGGATAACTTTCATGTCATCGTCTGTTTTTTTACGCAATTCATCAAAGCTCCCCCAGCGGGTTCTGTCGGCCGGTATTTCATTTTGGTCTAACCATTTGCCATTTACAAAACGGAAGAAATCGTCACTTGGTTTTACGGATTTATCCATGTATTCCAAATTAATTCCGATGGCTTCTTTTTTAGTTTCCTGAGCAAATCCGCCAGTAAAAGCAGATGCGGTCACAATAAACAAAAGATTCTTTTTTATAGTATTCATTTTTTTAATTTTTTATTATTCGTTTAACGGTTTGCCCCTTTTCATTTGAAATTTTGACAAAATAAATGCCGTTTGAAGCGTTTGACAAATTCAATTCTGTTTGATTATCGGTTAAGTCAGTATTCCTTACGGACAAAATATTCTTACCGGTAACATCATATATATCTATCTGATTTGGGCTATTATTTCCATACGATACTGTAAAAATACCTTTTGTAGGATTTGGATAAACGGCTACAGACGTATTTTCAAAATCCGGTGTTGATAAGGTTCCGTCAATTACAAAATCATCGATAACAGCACCTTCATTGGTAACTGTATAATCAGAATGAAACACAAAACGAAAGATTAAATTACTTTCATTTGTAAAGGCATTTAACGGATAACTGTATTCCAGTAGGTTAGTATTTGTTCCTGTCCACTGAGCACCTGGACAAATTTCGCAATCATTTGCAGTTTCGGGAGTTCGATTACTGTTATACCAATTCGGATCATCTGCTGTTCCTAAAACAGCCCAATTTTGACCAAAATCAGTTGAATATTCTACATAAAGTACATCCCAATTTTCTTCGATATCAAAAGCTAATTTGAAACGCATGATTGGATTTGTAATTGGTGTAAGATCATAACATTGTGAATACAAGTAGGCTTTAGTAAAATCAAGGTAATTCCCGTCTAAATTCGTTGCATAAACATTTGCTCCGGAAGCGGCTTGGTTTAATAATGTTCCGGTTGGTATTCCGCGTTGCCAACTGTTTTCTGACCCTTCATGATTGGATAATAATGTAGATTCTTCTGTTTCGAACGTGTTCACTACGCCAACTTGACCACCATCATTATTCGAAACTTCTATATTTAAGGCGTTATTGTTTGAAAAAGTATCATTTTCCATTACAATAGTTGCTTGAATAATCGAATTTCCTCTAATTAAGGTAATGTTCGGAATTTCTACTGTCGTTGTAGCTAATGAAGCTAAGGTTCCATTCCAATTATAACCGGCATCTATTCCGTTTATTGAATAATTTACTGTAAAATCAGTAATTGTGGTTGAACCCGTATTTTTAACTAAAAATGACAAACTATTCGTGTTACAGTTAATGACTGATGCCGCCGGATTTTCTATGCTCAATAAAGCAATTTCATTTTCAGCCAATTGAGATGGAATTGGCGATTGCCAAACACCTCTTCCATATGTTGAAGCAATAATTTTTCCGTCCAAAACGTTGATTTCTAGATCAGTTACTGTTACATTCGGTAAATTAGTATCATAAGGAATCCACGAGTTCATGGAATCGTCACGATAATAAACACCCAAACTTGTTCCTAGATAAACCGGATTTAAAGGATGATTGGATTGGTGCTTAATTACATTTCTTCCAATTGGAGGTAACCCTTGAGCAAAGTTAGCAAAGGACAAACCACCATTAACTGACCGAGAAACTACTCCGTTAATTCCGGAACAAGTAATGTATATCATATTATTATTGTGCACATTTACCTCTATAGAAGTAATATTGGAAGAAAAAGAAAAAAGAAAATCAAATGTTTCTCCACGGTTTGTGCTTTTGTATAAATCTTGACCATCTGCAATGTATAGGATATCATCGTTGGATGGATCAATTACAATTCGTTCAATATTTCCGTCAAAACTTGTATTAATGGAAACATTTTGCCAATTATTACCAACTAACTTATATAAACTGGAATATCCAGCATATAATTCCCCAACAGAATTAAAAACCAATGGTGTAATCCAATTCCCGTCTTCACCCTCAGGTGCTCCTATACTTCCTGAGAGAGATGCACCTGCATTATTAGTAAAATACAATCCACCTCCGTTTTGAATAAACCCATAGTATTTGTTGCTATTGTTTGGATCGATTGCGGTTTCCATTCCATCTGCTCCATAAAAGTTTTTCCATTGATTGTTGCTTAAAGCATAACCTCCATTATCTTGCAGACCACCGGCTATTTTTGAACTTGATTGTTTTGAGACAGAGATTCTGTAAAACTGACCAATTTGAGCTGTAGCAGTTAAATCTGTAAACGAAGCAGCATTATTTGAAGAAACATACACCCCTCCATCGCTACCACAGTAAAGTACGCCGTCATAAAACCTCAAAAAATGAATATCTGCATGAGTATAAGTAGCTTGAAATGGGTTTGACCAGTTGTTTATTTTTGTAAAATTATTCCCGCCATCTGACGATTTCCAAATATTTAAAACTCCAGTATAAACTTCCTCCGGATTTGTATCAGAAACAGCTAAAGCCAAATCGAACCAAGCTTGATTAGCTTCAAAAATATCTACTGTATTTTCAGTTACCGTAAAGTTAATTCCGGAATTGGTTGATTTATAAAGTCCTTGATGACTCCAATTTGTTCTTGCACTCAACACATATACATATTCTGGATTGGCAGGGGTTACATCTATAATTAAACGCCCCGAGTTGGTGGGCATTCCCGAAGTAATCATTGTAAAACTATTCCCGCCATTGGTAGAGCGGTAAAATCGGTTATTGGTTACGGCATAAACAATATTTGGATTGCCGGGTTTCAATTTCAAATCTTTTACATTTCCATTAAGATTGTTTGTCCAAGTTGTTCCGCCATTTGAGGTCTTAAAAAGTCCTGCACTTGTTGCTACCCATAAAGTCAAAGGATCATCGGGATGCATAAAAATATCTGCCGCTACCGTTGAAGTGTTGTTAAAAGTTAATCCTGTAGTGTTCCAAGTAAATCCGCCGTCTGTTGATTTCAAAACACCAATGGAATACGTGTCACTAGCGTCTTTATCACCTGTAGCAATATAAATTATATCTGAATTTGTATGGTCAATGGCAATTCCTGACACCCCAATTTGAGGTAAATAATCAGACAAAGGAGTCCAATTTAGTCCGGCATCTGTTGATTTCCATATTCCTCCTGCCGGAGCACCAATATATATTGTATTTGGATTATTGGGGTCAACAACTACAACATTTACACGTCCTTGTCCGGATGACCAAGAACCGGTGTTAATGTGATTAAAAGGGCCAAGCGGTTCCCAATTGCTGATGTCGTTTAGTATTTCATTGCGGCTAAGTGATCTTTCTCTTTTTTGATTCCAAGCTTCCCACATTTGAGCAGGCGTCATTAAATAACCGTTTTCATCTACTTTATTTCGCCAGTGGGTCTCCCAACGCATGAAGGGTTTATACCCACTCCCTTTTGCTTTATGGTTTTTATCTTGCCAATATGCATCAAAGGCCGATTTGATTTCATCTATGGTAGCCTCTTTACTATCACTCTTTTGAACATTATCCATCCATGGAGCGGTTGGATTAAATTGAGCAAAAGTAAAAGAACATTGAAAAATAAATAAAAGTAACGTAACTTTTTTCATGAATTTTAAAATTTTATCAAAAATAGAAAAACGTTTTCAATTGATAACTATTAATTAACAGTTGTATAAGCAGAAGATTTGACGATAAGTTTTCTACCTTTGTAAAAATAATTGTTATGCTTTCCTTTATCAAACGCTATAAATTTCACTTGTTAGGATTTATGGTTTTTTCTGCTACTTTTTTATCCATTTCTTTTTATTTATTAACCCCCAAGAAAAAACTCCCCATTTTTAATCCTTCTGATGTAAATCCTGAGTTAGTTGACAGTACTGTCCAACACATTAGTAAATATCATACCATTGCAGATTTTAAATTCACTAATCAAAATGGTGAAATGATAACCCAAAAAAATTATGAAGGGAAAATTTATGTAGCTGATTTTTTCTTTACTACTTGTCCTACAATTTGTCCGATAATGCAAGACAATATGGTAGAAATTCAAAATACCTTTAAAGATGTTTCAGAGGTGATGCTTTTATCGCACACCGTTATGCCTCATATTGATAGTGTTCCTGTTTTAAAAAAGTATGCTCTTGAAAAAGGTGTGATGGATTCCAAATGGAATTTGGTTACCGGTGACAAAAAAGACATTTTTTACATTGCTCGGAAATCGTACTTGGCAGTAAAAACTGAAACAGAGGGCGAATTGTATGACATGGTTCATACAGAAAATTTCATATTGGTTGATAAACAAAGGAGAGTTCGCGGTTTTTATGATGGAACCAAAAAAGAAGAGATAAAACGATTGATAGGAGACATTCGTTTTTTGCTAGAAGAAAAAAATTAAATTCTTAACAGACTTTTATCAATTTTTATTGATGAAAATAAGCTACTTTTGTATTTATATTTATTCTAAATAAACTTTGCAAACAACTGTTGATTTATTAAAAAAAGGAGAAAAGGCTATTATTGTGGCTTTCAATTTAGAAACCATCCCTTTAAAATTAATTGAAATGGGTTGCATGGAAGGTCATTTAGTAGAATTAGTGCAAGCCGCCCCTTTTGGAGATCCCTTATATCTTGACATGAACGGAACACATTTGGCTATTCGAAAAGAAATGGCAAAAGAAATTATAGTTGAAATCATTCATAACTAAATTACTGAATGAAAAATACAACCCTAAAAGTTGCACTCATTGGAAATCCAAATACCGGAAAAACTTCCTTATTTAATCAATTAACCGGACTCAATCAACAAGTTGGAAATTATCCCGGAGTAACCGTAGAGCGTAAAGTTGGCTCCTGTAGTTTACCTCATAATAAAAAGGCAACAATTCTTGATTTACCGGGGACGTATAGTTTAAATGCTAATTCACTAGACGAAAATCTGGTTATCGAATTGCTGTTAAATAAAAAAGACAAAGACTACCCTGATGTAGCAATTGTGGTAACTGAAGTTGAAAATTTAAAGCGTAACTTACTTCTTTTCACACAAATTAAAGATTTAGAAATTCCAACAATTTTGGTCATTAATATGGCCGACCAAATGGAATTAAAAGGAATTTCTTTAGATATTCCTAAATTGGAAACTGCTTTAAAAACCAAAATTGCTTTAATTAGTTCGAGAAAATCTACCGGAATAAACGAGTTAAAAGATTTAATTGTTAATTATGAACAGTTATCTACCGAGCCTTGTTTGAATGCTTCAGAAATTGATTCGGACTATTTTAATAATTTACGAAGAATTTATCCAAATCAACAAAACTATAAACTTTGGTTGGTTATTTCTCAAGATGTTAATTTTGGAGAACTTTCTAAAAATGTGCTTCAAAATAATTCTTTTTCAAAATCAGATGAAGAATTAAAAAAATTGCAGCATAAAGAAACTGTAAAACGATATCAATTTATAAATAATCTTCTAAAAGAAGCCAAAAAAGTAGATGTTGCAAAAGCAAAAGATTTACGAAGTAAACTAGATTCCATTCTTACTCATAAAATTGGTGGTTATGTTATATTCTTTGCCATTCTATTTCTGATTTTTCAATCTGTTTTTGAATGGTCCAGTATTCCTATGGAATTTATTGATGAATCGTTTGCGTCATTAAGTACATGGGTTAACGAACATTTACCCTCCGGAAAATTAAACGACTTGGTTTCTCAAGGAATCATACCAGGTGTTGGTGGAGTGGTTATTTTTATTCCGCAAATAGCTATTTTATTCCTTTTCATTTCCTTGTTGGAAGAAAGTGGATACATGAGTAGAGTCGTGTTTTTAATGGACAAAACAATGAGAAGATTTGGCCTTAGCGGAAAAAGTGTTGTACCCTTAATTTCAGGAACCGCTTGTGCCATTCCGGCTATCATGGCAACTCGAAATATAGAAAATTGGAAAGAGCGTTTAATTACCATTTTAGTAACACCTTTTACTACTTGTGCCGCCAGAATTCCGGTATATGCAATTTTAATTGCCTTAATCATACCCGACAAACGAATTTTTGGCTTTTTAAATTTACAAGGTCTTACATTGATGCTACTTTACACACTTGGCTTTTTGATGGCAATTGTTTCAGCAACCATATTAAATAAAATGCTTCAACTCAAATCAAAAAGTTTTTTTGTCATCGAAATGCCAAATTATAAAATGCCTTATTATAAAAATGTTGGGCTGAATGTGCTTGAAAAAACCAAAACCTTTGTGTTTGGAGCCGGTAAAATCATTGTTTCTTTGTCTATCATTTTATGGTTTATGGCCTCCTATGGACCAACTGATAATTTTGCAAATGCAGAAGAGATTATTACCACTGAATCTCTAAATCAATCATTGTCTGAAGAGGAATTACAAGATAAAATCGCCTCTTTTAAATTGGAAAACTCTTATATCGGAATCATCGGAAAAACGATTGAACCTGTCATTCAACCGCTGGGATATGATTGGAAAATAGGGATTGGAATTGTTGCTTCTTTTGCCGCCCGTGAAGTTTTTGTGGGCACTATGGCAACCATTTACAGTGTGGGTAGTCATTCCGATGAAGAAAATACCATCAAAGAAAAAATGAGAAATGAGGTAAATTCCGTTACCGGAAAACCAATTTACACTTTTGCCTCCGGCATTTCACTCCTGCTTTTTTATGCCTTTGCCATGCAATGTATGAGTACCTTAGCCATAGTTAAAAAAGAAACCAATTCTTGGAAATGGCCGATAATTCAATTGCTTTTTATGAGTGGTTTGGCTTATTTAGTCGCTTTGACTGTCTTTCAATTTTTGAAATAAATTCATTTTCAGCACCTTAAAAAATAGTAGAAAAAATTATTATTTATAATTTGTCTAAATAAATTTTACGCTTTATTTTTGCAATGTAGAATTAATCTAAATAAAAATGAAAAACTATTTTATCCTATTTTTCTTCTCTTTCTTTGTAATAATTAATATTTATAGTCAACAAGAACAAGTAAGCGACACTTTGAAATTAGACGGTGTTATATTAGAACCAAAAAAGAATAGTCCGGAAAGAATGCCCGAAATCAAAAACAATATACTTTTTTCCGGGAAAAAAAATGAAGTATTACATTTATCCAAAATCAATGGAAATTTCACTACAAATAATAGTAGAGAAATTTTTTCCAGAATTCCGGGAGTTACCATTTGGGAAAACGAAGGTTCGGGAATCCAAATTAATGTGGGTGTTCGCGGTTTAAGTCCAAATAGAAGTTGGGAGTTGAATACGCGTCAAAACGGATATGATATCTCTTCTGATGTTTTTGGTTATCCGGAAGCCTATTACAACCCACCTTTGGAGGCTGTTGAAACAATAGAATTAGTTCGCGGTGGTTCTTCCTTGCAATTTGGCCCACAATTTGGCGGAATGCTGAACTATGTTTTAAAAAGAGAAACCAAAAAGAAATTCTCATTTGAAACACAAAATACTGTTGGAAGTTATGGTATGATGAGTAGTTATAACGCTATTGGGGGTAACTTCAAAAAGTTTTCCTATTACGTTTACAATCATTCCCGAAGTGCTGATGGTTGGCGAGAAAACAGTGAATATACTGTAAGAAACACACATGCTTTTGTGGAGTATCGATTTACAGAAAACACAAAGTTATCAGCAGAATACACCAACATGGATTATCAAATGCAACAAGCGGGTGGTTTAACAGATGAACAATTTAAGGATAATCCCAGACAATCGTTACGAGAGCGAAATTGGTTTGCCACACCTTGGAATGTGTTTTCCCTAAATTTTGATACTAAAATTAATGATAATTTTACTTCCAATACTAAAATTTTTGGACTAATTGGGGAAAGAAACAGTGTGGGATTCACCGCAACTCCAAATGTTGAAGATGTTATCAATCTTGCCACAAATGAGTATGCCAACCGAAGAGTAGATCGCGATTTTTATGAAAATTTCGGCTTGGAAAACAGAAATATTTACAAGTACAAACTTGGAAAAATAAACAACAATCTTGCTTTCGGTGTCCGTTTGTATAGAGCAAATACGCAACGTGTTCAGGATGGAAAAGGTACAACAGGTACTGATTTCGATTTGTCAATTGATGGAAGGTTTTCCCGCGATTTAAATTTTACGACAGAAAACGTAGCGGTATTTGCTGAAAATCAGTTTAAAGTTTCAGAAAAATTTAGTGTTACTCCTGGGGTTCGTTATGAATACATCAAAAACACAGGCGAAGGTAGATTTGGAATCAGTAACGGCAATGATATTGCATTTCCTGATAAAACGATTTCAAGAAGTCAACCTTTATTTGGATTGGGAATGGAGTACAAATTCACCTCTACAAACATTTATGCTAATATCACGCAAGCTTATAGACCCGTTTTATTTTCTGATTTAACTCCACCTGCTGTCACCGATGTAATTGACCCAAATCTGAAAGATGCCAGTGGTTTTAATGCTGATTTAGGTTTCAGAGGAACGTATAAAAACTTTTTGAATTTTGATTTTAGCTTATTTTACTTGAGTTACAACAACCGAATAGGTGGAATTCGACAATTTATTGATAATGACCCAACACAAGGAACTTTTATTTACAGAACTAATTTAGGGGAAACAATAAACAAAGGAATCGAAGGTTTCTTCAATCTGAACTTTACCAAATTATTTAATATTGATAAACCGTATGGAAATTTAGATTTATTTGCCTCTGTAAGTTTTATCGACAGTCGCTACACTGATTTTAGGATTTTTAACACTTCCGGTACGGCACCTGACATTACCATTACAGAAACAAATTTAGAGGGAAATCGAGTGGAAAATGCCCCTAGATATATTCACAATTTTGGGCTTTCTTGGAGTAATAATAATTTCTCCTCCACTTTACAATATCGAATGACCGGTAAAATTTTTACGGATGCAAACAATACAACAACTCCTTCAGCCAACGGTGTTACAGGCCTTTTAGATGATTATCGTGTGTTTGATTTGTCAACCGAATACAGATTCTTAAAAAATTATAATATTCGGGTAGGAATTAACAACTTATTAAACGAAGAATATGCTACCAGAAGAGCAGGTGGTTATCCGGGACCAGGTATTCTTCCCGGTGAAGGCAGAACATTTTATATTTCAATAGGAGCAAAAATTTAACAAATAAGAGGTTTTCAGATGTTTGAAAACCTCTTACTTTTACACTATGATTCAAAATATTATCGTATATATTTTAGTAGTGGTAGCCGTAATTATTCTTTTTAAACCTTTATTCATAAAGAAAAAATCGAAAAAAAATTGCGGTGGCGATGATTGTGGTTGTCATTAACTACCCAAGGCTACGTCTAAACTCATCATCACCACAAATCCACCAATAAATCCGAGTGTTGCAATATCGGTATGTTTGTCTTGTTGCGTTTCCGGAATTACTTCTTCAACCACCACAAAAATCATTGCTCCGGCAGCAAAAGCAAGAGCATAAGGTAAAATTGGGGTAAAAAAAGTCACGGCAACGGCTCCCAAAACTCCGGCTATCGGTTCAACTAACGCAGATGATTGTCCGTATAAAAAACTCTTTTTTCTACTCATGCCCATTCGTCGCAACGGCATCGAAACAGCAATTCCCTCTGGGAAATTTTGAATTCCAATTCCAATCGCTAAAATGGTTGCTCCGGCAATCGATGCTTCGGGAATTCCGGCAGCAACACCGCCAAACAAAACTCCCACTGCCAATCCTTCCGGAATATTGTGCAATGTAATGGCTAAAACTAAAAGTGTCGTTTTTTGCCATGGTGATTTTACGCCTTCCGTTTCTTTAAAATTGATGTGAATATGAGGCAATAACTTATCCAAACCAAAAAGAAAAAAAGCTCCAAGTATGAATCCGATTGCTGCCGGCATCACTTTAATAAAACCCTCTCCTTCCGACATTTCGATGGCCGGAGCCAATAAACTCCAGTAACTGGCTGCTACCATCACTCCTCCTGTAAAACCAAGCATTCCATCCAAAACAGCACGGTTCATAGTTTTAAAAAAGAACACGACCGATGCCCCTAAAGCCGTCAAGAACCATGTAAATAACGTGGCATACAAAGCCGCTAAAATGGGATCTATACTCGATAAATAGGCAACAATACTATCAAACATATTACATCACTTTTACAAATAAATTACCGGCAATTTTATTCGAAATTAAAATCTCTTTTCCATTCATCAAAATAGTTAGCGACATATCAAAGGCTTCTTTATTGATAATTTCAATTTCAGAACCTAACGAAATTTGATGTTTATCTAAATATTGCAAAAAACTTGGGGAACTATCTTTAACACCCAAACACATCACTTTTTTGTTCAAACCCACTTCAGAAAGTAATTGTTTTTCCACTTTGATCATTTGACCGTATCGATCTGGAATCGGATCACCGTGCGGATCTTCTTTAGGGAAGCCTAAAAATTCATCCAATCGATTGATTAATTTCTCGGATTTAATGTGCTCCAATTCTTCGGCTAAATCGTGTACTTCATCCCACGTAAAATCTAATTTTTCTACCAAAAAAACTTCCCACAAACGATGTTTCCGCACAATCATTTTAGCGGCGTGTAATCCTTTTTGAGTGAGCGTAACACCTTGGTATTTCTGGTAATCAACCAATTCTTTTTCGGCTAATTTCTTCACCATATCCGTCACCGAAGAAGCTTTGCTTTCAATCATTCCTGCAATGGCATTAGTATTAATTCCTTTAGGAGAAACCAACGATAAATGATAAATTACTTTGATATAATTTTCTTCCGAATAGGTCATAAATTCAATTAATTGAAAACAAATATACTAAGATAATTTGATATGAGTAAAATAATTTTTAGTTTTGTCTAAATTTATTTTTTGGTATGAAAAAAATTCTGCTCTTATTTGTTTTATCTTTTACAATACTTTCACAAGCTCAAGAAAAAGGAACGGTTGTGGGTCATATTTTATCTGAAGGTCAAGCGGTTCCATTTGCAAGTATTCTTTTAAAAAATACAACTACAGGAACGTCGTCTGATGAAAATGGAAATTTTTCCATTGAAGTTCCTTCAGGAAAACAAACCATCATCGTGCAAGCCATCGGTTTTAAAAACCAAGAAAAAAATATTAATGTTCCTTCCGGAGGAAAAATTCATTTGGATTTTAATTTGGAAGAAAGTGTTTTCGGACTCAATCAAGTTGTTGTTTCGGCCACTCGCGGATTGCAAAAAAGAACGGAAGCTCCTGTGATTGTAACCGTAACCAATTCAGAAGTGTTACAAAAAGCCCAAGCCATCAGTTTATCCGAAGGATTGAGTTTTCAACCCGGATTACGCATGGAAACCAATTGTCAGAATTGTGGTTTTACACAAGTAAGAATGAACGGACTTGATGGAGCATATTCTCAGATTTTGATGGATAGCCGACCGATTTTTTCGGCTCTAAATGGGGTGTATGGTTTAGATCAAATTCCAACAAATATGATAGAACGCATTGAAGTCGTTCGTGGTGGGGGTTCATCATTATATGGTTCAAATGCGATTGCAGGAACCATCAACATCATTACTAAAGATCCAATTGAAAATTCATTTGAAATCAATTCGCATTTGGGCTTAATTGATGGAAAAGTGCCTGATAAAGCTTTAACTTTAAATGGAACGGTCTTGTCAGATGATTTAAATCACGGTATTCAACTTTTTGCCATGTTACGTGACCGTGGTGCTTTTGATGCAAATAATGATAATTTTACTGAAATTACCACTATGCAAAACCAAACTTTTGGATTCAAAACATTCTACCGGCCGTTTGCACGAAGCAAAATCACTGCCGATTTTCATACAATAAACGAATTCAGACGTGGTGGAGAAAATCGATTTGACTTGCAACCGTTTGAAGCCCATACCACTGAACAAATTACTTCGAAAATGATTGGTGGCGGACTTACCTTTGAAAATTATTCGGAAGATGAAAAGAATAAATATGCCGTTTATATCAATACACAACAATCTAAAAACGATAACTTTTATGGCGGTCGAGCCGATGAATTGGGCAATATTGATTATGAAGAAAGCATCAGAGGTTACGGAAATACTGAAGTTACAACGTTTATCGGTGGAGCTCAATACAACCGAAAACAAGAATCCTTTTTGGGAGGTTCGGCTACTTTAACTACGGGTGCCGAATACAAAAGAGAAAAAATGGTAGACGAAAAACCGGGTTATAATGCATTCGTAAATCAAACGTTAGACATTTTAGGTATTTATGCTCAACAAGAATGGAAAGTCAATGAAAAATTGAAAGTTTTGGGTGGATTACGAGCCGATTTTCACAACGCTGCCGATGAGGCTGTGATTTTTAATCCGAGACTAAATATTCTCTATAATTTCAAAGAAAATTTGCAATGGCGAAACAGTTATGCCAAAGGTTTTAGAGCTCCACAGGTTTTTTCGGAAGATATTCATGCCCGAATTGCAGCCGGAGAAGTAGCTTTAGTTGAACTGGCAGATGGATTAGAATCGGAAACATCGCATTCTTTTTTAACCTCGTTGGATTGGAGCAAAATTTCGCCAAATTCGGAAACCGGATTAACCTTTGAAGCTTTTTACACCCGATTAAGCGACCCGTTTGTACTAGAACAACTGACAGAAACAATTTGGGAAAAACGTAACGGAAGTGGTGCCAATGTTTACGGAATTAACCTGGAAGCCAAATATGCTCCGGGACAAAAATGGCAATTTCAAGCAGGAGCAACCCTTCAAAAAGCCTTGTATGATGAAGCAGTTCAATGGAGTGAAAACATAACCAATACCAATCGAAATTTCTTTCGCTCACCCAATGTGTATGGAAATATTATGGCCACTTTTTCACCCAAAAAAGCCTTTCAAAACAATCTCTCATTAGTTTACACCGGAAGAATGTATGCTCAACATTTTGCCGGGTTTATTGCCGAAGATCGACTGGTAACTACAACAGATTTTTTTGAAATAAACATAAAATCTTCCTATACATTTGTAGTAAAAGAAAAATTACATCTTCAATTGAGTGGCGGTATTCAGAATCTTTTTAATCAATACCAAAATGATTTTGATTCAGGGGTGAATCGTGATGCAAGTTACATTTACGGACCTTCTCGCCCAAGAACCATTTTTGTTGGATTAAAAATCGGATCGGATTTGCTTTAAAAACTTATTGAATCATAACAAATCTTTATGATTCAAATCATTGAATAAAAATGAAATCTTAGTAACTTTGCAGTCTGAAAATCAAATATCAACAATCATAAATCTTAAATTAGTATGTATCCAGAAGAAATGGTAAAACCCATGAGAGCCGAATTATCGGAAGTAGGTTTTCAAGAATTATATAGTGCAGAAGCAGTGGAAAATGCTATCAAACAACCCGGAACTACATTAGTTGTTGTAAATTCTGTTTGCGGATGTGCTGCCCGAAATGCAAGACCGGGAGCAAAAATGAGTTTAGATGGTTCTAAAAAACCGGACCAATTGGTAACAGTTTTTGCCGGTGTTGACAAAGAAGCGGTTGATGCTGCGAGACAACACATGTTTCCTTTTCCACCTTCGTCGCCAAGTATGGCTCTGTTTAAAGATGGTGAATTAGTGCACATGTTAGAACGTCACCACATTGAAGGCCGTCCGGCGGAAATGATTGCAGAAAATTTAAAAGATGCTTATAACGAGTTTTGTTAAGCTCTGTTTAATAAAAATTAAATCCTTTCAGATGTAAATTTGAAAGGATTTTTTATTTCAATTCAGGAATACAAAATAGCACTTGTTGTTCAATAAAAACATGAATAAGAGATTCCTCTTCCTCCGAAAAATCATCTTTAAAATTTCCTTTTAAAATTTCTTCTACGGAATTTTTCATCGATAAATCGCGGTATTCAATCAACAATTCGTTTTGATTGATTTTGAGTAAACAATCTTTTTCAGAAAAATCAATTTCTAAAAGTGGATTCACCTTTAAATCGAATGCAATATCTTCATAGGCTTTTTGCAAAAGTTGATACAACGCACTCAACACTTTTGGAACGGTTGTGGAAGACAAACAAACCCGATCCGGACAATTAATAATAACATCATAATTGCATCGCAAATCACAATTGCCTTTTTTGCCCCAAATGATTTCATTAAACTGAGCAAAACTGCCCCAAGAACCGGGTCCGGTTGGACCGTAAATTCCAACTGTTGGCACGTTGAATGCTCCGGCTACATGAGTAATTCCGGCATCATTACCAATGTGGAAAAAGGCACGTTCCATCGCTTTACCAATATCCTCTAAACCGCCTGTTATGTATTCAATATGATTCATTTCTTTGGTGAAAAAATCAGCGGGATTTGGATCTTCTTTCCCTAAAATAATTTTACATTTTAGTTTTGGAAATAAATCATGGAGTTCTTCTATCAATTTTGCATAATTTTCCGTTGGCCAAATTTTCAGTAAAAAACCAGCCCCGGGATGAACCACATAATAGGGATTTTCAAAATCGGTATTTCTCTCAAAATACGGATAACCTTTGTATTGATTGGAATAATTTTTATGAAACTTTGCCAATCCGTCTATATGATGCTGAATAGCGTGTTGTTTTACTTTTTTATGGGTTGAATATCGGATGGCGTGCGGCAAATCATAACCGCGAAAAGCAGGATAATTTCCTAATTCGATGATTATATCAAATTCAGCTTCTCTTTCTTTGATTTTTTCTTCATCCACAATATTAATTTCTTTAAAATACTTCGTAAAGAAAGAAACTAACCTGGGATGAACCGCAAAACTAACTGATGTTGAGACTTCTTTTAAATTGACCAAACTAGGCAAACAAAAGAAAATATCGCCTAAGCCTCCATAGCTTTTATACACCAAAACATGACCCAAATCGGGAACATTTTCGGTTTCATTTTGATTTAAAATCCGGTTCACATTATCCCAAAAAAGTTGTGGTGTTTCTTTCATTTCCTGTTTGGCTCTTTCTTTATCGTTGGGATAAAAATCAAACGACCAAGTGCCTACTCGATCATTGGTAATCATTTCACAACCAGATAAAAAGGCTTCTGCAGCCAATCTTCCGGATGCTTCCTTCGCAAGCGGTTTGCAGAAAAAGTACTTTGATTGACCAAGAATTTTTAGAACTTCCTCATTTGAAATATAATCGTTCAGAAAAACATTGGAAGGTAATTCTCTTCTTATTTCATTCTTACCATAAACCTGAAATGTAAATTGAGGATTTTCTATGGCATAATCAAGAAAAGCTTCGCCTCCTTTTAAATAACTCAAATCACCAAAAAAAGGAATTACACTATCGTTTTTAATTTTAGAAATTTGCAATTTATCAACCTCAACGGTTGGTGGCATGATAATTTTATTGGCAACCGATTCGCCATAAAAAGCAAAGTGGTCTTCAAAATGTTTGGGAGATTGAAACGCATTCAACTTAGCATTTCCAAAAACTTGATGGTATAAATGGTATTTTTCGTTGTCGCAACAATTTCGAATACCTCTATCGACTGTACATAATATATTTCTTCGAATGCAAAAATTGTAGTCAAATTCAATTTTGATGTAGTTAATTTTTTCATCAACTAAATACCGAAGCAATTCTTTTTCAAATCGACAGCGTGAAGTGCTATTTAAAACAATTAAATCGGATTGCTGTATTTTACTTTTTGTTGATTCATAATTTTTCAGTAAATCAACCTCAACAAAGTAACCCAATTGATTGCCAAGAGCGACCAATTGGGTTATAGTTAATTCAGCACCACGTTTTAATGAGGTGTCGGTGTCATGTAAAAAAAGTATTTTCTTCAATGAATAATTATAGAAGATTAATCATCATAATAACCATCATCGTAGTAACCGTCGTCGTAATAACCATCGTCATAATAGCCATCATCGTAATAACCGTCGTCATAGTATCCATCATCATAGTAACCATCGTTATAATAACCATCATCATACGAATCATCACTATCTGACGAACAAGAGGCAACTAAATTTCCTGTAATCACTAAAGCCGAACTGACTAGGATCACTTTTCCAGAATTCTTTAAAAAATTACGTCTGTTCATAAACTCAATTAGTTAGGTTCAACAAATATAAAGTGTTTTTACTTTTAAAACAATTGATTAAATAAAAACCCTACTATTTATATTTAATCTAAAATGTTTATTTTTGTGGCGAATTCTTCCATTTAGAATTCACCTTATTGTATTAACCCAAAAACGTTTATAGCATGCAACTGTATAACACGATGAGGGCAGAAGAAAGAGCCGAACTGATTGATCAAGCCGGCAAACAACGACTCACGTTGTCTTTTTACGCCTATGCCAAAATTGAAGACCCAAAAAAATTTAGAGATGATTTGTTCTTAGCTTGGAATCCGTTGGATGTCCTAGGAAGAATTTATGTGGCTCACGAAGGAATTAATGCCCAACTCTCGTTACCGGCAGATTATTTTTACCAATTCAAAGATACGTTGGAAGTGTATGATTTCATGCGTGGTATTCGATTGAATATTGCTCGCGAACAAGATGATCATTCCTTCTTAAAATTAACCATAAAAGTACGTCATAAAATTGTGGCCGATGGTTTAGACGATTCCACATTTGATGTTACCAACAAAGGAATCCACTTAAAAGCGAGAGAATTCAATCAATTGTTAGAAGACCCAAACACCATTGTGGTTGATTTCAGAAATCATTACGAAAGTGAAATTGGCCATTTTAAAGGCGCCATTACTCCGGACGTGGATACGTTTAGAGAATCGCTTCCTATTATTGAAGAACAATTAAAAGAACTCAAGGAAGAAAAAAATCTTTTAATGTATTGTACCGGAGGTATTCGATGTGAAAAAGCCAGTGCGTATTTTAAGCACAAAGGTTTCAAAAACGTCTATCAATTAGAAGGTGGTATCATTGAATATGCCCGTCAAATTGAACAAGAAGGTATTGAAAGTAAGTTTATTGGTAAAAACTTCGTCTTCGATCATCGTTTAGGCGAACGAATTACAAAAGATATTATTTCACAATGTCACCAGTGTGGAAAACCCTGTGACAACCACACCAATTGTGTGAATGATGGTTGTCATCTGTTATTTATCCAATGTGACGAATGCAAAGAAAAAATGGACAATTGTTGTTCGTCAGAATGTCAGGAAATCATTCATTTGCCTTTAGCGGAACAAATTAAGTTGAGAAAAGGCATTCAAAAAGGAAACATGATTTTCAAAAAAGGAAAATCAGAAGCTTTAAAATTCAAACATTCCGGCGAATTGAGTGATGTGTCATTGGCCGTTGCAAATGATATTGAAAAACCAAAACCGATTCGTGAACGAATTAAACAAAAAAAAGTATTGATTGGAAAGGCAGAACACTACTATACCAAAGCCAGTGTTGGTTTGTTTTTGATTGAAAATCAAGAAGTGAAATCGGGTGATAAAATTTTAATTTCCGGTCCAACCACAGGTAATCAGGAATTGATTTTGGATAAATTTTTTGTCAACGGAAAAGAAAACAAAACGGCAAAGCCGGGAGATAAATTAACTTTCGCTGTTCCGTTTAGAGTTAGATTATCGGATAAATTGTTTAAAATTATCAAATAAAGATTTAAGAATTTAACTTTTGAAAGCCTATTTTAATTTTAAAATGGGCTTTTTTTGATACCCTTTTTTCTGATAAATCCTCTTTCAACTTCTATCAAAAAAATACTATCTTTACCAACTTAACGTTTAATGTCTGTAGTCTCGTTATAAATTAAGAGATGACCAATATATAAAAATTATGGCTTGTACAAATTGTTCAACAGGGAGCAAAACCGGTGGTGCTCCTCAAGGATGTCAAAATAAAGGGACTTGCGGCACCGATAGCTGCAACAAATTGACGGTTTTTGACTGGTTAGCCAACATGAGTTTGCCCAGTGGTCAAGAAGTTTTTGATTGTGTAGAAGTACGTTTTAAAAACGGACGAAAAGAATTCTTTCGCAATACAGAAAAACTTACATTAATCATTGGTGATATTGTAGCTACCGAAGCTTCACCCGGACACGATGTGGGAATTGTAACCCTAGTGGGAGAACTCGTAAGGGTTCAAATGAAGAAAAAAGGTGTAAATCCAACCAGTGCTGATGTCCCTAAAGTATACCGCAAAGCTTCACAAAAAGATATCGATATTTGGGCTGATGTACAAAAGAAAGAAGAGCCCATGAAAGTAAAGGCTCGTGAAATTGCGATTCAACTTCAATTGCAAATGAAAATTTCCGATATCGAATTCCAAGGAGATGGTTCAAAAGCTACTTTTTATTACACTGCAGAAGACCGCGTTGATTTTCGTCAATTAATTAAAGAATATGCCCAAGCGTTCAAAACCAGAATTGAAATGAAGCAAGTTGGTTTTCGTCAAGAAGCAGCCCGGTTGGGCGGAATTGGTTCCTGCGGAAGAGAATTGTGCTGTTCTACTTGGTTGACTGATTTTAGAAGTGTGAATACCACCGCAGCCCGTTATCAGCAGTTGTCGTTGAATCCTCAAAAACTAGCCGGACAATGCGGAAAACTCAAATGTTGTTTGAACTATGAGTTAGATACTTATATGGATGCATTAAAGGATTTTCCTGATTTTGACACTAAAATCGAAACGGAAAGAGGAATCGCTTATTGCCAAAAACAAGATATTTTTAAAGGATTAATGTGGTTTGCTTATGCGGATAATATTGCCAATTGGCATGTGATTCACATTGATCAAGTAAAAGAAATTGTAGCAGAAAATAAACAACGGAAAAGAATTTCGTCACTGGAAGATTTTGCCTTAGAAATTGTGGCTGAACCAAAACAAGATTTCAATAACGCGATGGGTCAAGAAAGTTTAACCCGTTTTGATCAACCCAAACGCAAAAAGAATAACAACAAAAAAAGAAGACCAAATAAAATTGTTAAAAATGACCCTAAGAAATAGTCTTTTTTTAGTTTTTTTATTGATAATTGTAACGTCATGTGACAAAAAAAGACTTTTTGACGACTATAAAAAAGTTGGAAAAGCATGGCACAAAGACAGCATTGTGTCTTTTTCAGTAGAACAAAAAGATACAGTAGCTAAACATAATCTTTACATCAACATACGAAATAACAAAAATTATGAATTCAATAATTTGTTTCTGATTGTTGAAATGGAACAGCCTAACAAAAAAACTATAGTCGACACGTTAGAATATCAAATGGCTGAACCAGACGGAACGCTAATGGGAAAAGGCTTGACCGATACCAAAGAAAATAAATTGTATTACAAAGAAAATTTTGTGTTTCCAAAATCAGGGAAATATCAAATTTATATTCAACAAGCCGTCAGAAAATCGGGTAAAATTGAAGGGGTTGAAGCACTCGATGGAGTCACTGACGTAGGTTTACGAATTGAAAAAGCAGAATAATATGGCTAAGAAAAATAATTCGTCCGTAAAAGACATCGCATACTATCAAAAAAAATTCTGGAAAGTATTTTTCATAGGATTAGCAGGTGTTTTCTTGTTTTTTGTTTTTGCCAATTTCGGATTGTTTGGATCCATGCCTAGTTTTGACGAATTGGAAAATCCGGATTCAAATTTAGCTACTGAAATCATTTCTTCAGATGGTGTGGTTTTGGGTAAATTTTACCGTGAAAACCGTTCGCCTGTAACCTTTGATGAATTGCCAAAACACCTTGTTGATGCTTTGGTTGCCACAGAAGACGAACGATTTTATGAGCATTCCGGAATTGATGGAAGACGATTAATCGGTGCCGCTGTAAAACTTGGAGCAGATGGTGGTGCCAGTACTATTTCTCAACAATTAGCGAAATTGCTATTTCATGGCGAGGGTTCAAAATTTATTCTTTTCAGATTAGTTCAAAAAGTAAAAGAATGGATTATTGCCACCAAGTTAGAACGGCAATATACCAAGAACGAAATTATTGCTTTATACTTGAACAGAGCTGATTTTGTCAATACTGCGGTAGGCATAAAATCCGCGGCTAAAGTATACTTTGGAAAAGAACCCAAAGAATTAACTATCGAAGAAAGTGCTCTATTAGTTGGAATGCTAAAAAACCCTTCGCTGTATAATCCAACTAGAGAAAAAAGAAAAGAATTGGTTTTAAAAAGAAGAAACACGGTGCTAAATCAAATGGTTCGTAACAACTTTTTAGAGCCGGAGGCAAAAGCACAATTAGAAAAAAAACCAATTGTTTTAAATTTTAATCCCGAAAGTCACTTAGAGGGAATTGCTACTTATTTTAGAGAGTACCTCCGTGATTACATGAAAAAATGGGTGAAAGAGAATAAAAAACCCGATGGCTCAGAATACAATATTTACAACGATGGTTTAAAAATATACACCACTATTGATTCGCGTATGCAAAAACACGCTGAAGAGGCAGTGCATGAACATTTAAAAAACCTTCAGGTTGAATTTTTTAAAAGTCAGAAGAAAAACAAGAATGCTCCTTTTTACAGAATTACTGATGATGAAACAGAAAATTTGCTTAAAAGAGCCATGAAAAATTCTGAACGTTGGCGATTGATGAAAGCTCAAGATAAAAGCGAAGAGGAAATTATCAAATCGTTTGACGTGAAGACTGAAATGAGGGTTTTTACTTGGAAAGGCGAACGCGACACCATCATGACGCCAATGGATTCCATACGCTACTACAAACATTTTCTAAGAAGCGGAATGATTTCGATGGAACCCCAAACCGGACACGTAAAAGCATGGGTGGGCGGCATCAACTACAAACATTTTCAATACGACCATGCCGGACAAGGTGCCAGACAAGTAGGGTCTACGTTTAAACCGTTTGTATATGCCACGGCAATTGAACAATTAAATATGTCACCCTGTGATTCAATTATAGATGCTCCTTTTACAATTCCGAGAGGAAGACATAACGTTAGTGCTGATTGGACACCAAGAAATTCGGATGGAAAATACCGCGGTATGATCAATTTAAAGAAAGCATTGGCTAATTCCATCAATACCATTTCTGCCAAATTAATTGACAGAACCGGACCCAAAGCAGTCATAGATTTAACTCATAAATTAGGTGTTTCTGCAGAAATTCCTGAGCAGGTTTCCATTTGTTTAGGAGCAGTTGAAATTACAGTTCAAGACATGGTAGCGGCTTTTAGTACGTTTGCTAACAAAGGAATTTATATAAAACCACAAATGATTACCCGAATTGAAGATAAAAACGGGAATGTGATTTTTGAAGCGATTCCGGAGAGTCATGATGTCCTCAGTCAAGACGTTGCTTATGCGGTTGTAAAATTAATGGAAGGCGTTACCGAAGACGGAACCGGAACAAGACTTCGAGGCGGTAGAGCCGGATTTAGAAGTTACGATTACAAATTGGATAACCCAATTGCCGGAAAAACAGGAACTACTCAAAATAATTCGGATGGTTGGTTCATGGGATTTGTCCCTAATTTATGTACGGGAGTTTGGGTAGGATGTGAAGACCGCTCTGCCAGATTCAATACTACAGCCATGGGACAAGGAGCTACAATGGCTTTACCGATTTGGGGAATTTATATGGACAAATGCTACAAAGACAATAAACTGAACGTTTCCAAAGATCCTTTCGAAAGACCGGAAAATATTACCGTTAAAGTAGATTGTTGGAAAACGGTAAAAGACACATTAGACTTCGACCAAGATTTGGATGAATTCAATTTTTAGGAATTTCACATCAAAATAATTATAAGAGAATGGACTTTGCAAAAAGCCCATTTTTTTATACCTTTAAAATCCGAAAAACAAACAAACAATATGATTACACGAAAAGTAAATTCCGTTCAAGAAGCTCTTACCGGAATTACCGATAATATGACGATTATGCTCGGAGGTTTTGGCCTTTGTGGCATTCCAGAAAACAGTATTGCTGAATTAGTTAAAATGAACGTAACGAACCTAACCTGCATTTCTAACAATGCCGGCGTTGATGATTTCGGTTTAGGTTTATTATTGCAAAAAAAGCAAATCAAAAAAATGATTTCGTCTTATGTAGGTGAAAATGCAGAATTCGAACGTCAAATGTTGTCGGGAGAATTAGATGTTGAACTCACGCCGCAAGGAACATTAGCCGAAAAATGCAGAGCCGCTCAACATGGAATCCCCGCCTTTTTTACCCCTGCCGGATTTGGAACTGAAGTAGCCGAAGGAAAAGAAACCCGTGAATTCAACGGAAAAATGTATGTGATGGAAGAAGCTTACAAAGCCGATTTTGCCATCGTGAAAGCTTGGAAAGGTGACGAAGCCGGAAACCTTATTTTTAAAGGAACAGCTCGAAATTTCAATTCTTGCATGGCCGGAGCCGCAAAAATCACCATTGCCGAAGTAGAAGAATTAGTCCCCGCCGGAACATTAGACCCCAATCAAATTCACATTCCCGGAATTATGGTGAACCGAATTTTTCAAGGCGAAAAGTTTGAAAAAAGAATCGAACAAAGAACAGTTAGACAGAAATAATGTGGCAATGGGACAATTCATTGACATTTCCCTAATTGACACATCGACTAATTAACACATTGACACATTAAAAATGGCTTTAGATAAAAATCAAATAGCAAAACGCATTGCAAAAGAAGTAAAAGACGGTTACTATGTAAACTTAGGAATCGGAATCCCGACATTGGTTGCTAATTTTGTTCGAACGGATATTTCGGTAGAATTTCAAAGCGAAAACGGCGTGCTGGGTATGGGGCCATTTCCGTTTGAAGGCGAAGAAGATGCGGATATCATCAACGCAGGAAAACAAACCATTACCACGTTGCCCGGAGCTTCCTTTTTTGACTCCGCTTTCAGTTTTGGAATGATTCGAAGCAAAAAAGTAGATTTAACCATTTTAGGAGCGATGGAAGTTTCCGAAAACGGCGATATTGCCAATTGGAAAATCCCCGGAAAAATGGTCAAAGGAATGGGCGGAGCAATGGATTTAGTGGCTTCGGCCGAAAATATCATCGTTGCCATGATGCACGTGAACAAAGCCGGCGAATCGAAAGTCTTAAAAAATTGTACCCTTCCGCTAACCGGTGTGGGATGCGTAAAAAAAATTGTCACCGAGTTAGCGGTGATGGATGTTACTTCAAAAGGTTTTAAACTTCTTGAACGAGCTCCAGGTGTTTCAGTTGAAGAAATCATAAAAGCCACCGAAGGAACATTGATTGTGGAAGGAGAAATTCCTGAGATGGTTTTAGATTAAAATTATAAAAATGAAAAAGTCCACGTATTCGCTTCTTCTCTCTCTTTGCTTTTCCATCATTTATGCTCAGGAAAATGTAGATTTTTCGGGTGAGAAAAAAATTATTTCGCCCGAAATTCACGGCGACAACACCGTTACATTTCGTTTTGAAGCACCGAACGCAAAGAAAGTATTTTTAGTCGGAGATTTTCTTAGTCAACTAGGTTTGATTGAAGGAAAAACCGAAATGAAGAAAAATGAAAAAGGAATTTGGACTTATACGACTTCTACACTACAACCTGAATTATACAGTTATAAATTTATAGCAGATGGTTTGGCTGTTAACGACCCAAACAACGTTCATTTTAGTAGAGATGTGGCAACTGTTGTCAATATTTTTATTGTTCCCGGTGGAAAAGCCGAATTATATAAAGTGAATGATGTGCCACACGGAACTGTTTCAAAACGATGGTATGAATCACCTACTTTAAAAAAGAACCGAAGATTAACGGTTTACACTCCACCAGGATATGAAAAAAGCAAAGAAAATTATCCTGTTCTTTACCTATTACACGGAGCAGGTGGCGATGAAGAAGCTTGGATCACCCTTGGAAGAACTGCTCAAATCTTAGACAACCTAATTGCCCAAGGAAAAGCAAAACCAATGCTTGTGGTCATGCCAAACGGAAATGCAGGTCAATCCGCAGCTCCAGGAGAATCCAAAGAAGGTTTTTATACGCCGGACTTTATTCAACCGGATATGTTTTCGGGAAACACCGAAAAAGCTTTTGGGGATGTGATTCAATTTATTGAATCGGAATACCGTGTAAAAAAAGAAAAATCATCAAGAGCCATTGCAGGATTATCAATGGGCGGATTCCATACCATCATTATTTCTGCTAATTATCCAAAAACATTTGATTATATGGGCGTGTTTTCGGCGGCTCTTTTTCAACCGAAAGAAGCGGATAGTGAAATGTATGTAAACATCGAAAAAAAGCTCAAAACTCAAAAAGAGAATAATTATCAATTATATTGGAAAGCGATTGGCAAAACAGATTTCTTATACAAAGAAGCCACCGATTTTAGAAATCTATTTAATTCAATGAATTTCAACTATACCTACAAAGAATCGGAAGGGGGCCACACTTGGTCAAACTGGCGAGATTATCTCTCAGAATTTGCACCTTTATTATTTCGATAATTTCATTTATTCAAAAACGCCAACAAAACCTCATTCGCATTACCAAAAGAAGGAGGCTGATCGGTGACACTCGCCATTCGTTTTTTGTTCAATTTATAAATCAAATCAAATTCGGTAGTGAATAGAATAACCGATAAAAAGGATTATTAATAAAGAGAAAATTAAAGCGACTGATTACGTTTTTAATCAATCGCTTAATTTTTTTTCTAATTTTCCTTTATCAATATATAATCTCCATAAGGAATTGTGAAATTTGTTGTAATAGAAGGTGAGCCGTCCGGTTTTATACCGTAAGCTCCAATAGTTTCAATATACTGTATTTTAATTTTTTCAACCCCGTTTTCATCAGCTCTATGCATGACAAAAGCAGCTTCTAAACCCGCATCATCATTTGTTGGTTCATTATAGCTCATTGGCAAACGTTCAATAGTATCTGGACACTCAAGGCACTTTGGATACCAATCTTTATTGGTCTTACCATAACTATATAAATTATAATTATAAATTTCAGAATGATTAATATTTAAATTTATTAATGAATTGATTTTTTCTACACCGTTTTCTACATACTGCATTTCTCCCACTAAATAATCTACATAACAACTTTTTATAGACTGTCTGTAAAACATTTCTTTTTTAACAAATTTAAATCGTATGATTTTAACAGAGTCTGTATAAATCCATGTACCGACAAACTGATTGTAAAAATTGTCAATGTCTTTATAATATGCATTCTCTATATTTGCAAAATCAGCTGTATGAATATCTAAAATCGGGTTTTGAGCGACTAAGCTAAAGTTGAATAAAAGTATTATTCCTAATATTATTTTTTTCATGAGTTTTTATTTTTTAATTACATGGAGTCTGTACAGGAATGTTATTTGGATTTCTTGGGTCTAAATTAATTTCACTCCAGTTTCCATTCGTTTCTTGTTTATACAAACCAACGCCTAAATCAAATTCATTTAAAAGATTTAGAAATTCCTTTTGAAGTTGGGATTGAGAAACATTGATGCCAACTTTTCTGTAGCGGTTTACTAATTTTTCGTCAAATTCTTTTAAAACCTTAGGATTATGTAGTGTATAAAACTTAGTCCAGTCTTTTATTTTAAGGCAATATACTTCATTTTCATTTACTAGGCCAAGAAACATTTCAGATATACCCTGAGATGAAACACTAGGCGGTTGATAAGAGTTTCTTATCTCAGTTTTTCTAAAAAGCCACAATAAATCCCCAGAAGAGAACATCTTTATGCCTCCTTGGGTTCCTGAGGTATGGTTATGCATAGCTCCTATCCATTCCTGCGACATAAAATCTTTTAATTCTACTTTATGTGGGTTTTTCGTATTATGCCCTGCAACAGTTGGGGGTGCAAAATTTGTTGACTCTTCAAAATACTTATAAACCCATGCATGTTCTTTGGGCCCAGCTGCTTTCTGCTTCAAATAGTTGATTGATTGGATATAGTTAGGACTTTGTGCTAATTTTTTTAATTCATCACATGGTTGGGTTAAATTTACCGGCAATATCCCCACCAAACCATCTTCATCTGCACAAGGGTCAGATGCCATTCTACACGCAAATTCCATAATTACAATGGTTAAATCATAACCCGGATTGCTACCATCTCCACACATTGAACCTGTATAACTATCCCAATTTTCATATGTTCTGCCACAAGAACAACTCAAGTAAAAGCTAACGCAACCACCACCACTAGATCCTCCACTTGGCCCACCATTTTCTCCACTACCGGGATTGGAACCTGAATTGTCGCCAGAACCATCATATCCGCTTCCACCTGACTGACTCCCTGGAACTTCAATTATTAAATCTGCACAAGGGTCTATTGCCGGATCAAGTCCTATTGTAGAAACGGTTCCCTTAAAATCTACAAATTTTTCAGAATTGTTTTGATAGGCAAGTGCAAATTCATCTGTCATTTCATACTTTACCAATTTTATTTTTAGATTTTCATCTTTTTCAGTTATAACTAAGTTATGAAATATTTTATAATTATCATCAGGATGGTTAATAATTTTAAACGTATAATTCTTGTTTCCTAACGTATCTATTACTTCCATGATTTCTGAAAAATCAATTTCTAAATTTTCAGAACCTCTAGCTGTTAATCCTGAGTTCCGAAAAATGTTGAAACTTGACGATTTGCCCATCATCTTTTCAAGCTTATTTTTCATTTGCATGGCATCAGCACCTTTAAAAGTTTTTACTTTTGGGCCCTTATTCTTTACTCCAAAATGTGTGCCAGTAGAATTATCTACCACTTCAAAATCGGTTGAGCAACCAAAATAGGCTAAAAAAGAGCAAAAAACTACTAATTTGATTAAGGGTTTAACTTTTATCTTCATATAATTACTTTTATAAAATTGTTAAAAATGGTTTGTATTTTACTTTAATTTCTTTTTAAATAATAGAAATGAATATCTTTAAGAAAAACATATTTAGGTTTTCCTCTTGTATAATATAAAAGTAAGCACAGTAAAAAGTTGAAGATGGATGTAAATAGAAAGAAAATGATTTCTAAATTATTCTGCATGGCGTGTAGGTATTAAATTTTAATAAAAATGTGTACAGCTAAACTACAAATAAAATTTAAATCTTTTTATGCAAATTTTAAGTATTTTTACCCTGATTTTGCATAACAAATTAACTTTGACTAAAAAAGAATACTATGAATACAGTGATAGGCTCAAAAATTAAAGCATATAGAAAGCAAAAAGGATGGTCGCAGGAATATGTTGCTGAAATTCTTCATCTTTCTCAATCTGCTTATGCTCGGATAGAATCTGGCGAAAGCCAATCGTGGTCAAGTCATATTGAAAAATTATGTGAAATTTTTGAAATTAAACCTTCGGATTTATTTAGTGAAACTGTTATAAATCAGGAAAACAATGATCAAAAGGGAGGAATTGCGATTAATCTTGGTATTATCAACCAACTATCCGAAAAGTTAATTGAACAATATGAATTACGCTTAAAAGAAAAGGACGAAATGATTAAAGAATTAAAAAACAGTTTAGAAAAGCTAAGTAAGTAAATGCTCAAAAAAATAGTCTACAAGTTTATTAAACTTACTTTAATTCCATTTATTCAAAAACGCCAACAAAACCTCATTCGCATTACCAAAAGTAGGCGGTTTATCGATTACATTTACCATTCTTTTTTTGTTTAATTTATACGTCAAATCAAATTCTGTAGCAAACAAAATAACCGACAAAAACGGATTATTGATAAAGGGAAGCAAGCGATCAAAAGCACTGTTGATTGTATGAATTTCAAACAATTCTTCTCTTTGAAAGCGGAATTTTAATTCTAACTTTAACTCGTTTTCTTCTAAAATGGGACGAATAAAAATGTTTTTCAATTCCGTTTTTCCAATGGTTTTCGCAAAAGTAAGTTTGGCAAAAGTTCCGTCAGTAAGACTGGTTTTGAATTGTTCATAAAACGCAGAAAAAGAATCTGTAAACAACATAATTTCAATTTTTTATCCTTTCGGTATTGCCTCAATTAACTTTTTAGTATACTCACTTTTCGGATGAGCATATAATTCATCTGCATCCGCCATTTCCTCAATCTTTCCTTTATTCATAACTAAAACTTGATCGCTCATGTATTTTACAACAGCCAAATCATGAGAAATAAAGATATAAGTGAACCCAAAATTTTCTTTTAATTCATTCAATAAATTCAATACCTGAGCTTGAACTGAAATATCCAACGCAGAAACCGATTCATCGCAAACAATTAATTTTGGTTGCAAAGCAATGGTTCTCGCAATACCAATTCGTTGTCGTTGACCACCGGAAAATTCATGTGGATAACGGTTAAAAAAAGCTTCACCCAACCCTACTCGTTCTAAAATTTCTATGGTTTTTACTTTTCGTTCGGCATCATTTTTATACAAACCGTGCACTTTCATCGGTTCCATAATCGCTTTGCCAATTGGAATTCTGGGATTTAAAGAAGAATACGGATCCTGAAAAATAAGTTGAATTTCTTTTCTGAGTTTTCGGATTTCGTCTTTATTCAATTTCGTAATATCGTTTCCTTTATAGATAATTTGTCCGGCAGTAGCTTTATCCAATTGCAAAATGGCGTTGCCTAACGTGGATTTTCCACAACCGGATTCGCCCACCAAACCTACCGTTTCGCCTTCATAAATTTTAAAACTCACATTATTAACTGCTTTAAAAGAGCATTTTTTTCCAAATAAACCAACAGTCGAAAGATATTCTTTTTCTACATTTTTAACTTCCAAAAGAGGGGCTTGGGCATATATTTTTTCATGATTTTCCTTTCGTTCTTCTGCGGTTACAATTTCACTTTTAGACCTATCATTTAAAAAATCTTGAATGGTTGGAAGCCTTTTCAACCGAAATTCCAACAAAGGTCGGGAGGAAATCAATGCTTTGGTATAATTGTGTTGCGGGTTTTCAAAAATAGCTTTTGATTTGCCTTGTTCCACAATTTCACCTTTATACATAACTAAAACCCGATTGGCAATTTCAGAAACCAACGATAAATCATGGGAAATAAATAAAATACTCATTTTGGTTTCTTGTTGCAACTCTCTCAACAATTGAATGATCTCTTTTTGAACAGTGACATCTAAAGCGGTTGTTGGCTCATCGGCAATTAAAATCTTAGGTTTACAAGCAATCGCCATGGCAATCATCACGCGTTGTTTTTGTCCGCCTGAGATTTGATGCGGATATTTGTTGAATAGTTCCTCCGGATTGGTCAATTTTACTTTTTCAAACAAAGAGATTACCTCAGTTTTTATTTCATTTTTAGATAATGATGTGTGTCTGGTTAATATTTCCTCTACTTGAAAACCACATTTTAAAGACGGGTTTAATGAACTCATCGGTTCTTGAAAAATCATCGCAATATCTTTACCCCGAACTTTTTGAAATTCTTTTTCAGACAACTCGGTCATGTCGAAATCATTAAAGAAAATCGTTCCGTTGGCTATTTTCGAAATCTTTGTGGGAAGCAATCCCATCACAGCCAAGGATGAAACGGATTTCCCTGAACCGGACTCCCCTACAATTCCTACAATTTCATTTTCATGTAATTGATACGTTAAATCTCGAACAACGGGCACAAATTCTTTTTCTTTTTTAAAAGAAATTGTCAACTGTTCTACTGCTAATAGGACCTTTTTTTCCATGACTATAAAATTAACCGATTTTTTTTATTTACATCTGTATTTTATTTTTTTTCGTAATTACTAATAAAATGGCTTTTGAGCAGATAAATCATGCTTAAACCATTGTTAAATAATTTATATTTTTTTTAGCAAATCATTAGAAAAAATTAAATTTATATCTTTGAATCCTTAAAATTCCAAATCAACCGATGAAAAATTGCTACTTTTCTAAAATAGGTAAGGGTAAATATTTAGTATTATTACTTTTTTCGCTTTCCGCCTTTGGTCAGACACCAGAACAAAAAAAGGCTTTGTTGGAGCAATATGATTTAACTAAAATCAAACAGCTTCAAATTGAACTATCCGAAAAAGCAAAAGCAGATAAAGAAAAAGCTTACTTTTCTGCTAAAATAAATCAATGGGACGTATTTAAAATAAATTCAGACGGCAGTGTTGATGAATTAATGGGTTTACTTTCTGATGGAAGTCCAAAATATTACTCCATAAATAATGTTGATGCAGCTGTCTCAACACGAGCGAACCATCTTCACGCAGGAGGTAGTTTAGGACTGAACCTTAACGGTCAAGGAATGGTTGGTGGTGTTTGGGATGGTGGCCCGGTTAGAACATCTCATCAAGAATTTGGTGGAAGAATTTCTGTTGGTGATAACACATTCGATCTCAATGGTAATAGTTTTCACGCTACCCACGTAACAGGAACAGTTGGTGCTTCAGGTATAGACTTCAATGCAAAAGGCATGGCTTTTCAAGCTACTGTAAAAACCTTTGACTGGACAGAAGATGAATCAGAAGTTTTAGGTGAAATTCAGGAAGGCCTACTACTTTCAAACCATTCCTATGGAATGCGATTATTTAATGTTCCCAGTTGGTATGCGGGAGCCTATTCACAAGATGCCGTTCAGTGGGATTTAATCCATTATGTTTCACCCTATTACCTAATGGTTGCTGCAGCAGGTAATGACGGTAATGTCAATAATGACGACCCAACGACAGATGGTTTTGACAAATTAACCGGACATAAAAATGGCAAAAACAACCTCATTGTTGGCAATGCTCAAGATGCAGAAATTGATAGTAATGGCAATTTGATTTCTGTAAACATTAACTCCGCTAGCAGTGAAGGGCCTACGGACGATTTACGAATAAAGCCGGACATTACCGGTAACGGAACAGGAGTATATTCTACAAATAGCGGCAGTGATGATGACTATACTTCCCTTTCAGGAACCTCAATGGCTAGCCCAAATGTAATGGGAACGTTATTGTTACTTCAACAGCACCACAACAATTTATATCAACGTTTTATGAAATCTGCAACGCTAAAAGGCTTAGCATGTCAAACCGCGGATGATGCAGGAAACCCAGGCCCTGATGCTGTTTTTGGTTGGGGATTGCTCAATGCGAAAAACGCAGCAAATAGTATTTCAAACAACGGTTTAAGTACTTGGATTTCTGAAGAACGCTTATCTCAAAATCAAGTCTATACTAAAACATTAAAGTCAAAAGCGGGTCAACCCTTAATAGCTACAATTTGTTGGACTGATATACCCGGCATTGCTAATACGGGAAATCTAAATGATCCGACACCTGCTATCGTACACGATTTAGACATTAGAATTACACAAGGAAACGCTGTCTTTTATCCATGGCGTTTACAAGCAGATGCAACTCAAAATGCATTGAGAAACGGTGACAATTTTGTTGACACCGTTGAAACAATACAAATAGATAATGCCAACGGAGGAGATTATTTGATTACAATATCACACAAAGGAACGCTACAAACCAATTTTCAAGATTTTTCTTTAATTATTTCAGGAGTTGATTCGGATTTCGGGTTTGTGCCTCTTGGCTACAATCAAGTAGTTTGTTCAAGTGAAAATGCTGTTTTTCCTTTCTCTTTTATAACAAGTAATAATGAAAATGTAACGCTTTCAACGATAAATTTACCACCCGGTGCAAACGCAAACTTTAATCAAAACTCCATAAGCACCAACGGTACTTATGAGTTAATTTTATCCGATTTAACCGGAGTTGAACCCGGAGAATATTCAATAGGTATTGTAGCTTCTAATCCCAATGAAACTGAAACAAGATTCGTAAATTTAAAAGTATTGCGTGCGGAATTCGTTCCGGTTACCACAACTTTTCCACTTAACGGACAAACCACTGTTCCTTCTGCAATAACATTATCCTGGGAAGAGGATATTAATGCTGAAAATTATGTTGTGGATGTTGCCACCGATGCCGGATTTAACACCATTGTTTGGTCTGAAAACACTGTAAATAATTCAATTAATATTACTGACTTAATTGCTCAAACAGTATACTATTGGAGGGTAACTCCAAGCAACCGATGTGGAGAGGCTAATTCGTTTACCGTTTCTAATTTTCAAACCGGAATTTTCGACTGCGGAATTGAATTTACTGCAACAGATTTTTCGGATGCAGTGATTGAAAACACGGCAAACTCAACTGCAAGTATTCCTATTTCTGTTTCAGGAGGAATCACCATTGCAGATGTAAATGTGAGCATGAATATTTCACATACTTGGGTTCAAGACATGACCATTTATTTAATTGGTCCTGAGGAAATTGGCAGCCCAACCATCACCTTATTTGAAGAAGCCTGCGGTGGTCAAGATGACATTGATGTAACTGTTGATGACTCTGGTACATCGATAGTTTGTGCATCTAACCCGGCAATTTCAGGTACTGTATTGCCATTTCAACCTTTAAATGCATTTAATGGTGTTTTGGCTGATGGTGAATGGACTTTATTCGTTATCGACAAATATAATAATGACGGAGGTACAATTAATTCCGTAAGTTTATCCTTTTGCAATTCCGTTTCAATAGAAAATGATTTGAATTTTACTAACAATGGTATCATTACAGAAATTAACAGTGTAAAAACAATCACTTTGGAGGAAATGAATGCTTTTACGACGTTGCAAGCTGCTTCAAATCAAGTGTATACTCTACTAGAATTACCTTCACTCGGAGTATTGAAAAAGGAAAATACACCATTAATTATTGGAGACATTTTCACACAAGAGGATATAAATTTAAATAAAATCAATTATACAAACTCCTTGTCTGATGCAGCGTCAGATTTTTTTAAAGTAAATATCATTAATGCTTCTTCAGCTTGGTTGCCTAATGTGGTTATTCCGATTACGATTGAAAACAATCTCAGTTTGATTGAAAATGAAACTGTTCAAGCACTCATTTATCCAAACCCAACCAATGGTAAAGTAACCGTTTCATGGATTGAAAATTTAGAAACTAACATTGATTTATTTGATTTACATGGCCGAATAATTTTATCGAAGAAAATTAATGCCTCTAACACAGTAGTAGATTTAAATCATTTTTCAGATGGAATTTATTTAATTTCAATTCAAAACGAAAAAGTAAAAACAACCCGGAAAATAGTATTGAAAAAATAAAGAAAGGCTCCTGTTTGGAGCCTTTTTTATACGTGAATAATTTCGTCTTCAATCAACAAATCTTCTCTTCTGAAACGCAAGAAAATTTGTGCAACGGCAATTACATCTTTTTCGCAATAGGTGATAATTCTGTCGATGTCTTTTTCAACATAATACACATAAGCCACTTCACTTCCGTCAATATCATCTTTCGGAGAAGGAATCTGAAGTACCTTTGTTAATAATCGCATAGAAGAAAAATGCTTAAAATCACCAAATTTCCATAATTCCATTGTGTCAATATGTGGAACTTCCCATGGTTTTTTTCCAAATAAATTTAATTTTGGCGGAATTTCAATTTGATTGATTATCATTCGTCTGGCTATGAATGGAAAATCAAATTCTTTAGCATTATGACCACACAAAATATGCTGTGGTTGATTAAAATGGTGATTAAGCAAGTTACTGAAATCATTCAGTATTTTCTTTTCTTCTCCAAAAAATGAAGTAACTCTAAAGTTTCGGATATCACCTTTAGTCGTAAAATAACCCACAGAAATACAAATGATTTTACCAAATTCTGCCCATATTCCGGCACGGTCGTAAAATTCTTCAGGAGTAAATTCGTCTTTGCGTTGGTATTGGGTTTTCGTTTCAAAAAGATATTGTTTTTCTTCGTCTAAAAGTTTGAAGTTTTCTTCTTCCGGTGCAGTTTCAATATCTAAAAATAAGATGTTGTCGAGTTTAATTTTATCTATCATGGCTTTATAATTAAGTCATAAATATATAAAAAAGTATGAAGTTTTTACATTTTCAAAAAAAATATTTTAACAAAAAAACCATCTTGAAAATCAAGATGGTTCAATTGAATTATAATTTAGAAAGTAGATTATTGATTTACCGGAGTTGTATCAATTACTTTTCCTTTGATAGTAAGTACTTTTGGAACTTCATTCTCATTTAAAGAAACCGTTACCGTTTTAGAAAAGTTTCCGGCAGTTGCTGCATTGTAAGTTGCTGTTACAGTTGCTGTTTCCCCAGGTTTCACAGGTGTTTTTGTATAATTAGTTGCCGTACAACCACAAGAAGCTTTTACGTTAGTTATGATAACCGTTTGCTTGGTAGTGTTGGTAAATGAAAAGTCATGAGATACAGGTGTTCCTTTTTTGATTTCTCCAAAATCATATGATATTTCTTTCCAAGTTACCGGTGATGTTGGCTTTTGAGGAGCAGGTGTTGTGGTAATAGCCGGCTTAGTAGTGGTAGGTTTTTTTTCTTGTGCATTTGCACCAACCGAAAACAATACTGTAGCAGCAATTGCTAATAAAGATACTTTTAATGATTTCATACGTTATTATTTTAATTAGTTAAATTATTCATTTTGAACATAGCAAATATATTCACAAGAAATCAGATATTTGTTAAGCACAATATAAGTTTTGTTAATGAGATGTTAATCGGCTTTATTTAAATAAAATTTAAACCTTTCTATGAGTAGATTTGTCAAAACATAATAAAAGTAAAACCTTGAAATTTACCCGATTAAATAGCATCATCTTAGCCGGATTTCTCTGCATAGCCGGGGTTTTGGTCATGCAGTTGCTCATGTTGAACCGAGCCTATCAATTTGAGAAAAAAGATTTCGAAGAAAAAATTCATTTCGCTCTTCAAGATGTAGTAAAACGAATTTATCGCGACAATAATACGCAATTGAGTATCACCAATCAGGTTAAAAAAATTACAGACGATTATTATATTGTGGATTTAAATGATGTTTTTGAGCATGAAGTATTAGAATATTATCTTAAAACTGAATTTCAAAAAGTAAAACTTGAACTGGATTATGAATATGCCATATACGATTGTGCAACCGATGAAATGATTTATGGCAGCTATATCTCAAGCGATGCCGGAAAACCAGAAAAGTGTGAAAATTGTTTTAAAAAAAACGAAGGATTAATTTATTATTTCGGCATTCGTTTTCCCGATTTGCAACATAAATTCATCACCTCTCTAGGTCAATATTGGATTTACACAGCTATTTTATTTTTAGTTTTAATCATCTATGTTTACTCGGTTATTTTATTGTTAAAACAAAAAAAATATACCGAATTGCAAACGGATTTCATCAACAATATGACGCATGAATTCAAAACACCGCTTTCGTCTATTTTGATTGCTTCTCAATATGCTACCTCACAGGAAGAAATTAAAAACAATCCGAAATTGGCCAAATACATGCAAATTATCACCAACCAAAGTCACAAATTAAATCACCACATCGAACGGATTTTAAATGTGGCTAAAGGGGATGCCAAATGGATTGAATTGGAAAAATGCTCCATCCCTCTTAAGGATGTTTTAGAGTTAGTAAAAGAAAATACATTACTTAAATCAAAGAAAAATGTTACGATTACGATAGCTGTTTCGGATAAAATAAATATTTCAGCAGATGAATTTCATTTCAATAATATTCTGTTTAATTTAGTGGATAATGCAGTAAAATATTGTTCTGAAAATCCGGAAATAACCATAAAATCATTAGAAACAGAAAAAGGAATTACACTCAGTTTCTCCGATAACGGAAGCGGCATTTCACCTCAACATATCGACTATGTTTTTGATAAATTTTACCGCGTACCCAGAGAAAACAAAAAAGAAATTGAAGGTTTTGGTATTGGTTTATTTTATGTGAAAAAAATCATCGATTTGCACCATTGGAAAATTTCAATCAAAAATAATACAACTAAAGGGATTACAGTTTCTATTTTCATTCCAAAAAAAGATGTTTTATGAGTAAAAAGAAAATTCTTTATGTAGAAGATGACGAAACTTTAGGTTTTTTAACCGCCGATAGTTTGGAAAACCAATACGAGGTAGCTCATTTTATCAATGGTCAATCTGGTTTTGACGCGTTTTGCAACGATGATTTTGACTTGTGCATTTTAGATGTCATGTTACCCGACATGGATGGTTTTGAAATTGCCACACAAATCCGAAAACGAAATCAGGAAATTCCAATCATTTTTCTTTCAGCAAAAACAATGAAGGAAGACCGAATTAAAGGGTTGAAATTAGGTGCCGATGATTATTTGGTAAAGCCTTACAGCATGGAAGAATTGACCTTGAAGATAGAAGTTTTTTTGAACCGAAGTCAGAAAACATCGTTTAAAAATAATGCAACCTATTTAATTGGCTCGTTTGAATTTGACCCAACTAATTACTGCGTTTCCAAAGGAAAAGAAATGACCAACTTAACCGAAAGAGAGGCGGCTTTGTTGAAGTTGTTTTTAGACAACAAAAACACTGTTTTAAAACGTGAAAAAATACTAATGGAACTCTGGGGAACCGATGACTATTTTGTGGGCAGAAGTTTGGACGTATTTATTTCTCGTTTGCGAAAAATATTTAAAGACGAACCCAACATTCGGATTGAAAACATTCCGAGGGTTGGGTTTAAATTACTGACTGAATAGGCTTTCTTAATCTAAAAAACTGTGCATATAGATTTCAATGGCTTCTAATTCGAAATCTTTCATGCTTTTGGTGATAGCAAAATTAGTTTTCATTACTTCATATTGGCTTGAGTCTACAATTGGTTTGGCATTTTCACGAAGAAAATCAACCATATCAGCATTTTGCTCTTTATAAATAGTGGCAATTTCTTTAATGCTGGGTCCAATAATTTTTTGATCCGGTTTATGACAAGTGTAACACAAGCCTACACCATTAAAAAGTTCTTCACCAAGTTTAATTTTTGCCTCAACAGAATCATCTGCTATTTCAGCAACTGCTTTTGAAACAGTTCCAAAAGGTTCATCTTTCTTATTCTGGCAAGAGAATAACATCACAAAAACAACAAAAACAACTATTTTTTTCATGTGTTAGGTATTTGAATTACTCAAATTTACATCAATTATTTTGTTGAAAATGTGATATTTATCAGTTAAGAAATGATTTTCACGACCTCTTTTGCAAAATAACTCGCCATCATGTCGGCACCGGCTCTTTTGATAGCCGTAACTTGTTCCATCATCACCGCATCATGATCCAACCAACCTTTTTCGGCAGCCGCTTTAATCATGGCATATTCGCCTGAAACTTGATAAACTGCTACCGGTACATCAAATGTATTTTTAATCTCACGAACAATATCCAAATAAGCAATGCCGGGTTTTACCATCACAATATCGGCACCTTCTTCAATATCCATTCTGGTTTCTCGAATGGCTTCGAGGCGGTTATGGTAATCCATTTGATAGGTTTTTTTGTCTTTTGGAATGTCTTGTGCATCCACAGGAGCACTATCCAACGCATCCCGAAACGGACCGTAATGTGCAGAGGCATATTTGGCACTGTACGCCAAAATTCCTGTGTTTAGATAACCTTCGTCTTCCAACGCTTCGCGGATTTCCAAAATTCTACCGTCCATCATATCACTGGGAGCGACAATATCGGCACCGGCTTCGGCATGCGAACAACTCATTTCTGCTAAAAGGGCTGTTGTTATGTCATTAACAATAATTCCGTTTTCAATCACACCATCATGTCCAAAAGAGGAGTACGGATCTAATGCCACATCGGTCATCACAATCATATCCGGAACCGCATTTTTAATCACTTTCACCGCTCGTTGCATTAATCCGTTGGGATTTAACGCTTCCGTTCCTTTGTTGTCTTTTAAATGGTCCGGAACTTTTACAAAAACCAAAACCGTTTTTAAATTCAGTTTAGCCAATTCTTTTACTTCTTTTTCCAATAAATCGAGACTCAATCGAAAATAATTGGGCATAGAAGGAATCTCTTCTTTCACATTTTTCCCTTCCACTACAAAAAGTGGGACAATAAAATCACTGGGAGAAAGTATGGTTTCACGTACTAATGAGCGAATGGTTTTGTTGGTTCTGAGTCGTCGGTTTCGTCTGAGTGGGAACATAATGTTGATGAATTTTTGATTATAGATTGTAACTTCATTTACAACCCAACTTTTTCTGCTGTTTTATCGTAATATTCTTTTATTTTTTTGGGAGGATCAAAACGGTAACCCGCTGTTATTTTCAACATACTAATTTCATCATTTAATCTGATACTAGCTTTTGATTCCTGCAAGAAATCAGCATAATTAAAATTTAAAAAAGTAAAAAATGAATCAGAATTATAACCCACTTTTAAATTTGTTCCCCATTCAAAAACGGAGGATGTATCACCATCAACAATGTTGATTCCTCCCCCTAAAATTACACCTCCTGAAAGCAAAAAATGATCATTTATAACCCAATTATAAAAATATGACGGAGACAAAGATAAAAGATAAACATCACTACTGTCTGAAAAATCCTCATCATTTAAGTCAAAATTAGTATAATAAAATGAAAAATTAGGGATAAAACTGCCTGCACTTTTAGATTGCCATTCTTTTTGATTAGCTATGGTTCTGAATGAAAAATTTTCATTAAAAATATAAGACGTAGTTCCTCCAATTTTTATAGTTCGCAAGCGTTCAAAGTATAACTCATTGCTTCCTTGAGAAACATAAAACCCTTTTTGATTTATGAAAGTTAATAACTGCATCCATTTTTTGTGGTAAAATCGGGTACTTAAACTAAACAATTTAGAGTTTTTATTGTCTTTATTTATCTCAAAAAAGGAAGGTGAAAAACCATAAGAAACATCAATAAATTTATAACTTAAATTTACTCCTATTTGTTCTCGCTTATTTGGTATAAACTCAAAATAATCAGCTTGTGCCGAATTATTGAGTTTAGCCTCAAAACTATTTGAAATATCCGTGTAATAGACACTAAAAATTACCTTTTCGTTATAACGCTTAAAGTGTGGTTTTGATAAAGAATCTTGTTGGGCAACACCAACTGCAGTAAAAAATACTACCCATAAAATTAAATTTACTCTAGCCATTGTTGTGGTGTTTTTAAAATAGTAATCAATTTTTCTTCTTCACTGTTTTTATTCGGATGATAATCATACACCCATTGCACATGTGGAGGTAAACTCATCAAAATACTTTCGATTCTTCCGTTGGTTTTTAGCCCGAAAAGGGTTCCTTTATCGTGAACCAAATTGAATTCTACATAACGACCACGGCGGATTTCCTGCCATTTCCGTTGTGCATCCGAATAGGGTAAATTTACTCTTTTTTCTACAATTGGAACGTATGCTTCTAAAAAACTATTTCCCACTTCGGTGACAAAATCATACCAGTTTTCCATCGTCATCAAATCGGTTGCTTTGCAATAATCAAAAAACAAACCACCTATGCCACGGGCTTCCATGCGATGTGCATTCCAAAAATAATCATCACATTGTTTTTTAAATTTGGGATAAAAGTCCGGATTGTGTTTGTCGCATGCTGTTTTGCACGTTTGATGAAAATGAATGGCATCTTCTTCAAACAAATAATACGGCGTTAAATCCTGACCCCCACCAAACCATGAATTGATAATTGTTCCCTCCTCATCATACATTTCAAAATACCGCCAATTGGCATGAACGGTGGGAACCATTGGGTTTTTGGGATGAATCACCAAACTGAGTCCGCAGGCAAAAAAATCAGCTTCGCCTACGTTAAATAATTTTTGCATCGAGTCGGGTAACTTCCCATGAACGGCTGATATGTTGACGCCTCCTTTTTCAAATACATTTCCGTTTTCAATCACTCGCGTTCTGCCACCACCGCCTTCGGGACGTTCCCAAATGTCTTCGCGAAATTTGGCTTTGCCATCGACTTCTTCTAATTTGGCTGTAATTTGATTTTGAAGATTTTGTATGTATGGATAGAATTTATCTTTCATTGAAATGGAATGAGCTACTAAAGCAAAATGTTTTTGTATTACAAAAATAAGGGAATTTAGGCTTATTTGGTGGCTTTAGGAGGAATTTAGTAGTTGTTTTATTTATAAATCTTTTGTTTGATTAATTTATTACTCCAAAAATCAATTCCCCCCGCTGCCGCACGAATCCCCCGCTGCCGCACGAATCCCTTCGTGTGGCTTTACAATTTAAAATACTGAAAAACACAAACCTCATCAAGCAAACCCTTTTCGCCTGCATAATCTGGAGCACTACTGTATTTATAATCTTCCGGTCTAAAAACGATACCTTCTTCAACCGGATTGTTATGAATATAATCAATTTTCTGTTGAATTACTTCATTACTCCATAGTTCAATGGGTTTATTATCATGTCGCCAAAATTGAAAATTAGTTGTATTTGATGTTTTTTCTGCCTCTTTTTTAAAATAGTCTAATAAGAATTCTTTTCTACTTTCCTTTGGGTTTTCTTGAATAGCATTAATAACGCTTCGACTGGTAAATCTTTTAAAATCACCTAATAAAAGTTCTGGTTTTTGACTAGTAGTACTCCTAAAAATCAAATGTACATGATTGGTCATAATGCACCATGCATGAATTTCCATTCCTTTGTTTTTTTGACAAAATTCCAAACTTTCTAAAACCAAATCTTTGTATTCATTTCTAGTAAAAACATCAAGCCAACCCACTACGGCACTTGAGCGAAGCGGATGCACGAATACCAAAAAACAAATAAAAAAGCATGAGTAAAACTTACAAAATAAAGACCTTCTGGGTTATAAAATTTATAATTCCTACTCATGTTTTTGCTTTATTTCAAATGTAGTAAAAACTTTTTTTTATTTGCTAGAACCACACGAAGGGATTCGTGCGGGAGCGGTGGGTCACTTTTCTTCATTACATTCGTTTTAAGGCATTTTCAAATGTAAAAAGGCAAACTTATATAGCTTGCCTTTTAGTTTTAATTTTTATTTAAGGATTGATTTACAAAAAGTTAAGTTGAACTTTTTTGTTCATCACTAACTTTGGAACATTACCAACTTTGTAATATTACCCTACTAAATTACCCCTTTGATAATGATTTATTATTTAAGATAAGTTTATCTTTATTTTTTAATTTAAGCACTTTAGAAAAATCAGTTATTAACTTGTAAGAAGAAAAATAATCCGTAATGTGTATTGGATTTTCAGATATCAACTTAATTTCTGTCCCATTATAAATCCATTTCCCAAAAGATATTTCTCTTTTTAAATTATCTTTATAAAAGAAAGAACCATCTTCTTTTAATTCAATTGTTAAATAATTATTCCTGCTTTTATAATTTCCTACAATATCATTAAACAAAATATCTTTATTAATTGCAAATTCCGGTGATATTGACCACCCAATTCCGATTTAAAGTGACCACCTGATTTCGGTTGAAAGTGACCACCCAATTTCGGTTCAAATTGACCACCTAGATTTTTCACCTAAAATTACTTTTTTTCATACGTTAGTTTCTATTCAAAAATAGTTAAAAAATTAAACTTTAGTGATGCTTTTTTTCTTCCGCATCGATTCTCCTGATAATTCGATTCTGTGTGACTGATGAATCAAACGATCTAAGATAGCATCTGCGATTGTTTTTTCACCAATAATGTCATACCAACCCTGAACTGGTATCTGTGAAGTAACGATTATGGAACTGTTATTATGCCTGTCTTCAATTATTTCTAAGAGTGTGATTCTGTTTTGACTATCGAGAGCTTGTAGACCAAAATCGTCTAAAATTATTACATCTTGTTTTTCTATTTTGGCAAGTTCGCGTAAATAAGAACCGTCTGCTTTGGCCATTTTTAACTTGGCAAAAAGCTTTGAGGTATTAAAATAACTGACCTTGTAACCTTGTATACAGGCTTGATAACCTAGTGCCGTACCTAAAAAACTTTTACCGACACCGGTGCTTCCGGTGATTAAAACGTTTTGATTTTTCTCCACAAAATCACATTCTGCCAATCGAAAAACAAGTGTGCGGTCCAGATTTCGGGATTCATCAAAATGGATGTTTTCAATGTTTGACTTGTAATGGAACCGGGCATTTTTAATACTTCGTTCAATACGCCTGTTGTGCCTTTCATCCCATTCGGCATCAATAATCATTGACACAAATTGGTCAATGGTGTAATGGTCTGTTTTACCGATTTCTAGTGCGGTTTTAAAAGCACTATGCATGCCATAGAGCTTCATTTGTTTCATTTTGCTTTCTGTTGCTTGATTCATAAGTAATGGTTTTAAATTATTCATAATAGTGTTTGCCTCTAATGTTGTGGTGTTCAGGTAAGTCTTGATTCAAGTCTTTATCCTCATCCAAAGAGTCTAAGTTGTTTTCCAAGATGTTTTGTATGGTTTTAAAGCTGTAAATCTTAAAATCAAGAGCTCTCTTACAGGCATTGATTAATCGTTCTTTGCCTACTTTTTTCTCGAAGGATAAGATACCTAAACAACTCTTGAAGGCCTGCTCGGGATGGTTTCTGTTCTCTATGATTTTAATGATAAATTCACCCACACAAGGGTCGATACTGTTTGCCCAATCGATAAATCGTGTAGCACTCCAATCAGCTACAAACTGATGCGTACTTGCTAAATGTTCCGCATTGGTGGTGTATACATAAGCCTTATTGCTTCTTTGATGTATAGCAATACGATTGTATTTGTAATACACTTCAACTACTGATTGCGTATACAAAAGCTTTACTTTTTTACGGATGTATTGATAGGGAACACTATAATAGTTTTTATCCTGACTGTGTAATACATGTCCGTTTTGCATAACCGTAGCAAAAGAATGATACTTGATTTGAAAACGTTCTAGTGGCAATGGTCGTAGTTTGTCTTTCTCATCCTCCAAGAAGAGTTCGTAGCGAGAATAAGGTCTTCCTGTGAGTTTCTTGCGATTATGAAGATCTAATAATTCCCAAATAGCTTCATTCAATTGCTCTAAATTAAAAAATGTTCTGTTTTTAAGATGCACATAAATTCTTCGGTACAAAATCTTAACTGCTCCTTCAACCAATGATTTATCTCTTGGTTTATAAGCTCTAGCAGGAAGTATGGTGGTTTCGTAATGTTCTGCTAAATCAGCTAAAGTTTCATTAATTGTTGGTTCAAAACGACTACTTTTTATAACCGCCGATTTTAAATTGTCAGGAACAATAGCTTCTGGAGTTCCACCAAAATATCGCATGGCGTTTTCTACAGAGTTTACAAAATCTTCTTTTTGTTGGCTCATTGAGGCTTCTGCATAGGTGTATTGGCTAGCACCAAGAATTGCTACAAAAAACTCCACTTCTTTTACTTCTCCAGTATTTTCATCTACGATAGAAGGTTTCTTTCCGGCATAATCCACATACATCTTATCGCCTGATTTATGTTGAATATGCATTACCGGATTCACGCGATTGCTCCAGTTTTTGAAGTGAACTCTAAATTGGGATGTCTTTACCCCGTCAGGGTTTGCAGCAAAATAGAGTTCCCATTGTTGTTGAACAGTTGCCCCAACGTTTTTGAGTTCTCGCTCCATTTGTGGAAAATAGCTATAAAGCTTCTCTAGCTTAGGATTGACCTTTTCTGCAGTATTTCCAACGAAGATAGCTTCTAGTTCAGCATCAGACTTCTCAGCGATATAATCAAGACTATAGCCCGATACTTTAAACAAAGAAATATACTTCTTTACCGTGTTTCTGGAAAGTGAAAGGTACTTACTGATAAATAAATTACTCTTGCCCTTGCAATGAAATTTAATGACTTTTCTTATCTTACTCATGTCTGTTAGTTTATTTGCCATAATCCGTTTTTCAACGAATTTAGGTGGCTAACAGCATGAAAAAAAGTAGTATTTTTCGGTGGTCAATTTCAACCGGAAAGTGGTGGTCACTTTCAACCGAAATTAGGTGGTCATTTTGAATCGGAATCGGTGGTCAATTTGCTCCGGAATTAGGTGGTCAATTTGACCGTTTTTTCCACCCTTAGTTCTAAAACTGATTCTGAAAAAATTATAAGTCACAAGGAGTTTTTAAAATCTGCTATAGATGAAGAAAACAATAGGCTTAGTTTAATTGAAAATAAGACCTCACAAATAATATCTCAAACCAGTATTGTATTTTCCTTACTTGGACTTTTCATGCCTATTATTATTGATAAAACAGGTGAAACAAACATTTACATTAAGGTTGCAATTATATTTTTAGTTTTAATAGCATTCATTTTTTATCTGTTAACGATAAATAATGCCTTGAAAAACTTTAATATAAATAAATTCAGCTATTCTGTTCCTACTCCTGAAAATGTACTGACTTTGCAGAACAATACTGTGGAAGAATTTAATTCAGAACTTATTCGAGATTATTTGTACTGTATAAATAAGAATATTGTAACTAACAATCGAAAGGCAACAAATTTACTTCATTCTCATAATACCTTTAAATTTGCTAACCTAATAACAGGTTTAATAGTTGTATTTTTAAGTGTTATGATTCTCTTCTCAAAGAATGATGACCCTAAAATTCATATTGAAAAGGCTGTGAAGATTGATAAATTAGATTCTATAATTAGAACTATAAAACCAATTTTTATAATACAACAGGATACCGTTGTGGTAAGAGATACCATTTATTTAAAAAATAACAAGATTAAATAAACTAATTTATTAGATCGTAATAATAATTGGTTTAACAACTAAAAGACAGTTTTGGAGCTGTCTTTTTTTAATATTGGGACTTTTGATTTGCATATTATTAATCAAGAAAATATTATCCACATTTAATTCTTTATCAATTCATCCACATTTTGAATGAGTATATTTTTCTCCATAAAATAGAGTAATAGTCTATTCTTATTTCTTGATAATTGATTAAATCCAATTGATATTTTATTATTTCCAATCAATTTGATTTCATAGGGACGATAAAAATTTTCAACATCATCTACCTTTAATGTTTGGATCTCTTGATTAGGTTTAATTAATTTAATCTCTTCATTATCAGAAACTACAACAAGCAAATAATTCGTTAAAACATAAAAATCCTTTATTTTCTCAAATTCATTAAGTTCTTTTTCATTTTCTGAATTTATCCATACAAAATGAAATTTACCGTCTTGGAAATAATAATTAAAAAATGGAGGTTTTTCAAGTTCTTTGATTTCATTTGGACGATAGATTTTTGCTTTTAATATATTTGAAACTTCCACAGAAGGTAAGTTTTTATATACTTTCCAACTTCTCTCTGATAATTTTTTTAATTCATTCTTATTTAATATTGCACTTTCAATAATATTTAAACACCCGACAACATCAAAGTCATCAATTCTAAAAGTAATATTTATACCATCAATATTATCAGTATTATCATCTTTTTTTGGTAGCCAAACATTTATCGTAGGCTGTTCAAGTTTAGTTTCGGAAAAATTTAAGTAAATTTTATCATTATAAGATAATTTTTTTGATAACATTTCAGCATATTGTGCTATCATTAAAGTTTTATTCATTTCTTCTGTATGAAATGAATTGTAAGTAGTAACATCTATATTGTTGTAAACTTTACGAACAACTTTCTCTCGATGAGAATAGACATTACTAAACATCGTAAGCATAACTATAATTAAACATTTTTTCATATCAATCTAATTTAATTTCTCCTTGTGTTGGTAATACTTGAGGTACATTATTTGAATCCACCTGATTCATCCTAATATTGGAATTTTCATTACTTGGGTTAGTTTTGGATAAATTAAAGTTAACCTTAACTTCAAGCTTACCTGTACTTGGATTAATTTTTGCACTGTAAACTAGTCCGCTAGGTGTAAAAACATAAGATGCTTCAAAATTTTGTCCTTTACTTTCATTACTAAAATATTCCTTATCGGTTCCACTTGGACCATTTGAACCATTTAATACATCAAAATCATTCATATCAGAAAGTTTTAATGATTTCGGGTTTTCTAAATCATTTCCTGTTACTTTTTCTCTAACTAGTACATTTTCTCCTGTATCACTTCCATGTGTATGACCTGAACCTACTACTACTGCATCACTATGTGGACCAAAATTATTAGCTTGAGAAGGATCTGCTCCACCTTCAGTGAATTGCACGGGGGCTGTATATGAATAAGTACCATCTCCGTTTTTATAAAATTGGGTAGCCACTTCAACGTTGTTAGTTATTGAGTATCCATTATATTCTGTTGAAAAATTTCTTGATGCTTCTTGTAAACTATTATGAACGGAATGTGGTTCAAGTCCCTCTAACTCTCTCGCATCAATAACACGATTTCCACTAAAGACATAAGGAGACCAAGTATGATATTCCTCTGTTAAAGGATCAATGTTCATAAAACGTCCAATCGCATAATCATAATTTCTCCACTTGAAGCTGTCCCAGTTAAGCCCCAACTCGTCCTGGCGTTCCTGACCTTGAAACTTATACTTATACAAATCATCCGCACTTGGTCCCACTTTTTTAGGGTCTTCTTGGGTTTCCTTTAAAATTGTTTTCTTACCTGTACTGTAATTCGTATGCTTTAACCCAAATGGATAATAATGGTTTTCCTCTAAAATTTTAAGATCGTTGGTATATGGGTCTAAGGTATAACTTAATCTAATATTTCCTAAATGATCGGTGTAATTATAAACATAATCATAGCTTGGACTTCCATCTTCTCTTGGTGTGTTTTTCACATATCCTTCTGGATGTGGAAAAAACTGTAGAACGTTGTTTTTGTATTGAAATCCGCCTAAATAATCAGTTGTTGTAGTTCCATTGGTAGAAAAATACTCGTGTACTTCTTTTCTCAACTTTACGCCAGCTGCATTGTAAAAATACATTATTTTTTCTGAATTAAAAAACTCAATTACTGTGGGCAAATTTAGATGATTGTAAACAATTTTTGTGATGTTTTTGTTCTGATCGCTTATCATATTTCCATAAGCATCGTAGGTATAATCATCATCCTCATCATTTGTACCATCACTATCATCTTTAAACCCTAAGGATTCATTTGTAGCATCGGTTACTTTTTTCAGTAAATTACTTTTATCTTGGTATTTATAACCTAAGTTATCAATTTCGTAAGCAAATAAATCACCATCCTCATTTCCTTTTCTAATTAAAGTCATGATATTACCGTTCTTGTCATAGGTTAACGATTCGTTATACGAGTTTCGTGCTTCTATGTTGGATTCCGGTTTTTGATAATAAGCATCATTCAAACGATTTAAATCATCGTAGGCATAACTGTATTTTCGCAAAGTAGCATCGCTTGCTGTACGCCAATAGGTCTCGGCAATGTTACCGTTGTAAAGTTTTTTCACCGTGTTGTTGTATGAATCATTGACTTCCTCGATTACATTGGTGTCAATATTTTTTTTGGTGACCGTATTGTAATGAATTTTAAAACTAAATAAATCTTGAAAATTGCCAATATTACAGTTTAAGCATTCGGTATCATTAATTGATTTTAACCAACCTCTAATATTGTACTGATAATCCACTTTTTGATGGCCAACTAAATTTTCTGTATCTTGACCACCTACTTGCTTTGATATAAGCTGACCAAGTTCGTCGTATACATTATGAACAATCAGTTCTTTCGGGTTTTCGTTTACTTGGTGAAGGTGGGTTAACAATTTACTTTGTGGTGAATAAGTGAAGTATTCACTTATTCTTACAACATCAAACCCATCTTCTTTTTTGTGTTCTGTTAAGGTTTGAAGTGCTTTCCCTTCAAAATCTAGCTTTGATTGAGAAATGGTAGCTCCACCCAAATGATTGATAGTATGACTTCCAATTGGTCTTCCTTTTGCATTGTAAAAGGAGGTTGTAAGTTCTCCTGCCGTTTCATTTTCGCTGGTTAAAAACCTTGTCCACGTAGCGGTTGGTAGTGATTTTACATTGGTTAAAACAACATCTCCATAAATATCAGCAGGTAGTGCTGGTGCGTTTGGATAATCATAGTTGTCATAGTAATTCACTGTTAGTAATTCAAAACCATTGTTAGGTAAGGATTGGTTAGAATATTTTACTTGGATACCGTCTATGTTTACGGTTGAAGAAGTCTTACTTTCAAACAATTGTAAAGAGGTAGCATTGTGTTGATCTTGTAACACTTTTCTAGCGTTGGAATCGATGCTATGGCTTTCCTTCCATCCGGTATAAGCTACTCTGCCAAACGCATCGTATTTGGTCAACAACCATCCTTTTAAGTCAGTTTGTCCATAAGGTGAATAAGTCGGGCCAGTTAGAACAGGTTTGTCCAATTTATTATATACAATAAACTCCCATTGCTTACCCGGTAGTTTCTTTTCTACTAATCGATTACGGTAATCGTATTTGTATTGGTAACACAAGCCGTCTAATGTAGTTTCATCAATTGTTGAGGAAGTATCAACTAATGGCGGAATTACATACGTTAAATTACCATAAATATCGTAGACATAATAAGTGTCATGCGTATCACCATTGTTGTAAGTTCGTTTTAAAATTACTTGTCCTTGTTTGTTTTTGAACTCTTCAGTGGTGTTGTTTAATCCAGATGTCCAGTTTTCATCTTTGGTGATGGTTTTATAAAGTTCCTCTTTTTCATAAAAACCATTTTGAATGAGTGTAATGGTGTATAATCCATAGGTTGATGACCATTCGGTTTGAGCGTTAAAATATCTTACCTCGTTCGCTTCATTAGTCTGATAAACAAACTTGATGGTTTTGCCATTAGCTTTCTCCCAAGGGTCACCGGGGGCTGCTTGTTCTAAAACCCTTGAAAGCGGGGAAAGCTCTAACACTTTTTCACTGTAAGGATTATTAGTGGTTTCCATGTTTGGATTTCCAGTTAACGAAGAATTATTATACCCATAAAAACTCATTGTGTTTTCTTTTCCAAGTGGGTCAAAATAAGTAGAGGTATTTGTTCTCACATAAGGCAAGTATTCTTTAATTTGTCTTCCAAATTCATCATACTCTGTGTTGATGATAAGGTCTTTTCCGGCACCGGATTGTTTATGAGCCAGTTGTTGAATTAATCGACCTAATCCATCAAAATATTGAACTTGAACCGCCACATGTGAAGGATTTGAATAATCGATTTGCACAATGGATGATGGTTCTTTGTAAGTAATCGTTTTTACATAATTCTGGTTTTGATCTTGACCAAAAACGAATACCGGTAGGACTAAAAATAAGATATATATGTGTCTCATGGCTTTTCGTATTAATTTTGAGTTCTGTAATGGTATTCGTTTTCACTTAGTATATTACCTTCCATGTCGGTTACTTTATTAAGACGATTGAATTCATCGTAATGATAGGTCATGGTGTATCCTTTTGGGTCTGTCATGGTTTTGACACCAACAAGAGGTATGTAAGTGTAGGTAGAAATCTGTGCATTAACTAATGCACTGGAATTTCGTAAAGCATTTAATGCAGTGATTAAACCAGTTTCTGTTGAAGCACTTTGAACGGCATTTATAAGATTTGACGGTATACTACTAAAACTGATATTTTCGATTTTTGCAACGGGTAACGATTTGGCATAACCCCAAATATAAACTACCGAGGTTCCGTTTTCTTGTTGCATCTCTCTTGGTTTAGCACCCAAAGGGTCTATATTTATATATCTTACTCTATTTTCAAGTGGGCTTAAACTTCCTTTATTTGCTTGAATAATCTCCGGCATTAATACTTTTTGTCCCAAAGCGTTATTGCCCCAATCTTTAAATTGAGTGGCAAGAGTAGCGGTTTTAACACCGTTTAGAAAGGTCTCTCTAAGTAATGGTGAATTAAATTGATGATTGGTATTTAATTGATTAATAACGGTTTGATTAAAAAGACTATTGCCAATTAAATCGTGAGTATAATAATATTTTGTTTCAATGGTTTCACTTCCGTTATTTAAAATATTTATCTTTTTTAACGGTAAAAAATGATGTGGAGTTCCAATTGGAGTTCCATTTTCGGAAAGATTGTGATAAAGTGTTTTTGTTACATTTTGAATTGTGCTTACTGATCCACTTTCATAAAAGTAGTCTGTCTCGATTTGTTCTCTAACCCCCAAATTTGTTCCTGAAATAATATCATAAATCTCTTTTTCATTTAAATCTGCTTGCGATTCCGAAAAATAGGATTGATGAAGATTAAGCCCTCTGGTTGTTTTTGGATAATTAGAAGGCAAAGTAGCTACCGAATAATAGTTTGTTTGAGTAGATTGTATCACATTAAAAAGACCATCTAAGCTTAAATCAGTTATGTCTCCCGGTGATTTTTTTATAAATAGCCTTTGAAGGGTTGGTCTTCCTGATGTCCAATTATGATAAATTGGTGAACCCGGATAACTTGATGTTGCCGTATCACCTGTAAAACTTTCCTCTTTAATGATTTCTTTATCCTCAACTTGTCTAACCTCTCTCACACAAAAATATCCTAAGTTATTTGCATCAGAGCTTATGGCATTATTGCTAGAACTGGAACTAATGACTTCTGATAATTGCGGTGGATTATCCAAACTACCTTCACTTTTACTAAAACTTCTAAAAACGGGTACTCCCACAACCCACCCTGAGGGTGAATTATCATTGTTTTGATAAACATATTTTCTTGTTATGGTTGCATTTTCATCTAACTCATAAGCTGGGGCATTCGGGTCTGTTTGATTTAGTATATATCCCGATTTATAATCTTTTATTTCTTTAATTCTTAATCCGCCAATAAATTTTTTACCGGGGTATTTGTTTTCTTTCCATTGGGCAACCACTTCAATATAAGCATTACTAATATCTAAATTGTTTGATTTAATTTCAATCTCCAACGTATATTGACCGGGTTGAATGAATAATTTACCATTGTATCCTATGGGTAAACCGTTAGGATGTGTGAGATTAGGTTGTCCTAAAACTCTGTTTTTTATGTGTAAAACAATATCACAGCCTAGTATTGGTAGGTTAATATTTGGTTCTACAGGGTCTGTTTGCGTATTGTCACAAAGTGTACTTGAGGTTGTAAAAGTGAAATAATTATCATAGGATATTTCATCTGAAACATCAAAATTGGTTCTAAAATATCTTCTTCCGGTTTGCGAATCGGTTATCATAGTGCCATTAGAGTTTACAATTTCAGTTCTTTGTAAACTAGGCTCATAGATCATGTCTATTCCAAATCCTATATTGGTGGGATTTCGTTCATTATTTTCATACGTAAACTCAGTAAAACCCCCTTCAGGATAATTAATCCGTTTTAAAATACAGGCTTGGGTATAATTAATATCAATCTCTCTATTGCCTTTATTCACAAGTGATTTAGTTAAATTTCCAGCAAAAACGCTTGAAAAAGTTGTTGGGATAAGGGTTGTGTTTGACTTTCCATTATAATATCCCCAATAATCCTGAGACTTTGAAAATCTGTGAGGTAAAATTACATCAGTATTGTATTCAAAAGAATATTTTATTTTATCGGAAGAAAAAAGTTGGTTTCCATAGAATTCAATTTCTTTTAAATAGAGCCTCTTATTAATTTCATCGGGATTATAATTACCTAAACACATTGAATTGAATTGAGAAGTTGGGCTTTCAAAATAATCGTAAATTAATTTTGTTCTTTGAACTAAAGTTGAAGTAGTTGTGTCTTCTAATTTTGAATAAACAAATATTTCTTCTAATGCTTTATCATACGATAAATCTAAACGTTCACCCTGTGTGACAAACTCTACATACCCGTTTTTAAAACTAATTTTTTTTAAACGATAATTTGTTCCTGAGGACAAATTTATTGTAAAGCTGTTGTTTACTGAAACACTATTATTGGATATACTCGTAGATTCACCTGAAGGAATACAATTATTAGTATAAGAGTAAGCTTCATATTCAAATTCAATTAACTCCCCTGAATTGGTTTCAATTTTACTTAAACGCCAAGATGTATTGTGTGGAATACTATTTTCTAAATGTCCAACTGTTGGGATAGGTAAAGATCCACTAGTATCCCCATAATAACTGAAAGAACTACTTAAAAAATCTCCACATTGTGAATTAAAAAAATATTTTGTCCCATCGGGTGTTGTTATTTTCCAATAATCAAACATGCCACTGGGATTTAAAGTATAATCAATCTTAATATCAGAAATAGGGAACTGTATTAACTCTCCATAAGGTTTTTGAGTACTTCTATTTTGATTAAAATAAAAACTACCCTTGTAATCTAAAAAATTAAATTGAAAATTATCTGGCTCATAATCTTGATGTCCTCTTTTTGCGTTTTGTTCCAATACTCTTCTGCCTGAATAGGTTGCTGTATTTTCCCATTCTACGATAGTTCTAGCTGTATGAATATACCCAGCTGGTGCATCATCCGGTAACTGTCTGGTTTGCCTGTAAATTGTACCTCCCGCATTCAAACTCCATCCAAGTCCGACCCAAGTTGCTATTTCTTCAACTCTATGTCCTCCGGCATGATAACTTAATGAGATTGGAAGTTCTATATTACCCGTTTTAACGGTGTAGATTGGGATACTAACATTTGGTACGCCTGTATACATGTTTACTGGAACTTCTTTATATTTTGCTAATGCGGCAACTTCCGGTGCAAGTGGTGCATGATTAGGAACACTAATTTCTTCAGGTGTTATTTGGGAATAAACACAGCTACTGTTTATCACTATCCAAGATATGATGAGTATTTTTTTTACGATTGATTTCATATGGCTTATTTGTTTAATTTTTATTTCCTTTAATCACCTTCACCCCATCCTTCTGCACGTTTGTTTTTATCTCAATCACATATATCCCTTCGGGTAGTCCGCCCAAATCCACCGGAATGGTGCGTTCCTTGGCAATGTCAAAAGTTTGTAACTGTCGTCCGGCTATATCAAATACAGAACAAGTACCTTTTTCATAGTCATAGCCAATGATTACATTGGTGTACTGTGCCGTTGGGTTTGGAAAGGCCTCGATGGCCAGTTTATCTTCTTTGCGTTTGTCTTTGTCTTTAAGTTTTACCACCCAAAAATCTTGACTGCCGATAGCCGATTTTTTGTCGCGAGAAGTTTTTCCGTTTGATGTTCCTGTGAGTAAGTAACCTCCATCACGAGTAATTATAACTTTTCGCATGATTTCTTCACCAGTACTGCCAACGGTTCTTTTAAAAATTTCTTCTCCGTTTTCTTTTACTTTAATAAATGCATAATCATTAATGTCTTCCTTATCTGTTTTTTTTGCTCCGATTACTTCACTTTTGGCAAAGCCTGCAATAAGCAGTGTTTTATCATCGTTTTCCACTATTGATGTTAGAACATCTGATTTGCCAAAATGATAGGTTTCTTGCCAGATTTCTTCACCTTCTTTATCTAATTTTATAACCCAAAAATCAGTTCCATTTCTATTACTTTTACGCTTGCTTTCAGATACACCTGAATTGGAGTTACCACCCAAAATAAAATCACCATCTCGGGTTTGTACAAGTGTAGCTAATTGATCGTCCTTGTCTCCACCAAGTGTTTTCTGCCATTCAAGGTTACCTGATTTGTCCAGTTTTAAAACCCAGTAATCACCAATGCCGAAGTTACGGTTGGTTTTGTCACCTGATTCGGGTGAGTTTGAATAACCACCAACAATGTAACCGCCGTCATGCGTTTGTTCGATACTCTTTAAAAAATCATTGTAAATTCCACCAAAGGTTTGTTGCCAATCAATTTCTCCTTTTTTATCTAATTTAATAATCCAATAATCCATTGCTCCTCGGCTGTTTGTTTCTTTGTCACCCGTTTTTTCGGAGGACGATGATGCTCCAATGATATAACCACCATCTGCTGTTTGACGAATGCTGTGTGCCATTTCTTGAGATGAGCCACCAATGGTTTTTTGCCATTCTTCTGTTCCTTTAGCATCCAACTTTATTACCCAAATATCTTCATGTCCTCGGCTGTCTTCTTTCTTTCCTTCGCCTTTAGGGGAATTGGATGTTCCGACCAAAATAAAACCGCCATCATTGGTAAGTTCAACCCTTTGCAAAAAGTCTGAACCGGTTCCTCCAAAACTTTTTTGCCATTCCAAATCACCATGTTCATTCATTTTCCAAAGCCAATAATCCAAGTCACCTTGATTAGCATCGGTTTTCTTACCGGTTTTACCAGATAATGAGCTTCCCGCTAATAAAAATCCATAATCTGCCGTTGGAACAGCATCAAACAAATAATCAGCGTGTTTACCGCCAATAGATTTTTCCCATAAAATGTCTTGGGAAAACAGCTGCACACTGCATAAGCAAAACAAAAAAGCAATGAGGCTGTAAAAAGAAGTGTAATGTTTCATATAAGTGAAGGGAATTGGTGAATCTTTAGTTTTGATATTGTTATTGATATTGCCATTTATATTGCTATTGTCATTGTCATTGTTTCTGCAATGTAAAGAACGTTAGCAAGACCATTTTACAGATTTTCTGTAAAAATTGTTAAAATTGATAGTGTTTAAAGGTACAAAAGGGAGTAAACTATGCGTAAAGAGAATATTTTCTTTTTGTAAAATTTTTTACTTACAATCAACTGATTACAAGTTTAGAGTAAAAATAAACACCAAACAATACCCACTTTTAGTGATTTTTTTTCTCTCACTAGAAATGGTGATATTTTGTTTAATGTTTTTTTATTTTTGCTAAACTTTTGTGTTATGCATGGAGTAGTTTTGATAAAAATTTGCAATAATAAATGATGAAAACTATTTTAGCTATACAAATGTTATAAACGTTATGTATAAAGTTATAAGCAGTATTATTCATTTGTTTTGCTTTAAATATTATTTTACTTTAGTATATTTATAATCTAAAACCAACTCAACAAGCGTAGCAAAAATTTCATTTATAAAAAAATGCGTCAACAATTGACGCATTTTTTTCATTCTTAAAATTTTGCTACAAAAAGTGTAGCGTAAAATTATTTTTTGCAAATTTGCTACAAACTTACTTTCAAAATGAAAAAGCAACTAACCATTAGAGAACAATTGGGTTTAAAGCAAGAAGAATTGGCACAATTGCTTCAAGTGACACGAAGTCAACTATCATTGTATGAAATTGGTAAACGCAAACTACCCACTCATGCCACTGAAAAATTAGCAAATCTATTGTCTTTAGCACAAAATGAAACTACTGATTTTGAACTTGAAGCTAAAAACGAACAAATAAATCAAAGTTTTTTACAACGACTTTTAGTAAAAAATCAACACCAACAACTATTGGTTGAAAAGAAACTAGTGGCCATGCAAAAAAAAGAATATGCTACTAAGGCGTCTAATAAAATAGTAAACCACTTGAAAGAACAAGCCAAAACAAAAAAAGAAATCAAATTAATCGAATCGCTTACCCTAAAAAAGCAAGATGAAAAAAATGCAGAGGGTTTAGTTCAACTACAAATTAAAATAGAAGTATTGGCTTTTGAAGAAAAATTGCTCAAAAAACGTTTAGAAATAGCGGTCAAAACGTAATCTATTTTGAGTTTAGTATACTTTTAAAATAAGATTAACGCTACACGTTAATATTTTGGTAAACTTCTGATTTGTAACACTTTTACGGCACATTACTTGCGTTTATGTAATTGTAATTTTAAATGAATTAATTATGTATTCAGTAAGTAATTTAACAACAGTTGCCGATTGCGATGTGTTGTTGGGCATTGCCCAAAAGGAAAAATCTGATTTAAACTTTAAAAAGTTATCAGAAGAACGACTTGTGACCAACTACAGCAATACCGCTGTAGAGATTGATGCCATCCTGCAAGGTGTAAATGCTGAAATAGCTGCCGTTGACACCGTTATTGCGATTTTGCCGGAAGGCCCCACCAAAGAGGCCGAAGAAAAACGCAAAGTACGGTTAGAATACCGTAAATTCTTGTTGGAAAACCGAAAAGAAAGTTACGGTGCGGTGGCTCTGCTTGAAAAAGAATTAGACCTTGAACGCGTAAACAAACAACTTGCCGAAGTTGATGTGTTTATCGCGGAAGTTACAACCCATAGGGATACGTTGTAGAATTAGATTAATTGTTATGACCGCCTTGATGGGCGGTTTTTTTTATTTTAGAATATTATAGTTTTAAATCTTTAAAAATGTGATTTATTAATCCATTAAATTCTGTATTTTTTGAAATGTTACTTTTTTCAAATTCATTTACTTTATTTCTAAAACTACCTTTCAAATCTTCGTTTTTAAAGAATAATTCAATTCCGTAATAAGTTTTTATTGCTTTTAAAATTATAAATGCAAAACTATAATTTTTTTCGTTCTTTGGATTAAAAAAATAATTTGCGAGTTGTATTAAACTATAACTATATCCAATTACTTTTTTTTCTTTAAATGATAAAATTGCAATTAATAATCTTTCAATTTTTGGTAATTGCTGTTTATAAACTGAATTATGCCTAATTTTTGCGTTTATTGTAATAATTGATAGGTAATAAAGGATTGATACTCTAGCAGGTTCTTTATAGAGCTTTAATTCAGTGTTATATTCGTCATTAAGGAATGTAATATCATTTTTATTTGGTTCATATCCATTTTTAAATAACTCATCTATTCTTGAATCAATTTCATGTAATTTTGATTTAAATATTATTTGCATTGGACTCAATACACTGTAATTTTTTTCTAATCTTTCAAAAAAGAGTGCATTCTTGTTTTTAAAATTATTTTGTTCAGCAGCTATTTCATTTTGTCTTTGAGTCTTATATTTTTCTAGCTCTTGCTGTCTTTCTATTTCCTCTAAATGCTTTTTTTCTTGTTCGGCTTTGATTTTTCTTTGTTTCTCCTCCCAATCTTTTATCTCTTTTAATCTTAATTTTTCTTCTTCTTCCTTAAAAAGTTTTTCTTCATTTTTACGAACTGCTATTTTCTTTTCAATAATGTTCGTAATCTCATTTTCAGCTTTATTTACATCAAAATAATATACCTTATAATGTTCTTCATCAAAAAGTAGTTCACTTATACAAACATATTTGCTTTGCCATTCATAAACAATCTTTTCCTCTTTTTCAATTGGTTGTTGATATTGGCATAATAAGAATAAATCATTGTTTAAGCTTGATAATCTGATAGCTTCATCATCTAATACAAAAGCATTTCTGTTATTAGAATAAAAAATGTCCTTTTGAGTAAATCGTTGCTTATCTGCTTCAATTTCAAATTTTTTGAATATCCAGAATATAAAAGATTGATTTTCTTTGTAAAAATGCTGTCTTTCACAAATAACGTCTAAAAAAGTAGTTGCAAGTTGAATTTCAAAAGCTAGTTTCTTATCATTGAAAATTGATGTTACATCAGGCTTTTTCCATCTTAAATAATCCCTTTCACTTTTAATTACCATTTCTTTTTTAGCAAATGAAACTTCGCCTTTAGTTTCTTTATTCAAACACAAAAAATTATAAATTAATTCTTTGGTTTCAATATGCAATGCACCCTCTTGTTGTCCATTAAACTTTCCTCTTAATATGTCTTCTCGTGATAATTTGGTGTCTGTTTTAATAGGACAATCTTTGCTATCTTTAAGATGCTTAAAATATTTTATCTTTCCATTTATTCCTTTCCCTCCGCTTATTTGAACCATTTGTCCGCAAACTTCACAAACAAGAAAAGGCTCTCTCTTTTTCTTATATGCATCTTGACATTTTTCTCTGAATGGAAAAACAATATGGTCATCTAATTCTAAGAAGGTATTAGCATATATAATTTTACCTGTATCAAGATTTAATACAGAATCTATAGTTCTAATATTTTGACTTTCATTAATCAATTTTTTCTTCTTTTCTAGTATTGATTATTTAATTTTTCCTTTTGATTTATTTAATTCTTGTCTAGTACTACTAAATTCCGGCATGTTGTTAAATAAAAGCATTCATAAAACCTATATATCATCAATCTTTTTTTATTACTTTACTAATCCAAAAATCAATTCCCTTTTAATTGCGGTGCTATTCGGTGTTTGGTATTTTGTTCAAATGAGTAACCTAAATTTAAAAGTAATGCTTCGCTCCACGCTCTACCAATGAAAGAAATTCCTATCGGCAAACCATCAACATAGCCCATTGGAACGGTTAAGTTAGGATATCCGGCATGAGCTGCCGGACCGGAAGTGCCAAAAACAAATTGATCTCCTTTTTCCCAATCCGTCAACCAAGCAGGTGTTCCGGTTGGTGCAACAATGGCATCCAATTGATTGGCGTTCATTACTTTATCAATGCCGTTCGTTTGCGAATTTGCCAACATACCCGCCAAAGCTGTTTTATATTCTTCACTGTTTAAATCCGTTTTCTGTTGAGCTAATTCCAATAACAATTGATTAAATTGCTTTAACCCTTCCACATCTTTTTTATTAAACGCAATTAAATCTTCCAAGGTTTTGATAGGTGCGTTAGGTCCCAACGATTTGAAATAGTCATTTAATCCTTGTTTAAACTCATATAAAAGCACTGTAAACGACTGTCCGTTGGTAATTTCAGGACTAATTTCCGGCACCTCAACAAGGGTAGCACCTTGAGCTTCTATCGCAGCAACCGCTTTTTGAAACAACGCATCTACTGGAGTGGATTTCCCTTTTACTCCGGTAAAAACGCCAATTCGTTTACCTTTTAAACTTTCTTTGTCTAATGAGCCGGCATAATCTGTTTGACGATACTTTTCACTGGCCGCAGTTTTTGAATCGTCCGGATCAATACCGGTGAGCCAACCTAAAATAATGGCTGCATCTTTTACAGAACGTGCCATTGGTCCTGCGGTATCTTGTGTAAATGAAATCGGGATAATTCCTGTTCTACTGATTAATCCCACCGTTGGTTTTAAACCCACAATGCCATTGGCATGAGACGGACAAACGATTGATCCATTGGTTTCGGTACCGATGGCAAACACTGCTAAATTAGCCGCTACTGCCACTGCCGAACCGGAACTGGAGCCACACGGATTTCTTTCGCCATCATACGCATTTTTGGTTTGACCTCCCAACCCGCTCCAACCACTTGAGGAAGGATGAGACCTAAAATTGGCCCATTCGCTTAGGTTTGTTTTGCCAATAATAACGGCTCCGGCAGCCCTCAGTTTTTTTACGATAAAACTATCCTCCAAGGGAAAAGAATTCGCCAACGCCCTTGAACCGGCGGTGGTTGGCATTTTATCATGGGTATTTATATTATCTTTTAATAAAACCGGAACGCCATGCAAAGGCCCTCGCCACTTTCCTTGTTTTAATTCTAAATCCAATGCTTTTGCAATGGAAATAGCGTCAGGATTAATAGTAAGAACCGCATTGAGTTGAGAACCATTTTTGTCAATTGCCTCAATTCTATCCAAATAAGCTTTTGTAATCTCCTCTATGGTATATTGCTTTTTTTGATAGCCTTCTTGTAAAGCAGAAATATCTATTGCATCGGTAATGATTACATTTTCGTTAGTCTGGGCTTGAAATTGAAATGATAAAAAACAGGCTAAAACAACCAAGTATTTAATGCTGAAAAAAGAATTTAAATTAATTTTCATGTGTGCTATTTTTTATAAAAATAATAAAAAAGCTTTAAAACTCAAACCGCAACTGCACCACCACCGTTTTCTTTACTTCCGTATTTAAATTATTTAACGAAATACCCAATAAACGAACGGATTCTTTCAGCTTTTCTTGATACAATAATTCCTTGGCGGTTTCTAATAGCAAGGCTTTATCCGAAATAAAATAAGGCAAGGTTTTGCTTCGGGTTTGTTGTGAAAAATCAGAATATTTTATTTTTAATGTAACTGTTTTTCCGGCGATTTTGTGTTTTTGTAAACGTCGTTCAAGTTCTTTGGCGATGCTTTCCAAACGTTCTTCCATGAATACTTCAGAAGATAAATTTTCATTAAATGTTCGTTCGGCTCCTACCGATTTTGAAATGCGGTTCGGTTTAACCGGACTGTTGTGAATGCCCCGAACAATGAAATAATAATGTGTTCCGCTTTTCCCGAAATGTTGTTCTAAAAATTCCAAACTTCGGTTTTTTAAATCTTTCCCGGTATAAATACCCAATTGATACATGCGTTCGGCAGTGACTTTCCCGATCCCGTAAAATTTTCGAATGTCTAAGGCTTCTAAAAAAGGCTCAACTTCGTCGGGATTCACTGTTTTTTGCCCATTGGGTTTATTATAATCGGAAGCTACTTTTGCCACAAATTTATTAATCGAAATTCCGGCTGAAGCAGTCAAACCGGTTTCTTCAAAAATGCGTTTTCGGATTTCTTGAGCCAATAAAGTGGCACTCGGATTTCCTTTTTTATTTTGGGTTACATCCAAATAGGCTTCGTCTAGTGAAAGAGGTTCAACCAAGTCGGTATATTCAAAAAAAATCTTTCGGATTATTTTTGAAATTTCGGTGTAACGTTCAAAACGAGGACGAACAAAAACCAATTCAGGACATAATTTTTTGGCTTGCACACCACTCATGGCACTGCGAACACCAAATTTTCTTGCTTCATAACTGGCAGCAGAAATCACACCACGAATTTCGCTTCCGCCCACAGCCAATGGTTTTCCTATCAATTCAGGAAAATCCTTTTGCTCCACAGAGGCATAAAAAGCATCCATGTCAATGTGAATGATTTTACGAAGTTTTATCTCCTCCATCAGTAATTTTAACGTTGGTTCCTATTGGAAAAAAGAATGAAAGTGGCCTACGTTTAAAGTGTTGCCATATCGAAACGTTAATATTTCGCAACTCTGAAAAAGGAATATCTCTGGAACGAAAAGCCAAGCCCAGTGACAAACTGAAACTGACAATAAAGTTAACCAATCCGATAATCCCAACTCCCAAAATTCCCCAAAAAAGCATCCCATACTCCAAAGAATAATTTGAGCCGTAAAGTCCTAACGCAAGGTTTCCGCTGGAAAAAGTAATGTGCCGTATGTCTAAATTTAATCCGAAAAACATACCCACCGAAGCAGTTGATCCCATAAAAATCCCAAACCAAAAATTGGACGTAATACCGGCCCATTTATGCTCATACCAATGAGCAATTTTTTCAGCTTTTACTTTTCCAAAACTGCGTTTCAAAAAAGGATTTTCTTTAATCCGTTGATAGATTTCGTAATGTTTATCCCGATTGGCTACACTGCCTGATATAATTCCCGATAAAAACAAAAAGCAACCGGCAATTGCCGCATGAAAAATGGCCATGGAGTGAATTGGACTCAAATTGGTTACCATAGTTTTCCATTTGGTTGCTGTAATATTATAATCAAACGCTAAATCTATCAACCAAATTCCGAGTAATGAAACCGGAAATGCCATGATTACATTCCCAACAAAAGCAATAAACTGCGAACGAAAAACACGGGCAAAAAATACTGCAAAAGCTTGATGTTTTATCGTGGAACTATCGCTTTTCATTCCTTCTTCCAAAACCTTAATCAACGCCGCTGCAGTCATTGCCGGTTGTTTAGTGGCTAAGGTAAATCCTAAAAGATAAATTGAAATAAACCCAATGGAGTAATTCATGCTATACAAAAAGGCATACCCAAAATCACTAGTATCTACTTTAGATAGTAATACTTTGAGGATACACAAAACGCCAACAATTAATCCGCCGCCCATTGCTGTGTTTAACATTTTAAAATATTCCCCTCGGGATTGAGTGATGTATTTCTCTCCTGTTTTTGCCGTATGTTGCGTTACTTCATAGGATAATAATTGAATACTCTCTTTGATAAATGTGCGGAGATTATTTCGAGTGCAATTATATTTAACAAGCTTGTACGCCAAACGAATTGTATGCCGTTTTTTATCCATTTCTTCATTGATAGTAAGCAATGGTAACAGAATTTTTAATCGCGAGAGTTGCTGACGAATTCGGAGCAAACTTTGATTAACATGAATTGTAATCCCGTATTTTGATGAATTTTGAAAGGCTTTATCCACATATTCCTCACACTGTTTGAGCAACACCTCCAATTGTTTATAGGATAAATTGTCAGAAGTAATGGTTTGATTGGTGGTTGTGGTGACCAGTTCTTTTTGAATGGTTTGCAATTCTTTTTCGAACGCCGCGAACGGACTTTCATAATGAAAGTATTCGGGCACCATTTTCAGCACATCAGTTTCCAAAGCACGTCCGCTTATACGTTGAGCTATTAACAATATTGACATCATAAGTTCTGAAAACACTGAATTTTGATCGTCTGAATCATAAATTGTGGGTAATGTCAACAAATCAAAAAGGGTTTCAACTTGTCCTTGTGGAATTTTTTGCACCCAAAGTGGATCCGTATCGTTATAAAAAACTTGATTCAGTATATATTCCAATGTATCGGACTCGTGTTGATACGGTAAGAATTTTGCAACTACTCTTTTCTTTAACTCGAAAAAAAAGTCAGCATCTTGTAAAATGGCAGCATCCGTAACTATTTTATTGATTTTTTTTCCGGAAAATAATGATTTCAGATAAGTAGAAAAGGAATTTTTAACAGCCTGATGCTCTTGCAAAAAAACAATTAAATCGGCAATATCAAGAGGCGGAAGATTGTGCAATTTCTTCGGGCGAAATGCAGCAACAATATCCACTAAAACTTCATAAGAATCTGTTTTTTCTTGCCAACGGTTATTTTCATCAAAATAGAAGTTGACTTTTTCAACGACAGATTCACGCTCCTTTTTTGCCAAAAATAAGCCCATTTTACAATTTGTTTTTACTATACGAATGTATTGAATTATCTTTACCATACAATATAATGAAAATTAATTTTATGATAGAAATCGAACGAAAATTTTTAGTGCTTTCAGAAGCGTTTAAAAAGGAGGCTTTTTGTCAGAATAGAATAGTACAAGGCTATGTAAGTTCGGTTCCGGAACGCACTGTTCGTGTTCGAGTGAAAGGCGAAAAAGGGTATTTAACCATTAAAGGAAAAGGAAACGATTCCGGCATGAGCCGACTGGAATGGGAAAAAGAAATTCCTCTTAACGAAGCTGAAATGCTGCTGTCATTATGCGAAAAAGGTGTTATTGATAAAATTCGATACGAAATAAAAAAAGGTAATCATGTGTTTGAAGTAGATGTTTTTCAAGGGGAGAATGAAGGATTGATTATTGCCGAAATTGAATTGAATTCAGAATCTGAAACCTTTGAAAAACCCAATTGGTTGGGAGAAGAAGTAACCAACGATGAGCGTTATTACAATGCTTATTTAAGTAAAAACCCTTTTAAAGAATGGAAAATAAAATAATTATGAAATTACACAAACCTCTTGTCTTACTTGCTTTTTTCTTGCTATTCTCCTGCGATAAATTAGCCGTTTACCAAAAAATGGATACTAAATTTGAAAATAATCGTTGGTTAAAAACCGATAGTAAAATACATTCGATTAATATTGAAGAAGAGTCTTCTTATACTTTATTCTTTGATTTTAGCCATGTTTATGATTTTCAATTTTCTGAAATTCCAATTCAATTCAGAATTGAATCCCCCGACGGAACCTTGAGGGTAGAAAAAATTAAACTTGCCATAAAAGATGAAAACGGCAAGGACAAAGGGGAGTGCATGGGTGACGTTTGTGATCTTCGTCAGGCTGTTTTTAAAGATAGATTACTAAAAAAAGGAAACTATTCCATCAGTATCTCGCATCTATTTAACGGAGAATACCTACCGAATGTCATTGGAATTGGATTGCGAATGGAAAGAACTAAAAAAATAAAACCATGAAAAAAAATGTCTTTTTATTGTTATTATTTGTAATCATTGCGTGTAACAGTGCTAAAACAGTTACAATTAGTAATGGCCCCAATCAAAAAATAACAAAAAAAACAAACCATGAAACTTTTTCCTATCAACAAGGAGACACCACTTATGTAATGCAAAAGTATTTTTTGGTTTTGTTGAAAAAAGGAAAAAACAGAAACCATTCCAAAGAAGAAGCTGCTGAACTTCAACAAAAACACATGGCACACATCGCTTGGTTGGATAAAACCGGTAAAATCAGTTTGGCCGGACCATCTGAAAACCATGAAACGATAGCCGGTTTTTTACTTTTTAATACCGAAACAATTAAAGAAGCGGATAGTTTAGCCCACTTAGACCCAGCCGTAAAAGCCGGTCGTTTGGAAGTAGAAGCACTTCCGTGGTGGGCCGCTAAAGGTAGTACGTTAAAATAAAACTAATCAAGTTTCAAACTATCTTTCACTTCTTCCACAATTTCAATGGTTACTTTCATTGTCCCATAGCCATGATGCCTGGCAATATCACGAAAAGCTCTTTTGCTCAAATCGATTTCTCTGCCTTTTGTAAATGGGCCTCTGTCGTTGATGGTAACCATAACCGATTTGTCATTGGCCTCATTAGTCACACGAACTTTGGTGCCAAAAGGCAGTTTTTTATGAGCAGCAGTATACTTTTGATTGTCAAAAATTTGACCGCTTGCCGTTTTTCTACCGGTGAATTTATCGTGATAGTAAGAAGCATGGGCCCCTTTTTTGTAAAGCTTAAAACGATAATTAGCTTCCGTTTTTATGCTATCGTTTAAGATACTGTCTTTTTTTATAGTATCATTGAGAATCAACCGTTCAAAACTAGGTCTTTCAAATCGTTTTGTTTTAAATGAAAAACTACTAAAAAAAAGTAAAGACAAAATGCCCAACACGAGAAGTTCAGTTTTGTGTTTCATAAGCCAACTATTTAGTGACTGTTTCATTTAACAAATACTATTCCAACAATAAAAAAAACCACGTCAATCCGTGGTTTACCTTCTTAAGCGAACCATGTTTTCCATGGAAGGCGGCTTAATATAAGGACTAAACCAATAGCATAAAAGAAAAATATCTTTCTGAATTTGAGTTCTTGTGCCACTTTTTTGTGTTTAGACCATCCTATTGTAATTAGAGCAATAGCAATAATATTAATGAGTGGATGCTCTAACATGGTCAAACGCAATTCGGAATTTTTCATGGCTCCTTCAATTTCAAATGCTTTTAATCCTTTTTGAGAAACAAAATAGACGGCTAAACCCAAAAGTAATTGCACGTGCGTAAATATTAATGCAAAAAGCGAAATGCGTAAGTCTTTTGATTCAAAAGATTTTTTAGACGTATAGCCTATTAAGGCGTTTACAACGGCAATAAAAAGCACAATAAGAGCCAAATAAGCCCACCAAGAATGAAGTTTTTGTAAAAGTTCGTACATAGCGTTGATTTTTTTGAATAACAAATATAATCAAAAAAAGAAAAACCTCCGATTAAATTAACCGAAGGCTTTTCCTCAAAACAAATAAAAAAATTTCTGTTAGTTGAAGGTATATCTAACTCCAATTTGCATTTGCCATCTTGATGAATTTAAACCTTGATCGTCAATCTGATTTAATGATTGTTCAACTGCCGGATTATAACGGAATGTTGGTGTTGTACCATCGGCTAAAAAGCCAACCTGATTGAGCAATTGCACTTGGTCAAAAGTGGCAAAATAACGTTTACCCCAATCTTTATTTAAAAGGTTTGTAAAGTTAAAAATGTCGGCGGTTAACTCAAAGGTGTGTTTTTTATTTTTGATGTTTAAAATAAACTCTTGAGCAAATTTTAAATCTATCACATGACTCCATTTTAATCGGTCTCCATTTCGTTCTGCATAATTTCCTCTTCTACTTTTGAGGTATTCGTTTCCTTCTATAAATGCATTCAAAGCATCCCATTGTTGTTGAGGGTCTAAACCGGTAGAAGGGTCGGCTACCAAAACAATATCCGATTGACTGGCAGGCACATAAATCAGAGCCGAGTTTGAAAAGGTATCACTTAAAAGTCTTCCGTTATCATTATAAACATAACTAATTGGTGTTCCTTCTGCTCCTTCGTAAAACAAACCAATTCTGGTTTTTAAGTATTTGTTCCATTTGTAAGTTAAGAATGAATTTGCTAAAACTCGATGACCTTGATCAAAATCAGAACGAGCAACACCTCCAATCGCATTTGAACCGTTTACAGTCTCAATATTATTCCATTGAGAACTATTTTGGGACGATGTTGCATCAAACAATGTCGTTGATTCTCCATAAGAATACGTAGCTTGCACACTTGCATCAATTTTATCAGATATAAAATTTCTCGTTAACGTAAATGCTGCATTCCAAGATTTTCCTTCACTAGTATTCGAAGCTAAATAAATCCCTTGATACGTATTATCAATTCTATTGTTCGCATTATAGCGGGGTCGAGTATCTCCTCCTGTTAGGTTTGTAGCCGGTTCTCTCAAATTAATATTTTCATACGTAATTGCACTAATATTATCATTGTATGTAAAATCAGTTGTCAATCGAATCCCAAAAGGTAATTTTTGGTCAATTGCCAAATTGGCTTTAAAGACTTGAGGTAATTTAAAATCCTTCGCAAACAAATCTACAACACCGGAAAATTGACCGGGAGCACCTGGATTTCCTTGAGCAGGAGCAATAGTAGACGGTAATGTTGCAATTTGAGAAGATACGCTGGTATTTGGATTAAAGTTCGGCATATTCGGATTTGTGGCACCGTTGATGTCAACAGTTCCTTGTGTTACCCCATTATTATTGTAAGCTCCACCAGGCCAAACCAATGGAAGTCTAGACGTGAAAATTCCTAAACCACCTCTAATTTGCGTCTGTTTTTTCCCATTCACATCATAATTAAAACCTAAACGAGGTGAAATATGTGCTCTAGAATCAATTCGATTGCCAACTTTGGCTCCTTTTAAATCTTTCCCGGCTGCTTCCAAAAGTGGAATTGTTCTGTTATTGAAGTCCTCATTTACAATATAGTCATCCCAAACCGGTACATCTACTCTAAGTCCGAAAGAAAATCTAAAATTGTCTGTTATTCGCATTTCATTTTGAATATACCCTCCCAACTGCATCACATCAAATTCTGCAGCTCCTTGCGAATCATCTCCATCTCCTCCCACTAATGAATAACCAATTCTAAATCGGTTTGGTTTATTATTATCTAAGAAATCTTGTAAGGTACTATAACGATAATAACCATAATTTCTTCCGAAGAACACGTTCTTTGAAGAACTAAATTCATTATGAGTTCCTATCGTTATAGTGTTGATTCCGGTTTGTATTTCTACATTATCCGTAACTGTAAAAATCTTTTGCTCTAATAAATTAGCCGTAGAAAAAGGCTCTGAACCGACAAAAATAGTTCCTAAACCATCTCTAATTTCTAAATATGGGAAAGGATCTCCAAGTGCATTGCGATCATCTTTCACGCTCGTATAACCTAAAACTAAGCTGTTTGAAACTTTGTCACTGAATCGTGAACTCAATTCAATCGATGATGAGTTTGTGGTGGACGTAAATTCTTGAGCTCCATTATAAAAATTGATTGAATTGTTTGAAGATCTAAAGGGTGAAATATTTACCGCTTTCACTAAACTATGACGAACAGCCAATTTATGATTGTCGTTAATATTCCAGTCAATTTTAGCAATAAATTTATCACTCACTAAAGAGCTTTTTGTATTAGCATATTCGCCTGGATTGTATCCATATTCTGAAATTAAATAATTGCTTAACTCATCAATTCTTGTGGCAGCTAAACCGGGCACTATATCCGGACTATTTCCTTGTAAAGCAATGTTTCCAACATAATTGTTTATCTCAAAAGGTTGTGGCGTTTCATTGTCTTGACGTTCGTAATTAATAAAATAGAACAATTTGTCTTTTTTTATCGCTCCTGCGGCTCTTACTCCAATAGTTGTAGCATCAAATTCAGCTAATTTACTTCTGTTTGTAGAACTAATTGCATTCGGCGTCATCCCGGCCAAATTTTGATTTCTATTTAAATAATAAGCAGAACCTTCAAAATTATTTGTCCCTGATCGAGTAATAGCACTAATTGACCCTCCGGCAAATCCCGAAATTTTCACATCAAAAGGAGCTACTTGTACTTGAAATTGCTCAATCGCATCTACAGAAATTGGACTTACCCCCGTTTGTCCTCCATTTGTTCCGTTGGCTGCCAAACCAAAAACATCGTTGTTTACTGCTCCGTCAATGTAAATAGCATTAAAACGATTGTTTTGTCCACTTATCGAAATCACATCGTCTCCTCGTAACTGAGCTTGTGGAGTTAAACGAGCAAAGTCAGTAATATTCCTTGACAATGTGGGTAAATTTTGAATTCTCTTAGAATCAATAATGGTTTGGGCTCCCGTTTTTTTGGAATTAAAGTCAGCGTCTTTTGTACCCGTAAGCACTACTTCCTCCAAAGCACTAACTTCGCTTTCCAAATCAATGTTGATCAACCTAGAATCCCCTAATTGCAAGTAAATATTTTGTCCCTTGAATGGCTTATATCCTACATACGTTACATCGAGAATATAAGGACCTCCTACTCTCATATTAGAGATTCGGTAAGCCCCTTTTTCATCGGTTGTAGCTGTGTAACGTGTTCCGGAAGGTTCGTGTGTTACGATGATTGTTGCTCCCGGTAACGACTCATCTCCTTTTTCAGACACTTTCCCCAAGATGGATGCTGTAGTATTTCCTTGGGCATGCCCCTTTACCATAAAGACAGACATGAAACAAATAATTAAAAATAAATGTAAATTTTTTTTCATGGTTTTCGATTTAATTTGACCGCAAAATTCAGCCATTGGAAAACCTCAATCGTTATGAAAATGTTAAGGAAATCAACTTTATAATTTTATAATCTTATCTACACAAAAAAGAAACAATAGAAAGAAAATGTACTTTTTTAATCATCATTTGGAAATCATAATTTGATTAAAAAATAACATTTGATTTTAAAAGGCACAAAAAAACCACGAAGGAGAATTCTTCGTGGTTACAATTATTAATTAAAAAATTATTTCTTGTCCAAAAAATACTTTAGTAAAAAGTGAGTAGAACCATCGTGTTCTTTAATGTTTCCTGTATGAATTTCATCTAAAATGGAATTGGCCAATTGTTTTCCTAATTCAACCCCCCATTGGTCGTAGCTGAAAATATTCCATATTACTCCTTGCACAAATATTTTGTGTTCGTATAAAGCAATCAATTCACCCAAACTTTCCGGAGTTAATTGATTGATTAAAAGTGTGTTGGTTGGTCTATTCCCTGAAAATATTTTAAACGGTAATAAAAATTCTGCTTTTTCACCGGATATGCCTTGTTTTTCAAATTCTGCCAACACCTGTTCCGCCGATTTCCCATTTAACAATGCTTCAGTTTGAGCAAAAAAGTTAGACATCAATTTGTCATGATGATCTTGATTGCCATGAAGCGATTTAACATAGCCTATAAAATCAGTCGGAATCAATTTGGTTCCTTGGTGAATTAATTGGAAAAAAGCGTGTTGTGAATTCGTTCCCGGTTCGCCCCAAATAATGGTTCCGGTTTGATAATTGACCGGATTTCCGTCGCGGTCGATGCTTTTACCGTTGCTTTCCATAATTCCTTGTTGCAGGTAGGGGGCCAATTTTTGCAAATATTGAGTGTACGGAATCAACGCTTCGCTTTCTGCACCAAAGAAATTGTTATACCAAACACTTAACAAAGCCAAAACAACCGGAATATTTTTATCAAAAGGAGTTGTTTTAAAATGCTCATCCATGTTGTTCGCTCCTTTTAATAATTTGTCAAAATGATCAAAACCAACGGCCAAACTAATGGATAATCCAACAGCACTCCACAACGAAAATCGTCCGCCAACCCAATCCCACATCGGGAAAATATTGTCCGGGTGGATTCCGAATTCAGTTACTCGCTGAATATTGGTGGAAACAGCCACAAAATGTTTCGCAACGTCTTCTTGCTTGGCTGATTGCAAAAACCAATTTCGAATGGTTTCTGAATTGGATAGGGTTTCTTGTGTAGTAAATGTTTTAGAAACAATGACAAATAAAGTAGTTTCCGGATTTAATTTTTTAATAACTTCATTCACGTGATCTCCATCAACGTTGGAAACAAAATGAACAGTTAAGTGATTTTTATAAAACTGAAGTGCCTCCACTACCATCGCCGGACCTAAATCGGAGCCACCAATACCAATGTTTACAATATCAGTAAATTGTTTTCCGGTAAATCCTTTTCTGTTTCCGTTGACAACTTCGTCGGTAAAATTTTTAATTTTATTTTTAACCGAATAAACTTCCGGCATCACATTTTGACCATCCACCAAAACTTTTGAATCAGACGGAGCACGTAAAGCCGTGTGTAAAACCGCCCTATTTTCAGTTTGATTAATGGTATCTCCGGCAAAATATTTTTGAATGGCATCTTCCAAATTCACTTCTTTGGCCAAATCCAAAAGATGACTCATCGTTTCCTGAGTGACAATATTTTTGGAATAATCTACTAAAAAATCATTCCATTGGATATGTAAATTGGACGCACGATTTGGATCTTTTTCAAAAAGTTCTTGCATGGAGACATATTGCATGTCTTCAAAATGTTTTCGCAAACTTTGCCAAGCTGCTGTTCCGGAAGGGTTTGTATTTTCTAAAGCCATTTTATTTTAATTTAAGTGTCGCGATACTGTCTAATTCTTTCTTTAATGGAGCAATGTAGGCTAAATAGTTTGCTTTGTGCTTTGCATTCATGGGTTCGGTATTCGGAAGTTTTTGCGAGAGCGGATCAACTTGTACCCCATTTTTCCAAAAACGATAACAAACATGCGGTCCTGTGGCTAAACCGGTACTTCCTACTTTTCCAATTACTTCTCCTTGTGCCACATGTTGCCCTTGTCGAACTAAAATTTTAGACATGTGTAGGTATTGAGTGGAATACGTTCCATTGTGTTTTACTTTGACATAATTTCCATTCCCTGCTGTATATCCTGTGCGTTCAACAATACCGGAAGCGGTGGTTTTAATTGGCGTTCCGTGTGGAGCGGCATAATCGGTTCCTTTATGAGCTTTCCATGTCATTTGAACCGGATGAAATCGTTTGGGTGAAAAACGGGAAGAAATTCGGAAGAAGTCCAACGGAGCTTTTAAAAACATGGTTTTCAATCCTTTACCTTCTTCGTCATAGTAATCTACTTTTCTGGAAAGACTGTCCAATTTGTATGGAAAAGCATAAATTCTCTTTCCTTTATGTTCAAAAAATGAGCTTTCTAATCGGTCTACTCCGGCATAAATACTATCGTTAATGTATTTTTCATAAAACGTAACGGCAAATTTATCTTCTTTTTGAATTTTAAAAAAGTCGATGGAATATTCATAAATCTTGGCTAAATTATTCGCCACACCGGCATCCACGCCATTTTTATTCAAAGTTTCAGATAAAGAACCATGAATTGCCGTGGCAATGGTTCTTCTTCGGATGGTGATTGGTTTTTGTTTGTTGTATGCCTTTACAATCGTATCTCGAAAATCGACTACGCTGTAATTGATATTATCTTTTTGATAAATAAAAACCTGAAGTTGATTGGGCTTTTCTTTTGATTTTAATAATGTAATCGGCTTTCCAACACGAATATCCCGCATCTTAAAACTGTCTTTCACTTGTTCGGTTACCTCATGTACTTTGAAATTTCCGATGTTGTGATTTTCTAATAATTTACCGAATGTATCGCCGCTTTTAATCGTGTCTTGAACAACCAAATAATCGTTTAAAGTGAATCCGAATTCAACGACTATTGGTATTTTGGGTTTTGTATCTTCTTCTATAATGACTTTATCAACCTTTTTTTCGCACGAAAACAAGCTCAGTGCAAATAAAACAGCTAGTATTTTGTTGAATTTCAATTTGTAACTTTTAATCTAATTAAACACTTTCTTTTTCTCCCCAAGTTGCCAATTCTTCCTCCGACCATAATTCCGGGAAGAAAATTCTTCGTTGGTATTTAGGAAGCATGTATTTTTTCCAATCGCTTCCGCCGGTTGCTTCACCACTGCCATGACCACTCTCGATGTATTTTTTGGCCGCATTAAAATGCCCCATTACCCAGGTAATGTTAACGGTGTAATCATAATGTCGCATGGCTTTAACCAACGCTTCATTTTTTTGATCCTCTTCCGGCAATTGTTTGAACTTTTGCCAAAGATTAATCGTGTTGTATTCTTCCATGAAGGCCAAAAATTCTTTCTTGTATTTTCTTTCGAATTCTAAAATTAAATAGGACTTTTCGCCTGTTTGATAATCTTTCCCGGCGGCTTGCCAATACAAATGTTCCAGGGCATGTTCATAGGGTGTGTTGCGATCGATTGAACTTCTAAAACGATAATCAATCAAATTGATTAAGTCGGTTGAAGCAAATTCTATCAATCGGTATTGAGCACTTTGAAAACCGCTGGCAGGTGTTAATGTATTGCGGAATTTCATGTATTGTTCTACTTCCATTCCGTCTTTCATGATGGTAAAAGAAGTGGTCAGCATATCGAAATAACGACTGATTCGCATTAATTTTTCAGTAAAAAAAGCTGTTTCGGGCTTTTCAGAATGACAGACTTGCTCGATTTCCCAAAGTATCATTTTGAATAACAATTCATTCACTTGGTGATACATCACAAAAACCATCTCATCCGGCAAGGTTGTTCGTTGTATCTGCAAGTTCAAAAGTGCATCCGTTTGAATATAATCCCAATAAGTGATGGGCTTCGCCCACAAAAGTCCTTCTAAGTGTGTTTCCGTTTTTTGGTTAATTCCTTGAAACTTTTCTTCCAACTTTTCAAGAATATCATCGTGTGCGGTAGTATTCATTACGGTTTTGCTTTAACGGTAAATGTATGTTTTAATCCTTTAAATTTTTCCAAATCAGCTTTGATCGATCCCACGGCTAATTCGGCCTTAATTCGCAGGGGTAATTTGTTGTCATCGTCTGAAATCCAAACAGTTAAGCTTTCTTGTTCTTTAAAAACACGTCCGGCTTGCACATAAGGCCTGAAAATCATGGCAGGAACGACACCAAATTTAGTTTTTAAATCTTCACGACCAATAAATTTCAGTTTAAATTTTGTAGTTTCTTCATCAAAAAACATATCGATGTCGATGGACTCTCCTACTTTTAGTTTATCAACAGCAGGGTGATTTCTCAAATAATAAAATGTCGATAAAATATCTTGTGTTTTATCCGGTACTTGGAATGTTTTTTCTGTCTTCCGTTTATAGTCTTTTACCAAAACCGTATTGTTGCTTTGGTTGAAGAAACCTTCTTGGTTTTTGGTGTAACCGCCCTCGTCTATTTTTCGAACAAATTGATAGGGTTTACCGGTTTGTTTATCAAAATAACTTTGGTAATCATCTTCTACTTTAAAGAAAAATTTAGTCATTCCGGTGGTGTAGCCACGCCCTTTAGCATGAAAAACTTTTTTATTGTTTCTAATGGCTTCATGCACACTCAATTCTGCCATTCCGGCATTAATCAAGCCGTAGTGAATGCGGAACTGAAACCATTCACCCACATCAAAAGCATCTTCTTTTATAGGATAACTCGTCTGAGAATCAAAACTGGCAGTTGATATAAACAGGAAGAGAAGCAGTACTTTTTTCATAAAACGTTGTCTTTTTTCAGAAGCCGTTGCAATTTCTGTTCCAAATGTACTAAATCTAAAAAAGACCTCAAAAAAAGGGAGGATTTTAATGTTTTTTTAGGATAATTGATTACTTCTTTATTCTAAAAGTAGGGTAATTGTCTCAACAATTGTTAAAATAAAAAGTACGATGTGACATTTGTCACTGTTTTGCTAAAGTAGATACAATAACTTTGAACCTTTATTAACTAATTATTCATTCAAATAATACCATTATGAGATATTTATACTTATTTATGATATGCCTCTTTTTTCAATTTTCCATTAGTCAAAATCTACTTTGGGAAAACGTCTATCCTAACCCCCTTGTTTTGGGAAAAATGATAGCGGTAGACTCTGAGGATAAAATTATTTCTGTTGGAAATGGGTTCAACCAAACCGGATATGCCAATTATATTTATACTCAAAAAATGGATTCCGAAGGGAACTTAATTTGGAAAGATTCTGTTTCAACTACATTGCCAAACAATTCACATCGAGCCACTTGGACGGGAACAGATAGTAATAACAACATTATTGTAGTGGGTTATCAATTTACTTTATCACTCCAAAATGAAAATCCAAATGCTATAAAAGTTTTGAAATATTCTCCAACAGGTGAATTACTGTATAATGTATCTATTCCGGGAACATTTAATTCGGGAGATATAATGGGAATTCGCAAGCGAAACTTAGGAGCAATTGATGAGTTGGATAATTTGTATATTGGAACAGCCGGTATCACCAATACATTATCACAAGCCGGATTTGTTTTATTGAAACTTAGTAGTGGCGGAGAATTATTGTGGGAAAGAGTTAAGAGCTTTGGCAACGTTCACGGGATTCATGGTATGAATTATAAAAACGGCAAAATTGTTTTAGTAGGAAATACGATGATTTCAGGTTATAACAATCAATACGCTGTTTGGAATGCAGATGGTGATTTGATTTGGTCCGGAAACAGTCAAAACAATAACCAAACTTGGGCTACAGATGTTTTACTAGACAATTCCGGGAACACCTTTTCTCTTACGCAAACGTATGTAGGCTCCGATCCATCCATTGAATTAACAAAATATGACACAAATGGCAATGTTGTATTTTCTCAAACATACGATATACAAGTGGCCGCTACTTCGGGAAGATTAAAAGTACTGAGTACCGGCGAATTAATTATTTCCGGAACAAATTGGTCTACCAGCGGAGAAAACAAACTATATGTAGCAAAAGTATCTCCAATAGATGGCTCAATTTTATATCAAAACGAACAGCTTTTATCACAAAGTAACAACTGGGTTTATGATATGATTGTTTCTGTAAATGACAATTATTATATCATAGGTAATTCAAATAACAATGGTGGTGCTCCCTCGGCAACATTCATCTATGCTTATTCGGCTCAAAATGGTTTTGAATGGTCCACTTCATACAATATTCAAGGCACGGAACCGATGGCAATTGTTTTAGATTCTCAAGAAAAAATTTATACCGTTATCCAAAATAAATTTACCGTCGTTAAATTTGGAAATTCGTTGAGTGAAAACTTAAGCCTGACACAAAACAATAAACGCTTCACAATTTATCCGAACCCTACTAATGATTTTTTGAATTTTCAGTTAGAAGACGGTAATACAAATTCAATAAGATTGATTGACATAAACGGAAGAGAAATTTATCGTGGTGAAATTATCAATAATCAATTGGATGTTTCAAACCTTACAACAGGTCTTTATTTTGGTATAATTGACTCACCTAACTTTGAAAGTTTTACATTTAAATTTGTGAAAAAATAATAAAAATTGTTTGTTGAATACTCAGCGTAGAGGGAACTCTGATGAATTGATCTGTTGTAAAAACAAATTGACTCATTTCCAAATTGAATCATTGACACATTACCCAAAACACAAAGCCCAACTGTTTCCAATTGGGCTGTATGCTAATTAACTAACCAAAAAAACTATAAATTATGAAAATTTACATTACTCAAAAAAAGGTAACCACTCCTCCTTTTTTGCGAGTGCAAAGGTAATGGGTTGGTTACTAAATTGTTAGTTATTTTTTGACTTTAACACATATTCAGCAAAAAACACATTGAAAGAAGGTGTAAAATTTCACTATTCGCAATTTTAAGACTGTTTTATTAATTTTAATTTACAAAAAACTTCTTGTTCCCGTTATAAAATAAAAATCCGCTAAGTTTCACGATGATTTTATGAAACATAGCGGATTATTAATATACAAAAACGATTATAACGTTCCTCTTAACGCTTGTTCACGTTCGATACTTTCAAACAACGCTTTGAAATTTCCTGCTCCAAAACCTCTGGCTCCCATCCGTTGGATGATTTCAAAGAATAAAGTAGGGCGGTCTTCCACCGGTTTGGTGAAAATTTGCAACAAATATCCTTCCTCATCGGCATCAATCATAATACCCAATTTTTGAAGTTCTTTGATGTCTTCTTTAAACTTCGACATGTGATCTTTTAAACGTTCCGGAATGGCATCGTAATAGGCTTGTGGTGGCGTACTCAAAAACTCAACACCTCTTTTTCGCATTTCGGCTACGGTGGAAATGATATCATCGGTGGCTACCGCAATGTGCTGCACACCCGGACCTTCATAAAAATCTAAATATTCTTCAATCTGTGATTTTTTCTTTCCTTCGGCCGGTTCGTTGATGGGGAATTTAATTCTCCCGTTTCCGTTGCTCATTACTTTACTCATCAAAGCGGAATATTCGGTGGTAATTTGTTTGTCATCAAAGGAAAGGAAATTCACAAATCCCATCACATCTTCATACCATTTTACCCACGTATTCATTTCATTCCAACCCACATTTCCCACCATGTGATCTACATATTTTAATCCAACAGGTGCGGGATTGTAATCCGATTTCCATTCTTTATAACCCGGTAAAAAAGTCCCGTTGTAATTTTTGCGTTCTACGAATAGATGAACGGTTTCACCGTACGTATAAATTCCGGCACGAACCACTTCACCAAACTCATCGGTTTCCACCGTAGGCTCCATGAAAACTTTTGCACCGCGTTTAGTCGTTTCTTCAAACGATTTACGAGCGTCTTCTACCCATAAAGCTACGATTTTTACTCCATCGCCATGTTTTTTAACATGTTCTCCAATAAGCGAATCACTTTTTAATGCGGTGGTTAAAACTAATCGGATTTTATCTTGCTTCAACACATACGAAGCTCGGTCTTTTACACCGGTTTCCAATCCGGCATACGCCAACGATTGAAAGCCAAAGGCTGTTTTATAAAAATGAGCCGCTTGTTTGGCATTCCCAACATAAAACTCTACATAATCGGTTCCCATTAAAGGAAGGAAATCTTGAGCTCCTTCAAATATTTTTTCCAGTCCGTATTCTACTGATTTTATTTCTTGTGACATAATTTTTTAATGTGGCAATTGGTCAATGTGGCAATGTGACAATTTTTGAAAACTGCTAAAATTGCATCTTTTCAACCAATTTGGTTAAACTTTGTTTTTAATTTGTCAATTGGTCAATGTGGCAATTTGTCAATTTTGAAAACTGCTAAAATTTACATTTCATCAACCAATTGGGTTGAACTTTTTTTATTAATTTTTGAAGTTGCTATAATTTTATTTGTGATTTTTAAAATGTCAAATAATTCTATTAACAATTCTTCTGTTTCGGGATAACGTTCTAGTTCATTGCATAAAAACAACCAAAACTCGGTTTCATCAGCTTCTTTCATGGCAATTTTAAATTTGTGTATGAAATCAGCTTTGCTTTCTGCGTTTTGAGCTTCTTTTATGTTTGCTCCTATTGATGTGCCGGACTTAAGCAGTTGATTGGCAACAACAAACCTTTTATTTTCCTCTAATTTTTCGGTGTATAAAACAATCTTCTTGGCAAATTCAAATGATTTTACAAGAATTAAATTATCCTTGTACTTTTCTTTAAATGTTATCATGGCTTATAGAATTAATGTGTCAATTGATTGATTTGTCTATGTGTCAATTGACTGATTTGTTTAGAAATGTTTTTAAAATTAATATCTTTTTTTAAATATAAATTCTAATATCTTGATTACTACTACCCCTCATTGACAAATTGCCGAATTGACAAATTGCCAAATTATCAAAGCCACGATTGAAAGTACTGCTCATCTGCCACTTTCATCGCTTCATCCGTCACCATCAACGGCTTAAAAGTGTCCACCATTACGGCCAACTCTTTTGTTTCGGTTTTTCCGATGCTTCTTTCGTAGGCTCCCGGATGCGGTCCGTGCGGAATACCCGCCGGATGCAAGGAAATATTTCCCGGTTTCACATCATTTCGGCTCATGAAATCACCATCCACATAATACAACACCTCATCACTGTCAATATTACTGTGATTATAGGGTGCCGGAATAGAAAGCGGATGATAGTCATACAATCTCGGCACAAATGAACATACCACAAACGCATCCGTTTCAAAAGTTTGGTGCACCGGTGGCGGTTGGTGAATTCTTCCGGTTATCGGTTCAAAATCGTGAATGGAAAAAGCATACGGATAATTGTAACCGTCATAGCCTACCACATCAAACGGATGCGAAGCATAGACCATTTCGATGATTTCGTCTCTTTTTTTCACTTTAATCACAAAATCACCTATTTCGTCATACGTTTCTAATTCAGTTGGGCGACGTAAATCGCGTTCGCAAAAAGGAGAATGTTCTAGCAATTGACCAAACCAGTTACGGTACCGTTTTGGCGTATAAATAGGTCGTCTCGATTCTACAATAAACAATCGGTTATCTTCGGTATCAAAATCAATTTTATAAATGATTCCGCGTGGAATCAATAAATAATCGCCGTATTTAAAGTCGATATTACCTAAAAAAGTGCGTAGTTTTCCGCTTCCTTTGTGAATGAAAATCATTTCATCGGAATCGGTGTTTTTATAAAAATAGTCTTGCGTTTTGTTTTGAGGAGCAGCCAACGTAATGTGGCAGTCTGAATTGGTCAACACAATTTTTCTACTTTCCAAATAATCTTTTTCAGGGGCTACGTCAAATCCGTGCAATTTATACGATTGCATATTATTGGATTTGGCAATGGAAGGTGCCACGGAATATTGTTTACGGATTTCTTTAACTTGTGTGGGTCTGTGCACGTGATACATGTTGGAATACATTCCGTCAAAACCCACAGTACCAAAAAGTTGCTCATAATAAAGTTCGCCGTTTGGTTTTCGGAATTGTGTATGACGTTTGGGAGGAATTTCTCCTAATTGATGATAAAATGGCATTTTTTTGAATTTAGATTGAACATTTGATGAATTGTCACATTGACAAATTGTCAATTTGGCTAATTAATTCAAATCACTCCGGATTCCGTTTGATAAGGAACTGAAGGTAATCCAATAATCCGGGCCAAAAAGCACTCATTTCAAAAATTATTTGAGGTTAGTTTTGATTTTTTTTAATGTTCACGCCTACAATAATTCCAAGACCAAAGGCTACCAAAAAACCAAGAATTACAAACATTTTTTATGATTTTAGTAAAATATAACACAAATATCGTAAAAAAAGGAATACTACACAATTAAAACCAAAAACCTACACTAAACCATGTGTGGTGATCTTTAGTTTCGGGGGACCAACTGTGCTTAATTTCTATGGGACCAAAAATAGATTCTAACCCATAACCAAATCCATAACCGGTAAAAGAAGGCTTAGTGAGCCACTCATCCGATTCAAAAATCTTATCGCCGGCATTTGCAAAATTCGCCGAGAAGTTTAAATGATTTTTTTTAAAAATTTCATAATCCAACTGAAACAGGGCTTTAACATAACTGTTCCCGGCAAAACTTAAAAAATCATACCCGTAAAACGGTTTAAAGTTGTTGATGGGATAAAACCCATATCCCCCAAATACAAAATTAAAAAAGGGAACGGTTTGTTCTCCAATAGTTAAACCTCCTTCGGTTTGAATATTCAGTGTCGTTCGGTTAAACAACTTTTGAGCTATACCGGCTTCCGCTTTTAAAATAGAAAAATTGTTATACGTGTTCGTGTAATCCGTAGAATAAAAAAACGATTGTATATCCCCATTAAAATACCAACCACTTTTGGGAAAGTATTTATTATCAAAAGAGTCATACTTCAAATACCCAAAAGCACTCCAATAATCACTGTTTTCTATAACCGGATCACCTGTGTTTAAGGTCTCCGATTTTAATTTCAAATGTTTATATTCCAAACCACCTGCTACCACAAATTTTTGTATAAAAACTGTTTGCATATAAATTTGATTGGTGAAGTCGGAAAAATCCACGTTAATAGAATTCACATCTTCCGAGGTAAACAGAACACCTTGACTAAAATCGGTAGTTACATTTCGGTTAAAACCGGTAAATTTTGATTTGATTCCAAAACTCCAATAAAAACCGTTATCAACATAATAATCCAAATTATACCTGAAATTATCCCCCAACACAACATCGGTGGAAAATATGTCATTTTTAAACAACATTTTCTTTTGTGTGAAATTAACTAAAATCCCACTTTTAAACAATCCGTCGTAATGCAAACCCAATTTTAAAAATGCTTTATAGGGATTCTCGGTTAAATTTAAATTTATTCTGTCACCGCCATTGTTGTCTTTTTCCAAAGTATAATTAATGGATCCGAAATTTTGTGTAGCATTCAAGTTTTCAATGCCTTGCTTTAATTCTGAAAAACTGATTTTTCTACCGGCTTTAAACCTTAACTTACCAATGATATAAGCTCTTGTGTAATTTTCTAACTGAGTATGTGTAATGGAAGAAACATATAAACTATCCCGCTCGGTTAAGGGAACAATTGTTTTTTGCTTTTGATAATTACTACTTAGTTGATTGAGTTGTTCAATTACACTGAGGGCGGCCTTTTTCCCTACTTCAATAATTTCGGTTCCTTTGTCAAAAGAAATCACCGAATATTGTTCTACATCAGGACGAATATAAACATCTGTACGCGTTTTTTTCTCTTGCATTTTTTGAATCATTTGCAAGTTTGAAATCTGTACCAAAATTCGAGTCGCATCTTTTAATGATTCCCGGTCTTTTAAGTCGTCTTGAACATCGACACCAATAATGATATCCGCACCCATTTTTTTCACCTCATCCAAAGGATAATTATTAATTACCCCTCCATCTATAAGGTATTTACCATCGATAACCAGTGGTGAATAGAGCGATGGAAATGCTCCGCTGGCCAAAATAGACTGAGCCAAAAAACCGTGGTCTAACAACACTTCCTGACCGGTTTCAATATCGGTAGCGATACACAAAAACGGGATGGGCAACTTTTTAAAATCCCGTTCATGGCGAACATTTGCTGTTAAACGGGTCATCATATTATAATTATACAAGCCTTTTGACAAAGCAGTGGGAATGCCAATTTTGAACTTATTAAAAGGTAACGCAAAAGCATACCGCTCATCATTTGCTTTTTCATAAAAGTTTTTGGATGACCGAGGAATAAAATCCTGAATCACAGCATCGTAATCGGTATTGTTAAAAATACTGTCAAGTTGCGTGGCGGTATAGCCCGAAGCATATAACCCGCCAACGATAGCTCCCATACTGGTTCCGCCAATGTAATCGATTTTGATGCCGGCTTCTTCAATGACTTTGAGTACACCAATGTGAGCCAATCCTTTTGCTCCTCCTCCACTTAAAACCAACCCAATTTTAGGCTTTTTTGGAATTGTATCTTGTGCTTGAACAGTATTTGGTGATAGGTTAAAGGCTATGGTCAACAAACACAAAAGACAAATCCTTCCTATCCCCGGTTGAGCCAATATTCTTGTAACTGCATGCAGAGATACAGACGAAAACGGGAAATTGGAATCCAAAAAGGCAGGAATTATTCGCTTCAAAATGTATTAGTTAGGTTTACTTCTGTAAAATTCGGAAATTTTTTTGGCTTTTGATACACCCACCACGTCAGAAATTTCACTTTCGGTGGCCAAAGACAATCTTTTAACACTTTTGAAATGTTTTAGTAACGTAATCATCGTTTTTTCTCCGATTCCGGGTATGGTTTCAAGCGAGGTTTGAAGAGCCGACTTACTGCGTTTGTCTCGATGATGAGTAATGCCAAATCGGTGAGCTTCGTTTCGCAATTGCTGAATAATTTTGAGCGTTTCCGACTTTTTATCCAAATACAACGGAACAGAATCACCGGGATAAAACAATTCTTCCAATCGTTTAGCAATGCCTATAATCGCTATTTTTCCGCGTAATCCTAAATCGTCTAAACTTTTCAGTGCCGACGATAATTGCCCCTTCCCTCCATCAATGATAATCAATTGCGGTAAAGGTTGGTTTTCATCCAATAACCTTTTATAACGACGGTACACCACTTCTTCCATCGACGCAAAATCATTCGGTCCTTCCACCGTTTTAATATTGAAATGACGGTAGTCTTTTTTGCTGGGCTTTCCGTCTTTAAACACTACACAAGCCGCCACAGGATTGGTTCCCTGAATATTCGAGTTGTCAAAACATTCAATGTGTCGTGGTTCAACAGAAAGGCGTAAATCCTTTTGCATTTGAGCCATAATGCGGTTGGTATGCCTTTCCGGATCTACAATCTGAATTTGTTTCAATTGCTCCAAACGATGGTATTTAGCATTGCGTTGCGACAGTTCTAAAATCTGTTTTTTATCACCCAACTGTGGTACAGTGACTTTAATTTTATTGCCAAAATCCAATTCAAACGGCAGTATAATTTCTTTGGAAGTGAGTCGAAAACGTTCCCGAAGCTCTACAACGGCCAATTCCAATAGCTCTTCGTCGGTTTCGTCCAACTTTTTTTTCATCTCCAAGGTATGCGAACGAATAATCGCTCCATGAGCAATTTGAAGGAAATTAACATAGGCCATCGTTTCATCCGAAACAATTGAAAACACATCAATGTTGGATATTTTTGGATTGAGAATGGTCGATTTAGCCTGATAATTCTCTAAAACATCTATTTTTTCTTTGATTTTCTGTGCTTCTTCAAATTCCATGTGTTGTGCATGAAGCATCATTTTTTGTTTAAAAGTCTTGATACTGTCTTTAAAATTACCTTTCAATATTTCCCGAATAGCATCCACCTGACTTTGGTAATGTTCCAGACTTTCCATCCCTTCACATGGGCCTTTGCAATTGCCAATATGGTATTCCAAACATACTTTGTATTTATGGTTACGGATATTTTGTTCACTTAAATCGTAATTGCACGTTCGCAACGGATACAATTCTTTAATCATATCCAACAACGTATTCACAGTTTTGAAATTGGTATAGGGTCCGTAATATTCGGAACCGTCTTTTATCATTTTTCGAGTAGGAAAAATGCGGGAAAACGGTTCTTTTTTGATGCAAATCCACGGATAAGTCTTGTCGTCTTTTAAATTGATGTTATACCGCGGTTGTAATTTTTTAATCAAATTGTTTTCTAACAACAAGGCATCTTGTTCGGTAGCCACTACAATATGACGGATTTCAACAATTTTCTTCACCAAAATCGCCGTTTTGTGGTTGTCATGCGATTTGGTAAAATAAGACGAAACTCTTTTTTTTAAGTTCTTCGCTTTTCCAACATACAATATCTTTCCTTCCTTATCAAAATATTGATATACTCCCGGACTGTCGGGAAGGGTTTGTAGTTGAAGTTCTAAAGAAATGGTCTGCATAGTACAAATATAGTAGTAAAAAAAGGTGCTTGCAACTAACATTTATCATATTTCCTCTTCGGCAAACTACCTAGCTTTGCCCAAAAATATACAACCATGAAGTATTGGAAAAAATATAGCCACCAAGAACGTTTAGACAAAGTAGCTGAGGCGTTGGCTGAAAACGTAAACTTTGCACAAGACATTTCACTCGGCTTTCCGGCTTCAAAATTGGATGGGAAAGTCTTTTATGATAACGCTCCTTTTTTGAAAGAAGCTCCAACATTGCAAACCTTTGTAGCCAACCCCAATCATATTGGTTGTCACACATTAGGCCAATCCGAAAGTGTGTTTAGCGGCACACAACAGCTGGAAAATGAAGTGCTTAATGCTTTAGCCATTGATGTTTTTAAGGCCAAACCTGAGGGTTTTGACGGCTATGTTTCACCCGGCGGAACAGAAGCCAACATTCAAGCCTTATGGATGTACCGCAATTATTTCCTTCACGAACATCTAGCTTCTTTACAGGAAATTGCTATTGTTTCCTCAGAAGATACCCATTATTCCATTCCAAAAGGAGCTAACCTTTTACAAGTAGATTGGCTCAAAATCCCGGTTGATTTTTCAACCCGTCAATTGGATAAAAAAGCCTTGCTATCGATTCTTATACAGGCGAAAGAAAACGGTAAAAAATACTGTATAGTAGTCTCAAATATGGGCACCACCATGTTTGGTTCAGTGGACAATCCGTTGGACTATATTGAAACATTAAACGCTCTTCAACTGCCGTTTAAATTGCACATTGATGGGGCGTATGGCGGTTTCGTATATCCGTTTAGCAATCAACAGTCAACCATTAATTTCAGCAATCCTGCTATTAGTTCGATTACCATTGATGCCCACAAAATGTTACAAGCACCGTATGGAACCGGCATTTTTATTTGCCGAAAAAACCTTATCCATCATGTACTCACCAAAGAAGCAGAATATGTAGAAGGCATGGATGTTACGCTCTGCGGTAGCCGTTCAGGAGCCAATGCTGTTGCCGTTTGGATGATACTATCCACATATGGACCACACGGATGGTTTGAAAAAGTGAATACACTACAATTACGAACCGATTTTCTCTGTCGTGAATTAGATCAATTGGATATTCGTTATTTCCGAGAACCGTTTATGAACATTGTAACGATTGAAGCAAAATACATTTCCAATGAAATCGCTCAACGTTTTAAACTCGTACCTCAATCGCACCTCAAGGATAACAAATGGTATAAAATTGTAGTGATGAATCACGTGGAACCCGAACATTTAATTACTTTTATAGCCGAATTGAACGCTTCGGTATATGCATAAAAAAGAACTTCGGATAAAGTATAAAGCGTTACGGGCCGCTCTTGCAGAAGAAGAAAGAGAAGAAAAAAGTTTAGCCATTGCCAACCAATTGCTTCGGTTGAACATTTGGGATAAAACCTATTACCATCTTTTTTTATCCATCCAAGAACATAAAGAAATTGATACCGAATTCATCTTGCAAATTTTAGCCGGAAAAGACAAAGAAATTGTCATCGCTAAAAGTGATTTTGAAACCAGAAAAATGACACATTTTTTGTTAACGGATAACACCAAAATCAAAAAAAACGACTATAATATTCCGGAACCGGTCAATGGGATAGAAGTTCCTGTTGCTATGATTGAAGTGGTTTTTATCCCCTTGTTGGCTTTTGATAAAAAAGGACATCGCGTGGGTTACGGCAAAGGCTTTTATGACCAATTCTTAGCCGAATGTAAACCGGACACTATCAAGATAGGATTGTCTTTTTTTGAAGCAGAAAATCAAATTGAAGATGTTTTTGAAGCAGATGTTCTACTGGATTATTGCATAACACCCACCAAAATTTACACGTTTAATTAAGCAGCCATTTCTTCGTTGGTTGCAACTTCTTCCTTGTTAGTTGTGCCGAAAGCTCTTTTATTAAATACAATCAAAATACCCACTCCGGTAGAAATGGCCATGTCGGCAATATTAAAAATGGCATTAAAGAAAGTAAAGTAGTTTCCCCCTACACCAGGAATCCATTCCGGTAACGTTCCTTTCCAAATCGGGAAGTAAAGCATATCCACAACTTTCCCGTGGAACCAAGTTCCATAAGGATTGTCTGAAAATAAAGTAGAAGCGGCGTGGTGACTGTCATTAAAAATGACCCCATAAAAAACACTGTCGATAATATTGCCAAAGGCTCCGGCTAAAATCAATGCTACGGCTACAATCAGGTAGTTTGAACTATGCTTTCTCACACTGTCCCACAACCAATACCCAATTCCAAAAACAGCTACAATACGAAATAACGTTAAAAACAATTTCCCGTAATCACCGGGTATTTTAGTTCCCCAAGCCATGCCTTCATTTTCGATAAAATGAATACGAAACCAGTCGAAAACTTTAATTTCTTCTCCTAGAACAAAGTTCGTTTTAATATATATTTTGGAAAGTTGATCAACTAATAAGATGATAAAGACGATCAAATAAGCTTTCTTTAAAGACATGCTGACAATTTTATCGTGCAAAAATAACAATTATCTCAAACAAAAGGCGAATTATGGAACAAGAGCACAAAACTTTAAATAATATTTAGCATTTCACGCAACCTTTTTTAGATTTTACATCTCAACTACATACAACAATTTGTACATTTGTTTAACCTAACCTAACTGATAATGAAAACAATAAATTTACTTTGCTTATGCTTGTTTGTCGGCTTTTTTGCAAGTTGCAACCAAGACGATGACCGCTCTTCGGAAACAGCAAAATTTGCGGTTCCGGTAATCAAATCGTTAGAAACATTACGAAATTCTATTTCGGTTACTTCCGCCCAAGAAACCAACTCCGACGGCAAAATCTACATTGCAGAAAACCTACTGTTTTATATTGCTCAAGAATCAGGCATCCACATTTTTGACAATTCCAACCCGGCTAATCCCCAAAACATGGCTTTTATCAACCTGGAAGGAGTGCATGATATTGCGGTAAAAGGGAACTATTTGTATGCGGATAACTTTGTGGATTTAGTGGTTTTTGATATCAGCAACATCAATAATATAGAAGTTGTTCGTGTGGCTGAGAACGTAATTTCCTTCTACCCAACTTATCCGAATGAGGCTGAATTTTATGCCTATGACGTGTATCCATCCGAAGGCGAAATCATGGTTGGGTTTAAAATTGAAACCCGACAAAGACCTTCTGAGGAATATGCGAATTGGGCCGACGACGCTCTTGCAAGCTTTGAAAATGCCAGTGGAGGAAGTGTGGGAACCGGTGGCTCTTATGCTAAATTCCAAATCAACAACAATGCTTTGTATACTGTAGATTCATACAATTTAAATGTCTTCAACATTACCAACCCGACAGAAACTTATTTTGATAAAACGGTAAACATGAACGAATGGTTAGGAGGTGGACTATTTGAAACACTATTTAAACAAAAAGAATTCCTTTTTATTGGTTCTACCAATGGAATGTATGTGGTGAATGCCTTGGATGAGTTCAATCCTTATTTTGTATCTAGTTTTGCTCATGCCACAGCCTGTGACCCGGTTGTGGTTGACGGCTACAAAGCCTATATCACTGTAAGAGGCGGCTCCAACTGCGGTTCAATTGAAGACCAAGTAAATGTCATTGACATCACAACTATTGAAAACCCAACGTTGATTTCTACTTATTTATTGACTCAACCTTTTGGGTTGGGTGTAAAAAATAATGTGCTCTATGTGTGTGCCGATGGAAACTTAAATGTTTTTGATGCTGCCAATTCAGCCGAATTAATACTTCAAAACACTTATAACGACCAAGTAAAAGATGTGATCGCTTTAGACACCCATCTTATTGCTGTGGGAACCAATAAAATCATCCAATACAACTATGGTGAAAACCATACATTAGAAGTCATTAGCACTGTAAATTTCTAAATTTAAAAATACCCAAATAAAAAGAGAGGATGTTAAAGTCCTCTCTTTTTATTTGGGTATTTTTAAATCTGATTTCCTCAGTACCTCAGCAACTCAGTACCTTAGAGCCTTTGCTCCTTATCGCTGCATATTCTTCGCCTCTATACTCATCGTCGCATGTGGAACCAATTTTAAGCGTTCTTTCGAAATTAATTTACCCGTTACTTTGCAAACCCCATAGGTTTTGTTTTCTACTCTAAAAAGAGCATTTCGCAAATCGCGGATAAACTTCTCCTGGCGAATAGCCAATTGAGAATTCGCTTCTTTGCTCATGGTTTCAGAACCTTCTTCAAATGCTTTGAACGTGGGCGACGTATCATCCGTTCCATTATTCAAATCATTCATATAGGCACTCTTGATGAGCTCCAAATCATTCTGTGCTTTCTCAATTTTTTTAAGGATAATTTCTTTGAACTCCGCCAAATCGGCTTCTGAGTAACGTACTACTTCATCTGTCATGTTAATCTATTTTGAAATTATTATTAGTGTTTTAATGTCATCAAACTCAATTTCCGTACCATTTTCTAATTGGTCTTCAAAAACGAGCATTTCGGTTAATGTTTCGGACTTTATATATGATTCATTTGCAGTAATGGCTTCCTCTAAACTACCATTTCGCAACAATTGAACCTTTATTTTATCGGTTACTTCAAAACCACTGTCTTTTCTAAGGTTTTGAATACGATTGACTAACTCTCTCGCTATGCCTTCTTTTCGCAATTCATCGGTAATCGTAATGTCTAAGGCTACCGTAATTCCGTTTGCATTAGCCACCAACCAACCCGGGATATCTTGCGAAGAAATCTCCACATCATCTTGTGTTAAAGTTATTGAATTTCCTGAAATAACAAGCGAATAGCTTCCGTTGCGGTCTAATTCAGCAATTTGCTCTTGCGAAAAACCTTGTATCTCTTTGGCAATCAATCCCATATCTTTCCCAAAACGAGGCCCTAAGGCTTTAAAATTAGGCTTGATTTGCTTTACCAACACCCCTGAAGCATCGTCTAACAACACCACTTCTTTTACGTTTACTTCCGCTTTTATAAGGTCGGAAACCGCTTCAATTTCTGCTCGCTGAACATCGTCAAGTATCGGAATCATTACCTTTTGCAACGGTTGACGCACCTTAATCATCTCCTTCTTGCGAAGCGATAAAACCAGTGACGAAACCGTCTGTGCTTTCATCATTTTACTCTCCAACGATTTATCAACATATTTTTCAACATATTTCGGAAAATCAGCCAAATGTACGCTGTCAAAATTTTCTGAATGTGTAGCTTGTGTTAAATCTCGGTAAAGTCTGTCCATAAAGAAAGGAGCAATAGGAGCCGATAATTTAGCCACTGTAATCAAACAGGTGTATAATGTTTGATACGCCGCTATCTTATCCGTGCCGTATTCACCTTTCCAGAATCTTCTTCTACACAAACGCACATACCAATTACTTAAATTTTCCTGTACAAAATCAGAAATCGCTCTTGCCGCTCTTGTGGGTTCGTAATCGGCATAACTTTCATCTACTAACTGCACTAGCGTTTGCAATTCCGATAAAATCCATCGGTCAATTTCAGGCCGTTCCGTTAAGGGAACTTCTGCTTCTTTATTGGTAAACCCATCAATGTTGGCATACAACGCAAAGAATGAATAGGTATTATATAACGTGCCAAAAAACTTACGTCGTACTTCCGCCACGCCTTCGATATCAAATTTCAAATTATCCCACGGATTCGCATTGGCAATCATATACCAACGTGTCGCATCCGGACCAAAATCACTTAACGTTTTAAACGGGTCAATTGCATTACCCAAACGTTTCGACATTTTTTGGCCGTTTTTATCCAAAACCAACCCATTCGAAACCACATTTTTATAGGCAATTTTATCGAACACTAACGTTCCGATGGCGTGTAAAGTATAAAACCATCCACGGGTTTGATCGACACCTTCGGCAATAAAATCAGCCGGAAACGCTTCGTTATGGTCAATTAAATGCTTGTTTTCAAAAGGATAATGCCATTGAGCATACGGCATGGCTCCACTGTCAAACCATACGTCAATCAAATCGGTTTCTCGTTTCATCGGTTTGCCGGAAGGCGAAACCAATACGATTTCATCCACAACATTTTTGTGTAAATCCACTAAATCATAGTTTTCCTCACTCATGTTGCCAATTTCAAATCCTTTGAACGGATTCTCTTTTTGGAAACCTGCTGCTATCGATTTTTCGATAGCCGTGTATAATTCTTCCACCGAACCCATGATCACTTCTTCGGTTTTATCTTCGGTTCGCCAAATTGGTAACGGAATACCCCAGTAACGAGAACGGGACAAATTCCAATCGTTGGCGTTCTTCAACCAATTGCCAAAACGCCCTTCGCCGGTAGCTTTAGGTTTCCAATTGATGGTATCGTTCAAGTCAAACATACGGTCTTTGATTTCCGTTACTTTGATGAACCACGAATCCAACGGATAATATAAAATCGGTTTGTCGGTTCGCCAACAATGCGGATAACTGTGCACGTATTTTTCTACTTTGAAGGCTTTGTTTTCCTCTTTTAATTGGATGGCAATTTCCACATCAGCAGAACGTTCCGGTGCATCACCTTCGGTGTAATATTCATTTTTTACATATTTCCCCGAAAAATCACCCAATCCTTGAATGAATTTTCCTTGTAAATCCACCAACGGAACGGGATTTCCGGCGGCGTCCAACACCAACATTGGCGGTACTTCAGGCGTAGCTTCTTTCGCCACCTTCGCATCATCCGCACCAAAAGTAGGAGCGGTATGTACAATTCCGGTACCGTCTTCCGTCGTCACAAAATCACCTGAAATCACACGAAACGCATTTTCCGGATGTTGATACGGTAAAATCCAAGGCAATAATTGTTCGTAGCGAATGCCTACTAAATCCGCTCCTTTGCATTCGGCTAAGAGTTGATACGGAATTTTTTTGTCGTCGGCTTTATAGTTAGAAAAGTCCTCTTCGCTTGCGGCTAACATATACTTTCCGCCAAATTGTTTCCCCACTAAATTCTTGGACAACACCACATTTATTGGCTCAAACGTATATTGATTAAACGTTCTCACCAACACATAGTCAATCTTCGGTCCAACCGTTAACGCCGTATTACTTGGCAACGTCCAAGGCGTGGTTGTCCAAGCTAAGATATGAATGTCGCCAAACCCTTGTAAAAAAGCAGGTAAGGTTTCCGGTTTGGTTTTAAATTGAGCCACCACGGTGGTATCGGTCACATCTCTGTAACTGCCCGGTTGGTTCACTTCATGCGAAGACAAACCGGTTCCCGCTTTGGGCGAATACGGCTGAATGGTGTAGCCTTTGTATAATAAATCTTTATCGTAAATCTGTTTCAACAACCACCAAACCGACTCCATGTATTTCGATTTGTACGTCACATACGGGTCGTTCATATCCACCCAGTAGCCCATTTTTTCGGTGAGGTCGTTCCACACGTCGGTGTATCGCATCACGGTGCGTTTACACGCTTCGTTGTATTCGGCCACCGTAATCTTGGTACCGATGTCTTCTTTGGTAATGCCTAATTCTTTTTCGGTACCCAATTCTACCGGCAAGCCGTGGGTATCCCAACCCGCTTTACGCTTGACTTGAAAGCCTTTTTGGGTTTTATAGCGGCAAAAAATATCTTTAATCGCACGAGCCATCACGTGGTGAATCCCGGGTAAGCCGTTGGCCGAAGGCGGACCTTCAAAAAACACATACGGTGGTTGCCCTTCACGGCTGGTGACACTTTGTTCAAAAATCTGGTTTTCTTTCCAATACTTCAGCACTTCAGAGGCCACGGTAGGCAAGTCAAGTCCTTTGTATTCAGCGAATTTCGTACTCATGTTTTCTCGTTCTAAAAAATCAATTTGCGAAAGTAAGGATTTTTGGGATAATATGGTAAAATAATGTGGCAATTAGCCAATGTGATAATGTGCCAATTCGGCAATGTGGCAATGAGTCAATTAGTTGATGGACAATTTTAGAAGTAGTTGTTGTATTCTGCGTTTTCTGTGTTTTCTGTGTTTTCTGTGAGAGAAAATAGCGAAGCTGAAATCCTCACCCCCGACCCCTCTCCAAAGGAGAGGGGAGCGAAACCGTTGAAATAACTGCTAAATTTAGCAGTTATGAATCCCTGGAAATCCATTATAGCGAAGCTATCAAAATCCTTGAAAATCCACTTAATCCGTTTAATCCGCGTTCCCAAAAAAGCGAAGCTTCTTTGTGTCCTTTGCGACCTCCTTCGTGCCCTTAGTGGTAAAAAACATCAAGAAAAAAACTAAAAAAAAGATGTATAGAATCCGCTTCCATCCATTATAGCGAAGCTATCAAAATCTATCAAAATCTGTGAAAATCCACTTAATCCGTTTAATCCGCGTTCCCAAAAAAAAGCGAAGCGTCCTTGTGCTCTTTGCGACCTCCTTTGTGCCCTTTGCGGTTAAAAAACCTCAGCACCTAAGAAAACACCTCCCCCAACACCTCCAAAGACTTCGGCCTCCTAAACCCATCCAAATGAAACGCATAATAATCCATTAAAATCCCCAATAACACCCTCCGTTCTGCAGCCACAAAACACTTCGTATCACCCGACCATTTTAACGAAAGTAATTTTTTAAACAACCCCGTTTCGTGTTCCGAGAGGCAACTCACGCCGTGGTAGGCGGTAAACACCCCTTCGGTCAATTCAAAAAAGGGAGCTTCTTGTTGAGAAATATCCGGATAAAACCCTAAAAAGCGGGTCATGCCCAGCAATAAAATCAAATGAAAATTGGCCACTTCGTCGTGGCTGTCTAACCACAGCAAGGCCGTTTCTAAATAATCAAAAAACGCCTCATTTTTTTCTTCTTCCTGAATGCAATGATGCAACACTTCTGAAAGAAAAAGCACAATGGAACTTTTCACCACATTGATCGGCAACGTCACATACGGCTGACTGATACGGATTTCCTTAAAGTACTCCAGTTTGCCTTGGTTTTTATGCGTTGCTTCGATTTCCAGCAACGTCAGCGGTTGAAAATAGGCAATCTTTTGTTGGTTTTTCCGACTCGAAAACGCGTTGGGCACAAAGTAACTCTTCACCCCATCGGTGCGGGTAAAGCACTTCACAATCAGGGATTTTTCCTGGTACTTTAACGCCGAAATCACGAGGGCTTTGGTTTTGACTTGCATGGGGTAAAGGTAAAAAATATGCGGTGCCGGATGAAAAGTAAAGCCTAACTTTTTTCGCCATGTTGTCATTGCTTCGCCAATTCGAGCAAAGCTCTCGTGTGCGAAGAAGGAGGAATCTCTCCGCTATCTTGTCATTGCTTCGCCAATTCGAGCAAAGCTCTTGTGTCCGACGCAGGAGGAATCTCACCAACAAACATAAAGTTACATTTGAAAAATAGTTAATAAATAATAATCTATGCTTACAATAGTAGGCGGGTCAATTGTAGGCATAACAATAATTTTAAAAACATGAATATCAAAGAAAAATTTGGACAAAAAGTCAGAACACTCAGAGAAGAAAAGTCCATGTCAATCGAGCATTTAGCGAATATTTCCAACGTAGACAGAAACTATATTTCTGACATCGAAAAAGGAAAAAGAAACCTTTCCATAGAAATTATGGAAAAAATAATAACCGCCTTGGAATCTGATTTTACCGGATTCTTTAATGATAAAATTTTTAAAAAATGAAAATGAAGGAGAAAATATCAATTGAGGAATTTGACAACAAAAAATTTAAAATTCGTTTTGTTGAGGAAGATGATAATAGGAAAGCTATTTTAACTCATTATCTTCATAATTACAGAAATGGTGTAAAAAAACATTATGAAAAAGATGCGATTGAATATCTAAATCAAATCGTTGAGTATAAAAATCATGAAGAAAAATTAAATTTAGTCTCCGATGTTGCTTTGCAACAACTTCTTTTTGAAGTTGAAAATGTACCTTTTCCAACTCCTGAAAATTACACTTTTAAATTTATTGATTTATTTGCAGGAATTGGTGGTTTTAGACTTGCATTGCAAAATTTAGGAGGAAAATGCGTATTCACCAGTGAATGGGACGAAAATGCAAAAAAAACTTATCGAGCTAATTTTGGTGAAACACCGTTTGGAGATATTACTAAAGAATATACAAAAGATTACATCCCTTCAGATTTTCAAGTTCTTTGTGCTGGCTTTCCATGTCAGGCGTTTTCTATTGCAGGTTATCGAAAAGGATTTCATGATACAAGAGGAACATTATTCTTTGATATTGAAAAAATTGTTGAAAAACATAGGCCAAAAGTGGTATTTCTAGAGAACGTGAAAAATTTAGTTTCTCATGACAATGGAAATACATTTAAAATAATTATTGAAATCTTAGAGGAAAAATTAGGTTACAAAACATATACAAAAGTTCTAAATTCTTCAACACATGCTAATGTTCCACAAAATAGAGAAAGAATCTTTATTGTAGCTTTTGACCCAAAACAAGTAACAAACCACAATAATTTTAAGTTCCCAGAGCCAATTCCTTTGACTAAAACAATTCATGATGTTTTAGAAAAAGGTAAACAAGCAGAATATTTATATTATAAAAAAAATCATCCATATTATCCTGAGTTAGAAAAAACCATAACATCAAAAGATACAATTTATCAATGGAGGAGAGTTTATGTAAGAGAAAATAAGAATAATATGTGTCCTACTTTAACAGCAAATATGGGAGCAGGAGGTCACAATGTACCATTAATTTTAGATGATTATGGGATAAGAAAATTAACTCCAAAAGAATGCTTTGCTTTTCAAGGATATCCAGTTGACAAATATATTTTACCAAATATTTCGAATAGTGGATTATACATGCAAGCTGGTAACTCAGTAACAACAACATTAATCGAAAGAATTGCTAATGAAATTTTAAAAACTTTATGAAGTCATTTGCTGAAATTGATATAGAAAATAATGGAAATTACATAAAATTACTTTCCGCTGTTTCCAAATTATCTGGATTATTTAGCGAAAGTCGTGTCCCATATTTATATTATAGAGCAGCTGAAAATATTTTTTGTAGAAGTTTTAATGCAGAAAATTTGTCAAGAGGAGATAGTGCTTTTGATGCTAAACATTTTAACATAGGAGTTGGTTTAAAAACATTTATTTGCGAAAAAAATTCTAGCACTGAAAAAATTGCTGAATTTAATAAACTTTCCAACCAATTAAAAAATTTAAAAGGAAAAGACCTTGCAATTAAATTGGCAGAATTTAGAAATGAAAGAATTGAATTAGCAAAAAGATTATATAATACAGAAAATTCACTTTATCATGTTGTTGCCAGAAAAAAAAACGAACTATTTCTATACGAAACGGACTATGAATTAATAAACATTAATAATATTAATTCTATCAAATCAACAGCTGCTGGTATTCAATTTGAAGATGGAAAAAATTTTTACTCTTTTAATTTTTCAAAAAGTACACTTTTCAGAAAGTTTGAGGTTCCAAAAAATACTTTTAATATACCTATTGAAATTATTGAGGACCCTTATACTTTGCTGTTACAAATATTTAATGAATACAAAGACCTTTCAACTTCAAAAGATTTATTAGTTAAAGGTGAAAATTATGTGATTTTACCACTTTATGGTTTAAAAAATGGGAAAAAATTTGTGTTTGAAAAAAGTGGTTTAAATCAATGGAATGCCGGTGGAAGAAAAAGAGATTTCGGTGAAGTTTACATACCGATTCCAATAATTATTCATCATTTATATCCTAATTTTTTTCCACAAAGAGATAAGGGTTTTAACTTAACTGTTCCTAGTGGTGAAACTTTTAATGCAAAAGTTTGTCAAGAAAATTCTAAAGCATTAATGACAAACCCAAATAAGGCTTTATCAGATTGGTTATTAAGAAAAATTCTAAACTTAAAAGAAGGCGAATTAGCTACAATAAAAAAATTAGAAGAACTCGGTTTTGATAGTGTAATGATAACAAAAAAGGATGAAAACAACTTCAAAATCGACAAAGCCGGTTCTGATAGTTATGAAAAATTCATAAATGAAAATCAATAAAAAAAGTAAAAAATGGCAAAAAGTGGCGATCGTTTTATAACAACATTAAAAAGAGCACATCTAGAATGGGGTTCATTTAGACATACAAATTCCAGAGGGATTATTTATGGTGAAGGTTATTTACAGATACCTGCTAAAGAGGCAAGAAGACTGAATATAACCAATAGTAATTTAGTTGGAGGAAACAACGTATACATTTGTTCATCTACTGACGGCTTTTTAAATAATATCACTTTAAAATCTACAGGTTGTAATAAAGCTGGTGATATTTATGCAAAACAATTTAATGGTAATGGTAATTTGAAATTGATTGGAAATTGGTTTAGTCACATAAATGCAAAGGTTGGAGACCAAATTGAAATTCTTTGGATTACTTCAAATAAAATTCAAATCAGAAAATTATGATTGTAACATAATTTTTGCAGAATAAATTAACTCCAAAAATTCCTAAACCAAACCCATCATTCCTATTATGATCGTTTCACAGAAGATATACTTTTCTATTTTAATGACGATTTCACGAAACAAGCCCACATTTGACTTCTTACATGAGCTAAACTGTCCCCAACCATAAAACAAAAAATAGACTTTATCCTTTCTCAATTCGTCCTCAAATTCAACCCTGAAAACGAGACCGAAAATGACTTCATTCACTACTATCTCGGGAGCTGAAATTTTACCTTTTCCTACCCAATTCCTTAAGGGTTGTGGTACTAAAATTCCATAAACCTCCCTAAAATCAATGCTTTTAGTAAAACCAAACCATTTATAAACGTTGATACTACTTGTAAAAAGTGTTCCAATACATTGTAAATACTGGTCAGAGCAGGTTTTTAGCCACTTTCTAATTGGTTCCTATTTCCTTCGGGTTTTGTTCGGGTTTCGTTCGAGATGGGTTCGGGGTTGTGGTACACTTTGTTGAAGGCTACTTTTCAAAAAAAGGAGGGGTTCAAAACCAAGGTGCTCGTAAACCACTACTTCACCCAAAAAAGCGTAAAAAACACATGTCTATTTCACCAAAAAAACTATCTTTGTGTGTGTAGCGGTATTTTAGTATTTACCGGTGCGGTGTTACTTCCTTTTTTTGTTTTTCCCTTTTAGTAGTTCATCAATATAGTATAGGTATAGTACTAGTATAGTACTGTTATAGTATACGTATGGCAGACCATCCCCTGATCAAAGCCTGATGAAAGTCGTGTCAAAGTCGTAGTAAAGCTATATTCAATTCCTATACAAAGTTATTTCGCCTTGCCTTTTAAACTTTTAAACGTTTAACCTTTTAAACTAATCTTCACACAACTCCTTCAAAATCGCCAATGCTTTCGGCCATGTCCCATCAAAATAATCCGCATAATCTTCTTTGGTGTCCATTTCAACTGTCACCGTTGTAACGCCATTGTTTTCCGAAAAGGAATAATTTTCCAAAGCATCGCCCCAACCTTCTACTTCGGGACCATCCAAGATTTCTTTGTCGCCATCCAAAATACCCAAATGGTGAATGGAGATAAATTGATTGGGAATGTTTTCAGCAATGCGGGAAACCATGCCGCCTTTTTTTCCGTTTTCATCCGTTCCGATGAAGTGGATTTTTTCACCTTTGTTCCAACCGCCTTCAAATGTGGATGTAGGATTGAATGCCGCTGTCCATTGTTGGTAAGTAGCTTTCGCAATCATCGTAGAAAACACCTTTTCGGCTTTGGCGTTAATGGCTATGGAATACGTTAATTTTTTCATGTTGATTTATTTTAGGTGCTGAGGTTTTAGAAATTTGACTTATATGCCTTATATGGTAAAATTAAACATATAAGTCATATACGTTTTTAGTAGATTAACTTTTAGCTTCCTCCACATAGCGTTTGAAATTATTCAAAATCGCTTGCCAACCGTCTTTTTGCAGCTCCAACGGGTTTTGATTCTCTGCTTCAAAAACCGTAGTAACTTGGGTTGTGCTACCTACTTTTTCAAATAATGTGGTCACTTTTCGGCCGTCTTCCAAGGTATATACCAATTTTTCATTCGGAATTAAGTCATCGTAAGTGGCTCTAAAATCGAAACCAAAACTGCCGTCTTTCGCTTCCATTCTGGAAAAATAAGCTCCACCAATAACCGGATTATTTTCAGCTCTTGGACAATGCCAATCGTCGCTGGCAAAATTCCAATTGACAATGTGCTTGGCGTTGGTATAATGATCCCAAACGACTTCAGGTGATTGATTCACTGTAGCATCAATCGTAATTTGTATTGCTTTCATAGTGCTATTAATTACAGATTTCTCAACCTCTTTTAAACTTTAAACTACCTTATTTCCCTTAATGAAAAATAAGCGAAGCGTCTTATTTCCTTAATGTTAAAAAAATTGAGTTTTTATTTCTCCAATTTTTTAAATCTGTGTTTAAACCTCTTAAACATTTAAACCCTTAAACAATCTTCAACCGTTCCAAAACCCCTTTCCGCTTGACAATATTCTTATAATCCCACTGAATGGTTTCCGCCTTTTGTAGCCAGCGTTTTACATCATCCTCATTGATTTCTGAAACTGAATTGAAGAAAATCGAAGCATCTTTGAACTTTTGCCCACGAACGGACAATTGTGCTTCGTCAAAATCGGCACCACTCCAAAACATCAATCGGATGCCGGCTTTTTGTTTGCTGAAACCCACAATCGGATTACCGTCAATAAACCAAACGGGATGAGCATGCCAGATTTTTGATTCAGTAAAAGCCAAGTGCGTATCAATCAAGTGGGCTAACTGATGTGCGATTGCCTTTTCTTTTTCCTCCGATAAATTTGCTATGTAATTGGCAGTTGGTGTCTGCATTGTTTCTAAATTGAAAACCAAATATAATTAAAAAACAACAACATATTTAAACAATAAATTGAGTGGGGTAAAAACAAAATAAATAAAGTTTTTTTAAATAATCCCCCATTTTTTTATATAGCTGTGTTTGAATAAAATAATATTTTATTATTTTTACCCCTTTAAAAATAGGGATAATTATGAAAATAGAAAAACGTTGGGTCATTTCATTTGTCTTAATCAGCATTGCAGCCATAAGCGGTTTGTTTTGGGAAACCACTCCCGCCATAGCATCTGCCACTTTTAACGCAGCCGACACGATTGTCACCGCTGATGTAGCGTGGTTGCTCACTTCTTCCTGTTTGGTCTTATTAATGACACCCGGACTTTCCTTCTTTTATGGGGGAATGGTGGGTAAAAAAAATGTGATTTCCACCATGTTACAAAGTTTTATCTGTTTGGGTGTGGTGTCGCTATTATGGGTCATCGTCGGATTCAGTTTGGCTTTTGGCGATTCATACGGTTTTACCCTTAACGGACAACATTATGGCCTCATCGGGAATCCGTTTCAATTTGCCTTCATGGACCAAGTAGGCGTTTTACCCCATGCGAAAATGGCTTCTACCATTCCGTTCATTCTTTTTGCCCTTTTTCAAATGAAATTTGCCGTGATAACACCGGCCATTATTACCGGTTCGTTTGCAGAACGCGTTCGATTTATCTCCTATTTGTTATTCATTTGTTTGTTTACTTTGTTTATTTATACCCCGCTGTGCCACATGGTTTGGCATCCCAATGGTTTGTTAGGCACTTATTTTGGCGTGAAGGATTTTGCAGGAGGAACGGTGGTGCACATGAGTGCCGGTTTTGCGGCTTTAGCCGGAGTATTAGTCTTAGGCAAACGCAAAAACAGCGAGCACATTCCCACCAATATTCCGTTTGTATTACTGGGCACCGGAATGCTCTGGTTTGGCTGGTTCGGGTTTAATGCCGGTTCAGCTTTAGCCGCCAACGCTACCGCAGCCATGGCGTTTGCCACCACCACCGTTGCGTCGGCCTCAGCCATGCTTACCTGGATTTTCTTTGACCGATTAAACGGCAGAAAAGTTTCGGCCATGGGAGCGTGTATTGGTGCGGTGGTGGGTTTGGTTGCCATCACGCCCGCAGCAGGTTTTGTGACTATTCCTCAGAGTATTTTCTTTGGTTTCATTGCCGCTATTGTTTCCAACAAAATGCTGTATTGGAAAAAACTCAAATCCATCGACGATACCTTAGATGTGTTTGCATGCCATGGAGTCGGTGGAATCATGGGGATGATTTTAACCGCTATTTTTGCTCAAGGTGAAAACGCCAGTTTGCTACACGGCGGTTGGGGTGTGTTTAGTCACCACATGATTGCGTTGGTGTTAGTAGCGGCATTTACTTTCTTTGGGTCAATGCTGTTGTATAAAGTTACGAATGTGATTATTCCCCTTCGTGTTTCGGAAGAATCCGAACAAATCGGTTTGGACCTATCGCAACATGATGAGCAATTTTAATACCAAAAAAAAGGATGATTAATTTACCATATAAGTCATATAAGTTTGAAATACTTTAGTCTTATATGACTTACATGGTTCAAGATTTAATTGTTTTCTTTGTTTAATTCTTTGTAAATCACATCCCATGCTTTGTCGCGGATTGCTTTTTTGTCGTCTACCGTAAAGCCGGCGGTGGGAATAAATTCGTGTACTTTCGCTCGCATGATGCCGGGACTTCCACTGAAAAAAGTATAGGAAAACCGTTTTTTATTATCATAAAATGTCATCGGAACAATGGGTATTTGATGCTCAATTGCCAACCGGAAGGCCCCGTCTTTAAAATCCGCTAAAATCACGGATTCATCTTCCGGCACTAATCCTTCGGGAAAAATACAGATGCTTAAGCCTTGATTTAACCGTTTTTGGGCTCTTTGGTAAACTTCCATTCTGCTTTTCGGACTGTCACGGTCCACCAAAATACACGTCCGTTTGTAGAAAAAGCCAAACAACGGGATTTTGGAAAGTTCTTTTTTACCCACAAAAACAAACGGATTTTTCGCGATAATTAACATCAGCATGACATCGGTCATGGAGGTGTGATTGGCAATCAACATATAACTTTCTCCTTTTTTAAATTCTTGTTCACGAACAATTTTGGGGTAAAATCCCATCGCGTAGAGAATTCCCCAAGCCCAAAGTTGAGCCAAACGAAAGAAAAACGGATACCATTCTTCTTTTAAAATAGAAATGATTAATAGTGGGAAAAGCAGCATGATAATGGATGCCAACACGATATAAAACCATATCCGCCAAAGCAACCAAAAAAGTAGATTAACAAATTTCATGAAGCCAAATGTAAGGAAACCAAAGTGATTTTAAAATCATAAAAATAAGTTTATTCCCGTATTAACTAAACAATTGAGATCTTGAAGACCCTAGACTTGGTTTGCAGACCAAATGAACACAAGGTTATATTATGAAATTTTACCGCAGATTCGCAGGTTAAATAGGAGTTAAAATTTGTGAATCTGTGGCAAAAAAATTTTTAACCTTAATAAGTAGCGGTGTTTTTCAAAAACTTTCCGAAATTTGCGTTTTTACAACCCGTTCATTATGCCAAAAATATTAACCGGAATACAAGCCACCGGAACACCGCATTTAGGAAATTTATTAGGGGCGATTTTGCCTGCCATAGAAATGGCCAACAAACCGGAAAACGAATCGTTTTTATTCATTGCCGATTTGCACTCCATCACGCAAATTAAAGACGGCGAAAGTCTTCGTCAAAACACCTACAGTGTGGCTGCCACGTGGCTGGCTTGCGGATTAGACATCAATAAAGTCATTTTTTACCGTCAAAGCGACGTGCCTCAAACGGCAGAATTGTCGTGGTATTTGAGTTGCTTTTTCCCTTTTCAACGGTTGACCTTAGCTCATTCTTTCAAAGACAAAGCCGACCGTTTGGAAGATGTGAACGCCGGTCTTTTTTCGTATCCGATGTTAATGGCGGCCGATATTTTACTGTATGATGCCGAAGTGGTTCCGGTAGGAAAAGACCAGTTGCAACATTTGGAAATCACCCGTGATGTGGCTTCCCGCTTTAATCATCAAATGGGGGAAACATTTGTGCTTCCGGATGCTCAAATTCAAAAAGAAACCATGTATGTTCCCGGTACAGACGGACATAAGATGAGCAAATCCAGAGGAAACATCATCAACATCTTTTTGGACGACAAAGCCTTACGCAAACAAATCATGTCGATTGAAACTGACAGCAAACCGTTGGAAGAACCCAAAGATCCGGAAACGTGCAAGGTTTTTGCCATTTATAAATTAGTTGCTTCTGCGGAACAAGTTCAACAAATGACCGCCAATTATTTGGGTGGAAATTATGGGTACGGCCATGCCAAACAAGCCTTGTATGAATTGATTTTAGAACGTTTTAAAACAGAACGAGAAAAATATAATTATTACATGGCTAATTTAGCCGAAGTGGATGATGCTTTAGCCGAAGGAGCTGCCAAAGCAGGAAAAATCGCCGATGCTGTTTTGAAACGCGTACGCAACAAATTAGGTTTTTTATAAAATGAAAAAGTATATCACGGTTTTTGTTCTTTTCTTTTTCGCTTTCGGATTTAGTCAGAAACAGGAACCGGTGTATATTTTATTTAACCAAAACGAAACCGCAAGCTGCCAATTTCCGGTAAAACGGGTGGAACCCGTTAAAAAGATAAAACTGGATTATTCTCAAAAAAGACATCGTAAAATCAACATCACCCGGTTTATTTTATGCCGAAATATTTTTGTGTTTGAATTCAAAAAAAATCATTTTGAAACAGTGGATGGTTCAGTGGTAGCCGGCTATAAAATGATTACGTTAGATGAAATGATCTCCCGCGAAGAAGAAGAAAAGTTTACAAAAAACATCAATCAACTTTTTCCAAAAATTTATATCATCGAAGCCATTGAAAACGGTCAATATGCGAAATATGAAGTGGTTTGGGAAAAATTGCAATAATTAAATTGCTTCAAACAATTTCCCCGGCAACGGACGAACAACTCCTTTCAATTCCATGTTCAATAAAACCCCGGAGAGTTTATAGATGGGAAAATCGCATTCCAAAGCGATAATATCCATGAGTTCTTTTCCTTTTTTCAACAGATAATCATAGACTTTTTGTTCTTCTTCCTCCAACGAAACAAACAATTGTTTTTGAACTGATTTAGAGGGCTTAGCCTCCAATTCCCAATTCAAAATATAAACTAAGTCGGCTGCTGAGGTGAGTAGGTGAGCCCGTTGGGTTTTAATCAAATTGTTACATCCCAAACTGTACTTATCCGTGGTTCGTCCCGGAACGGCAAACACGTCGCGGTTATAATCGCCGGCTAAGGTTGCGGTGATGAGTGAGCCTCCTCGCTCGGCACTTTCAATCACGATGGTCGCTTCTGAAATACCCGCTACGATGCGGTTTCTTCGCACAAAATTTTCTTTGTCCGGATTCGAAGAACTCCAAAATTCGGTAAAAAACCCACCGTTTTTCTCCATTTTGGCAACGTATTTTTTATGCGTTTTTGGGTAAATTTGATTCAACCCATGAGCCAACACACCAATGGTTTGCAGGTTGTTTTCCATAGCTGCCTGATGAGCGACAATGTCCACACCATAGGCAAAACCACTCACAATTACCGGATTTAACGGTGACAACTCTTCGATTAGTTTTTTGCAAAAATCAATCCCGTAACTCGTGATTTGTCGCGTTCCAACAACACTGATGGTTCGTTTGGAATGTAGATCAATTTCTCCGGAAGAAAACAAAACGGTCGGCCCGTCAATACAGTGTTTGAGTCGTTCAGGGTAGGCTTCCTCTAAAAATGAACAGAAAGTAATGTTTTCCCGTTCAATAAATTTTATTTCTTCTTCCGCTAATTTAAAAACAGATGCATTTGTTAGATTTTTAATCAAAACCTCCCCGATACCGTCAATGGATGCTAACTTGTTCTTTTTTGTATGAAAAACCTTTTCTGCAGAACCGCAGTGATGAATGAGTTTTTTGGCAACAATGTCACCAACACCTTCTACTTGAAGTAACGCAAGCGTGTAATATAATTCAGAATCTGTCATGGCGTATAATTGAATTTCAAAGAAACAGCTTTTTTCTATTTCTTAAAAATTTTTAATAAAAAAATTACTCGAAAAATGAATTTGGACTACTATAGAAATGTATATCAAAAAATCTAATTCAATGAAGCCGAAATAGTTATCAATTTACCTTAAATTGTTAATAAAATTTGTGGATAAAATTTTGATTCGGCAGTTGAATATTTTTTCTTTGTTGCTATGAGAATGGAGCAGTATATATCCCAATTATTATATCGGTACCAGTGTGTTACGGTTCCGGGTTTTGGTGCGTTTTTAACTGAAAACCGTTCGGCAAGTCTTTCTGAAGACACGAACACTTTTTATCCGCCCAAAAAAGTAATTTCATTTAATTTTCACTTAAAGAACAACGATGGTCTTTTGGCTAATCACATTGCTCTTGCAGAGAAAATTGATTATGAAAAAGCCATAGCTTTGATTGAAGAAGAAGTAACCTCTTGGAAATATACCATTCAAAAAAGTGAGTCAATTTTGCTAAAAAATATTGGTAAACTTTCTTTAAATAGTGAAAGCAGTTTGCTTTTTGAACCGGCAGACAGTTTAAATTATTCTACACATTCTTTCGGTTTGACCTCTTTTGTTTCTCCACAAATCAAACGCGAAACATTTAAAAAAGAAGTCGAACAATTAGAAGAAAAAGCTCCGATTCAATTTACCCCTGAACAAAGAAGTAAAGCAAACCCTTGGATAAAATATGCCGCCATTTTTGCTGTTGGCATTGGAATCACAGGCGTTTTAGGTAAGCAGGGTCTTGATTGGCACGAAAACAAAATTGCAGCGGAGACATTGTTGGTAGAAAAAAGCGTTCAGCAAAAAGTAGAAGATAAAATTCAACAAGCCACTTTTTTTATTGAAAGTCCGATTCCTTCTGTTTCTATGAATGTGGAAGAAACAACCGATCGGTCATTTCATTATCACATTGTAGCCGGAGCGTTTAAAGAAATAAGAAATGCAGAAAGGGCCTTACAATCTCTGAAAGAGTTGGGCTATAATGCTAAAAAAATCAGTCCAAATAAATACGGCTTACATCCGGTGCTTTATGGAAGTTATGCTACGATTGAGGAAGCACAAAGTGCTTTACAATCGATTAAGCAATCGCACAATAAAGATGCTTGGATGTTGGTTTTAGAATTGGAACAATAAACCCTTTGCCCATACAATCTTGATTAAAGCTTCACTTATGGGGCTTTTTTTATTTGGTATAACTCCAAAAGAATCAAGGTTGTTTTTCTACCTTTGCAAAAAAAATTCAACATGCAAGTCAAATATCCTTCAGATTCCATTACCACGTTAACCGACGTTGTATTGCCCGGTGAAACCAATCCGTTAAATAATCTTTTTGGTGGAGAATTACTCGCCAGAATGGACCGAGCGGCGAGTATTTCTGCCCGACGTCATTCAAGACGAATTTGTGTAACGGCTTCCGTGAATCACGTTGCTTTTAACAAAGCTATTCCGTTAGGCAGTGTGGTAACGGTTGAATCGAAAGTATCGAGAGCATTTAACACTTCGATGGAAATTTATATAGATGTTTGGATTGAAGACCGTGAATCAGGTAATAAAACGAAGGCTAACGAAGCGATTTATACGTTTGTGGCCGTAGATGAAACCGGAAACCCGGTACCGGTTCCGCAAATTGAACCGCAAACTGAATTAGAAAAGCAACGATTTGACGCCGCTTTGCGGAGAAAACAATTGAGTTTGGTGTTGGCGGGAAAAATGAAGCCACACGAAGCCTCTGAACTAAAAGCATTGTTCTTTTAAATCATAAAGCCTGAAAATGTAAACTTTCAGGCTTTTTAATTACATATTGTACAACCAACTTTGCGGATTTAAAAACGAATCGTTTTGAAGAACAGAAAACTTGATGGCTGTTTTTCCGGTAGATTCGTTCGTTCGAATTCTTCCAATGGTTTGTTTTAAACCGACTTTGTCTCCTTTGTTTACAGAAACGGTACTTAAATTTTGATATACCGTAATAAAATCACCATGCCTAATATAAACCGCTTTATTGATGGGAGATAAAACCTGAATTAGCATTACTTCTCCGGCAAAAACAGCCCGGGCAGATGAACCTGATTCTGTTGTAATTTCTACACCGTTACTGTGAATGGTTAACGTAGGCTGCACCGGATGTGGCTGATTACCAAATTTTAACGACACGAAACCTTTTTCCACCGGCCAGGGTAATTTCCCTTTGTTGGCTTTGAAATTATCTGACTCAATTTTGCCTTCTGCGGTTAGTACTATTTTAGAGGAAGAAGTTCCGGTTGATGTAGTCTTTGTTCCTCCTTTTTTGGCTGTTTTTTTATTTTCTGCAGCAATGGCATCACGAATTGCTTTTTGAATTTTCTTGTCGATATCTTTTGCCTCTTGTTGTTTTTTCTTAATATCAGCAATAATTTTCTTTTGGTCTTTTTTAATTGATTTGACCAATTTTTCCTGTTCTTGTTTTTCCTTTTCAAGAACTAATTTTTCTTTTTCTTGTTCTTGGATAATTTTTTCTTTTTCGGATTTTAAAGCCGCTAATTTTACATTGTATACCTCTAATTCTGTTGTTTTAACTTTAATTTCATCTCCTTGGCTTTTTCGGTAACCCGCATACTGTTTCATGTATTGTACTCGCTTGTATGCTTGTGTAAAATCTTTTGACGAGAGCAAAAACATTGCACGGCTACGTTCGGAACGGCTTTTGTATGACTTTACAATCATGTTGGCATAATCTTCTTTGAGAGCCTCTAGTTCTCGATTTAATTTATTTATTTTTAATTGATTGGTATAAATGTCATCATTTAATAGTTTGGCTTGCTTTTCATTGGTTTGAATCAATTTTTCGCGTAATTCGATCTTTGCTTTTTGCTGTTGAATGACGTTGACAACCGACTTTTCTTTTTTCTTGTTCTCTTGTAAAATACGTTCGTTTACTCTAATTTCTTCCAACAATTGTTCTTTTCGCTTTTCCAATTTCTTTTGTGCCTCCGATTGAGCCAAAAGAATTGAACTTGAAAGAATAAGCAAAAATGTCAATACCGACTTTATCATGTTTAGAGCTTTAATTTTCTATATAAATTTGTTCATAATCACTGGGTACATTGTACGGAAAAGATAGTTCTTCATTAAATGTAACCGAATTATAGTCTAAAGAAATGGTGTTCTTTTCATTTTCCTGATTGGCTTCAATTAGAATGTTTAATGGCAAAATCGCTTCCGCATATTCTTTATGGTTGGGATAATATACGTTCAACTTTCTGTTTTTTGCCACTTGTTCAATTTCTTGTCGTTTAATTAAAAAATTGGACGCTTCAAAATAGAAAGACTTAACGTTTTGTATATCATGGATGTCTTTCAATTTGTAAAATTTATTTTCAATTGTGTTGGCATATTTTCCTTTTCGCAAATCATCCATCGCCTGACCGATAAGCATGTTTTGCACTTTATAGAAATCTAAATCGGTTCCGAGCCAATTACTTAACGTGGTATAATCCCCTTCGAAAAATTTGCCTCCGTTTTTCTCATAATATTTCACCTCAGTAGGTGTAATTAAACCTTTTGCCATGGTTATTCCCAGAAAACGAATGCTAACCAGAATCATTTCGTCTTTTTTAATTCTGATTTCAGCCGAAAAACTCAACGATTGGTTTTTGTCTTTGTATTTGGCATTCGCCCGAATGTAAGCCGTTGAAAAATTTTTCTTTACATCATAATGGTTTTCAATGATTTTTTGAGTAGCCAAATCATCGGAAGCATTGGCTTCAACTAAACCTTTTTTGGCTTTACATCCAACCAATGTAAACACAACTACCAAAACGAATACAAACTTTTTCATTATTTAATTTCTTTTAAAAGTTTGTCGGCTTTGATAAAAAAACTTTCTTTTTTCTTGGTATCACCTAACCCATGGTATGCTTCTCCTAATTGAATATAAAAATTAGCTTCTAAGGATTTATTATCAACAATATAATCTATTCCGGATTCTAATTGATCTTTTGCTTTTTTAAAGTTTTTCAGTTGGTTATTTGCTAAACCGGCATAATAATAGAAATCCGGTTGTAACGGATACAATTCAAGATTTTCTTCTGCTTGTTTAACCAACACTTGGAATTGATTGTTTTGTGCGTACGCGTTAAAAAGCAAAAGTGTATTCTCCAAATCATCCGGATTGGATTTAGCATATATTTCATAATATTTCACAGCATTCACCCAATCGCTTTTTTGTTGATAGAATTTCCCAACTTCTTTGGCCACTTTTACTTCTCGATCATCCTGAAAATAAGCAATCGCCGTTTCCAACTCTTTGGAAAATGAAGGGTTATTTTTAGTAAAAATTAAAAACTCATTAAAAACGCGGTGTTTTATTTTCCGATCAATTTTAGGGCTTTTTAAAATTTTATGCATCGCCAAAGCAGCATTATTTCCGTCATTCTTATCAATATTGAATTTGAACAAGCTGACTTGTGCCCAATCAGAATTCGGAATTTCCTTTTCTAACATTTTAGCAATTTCCAACGCTTTATCTTCTTGATTATTTTCTGAATATAAATAAATCAACGCCACATAATTATCTTCCACTTTAGGATTGTTCTTGATGGCTTGCAAGAGTTTTTCGGTTTCCTGTCCTTGGTAACGAGTAGTTGTTTTTATTTGACTGCGGAATTGCTCTCTCATTTCCGTTTTACCTACCGTTTCTGTCAATTCATCAATTAACTTAAGGGCTTCGTCATATTGTTGTGTAAACATATACAAGGAAACCAAATCTTCTTTGTATTCTTTTTTGAATTCAATGAGCTTTTTCATGATGACAATCGCGTTTAAATAATCGCGAGTGGCATAGGAAACGTCATATAAGCCTACCCAGTACCAACGGTTATTTGGGTCCAATTGGGTCGCTTTTTCAAAACTGTCGTTGGCGTTTTTGTAGTCTTTTTGATAAAGGTAATTTTTACCTAATTCAAAATGGACAACTGAATTATTGGGCTCTAAGGATAAACATTTTTGTAACGCGGTTATGGCTTTATCGTAATTTTCAATCCCTTTCTCTCGCAAAGACTCGTAAAAAGCCACTTGAAACTCGCTTGTTTCCAATGCAATATCTTCCGGTTCTTCTTGGGAGAAAACGGTTATGAATTGGAAAAGCATTCCAAAGAAGATGAAAGTATATAATTTGTTTTTTATCATTTTACTTCACCCCAACCCTTCTTTAGTGAGGGGAGAGAGCATTTTCTTTGTTTTATTCTAAAACGGAATAATCTCCGATACTAATACTTGTAAACTTTCCATCAAACGAAGCGTGATTTCCTATCATAGCATTATCTAAAACAGCATTTTTTATGTGTGCATGGGTTTGAACCAAACTGTTTTTGACGGCTGAATCAATCACATGACATCCTTTTCCAAGTGATACATTAGGTCCAACGGTTGCATTAATTAAAATTACATCTTCTCCAATATAACAAGGCGGAATAATGGTTGCGTTGTCTAATTTTACTGTTTTAGAAATCAATTCTTCTCCGTCTTGATGTAAAAACCCTAACATTCTGGTATTGGTTTCAACGGTTACGTTTTTGTTTCCGCAGTCCATCCATTCGTCTACTTTACCGGGAACAAATTTCATGCCTTTTGCCATCATTTGTTTGATTCCATCATTAATTTGGTATTCGCCACCATGAATGATGTTATTGTCCAGCACCGCTTGTAACTCATTTTTTAAAACGGCAACATCTTTGAAATAGTATATTCCAATGACTGCTAAATCGGATACAAAGTCTTTTGGTTTTTCTACCAATTCGATGATTTCACCATTGGCATTCAAATTTACCACACCAAACGCTTCCGGTTGATCGACTTGTTTTACCCAAATTACACTATCCGCTGATGTATCCAAATCAAAATCGGCACGAATTAACGTATCGGCATAAGCAATAACTGCCGGTCCGCTCAATGAATCTTTGGCACACATGATGGCATGACCGGTTCCCAGAGCTTCATTTTGGTAATAGATTGTACCTTTTGCTCCTAATTTTTGAGCTATGGCAATTAATTCTTCTTCCACTTTTTTGCCAAAACTTTCGTGAATGATAAAGGCGACTTCGTCGATGGGTTGGTTTAAAACACCGGCAATGTCTTCTACCAAACGGTGCACGATTGGTTTTCCTGCAACGGGAATTAAGGGTTTTGGTACTGTTAAGGTATGAGGTCGTAATCGGGAGCCGCGTCCGGCCATGGGTACTATTATTTTCATATAAAAATTCTTAATTCGTTATTCAAAATTCGTTGTTCAAAATTAAAAAATCCTGAACTGATTTATTTATAATTTATTCTTTTTTGATGTTTCTATACTTTTTACAAAAATTGAAACCAATTGATTATTTTCATTAATAACTTCCATCAATTCCATTTGATCGTTAACATATAATTTTGCTTTTGAAATAATTTTTAAACATGCCAGTGTTTCTCTTAATTCTTTTAAAACGATTGACATTTTATGAATAAAATCATTTTTAGATTCAGCACTTTGAGCTTCACTGTAATTTAAAGCAGGTGATGATCCTGAACGAATAATTTGTCCGCACAAATGATTTCCTGCTTTTGAATTTTTAATTGAATCGGATATGTTAATAATTTGTACTGCAAAATCAATTAATCGCTCGTTTAAATCAAATTTTTTCATGGCGTTTACGTTTAAATTTTTATTGTTGTAAATATATAATGTTGAATGATGATTAACGAATGTTGAATATTGAACTATTTCACGCCTGTACTCCCAAAACCCCCTTCACCACGCGATGTTTCAGATAATTCATTCACTTCTATCCATTCGGCTCGTTCGTGTTTGGCAATAATGAGTTGTGCGATTCGTTCGCCATTTTCGATGATAAAATCTTCTGCGGATAAATTTACTAAAATAACCCCGATTTCCCCACGATAATCGGCATCAACTGTACCGGGTGAATTTAACACGGTGATTCCTTTTTTGGCGGCCAATCCGCTACGTGGTCGAACTTGAGCTTCAAAACCAATTGGTAATTCAATAAACAAGCCTGTTTTAACAATGGTTCGTTCTAATGATTTTAAGGTAATTGGTTCGGACAAATTGGCTCGTAAATCCATTCCGGCAGAAGCAATGGTTTCATAGTTTGGCAATGGATGTTGCGATTTATTGATGATTTTGATGTTCATTTTAAGATGACTTTTTTAAAATTCGTAAGAGTGTATTTTTTTCATTTCGATACACAAAATAAATAAAAATGAGGATGAATCCAATGCCTACAAAATAGTTTTCTCTAAAACCGTAAAAATAGACAAAAGAGAACAGGATGGAAAGTCCGAGATAACGGCCAATTTTACTTTTATCATAAGGTATTGGGTAATGCCGTTTTCCAAGATAATACGAAATCGCCATCATGCTTCCATACGCCGCAATGGTAGCAATTGCAGAACCCATATAGCTTAATTTTTCAATTAATAAAAAGTTAACTATTAATGTAATAATGGCTCCAACAATTGAAATATAAGCTCCCATTTTAGTTCGGTCGGTTAACTTATACCATACCGAAAGATTCGTGTAAATTCCTAAAAAGAAGTTAGCCAATACAATTAAAGGCACCACTTTCATGGCCGACCAATAGGTTTCATTCGGTATTAAAAATAATTTTAAAATATCGGCCAATACAATGACAGACAATGAAATTAACGACCCGAAAATCACAAAATATTTGGTTACATCAGCATAGGTTTGCGGAGCATTTTCGTTATTGGCATAGCTAAAGAAAAACGGTTCAATGCCTAACGTATAGGCTGTTCTGAACAAAACCATGAACAAACCGATTTTGTAACAGGCGGAATAAGCTCCGATTTCTGATTTACTCACATTGAGCCAATCCAATAAAATTTTATCAAAATGCTCATTGATGGCAAATGCGAGTCCGGCAATCAAAATAGGGAAACCGTAACGAAGCATTTTTTTCCACAATTGTGCATCAAAATGCCATTGAATGTGAAAATAATTAGGCGAAAGAACAATTAATGTGAGTAAACTAGCGAATATCATCGCCACAAATATGTACCCAATTTGAAAGTTTTCTACGTATAAACTTCCTAAAAAACTATCCGGATGAGTTGCTGCAATTTTGGGTAAATACAACAAAAAGAAAACATTTAAACTTAAGTTGATTGCGACATTTCCAATTTTTATTATCGCATAAATAATCGAACGTTGGTAGGCTCTTAATTTTGAAAAGGGTATAATTACCAAAGCATCTAATACTAAAATCCAAATGGTATAGGTGATATATTCGACCTCAATACCTGAAAGATTGGCTATCGTATTTCGGAATAAAAGCGAACCAATGAGGAACACAATGGTTGTCCAAAAAACAGAAATGGTTGATGTGCCGATGACGGCTCTTTTATCGTCATGCGAATTGTAAAACCGGAAAAAAGAAGTTTCCATTCCGTAAGCCAACATCACATTAAACAAGACCAGCCATGAAAAAATAATGGATACATCACCGTAATCGCCGGGGTTCAGGATATCCGTGTAAAGCGGAACTAATAAAAAACTCAGCATTCTGGGTAGCACAGTGGCCAGTCCATAAATAGCGGTTTGTTTAAAAAGTGATTTGTAAAGTCCCAAAGTGGCTGTTGAATTTATTTTGCAATCAAGCAAAATTAACTATTTATTTGATTTTTCGGGCACGTTAGTGAATTTGTAGTGTTTTATTTTGCCTTTTTGAATGAATTCTAAAACAGCTTCGGTGGAATTTAATTGAAATCGTTGTTTTGGTGGAATAGGTGGTTGGTTTCCGTATTCGTTTTCGGGATTGACGTCTAAAATCAAATCCGGTTTGATGAAAACAGCTTCTGCTTTTTGACGTGAAATCATTTTAATTGCAGCTGTTTGGTTTCTGAAATAGAGTTTTTTAAGTTTGATATCTTCTGGAAGGGGTTGTTGAAATTCAATCAGAAAATGAGTTTGATTGCCTTCAACTTTATAAAAATAATCAGCAATTGGATTGGGAAATTGGGTTTGGAGGGTTTCTTTAGAAGCACAACCCACCAAAATTAATACAACTATAATTGAATAACTTTTCATCACTTCTCCTTCAAAAACTTCACAAAATGAAACCCTTTCGGCACAAAACCGTGGTTAAAATAAAATTTATGAGCCGGGAAATTGTTCGTATACGCATCCAACGCAACCACTTTACAGCCTAAATCAATCGCTTTTTGATTCAAATATTCTGTTAGTAATTTACCAACTCCTTTAGAACGATGATTGGGATGAACTATTACATTGTCCAATTCTAAATATTTCCCGCACCACAATTTGGTTCCCACCCAAAAACCGGAAAGTCCAACTGCTATTTCATTTTCGAAAGCAACTACTTGTTTGTAGTTGTTGGTTAACATTTCGTCTAACAAATCACCATAAAATTGTTCTGTAAATTCAGGATACAATTGCTGAATTAAAGGCAATTGTTGAAGCATTTCAGCCTTGGTTGTGCGTTCTTTTAGTTGAATCATTTTAATAGGTACAAAACTAGTTTGCCAAAGATAAAAAAGTCATTTATTTATTTGACTATCTATCCATTTACTTCTTCACAAACCTACCATAATACTCGCCTTCCAAACCATCTACTTTTAAAAAATAAGCTCCGGCCTCCAGTTTTGAAACATCAATTTGGCTGGTCGTTGAAAAACTAAAATACACTTTTTGACCCAATGTATTAAAAACTGTAACCGATGAAATAATACTGTTTTCTAAATTGATGTTTAGAACATCGTTTACAGGGTTTGGGTAAATCGTAATTTGATTTTTTGTAAATTCTTCGCTACTTAAATTGCAATTACTATTTACCGAAATAGTTTGCGGACTACCACAATCCTCTAAAAAGCTTTGAACGCTGGCAATTTCGCTTTCATCAGCACAAATGGTGGTTAGGTTAGGGTTGCCTGTTTTCCAGCAGTCGTTAAAATTTACATTACTAAAATCTTGATTGATGCCGTTTTTTATAGTTAAAGAAGTAAGATTGTTATTGCTACAATATAATCGTGTTAATTGTGGATTGTTACTAAAATCTAATGATGAAATTTGGTTTTGAGTACAGTAAACATCGTTTAAATTTGGTAAAGACTGAGTATTTAATGATGAAAAATTGTTTGACATTAAATTAATTCCAACTAAAGCAGTTAAACCAGTTAAATCTAAATCTGATAAATTATTGTTATTACATCTAAATTGAGTTAAACTCGTTAAATTAGATAAATTTATTGATGTTAACGAATTATTGTGAACATAAAGATATTCTAAACTTGTAAAATATTCAATTCCTTCTATATTTGAAATACTTGAGTTAAATAAAAATAGATAGGTCACTTGCAATGCTTCGCTCTCTTCAATCTCACCATTGTTATTAGTATCAATTTTAGTCCATCCTGCAATTTGGTTATTAATATCCGCTTGCAATAATTTATTTTTAAAATTTTGATCAGGAAAATTTATGACCTGAGCATTTAAGCCAAAAGAAAAAAGGAATAATAATAAAACAAAATACTTCATAGCTTTTATGTTACTTCAAATATAAAGTAAATATTGTTTTGTTTTTGAGTGCGTTCTATTTTACTTCTTCACAAACCTACCATAATACTCACCTTCCAAACCATCTACTTTTAAAAAATAAACTCCGGCCTCCAGTTTTGAAACATCTATTTGGCTGGTCGTTGAATAACTAAAATATACTTTTTGACCCAATGTATTAAAAACTGTAACCGATGAAATGATACTGTTTTCTAAATTGATGTTTAGCACATCGTTAACAGGGTTTGGGTAAATTGCAATTTGGTTTTTTGTAAAATCTTGGCTAGTTAAATTACAGTTGCTGTTTACTGAAATAGTTTGCTGACTTCCACAACCGTCTAAAAAACTTTGAACACTAGCTAGCTCGCTTTCATCGGCACAAATGGTGGTTAGGTTGGGGTTGCCTGTTTTCCAGCAGTCGTTGTTTGTTGTTAAATTAAAATCTTGATTAATCCCGTTTTTTATAGTTAAAGAAGTAAGATTATTATTACGGCAATGTAGTTTTGTTAATAATGGATTACTACTGAAATCTAAAGATGACAGTTGATTATTAAAACAATAAACTTCCTTGAGAAATGGTTTTGATGTTGCATCAAAAAATGAAATATTGTTGTTACTTAATGCAATTCCTTCCAAAGCAATCAATCCATTTAAGTTTATCGAATTAAAATTATTATTTGAAATATTTATCCCTGCCAGATTATTTAACCCTGAAAAATCAATTGAAGATAAGTTATTGTTATCGCATCTAAATTGAATTAAATTAGTTAAAGTTGATAAATCTATATTAGTAATTGAATTCACATTAACAAATAAATATTGCAAATTTGTAAAATATTCGATACCCGTTAAATCACTAATATTTGAAACCGCTACAAACAAGTAGTTAACCATCAACGCTTCACTGATTTCAATTTCTCCATTCGCATTGGTGTCAATAATAGCACCCGCAGCTGTTTGATTGGTAGTGTTTGCTTGAAGCAACTTATTCTTGAAATTTTGGTCCGGAATGTTGATTATTTGGGCATTTGAAACAACACAAATAAAAAATATAATTATGCTTTTCATAAGCTTAATTTTTAATTATTCTCATATTGACCACATTATCACTTAAAATAATTTGAATTAAATAAGTGCCATTTGGAAAACGACTTAAATCAATTATTTCTTCATTAGTTTGTTGAATGGAATTACTAAAAAGTACTTGACCCAATGCAGAAAACACCTTAATATTGCCTTTATCAATTGTGTTTTGAAAAGAAACTGTAAAAATATCTTTTGAAGGATTAGGATATATAGACACTAAATTGTCATCTGGTTTTTCTTTTATATTTGTAGGGGCACTTTTTGCTGTGCTCATTACATTTATCCAACCATTAGTAGTGGAACAAGCATTCGGAAAAATATAATCACAAATTTCATACGTAAAGTTATAATATCCTGTGGGGATATTAAAATTTAGTGGGTTTACAATTCCATTGTTTAAAATATTAAAATATCCAGCTAATTCAGTTTGATTAATATTGGATAGTGTGACATTCCCACCCAAAACAGCACCCACAAAACTATTAGGTGCAGAAAACCCACAATCGGCGGAATAGCGATCGTTTGTTAATATGTTGAAGCTTGTAGGGTCGTCATGGTTTGAGCCTAAAAATGTACCGCTGGTATCAAAATTAAAAGCATCTGTTACTGCTCGAACGGTGTTATGAATAGTAAAATGTGCTATAATATCATACACACAACCCGTTGAGCTTCCTGTTGGGCAAAGTGTGTAGGTGAAGTTATAATCACCGGGTAAAGCATTTGCAGGTACATTAACAGTGCCATCCGGATTAATTGAAAAGCCTGCCGGTGCAGTAATGTTACTAAATGTTACATTTTCTGAGGTGGCACGAATTTCGCCATAGGCAACATTGCTTAAAAAGGTTTGTTCTGTAATATAAGCATCTGGTTTATAGCATACATCAACTATAAACCTTTCTTTTGCAGATAGTACTTCTTTAAAAATGTTAAGTGTTATTTTTTTACCACCATTTAAACATTGGTTTACTAATATATAATCAAAAGCGTACAATCCAGGGGGTAAATCTGGAGGTATATTTAAAGTACCATCATTATTTACTGTAATATTGTGAGTAAACCCAATTAATTGAATCGTAAGTCCTAAAAAATTGGATGTAATTAGATTACCATTAAACAAATCATTATTTAAAATACTTGGAGATAAATGGGGTTCAGGCATATAAGGTAAATAAAAATAATCATCGTTTGCTGTTATTTCACCTTCAGTAATTACAGTAACCGTTATTGTTATTGGTTCAATACAGCTGTCATCTGCAAAAAAAGTATAATCCCCTGTTACAGAATTATTAATTATAGCTGGTAGCCAAACACCAGTTAAATTATTATCAGAAATATCTGGAAGTCTTGGGGGAGTATAACCTTTGCAAATAGTAGTTGGAAAACTAAACTCTGGGATTGTGTAGCGATCTATAATATTAACAATTATACTAGACGATGATGAACAAGAGTCAGAAAGCGTGTATGTTAAGGTTATTGTGCCTGTATTAAACGTTGTAAGTTCACCTGTTTCAGGATTAATTGTTGCTATTGAAATGTCAGAACTAGACCACATGCCACCAAGAATATTAGAGTAGTAACTTGGATTTTGTCCAATGCAGACATTTAATCTTCCATCTAAAATGATTTCAGGGTTAATTATTTCTACGTTCATTTGGGCAAGAGTTGCACATTGACCATTATCTGGTGTAAAAATATATTGAGTTGAAATATCAGTGTTTATCTCTGGCGACCAAGTGCCTGTAAAACCATTATTAGAGACAGTTGGTAAGGTAAATGTAGCACCTGCACAAACAGGGGCTAAACTCGTAAAAATAGGTGTAACAGCATTAGTATTGGTAACTTCCACAGTGAGTGTTGTGGGAATTGCACACGAATTTGCATTTGGTGTAAACGTATAAGTTGTGGTGGACTGATTGTTAAAATCAGGGCTCCAAGTTCCCGCGAAACCATTATTTGATACAGAAGGTAAAGTATAGGCTGCACCTATACAAATCGGGTCAACTGGTGAGAATAGCGGAATAATTTCGGCTCCTGTTACTAAAATATTTCTAATTAATTCAATCGGGCAACCCGAACTATTTTGATAATGATAGGTAATTGCTATTGTTCCTACTCCTGCTAAAGCGGGGTTAAAAGAATAAGTTCCTGGTAATGTTGTAGAATCTGAAACACCTAGTCCCGAAAAATAGCCATCAAGTGGTGTACCACCTAAAAAAGCATGTAAATCCTCAATAATGGCAGAAGTACATGTGACTGACTCCGGAAGAATAAACTTAGCACCGTTTGTTGGAATTAAAGAGATATTATCTATAAAGTTATAGGACAGAATATAATTATTAAGAATTTCATTCTGTTCAATAAAAGCACATCCATTTGAAGGAGAAGCAATTATAGGATTTGTCGAAAATTGGACATTATTAATTCCTCCTAAATATAAATATTGTTCACCTCCACTAGTAGTTGTAAAATTGAACACAACAGTATCCCACTGATTATCAACAGAATTAGTTGTAAAAGTTGCATTTTCTAGAAAAATACCATTACTAATGTCATGATTATATGAGTATACTCTTGGAATATAATCTGAACTCAGAAAAGCTTGTACTTTAATTGGATTGGCACTTGTCCTTTCTGCAAGAGAAATGTTGAAACTTAGCTGATAGGCTGTATCAGGCTCTAACGGAAAAGATAATTTTGAAGTAATTGTTTCATATAAATTTAGTTCGCTTGAATTAATATGTTTTAGAGCATAAAATCCAGTATGACCATTACTTGCTATATTTGTCGGGTTTTGATTTCCCGCATCGCTACAAGGGATAGATGGGCTTCCTAATTGAAATAGTGAATCAATGTGAAAATAATCCGGCCCGGAAGTACCATCTTCCCACCAACCACAAGCCAAATTTAAATTTGACCAGTTATTCGGTATAGATGAATATTGTTCAAAATCACCGTTCAAAATTAAATCACAAGGATTTGGTAAAGGAACACAGCTAGATAATTCTTCATGGTTATTTGGTATAACATATACATAAATATATGTAATATTTCCTTTTTGTGCTCCGTAAGTAGGTACATAACGCAATAAATGTAGCCCAACACTTGTACTATTAAATTCTATAATTGTAGAAGCGTTTCCTGACGTTACTGATAAAGTGGAATTGCCAGTAATATCTTCTAAACCCTCAAATCCGGTTGCGTTTTGATCGTTTTGCAAAATATTATAAATATTAATATTTGGAACCATACTAGTATAGCCTAAAAAGGTGTATGTGACAAAATCATTTGCACCAAAAGTAATTCCATCATTAATTCCTGCAACTATTATCCCATCACATGTTGAGCCTCCATAATCGTAAAAAGTATCAACCCCATTAATTATTGTACCACTTACTCCATAGGTTGTATTCACAGTATAGCCTAAATCGCATAAAGCATTTCTCTCTTCTGGTTTTAAAAAACGTTTTGTTACACCATTCCCGTTGGCATTACTCATTACAAAATAACTATCATTCCCATAAGCATCACTACAACTGGGATAGAGTTCATCTTCAAAATGGCTTAAACTACTTCCGCTTTCGAAACAAGTTGGCGTATAAACAGGAACAGTAAAAACTGCTCCAAAATATTTAACTGCATTGTTGCAAACAGTAGTATTCACAGTACTTCCTGTATTGACATTTCCGCTTATAGTGCAATTTGGGTGTAAAATAGAACTGGATAATGAAGTTGAATTGAAAGAATTATTATATAAATTTATAGTTGAATTTGTAGAAAGTAAAGGAACATTTGTATTGCTTTTTAAAAACAAATCATATCGGGAAAAATAATTAAAATCGACAGGAAATTTTGAACTTCCATCAACATCAATTAAACTATTAAAACCTAATGCGTGAGTTATTTCATGGAGTACTACGGTATAAAGATCTTTTTCTGTTGTACTTGCAAATACAGAAGTGTCTAAATTCCAATTAATTGATGCATCAAAATTAAAAGCCATATAACCGTGAAAAAATATTCCAGAAGAGTTTGATCCACTACCAGCAATAATTAAAGGGTTAACAACATTTGTGTAAGAATCTATTCCATTGTGAATTGTTTTCCAAATTTCATTGTCCGTTATTCCACCTGTAGTAGCACTTGCAGGAAAATTATAAAAACCACTTGCTAAACCTAGTGCCTGTGGTGATACGTTTGGTATATTTGCAATATTTCTAACCCAGATATTTACTTTTGTGGTTGATGTTGGTAGTAAGGCAGAAGACGATGTTGTTAAAAAAGCAGATAAATCCTCAAACACATTACAAATCACTTGTCGCCTTAAATTATGTTCAATAATCGAATTATCTTCGCAACCACTTCCTTCTTCAAAATACAAATTAAAAATGGAGTTGTTTGCACAAGATAATAAAGTTACTCTACTTTCTGCATTACTTTGCGTATTAATTAAAATATCATTAAATGTATATTGATTTCCGCTTTTATCAAAAATATTATCCATCACACCTCCTGGAGTAAAATGGTTTGGTTGGGGTACTTGTGCATGAATTAAATAATTCATTAAAAAGAAAGTAAATACAAATAACTTAACAAACTTTAATTTTTTGAGTGTTGAGTGTTGAGTGATTGAAAGTAGAATTAATTTCATGTACTTAGAAATAAATGGATTAGCATTTCAAATCTAACGAAAAAATGTTTAACTTTTACATTTAATAAAAAAAAAGAGCCAAACTAATGTTTGACTCTTTTTAATATGAATATATGCTTTACTTATCCTTTCAACGCTTCTGCTCCACCAACAATCTCTAAAATTTCATTGGTAATTGCTGCTTGACGGGCTTTGTTGTAGGTTAATTTCAATTGATTTCTCAACTCGGTCGCGTTATCGGTTGCTTTGTGCATGGCGGTCATACGAGCTCCATGTTCGGAAGCAAATGAATCGCGGATGGCTTTGTATAATTGTGTTTTTAATGATTTTGGAATCAAAGTCAACACAATTTCTTCTTTGGATGGTTCAAAAATATAATCAGAGCTTGCTGTAGCAGCACCCACAACCGGAGCTAACGGTAAAAATTGTTCTGTTTGAACAATTTGTGTTGCTGCATTTTTGAATTGGTTGTACACAATTTCGATTTTATCGTAATCGCCGGAAATGAATTTTTCTGTCAATAATTCAGAAATGGCTGCTACATTTTCAAAAGTCAACGCATCAAAAACTTCACTTTTATTGGCTATAACCGAATAGTTTTTACCTAATACATCATTTCCTTTTTTACCTATGGCTAAAACGTCTACTTTTTTACCGGTATACGAATCGGCTACTGCTTTTACTTGTTTGATAACATTGGAGTTAAAAGCTCCACACAATCCTCTGTTGGAAGTGATGGCTACAATTAAAACCTTTTTTACCTCACGTTGTGCTGTAAATTCTCCACCAATTTCGCCTTCCATGGATGCACTTAGGCTTTGTAGAATTTCAGTTAATTTTTCGGCATAAGGTCGCATGGCTGTTATGGCGTCTTGGGCCTTTTTCAACTTTGCGGCAGAAACCATTTTCATCGCCGATGTAATTTGCATCGTTGACTGAACGGAACTAATTCTATTACGGATTTCCTTTAAATTTGCCATTTTTTATAATGTGTCAATATGCCAATTCATCAATGTGTCAATTAATTGTCTAATTGACACATTGTCTAATTGACTAATTAGTTATATTTCGCTGAAACTTCTTTCGCTGCACGGTCTAACACATCCGTAATTTCGTCTGTGAATTTACCGGCTTTTAGAGCGTTTAATGTATCTCTGTGTTTGTTATTCAAGTATTCTAAGAAATCTTTTTCGAATTCTTTTACTTTATTCACAGGTACATTTCTCAACAGGTTTTTAGAACCGGCATAGATAATCGCTACTTGATCTTCTACTGTATATGGGTCGTTTACCGCTTGTTTCAAGATTTCAACGTTTCTTTTTCCTTTTTCAATTACGTTTAACGTAACCGCATCCAAATCTGAACCAAATTTAGCAAACGCTTCTAATTCACGGAATTGAGCTTGATCCAATTTCAAAGTACCTGATACTTTTTTCATTGATTTAATCTGAGCGTTACCTCCCACACGTGATACCGAAATACCAACGTTAATTGCCGGACGAACCCCTGAGTTAAACAAATCTCCATCCAAGAAAATCTGACCGTCTGTAATCGAAATTACGTTCGTTGGAATATACGCCGAAACGTCACCTGCTTGTGTTTCAATGATTGGTAAAGCCGTTAATGAACCTCCACCTCTTACGATAGGACGTAACGAATCCGGTAAGTCGTTCATGTTTTTAGCAATATCGTCATCGGCAATCACTTTTGCCGCTCTTTCTAATAATCTTGAGTGGAGGTAGAAAACGTCTCCAGGATATGCCTCACGTCCCGGTGGTCTTCTTAATAATAGAGAAACCTCACGATAAGCTACCGCTTGTTTAGATAAATCATCATAGATAATCAAAGCCGGACGACCTGTATCGCGGAAATATTCTCCGATAGCAGCTCCTGCAAAAGGAGCATATACTTGCATTGGTGCAGGGTCTGAAGCATTTGCGGCCACGATAACCGTGTAGGCCATTGCTCCTTTGTCTTCTAATGTTTTAGCAATTCCGGCAACTGTAGAGGCTTTTTGTCCCACAGCAACATAAATACAAAACACCGGTTGACCCGCATCATAAAATTCTTTTTGATTTAGAATGGTATCGATACAAACGGTTGTTTTACCGGTTTGACGGTCACCAATCACCAACTCACGTTGACCTCTTCCTACCGGAATCATTGCATCAATTGATTTGATACCTGTTTGAAGCGGTTCGTTTACCGGTTGACGGAAAACTACACCGGGAGCTTTTCTTTCCAATGGCATTTCATAAAGATCTCCACCGATTGGTCCTTTTCCATCGATTGGATTTCCTAATGTATCAACCACACGACCTACCATTTCTTCTCCTACTTTAAGAGAAGCAATACGTTGTGTTCTTTTTACGGTAGAACCTTCTTTAATACCTGTTGAAGGACCTAACAATACTACCCCCACATTGTCTTCTTCCAAGTTTAATACGATTGCTTCCAATCCGTTGTCGAATTGTACTAACTCTCCGTATTGAGCATTTGATAAGCCGTACACACGAGCAATACCATCTCCTACTTGAAGTACTGTTCCTACTTCCTCTAACGATGCACCTGATTCGAAATCAGATAATTGTTTTTTTAATATTGCTGAAATTTCAGCAGGTTTAATTTCCGCCATTGTTTAATTATTTTTTATCTAATTAATTTCCGTAATTCTTAAATCGAGGTGAAAAATCGCTTCCGTATTTTTGTACTAACCGATCTACTTTTTCTTCGTCTAAATCTCCTTCAGAATTAAAAATTTTGGATTTGTATAAAATTTCTATAATGTTTTTGTTTGTTTCCTGAATTTCAAAACTTTTCTTCAAACCAATGAAATTTACTTCAACATAACCAAATCTTCCTTGAGGATTAGCTTGTGTTTTTGGAACAGCTCCTTCAATAAATATATATTTAAAAAAAATAATTTCTTCATCTTTTAAATTATATAATGAACATGTCGAATCAAAAGTCCCACAGTCTGTATATTTCATCCAAACAACATCATCAACAATAACATCTCCCTTTTTGAATTTTACCTTTTGAGAAAACCCTAAAAAAGAAAAGAATAAAAATAGAATTGTAATAATTTTTTTCATATCAAATTAGTTTGAAAATTCTCTCTTTAATTGTTGCAGTCTGCTGGAAACAGAAGCATTGTATTGTTGGTCCCCAATTCGTAAAATAAATCCTCCAATGATGGATGAATCTACAGTGTTGATTAAGGTGATTTTTTTATTTGAAAACTCTTTTATTTTTGCCAAAACTTTCGATTCTAACTCCTGTGTAATTGGGAAAGCCGTCGTAACATGAGCTTCTTCAATTCCGTTAAGCACATCGTGTTGCACTTTGTATTGCTGAGCAATTTCACCCAAAAGTTCAAAACGTTTGTTTTCCTTCAATAACAAAAACAATCCTTTTGTATCCGGTTGAACTGAAGCAAAAACTTCATTTATGGCGTCAAATTTTGCTTGAGGTTTTACGACCGGGCTACTTAAAAACTGCTTCAACTCTTCGTTTGAACTTACCGTCTGATTGATTAAAATCATATCGTGACTAATAGCGTCAACTCTTCCGTTGGCAACAGCATTCTCTATAATCGCTTTGGCATATCTAATCGCAGCTCTTGACATAGGATTAATTTAATTTAGCATCACCTAACATTCTTTCAACCAATTTTGACTGAGCCTCTGTGTTAGACAATTCGCTTTTTAATACTTTTTCTGCAATTTCCAATGACAAGGTAGAAACTTGATTTTTCAATTCTGCCATGGCTGCATTTTTTTCACTTTCGATAGCGGCTTTTGCTTGGGCAATCATTTTTTCGCCTTGTGCTTGAGCTTCTGATTTAGCATCGTTAATCATTTTTTCTTTGATTTCACGAGCTTCTTTCATCATAGCATCACGCTCTGCTCTAGCTTCTGCAACTAACTTTTCGTTTGACGATTGAAGGTTTAACATTTCCTTTTTAGCATTTTCAGCTGAAAGTAAAGCGTTTCTGATTCCTTCTTCTCTTTCGTTAACGGCATCTAAAATTGGTTTCCAAGCGAATTTTTTCAAAAGAAAAATCAAGCCCACGAAGATGACAAGCATCCAAAAAAATAAACCAAGTGAAAACTGTTCTATTAACTTCTCCATTTATATCAATAATTTAGAAAATTATAATTTTTTAAAACAACAGTTATAACCAACCGTTACAACTGTTGTTGATTTTTTTGATTAAGATGCGAATAACGCAGCGAAACCAATACCTTCAATAAGAGCTGCTGCAATAAGCATAGCTGTTTGAATTTTTCCAGAAGCTTCTGGTTGACGAGCGATAGCGTCCATTGCTGAACCACCGATTTTACCGATACCTAAACCAGCACCGATAACGATTAATCCTGCTCCTACGATGTTTGGAATTGTCATAATGTATATATATTTAATTAAACATTCAATTTATTAATGATGAGCATCCTCATGATGGTGCTCTTCATTGGCTGCCCCAAAATAGAGAGCGGATAACATGGTGAAAATATAGGCTTGCAATGCCGCAACTAAAATTTCCAATAATGATAATGCAAAAGCTAAGAAGAATGATAAACTACTTCCTAACCAGTTTTTGAAAATAAACATCAAACCAATGATACTCATTAATACGACGTGACCTGCCACAATATTTGCATACAAACGGATCATCAATGAGAAGGGTTTGATAAATGTACCTAATAATTCAATTGGAGCTAAAATGATTTTCATAGGAGTTGGCACACCAGGCATCCAAAAAATATGTCCCCAATAATTTCTATTTGCTGTAAATGTTGTGATTAAATACGTTAACAAAGCAAGACCTGCGGTTATAGCAATATTACCTGTAACGTTTACCCCTAGCGGTGTTAGTCCGAACATATTTAAAAACCATATAAAGAAAAAGATGGTCAATAAATAACTCATGTATTTTTTATAATTCTTGTGTCCGATGTTAGGAATAGCAATATCATCTCTGATGTACAAAATGATTGGCTCAAAAAAGCGTCCTGCTCCTTTGGCAATTCCGCCGTTTTTGGCATATGATTTTGCTAAACCGGAAAACAACAAAAACATTAAAACAGAAACCACCAACATCATAAAAACGTTTTTGGTAATAGATAAATCAATTGTTGGTTTTGCATTGGTTACATGATGTTCTGCATCGTAAGTAATAGTACCTTCAGCATCTGTTTTATAAATTTTTCCGTGGTATAATTTGTAGAAATTTCCATTGCTTTCAGCAACTGTTTCACCATGATGGAATTTAGAAGACATGAAAAACTGTACACCATTGTCAATCAAAATAACAGGCAGTGGAAAACCAATGTGGTGAGCCACTTTTGAATCATCTTCCCAAGAAAACAAATGAAAATCATAACTATCCAACAAGTGGTGATCAATGTATTCTTTGATTTCAGTCTTTAAATCTTTTGACTCTTCTGTGTGATGCCCTTCGGTTTCAGCATGAGCAACTTCTTTGTGAACAGTCGTTGAATCCGAATTGTTTGCGGAAGAAATCATCGGTAAAACCGACACTAGCAAGGCAACTATAAAATGAAGTGGTTTTTTTGAAATCACCATATTGATTAAACTTAACTATTAGGGTTTCTAAAATTTGGTGCAAAGGTACATTTTTTCTTTATTCTGCAAGTGTATTAAATTATTTTTTTTGATTAATACGCACCATAATCGATTGATTATTGTTTTTTGTTCAATAATCGTATCGTAATCAAGGTTTCAATTGTCAAAAAAAGAATGAAAATGAAAAAAAAATTTGCTTTCTCAATTGTGTTTTCCAATGGGGAATTTAATATTGGCCGCACAATAAAATATGAAACAGCCATCTTTGCACTTGTGATAACCAAAAAAGTCATTCCAACATTGTCGAAATTTTTTGTTGAAACCTGTACTAATAGGAAAAGAATAATTTTAGAAAAAACAAAATAAATAAGGTATAAAACCGGAATACTCCAATAGAAGTTTTGAGCGGCAGCTTTTAAATCAGATAATTGAAAAAGGAGTAAATGAATAATAAAAACCGGAATGGTGTATTTTAGTAATCCAAAAAAAAACCAAAGTCTTTTTAAATCCATATTTATTCTTCTTTGTTGAGTTGATTGACTTGACGAATAACATTGTAAAGAGCTAAAAAGACACCCATCATCGTGAAAATTTTAGTATTAGGGTTATGGACATTTTTATAATGTTCATCAAGCCATTGACCGAGATAGGCAAAAAGAAAAATCACGATTCCCATTTGAATAGGAATGTTGATCAATTGCAACCATTTATTAAGCGGTTTTTTCTTCGGTTCCGGATTCATTTTGGGTGGGTAACGTTTTTACGTTGGGTTTCATGACGCACGAAGCACTGAATTCGGCTCCGGGTTCTACGGCTAATTTTCCGCAAATCACTTCACCGTGAATTACAGCTTTAGATTTTAGGCTTAAAATTTCAGCTACTTGTATTTTACCTTCAAACTTCCCTTCAATATCGGCATTTTTACAAACGATATCGCCTTTTACCATTCCGCCGGGACCAATTACAATTTTTCCTTTGGAATTAAAATTTCCTATAAGATGACCATCCAATCTAAAATCGGCAGCGGTAGTGATGTCTCCTTTAATTATTGTGCCTTCCACAATTCTATTGGTTTTTCCCAATAAGTCGGTATATGATTTTGAGTCTTTTTTAAACATATCTATCCTTTTTTAGGGCTTCCTCCTTCGGATGGTGGCATGATGGCAGACCTTGTTTCTTGATTGTTATTTCTAGTATCTTTAGAATTAGTTCTGGTTTTTGGTGCCGATTGCGGATCATTGCCTGAAGGGGGTTGCATTGTTCCTTTACTTTGCATAGGAGGTAATATCGGATTCTGTGCAGGAATAACAACTTGTGGTCGTTCTTCTTTCACTTTCGTTCGCTTAGGTTTTGGTGTATAGGCAGGTGGTATAACCCGAAGACTAGGGTCGAGGTACTCTTCTAAATTCTTTTTCATTTGAACAATTTTGTAATTTTCAGAAGAAATAACAATAGCTTGTTCAGCAATTTTATACTCTTTAAACTCTTTTAAGATAGAAACAACACCTTTTGCATATTCTTCATCGCGTAATCCATGAATCACAAAAAAGTTTTTTTCCATGGTATACAAATCAATTGAAGTGGTTAATTGAGGCTGGTTTCTTTCTTTAATGAATTTATTAATTTTTTCGATTAGCGTTTTTACTTTTTTATCTTCTAAATCGTCTGCATGATAAAGCACTTTAAAACTGGTTGGTTCCACTTGGTCAAAATACAAACTTTCCAAATATGGGATGTTGTCATATAATAGTTCTTCGGCATCTTTCCCTTCGTCGGAGTTCGGATAGGTTAATGCCACATAATTTAATCCTTTTTTATACTCTGCCAATCCTTTGATTTTGGCTGTAATTTTCGATTTCAGCAATTCAAGTTTTGGCATAATCTCATCGCCGGCAAATTTTTCAATAGCAAAATCAGTGTTAGCGGCAACTTCTCGATACTCTCCTTTTTCATAGGATTTATAGAGGTTTTTATACACAATTTCCGGGTCATCAATTAAGTTTTCTGCCGAAGTTCCTGTTTTGGAAAGTATCTGTGCATATCGGGAATCCGGAAACTGCTCGATAATTTTATCTTTCATTGCCAACGCTTTGGCCGAGTCGGTAATTTCGTAAATTTTATACAAATTATACATGGCCGGCAAAACCAACCGTTCTTCGGGTTTACTTCGCAATAAAATTTCTAATCGGTCTGATGCTAATTGATATTCTTTGAATTTTTCTTTATAAATTACACCTAATTGATAGTAGGCAAAGTTTCTTTCTTTGGCAATACTGTCTAAGTCAGTTTTAGTGGTGGGTAATTGAGCGATGTAAAAATCGGTTGAATATTTTGGTTCAGCTTCTTTTGAGGCTAATACATCCTCTTCTTTTTGATCCTTTTCATCCTCCTCTTTTGATTTGAAAAAATTATTGGAAGACAATCTCCAATTGCCTTCAGAAGTTCTTTTTCCCCATGTTTTAGCAAATTCTCTTTTACCAAAATCCACTGTAGTTTGGTTATAAAAATAGAATTTAGAATCTCCGGAAAAACCTCCTGCTGAGTTTGATGTCAGTGATGGTCCGCCAATACTGTTGCGATTGCTAATGGAAAGATCTTTAGAATTTTGAAGATTTGTTGCGGTTGTTTCTGCTCTTTCCGCTTCTTCTTTGGCTAATTTTTCTGCTTCTTCTTCCTTTTTTTTGAGTTTAGAAATATAATCTTCAAAAAAGGCTATTTTATCTTCTCTTGATAGAGAGGCTACATTCAGAATACTATCATTTCGTTGGGCAATTCCCTCGTATTTAATTACATCTTCTAAGTTATCACGTTTCTTTTTGAAAGCATTAAACTCACGTGTTCTGGGTTTTAACAAAGCCAAGGTGCTGTCATAATAATGCCCTGCCGTTTGGTATTTGGCTTTATAAAAGTATATCTCACCCAAATTACGGTAGTTAGAAGCCAATAAATAATTGTCTAATGACTGTGCTTTTAGCGATTTGTTATAATTTTTTATCGCATTATCCGGTTGTTTCAAGCGTTCATAAACCAATGCTTTTTGATGGTACAACACATCCAAATAAGGTCGGTTTTCTCTGTCTTCCAAGAGTTTAGCAAACCGTTCAAAAAGAGCAATTGTATCTCCTTTTACTACGTCATATTGCTGAATTTGTTTTGAATGGGCTTGGATTGTATAGCGTTTGGGTGATTTTCTCTTCATATCAATCACCGATTGGAAGTAATTAAAAGCACTGTCTTTTTCTTCCATCGATTCAAACAATTGACCCAGAATGAATTTATATCGGGCTTCTTCCTCGTCTTTCTGGGTAAATTTTGTTGCCAATCGAAGTCTGGAAATTGCACTGTCTTTTTGTTCTAAATTTAAAAACGCTTGGGCTAAAGTAGCATTTGCATCCGCAAAAATCTGGTCTTTAAAATTAATTTCTTTCAGTAGCTTGGTTAGATTATTTACTGCCAATGCATCATTTTCTAGGCGGACATTTGTTTTTTCTCTCCAGATTTTAGCTTCGTAAATTTTATCGCTAGCAGGACTTTTATATAAAATATAATTGAAAGCTTCTAAAGCCGGGATAAAACGTTGGTCATAATACCTTGATTTTCCCAGTAATAAATGTGCTTCATCCATTTGTGGGTTTTTTTCACTTCCCCCAATTAACATGGAACGTTTTTGAATGGCTTTGGTTGCTTTTTCTTCTGCTTTTTCAAAATTTGCATTTTTGGCTTTCTGCCCGGGTAAGATGGCTTCTTCCTCTGTTTGCATGCGTTCGATGGGAAGAATTTCCCAAAAATTGTCCTTGTACGTATCTCGCACTTCATTCAAACCGGCTTCAAGAGCTAGCTCACCGTTGAATAAAACGTTATATTCTGTGTTTAACGCATGAAAGTTACGGTTCATAAACTTATCCTTTTTGGTGGAACAAGCTATAAAAACAGTAGCGGCAAGAAAGAAAATAAAATATTTTAAAGTAATGGATTTCAAAATAAAAACGTTTAAAGGCATAACTAAAAACTAATGAATTTAGTATATCGCAAGGGTAAAAATACGTTTCTTTTTGAAATAGAGAAAAATATTGCGGTTTTTTTGTTTATAAACCTCATTCCACGAAAAAAAAATCGTAAAATGAGGTTTTTATTCATGCATTAGGCGGCAAAAAACGCTTCTAATTCTTTCAGTGTTTCTGAAGAGGGAACTAAATCGAGTACCACTTCACCTTTTTGTAAGGCTACAATTCGGTTAGAGACCTCAACCGTGTGTTGCAAATCGTGACTGGAAACTAAAATGGTTACTGTTGGATCATCAGCCAACTCTTTGATGATTTTTTTCAAACGAATTTGAGTAGTTGGATCTAAGTTTGCAAAAGGTTCGTCTAAAATCACGACTTCCGGCTCACCGATTAACGCCGCCACAATGCCCACTTTTTTGGAATTCCCTTTAGAAAGATCACGTAGGTATTTTTTGTTTTTCAATATTTCACCATTGAAAAAATCTTCATATTTTACTAAAAAACTGTCTACATCGGCTTTGTTCCATCCGCGAAGTTCGCCGATAAAATAAAAATATTCTTCCGGTGTTAAATAGCCAATTAAAAAACTTTCATCGATAAATGCGGAGGTAAAAGGTTTCCATTTTTCGCTCAAATTAATTTGAATCGAATTGCTCGTAATCATTCCTGTTGAAGGCTGAATCAAATCTAACAACAAACTGAAAAAAGTGGTTTTTCCTGCTCCGTTATTTCCTACCAAACCGAAACTTTGTCCTTTTGGAATTTCTAATTCATTTATATTTAAAACGGTAGTTCCGTTGTAGGATTTGCTAAGGTTTTTTACTTGAATCATAATAATATGGTTATGGGTGAAAGAAATAGGTAATAGGTTAGTTTTTTTGTTTATATGCTGAAATCGTTTCATATTTCTGCGTTTTGTAAATGTGTTCAATTTTGTCAAATACAAACCCTTTGAGGGCAAAACCGGCCACTCCGGCTAATGCAACAAAAAGTAATCCAATTAAATCATTAAAAAAGGCTATTCCTAAATAATACAATGCTAACGGAATTAAAATCTGTGGAATAATTAACAGCAAGGTTTTAAAATTGAAGGCTTTTTTATCGCCAAAGGCATTTTTATTACTCATTAAATCAATTGGCGTTCTCGTAAATGCTCCGGCTAAAAGTACAATGTGGGCATTAATTCCGATATTGTAAACAGCCGCTGCCAGCACTAAAAGATACACTTCCCATCCAAAATAGATGTAAAATGAAGCCAAAATTGCGGCTATTAAAGTTACGATTACCATCAACCACCATTTTGAACTTAAATAATCGCGGTACGGAATATTTTGACTCATCATTAAATTGTAGTAGGAACTGTCCCAACTCGGTACGAATTGTCCGAAACTAAACATAAAACCACCCGTGACAAATATTCCTCCAAAAATTTTCCAAACCGGATTTTTATAAGCTTCGATGGCTCCGGTGATAAATAAAAGTCCATAAAACAAAAACAAAAAGCTCATTAAAATAACTGATTTTGCTCTTTTGTTTCGGGTAATCAAACGAATGTCGTTTTTGAGAAAAGCCCCTAGTGTCCCAAATTGATCTAACCAGTTAAAATGTTGAGATTTAGCAATATCATGTTGCGTTGACAATCCTGCATCGAGGTATAAATTGCCTTTAAAGAAATTATGTACAATTCTATAAACTACAAATAACACTGCCAAAGCAATGATGACCATCCAAGGATAATCATACAATCCTTTGAAGTAATAAACGGTATAGTTGGTGGCATCAAATAGATTAAAATACTGCAAAGCTCCTAACGCCATAAAAATAACCGCAACGGAATAAAATACGACATCTTTTTTGTCTATCAAAATATTCAAAAAATTGATAATTAAAACTGTTGCCAACATACCAAGTAGCCATGTCATTACCCCTAAAACCGAAAAGTCTTCAATACATAAAACAACAACAAAAGGAATAAAAAAGAACAAATGCATGATATTGAAAAACGACAAGGCTGATTTTCCTAAGGTATAATTGACAATGGTGTCTTTTTTGATGTTGATATATAGCAAAGGCCTGATATTCATGACCGGCGTTTTTTGCATGAAAAAGCGAAAAACCAAATCAAAAACAAAATAATAAAGCATGAATTTGTTTATCAATTCAAAGGGTTCTTTCTTCAAAACTTCCTCTATGAAATAATAAGAACCTGCTCCTAATCCTAAAAACACTAAAATAAAATACAATGCCCCAAATGCCATTAAAATCTTTATCGCTAAATTGGTTTGAAACGATGCCGCTCTAAAAAAAGATTTCCATTCGAGTGAGAGAAAACGTTTTATCATAAATTGGATGGTTTGGTGATTATTGAATTATTTTGGTTTGAATGTTTGACTACACTTTTAACGTTTTGTTACAACTTAATTTGAAAAAGCATATTCAGGATAGGTTTGATTGAGGTATTCTTCTGCTTTGGATGGAATAATTTTGGTTACCACATAAGTGGCCAAAAACAACGAAACTAAAAAGAAACTAATTCCAAAAAGTACATAATAGTTTGGAATTTCATTTCCAAAGTTTGTAAAACCATTAATAACATGAAGCGGAAAAACAAAAACCCCTGAAAAAGAGCCGTATCCGAAAATAATTTCTTCAAACATCCATTTTTTTCCGGTTTGACTTTTCCGTTTCTTCATTTTTTTCTTTTCATAAAACAATGCTATTATCAAAAACACAAACCAAAGAATCATCCCGAGAGCCATTAACTCATAAAAGAATACATATTTAAAAAAATAGAATAAACCAATGACTAATGAAATCGTAATCACAATCTTTGGGATGGTAAAAAATTCTTTAAAATGTTTCCAAATCAGTAAATTATATTTTTTGTTTAGAGCTGCTTGTCTTTGTTCTACCACATCCATAAAACCAAAAACACCAAATTTTTTGAACTCTTTTTGTAAGGCATCTTCAAAGGATAATTTTGGATTTTCTTTCCACTGTTCCTCTATGGCATTGGAAAGATGATCAACCAATTCGGTTTGCAAATCGTAATGCTCTACAAAATGTTCGCGGGTGAAACGGTAGAGGCGGTCTATTTGTTCTTGATTTACCTTTAATTCCATAATCAATAACTCAATTTAGGATTTACAATAGATTGCATATTTCTTATAAATTCTTCCAATTCTGCCAATCGGTTCACGGTTTCTTTGTTCCCTTTTTCGGTCAGTTTGTAGTATTTGCGTAAACGATTATCTACCTTTTCAACTTCTACTTCCAACAAACCTTCGGCTTCCAATTTGTGTAAGGCAGGATACAATGCACCTTCGGTGATAGTCAATTCGCCCAATGTGATGGCTTTTACTTTTTGTGTGATTTCATACCCATACATTCTGCCTTTTTCTTCTAAAAGCTTCATTATAATCGTATTAAGACTTCCTTTATACAATGCCGAATTTTTCATTTCAAATATATTAAAACACAAATATACCTAAGTTTCTTATACATAAAAAACTTAGGTATAAATTTTTTAAAAATTATGCTGTTTTCAAAAACTGTGGTTTATTATCTTTGTAAAAAACAAATACATGTCTATTTTCTATAAACTAGCAATAAAAGAAATTACTCGCGAAACTCCCCAAGCCGTTTCAGTTTTATTTAATGTTCCTGATGAAATCAAAGCAACCTATCGTTTTACAGCCGGACAATACATCAATCTCAAACTTACGTTAGACGGAAATGAAATTCGTAGAGCTTATTCTATTTGCTCTACACCCGAAAGCGGCGAATTGCGAATTGCAATTAAAGCAATAAAAAACGGTTATTTTTCAAAATTTGCCAATGAGCAATTAACTGCCGGAAAAGTTTTGGAAGTAGGAACTCCCGAAGGGAAATTTACATTTGAACCCGATGCAACACGGTTAAAAAATTATGCCGCTTTTGTGGCTGGTAGCGGAATCACGCCGGTAATGTCCATTTTGCAAACCGTTTTAGAAAAAGAACCTAATAGCACATTTGTATTGGTTTATGGAAATAAATCAACAGACGATACCATTTTTTACAACCAATTACACGATTTGCAATTGAAATATGTAGGACGTTTTTTTGTGCATTACGTTTTTAGTCAGCAAAAAGCCGATGATCAATTGTTTGGAAGAATTGAAAAATCAACCGTGAATTTTGTGTTGAATAATAAACATAAAGAAAAAGAGTTTGACAAATTCTATTTATGCGGACCGGAAGAAATGATTAACACGGTTAGTTCGGTTTTGAAAGAAAACAATGTCAAAGAAAAAGATATAAAATTCGAATTGTTCTCTACCTCAACGTCTGAAAAGGAAACGCAAAAATCATTAGATGGACATACAAAAATCACGGTTTTAGTAGATGGTGATGAAACTTCATTTGAAATGTCACAAAAGCAAACCTTATTGGAAGCCGCTTTAAAACAAGGTTTAGACGCTCCTTATTCTTGCCAAGGCGGCATTTGTAGCAGTTGTATTGCCCGAATTTCCAAAGGTACGGCTGAGATGAAAAAAAATACGATTTTAACGGATGGTGAAATAGCTGAAGGGTTAATTTTAACCTGCCAAGCTCATCCTACTTCGAGTGAGATTTTTGTGGATTATGATGATGTTTAATTCAGTTATCGGTTGTTGGTTGTCTGTTGTCGGTTCCAATGATTGTGGGTAAAATTTATATCCTGTGAAAAACAAACTGGACATATTTAAAAAAGCTCAAGATCTTTTAGAAGAGCCGGAGGTACAAGAGCTTTTAGCCTATTGTGACCGTTTGGAAGATGAATTAGTGGATTTCAAATTTGAAAAAACCAACAATAAAGAATTGATTTTACTTGATATGATTCGCGAGGTCATCAAAGGATGCAATGCCATGGAAAAAGAACAAATGGAACACGAACGGTTTGGCTATGATGCTCCTAATTATGCCGAAGCGGTTTCTAATTTAAAATCGTTTATTTTGGGAATGTGCAAAGACCATAAAATTTACTTGTAATTTGTCACTGAATACTGCGATTGTGACTGTTACTGCGACTGAATACTGCGACTGAAAACTAAACCCCCAGCATAGACTGTACCCTGAACACTACTTTTTCCGGTTCAATCGTTCGCATAGCCTCTCCATAACCTTCTACTTTCTTGTTACCATAAATAGAAGTTGGCAAAAGCGGAAATTTCTCCCTGTCTGAAACTAAACAATTTTCCAGCGGTTGATTAAACGGTGAAAATCCGGCAAACGGGTGTGTGGCTCCCCAAAGTGTGATGACTTTTACACCCAACATAGCAGCAATATGAGCATTTCCGGAATCCATGGAAAGCATCACATCTAAGTTGGAAATTAAATCCAATTCATGTTTAAATTTTATTTTTCCGGCAATTACAACCACATTTGAGTGATTGTTTTGCAATTGATTCAATTTTTCAATTTCTTCGTTTCCACCACCAAAAAGAAAAATTTTAATTGTGGTGTTTTGAGTCAATTCATCAATCACTTTTTGCATCAAATCGAGCGGATAAACTTTACCTTTATATTGAGCAAAAGGTGCAATCCCAACCCAATATTGGTTTTTATTGCCGGTTATTTTTAGAATATCGTCTAATAAAATTGCTTTAGCTGGAAATTGTGGATTTGTTAAATCAATTGAAAATCCGAGTTTTTTGAACGTTTCCACATGGCGTTCAACCATCCGTTTTACGGGTTTAAATACTTTGTTGGTCAAACTCGTTAATGCTTTTTTATCCGCTCTTCCTTTGTCTGTAAATGCCACTTTTTTTCCGCTTAAAGCAAATAGATTTCGGATAACTTTTGATCGAATAACATTATGCAAATCCGCCACTACATCAATTCCCAATTTTTTTAAATCGGAAAACAATCGAAGTAAACCTAAAAATCCTTTGTGTCGTTTTTTTAAATCAACCGCAAAGAAATTCACATTCGGAATTCCATCGAAAAATGGTTTAAAAAATGGTCGGGAAACGACAGTTATTTTTACTTCTGTATACTGTAAAACTAAGGCTCTCAGCACAGGAACTGCCATTGCTACATCTCCCATGGCTGAAAGCCTTATGACCAATATATGTTTTGGTTTAGACATCAGTCGACATCTATTTTTTATTCTGATACAACACCGGATTCAATTCCTCATCATTGTACATTTTCATTTGTTTGTACACTTTCATGAATTTGTCACCACTTTCGATGTCTTTCAACAATTGATCAATGGAAGAAAACATATCACTTTTTTGTTCTAACAACACGTTTAATTTTTCCTGACATTTGGCTCTGTGTTCCGCTGAAGCTTCTGCTCTGTTGGCTTCTTCGCTCATGTGATAAATTTTTAAAGCCAAAATAGAAAGACGATCGATAGCCCAAGCCGGACTTTCTGTGTTGATTTTAGCATCCGCTTTAACCTGAATATCTTTGTATTTTTGAAGAAAATAACTGTCAATATATTCCACCATATCGGTACGAACTTGGTTCGAGGCATCAATTTTACGTTTTAAATCTAATGCGGCTACCGGGTCAATTTGCGGATCGCGAATGATGTCTTCATAATGCCATTGAACAGTATCCACCCAATTTTTTGCATATAATAAATGTTCAATTTTATCTTTGGGATAAGGGTTGTTAACCGGTTGATATACATTATCATGGACGTGATAATCGGCTATACTTTGTTCAAAAACAGAAAAGGCAAATTGTGAAAACATAGGATTAAATTTTAAAATACAAATATACTTTTTATACCTTTATCAAACTAATTCAAAACCAAAACGTTTATGCATCTTCATTACATTTCGGAACAAAACAGTATTCTCAATCATTTTTTGGCACAAATTAGAGATATTTCCGTGCAAAAAGACAGCATGCGATTCCGAAAAAACATTGAACGTATTGGTGAAATTATGGCGTATGAATTGAGTAAAACGCTTCCCTATATTCCAATTGAAGTGCAAACCCCACTAGGCATCAAAAAAACTACTGCTTTGGAAGACCACGTGGTTTTATGTTCCATTTTAAGAGCCGGTTTAGCCTTACACACCGGATTTATGAATATTTTTGACAATGCCGAAAACGGATTTGTATCGGCTTATCGTCATCATCCCAACAATGATGATTATTTTGATATTTTGGTGGAATATCAAGCGGCTCCTTCTTTTGAAAATAAAACATTAATTCTAATCGATCCGATGTTGGCCACCGGACAATCGATTGTAGCGGTTTTGAACAAATTGCATTTAGAACAAAAACCCAAAGAGATTCATATTGCTGTAGTGATTGCGGCTCCGGAAGGAATTGATTATCTACAAAAAAATCTTCCCACCAATTGTCATTTGTGGGTCGCCGCTTTGGATGAGAAATTAAACGAAAAAAACTACATCGTTCCCGGTTTGGGCGATGCCGGCGATTTGGCTTATGGCGTCAAATTATAATTGAAAAATAAAAAGTAAAATTCCGGTTGCTAAAACGGCTCCTGTCACAATTTCTTTTAAAACAGAATCTTTGTTTATTTCAATAAAGCCGGTAGCTAAAATAGAAGCAGGCATAAGTCCAAAAAGAAGCAAAGTATTGTTTTTATCCGGAGATATTAAGTAAATCAGTATGCTTATTAAAAAAATAAAAATCACTTTTTTATACGACGCCAACATAATTATAGGCCGTTTTGACAATGTGAATACCATTGAAAATAAAAAAACGATTGAAAAAAGTGCATACAAAACTAAGGCTGCATTGCCGGCTGATTTTTCTAGATAATAAAATTCAAAATCAGTACCGGTTTGATTCCAAACTACATTTAACCACTCTTTATCAATCAATAGCGAAAAGAATATAAAAAGTATTCCCACCGTAAAAAAAGCAATAAAAGGCAAAACCCAATTTCGATAATCACCGGAAACATGAAAAATAATGGAGACAAAAACGATTACAATAAAAAGAATACTCCAAAAATGAAACAAAGCCGCGATGAAAATCCACAACGAAGCATCAAATATTTTTTCTTTTGGTGTAAGAAGTGATTTCATCGAAATTAGCCTTCGCATAGCCAACAAAATAAAAAAAGAAGAAAGCACTATTTTAAAATCATCAAAAGCTGACGGAATAAACATTAAAAAAGAAACAAAGAAAAGAGCCGAAAAGCTATTGTCTTTACTCAGTCCGTTTCGTTTAATGATAAAATTTGTAACAAAAAGAGAGGCGACCAATAGTAATAATATTACACTCTTTTGGATTCCTTTCAACCAAGAAAATGAAGTGTTTGAAGTCACATCAACCGTTTGGGTTTGATAGATAAAAAAGCACAAAACCAATAAACCGGAAACTAAAATATAATTAAATGGTCTTGATTTACTAAAAACACTTGCAATCATACGGATATTTTATACTTTTGTGGTTGTAAATATAATACTTTATACCATGAAAGCATTTTTCGAGGGAATTCAATCATTATTTGTAGATTTTCTTTTTCTTCCATACGATTTTTTCAGAGAAATGGAATTATCTAACTGGTGGGGAGCCAATACCATTAACTGGTTGTTTATGATAATTTGTTCAGCAGCCATTGTCTATTGGATAAAACAATTGAAATTACATAAAGCCAACAACGAAGAAAATCAAGATACAACGGCACATTCCTTTTTGAAATAAGATAGTCGAGTTTAGAATTTAGAAATTAGAAATTAGAAATTCTGAATTCTAAACTCTAAATTCTTCTTTTTAAAGGTCAAAACCAATATCTTTTCTAAAATACATCTTATCAAAATGTAGCTTTTCTATATTTTGGTAAGATTTTTTTATAGCCTCTTTAAAATCATTTCCATAGGAAGTTACTGCCAGAACACGACCACCGTTTGAAACCACATTTCCATTTTCTAATTTAGTTCCGGCATGAAAAACGATGGAATCTTGTACGTTTTCAATTCCGGTAATTGTCTTTCCTTTTTCAAACTCTTCGGGATAGCCACCTGAAACAACCATAATGGTCGTGGCACTTCTGGAATCGATTTCTAATGAAACTTGGTCTAACTTTTCATCCGCAACAGCTAAAAACAACTCTACTAAATCTGATTTTATTCTCGGCATCACCACTTCGGTTTCCGGATCACCCATTCGAACATTGTACTCAATAACCATCGGTTCTCCTTTAACGTTGATTAAACCAATGAAAACAAAACCTTTGTATTCAATTCCGTCTTTTTGAAGGCCTTCGATGGTTGGTTTTACGATTCGATTTTCAATTTTTTCCATCAAAGCAGCATCGGCAAACGGAACGGGAGATACAGCTCCCATTCCACCTGTATTCAAACCGGTATCGCCTTCGCCAATTCGTTTGTAATCTTTGGCAGTGGGAAGAATTTTATAGTTTTTCCCATCGGTTAAAACGAAACAACTTAGTTCGATTCCGTCTAAAAATTCTTCGATAACGACTTTTGAACTGGCATTTCCAAATTTTTGAAGCACAAGCATGTTTCGTAATTCGCTTTTGGCTTCATCTAAATCTTTAAGGATTACCACACCTTTTCCGGCGGCTAAACCATCTGCTTTTAAAACATAAGGCGGCGATAACGTTTCTAAAAATTGATATCCTTTTTCAACTGTATCGGCTGTAAAACTATCATAAGCAGCGGTTGGAATTTTGTGTTTAATTAGAAATTCTTTGGCATATTCTTTACTTCCTTCCAATTTTGCTCCTTCTTTTGATGGGCCAATCACAGGAATTGATTTTAGCTCATCATCATTTTTAAAGAAATCGAAAATTCCGGCTACTAATGGATCTTCCGGGCCGACAACAACCATTTCAATTTTTTCTTTAAATACAAAAGATTTAATGGATTCAAAATCGGTTGGTTGGATTGAAATATTCGTTGCAATGGAAGCTGTTCCGGCATTTCCGGGAGCTACAAAAAGTTTGGAGCATTTTGAACTTTGAAGCATTTTCCAGGCCAACGCATGTTCGCGTCCGCCGGAACCAAGGAGTAAAATTGTCATGTTGTGTTGTTGTTTAAGCTGAATAAATTCAGTTTTAGTTGTGCAAAAATAACTCGTTTTGAACAGAAGTTAAAACGAAGAGGTAAAAAAAGTAAGTTCTTTTGGTTTTCGGTTAATGGTTTTGTTATTTTTGAATTCTTAATTGAAATAAGAAAATGATATTTAGAAATTTATTTATTAAAACTGTTGTTAGCTTAGGGGATAAAATCTTAGGAGCAAATTATCTTTCCTCTTTGCACATGTGGAATAAATATGATACGTTTTCTGAATCAAAATTAGAGGAAATTCAAGACGAAAATTTAAAAAAAATTCTCCATCATACGTCTACCAATGTTCCCTATTATCAAAATTACTTTTTAAATAAAGATGTTTCTAAGATAACTTTACAAGATTTTCCGATACTTACTAAAGAAATACTTCGGGAACAAAAAGAAAATCTAGTGTCTAACAAACACAATGTTAATAATTTACAAAAGAATTACAGTAGTGGAAGTAGTGGTGTTCAGTCTTATGCCTACACTGATAAAAAATATAAATTTTACATACAAGGAATACATAGTCATTGGTACATGTGGTCCGGATACAAAATAGGAGATCCCATATTGCAATTTGGAATGTCGCCAAATAGAGTTTTTCCAAAAAATTTAAAAGATATATTTTACAACGTTCATTATTTAAACAGCTTTTCATTAAACGAGAGTAAACTACTTGAAGCGGCAGCTATTTTACAAAAAAATAAGATTGAATATATTATTGGATATCCCTCAGCAATTAATGAGTTTGCAAGAGTATTAATTGAGAAAAAACTAAACTATAAAATAAAAGGAGTAATTTCTTTGGGAGATAAATTGTTTCCGCATTTCAGGAAAAATTTTAATACCGCTTTTAAAAACCCAACAATTATTGACACTTATGGATGTGCAGAAGGAATATTAATGGCTTGTACATGTGATTTGGATTACTTTTATATTATGTCGCCAAATGTAGTTATAGAAATTGTGGATGATTACGGTAAACAAGTAAAAGATGGTGAAATGGGTAATGTTTTAGTTACTTCTTTAACTTCCTATGCCATGCCATTAATTCGATATAAACTTGGAGATTTAGCTATTAAACTTCCAAAAGAAAAATATCCAAAAGATAGAAAATTCAATTATCCAATTTTAGAAAAAATAATTGGTCGAGAAACAGATGTTGTGGTTACTCCAAATGATAGAACTTTAATTGTACATAGTTTTACAGGTATTGTAGAGTTTTATCCTGAAATAAAACAATTTAAAATTATTCAGGAAACCATAAATAAAATAATTTTCGAATACATTGTTGATGAATTTTTCCCATTTAGGGAAGATGTTCTGCATGAAATAAAAACAAAAATTGATTTTCTGGCAGATAACTCTTTAATTATAGAATTTTTAAAAGTTGATGAAATTAAACCAACGCCATCTGGTAAACCTCAAATAATTGAATCTAAAATCAAATCAACTTCTTCAAAATGAATATAACTATAGTTGCAGGAGCGAGACCCAATTTCATTAAAATTGCACCTATTATTAGGGCAATTGAAAAGAATAAATCGGAAGGAAAGAATGTATCCTATCGTTTAGTTCATACGGGTCAACACTATGATAAAAATTTAAGTGATACTTTTTTTGAAGAACTAAATATTCCAAAACCCGATATTAATTTAGAGGTAAAAAGCGGATCACAAGCCGTTCAAACTGCGGCAATAATGGTTGCTTTTGAGCAGGAATTAATTCAAAACCCGTGTGACTTGGTTTTGGTGGTTGGCGATGTAAATTCAACCATGGCTTGTGCGATTGTAGCCAAAAAAATGAATATAAAAGTTTGTCATGTGGAGGCTGGAATTCGTTCAGGAGACATGACAATGCCTGAAGAAATTAATAGAATTGTGACAGACAGTATAACCGATTATTTTTTCACAACATCTGATACCGCCTCAAATAATTTAAAAATGTATGGAGCCAATCCGGAAAACATTCATTTTGTTGGCAATGTGATGATTGACACGTTGTATCAAAATCTTGATCGAATTTCTGCTCCTAATTTTTGGGATGATTATCAATTAGAACAAAATAATTATGTGGTTCTTACGCTTCATCGCCCTTCCAATGTTGATGAAGTAACATCTTTGATTGACTTATTGCAAGGAATTGATGAAATGGTTAAAGACAAAAAAATAATTTTTCCAATTCATCCGAGAACGAAAGCAATTTTGGGCGATTATGAATTGAATTTAAAAAACATAGTATTTGTAGAACCTCAAGGATATTTGCATTTTATGTTTTTGATTAAAAATAGTTTTGCGGTGATAACGGATAGTGGCGGTATTTCTGAAGAAACTACTGTGTTAAAAATTCCGTGTTTTACGATGCGAAACAACACAGAAAGACCCGAAACGCAATCCATTGGCACCAATACTTTGGTGGGAACTTCAATTGAAAACCTACGAAAAGTGTATCGTAACTTTATTCAAACGGGTAAAAAAGAATCCGGTATTCCTGAATTATGGGATGGAAAAGCTTCTGAACGTATTGTTGAAATTCTTTTGAAAAAGTAATGGAAGAAATCCTGATTATATCCAATTATTATCCACCTGAAAAAGGAGCAGCGGCCAATCGAATTGAGCAATTAGCATTAAAATTAAAGCAAAATAAGTACAACGTTTCCGTTGTTTGTCCGTTAGCAAATTATCCGAAAGGTGAGCTTTTCCCTGAATACAAAGGTAAATTTTCGGTAACTGAAGTGCTTCAGGAAATTACGGTTAAACGATTGTGGATTTATCCGAGTAACAGTAAAAATTTTATAGTCCGCGTTTTTTCTATTTTATCTTTTTCTTTAAGTCTTTTTTTCTTTTTAATGTTCAAAAAAACACCAAAAAAAATAATTGTTCAATCGCCTCCTTTATTGCTTTCCTTTATTTCTGTTTTTACGCTTTCTTTTAAATCTAAAAAAATAATCCTCAATGTTTCTGATTTATGGCCATTAGCGGCAATCGAATTGGGAGTGATAAAAATAAATTCTATATCACACAAGTTTTTGTGCTTTTTAGAACGTTTTATCTACAAAAAAGCTACTTTAATTTTAGGTCAATCCGACGAAATTATTGCTCATGTAAGAAGTATTTATCCTGCTAAAAATTGCTATTTATACCGTAATTTTCCCGACCATAAAACAGCGGAGTTTGGTTTAACGACAACACTTGATGAGCCAATCAAAATTTTTTATGCCGGCCTTTTGGGAGTCGCTCAGGGTGTTTTTGAACTGTGTAAGCAAATTAATTTAGAAAGTCTACCTGTTGAGCTCCACCTTTTTGGTGATGGAGCAGAAAAAAAACAACTTGAAGATTATCTTCAAAACCACTCCAAGAAAAAAATCTTTTTTCATGGTATGATGGAAAGAAAACAATTACTCAATGAACTTAAAACGTTTGACATTGCATTAGTTCCATTAAAAACTAGAATTTACGGATCAGTTCCTTCTAAAATTTTTGAGTATGGCTCGTTGGGTTTTCCGGTATTATATTTTGGCGGCGGCGAAGGAGAAGATATTGTAAGAGAAAATAAATTAGGTTGGATTGCACCCGTTGGTGATTATGTTTCTTTGAATAACGAAATTAAAGTAATTGCTGAACTTAGAAAGGAAGATTTAAAAAGCATAAAAAATGACGTGTTCCAAAAAGCGGAAAAATCATTTAATTTAGATAATCAGATTGCCGAATTATTATCAAAAAATGTGTTTTAGTAGGCTTTCTCTTCTCCTTTGAAAATATTTAAGACCGTTTGAATAATAATTTTTATGTCTAACACAAAAGACCAATTTTCAATATAAAAAACATCAAATTTGATTCGATTAATCATGTCTTCATCGGTCTCAATTTCTCCTCTAAAACCTTTCACTTGAGCCAGGCCGGTAATTCCCGGCTTAACATAGTGACGAACCATATACTTTTTAACTTTATTACCATAGGCTTTATTTTGTGACCAAAGGTGTGGTCTTGGACCAACAACGGACATATCACCCATTAAAACGTTAAAAAATTGGGGCATCTCATCTAAACTGGTTTTTCTGAGAAAGCGGCCAATTTTTGTTACCCTTGGATCATTTTTAGAAGCCTCTTTTTCTGTTGTTTGATTAATTTGCATTGATCTGAACTTATAACAGAAAAATTCTTCTTCATCTAAACCGGGTCTTCCTTGTTTAAAAAACACCGGCCCTTTTGACTCAAGTTTAATCAAAATGGCGAGTATTGGCATTAACCATGATAATAGAAAAGTAATTACAAAAAGAGAAAACAAAACATCAAATATTCTTTTAAAAGTTTTGGTTGTTGGTTCATGTAACAACGTTCGTTGTAATGAAAGAACCGGAAACATTTCGTAATAATCTATTTTAAGATTTTTAGAAAAAATTTGTTTTGTGTCGGGAATAAATTTAATTGTTTTGTTATTTTCGTCAGAAAACTCAACTAAATCTTTTAATTGTTCATTAGTTATTTCGTTTAAGGAACAATAAATTTCATCTATTTTATTTTCAATAACATAATTTTTTATGTCTGCCACTTTTCCTTTAATTTGATCATTGACTTTTTTATCTGAAAAATATCCAAAGAAACGATAACCATAGTCATTTCGTTTTTCAAAAAGCTCTTTCAAATTTTTAGCTTCTTGCGTGTAACCAATAATAATAGCGTTACGAAAATTGCTTCCGGTTATTATTCGATACTTTTTTAGATAATAGAAAAGTAAATATTTGACTAAAACAACAAGAATAAAGCTAATTGTCATAAAAATCGCTATCGCTTTTCCGCTAAAAATAGATTCTTTAGCAAAAGGAAAAAAAGCAATAACTACTAAACAAAAAACAACAAACTGTTTAAGAATTTTGGAGAGGATTTCTACAGGGGTTGTAAATCGATATACTTCATAAAAGCCAACGAAAAAAGCTATCAAAGACCAAGTAATTAGCAGATATGGTTCAAAAATAAAAAAATTCACACGATGTTCATCAAACAAAAGGAGTGATAAAAATACAATAACCAATAAGTCTAATAAAACGCTTATTGGCCTAATGTATTTAGAATATCTTCCTTTTTGAGCTGCTACCATTTTTTAATGAATAAATCCCGCAAAGTCTTTGTGCTCTTCTTTTAATAATTCTTCTGTAGAAAGTGTTTTAAAATAATCATACGTAATTTTCATGCCTTCTGATCGAGAAACTTTTGGTTCCCATCCAAGTATTTCCCTTGCTTTAGAAATATCCGGTTGTCTTTGTAGCGGATCGTTTATAGGTAATGGATAATACACCACCTTTTGCTTAGTTCCTGTAAGTTTAATGATTTCTTCTGCAAAATCTTTAATAGTGATTTCATCCGGGTTTCCAATGTTTACCGGTAAATTATAATCAGAAAGAAGTAGTCTGTATATTCCTTCAACTTGATCGTCCACATAACAGAATGATCGGGTTTGCATTCCATCACCAAAAATGGTTAAATCTTCACCACGTAATGCCTGACCAATAAATGCTGGAATAACACGGCCGTCGTTTAATCGCATTCGTGGGCCATAAGTGTTGAAAATACGAACAATTCTAGTTTCTAATCCATGAAAAGTGTGGTAGGCCATCGTAATCGATTCTTGAAAACGCTTAGCTTCATCGTAAACACCGCGAGGACCAATGGTGTTTACATTTCCGTAATATTCTTCTGTTTGAGGATGAATTAGAGGATCTCCATATACTTCTGATGTGGAGGCAATCAAAATTCTTGCTCTTTTAACCCGAGCCAAACCAAGCAAGTTGTGTGTTCCTAACGAACCAACTTTTAGCGTTTGAATAGGTATTTTTAAATAATCAATTGGGCTGGCCGGTGAGGCAAAATGAAGAATGTAATCTAATTTTCCCGGTACAAATACAAATTTGGTTACATCGTGATGATAAAACTCGAAGTTTTTATCCTTAAATAGATGTTGAATGTTTTTTAAGTCTCCGGTAATTAAATTATCCATGCCGATAACATAATAGCCTTCTGCAATAAATCGGTCACAAAGGTGCGAGCCTAAAAATCCGGCTGCTCCTGTTATAAGTATTCTTTTCATATTACATTTTTTTTAGGGGCGAATACTGTTTTGCATTAAAAAGACAGTAAAGTAAACTAAAAAACATCACGCCTCTTTGTCTCCACAAAAAAGATTCTGTCAAAAATAAACTTATCATTAGAACTGCAAAAGCAATTTGGATAAAATCTTTGTTTTTTATTGCATTCTTTAAATTAAAAGTAAGTAATAGTACTAAAATGAAAAAACCAAAAAAGCCTAATTCAGCAAAATTTTGAATGTATTGATTGTGGAAGTTTTTATTTTGGTAACCTTCTTTGTCACCATTACCTCTGTATACATCATATTTTATAGCTTTTTGATCAAGTTTTTTATAAGAAGCATTTAGGCCATAACCTGTCCAAAAAACGTTTTCTTCTTTAAAAAGTTCTAAAAAAATTCGAGCTTGATACACCCGAAAAGCCGTCCCGGGGAAAAAGTCGTTGGGTGAAAATTTTTCGTTTGTCCATGCTTCTTTGATACTTAATACATTCACTCCTTCTAAACTTTTATCAAGATCCAGTACTGTGTGACTGATGCTCTTTTCAGTATTGGATTGAAATTCTGCCATAAATCTGTCTTTGATTTTTCCAACAAACAGAAAAGAACTAACCACTAAACCAACAACAATTAAATTCCGCAAACGCATTTTATGTCCGCTTTTTGAAAAAAAGAAAAACTCAATTAATACTAAGAGTATAAAAACAATAATGATGTTTTTGGAAGATAAAAGAAATAGAAAGATAAAAAGTAATAAAGTAAGACCTACTTCTAGTTTAGATTTGATTTCTTTAGTGAAAAAGTAGAAAAAAGCAATTGATACATATACTGAAACATGAATTGCGTTTACTTCTTTTGTAACCAATTCATGATAAAAAAACACATTTGAATCAGCATTCAACAGGAACCTGACGACCGCTTTTACCAAGTAAAAAACAACATAAACCACCATCGCATAGCTGTAGTATTTTACAATCTTTTGCCGCTGTTCCTTTGAAAACGGTTTCATTATCATAAAACAGAGCGGAATGAGTATTAACCCAATCTCTTTGGGTATGGCTTTGAGAGTTGCTTTTGTATCAATACTCCAGAAATAGGAAACAACCATCAATAAAAAAAGGACAATAAGCAGAAAAAGAGTGGATTGAAAATTAAACTTGACCTCTTTAATCTTTAAGAATACTGACAGCAGAAAGAAACCTAATAGAACATTATTAACTCCGTATGGCATTGGAATGGTACAGAGTAGCAACAAAAAAGGAATAAATGAAAAATGTTGTTTATTTTCCTTTTTTAGATCTTGCCATACATTGCTCAAAAAGGTTAAGGTATTCTCCATTTATTTTATCCCAATTAAATTCATTTACAATGGCTTCGTAGTTGTTTTGAATGATTTGCAAGTTATCATTTTTTTTGATAGTGAGCAGTAAATTTTTCACCTCTTCTGCATTAGCAAAATAATAACCGTTTTGTTTAATTATTCCTTTATTAAAATCATTGTTGTGGGCTAAAATTAATGCTTTGGAGGCCATGGCTTCCAATAATGAAGGATTCGTTCCACCCACAGAATGACCATGAAAATATAGTTTTGAAAAATAACGAAGGTTATTGAGGTGTTCTAAATTGTAAATAGCACCCATAAATCGAATAGATGCATGATTTTGGTATCTGTTCTTTAAATATTTTCCATATTTGGTATTGTGGTTTCCTATGACCAAAATCGGTGTTGAATCATTACTTTTTACTACACCATCTAACACCATTTGAAGATTATTTTCGGGTTCAAAGCGAGCCATAATCATGTTGAAGTTTTCTTTTTCAACATGATATTCTTTTAAAACGGCTTCATTTGGATTGGTAAACGGATGAGCTCCATAAGCAATGTATGTAGACTCTTTTTTATATCTTTTTTTTAAAAAAGATTGTATTCCCATAGAGTCAGAAACTAAATAATCGCTACTCATCGCGGCTAAGCGTTCTGCAAATCGCAAAAATTGCTGCACTAGACGATTATACTTGGAGCGTTTCCATTCGATGCCGTCCATATTGGTTATGATGATTGGTTTTTTGGGAAGTAGAAAAAACCAAATGGAATTACTGGTGTAACCTAATTGTAAGATAATATCAAAATCTCTTTTTCGGGAATCGATAATGCAGTTATAATCATAAATAAACTGACCGAAGGTTCCATATTTATATTCCGGATCGTGTTGATGAATTATATTTACACCATGAAAGGTATTTTCTTGAAACTGGTGATTATGAGAATTATAGCAGTATACTTCGTGTCCTTTTTGAACCAAATACACTGAAAAAAATTCAGCAAATTGTTCAAAACCTCCATAATAGTTGGGGATGCCTCGTGTACCTAAAATGGCTATTTTCATTCTACTTGCTAGGTTGTTCTAATGGCAAAAATAGGATTTTAGAACAAACAAACGGAAAGAAATCAAATAAAATTAAGACGCTATATATGCTCTAGTGCAACACGATATGCTTTAATCGTTGTTGCAGCGGTTTCCTCCCACGTATATTTTTGCAGAATCTTTTCTTTTAACATAGGATCAACGGGGGAATCAAAGGCTTTTGTGATGGCGTCTGTAATTGAATTTACATCATCCGGTTCACAATAAAACGCATAGTCTTCAAAATAATCATACGTATCTCCTTTTGTTGTAACAACTATATTTTTGCCCATGGCAGCGGCTTCTAACGATGACAAGCCCGGAGTTTCCATCCAGCTTACTAAAGCATGAACTCTTGAGACTTCGTATAATTGTCTTAACTCTTGATGTGAAACCGCCCCTAAAAAAGTAACATTAGCACCTGCTTCTTTTCGAACTTGGTCTACGTATTTTTTTTGATTTTTAGATTCATTTCCAACTAACACTAGATGATAATCGGTATTTTTAATGGCTCTTACTAAATTTAAAGTAGATTTTCTTCCTTCAATTCTGGCAGCACATAAAATACAGTCTTTAAACCTGTTGTAAGGATTGTTTTGATTGTCTATTTCAGAGGTAAAAACCGATTTATCTATGGCATTTGGGATGCTGACATATTTGGGGTTATTTAGCTTAAAATCAAGAATAACTCTATTCATTTCAGAATGAGAATTAGGCAAGAAAACAATGGTGTTGTCAACAATTTCTTTCATTAAGCCATAATAGCCTTTAAAAATCATTTTATATACACCTTTGTGCATTCGTTTGCCTTTGTAATGCTTTACTAGGTTTTTTACAAATGCAATTTGATAAGGGGATAAATAGTTCGCAATTTGTTGAAATAAACCTCCTCTTGCTTTACGCTCAAATTCTGTGTAAAGTCCATAAATGGTTGAAAGTACAATTTTTTTGTTTTGTTTTTTTGCATTGAGCATCTGAATATAAATATCTTGAGGCTCCATCAAATTAAATAAATGAACTAAATCATAATTATCCAAATTAGGTTCTAATTCTAAAGAAATATCAACAGATACCCCTTCTTTTTCTAAAAACTCTTTCGTTTTTAACATTTGAACCATGTCTCCACCGGGTGCGTCAAATAAATTTGTTCTGGTTTGAAATAAAACTTTCATATAGGCATTTTATACCTTGCAAATATAGTTTTTATTAGTAGTTTTACATTTCAATATTTTTACTTTAATAAATGAAAAAAGTTCTATTTGTTTTCGGAACTCGACCAGAAGCCATAAAAATGGCCCCATTAATAAAAAATTTTTCTGAAGACAAACACTTTGATGTAAAAATTGCAGTCACAGCACAACATCGTGAAATGCTGGATCAGGTCTTACATTTTTTTGAAATAAATGTCGATTATGATCTTAATATTATGAAGCCAAATCAGTCTTTACATGAATTAACGGCTCGTTTAGTTTCCAGAATCACGGATGATATTTTATTAAAAGAACCTTTTGATTTTGTATTTGTACAAGGCGATACTACCACTGTTTTAGCAACTTCTTTAGCGGCATTTTATCAAAAAATTAAAGTTATTCACATTGAAGCCGGGTTAAGAAGTGACGATATGTACTCTCCTTTTCCGGAAGAAATGAACCGTGTTTTGACTTCTAAACTTACTTTTGCTCATTTTTGTCCAACAAAAAATGCACAACAAAATTTAATTAAGGAGGGAATTAAAGACAATGTTTTTGTGGTAGGTAACACAGTTATTGATGCGTTATTGATGGGTCTTAATAAGATTAATTCGACCAATGAACAAATTATGTTTGAAAAATTTAAGAACATCGATTTTTCAAAAAAAATTATTTTGGTTACTTGTCACCGTAGAGAAAATTTCGGAAAACCATTTGAAGAAATATGTCAAGCTATATTAAGTATTGCAAAACAAAAGGATAAAACGGTTGAAATTGTTTATCCTGTTCATTTAAATCCAAATATCAAAGAATACGCCCACAAGTGGTTAATCGCTTCTAACATCAAACTCATTTCCCCCTTAGATTATCCGGAACTAATATGGATGATGAGTAAAAGTAATTTGATATTAACAGACTCCGGAGGAATTCAAGAAGAAGCACCAAGTTTAGGAAAACCGGTATTGGTTTTGAGAAAAGTAACCGAACGAACAGAAGGTGTAGAAGCCGGAACTGCTGTTTTGGTTGGATCAAATTATGATAAAATTTGTGCAGAGACGGTTAAATTGCTTGACAATGAGAATTATTATTCAAAAATTGCATCTGCTTCAAATCCGTATGGAGATGGAACAACCAGTAAACAAATTAAAACTATTCTAAAATCTTTTGAGTAGACTTTTGGGAGCTTATTCTTTCGGAAAGAGCAATTAATAATCCCACTAAAATAGCTTTTGTATCGGCTTTAAAATAGAATCCCATAAACACCCAATACGAAATAAAAAGAAACAGTGCTGTTCCGGTAATCAAATAATTCAAATTGGTTAATTCTTGATTGTTTGTTATTTGCTTTCTAAATAAAAGAAAAATGGATAAACTTAAAAGTATAAGCCCAAAAATTCCCGATTTTAAATAAACAGTCATAAATCCATTATGAAGGATTGAAATATAGCGTAAAGAAGCATCATCTAACCAAACTTCTTTTTTTAAATCTACCTTTGAGCCAAGCCCTTTTCCGAACAAAACAGAAAAAGCACCATCATTTCTCATTTGCCGATAGGTATTGATGTTTTCCACCGATCGATAATTATCGTTAAAATCTTTATAATCCTCAGTATTTATTTTGGTTTTAAAGGGTTCGGTTGGGGCTATTTTTACTTTGTATAGAAAAGCTTCAATGCCTTTACCGTTTCGTTTAGGGTTGTAATAAAGAATAGCAGAATAAGCAACTAAACCTGCGAGTACTAAAGAAAATAAGATGGTTGCATTTCTTCTGTTTGGTACAAAATAACCTTTCATTGCCAAGAATAAAATCCCAAATTGTAGAAAATTGGTTCTGGATAAATAAAATGCTGAGGATAATACCAAGAGCGTTAGAAAAATACTTTTTTTGTTACGAGATAAGGCTACTCCAAATTTATCGCTAAAAAGTAGTAAAATGATAACATAGATTTCAAAATCACTAAAAAACCCTGCAAAACCTCTAATTTGGTGAATATTTCTAAAGCCGACAAAAACAATTCCATAAAAAACAATAAACAGGTGGAATATTGCTAATAAAACACCGGTATAAATAACTGTTTGCAAAGGATCTTTCAAGCTATTTCTACACAGTTGGTATCCTACTAATAATCCAATAATGGGTTTGGCCAAATAGGTTATATCCCGAATAAAATCATAACTGCCAAAATCTTGAAAAAAACTACTGAACAAAGCGATTCCTAAAATCAATGTAAATAAACCAACTTGAATCAATAGTTGTTTACTGTATGTTCTTCGTAACGAAACAGCCATCGTTGCCGACCAAACCAAAAATGTAAGTTCATAATTGTTTAAATAGGGAACAGCAACACAAAGTGTAAATAAAATGGAGTGTATAATTTTTTTTGAAAAACTAAATTTCATTTTTTCTAATGATTAAATGATTTCGAAGAATTTTTATATAAAGAACCACTACAAAAACTTCAGCTAATAATAAAGCCATAAACACTCCGGTTAATTGCCACTGATTAAAAAAGAACACAATAGATGCTAACAAAACTACTGCTGTTAAAATAGTAGTATTGACATATTTTTTCTGAAAATTATATGCTAATACAAGTTGCTGAAGGGGTATATTGAGAGCAATTAAAAGTGGAATAAACGCCGCTATTTTTAAATAAAAAGATAAATTCAAACTGTCAGAAGCATTGAAATAAGTCAAAATTTCTTGTGCATAAACAAACAGAAATATTGAACAAAACAAAATTAAAACAAAGTTTAACCCATTGAAATAGAACCATTTTTTCATTCCGTTTTCTTTATTTTGGGCTATTAAGAAACAAACTCTCGGATAAATAAAATTGAAAATTACTTGTAAATAAGTTCTAAAAATCATAATTATTTGTTCAATAATTTTATACTGACCTGCTAACATATTATTTCCAAAATAACCGATTAATAGTATTGGAGAATATTGTTGAAGCGACAATAAAAGTTGCGAAAAAGTAAGTTTATAATCTCTTTTAAAAATTAAAATGATATCTTGTCTTTTTGGGGTTACTAGTACTAAAAAATGATTTTTTACTAACCAATATAAACAAAAAATGTTTGCAATTATTACACTCAAACCAAAATATAAATTCACAAAAACATAATCTTCCTGTTTCTTTATCTGTAACAAAATCAAAATTATATATAGTAATTTGCTTGAAATTGTAATAAAGGAAATCATTTTGAATTTTTCAATTCCTTGTAAAAACCATGTGGGGTTTATCGCTTGAGATACTAAAATAATCAGACTCAAAAAAAGTAACTTTTTTTCTTGATATAGAAATGGAATATAAAATATGATTAACGTTGAAAAAAGGATTACAACAATTAACGATATTAACTTAATTGAAAATAAAGTTATTGCTGTTTTTTGAATTTTTTTTGGATTGTTTCGATGAACTGAAATTTCTTTAACGCCATTAATTCCAGAAGCAAAATCTACTAAAACAGTTAAAATAAAAACAAATGACAAACCAATACCGACTTTTCCAAATCCCTCTTCTCCGCATATTGAAATTATATAAGGAGCAACAATTAATGGAGTAAGGAGATTAAAGAATTGTCCAATTCCATAAATTGAAAAATTTTGAAAATGTTTGTTGTTTTTAATTAAGCGTATTCGTTTCACATATCCATAATTGGATTGTAAAAATACTTTTTATTGATTTGAAATAAAATTAATACAACTAATAATTTTAAATTTTATTCAAGATTAAAAAAAAATATAATCTTTATAGTTTTTAAACACCAATTATTTGTATAATCTTTATATTTTGTTTCGATAATTAGTTTGTGATTTTTGATATTTCATCAAGTAAAGCTTGATGCGGGTAGTAAAATGGTGGAGAAAACCCTTTTGGATTTTTCAAAATTGTTATAGTTCCATTTACTTCATTTATTTCAGTTTTTACTGAATCATTTTGAATAAAATATTTTAAAAAGTCAGAACCCTTTGCTTCGAAACTCTTGCCGTAATAATCCAACTTAAATTTTTCAACAGTTATATCTCCTTGTTCTTTATTAAAACCTAAATCAAAACGAATGTGGGTAGGAATAACATCTTCAGGAAAGTTAAACATCACCTTTTGACTACCTTCTTGACCCAAAACACCACTCCATATAGCTTTTTCTCCTGTAAAATTTATGGTTCCATCCTCTGTATAGTATACAGCAAAATTATCTTCTCTAGTGCAAATAACACTCATTTCAACACTAAAAAACTCATTCTTTTTTTCATCTTTTAATGTATTCTCTGGGTTTAAGATATTATCTTTCTCTCCCTTACAAGAAATCAAGGTGAATAATAATGTAAATGCTATAATTAAAATTTTACTTTTCATTTTTATTGTTTTTTTTTGCAAAAATAAATACTTTTTTATTCACAATTACAAAATAAAAAAAAATTATTCTTTCACTAATTTAATTGAATAAATAATTACATTTCTGTCGCTATTTTTATTTGAAACGTCATTGTCATAAATAAGTTGAATTCTAATCTTTTCATCAGTTAGGGTTTCAAATTTAATTACGTTTTCCGATGAATTTTTGTTTTCACTTAAGTAAAAATCTTCAACCATTTGACCATTAATTTTAACATTTAAATGAGCATTCTCGTTATTTATTGGTTTATCAGGCAAACTGTTGCAATTAATTATTAATTTATAATTTCCTTTTTCAAGGAAAATATTTGGGGAACGAACATTACCATTTTTAAATAAGATTATGTTTCCATTATTATCTAATCTATTAGGTTTAAACAATGACAAGTTTATATTACCTTCTGTTAAAATAGAAACTTCTGTTTTAGGTTCATAATAATGTGCCCAAGCATCGTAATATTCTATTTTATCTATTAAATTAAAATTTTCTAAAAGAAATTTTTCTTGATCTTTATTCAATGAATATGGTCTTGAATTTGCATCAGCATACCAAAACGGTTCTTTTTTTATTGAATTGTTTTTTATTCCACTTACATAATCCTCCAATGATTTTTCCTCAATTTTGACAAAGGGTTTGTTTTGAAAAAAATAAGGGAACAGCCATCTATAATATGCAACAATTTTAGTGTTATTGTAGTTTTTTTTAGAAATTTCAGTAGTCAATTCTCTAAATTGACTTTTTCTAATTGTAGAATAATATTTTGAGATGGCAAATAAATCTATTAATGATAAAATTAAAAATAAAATAATGATAGTTTTTTTAATAAATACATTTTTTATCAAATACAAACCAACAGCTAAAATTAAAATAATAGCAGGTAAAATATTTATAAAATACCGACTTAAAATCATTGGAACATCTAAATGAGACCTTAACAAAGGAATGATTATAGATACTAACAACCAAACAGAAGTAATTATAAAGCAAGTGAGTAATTTACTATTGACAATACTTTTATAATTTACTTTTATGTTTTTTAGGTTGAAAACATTTATAATATAATTTATGACAATAAATTGAATTAAAAACAATATAAGCTCTGAATAACCGAAAAACTCACTAATTAGTTTTGTAATAGCATCTTGTCCTGGTTTTTGCAACCAAAAAGATTGGATTTCTGAAACTCTCACAAAAGCTTCATATGCAGGAAGAAAAATTATTAAAGTAACAAAACCAGATATAAATGAATTAATAAAAAAAGTTTTTTTGTTTTCCTTTGGAGATTGTATTAAAAAGAAAAGCAATATTAAATACTGTGCAAAAAGTGTAATAAATCCGAAAAAGTGAGCGTTTAAAATTAAACCGGCAAAAATACCATAATACAAAGCATTTTTTATCGATGTACATTTTAAAAATTTTATTAAACGGTAAAAAGCCAATACCGTAAATAAAAATAACATTCCATATGGTCTAATCTCTTGTGAGTACGAAATATGAAAAATATTTACTGATACTAAAGCTGCTGCCACTAGTCCCACTTTTTTATTAAATATTTCTTTAGCTAACAGATACATTGAATAAACACCTAAAACTCCAATTATAGCTGAAAAAACTCGTGCTACCAATGTTGTGTATCCAAATAACTCAAATAATATTCGTACCAAATAAAAATACATGTGCGGTATATATTCCCAAAACAAAATTCCATCATAAAATTCTTTAAATGTTAGTTTTGGGTTAGCATCATTCATGGTTAAAATCTCATCTAACCATATACTTTGAAAATCAGCCTTATAAAGCCTTAAAAAAGAGGCTAATAATAATATTAGTAATAGAATATTATTAACTTTAATCCAATTCGTAATTTTCATTATGTATTTTTCCATACGTATAATATTGAAACTCCAAAAGGAAAACGAATTTTAAAATTTATAAAAAAAGATTCCGTTTTCATTAAATAAAAAAGAAAAGCATTGACAAACCCTGGATTAAAGGTTTCAAAATCACTTCCGGCACCTTTTCTTTTGTTACCCAATTTTAATAAGTTACTTAACTTTCTAAATAAATAAATTGGCAGAAAAAGAAAAAAGTTGAAATAGGATGAAAAAATTGTTTTCCCGTTTTTTTCTAATTTGAATAAATGATCCACTTCATTCAATTTATATCGCCTAAAATGTTGATTAATTTCATCATGATGACTCCACAAACTCATAAATGCAGGTACTGTAATAAAAATGACGCCATTCTCTTTAAGAACTCTCTTCATTTCGTTTACGGCTAATTGATCATCTTCAACGTGCTCAATTACATCAAAAGCACACACCAAATCAAATTTTTCAACGGTGAAGGGTAGTTCCGTAATTGATCCGTGAATGATTTCTAAACCTGTTTTTTCTCTAGCAAATTCACAACAAAATTCGTCATATTCTATTGAGGTTACTTTACCAAATTCTGATAAATATTCTGAACTTCTACCTGTGCTACATCCAATATTTAATATAGAAATTTCGCCCGATGTATAATTATTATCTGAGATTAATTTCTTTATTAAATTTGAAATTATTCGTTCTCTTGCTTTAAACCACCAATGATTTCGCTCTAATAAATAGTATTCTTTATAGTAATCGTGATTCATTTTTTATCTTTTTCTTCTCCTGCTTGAATAATTTTATCAATAATAAACAAAGGTCTATTTCTAACTTGATTGTAGATTCTTAATACATATTCGCCAATTAAACCTAAAGATAATAACTGAACTCCGCTAAAAAGAATTATGGCAAAAATCAACGTAGTAAAACCTTGGGGTACATTATGATTTACAATTTTATTATAAATAATATAGCTAAAATAGAAAATGGAAAGTAAAATAGTAAGTAGTCCTAATCTAGTTATTATTCTAACCGGAAAATCGCTAAAATTAAAAATACCATTAAATGCCAGTTCAAACAATTTTTTCCAACTATACTTGGTTTGTCCTGCTTGTCTTTCATCCCTGTCATATTCAAATGCTTTTTGTTTAAAACCAACCCAAGAACGCATTCCTCTTAAATACCTACTTTGTTCCGGCATTTCATTCATTGTGTCAACGACTCTTCTACTAATCATTGAAAAATCACCACTGTCAATTGGAATTGTAAAGTTTGAAATCTTTTGTTGTAATCGATAATAAATCCAGTATGCAAACTTCTTTAAATCAGACTCTTTCCTGTTTTTTCTAACAGCATAGACAACATCATAACCCTCTTGCATTAATGAATAAAATTCATTAATAAGTTCTGGCGGATCTTGTAAATCTCCATCGATTATCATTGCTCCTTCTGTACCTCTCACATAGTTTAAGCCAGCTGTTACTGCTAATTGATGACCGTGATTTCTAGACAGTAAAACACCTGTGAAACGTTTGTCTTTTTTACATAGTTGTTCAATTAAAAAAGGCGTTTTATCTTTACTACCATCATTAATTAAAATTACTTCACAAGTAAAATTTGTTTGATTAATTACATTAGAAATACGCTCTATGAGCTTATCAAAGACAGCTTCTTCGTTGTAAAGCGGAACTACAATAGAAATTTTTATTTCTTCCAAAATTCAATTTTTTTTTGGTGTTTTAATTACTTTTCAAAAGTAGATAATTCTATTTTAAAATCTAATTTTAATTCACTGAATTATTTGTGAAAAAAATGGCTCAAACTAGCTTATTATTATAGCAAAAAAGTTATAAAGATCTCAAACTCTCCTCCCAATCCTTAATCTCAACACCAAATCCCTTTTTAATTTTACTCTTATCCAAAACACTATACGCCGGTCGTTTAGCGGGTGTAGGAAAACCGGAAGTTGGAATAGGTATTAAATTGATACTAATTTGGTTCACCTCAAAGATTTTCTTCGCAAAATCATACCAACTGCATTGCCCTTCGTTGGAGAAATTGTAGATGCCGAAAAGGTTTGGTGATGGGTTATTGGTGATGGGTGATTGGATTATATTGACCAAAACCTCGGCTAAATCAACAGCATTTGTAGGCGTTCCGATTTGGTCGTTTACAACTGTTAGTTTATCTCTTTCGGAAGCCAAACGAAGCATGGTTTTCATAAAATTATTTCCGAATTGTGAGTAAACCCAAGAGGTTCGGATGATAAAATGCTTTTCCCATGTTTCCTGTATCGCTTTTTCACCGTCTAATTTGGTTTGACCGTAAACACCGGTTGGATTTGGAATATCTTCTTCGGTATAAGGAGAATTTTTTGTTCCGTCAAATACAAAATCGGTGGAAATATGAAGTAAAATCGTGTCACATTCTTTGCAAACTACAGCCAAATTCTTGGCTCCAACTACATTGATTAAATGAGCTTTTTCAGGTTCACTTTCCGCTTTATCAACCGCTGTGTAGGCAGCTGCATTAATGCAAAAAGTTGGTTTAAATTGTTTAAATAGTTGTTTAACGTTGTTCAAATTGGTTATGTCCAACGTACTTGAATCGCAAAAAGCAAACTGAATAGCAGGATAATTGGGAGCAATAAATTGCAAACTCTGTCCTAATTGACCGCCCGCTCCTGTTACTAAAACTACCATGCTTTTTTAGCGTTTTCTAATGTGGGTAAACATTTGTCTTTTTCAGAAATGATTAATTTTTCTGAGTTAAAATTCCAATCAATTCCAATCGTTTCATCGTTGTAAATGATCCCACCTTCGGATGCTTTATTGTAAAAATTATCACATTTGTAAAAAAATGTAGCCGTTTCACTCAACACTAAAAAACCGTGAGCAAAACCTCTTGGTACAAAAAATTGCTTTTGATTGTCAGCAGATAAAACCACCGCCTCATATTGACCAAATGTTTTTGATTCCGGACGAATATCAATTGCCACATCCAACACTTCACCTTGTAAAACTCGAACTAATTTAGCTTGAGCATGTTCAGCGGTTTGATAATGCAATCCGCGTAAAACGCCTTTTGTGGAATACGATTGATTATCTTGAACGAAATGTACATTTTGACCCACTCCCTCCTGAAAAGTGCGTTCATTAAAACTTTCCATAAAATAACCGCGTTCGTCTTGAATTATTTTTGGCTCGATAACGAAGCAGCCTTTTAATTTAGTTTCTATAAAATTCATAGTGAAAATGTGTCGATTTGACAATTAGTCAATCTGCCAATTAAATTAATCCCATTAAATGTGTTCCATAACCACTTTTTAGTAATGGCTCAGCAAGTCTTTTAAGTTGTTCGGCATTTATAAATCCCATTTTATAAGCCGCTTCTTCTATGGCACCGATTTTCAAACCTTGTCGTTCTTCAATGACTTGTACAAATTGTCCGGCTTGCATCAGCGATTGAAACGTTCCGGTGTCTAACCAAGCAGTTCCTCGGTCTAAAATACTCACTTTTAAATTTCCCCGTTTTAAATATTCTTTATTAACGTCGGTGATTTCTAACTCTCCCCGATGACTTGGTTTTATGTTTGCAGCAATTTCGATAACCGAATTATCGTAAAAGTAAATTCCCGGCACCGCATAATTCGATTTAGGTTGACTTGGTTTTTCTTCTATTGACAAAACATTTCCGTTTGCATCAAAATCTACCACACCATATCGTTCCGGATCATGCACATGATAGGCATAAATAATTCCACCTTCCGGATTATTATTGGCTTGAAGTAATTCGGCTAAACCGGTTCCGTAGAAAATATTATCTCCTAAAATTAAAGCTACTTTATCGTTGCCAACAAACTCTTTACCGATGATAAAAGCTTCGGCCAATCCATTTGGATGTTCTTGAACCGCATATTCAAACCGACAACCTAATTTGCTTCCGTCTCCTAAGAGCTGACGAAATAAAGGTAAATCATGTGGCGTAGAAATAATTAAAATCTCATTTATCCCGGCCCACATTAAGGTGGACAAAGGATAATAAATCATTGGTTTATCATAAATTGGCATTAACTGTTTACTAACCGCTAATGTTAACGGATGCAATCGTGTCCCTGATCCTCCGGCTAAAATTATTCCTTTCATTTTAGCTGTTTTTTTGATTGCTTTTCAGTGATTGTTTTTTATAAAAACGCAACATTCCTTTAAAACCAATAAAAAAAAGTAGGAAAATAAACGGAACAATGAATTTCATTTTACCGTTAGTTCCTTTTGTGTTTTTATCATTTATAATTATACTTGTTGCTTTAATAACCTTATCAAGATTAACTAAACTTATTCTTAAATTAGCTTGCTCTCCAATTAAGTTTTCTTTGGTTTGGAGAACATCATTTAATTGAGTGTTTTCATTAAAATAAACCAATTTATCACTGTTATTGGAATTTGTTCTGTTTTTAAATTGATTCATTAAACCATCTATTTGAGCAATGGTAGAGTCATTTGCTTTCATTTTAATTTGAATATTGCTCAAATATTCATTTTGTAATTTTTTAAAATGTTGGCTATCGTTTAAGAAATTTAAAATAGGTTGAACCGTCTCGTTTTCTGAGGTTATTTTTGACGTGTTGAAGGTAATTAAATGAAAAGGGTAGTTTTTACTCGTTAATTCATTTTCAACTACTTTGTCAATATTTCCATCTTCTGCTAATAACTTAATTAATTCAAAATTATCTTTTTTATTATCAATGAATTTGTAAACATCAATGATTGGTTTTATCTGAATGTTACCAAATTTCTTAGTGTTTTTAATTCCAATTTCTTTTAAAAAGAGCGTATCTCCTTCATTTATTTTTGATTGTAATAAATCAACTTTAGAATACAAATAATCTGTGCTTCCAAAATTTGGTGAAACGATAATTTGATGATCATATGACTTAACTTTCTTATCTAAATAATATCCTATTCCGCCACCAACAACAAAAAGAATAGCAAGCAAAATAAAATTCTTTTTAACAAATAATATCAATCGAAAGAGCGTGTTTAGAAGTCCTTCATAAATACCGTTTACTTTTTGAGTAATTTTTGCTAAGTCAATTTCTTGATTATCAGAGTTAATTGGTGAGTTTGAGCTCATGTTTATTTAGAATTAAAAATTTGTTCTAATATTTTGATAGTAATTAAATAAGTTGGTTTAACACCAGTCGTTCCTAAACCGCCCGATGCCAACGTACTTCCGGTTTCCAATGGATTATCTGAAGCATAGTAAGCATAACGTACTTTTACATTTTCTGGTATACTTTTTCGTATTTTGGACGCCGATTGAATGGCTTTTTGATAATAAGCTCCTTCCATTTCCAACCCAATTACACCCCACGTAGATTCATGGAAAAACTTTAATAAATCTTTGTTTTGTAATGAAGTTCCTAAAACGGTGACCATTGGTCCGGCAAAAACCGGAATGTCATTGCCATAAAACATGTTAGGTGACAATTGATTTTCAAACGGATAATTATCGCCTGTTCCTTCGTTAATGTGTGCAGACGGAATCATGATATCTCCTTTTCCTCCCTGCAAAATACCGGCTTTTCCCATAATGGAAACCGATTCTACATTCAAAAAAGTTTGATTGTTGTTTTCTTTGTAAGCTTTTAACAACTCGTCAATGGTTTCATAGGCTTGTTCGCCAAAAGCATAATCCATGACAATCAAAACAGGTTGTTGTTTAGCTATTTTTGCTTTTGGAAAAGCTGTTTTAGAAAAATCTATTTTGGCTGTATCAAAGATTTGTACATCAATATTGGTCCCTGAAGTATCTAATAATGAAATCATACCACTTTTTAAAGCCACTTCTTCTACTTTATTTCGTAAAACATCCGCTCCGGATTTACTTAATTCTTCATAAATAAAGAAGTCTGTTTTATCTTTAAATTTGGATTTTAAAACCTGCGTTGCAAAAATTGAATTCATCACACTGTGCATGTTAGCACTAATAATGTGAATCGGTCGATCTAACAAGTTATTTTCTTTTAAAACATCTTTGATGCGGGTTGCCCAAAATTCTCCGTGAATGTGATGTCCTAAACGTTCTCTCAAAATCGGACTAAAAGTGATGGTTCGTTTGTTATTATCAATTACTTCTTCAATGGCTAATTTTCCTAACCAATAGATAATATGTAAAAAACGATCGGGTTTTTCAGTGGAGCCAAAAGCATCATAAATATCTAATACTTCCGAAAAACTTCTTCCCAATACATTTGAGGCATGTGAAATCGCTTTTTCTTTATCAATTTGAGATAATTTTTTTCCCTGTAAAACATAGTGTTCTACTTTCTGCCAATCACGCGTTACTTCAAATTGATTTTCATCTAATAAAACACGATCTTTTATTTTATGTGACTCGATGAAAATAAACGTCAAATGCGTTAAAATATCATAAATATCGGAACGGCCTCGTGTTATTTCCACATTCATTTGTTCCTCGTCGATTCGGTAACAGTTGCGTCTTCTTTTAGGAGGAACTATCGCTTGAAAATGCGATTTTGAATAGCCTTCGTCGGAAGTTAAATTGATGTATCTACACTCTTCTATTCCAACCGGAAGACGTTCAATCACATATAATAATCCGTTTAATTCAACTTTTTCTTCGGCAATGGAACCATAAATTTCAGGTCGCAATTGCAATAAAGCTTCACGCAACGTTTCACCGGAAACACCCATCGGTTTATAGAAACCTCGGTTGAACAAGTGACGCATGGTGATATATAATCGCTCAATAGCAGCCGATGATTCTTGTGCTCTTGAACGGGATATGTTTTTTATTTCTTTCATGTATTTTTAATTTCTAACCCGCAAAGTTACGTTTTTTTATATTGGTTCAGAAAATCAGCAATTTTTCTATCATTACTCAAACGCGGCAATTTATTTTGTCCACCTAATTTTCCAATCGATTTCATATACTCTTGAAAACCGTTTTGAGCAACTTTTGTAATGACTAATGTTCGCAACACTTTACCGACAATCAAATCGTCATAATAGGTGTTTTGTTTTCGCATCGCATTATCGATTTTTAAAGCAAATGCTTCTAAATTGTCTGGTTCATTTTCAAACTCGATAAACCATTCGTGATAAGGTAATCCGGTTTCGGGTGAAATTTGTGGAGCAACCGTAAATTCGTTTACTCGAATGGTTGTTTCCTCCATGGCTTCTTTCAACGCATGTTCTGCTTCTTTGCCAATAACATGCTCTCCAAATGCGGAAATAAAATGTTTGATTCGCCCGGAAACAATCACACGATGCGGTTTTAATGATGTAAATTGTACCGTATCGCCAATGTTGTAGGCCCAAAGTCCGGCATTAGTAGAAATAATGAGTGCATAATTCACTCCTAATTCCACTTCACCAATGGTATATCGTTTAGGATTTTCGGTAAAAAATTCGTCGGTTTTGATAAATTCATAAAACATGCCGGCATTCAATAAAAGCAACATTCCTTTTTCGTTTTGCTTGTCTTGGTAAGCAAAAAATCCTTCAGAAGCAGGAAACAATTCTACCGAATCAACTTTTCTCCCTATTAAATTTTCAAATTTAGCTCGATACGGTTCAAAATTAACTCCACCATAGACATACAAACTGAAATTTTTAAACAGTTCGCCTACTTTTTTTCCTGACTTTTCATGTAATTTTTCAAAATACATTTGCACCCAAGCCGGAATACCTGAAATAACGGTCATGTCTTCCTTTATGGTTTCATCAACAATGGCATTAACTTTAGTTTCCCAATCGTCTATGCAATTGGTTTCCCACGAAGGCATTCGGTTTTTTAATAAATACTTTGGCACATAATGGGCTACAATACCTGACAATCGACCCAATTTGATTCCATTTTTTTCTTCTAAAATGGGGCTTCCTTGCAAGAAAATCATTTTTCCTTTGACAAAATCGGCATTTCCGGTTTCATGAATATAACTTAGTAACGCATTTCGAGCGGCTTGAATATGAAACGGTATTGATTCTTTAGTGAGTGGTATATATTTTGCCCCGGAAGTTGTTCCCGATGTTTTGGCAAAATAAATCGGTTTGCCTTTCCATAAAACATCGGATTTTCCTTCCACAACCAAATCAACATAATCACGTAATGCTTCATAATCCCTAACCGGAACCTTTTCTGCAAAATCTTGAAAGGTTTTGATTTTCTCGAAATGATGATCTTTACCAAACTTGGTTTTAGAGGCTTCTTTAATCAGATTTTGAAAAACTTTTTGCTGAGTTTCAACAGGTTTTGATGCCCATTTTTTGGTTTCTTTTGCTATTTTTTTAGCAAATAATTTGGCGGCTAAAACTTTAATTCGCATGGTTATTCAAAATCAATAAATTGAGAAGGGTCGATCGTAAATCCGTCTTTCCAAAGTTCAAAATGCAAATGAATACCGGTTGATTCTTTTCCGGTAGATCCTGCCAATCCAATTACTTCTCCTGTTCGCACCACATCACCTTGGGTTTTGGTCAATGTGGCTGCGTGTTTATAAACGGATAAAATGGCATCCCGATGTTTGATTATAATTACATTTCCGGTAGTGGGTGTCCAATCAGCAAAAACAACGGTTCCGTTGGCAACCGCCTTTATTGGCGTGTCTTTAGGAACGGCAATGTCTACTGCAAAATGCTTATTTTTTGCACTGTATTTTTCAGTAATATGTCCTCTAACCGGGGGAAACAAAACCAAGTTAACTTTTGACTGAGCTTTTTCAAAAAGATTGTATTTATCCTCTAAAGCCACTTGTTCTCTTAGTTTTAATTCTTCCTTTGACGGATTTAATTCATCTTTGGAGATGTCAACATTTTCTGAATTTAAAATTGAATCTTTGTTGAACTTAGCGTACTCTAAATCACCGGTCAGAATTTTTTTTATTGATTGAATATACAATTCGTTTTTTTTAACTTCTAAAGCCAAAGAATCTGATTTTACGGCCAAAAATGTTGCGTCTTTTTTTAATTTATTGGAGGCATAACCCGGAATAAATTCTCTTAATGGTGTAAAAGCAATAATATAAGTTGTGATGGAAATAATTAAAATAGCTGAAATAGTTACTACCACAAACACATTCATCAAATTAAGTTTTAATGAAAAAATCTCTTCAAAAGATTCTTCATTCAAAATAACCAAACGGTTTTTGGTGAACAATTGTTTTTTAAGTCGTTGTCTTTTTAGTCTTTTAGCAGACATATTTTTCTTTTAATATACAAATATAGGAATTAAAGCTACTTTAAAAAGCGTCTATATTTTTGTTTTACACAAATATATTGCACTTTAACGCTGTTTTTAGTTAAGAATTGTTTATAATCTAACCAAGTACATTAAAATATTTTTACCTTTGTGGTCTCAATTAAGATATTATGAATGCATTAGCTATATTTTTAGGTTTTGTTGGTCCTTGGCAGATTGGTTTGATTATTGTCGTGGTTTTACTTTTATTCGGAGGAAAGAAAATTCCGGAATTAATGAAAGGTTTAGGAAGCGGCATCAAAGAATTTAAAAACGCCGCCAAAGATGACCAACCGGCTAACAAAAAAGAAGAAGAGAAAAAAGAATAACTTTTATTTACTTTTAAATAAAAATCCAAACACGAATTTTGAATTTGTGTTTGGATTTTTTTTATAGTACCATTGTCAACTGAATTCGCTTTCGCACTTCATCCACTTCCACTACTTTTACTTGCACATGTTGGTGTAATTTGACTACTTCATTCACATCCGAGACAAATCCGGCTTTGAGTTGCGAAATATGAACCAATCCGCTTTCTTTTAATCCAATATCTACAAAACAGCCAAAAGCAGTAATATTATTCACAATTCCGGGTAGAATCATTCCGGTTCTTAAATCGGACATTTTTTTGACATTGGGGTCAAATTCAAAAACTTTGGCCGCTTTTCTGGGGTCAAGTCCGGGTTTTTCTAATTCTTTTAAAATGTCTTTGATTCCCAAAATTCCAATGGTTTCATTCGTGTAATTTTCGGGGTTTATCAACCCAATTTTTTCTTTATTTCCAATTAAATCCGATAAGGATACTTTTAAATCTTTCGCCATTTTTTCCACAATTGAATAGGCTTCCGGATGAACAGCTGAATTATCCAACGGATTTTTTCCGTTTTGAATACGAATAAAAGCAGCGGCTTGTTGAAACGCTTTTTCGCCCAATCGAGGTACTTTTTTCAACTGTTTTCTATCTTCAAAAGGACCATTTTCAGAACGGAACGTTACAATATTCTCAGCCATTTTTTCACCTATTCCGGAAACATAACTCAACAAGGATTTACTGGCAGTATTTAAGTTGACCCCCACCGAATTTACACAACGAACGACAACCGTGTCCAATTCCTCCTTTAATTTGGTTTGGTCCACATCGTGCTGGTATTGCCCTACCCCGATGGATTTGGCATCTATTTTTACCAATTCAGCCAACGGGTCGGCCAAACGTCTTCCAATGGATACCGACCCTCGAACCGTGACATCATAATTCGGAAATTCATCTCGTGCTATTTTGGAAGCGGAATACACCGATGCTCCGGCTTCGGAAACCACAAACACTTGGATTGGCTTGTCAAACGCAATTTTTTTTATGAAAAATTCGGTTTCACGACTGGCTGTTCCGTTTCCGATGGAAATGGCTTCAATGTTATAGGCATTCACCATCGAACGGATTTTCTTCATCGCCATCACATGTTCATTTTGTGGCGGATGCGGATAAATGGTTTCGTTGTATAACAAATCGCCTTTTTCATCTAAACAAACTACCTTACAACCGGTGCGATAGCCTGGGTCGATGGCTAAAATTCGCTTTTCTCCTAACGGCGGAGCAAGTAACAACTGACTCAAATTTTGAGCAAATACATCAATCGCTTTAGCATCTGCTTTGGTTTTGAATTCTTGTAAGGTTTCATTGGAGATAGCCGGTTCTAACAAACGTTTGTAGCTATCTTTTATAGCTAACTTCAATTGATGTGCCGTTTCTTTGTTGTTTTTAATCGTATTATTTTCGATGAATTCGATAGCTTCTTGTCCCGAACCTTCGGGATCAATTTCGATATTCATTTTTACAAAACCTTCTGCTTCGGCACGTAACATAGCCAATAATCGGTGCGATGGTGCTTTTGAAAGTGGTTCGGCCCAATCAAAATACTGATTGAATTTTTGTGCGGCTTCGTCGTCTTTTTTGCTTTTTACCACTTTGGTAGAAACAATCGCTTTTCGCTGAAATAACCGTCGAAGATTTTTTCGAATAAACGTGTTTTCATTGATCCATTCGGCAATAATGTCTCGTGCTCCTTGTAACGCTTCGTATTCATTAGCTACTTGATCATTCAGGTATTTTGAAGCGATGAATTCAATATCATCGCTGTTTTGAGCCATGATGATTTTGGCCAAGGGTTCCAATCCTTTTTCGCGAGCCACGTCGGCTTTGGTTTTTTTCTTCTTTTTATAAGGTAAATAAAAATCTTCGATTTCTTGTATATCGAATGAATTTTCAATTTTTTGTTTTAATTCCGGTGACAATTGTCCTTGTTCGTCAATTGACTTTAAAATGGATTCTTTTCGTTTTACAATTTCTTCAAATTGTTTATTGAGTTTAAAAATCTGTTCAATTTGCACCTCATCCAGATTCCCGGTTTGGTCTTTTCGGTAACGGGAAATGAAGGGAATTGTGCAGTCTTCGTTTAACAGATTTATAGTGTTTTCGATTCCTCTGGTGGGAAGTTGTGTGGCGTTTTGGATATACTGAATATTATTCATTAGGTAATAAATTCTAGATAATTTTGTTTATTAATTACTTCAAATGTTGCTTCCGGATAGGCTTTTGCAAAAGCAATTGGAATTTTAGATTTTTTATTTTCATTCCATTTGAATTCAAAAGCATTGATGCTATCTGCTTCGGTTTCCAGCCAATCTAATTCTTGTTGGTCGTAAGTTCGCCAAAAATAATTCTGTTTTGACATTTTTTGATAGGCTTGTTTTTTCATTCGTTCAGAAGCGAGGTAGTTTTCCCATAAATCACCTACATCGGTTCGGTTATTCAACGTTGTAAAATTATTAATAATGGCATTTCGGATTCCATTATCAAAAAAATACCAACGGCTTGATTTGGTGATTTCTTTGCGGAGATTTCTTGAAAAACCTTCTACTTTGAACAAAATAAACACTTTAGACAACAAATCTAAATAACGTTCCACTGTATTTTTTGACATTTGCAATTGATTTCCTAACTCTTGTAATGAAACTTCTTTACCAATCTGAAAAGCAATCAATCGCAACAAATCATAAATTTTATCAGCGTTTTTAATACCTTCAAAAATTAAAATATCTTTTAATAAATAAGCATTTACTATTTCTTTTAAATACTCTTTTTTTTCGTCCCACGATTCATAATGGGTTAACTCTGGATAGCCACCATAAAGTAAACGGGTTTCTAAATTTTCAGTTGTCTGTTTATAATTTTCAAATTGTTGAAATTCCTGCTGAGCTAAAGGAAATAAATACAATGTGCTTTTTCTTCCTACCAATGGTTCTCCTAATTTATTAGCTAAATCAAACATTGACGAGCCGGTTGCAATGACTTTTATTCCATCTATGGTATCGACTATGAATTTCAAAATCAGACCAATATCTGTAATATTTTGAGCTTCATCAATAACCAAAAGGGAAATATTTTGCAACAATTTTGAATAGTTAGCCAAACTTCTTTCCTCCAACAAACGAGCATCGTTTACGTCTTCACCATTTAGTTGAAGTACTTTTTCCTCAGCATTTTCTAAATATTTTCTTATCAGTTGCGTTTTGCCTACGCGTCTTGCTCCCAATAAAATTAATACTTTATTCGGTTTTAATTTGGAATGAAAATCAGCTAAAACAGCTCTTTTGTAATAATTCATTTTTAAAATTGAATTAGCATTGAAAGAACAAAGATAGTAAAAAAATGTAAATTCCGTCAGTTGATTGACGGAATTTGGCTAAATTGAGTCAGTTAGTTGACGGAATTAACGAAAATTTAATCCTGCACAATAAAATCCTTCGGGTCAACTTTTTGAAATTCCGGCTGGATATTTACATGGTTGATGTTGAATTTTTCATAAAGAACTTCTTCAATTTCATGTAACAAATCGTTGAATTCACTCATTTTGATGTCGGCGGCACAATCGAGATGAGCCTCTAAATGCAATTCTTCTTCGTTTAAATGCCACACATGAATGTGGTGCAATTTCCCCACTCCTTTGATTTGATGCACTTCACGAATAATATCTTTAATATCAATGTTGTCCGGTGTAAATAGCATCAACATTTTAGTGGATTTTAGAAATAAATCAAATCCTACAACTATTAGATAAACAGCAATCAACAATGTCATCAGACTGTCAACCCAATAAATTTGATAATATTTCATTAACAATCCTCCGGTTAAAACCGCTACCGAGGCCAACATATCGGTTAACAAATGCAAATAAGCCGATTTCATGTTCAAATTATGAGCCGCATCTTTACGAAGTAATAAAACTGAAAATCCGTTTACCGCAATTCCTAAAAGAGCCAACCAAATTACTAAGTTAGATTCAATGGGTACTTGATGCATCAATTTTAATATCGCATGATAAATTAATATAAATGCTACAATAACTAATGTAGAGGCATTGATAAAAGCCGCAATCAATTCAGCTCTTTTGTAACCAAATGTGTGATTGATAGAGGCTTTTCTTCGGGATAATTTATGAGCCACCAAACTAAAAATGAGCGAAAGCACATCAGAAAAATTATGTAATGCATCTGAAATTAAGGCCAAACTTCCGGAAACAATTCCGCCAATCACCTGAGCGATGGTAATTAAGGTATTCAGTAAAATGGAATAAATTAAATTATTCCCTTTTACGTTATGCTTGTGGATTTTTGGGTTGGTGGACATTTGGTTTTTTGTTTTTTAAAACCATTAAGGAATTAAGGTTCATTAAGTTTTTGTTTCTTAATATCACTTAATTCCTTAATGCTTAAATTGTTATGAACAACTTATTTTATTCACTCTATTCTGATGTCTTCCGCCTTCAAAATCGGTTTTCAAAAACATATCCACCATTTCCACCGCTTGCGGAATCGAAGTAAATCGTGCCGGAATACTAATGATATTCGCATCGTTATGTTGTCTGGCCAAAGCAGCGATTTCTTTCGTCCAACACAAAGCAGCTCTAATGCCTTGATGTTTGTTTACCGTCATAGCAATTCCGTTTCCGCTACCACAAATGACAATGCCAAAATCGGCTTTTCCTTTTTCTACATCAGTGGCTACAGGATGACCAAAATCGGGATAATCCACGCTATCAGTGGTGTTGGTTCCGTGATTAATGACTTCGTGGCCATTTTTTTCTAAAAATTCAACGATGGCTTTTTTATAATCCGGGCCGGCGTGATCGTTTCCAATGGATATTTTCATGTGTTGTTGTGTTGTTATTTTTATCTTTACAAAAATAATCAAATTCAATCAGGTTAGGATGAAATTTAACGGTCAGGTTTGTTCGTTTGATGATAATGCTTTGTATTGGGAATTACACATCCCTATTCCGGAAAATGTCTTTTCAACTTTAGTTGAGTTAGCCAAAGACAAACGTGTTGTTTGTACCTTGAATAGAGATTTTTCTTTTCATTGTGCGATGTTGCCAAAAGGAACCTTTCATTATATATTATTGAATAGAGCAATCTGCAAAAAACTAAATCTACATTTGAATGATGATGTGGAAGTAGAATTAGTAAAAGACGAAAGTAAATACGGTATGCCGCTTTCTGAGGAAATGCATGAAGTTTTATTCAGTGATCCGGAAGGAAGTGATTTATTTCATCAACTCACACCCGGCAAACAACGAACATTAATTCATGTAGTGAATAAATACAAAAGTTCACAACTTAGGATTGAGAAATCATTCGTAATTTTAGAGCATTTGAAAAGTCGAAAAGGGGTTTTGGATTTTAAAGGGTTGAATGAGGATTTCAAGAATTTTAATAAAAACTTTTAAGTAAATTTAATGAGTACATTCTTTTTCATTTTTTTTGTTTTTATAGCTTTTTTAGTGATTTATTCCCTTTATTTTGGTGATAATAAACCAAAAAAAGTAATAAAAAAGGAAAGTATTGATTATAAAAAAGAAGATCATATTGAGGAAGGAATGTTATATGATCCAGAAACAGGATGCTTAATAACTCTTGATCAAGCACAAAGTGGTGTTTGGGATATCGGTAGTTGCAAAAAAATTGATTTTCCAAACCAAGATAAGGTACAACTTAAACAAGTAATTGAATATTTTACAAAATTAAAATTCAAACAAATAAAACAAAACTATGCAGAAGACTCTGAAAATGAATATGATAAAATAAGTGTGTTATTCCAAGATTGCCAAATTCTTCAAAAATATGAAGATTGGTTTTGTACCGAAGTATTTGAAATAAACAATTATTGCTGGTTAATCATTTTAAATGTTTATTATAAAAATATAAATGAGGAACAAATTCTGTTATTTATAAATAACACAAAATCCACTGGACATTATCAATTTCTTGAAAACGATTTAGAAAATCGATTATTAAAATTACTACATCCTGAAAAAGATTTAATTCTTGATAATTACATTACCAATACCATAGAAAAATCAAGATTTACAATAGAAAATAAAGCTATTTTATCTCAAATAAAAGGTTATAAAAACTTAGATGTTGAGTTATATAAAGGAAAAATTTTAATTAAATCAAAAAGGCCGGTTTGTTTAGAAGATGCTAATATATTAGTTGAAATTAATGAAAAACTTAACATATCTAGAAGTGATTAACTACGATTACATCATCCTAGGTTCCGGATTATCCGGTTTGCTTTCCGCTTATCGGATGGCGAATGATGCTTGGTTTGATGATAAATCAGTAGTAATCATTGATAAAGAAATCAAAAATCAAAACGATCGAACCTGGTGTTTTTGGGAAGAAGCTAATGGCGAGTTTGATTCTATTTTATCTAAAACCTGGGAAAAAGCATTCATAGGAAATCAGGATTTTCAACAATCATTTGAAATGAATCCTTATTTATATAAAATGATTCGAAGTAGTGATTTTTATCAATTGGTGTTTGATGCTATTTCAGCGAAATCTAATTTTACTTTTATTAATGATAAAATTTTAAGTTGGAAAACGAATGGAAATTCGGTTGAAGTTCAAGGAAAAAATAAATCCTATAATGGATATTATTTATTGAATAGTTTTTTTGACGTCAATCCTGTTCTTAACCAAAAAAAATACCCTTATTTAAAACAACATTTCATCGGATGGTTTATTAAAACCAAAACCGAAATTTTTGATGATTCGGAAGTAAAATTCATGGATTTTACGATTGAGCAAAGTGGTAATACGCGTTTTATGTATGTTTTGCCCACCTCTAAGAACGAAGCCTTGTTTGAATATACGTTGTTTTCGGAAGATTTATTGGAAAATTCGGAATACGAAAAAGCTATTCAAAATTATCTTCACAATTTAGGAATAAATGAATATGAAATTGTAGAAAAAGAAGCCGGAAATATTCCAATGACGTGTTTTCCTTTTGATAAACAAAATTCAGAACGCGTTTTATTCATCGGAACAGCCGGTGGTTGGACCAAAGCCAGCACGGGTTTTACGTTTTTCAACAGTAAAAAAAAGTCGAAAAAATTGGTGGAATTTTTAAAATCGAATCAAAATCTTTCCCGGTTCAATAAAAAAAACAGGTATTGGCTCTATGACTTAATTTTGTTGGAAGTTTTACATCAAAATAATGAATTGGGAGCCCAACTTTTTGGGACACTTTTTCAAAAAAATTCCATTCAAAATATCTTCCGATTTTTAAATGAGGAAGGAACTGTTGTCTCCGATTTAAAAGTGATGTTAACGTTACCTAAATGGATTTTTATCAAAGCTACTTTTCGAGCGTTGAGGAAGTTGGTGTGACTGTTGTCTGTTATCCGTTATCTGCAAACGGTTGACTGACAACCGATAACCGATAACAGACAACTGTACCAAACGTTAAATATTCACATTGTTAACAGTATTTCATAATTGCTTGATATTCAGCTAACATTAAATTAACATAAGTTGTTCATAAATTCAGATAGAATTTTAGAAGTATTTTTACGAAGTATAGGTTTTTTTTCTAATCAAAAATTGAATTGAAAAAATCAACTTTAGTTTTGATTTTTTACTTTAAAATTATCAACTTTTTGAAATCAGTTTTCAACAGTTTTTCTCAACAAACTTATTCATAATTTGCATCAAAAATTGGATGTTAACAACTGTTAATAAAAACTAAAAAAATAGTCATATTCAATATTTTAACTATTCAAAAAGGTGTTGATAATTATGTAAAACAAATTAAAACTGCATTTCAAATTATTTCTCAAAAAAGTTTTTCTACAAATTAACACGCTATAATAACCATCATAAAATTTAAATTAATTTAAAATTTCTTTTTGTTGTTTTTAATGAATGTTGAAAACTTACTGATTTTAGAATGAAGAATAACGATTGAAGATTTTTGAAGTACGCTATTTTATAAATCTTTGTTCTACTTAAAGTAAAAAAATATGTTCTGTAGTTTCCGTGTTTTCTGAGAGAACTAAATCATTCCACAATTCGTAAATGACTTTCTAAATTATCAATTATATTTCGTACTACTTCCACATCATTTTGATGCACTTTCAATTTAATACCACCGTATGCTATACTCGCAAAAGGATCAATCGAAACTATCGTTTCATTTTCAAAAAAGAACTGAATACCTTCGTTTTCTAATACGGTTTTTAAAACGGCAATTTCTGTGGGTAAAGTAAATACGGCTACGGTTACAAAGTCTTTCATTTTTCAAATTTTCATAAAGATACAAAAGTTATATTTTCAATAAATCTACTTTCTAAATTCTATTTTCTCCCATCTTATTCGTAATTTTCAACCTTATTAGAAAAGAATTATGAGTAAGAAACCCAAAAAATTAGGTAAAAAGAACAAAGATTTTACTGCACAAATATTTAAAATATTATCCAAAGAACCCAATAAATCATTCAATTACAAACAAATAGCGGCTGTTTTAGAATTATCCGATACTAAAAGCAGAAACGAAATTATTCGCGATTTAAAAATTCTTAAAGCCCAAGATAAAATTCATGAAACCGAAATTGGCAAATACCAAATGGTTTCTAAAGCCGAATACTACGAAGGAACCATCGACATGACTTCGCGTAAAACCGGCTATTTTATTTGTGATGAATTGGAAGAAGATGTATTCATTCCATTCATCAATTTAAATCATGCATTGGATAACGATAAGGTGAAAGCGTATATCTACAACCGAAGAAGCTCTCGCCGACCGGAAGCAGAAGTATTAGAAATTTTAGAACGAGCCAAAACTGAATTTGTAGGTGTAATTGACATTCAGAAAAATTTTGCTTTTGTCACCACCGCCAATGCTAAAATGTACACTGATATTTTTATTCCTAAAAATAAAATTGGTGAGGCGGAGCATGGCGATGTGGTTTTAGTAAAAATGGAAGATTGGCCGAAAAAAGCCGATAGTCCGTTTGGTTCTGTGGTTAAAGTATTAGGAAAACCGGGTGAACACAACACCGAAATTCACGGTATTTTAGCCGAATATGGTTTGCCGTATGATTTCCCGATTGAAGTTGAGGCGTATGCTAACAAAATTGATACTTCTGTTACTGAAGAAGAAATAGCCAAACGTCGCGATATGCGAAAAACATTAACGTTTACCATTGATCCGAAAGATGCAAAAGATTTTGATGATGCCTTATCGTTTGAAAAATTAGACAACGGAAATTATGAAATTGGCATTCACATTGCCGATGTTTCACATTATTTGCAAGAAGGAACTATTTTAGATGATGAAGCGTATAAACGAGCTACTTCGGTTTATTTAGTTGATCGTGTTGTTCCGATGCTTCCGGAAGTGTTAAGCAACGACGCCTGTTCGCTGAATCCACACGAGGATAAATTTACGTTTTCTGCCGTTTTTGAAGTTTCACCTAAAGCAGAAGTGGTTAAACAATGGTTTGGAAGAACCGTGATTTATTCTGATCAGCGATTTTCGTATGAAGAAGCTCAACACCTTATTGAAACCAAACAAGCTATTATTCCGGCGGAAATTTCATTAACCGGAAAGGATTATAAAACACCTCAACCTATTTTAGAAGCCACTTTGAAATTGGATGAATTGGCTAAAATTCTGCGTCAAAAACGTATGGCCAACGGTGCTATTTCCTTTGATAAAGTGGAAGTAAAATTCAATTTGAATGAGCAAGCCGAACCGGTGGGTGTTTTCTTTAAAATTTCTAAAGATGCCAATCATTTAATTGAAGAATTTATGTTGTTAGCCAATCGAAAAGTGGCAGAATTTATCGGAAAACAAAAGAAAACCTTTGTTTATCGAATTCACGATGAACCGAATGAAGATAAATTAATCAACTTGCAAACAGTGATTTCGAAGTTTGGTTATAAAATCAATTTCAAGTCGAAACAAGATATTTCTAAATCATTGAATAATTTATTGAATGATGTGGTGGGTAAAAAAGAGCAAAATTTAGTTGATACATTAACCATACGAAGTATGAGTAAAGCGGTTTATTCTACTGAAAACATTGGTCATTACGGATTAGCATTTGATTATTATTCGCATTTTACTTCGCCTATTCGACGTTATCCGGATGTTATGGTACATCGTTTGTTGCAGTATTATTTGGATGGAGGAAAATCAGTATCCGCAGAAGTTTATGAAGAAAAATGTGCTCATTCCTCCGATATGGAAAATTTAGCTGCTAAAGCGGAACGGGATAGTATCAAATACATGCAAGTGAAATACATGCAAGATCATCAAGATCAAGAATTTTTAGGCGTAATTTCCGGTGTAACCGAATGGGGAATTTATGTAGAAATCATCGAAAACAAATGTGAAGGAATGGTGCGAATCCGTGAAATTAAAGATGATTATTATGTGTTTGATGAAAAGCAATATGCATTAGTAGGCGAAGTTTCTAAAAACATTTTACAATTAGGCGACGAAGTTTACGTTAAAGTAAAAAATGCCGATTTGATAAAAAAACAATTGGATTTTCATTTTATTAGAAGAAAAGAATAGTTTTTACTTATACATAACTTTAATAATATCACCATATAAGATATATAAGTTTTCACATTCTTGAACTTAAATGACTTATATGGTTGATAAGATTGTTTTATTTTTACTACTTAAATTTATACAATGGTATTATATTTGAACTAATCAATCATCAAAATCATCCTATCATGAAAAAAATCATCTTCCTTTTTATTTTAACTACTTCTCCCCTTTTTGCTCAAACAGTAACCAAAAGTCCGGGCGATTTTACAACGGTAAAAATATTTGACAGAATTTCAGCTCAGCTTATTCCATCGAATGAAAATAAAGTGGAAATCAAAGGTTCCAGAGCGGCAGAAGTAGAAGTGGTGAATAATAATGGCGATTTAAAAATCCGCATGCCACTCACCAAATTGTTAAAAGGTGAAACCATTGAAGCGACCGTTTATTACAAAAAATTAGAAGGTGTAGAAGCCAGTGAAGGTTCGTATGTTAATGCAGAAAAAACAATAAAAGCGGTTAATTTTGAGTTGAATGCCAAAGAAGGAGCAGAAATTAAAATTGCGTTAAATGTGCAAAAATGCAACAGCAAAGCTTCCACCGGCGGAAAAATAAACATTACCGGAACTACTCAAAATCAGGAGGTTATCGTTACTTCGGGAGGTGAAGTAAATGCTAATAAATTCAATTCCAATCAAACTACTGTGAGTATCAATGCGGGTGGAAATGCCAGTATTCACGCCACTGATTATGTGGATGCAAAAGTGAGAGCGGGTGGATATATTTACATTTACGGAAAACCAAAACAGATTGACCAAAAAACAGTTTTAGGCGGTTCTATCAAAGAAATGAACTAAGAAAGGTGTTCATTTGAATTTTAAATTTTAAATTAGCATTTAGAAAGTTTCGTAACCTGAAACTTTAAACCTGAAACTTTTTTCAATGCTTAACGATATTTTAGCTGCCATTCCTTGGGGAATTCTTTTGGCTTTTACCATTGGGCCGGTTTTTTTTGTATTGATCGAAACCAGTATTACTAAAGGTTTTAAAGCGGCTATGCTATTTGATTTAGGCGTTGTATTTGGCGATTTGGTTTTTATACTTATCGCCTATTTCAGTACTAACCAATTGTTGGAAAAACTTAAAGATGACCCAAGTCTGTTTATTTTTGGTGGTGTAATCATGTTTGTGTTTGGGTTAATTTCATTTATTAAAGAAAAGAAAAGTAAAAAGAAAAACCTCAACCCGGAATTTGTAGCCGATTCGATTCCGAAAAACAATTATTTAGCACTTTTTTTTAAGGGATTTTTACTCAATTTCATCAACATTGGTGTATTAGGTTTTTGGGTGGGAATCATTATCGTTTTTGGTCCTCAAATGAATATGAATCCCGGTCGCATTGTCCTATTTATGTCGGTTATTCTCATTACTTATCTTATTACCGATATCATCAAAATCATCTTAGCTAAACAACTTAAAAACCGATTAACGCCGTATATCATTTATAAAATCAAACGTGTAATCAGTGTGATTTTAATGATTTTCGGATTCTTTTTAATCATTCAAGGATTTTTTCCGGAGGAAAAGGAAATGATAAAGGAGAAAATTGAGAAGATGAAGGAGTGATAGTTATGAAAAAATTTCTTCTTATATTTTGTTTATTTTTTTGTCAATTTTTATTGGCACAAAATGATTCTGTAATTGTTTCAAAGCCAAAAATAGGAGTGATTTCTGTTGATAAGCTGAATGTAGTTTATAGAGGAATTCAAAATCCAATTTCGATTGCTGTTCCAAACGCAAAATCATTTACTGTTTCTGGATTAGGGGTAAAAGAAGAAAATGGTAAATATTTTATTGTTCCCGGACAAGGAAATGAAGTGATTGTCACTTTAGAAATTATTTTAGAAGATGATTCAAAAGTGATAGAAGAACATATTTTCAGGATAAAAAATATTCCTCGTCCTTTGGGTAAAATAAATAATAGAAATTGTGATAACTATGTAACAATGGATATAACAGAGCTTAAAAATGCAAAAATTTCAGTTTATCAGGATGATTTTCTATTTGACTGGAATTTTGAAGTAACAAGTTTTGTGATTAAAAAGGAAAAAAAGCCCGCTATTATAGTAGATGGAAATACTATCAATGAAAATACTCTAATTGAATTAAATAGATTAAAAAAAGGAGATATAATTACAATAGCAGCTATTAAATACAAAGTGTCTCCAAATATTAGTGGTCTTTGGCCTAATATTCCACCAATTCTGATATTAATTTCTGATTAACCACTTAAGGTACAGTTAAAAATAAAATTAAAACACTAATTTTCCTTGAAGCTTTCAGGGTCATCACCCTACCGATAGCAATCGGGAGAACCGGGTTAGACGGTTTTGCGTTATCTTTAATTTAATTTTTTCTAAAAATTTAAAACAAAAAAAAGAGCTACCAAATTGGTAACTCTTTCAGAGGCATCGCCCGGATTCGAACCGGGGTAGACGGTTTTGCAGACCGGTGCCTAGCCGCTCGGCCACGACGCCTTATCATCGGATGGCAAATGTAAATAAAAAGTTTAAAGTTAAAAAGCTAAACCTTAAAAAACTTTTGTAAAAGTAACCTTATTCTTAAAGTTAAGAGATTCCTCATTCTTCGGAATGACAATTTTACGCAGGAAAACCCGCAAACTACTAACTCCCTACTCCCAACTATCAACTCCTGTATTCTTCCATCACCACCGTAACCGCTTCTACATCGCCACCAATAGGCGGATTCAGTTTAGAAACCGAAACGATTACACGAGAAACCGCAGCAATTTCATCAAAAATACGTTTGATGATACGATGAGCAACGTGTTCTAATAACTTGGAACGAATAGCCATTTCCTCCACCACAATTTTGTTCAGGTGAACATAATCTACTGTATCGTGTAACTCATCAGAAACCGCCGACTTTCGCATATCGGTTTTAATTTCCAAATCTATCGAATAATCAGAGCCGATTTTGCTTTCTTCCATCAAACAGCCGTGAAACGAAAACGTTCGGATGTTTTGTAATTTAATTGTTCCCATTTGTTGTTTTTAATAGGTACACGGACAGTTGCTGATGCCTTGGAAAATATCTATCCCAAGCGTAACCATGTGCGTACCCGAATTGTAATTCACCAATTTGTTGAGCGTAATTTGATAGGAATAAGCAAAGTAGAAATTACTTCTTTTTAATCCCAGCATCGGTCCAATGTTCAACGGTTCCAACAATTGATCATTTAAAAACCGATAGGAAACGCCTGCCCAATAATAATCCTCAAAGTTATAAAAACGCAGCTTTAAATTCAAGTCGGTAGTTGATCTTTGATCACTTTCAAAATATTGAAAAAAGCCGGAAGGTTCCACTTCAAAATCACTGTTGGAACTACTCCGCCATTTATAACCTGAAAACACTTGATAATTACGTAGTTCTAAAGGTTCAATATCATTAAAAATATCTACATTTTTGTTTAATAAATTCGCTACGGTAAAACTTCCGTAGAAACCATTTTTACGATACAAAAAACCCACATCTATGTTGTGGTTTGTTAATCGTCTGTCATCAACCACGGCCATATCTTGACCGGTAAAATTTTCTATTTCAATTCGAAACTGATTTAATGCATACGAAATTCCAAACGAAACAAATTGTTCGGCATATTTATCAATTACAATATGATGAGCAAAACTCACTTTTGCTCCGGATTGACGGGTATTTCCGTTTTTATCGTTGTACAAATACAATCCAATTCCGGATTGGTCATGAATTCGCATATCAGCAGCAAGTGACATGTTTTCGGGAGCGTTTTTGATGCCTACCCATTGTGTAAATCCGTTGGCTCTTATTTTTACATGGTCGCCAATTCCGGCATATACCGGCGAAATAATAAAAGGATTATCGGCTAAATATTGCGTAAAAGAAGGTAGGTTTAATTCCTGTGCTTTTCCGTTTAGAAAAGCCAGCAAAATGAAAAATGGGGCTATTTTTTTCATGGTTGTAGGTTTTGGGGTTAAACCAACTCCAAACTTGTGGCGATTTGGAGTTGGTATTTTTTTATTTTTTTATCTGTAAAGGGTAACGTTTCCAACAAATTGTCTTCCGCCGTCGAGGGTAATAGTATACCAATAATCACCGGTAGGTAACAGTGATCCGTTATAGGTTCCATCCCACTCTCCTTTGTGTCCAAATTGAGTTATAATTCTACCGTAGCGATCAAAGACTTCTACGCGAGCTCTAGGGAAACCTTCTAAATTTTCAGGAACCCAAGTATCATTATCACCATCATCATTAGGTGTAAAGAAGTTCGGAATTTCGATGTCGATGAATTCCATGTTAATTTGAGCTTCAGCAGTACAACCGTTTTCATCTTCTACAACCACCGTGTAGGTTCCGGTAGCTAAGATTTGGAAAACATCATTGTATCCGTAGTTTACACCGTTTAGATAGTAGGTATAATTACCCGTTCCACCGGTTGTTGTGGCTGTAAACTGGTTTTGATAGGTTTCTGCTAATGTTAAAACAATTGGTGTGTAATTTGTTATAGTAAAATCAACTGTTTCTATACAACCTCCTTCATGAAGAACACTTACCGTATGGTTTCCGTTTGTTAAATTGGTGAATACATTTCCATTTTGATATGCACCACCGTCTAACGAGTAAGTTACATCCGATTCCACTTCTTGAACAACTTTAATGGTTACTGTGTTAAAGGCTGAATCGCCAACACAACCATAAACTACATTAGCTGCAGGAGCTATTGTAATACCACCGTCTACATCAACTTCCAATGTTGTTACGCATCCGTTCGCATCTCTTACATAAATGGTATAAGATTGTCCACCGGCTAAATTTTCAAACAAAATACGGTTTGGGGTATAATTGTTTTCATTATTCAAACTCGTCGAATACGGAGCCGTTCCACCATTAACGGAAATTTCAATAGCTCCTACGTTATCACCGGCACATAAATCAGGGAACATGGTTACTAAGGAAGCATTTAGTGGATTTGGTTCATTGATGGCAATATTCAATTGAGTTGTACAACCAATTTCATCTCTTACAATAACCGTATAATTTCCGGTAGGTAGGTTGGTAAAGGTTTGGTTTGAACCAAAATCCATCAAGTTAGGTGAAACCGCAAATTCTAAAATACCTGTTCCTCCTGATGCTGATACTTGGAAAGAACCGGTTGATTCACCATGGCAAGTTACATCTACTTGTGTAAATACCGCTTGAATTGGTGTGGATGGATTGATGGTAAACTGAACTTGTTGCTCACAACCATTGGTATGTCTAACGGTGATGGTATGGTTTCCAACCGCAACATTGTTAAATGTTTCTGATGCTTGGAAAGCTCCACCATCTAACGAATAAGTAACTTCATTTTCAACAGCAGCATTTACAGTTACTGTCACAATATTTCCTACGACATTTCCAGTACAAATATAACTCACATCAACAGTTGGAGAAATAGTAACTGGTGCATCTAACGTTACCGGAATAGAGGAAATACAACCATTCGCATCTTGAACGAAAATCGTATAAGTTTGTCCACCTGATAAGTTAGCATACGTAAATTGATTAGCAACAAAGTTGTTTTGGTTATTCAAACTGGTTGAGTAAGGTGCAACACCGCCATTTACAGTAATTGTAATGCTTCCGTTTCCGTCTCCGGTACACAATTCTTGTACTAAAGCGGAAACATTAGAAGTTAAAACAGTTGGTTCAGTGATGATTACTTGTTGCGTAATACTACACCCAATTCCATCTCGAACAATAATGTCATACGTTCCGGCTGCCAAATTAGAAAACACATTGTTGGTTGTAAATGTGGTTAAGTTAGGCGAAATCGCATATTCAATTGTTCCGGTTCCTCCTGTTACATCAACGGTAACGCTTCCGGTTGACTCACCGTTACAAAGTACGTTTTGAACACTGGATAAAGTGGCATTCAACGGCTGATTATCATCGATATTTACATCAACTGTTTTGGTACAACCATTGGTGTGTTGAACTGAAATAGTATGATTGCCTGCAGGTACATTCTCAAATACATTTGATGCTTGATAGTTTCCGCCATCCAAAGCATATTGAACATTTCCAACTGCTGAAGCATTGACAGAAACAGTTACGATGTTACCCGGCACATTTCCTGTACAGTTATAAACAACTGATTCGATAGCCGGAATTACTTCAACCGGTGCATCTAGGAAGATATACGCAATTGTTTCACAACCGTTGGCATCTTTTACAAAGATGAAATAATCGGTTCCGCCTACTAATCCTGTGAACGATAATTGCCCTTCAACAAAAGCACTTGGATCTTGGTTATTTAAACTGGTTGAATAGGGAGCTGTTCCACCTGTAATTAAAATGGAAAACGAACCATCATTATCTCCTAAACATAAGTTTTGAACTACTGAAGTCAAATCAACATCGGCTACTAATGGAGCAGGTTCTGTGATTTCAACGTCTAATAATATAAAACATCCGTTTTGATCTTGAACGATAATTTCATAATTACCAGGAGCTAAATTGTTGAAAGTTCCGGTGTTGAAAAACTGATTCAAATTGGGTGAAATCGCATATTGAACGGTTCCTGTTCCCCCTGTGGTTTGAATGGAAACACTTCCGTTTGCACCACCATTACATAAAACATTGTTTACGGTTAAGTTGGAAATCATTAATTCTTGCGGATCGGTAATTTGAATTACGGAAGAAACCGCATTACAATCCACACTATCCACCTCAACTGTATAATTTCCGGATGGAAGATTGGTAAACAGACCACTACTTTGAGGACCGGCAATCACATTATTTGCACCATCAAAAAGTGTATAGCTGTAATTACCTAAACCGCCGGTTGCGTTGGCAATAATGGTTGCTGTGCTCTCACCGAAACAGTTGATGTTCGCACTGTTAAGATTTAAATTCAATTCTAAATCCGGAATCGTTTCTATTGTAATTTGATTGGTTTGAACTACCGCACAATTGTTAGCGTCTCTTACAAAAAACTGATACGTTCCGGGTCCAACATTGTAAACCGTTGTGTTGGTAAAGTTCACTCCATCCGTGCTGTATTGATAAGGAGCCGTTCCACCGGATGCAGAAACGGTGATAACCGCATCATTTATACAGGTTAAAGAACTCGTTAAGGTCAATGAAGCAACAACTGATGTAGGTTCTGTAATAGTTATTGTATTCGTTGTAAAATCACAGTTCCATCCGTCTGTGATGGTGATGCTATAAATTCCGGCACCTAAACCGGTAAACGTTGGACTGGTTTGAGCACCTGAAGAAGTTACAATCGTTGTTCCGGTTAAATCATACGAATTCAAAATGTATTGATATGTTCCTTGACCACCGGTTACATTGGTAGCGGTTACTGAAGCATTTGTATCACCATTACATAGTAAATTAGTATTGGCAGCAGTAAGATTTGCAGAAATTAAACTCGGTTGAACTAAAATAACCGTTGAACTTATTGAACATCCTCCGGCATCTTGCACTGTAACGGTATAGTTTCCGGCCGCTAATCCGGTGAACAATGAATTGGCTCCAAGAGGCTGAATCGTTGTTGAAGTGCTGTTATTGACCAATTCAAATTGATATGTTCCCCAACCACCGGTTGCACTTGCAAAAATTTCACCTAAGTTATTTGTACAGGTTACATTAGCAGTTTCATTGGCTGATAATACCAATGGTTCGCTTGGTGAAGAGACAACAGCAAAGTTTGATGTAGCTGTACAGAATGGAGTTTCAGTAGCCGTTACAACCACTTGATAATTTCCACCTGATAATCCGGAAACTACAAATGGATTAACTGTTGTATTTCCACTTCCGGAAGCGACAATATTACCTTGAATGTCAATTACATCGTAGGTAGCATTTCCTATATAACCCAAAACATTTACGGTAATTGTTCCATCTGTATCGCCAAAACATGTAACGGCAGAAGAGTTGATTATGCTCGCTTCGATGGTATCAAACGGAGCAATTGTATAAGGAGTGGTTACAAAATAACATCCGGTTACATTATCTGTTACTTGAAATGTATACGTTCCCGGTTCTGTTAACGTAAAGTTGGCATTGAAAACACCACTTCCGGGAGTAACAGCCGGCTGACTTCCTTGTGGTAATAATTCAAAGGTAAAATCACTGGAACCACCTGTTACATTTATTTGAACTATTCCGTCATTTGTACACGTTAAATTCGTTACTGTTGTTGCAGTAACAGCCGTAATGGTTGGTAACGGATTTATGTTAACGACAGTTGATGCTAAACAGTTATTAGTATCACGAACAGTGACCGTAATGTTTTGAACGCTTCCATTATCCACAATTGTAAAGGTATTGGAAGCAAAGAAATTCGTTCCGTTAATGCTGTAAACATAAGGGGCTGTTCCAAAATTGGCTGTGGCTGTAATGGTTGATGTTTGAACTACATTCGAAGCATCACAAGCAAAATCGGTAGCCATTGCAGTAACTGTTAATAAAGCCGGTTCATCAATTACAATGATTTCTTGTAATGAACAATTTCTGGCTGAAATAACAGTAATTGTATACGTTCCAGCTGCTAATCCGGTGAAAACGCCATTATTTTGAGAAATAGGAGCATTTACACCATCGGTTAAAACATAGGTATAAATCGGGTTATCATTGGATGACGGTAAAGTTACATTGATACTACCATCATTTCCACCATTACAACTTACATCATTGTGTGTTGTGGTGAAAGTTACAGGAGTGGCAGGCTCTAATTCAATTGGAGCTTGAGCTGAACAGCCTGTGGTTGTGTCGTTAATTACTACAATGTAATTTCCGGAAGCTAATCCATTAAAAATTGGAGAAGCTTGAGCTGCTACAATTACACCACCCACATTGTTTTGTAATTCGTATGTAAAAGTTCCGCTTCCGCCGAAAGGTGTTACGGTAATAATTCCATCGTTATTAGCACATGAAGTTTGAGCTGTAACTGAAGGCGTTAAATTTAACGGAGCTGGAATTGATAGATTCACTGTATGAATACAACCGTTAAAATCTCTCACACGAATAGAATAATTTCCTGAATTTAAGTTGTTATATGTAAAAGTTGGAACGGTTTGTGTTTGGAAAGTTCCACCGTTTAAACTGAACGTATAAGGAGCTATTCCAGCGGTTGTTAATGTCACTTCAATAGTAAAATCGCCTTGAGCGGCAGTACACAAATTTGTAACCGAAGCAGCAATTTGCGGCGAAGGATCGGTAGGAACAAAAACAGGTGCAGCTTGAATACAATTATTCGCATCTCTGATATAAATCACATAATTTCCACCTTCTACGTTGAAAACATTGGTAGCACTACCAACCCAAGTTCCCACCGTAGGGGCCGGATTTCCTGCAATAACCAATTGAAATTGATAAGGAGCGGTTCCAAATTGACCGGTTGCAGAAATTCGTCCTCTGTTATTCTGACAATTATCATTTCTGGTAACATTTGCCGTTACTTGTAATAAATTGGTTGACTGAGTAATGGTAAACGGAACCGAAGCACTACTACATCCGGTTAACGTACCTCCATTTTCAGTAAATAAAATATAATAAATTCCAGGTGCTAGAGGCCCAAGATTGGTAACTGAAATTGGCCCTCCTGTTGTAGCAGAAGTTCCTGATATTCCGGTTGAACTATTCGATTGAGAATTGAAAACTTCATACGAAACACTGGTAGCCGTAGCATCATAATTATCAAAAGTAAAATTCACAAATCCATCGTTACTTCCGGTACAACTTACATTTCCAATCACATCTAACACAGAAGTTAAATTGGAAGGCGTGTTGATTGGTGTATCAGCTGTTTTAAAATAATAACAATCGGTTACTAAATCATGTACTACAAACGTGTAGGTTACACCCGGAACTAATCCGGTAAATGTTGATGTTTCAGGTGTTCCCGCATCTGCCGGTTGATAAGCGGAAGAATAAGGCAATGTATTGGTTTCTAAAATAGCAAATTCATATGAACCACTACTTACTGCAGAAGTTACCGTAATTACGGCAGTTCCACCATTCACACAATCCGCTGTGGAAGCCGAAACATCAATAATCAAATCACTTGGCGGAGAAGCAATTACAATATTGTCAACCATCATTACACATCCATTGGCATCAATTACTTCCACATTGTAAATTCCAAAATTTAAAATTTGGAAAGAATGATTTTCATTGGTTACCGGAGTATATGAAGCTATAAAACCAAAATTATTATTTAAAACATAAGTATATGGAGTTGTTCCACCGGCTACACCTTGCACGATTATTTCACCATAAGAAGTACCACCCGGATTGTTACACGTAATATCTACCGTAGCTATTGTGAAAGCAATCGGATTGGGTTCTGTTAATGTAATGGATGCTGTATCCGTACATGAATTAGCATCGGTTAACGTAATTTGATATGTTCCGGCGGTTAAGCCAGAAGTTTGTGTTCCGAAATTAACTCCGGTTGAAGTGTTGATTATTTCAAAAGTAAATGGAGCTAATCCAACGGCATTGTTGGTATTGATTTGAATTTCACCGTCATTCCCTCCATGACATAAAATTCCTTGTACTTCTACTACCGAAGTAATTTCCGGCAATGTTAATGGTTCAACTGTAATTGTTTGACTGTTAAACGTACAGCCTTGTGCATCGGTTATTAAAAATTGATAATTTCCGGCATTTGTCGTTGAATACACATAATTGTTTCCAACTACATTTGTTGAAGTTCCAAAAGCTCCACCATTAAAAGAAACTTGATAGCTAAACGGAGCTAATCCTCCTGAAATAAGAGCAGAAATTTCAGCATTTGGCGAAGCGGTACAATCTAACCCTTTTGTTAACGATATATCGCCTGTTAACTCTACTTGAATGGTTTGCGAAACAGTTGAGGTACATCCATTAGCATCCGTCACAATTACCGTATAATTCCCCGGAGTTAAATTAGCAAATGTGTTTGAATTTTGAGATGGGTTTCCATTAATACTGTAGGTATAAGGAACTACACCACCTGTTACTGCAATTACTAATGTAGCCCCATTAGCGTCAAAACATAAATCGGATGACGGTGCAATTACAGCAACAGGATTCGTAGGTGTAGTTAGGTTGAACGTGTTGCTCACAACACAACCATTGATATCATTTACCGAAATTGTATAGGTTCCGGCTTGAGTTAAATTTGTAAATGTGGCATTTGATTGAGGTCCAAGTACAGTTCCGTTGGGTTGCGTAAGTTGGTATTGATAACTTCCCCATCCGCCGGTAGCGGTTATGATTAGATTACCATTGGAATTACAACTGATTGGATTAGCCACAAAAGTGAATGCTAATGCACTACTTGGTGCTTCTACTAGTGCAGTAGTGGTGTCTGTACAATTAGTAACAGTATCGGTCACTGTTATCGTATACGTTGAAGCGGTTAAACCTGTTAGCGAAATTGTTGAAAGAGTTGAATTATTTGCTGATGCAACAACTGTATTTGAACTATTTACGATTTGATAATTGTATGGATTTGAGTTTGTTACCGAAAACGAAATTTCTCCGTTTGAGGCTCCAAAACAAACCACATTACTCACCGTTTGACCAATAACATCTATAATCGGTAACGCATTAATGGTGTAAGTTTCTTGATAAATACAACCATTGCTATCGGTCACTTCAAATGTATACGTTCCGGTAGTTAATCCCGCAAAAACAGGATTGGTTCCGTTGTTCAACGTTTGTCCCGCCGGAGCAATAATTTGATAAGTAAACGGTGCAGTTCCTCCAACAGTTGTTACAGTTACCGTAGCATTTTGAGATGGACACGTCAAAGCAGTTGCACTAAAAGTTAAATCGGTTAATTGATTTGGTGCAACCAAAGAAATGGTATTGGTTGTAAAAATACATCCGTTAGCATCTTGAATATAAATCGTATAATTTCCGGATGTTAAGCCCGCAAATTCAGAAGAAGAAACAAAGTTCACCCCATCAATACTGAATTGATACGGAGCAGTTCCACCAGAGATGCTTCCCGGAACAATGTTAATTGTTCCCGCGTTAGTTATACAAGTATAATTTTCAGTAATTTCAGCAACACCGGTCATTGGCGTTGGTTCAGTTATTGTAAAATCTGTTGGGAATTCACACACTCTGTTTCCTTGTGATTGAACCAAAACAACAGTATAATTTCCAGCAGGTAAATTGTTGAATATACCTGAATTATTAGTGCTGATGATGTTTCCATTTTCATCTAATAATTGATATGATACCTGAAAACCATTAGATGAAGTTAAATTGTAAATAATTGATCCATCATTTTGACCAAAACAATTTATATTTTGAACAGTTGTAGTGAACTGAACATTAGGAACTAATTCAATTGTTACAGGATTTGATAAAGCAGTACAATTATTTGCATCAACAACTATAAAAACATAGGTTCCTTGCTGACCAAATTCAATATCAAAAATAACGCTAGTTTGATAGTCAGTTCCAGTTGGATTTAACAATGTTCCATTATAACTGTAGATTGCAAAAGAATAAGGAGGTTGTCCTCCTGAAGGATTAACTAAAATATTTCCTTGATTACAAGTAATATTTTGAGAAACGGAAGCAACTAAAGCCAAATTATTTTCATCTTCAATAGTTACAGTTCCGGTAAAAGTACAACCATCTTCTGTAACCACTGTAACGGTATAAGTTCCAGGATTTAGGTTATTGAAGGTATAATCATTATCAACAACCCATCCGCTTGTGGCAGAAATTGGATTGGTAATGCTAAACTGATATTGTGGTTGTGCACCATTAGCTTGCACACGAATGCTACCAAATCCATTACAATTGGTGTTTTCAGGAATTAAATTAACTTGAAAATCATTTTCTTGAATTCCAATGTTGGGTAGTTCGAAAACACAGCCATCTGTTACACCAATTTGGGTAACTTGAACGGTATATACTCCCGCATCTGAAATAGTAAACACAGGATTATTTTGGTAGGGAACTAAAATATTTCCTGTCGTTTGACCCACCAATTGAAATTGATAATCCGAAGGTAAATTCGTAATTGTGATACTTCCCGGTGTATTACAAAGAATATTCGTTGTTACATATTGAATATCCAATAAATTCGTATAAACATTAAAATAAAAACGGGTAAAACAACCATCTTGATAATTGATCGTCAAGCGATATTGTCCTGCTGTAGTTACATTAAAATTAGCACCCGTACCAACTTGATTCCATTGACAAGAAGGATTATTATTGGCACATGTATCAATACCAACCGGTGGACAACTCGCTTCATTTAACACCTCCCAAACGATACTGGTGGCATCGCTGATTCCTGTTTGAATGAGTTGACTGTCATTCGTTCCACAAAGGAAAATGTAAGGCAATTGTTCACCATTATTTGGACAAATCACTACCTCATCGGCAAAAGGAATCACCGGATTGGTTTGAGTTGCTCCAAATAATAATACATTAAATGTTTGCGTAATTCCGATACACGGAGGAGTTGCTGTATTCACCACGGTATAGGTTCCCACACTGGAAACGGTAATCGTTTGTGTATTTCCGATTACTTGATTTGAACTATTGTACCAAGTGTAGGTGTCGTAGCCATTTGCAGCGGTAAGCGTTAAATCTGTTCCACACAAATAGGCTTCGTTTTCAAAAATACAATCGTCGATATCGACCAAGAAATTCGCCGGACCCGGTTGACCAAATCCACAACTGTCCAGTCCGGCAAAACTTGGGTCATTAGATATCCAATTACTATTTAATACACCTCTATAAGTTGTATAAGCTTGATTTTGAATTAAGTTTGAACAAGCGTCTTCTAATTCGCTACAAGTGGTTGCAACTTGAACACGAATACGAATAGTGTAAACAGGATCACCTATTTCAACTAAATTATTCGGTAAAGTAAAAACCAATTCATCCAAACCCGGATCATGTGTGAAGGTCACCCCAGGAGCTCCACTTAAATCAGCCGAAATGAAACTGGTATTGATGGGTAAGATGTCGCGAATGGTTATGTTTGTCGCGTCATCATTCCCTACATTTTGAAATGTAATAACATAATCTAAGAATTGCCCCAGGTTAACATCAGCCCCACCGATGTCGTTTCCTGCTAAATCTTCTACTGTTTTTACTAATTTAATATCCGGTTCTATGACTTCAATGTTAAACGCATTGAAGAACATAAAGTAAGTGTCTTGTGTTGAGGTAATTCGCAATGTTGCCGCAGTTTCATTATTTGGAATTACGCTGTTAAGCGGATTAGCTACCGTCATAATATCACCATCGTAACCCAATGTGTTCAAACTGTTGGGCACTCTGTCCGTATAATCAACATTATTCAGTGTTAATCTACTATTAAAGAAATTGTTAGTTGCGTTTAAGGTATTTCCTAAGGCGGTAAATGTTGGATTTGAATCTGCTCTAATTAACAACTGATCTCCCGTAATTCGATTATCACCTTCTAAGGCAGCCGAGGCTAATTTTGCTCTTACCGGAAATGGCGGAGGTAAAGTGGTAAATCCGGAGTAAGTAATATCTGTTTGTCCAATTGTTGCCCGAACACCGGCAAAACCGTCATAAGCCGTAATGTATTTTCCGGTCATGGTTGGATTTTCATAGACAAAGAAAATTGTCCATCCGCCGGAAACTCCTCCCCCATTGATTTGTCCTTGTGTAGCTCTGATGTTCGCTACGGTATATTCTCCTTCCGGATTGGCCAAGCCTGTTACTAAAGAAGTAATATCGGCGTAACAAGCATAAGGACTATTGGCAATAAAGTCAGGACTGGTAAATCCGTCAAAAATTAATTGTCCGGTGATGTTTTGATAAGCTCCTCCGGGTAATTTTAATCGCACTTGGTTAAAATCATTTTCACGTACATTATCTCCATCTCCCGGAGAAGTAGAAAACCCGTTGTTGAAACGATAGGTTGCGGACCAATATAATCCTGCATACACAATTTTGTTACAACCGCTTGCGGGTAAAAGTAAGGATGCACTACTTGAACTGAAGGTAGAAGGATCTCCATCAATATCAATGTATTGCATGTTGAGATTGTCATTGTATTCCGAAGAATTTCCGGTTTCATTATACGGAACATTCGGCCCATCGGAATTGGTTTGTCTGTTTACAATTCCGTTAGAAATTAAAGTCATGTCTCCTTTAAGGTTTCGTTCATAACGAACCGTAAAAGGAACAGGAACCTGGGCATAGGTGGCCAAGCTCACTAGCAAAAAACAACCGAGTAGGAAGATTGTTTTAAATTGTGGTATTTGGGGCGTTTTCATTTTGGGGTGTTTATTTTATGTTAATGTTCATGATCCAAATTTCATCAAAGTAGGTGTTGTCCACATTCGTGTAATAAGAGATTAGGGCTTCACTCCATTCCGAATGTTTTTTTAAATAAACATACCTGAAATTGTTTTTTGGGTTAATAAAATAATGGGCTGTAATTCCTCGCTTTTTTAGTTTGTTGATAAAATCATCCGCAAAAGCAGGTTCGGAAAAAACATTGGAAATAATGTAAAATCCGGGTTCTTGATTTGCTACCTGTAAATAATTTCCTTTTTTGGCTGTAGCTCTCTTTTTGTCGGTCAGTCTGGAATAATACTCTTTGATTTCTTCATCGGTTAAGGTAAATTTGGAGTTGGTATTTGTTTTTGGTTCTTCTTTTTTGAGTTGGGAAATTTTAGCTTCCAATTCTGTATTTTTTGAATTATTTTTTTGAGTTGGTAATTTGATTTCTTCTCTTTTAGTTGATGATTTCATAGCGGATAATTTGCTATTCAAATCATTTTTATCTTCTTTTACAACAACTGTTTCACCATTTTTAACCGTTGTTTTTGTAGTGGTTTCTACCGTTTTTTCTTCTGTAACTACCGTTGTTTTTGGGTCGCAATTGCAATCTTTTTCAGCAATGGTTGTTTCTAATCGTTCGATATATAGCATCATGTTTTCAATTCGTTTTTCAAAATCAGCTTTTTTCAAGTTTTCAAGCGAATCTTGTTTGATAATAATTTCCAATAGTTTTAAATGATTTTCGTCCAACGTCATTTTTAATTTTTCAATTTCAACGTTTTTATTATAGGCTTTCATTTCTTCGTTTTCTTCCTCTTCAAATTCTACTTGCATTTCAACTTCTGTAATTGCTTTTGATGGTTTTTTCTTTTTCAAAACCGATTTTTTCTTCTTTGGAGCAGGCTCAATGACAATAGGTTCTTCGGGCATATCCTCATATTCTTCTTCAGCCATATCCTCTTCATATTCTTCCTCAATTTCTTGTGTTTTTTTCAATACTTTAGGCTTTTTAACAATAGCTGTGGTCTTCTTTTTTGAAGATGATTTTCTGTTTTGTGTTTCTTCGCTGTCTTTTCCTGCAAATCGATAAGAAAGTGTAATTTCGTGGGTAGGTCCAAAGTTTACTAATCCATCGTTTATTACTCTTTCATACGTGTAACCTAAAGATAATTTTTTGGTAAAATGAGCTCCAACGCCAATATTTACTCCAAAGAAATCATCAATTCCTGCTTGTACCCATCCTAAATTCGGAAAATTGGTTATCACCGAACCTCCATACACAAAATCATCGGTTTGATTCATTTTTCCTCTAGCAATTAATCTGAAAAAACCGTTTTCAAACAATCCTTCTTGGTTTTGCATTTGATGATGATACATTACATGTCCGGTATAGGTTTTTTGTGCATAATCTTGAACCATTTTACTGGATTTAAAATCATAATCCACAAAGTTTTCTGCATAAATTCCAAAGTCAAAACTTCCCCAGGTTACATTCAAACCCGGTTTTACAGTTAAAATTGAATTGTTTCGCAGAGCCAAAATGGCCGGATCCGGTTCGTTGGTTACCGCTCTGGTTCTATCCACACCACTATTGTAATAAGCAATATTAAAACCAAGTGTTAATTTGATTTTTTCTAAAATCGGAATTTGATACGCATAATTACCAACACCTCCAAAACTGGTGATGATTCCCAAATTTTGTTGATAAACTCCAATTCCTACCCCTGCTCTTTCACCATATTTCCCGGAATAGGAAAGCATGTATAATTCCGGTGAATCATCAAATTGAATCCATTGGTTTCTGTGGTAAAGCGTGAGGTAGGAATTATTTTCTCGAACCACAGAAAATGTTGGATTCATCATGAATCGATTCAACAATAAAGTGTTTTGCGTAGGTATCGTAAACGTCAATACAGGAGCATCTTGTGCTTGCATAGTAGCAAACACAAATCCTATAAATAGTATTACGAATAGTCTTATCATGTTTATTCGATTACGGTAATAGATCCTTTTTTAATAATTTCGTCGTTTTCAGAAATGGTATAATAGAAAACCGGTTCAGTTTTAGCATATTCTAAAGTAGAATTCGGCCAATTGTTTTGATAATTTCGGGCTCTGAAAACCACTTTTCCTTTGGGCGAATAAATAATTACTTCGACCTCTTCTTTGTTCACATATTCATTTGGAATCGACCAAAAATCATTAATGCCATCATTATTTAGGGTAATCACATTTGGCACAACAATACTTGTGTTTTCAACAACAGTAACCGTGAATGTTTTAGTAAATTCACAGTCGCCAAGGGTTCCGATGATGGTATAGGTTCCGGCTTCAGAAACAGAAAATGTATTTCCGGTTGCGATGATTTCGTTATTTAAATACCAAGTATAATTATCCGCTCCGCTGGCAATCACTTCAGTTGAACCGCCTTGAATAATAGTAATGGCATCGGCTATGTTTAATGTAATTCCATCTGTTGTGATGACTTCAACAGCAATTGTATTCGATGAATATGAACATCCATCAAAGTCAATTGTCATAAAATAATTTCCGGGTTCGGTTACGGTAACCGAATTACCTGTACCGATTTCCGAGTCATTTTCAATAGAAAACCATGTTAGATTATAATCCGGATTTGTAATTTCTGATGATAAGGTGACACTTCCACCCGATTCGCACAAAACTCCTTCAGACGATAAAGTAAAATCATCTGATATTCCTAATTTTATTTCTACAACATTCGAAATAATAGCACTAAAACCAGGAATAGAAACGCGTAATTCGTATGAACCATTATCCAAATAAGAAGTAATGTCATAAGTTGTGCCGGAGGATGAAAAAACTAATTCTCCCTCTTTAAACCAATCATACACATACCCGAATGAATTGTTTAAAATGGACATTGTTTCAGAAGAACTCACCGCATTAAAGTTTGTAATAGACAACGTTGCTTGGTCACTTTCGCATAGTGAATAACCTGAATTAGCGGCAATGGTCACGTTAAATGAATCGGGATAAACCAATTCGGAGACCGCCTCTTGTGTTGCATTGCAACCTGTGGTTTGGGTAACAATTACTTTGTAAATACCATTTTGTGATACATTGATTGATGAACTTGTTTGACCGGAAATAAGGGCATTATTTCTAAACCATTCAAATGTTGGATTCACAGCGTTGGTTGTTACAGTTAAGATTTTAGTCTCACCGGGAATAATAATTGACGTTGCCGGAAAATTCAAACTTGCTGTAATACTATTTTGTTCTAAATTCAACGTATTAGAAGTAACCGAACAAGCACCATATGAAATCACCAAATGATAATTTCCTGCTTGGTTGGTAGTATAACTTGGTTGTGTTGCTCCGGTAATTAAGGTATTATTTCGATACCATTTATAAGTAAAAACACTATAGGTTATAGAACTGTTTAACTGAACCGTATTTGTGCCACACAAACTTCCAACAGCTGTTAACACCGGTGTTGGAAGTTGCAAAGCAATTGAAATAGCATTCGATTCAATGGGTGCAAAAGTTGGAATACTCACACGAAGTTTATACGATCCGTTTTCTGTAGCATTATTAATGGTATGCGTTGATGCGGTTGCACCTGCAACAGGTGTATTATTCAATAACCATTGATATGTAAAGTTTGAATTGGGTAGAGAAACAGGTACATTTCCACTTGACGTTTGAGCTATTATGGAATTTAAAGACAAGGTAGAATTCGTTACATTACACGATTGATAATCGCCGGAATTTTGAATCGTTACCGTAAACCCAATTGGATATTGCACCACAACGGTTAATTGTTCAGAAATCGTGCACCCTTGTGTTTCTGTTACGGTTAATTGATAAGTACCGGGTTGAGTAACAGTATAATTGGCCGTAGTTGCACCCGCTATTACTACGTTGTCTTTTCTCCATTGATAAGTGGGAGTTGTTGCGTTGTTAACCGAATTAATTTGAAGTTGTTCACCCGGAATTAAGACTTCTGTTGCTTCTACATTCCAATCAACATCTAATTCAATTAACTCCAAAAAGATAGCATTCGATTCAAAAACACAACCACCAAACGTGATTCTTAACTTATAAGTTCCTTCTTGTGCAGCATTATACGTTGGTCCGGTTGCTCCCGAAATGGCAACATTATCTTTAAACCATTGGTAAACGTAACCCGTATTTTGATGCGATGACGATAAAAGACGTGGAGTTCCATCACAGATATAATCTACGTTACCGGCAGAAGAAATTGATAAATTGATTCCTGCAGTGACATTAACAGTGACAATATTGGAATAGGAATTCATTACACAACTTCCATAATCTACAATAGCATAATAATTTCCGGATTGGGTTACTGTTAATGAAGGACCGGTTGCTCCGGCAACTTCTGCAAAATTCCGATACCATTTATAGGTCAAACCGGAATAGAATAAAGGCGAAGCTGCAGTTCCGGTGTTATCAACTTGTAACGTTGTATTTCCTCCTTCACAAAAGGAAACGGAACCCGAATTATTATTAATTGAAAATGGCTGATTATGAATGGCATAATATGCTGAAAATGCTACACTATTTGGACTTGTCACGGCAGGAGCTGTACTTCTTACTCTAATTCTGTACGCCTCTCCTGCCACTGTTGTAGGCATTGCAAAAGATACATTTACCGGAGAAGAAGTACTTGTTGAAGTGGTTAACGTTGTTGCCGTTCCAAAGTTTCCGGAAGCATCAGAAAGCTCCACAATAAATTGATTACCGGCTTGAACGTTGGAAACGGGGAAGAAGGTAAAACTTAAATTGTATGAGTTAAATCCTTGTGAAGCACAAGCTTGTGTGAATCCCAATGCGGGAGTTCCGATGACGATCGTTTGGGCATACCCATTCCCGATGCTGTTAAGCAACATCAAAAACAAAGAAGAAAAAAATAATTTTCTTGGGGTAATTTTCCAAACCATAAAACACTCTTTATGTCAGACTGCTTTTACCCCAAAAGCAATCGGTTGTTATTTTGTAATTTAAATAGGCACTACACTACATTTAATTACGAAAAAAACGATAAATGGTTTTTTATTTCTATCTGTTTTTGAATTTTGTTTCACTAAAAGTATACAAATATATGGAGGAGAAAATAAATTTAACATTAAAATCGATGAACGACATACATGTTTGTGGGAAACCGTAATTGCCTTTGTTGAAAACCGTAACCGCAAATGCTGTTGGTCGATTATTTAGAAACAGACTACCTTTTTTTGTGATTTATTTAAAAAAATCATTTACGGCAATTAGGTAAATTTTTCCGTATTTTTGTCGTTCATTTTAATGATTATGTCAGAAGAAAAGTCGCTCAATTTTATTGAACAAATAATCGAAGAAGATTTGAAAAACGGTTTTCCTAAAGCGAAACTTCGTTTTCGTTTTCCGCCTGAACCTAACGGGTATCTTCATGTGGGTCACGCGAGTGCCATTTGTTTAAATTTTAGTTTAGGAATTGATTATCAAGCACCGGTTAATTTACGTTTTGATGATACCAATCCCGCCAAAGAAGAACAAGAATTTGTTGATGCCATCAAACGGGATGTGCAGTGGCTTGGTTTTCAATGGGCTGAAGAACGCTATGCATCTGATTATTTTCAAGAATTATATGATTGGGCAGTCGAATTCATCAAAATGGATAAAGCGTATGTCGATAGCCAATCTTCCGAAGAAATGGCCAAGCAAAAAGGAACGCCCACTCAAGTAGGTACCAATAGCCCATTCAGAAATCGCTCTGTAGTAGAAAACCTTGACCTTTTTGAACGCATGAAAAACGGAGAATTTCCGGAAGGAACTCACGTTTTACGTGCCAAAATAGATATGGCATCTACCAATATGTTGATGCGAGACCCGATCATGTATCGCATTTTACATAAACATCATCACCGTACGGGTAATAAATGGTGTATTTATCCCATGTATGATTGGGCTCACGGAGAGAGTGATTATATCGAAGGCATTTCGCATTCGCTATGTACGCTGGAATTTTTACCACATAGAGAATTATATGATTGGTTTTTAGACCAAATTTATGATAGCTCAAAGGTTCGTCCGAAACAACGAGAATTTGCCAGAAGAAACCTTTCGCATACGGTTGTGAGTAAACGAAAATTACTGCAATTAGTACAAGAAGGTCACGTTTCCGGCTGGGATGATCCTAGAATGAGTACGATTTCCGGTATGCGAAGAAGAGGTTTTACACCGGCTTCTATTCGAAATTTTGCCAAAACCATCGGAATTGCGAAACGAACCAATTTAATCGATGTTTCGCTTTTAGAGTTTTGCGTTCGTGAAGATTTGAACAAAACGGCTCCCCGTGTAATGGCGGTTTTAAATCCGGTAAAGTTGGTTATTACCAATTATCCCGATGGACAAGAAGAGTGGTTAGAGGCAGAAAATAATCCTGAGGAAGAAGTTTTGACCTACCGAAAAGTGCCTTTTTCAAAAGAATTATACATTGAAAGAGAGGATTTTCAAGAAGAAGCCAACAAGAAATTTTTCCGTTTAACCCTGGGAACAGAAGTGCGTTTGAAGAATGCTTACATTATTAAAGGTGAAAATGTTATCAAAGATGCTGACGGAAATATCACTGAAATTCACGCTTCGTATGACGTGGATTCTAAGTCGGGTAGTGGCACTGAAGCCAGTCAACGCAAAGTAAAAGGAACCATTCATTGGGTTTCGATTCCACATGCAGTTGAAGCAGAAGTACGTATTTATGATCGTTTATTCACACACGAAAATCCGGATGGTGATAAAGAAGTTGACTTTAAAAATTACATCAATCCTAATTCATTAGAAGTAATTACTGGATATGTTGAACCAAGTTTAACATCCGCTCAACCGGAAGATAAATTTCAATTTCAACGGTTAGGTTATTTTTGTACCGATAAAGATTCTACTTCAAAAAAATTAGTTTTTAATAAAACAGTTGGCTTAAGAGATACTTGGGCAAAAATTGAAGCCAAAGAATAAGTTTAAACAATAAATAAAAACAATTAAAAGCCACATATCATAGTGGCTTTTCTTATTATTGTAAAAAACTATTGGTTTTAAAAATTAAATAATAAAAAACAATTAAAAATGACTTTTTTAGATAAGTTTTAAGAGAATAGAAAAAAACAGCAATATGTTTTTATGATTTGCTTGACAAAAATGAATTTAAACGCTTCTAATTCGTTTTTGATTATTTTTCGTTCATTTTTACTTTCACAAAACATAAAGATTTTAATTTTTCTGTTTTGCGAGTTTTCTTTATTTTAAATTTCTCAAATTTTTAAAATCAGTGTTCAAAGAAGAAACAGAAAATATAGTTCAAAAAAAAGAGACCCGAAGGTCTCTCCTATTTTATTCTTCTTCTTCGGTTGTCCCGAATTCATCTTTTTTCTTCTTTCCAATCCGCGAATTACTGTTTGCTTTTTTCATCGCTTCACCCACTTGGTTGCTTGCTGTAAAACTCGCTACCATATTGTTTAACATATCACTTCCGGCTTGTGGGGAATTAGGTAATAAAATCAAGTTGGAATTTGTATCGGCACCAATCGCTTGCAATGTATCATAGTGTTGTGTCACTACAATTAAGGCAGAGGCTTCCTGAGAATTAATTCCCACTTTATTCAACACATCAACAGATTCTACTAAACCTCTTGCAATTTCTCTTCTTTGGTCGGCAATACCTTGACCTTGAAGTCTTTTGCTTTCTGCTTCCGCTTTTGCTTTTGCTACAATTCTGATTCTTCCGGCTTCTGCTTCGTATTCAGCAGCGGTTTTTTCACGATCGGCAGCGTTGATTCTATTCATCGCATTTTTTACTTGAATATCCGGGTCAATATCAGTAATCAATGTATTGATGATGTCGTATCCATACGTAGTCATCGCTTCGTTTAATTCGCGTTTAACGGCAATGGCAATGTCATCTTTACGCTCAAAAACATCATCTAATTTTAATTTAGGAACTTCCGCACGCACCACGTCAAAAACATACGAAGTAATCTGATCATGAGGATATTCTAATTTGTAAAATGCTTCATAAACCTTTTCTTGAATCACTTTAAACTGAACCGAAACTTTCATTTTCACGAATACGTTGTCTTTGGTTTTGGTTTCAATAATCACGTCTAATTGTTGAATTCTCAGATTAATTTTCCCTGCAATTCGGTCAATAACCGGGATTTTTAATTGTAAACCGGACTGTCTGATACTGCTAAAACGACCAAATCGTTCAATAACTGCAGCCGTTTGTTGCTTCACTGTGAAAAAGGAAGCTAATAAAAGAAAAACACCTAAAACAATAATAATGTAACCAATCATAAAAAATAGTTTAATGAGTTATACGTAATGATACGAAATTTCTCGTACGTTTGTTACAACTTTACACACATTTTATGAAAAGATATTATTTGACACTCGTTTTATTTAGTATAACAAGCACCGTATTGGCTCAATATGGCAAGGGTGATTACAACCATATTGGAATAAGTTTAGGTATAAACCAAACCAACTTATATACGGATAATTTTAATATTAAACCCGCAATGAATTGGACAGCAGGCTTATCCATGCGTGGAAATTACTACAATAATTTCTCGATGATATATGGTATGAATTTTACTGAAAACAAATTTTCCATTGAAACTTTTTCAGGCTTTTCTCAAAAAGAAGTGGATTTAAAGATGATGGCTGTTCAAGTTCATTTGTTGTTGTGTTATAAAATTGGCGGAGGTCCTGTTTCATTGGATTTTGGTCCGGTTTTACAAGTGAACAGTAAATTAAAATTCAACGATGCTGATGAAAATAATTTTATTGTAGGCAATGAATTACTTCGTGTTCAAGATATTGAAGACATCAACACTTTTAATTTTAATGTTTATGCCGGAATTTCAGGAGGTTTTGAAAATATTCGTTTGAGTTTAAGTTACCAATATGGTGTGACCAATATTTTAAATAATCTCAATCAACAAGATGACGTGGCCGCTCTAGCCGATGGAAAGTTAAAAGGAAATTTAGGAGTTATTGCCGGAAACATTATCTTCTATTTTTAAATTAAAAAGGCTCCTTCAAGGGAGCCTTTTTTTATAAGGATTGAATCGCTTTTTCAATTCTTTTAACGGTTTCTTCCTTTCCAATTAGTTCAATAATATCAAACAAATGTGGCCCTTTTAACGCTCCAACTAAACTCAATCGAAGTGGTTGCATTACTTTCCCCATGCCAATTTCATTGGTTGTCATCCAGTCTTTTACAATCGTTTCAATGTTTAAAGAGGTAAAATCATCTATCGATACTAAAACGTCAATCACTTGTTTCATTAAAACCGGCGTTTCCTCTTTCCAATTTTTGGATGCTTTTTCGTCATACGAAGTCGGTACCACAAAGAAATAATCGGCTAATTCCCAAAAATCTGATACAAAATTTGCTCGTTCTTTGATGGAAGAAACGATTCTTTTCATCAACGACCTGTTTGTCATTTCGACGAAGGAGAAATCTCTTTTCTTTAAGTCAGAAATAAATAATTCCGCTAACGCTTCCTCACTTTGCTTCTGTAAATACTGATGATTAAACCATTTGTTTTTCTCCGGGTCAAATTTAGCTCCGGCTTTGTGCACACGATTCAAATCAAATTTTTCCACTAATTCATCTAATGAAAATAATTCTTGATCGGTTCCGTCATTCCAACCTAATAACGCTAAAAAGTTGATTACTGCTTCCGGAAAATAACCGGTTTCACGATATCCGGATGAAATGCCTTCTTCCGTTTTCCATTCCAACGGGAAAACCGGAAAGCCCATTTTATCGCCATCTCGTTTGGATAATTTTCCGTTGCCAATAGGTTTTAAAATTAATGGTAAATGAGCAAATTCAGGTGCTTCCCAACCAAAAGCTTTGTACAACAAATGATGAAGTGGGAGAGAAGGCAACCATTCTTCGCCACGAATTACGTGCGACGTTTCCATCAAATGGTCATCAACAATGTTGGCCAAATGATACGTTGGCATTCCGTCGCTTTTAAATAAAACTTTGTCATCCAGTAAGTTTGTATCAAATTTGATGTCGCCTCGAATGATGTCTTTCAATTCTAAAACCTCATTCACAGGTGTTTTAAAACGTATCACAAAATCTTCGCCGGCAGCAATTCTTCTGTTCGTTTCTTCGTCAGAAATGACCAATGAAGTATCTAATTTTTCACGATTATGCCAATTATAAATAAAGGTTTTTCCTTGTTCTTCGTGTTGTTTACGATGTTTATCTAAGGCTTCCGGAGTATCAAACGCATAATACGCCCAACCTGATTGGATCAATTGATCGGCGTATTGTTTATACAAATGCTTGCGTTCACTCTGACGATAGGGACCAAATTTTTCGTTTTTTCCAACTGTTTCGGAAGGTGAAATTCCTAACCATTCCAACGCTTCGAATATGTATTGCTCTGCTCCGGGAACAAAGCGATTTTGGTCAGTATCTTCAATACGCAGATAAAAAACACCGTTATTTTTTTTAGCAAATAAATAATTGAATAAAGCGGTTCTTACTCCACCAATGTGCAAAGGTCCGGTTGGACTGGGTGCAAAACGAACACGAACAGGTCTTGACATTTGTAAATAATTTTTTTGCAAAGATAAGATTTAGTTTGCTTTTTCTGTTGAATCAGGATAGAGAGGAATGATTTATTTCATTTCTTCCGGTATTCTTTTGTTCATGATTGAAAACCAAAGAGGCGGAATAAACGACAAAACCATTGAAGTGGGATAGCCGTAAGGTAATTGTGGACTTTCCTCATGACATTCTAAAATTTGATATTCCTTGGTCGATTTATAATGATGGTCACTGTGTCTGGTTAGTTCATATAAAATGATTCTTCCCAAAATATGATTGGAATTCCAAGAATGTTTTTCGGTTACTCGTTCATATCGGCCGGATGGTAATTTTTTTCTTTTTAACCCATAATGTTCAATATAATTGATGGTTTCTAACAAAAGAAAACCGATTATGCCGGCAGAGATTCCAACGATTAAGACTTTTAAACCAAAAAAAGCATATAGGCTTATCAAGTAGGTGATTTGAAGAATAGTAAACCAAAACATGTCATTTTTTGGGGAGAAAAAAGAAGTGTTATTGATTTCATTAATTTTTTTCTGAATTTTCCAGGCTTTCATATATGTTCCACTAACGGCTTGCCACCAAAAAGAGTATAAATTCTGATTGTATTTTGCCGTTGAAGGATCTTCCGGAGTAGAAACATCCAAATGATGTCCGTGATTGTGTTCGATGAAAAAATGGGTATAATGACTTGGAACAAGCAATAATTTTCCTAAAATTCGCTCAAATAATATTTTTCGATGACCCAACTCATGAGCAACATTTATTCCGTTAGAACCCAAAATAATTCCTAAACTGAGCACTATTCCGATTAATTCATACAGTTGTAACGAAGTTGTTTGAACGATTTTAAACGTAAAAAAGAGACTTCCATATACAATTAAGATATTCAGGTACAACAACCAGTCATAGAGTTTATTTTTCAATTTTTTTTCTTTTTCCTCGTCTGAATAATTGGAATGATTAAGCGGTAGAATGTATTCCAGAATAGGAATAAAAATAAACACAAAAACAATTAAAAAATAAGACCAAAAGCCTTGTTGAAAAATACATAAAATTCCAACCAAAGGGATACTGTATGCCCATAAGTATTTCATGATACAAATCGTTTTTCTAAAATTAGAAAATTCTTTTAAAAACTTTTAACTTTTGACTAAAAAATAAAATTGTACTTTTATCGGTTACAAGTAAAAGCCTTATTATTTTGGAAACAAAGTCGCTGATTTATCAAAAGTTAGAAGCATTTATCAAAAAATATTACACCAATGAATTACTCAAAGGAGTTATTTTGTTCGTTGGCTTAGGGTTGTTGTATTTCTTTTTTACCCTTTTTATAGAATATTTTCTTTGGTTAAAACCAACCGGAAGAACCATCCTTTTTTGGACTTTTGTAGGGGTTGAGCTTTACTTATTATCACGTTTTATATTGTTTCCGCTCTTCAAATTATTTAAGCTTCAAAAAGGAATTGACTACAAACAAGCCTCACATATTATTGGAAATCATTTTACGGAAGTGAATGACAAACTCACGAACTTTCTTCAATTAGCGGAAAACAATCAACAATCAGAGCTGCTTTTGGCCTCTATTGAACAAAAAGGAAAAAGTTTGCAACCGATTCCGTTTAATAACGCGATTAATTTCAAGAAGAACACCAAATACCTTCCGTGGGCCATTGTTCCGCTATTATTTTTGAGTTTCTTTATGTTGTCGGGAAATAGCGATATAATTGCCGATAGCATGAATCGAGTAGTACGATACAATGAGAAATTTTCGCCACCGGCACCTTTTTCGTTTGTGGTATTGAATGATAATTTACAAACCGAACAAGGTTCAGATTTTATTTTGCAAGTGAAATCAGAAGGAAAGGTAATTCCTGAAAATGCAATGATATTTATTGGCGAAGAAAGTTATTACATGGAAAGTACCAAACCAGGTGTTTTTGAATATCGTTTTACGAAACCTTCAAAAAACATTACTTTTCATGTGGAATCCAATTCGGTTGCTACACCTGATTTGGAACTTTCAGTAGTGGCTGTTCCAACGATTTCTAATTTTGAAATGGTTTTACAGTTTCCATCGTATTTAAACCGAAAAGCAGAAGTTATCAAAGGATCCGGTAATGCAATTGTTCCTGAAGGAACGAGGGTGAGTTGGAAAATAAATGCTCTTTCTACCTCAAAAATTGAATATTCCGATGGTTCCGGATTTATCAAATTTAATCAAGAATATGAGGTGTTTAAATTGTCTAAAAACATTGTTCAAAATACAGAATATCAACTACTTACTTCTAATGCTAAAATCAAACATTACGAGAAGTTAAACTATCAAATTTCAACGATTAAAGATCAATTTCCTACCATTACAGTCAACAATGCTCCGGATAGTTTGCGAATGGAGAAGAATATTTTAATCGGACAAGTGTCAGATGATATTGGACTTTCTAAGTTGCAAATTGTCTATTATCCAAAAAACAATGAAAAAGCAGCTTTAAAATCATCTATTCCGGTCAAAAAGGATGTGTTTGATCAATTTATCTTCATGTTTCCCGGAAATCTTCCGGTGGAGGAAGGGGTTTCTTATGAATATTATTTTGAAGTCTTTGATAATGACGCAATTCACAATTATAAAAGTTCAAAATCATCTGTTTTCTCAGACCGAATCAGTACGGAAGAAGAACGGGAAGAAGAGCAATTGAAACAACAAAATGACAATATCAATAGTATTCAGAAGTCTTTAAAAAATCAAGATAAGCAGTTATCTGAGCTAGAAAAGCTTCAGAAAATGAGCAAAGAAAAGGAAAGCTTAGAATTTAAAGACAAACAAAAAATAAATGATTTCATCAAACGCCAAAAGCAACAAGAGGAAATGATGAAAGAATTTACTAAGGATTTGAAGAATAATTTGAACGAGTTTAACAAAGATGAAAAAGACGAATTCAAAGAACAGCTTGAAAAACGTGCTGAAAATGCTGAAAAACAATCGGAAGAAAATCAAAAATTACTAGATGAACTTCAAAAACTCTCAGAGAAGATTCAGGATTTAGACATCGAAGAAAAGTTAGATAAAATTAAACAAAATGCGAAAAACCAAACGAAAAACCTCGAGCAATTAGTTGAATTAACTAAAAAGTATTACGTTGAAAAGAAAGCAGAACAGCTCATGAAGAAGCTGGATAAACTAGCTGAAAAACAAGAGAGTTTATCAAAAGAAGAAAAAGAAAACACTTCTGCTAAGCAAGAGGAATTAAACAAAGAGTTTGATAAATTGCAAGAAGAATTTCGTGAATTAGAAAAAGAAAACAAAGAATTAAAAAAGCCTTTAGACATTCCTTCTGACGAAAAGCAAGAAAAAAGCATAGAAGAAGACATGCAAAAAGCCTCTGATGAGTTACTAAAAGACCAAAAAGAAAAAGCTAAACCAAAACAAAAAAGTGCTGCCCAAAAAATGAAACAAATGAGTCAACAAATGGCTCAAAGTATGGCTGGAGGTGATATGGAGCAACTCGAAGAAGATGTCAAAATGATGCGTCAAATACTTGACAATTTATTGGCTTTTTCTTTTTCTCAAGAAGAGTTGATGAAACAATTTAAAGGATTGAAAAAAGGAGCACCTTCTTATAATAAATACCTTAAAATTCAACAAGATTTGAAACAGCAATTCAAACACGTTGATGATAGTTTGTTTGCTATGTCATTACGAAACGAGATGATAACTGAGAAAGTGACGGAAGAAATAGGAAACGTGCATTACAATGTAGATAAAGCTCTAGAATCCTTAGCAGAAGCAATAATTTCCAAAGGTGTTTCCCACCAACAATATACAGTAGCAGCGTCCAATCGATTAGCCGATTTTTTGTCAGACATCATGAATAACATGCAGATGTCAATGCAAGGGATGGGTTCCGGTTCTTCCGGAAAACCTAAACGGGGTCAAGGGAAAGGTGGCGGACAATTACCGGATATCATCCAAAAGCAACAAGGTTTGTCTGAAAAGATGAAAAAAGGCATGGAAAAAGGGGAAAAGCCCAGTGATGGAAAAGACGGGGAGAAAGGGGAAAAACCCGGCGGAAAAGAAGGTAGCAAAGATGGTGATAAAGGCAAAGGTAATCAAAAAGGAAATAAGCCCGGCGAAGGAAGTGGTGGTGGCCAAAGTAATAATGACGGAGAAGAAAATGCACGAGAATTGATGGAAATTTTTCAAGAACAGCGTCGTTTACGTCAACAATTAGAAGATGAATTAAGAAAGAAAGGACTAACTCCCGGCGGACAAAAGGTGTTGGATCAAATGAAAGATGCAGAGAAACAAATTTTGAATAAAGGATTCAAAAACGAAGTGCTTCAACGGATGTTGAACATCAATTATGAAATGTTGAAATTAGAAAAAGCATTGCAACAGCAAGGTGAAGATACCAAACGACAATCAGAAACAAACACAAAAGATTTTAATAATTCAGTGAAACCTCTTTCGCCTGAATTACAACAATATTTGAATAGTGTTGAAATTTTAAATCGACAAAGCTTACCTTTGCGTCCAAATTATAACCAAAAGGTACAGCAATACTTTAAAAAGAATGATTAGTTTTAATTATGAAATCGATTTTGAACTCAGTAGTGAATCCGATTTTACCACTTGGATTCAAAACATAATCGCTTCAGAAAACAAAGAAGAAGGAGATATCAACTATATTTTTTGTGATGATGAATATTTACACAGAATTAATGTTGAGTACCTCAATCACGACACGCTGACTGATATTATTAGCTTCGACTACAGTGAAGGAAATTTTTTACACGGAGATATTTTTATTTCCGTGGAAAGAGTGGCTGAAAACGCAAATGAATTTAATGTTTCTTTTGACAACGAATTGAAAAGAGTGATGGCTCATGGCGTGCTTCATTACTGTGGCTATAAAGACAAAAGCAAAAGTGACGCATTGCTAATGCGTCAAAAAGAAGAAGAAAAAATCATGATGTTCCACGTGGAACATTAAAAAAAAGATAAGCGTGAATTGTTTCACGTGGAACAAATAAAGAAGTATGTTTCAAGACAAGTATGATGTAATTGTGGTTGGGGCTGGGCACGCGGGTTCAGAAGCCGCTGCTGCTGCTGCCAATATGGGTTGTAAAACTTTATTGGTTACCATGAATTTGCAAACCATCGGTCAAATGTCCTGTAATCCTGCAATGGGCGGAATTGCAAAAGGGCAAATTGTTCGTGAGATTGATGCGTTAGGCGGTTATTCGGGAATTGTTTCAGATAAAACGGCTATTCAGTTTAAAATGTTGAATAAATCGAAAGGTCCGGCCATGTGGTCGCCAAGGGTTCAAAGTGACCGAATGCGGTTTGCAGAAGAATGGCGTTTGATGTTGGAAAACACTCCAAACGTTGATTTCTATCAAGAAATGGTGGCCGGATTAATTATTAAAAACAATGTTATTAAAGGGATCAAAACGTCATTAGGAATTGAAATAAAAGCAAAAACTGTAGTGTTAACGAATGGAACTTTTCTTAATGGTTTAATTCATATTGGTGAAAAACAATTCGGAGGAGGAAGAGCAGGGGAAAGTGCTGCTTTCGGGATAACCGAAGATTTAGTTAAACTTGGGTTTGAATCAGGAAGAATGAAAACCGGAACACCTCCCAGAGTGGATGGTCGTTCATTGGATTATACTAAAATGAGAGAAGAAAAAGGAGATGACAAACCACATAAATTCTCTTATTTAGATTCTTCAAAACCCTTGACACATCAAAAATCATGTTGGATGACATATACATCTGGAACTGTTCATGATCTGTTACGCGAAGGGTTTGATCGTTCTCCTATGTTTAATGGACGAATTCAAAGTACAGGACCACGTTATTGTCCTTCCATTGAAGATAAAATCAATCGTTTTGCAGATAAAGACAGACATCAATTGTTCGTTGAGCCGGAAGGTTGGAATACAGTTGAAGTATATGTTAATGGTTTTTCAACCTCTTTACCGGAAGAAGTGCAATATAAAGCCCTCCGTTCTGTAGAAGGTTTTGAAAACGTGAAGTTTTTCCGTCCCGGCTATGCTATCGAATACGATTATTTTCCACCAACGCAATTAAAACACACATTAGAAACTAAATTAGTAGACGGATTGTATTTTGCCGGACAAATCAATGGAACAACCGGTTATGAAGAAGCCGCTTCTCAAGGGTTAATGGCAGGAATTAATGCAGCTCTAAAAGTACAAGAGCGTGAACCTTTTATACTAAAAAGAGATGAAGCTTATATTGGTGTATTGATTGATGATTTAATTACTAAAGGAACAGAAGAACCGTATAGAATGTTTACCTCACGAGCAGAATACAGAACTTTATTGCGTCAGGATAATGCCGATGAACGATTAACACCTAAAGGATTTGAATTAGGATTAGCATCAGAAGATAGATTAATTCGAATGAATCATAAGTTTAATGAAGCTCAAAAAATGGTTGACTTTTTCAGAGAAACCAGTATTTCTCCTGAAGAAGCAAATCCGGTTTTAGAAACAAAGGGAAGCTCTTTAATGGTTCAATCAGACAAAATGTACAAAGTGTTTTCAAGACCACAAATTGATTTAGAAGACATTGTTTTGTTTGATAAAGTAAAAGAATATATATCAGCAAATCAATTAGACGAAGAAACGGTAGAACAAGCGGAAATTCAAGTAAAATATAACGGCTATATTGAAAAAGAGCGGAATAATGCTGATAAATTAAAACGCTTAGAAGACGTAAAAATTCCTGAGAACTTTGATTTTGACAAAATTAAATCATTGTCGTATGAAGCAAGAGAAAAATTTAAAAAAATTCGTCCGGTTACTGTTTCGCAAGCATCACGAATTAGCGGCGTGAATCCAAGTGATATTTCTATTTTATTAATTTATATGGGAAGATAAAAGTTATTCAGTAGGCAGATTAAAGTGTTCAGTTTAATACTAATCATTAATTGTTCCACGTGAAACTATTTTCGAAAACCCAACAAACACTTAGTGTTCCACAACAATGGCACGTTATAATTTAAAATGAATTTTTCAAAAGAACCGTATCTTAAAGTTACAGATTTTTCCGTTTCAGGAGAACAATTTGAATTGTTGATAGACGAAGACCTCCAATTATTAAAAACCTATCCGCCACCAGCAATTTCGGATTTGCCGAATTATTATGAAAGTGATGATTACATCTCGCACACCGATAGTAAGCGTTCTTTGTTTGAAAAAGTATATCATTTTATCAAACGAAAAGCAATTCGTGACAAAGTCAGTTTGATTGATTATTGGAGTGGTGAAAAAGGAAGTGTTTTAGATATTGGTTCCGGTACGGGTGATTTTCTGGCAGAAGCCAAATTACAAAAATGGAAAGCCGTTGGAATGGAGCCCAGTGAAAAAGCAAAGTCACTTGCAAAACGAAAAGGAATTTGCATTATTGATACATATGCGGAATTAGAAGACAATTATTTTGATGTTATAACGATGTGGCATGTTTTAGAACATGTACCCGATTTAGATTTTCAGATTAAAGAATTAAAACGCTTAATAAAACCGGATGGTGTAATTTTTATTGCAGTCCCAAATTATAAATCGTATGACGCAAGACATTACGGAAAATTTTGGGCGGCATATGATGTGCCTAGACATCTTTGGCATTTTTCTAAAACAACCATGCAAAAGCTATTTGCTCAAGAAAATCTAAAGCTTGTAAAAGTTTTACCCATGTGGTTTGATAGTTTTTATGTAAGTTTATTGTCAGAAAAATACAAAACCGGAAAAATGAATCCCTGGAAAGCGTTTTGGATTGGTCTTACATCCAATTTAAAAGGTAAAAAGAGTTTAGAATATTCCTCACACATTTATATCTTTAAAAACAGTTAAATAATCATTTTAAGACCTTTTTTGGGGCTATTTCTTCAATGAACATCTCTTATGTCAATTCAGATCTATTAATTGATTTAATCGATTTTAACACACCAAAACCAAATAAATTTTAGTTATTTACTGTTTAAAAACCATTGTAATTTCTTATACTGACAATATTTTGAAAATGTTTTTCAAATTTGCCAATTAAATAGGAATTACTACTTTTACCAAAATTTTATAAATCAGACAATCATAATGAAAAAATCAATTTTAGTTTTCGGCTTACTTTTGGCCATGGCATCGTGTGAAAAAGCAACCGAGCAAAAAGATTTCAAAACAGCTTATGTAGATACTTCAAAACTTTTAGAGGAGTATACAGAAGCAAAAGATATAGAAGAAAAATATAAATCGAAAGGCGAAGAAATGGGCAAGCAATTGGAAGCTGAAGTCGTTCGATTTCGATCTGAAGCGGCAGCATTTCAAAAAAATGCTCAAACCTATGGTCCACAATGGGCTCAACAAAAAGGAGCTGAACTGCAACAAAAAGAACAAGAATTGTCTTATGCTCAACAGGCTATTTTACGTCAATTGCAAGATGAAAGTGGCAAAGAAATGGATAGCTTGGTGAAAGATGTTAAAAAATTTATTAAAGATTACGGGAAAGAAAAAGGATATAATTATATTTATGGAACGGGCGACGCAGCAACTGTTTTATACGCTAAAGATGAATATGATATCACCAATGAAATCATTAAATTATTGAATGAGAAGTACAAATCATCTTCTTCAGATGACAAAAAAGATGAAAAAGCAGAAACCAAAGTTGATTCTACTAAAAAGTAAGTTTCGATTTACAATTAACTAAACCTCTCTATTCGGGAGGTTTTTTTATTTTGCTTAAATTCAAAAATTGAAAATTCAGAACAAGACTTTCGTCATTAATCAAAAATTTGTACTTTCACACATTTAAACTCAACGCCACATGGAAATTACAAACGATGCACGCCAAGTCTTGCAATTTATCAATCAAACGCAACGCTCTATTTTTCTAACCGGAAAAGCAGGAACAGGAAAAACTACCTTGTTGCGAAAAATCATTCAAACAACTCACAAAAACACAGTAGTGGTAGCTCCAACAGGAATAGCTGCTTTAAACGCAGGCGGTGTTACCATTCACTCCATGTTTCAGCTGCCTTTTGGAGGTTTTATACCTGAATTTATAACCGGTTCAAGCCTATCGCAACACCAAAAATTTGAGACTAAAAACACCTTAGTGAAGCATTTCAAAATGAGCGGACAAAAAAAAGCAGTGATGCTTAATATGGAATTACTCATTATTGACGAAGTCAGCATGCTTAGAGCCGATCTATTGGATGCAATCGATTTTATGTTGCGAAAAGTTCGTCGGAAAGACATTCCTTTTGGTGGAGTGCAAGTACTTTTTATTGGCGATTTATTGCAATTGCCACCCGTTGTTAAAAACGAGGAATGGCAAGTTTTACGCAACTATTACCGAGGGATTTTCTTTTTTAACGCCAAAGTTATTTTGGAAAAACCGCCCTTATACATTGAATTATCAAAGATTTTTCGTCAAACGGATGATCGTTTTATTTCGGTGTTAAATAATCTTCGCAACAACACCATTACACAACAGGATATGATGGTGTTAAATGATTTTGTAAAACCCAATTTCGATATCAAAGCCAATAAAGGTTACATTACACTAACCACGCACAATGCCAAAGCCGATTCGATAAATGCTGAATCGTTAGAAGAATTAGAAGGAAAATGTTACCGATACAAACCTGAAGTAGTAGGGGATTTTCCTGAAAAAATTTATCCGGTCGAAGAAGTTTTACAACTGAAAGTGGGTGCTCAAATTATGTTTATTAAAAACGATTTGTCTCCCGAAAAAAATTATTTTAATGGAAAAATGGGTTTTATTAAATCCTTATCTGAAGCCGAAATTATTGTGCATTTTCCCGAAGAAAATAAAACCATTGAAGTGGAGAAATATGAATGGAAAAACATTCGTTATTCGGTAAACGAAAATACTAAAGAAATTGATGAAGAAACCATGGGAACGTTTGTTCATTATCCGATAAAGTTAGCATGGGCAATCACGGTGCATAAAAGCCAAGGACTAACTTTTGATAAAGCCGTTTTGGATGTTTCGCAAGTATTTCTGCCCGGTCAAGCCTATGTGGCACTTTCGCGTTTGCGTTCGTTGGAAGGTTTAATTTTATTAAAACCGATTCAAATGAACGGCATTTCCAATGATCAAGAAGTGATGCAATATGCTGAAAATAAAGCGGATGAAGAAACCATCGTGACTGCATTACAGAAAGAAACGCAACAGTTTATACTTCATTACATTAAAAACAGTTTCGATTGGGAAGCCATTACACAAGATTGGCGAAACCATCGATTTAGTTATCATACCGATGCTGAAAAATCGGAGAAATCAAAGCAACAAAAATGGGCAGAAACGCAAGAACAAAAAGTGGCTTTATTAGAAGAACCTGCAAAAAAATTTAGACATCAATTAGACAAACTTTTTCACGCCGATGATGTCAATATTCCTTTTATTGCGGAAAGAGTGAAAGCAGCCAAAGATTATTTTCTTCCAAAATGGAATGAAATTATGTTTGATTTACTTTTGAAAATGGAAGAGATCAAACGTAAAAAAAGAGTCAAAGAATTCTACACAGAGTTGAGTGAATTAGAAGAAGGAACTTTAAAAACGATTCTTCAATTATTTAAAGCCGTTAAAATGGTGGAGGTTTTAGCTGAAGGAAAGGAAATAAACAAAGAAAATTTAACTTCCAATGAAATTCAAAATTACAGAAGTATTTTGATTGAAAATGTGGAAGAACATTATAAAACGATCAACAAAGCCTTAATTGATGAGGTGGAAGAATCTGATTTTGACCCACATCATTACACTCTCAAAAAGAAAAAAACAAAAGAACCAAAGAAATCAACGGTTCAAGAAACCTACGAACTTTGGCAACAACACAATTCTATTCAAGACATAGCAAAAATTAGAGTATTAACACCACAAACGATTCAAGGCCATTTAGCGAAGTTGATTGAAGCGAAAACCATTTCTATTGAAGAGGTGTTGCCGGAAGACAAAATAAACGAATTGGCAGCCGCATTTGAAGGCTATAACAAAGAATCATTAAACACTTTAAAAGAACAAGTTGGCGAAAAGTTTACTTGGGGGGAATTAAGGATGTTTAAAGCAAGTTTGTAGGTTTTATCTTTTATTATGAAACAGCCTAATTCAACCAATACACCGCCAGAACTGCCGGAATAAAGTAAATGACAATCGTTCTGGCACCGTCATAATCTTTGGCTAAACGTTGTCCGAAAAGTAAAAAAAGCAACGTTACACAACTCATGATAGCGGCATAAAAACCATATTCTCGGTTGCCGTTATACAACAATTGAATCATGCCGGCAATGGCTAAAATTACGGTGACTAATTCTAAAAGCAATACAAAAGCCAAGGCTTGTGCAACCATATTTTTGATAATCGTTTTAGAAAAATGTTCTTTTAACCAAGCTAAATTGTCTTTCCAATAAAACAATTTATCATAACCGGATTGCAAAAAAGTAACAGTCAAAAGAAGCAAAATCAGAAAAGAAGCAGGATTGTTCATGCGTTTATTTTTTATGAATTAAACGGGTTAATTTAATTGATAAATCGGTTAAAATAATCTTCGCATTGCCATTGCGTTCAATGTGATACATGGCATCGTTAAGCTCTTGATAAATTGACAGGATATTATTTCCATTGACAAAAGGTGCAAAATTTTCGAGTTTAAATTTTTCAACTTTTGGTTCCAAATAAACCAATGAAGTGGCTTGATAATTCAACAATAATGCTTGACGGAACATTTCAATACAAAATGATAAAAATTTCTTTTGTGTTTCACGACCTAGTTTGGCAATTTCCTCACTCCAAGCAATCAATTCTTGAATAGCAGCAGCGTTTCCTTTGGCTTTAAAGGCAGCACGAACCCAAAGCACAAACCATTGTTCAAAAGGTAAATCTTCGTTATCGTCGCTCAATAATTTCAACGCTTTGTTGTAATTTCCTTGTGCTTGATGAGCAATTTTTGCAGCTACTTTCGGGTCAAGTTGTTGCCTTTCAATCAAAGCTTCGGCAATTATATTTTCAGGTAAACCATTAAAATCCAACACCTGACAACGAGAACGAATGGTTTGAATCAAATCTTCTTCTTTTTCAGTAATCAAGATAAAAACAGTTTTGTCGGTGGGTTCTTCTAATATTTTTAAAAGTTTATTGGAAGCGGCGATGTTCATTTTATCAGCCATCCAAATAATCATCACTTTATAGCCCCCTTCATAGGCTTTCAGTGAAAGTGTTTTCACAATTTCTTGAGCATCATCCACACGAATTTCTCCTTGTTTGTTTTCAACACCCAAAATTTTAAACCAATCAAACAAACCACCGTAACAGTTTTCATTTAAAAAACTTCGCCAATCTTGAATAAAATCAATGCTTTTGGGTTTCGATTTTACATCTTCAGTAGTTACCGTTGGATAAATAAAATGTAAATCCGGATGAGCAAAATGTTGAAATTTGAGGTTGCAAGCATCGTTTCCACCGGTATTTTCATTTCCGGTATTATAGCAAAGAAGGTATTGTGCATAAGCAATAGCCATAGCCAATGTTCCGGAACCTTCTGGCCCAACAAAAAGTTGTGCATGCGGAATACGACCCAGTTGTACACTTCGGGTTAAATGATTTTTGATATGCTCTTGGCCTAATATTTGTCTGAATTGCATAAAGCAAATATAATTGATTTTTTGCCTCTGATTCGCTTTGTTTTTGAGTAATTTATAATTGAATTTTTATAAGATCAAGTTAAAATACTTTGTTTGTATGAAAAAAGAAACCATTTTTAACACTTTAATCGATAAAAAATGCGTTTTGTCGTGAGTCTTTAGTACCTTTGAGCCCAAATTAGTTGTCCCAAATCTAAATTGCTCCATGCAAAATGAGTAAGCTTATGAATCGAAAAAGATGTAAAAATTTATTTTTATTACTTTTTATGTCTGTCAGTTGGTGCCATGCTCAAATGGCTATTCCTTTTAAAGAGCGATACAAAGTGAATGTAAAAGGCGACATGGCTATTATAGCCAATTCTATCTTAAACCGAATTGATAAAAAAAATTCGCCAAACGATCCGTATAACGACCAAAGTATTGATGCCATTACCAACGACGAAATCGATATGGAATACATTGATATTGACGACGATAATCAAACTTTTTCATCCAGTAGTGCCGCATTATTTCAAAAAGAAGAAGCCTCCAAAAAAATAATTTATGCCGGAATATATTGGTCTGCCACTTACAAATACGAAAGCGGATATAAAAAAGGAGAAGACAAGTTTGTTGCTTTTGACAAAACTAGAGAGTCTTTTGAAGAGATATTGGTAAAATTTCCTGATCAAAAAGAGTACAAAACAATCAAAGGTGAAATTATTTTTGATGGATTAAAAAATAAAAAGTTTAAAGATGCCGCCCCCTATGCAGTATATGCAGATATTACCCAGCAAGTTCAAGAACTTGGAAACCCTTTCGGATTTTATACAGTTGCAAATGTAAGAGCCACTCAAGGTACGCTTATAGGTGGTTCTGCTGCAGGTTGGACCATGATTTTTGTGTTTGAAGACTTATCCATGAGTGAAAAGTTTATTGTTTCAAATGATGGATTCGCTGGGGCTTCAAGTGAAAGTGTAAATGTTGTTTTCAAAGGATTTAAAACCTTGCCCGAAGGAAATGTTCATGTAAAATTGGCCGGTGCAGCCTTAGAGGGTGATTTTAAAGTGGATGGCGATTTGTTTATGTTTGGTTCAACCAAAAATAAAGATTTTACTAACGTTAAAACCATTACAAGACGTTACAGTAATTTTTTTGACAGTTCAATCACCATTGAAGACGAACAATTTAGGTACCGGATTCCCGACAGTAAAAACACCTTGGGTTATGATTCGTTTTTAACCACTTTATCAAATTATAACAATCGTTTTGTCGGAAATAATTTAGATGAAGCGACGGTTCGATTTAAGTCATCCGGTGATGTGTTTTATCTTTTTTTTAGTGCAATGGCTATCGAAACTAAACCCTTAAAAGAAGCTCAAGAGGATAATACTAAATTAGTTTACCAAGATGATAAATTCAAAATAGTAGATAAATCTACGAACAAGGAAGTTGTTCAAAACCAACCTTTACAAGGTTCAGACGATACTTTATTGGCACTAAAGGCAAAAGAGGCTTTTGTCAAAGAAACTTTAGAAAACCCAAAAGAGATTGTTGAGAAAACTCAAAATAAATCTGTAGAAAAAGAAATACAACAAGACTCAAAACCGATTGGAGACTCAAAACCTGAAACTAAAAAAGAAATTGCAGTCAAACCCATAGATACAACCCCAAAAAAAGAAACCGTTGTTAAAAAAGAGGAGCCTAAAACATCAATAAAAAATGAAGTTTCTACTCAAACTCAATCAGCTGAACCACAACCCAAACCCGTTCTGGCTGTTTCTGATACACTAAAAACCGCAACTCCAAAAGAAAATGAAGAGTTGGAAATAGAAGTATTAAACGACATCGATTCTCCCAAAGGTTATTATTTAGTGGTCAATGTTTTTAATGAAAGAGTGAATGCTGCCCGGTTTATGAAAAGTTTGCGTGACAATGGACTCGACCCTAATTATTTTACAAATCCGGCAAACAATTATATGTATGTATACCTCGATTATGTCTCAACCAAACAAGAAGCCGAAAAACTTATCGAAAATAAATTAAATAATTCATACACCGAAGAAATGTGGATTTTGATAGTAAACATGAATAAATAATCGAAACATGATTATTATCAAACCATTTTAAATTCTAAAATTTTATATTTGTCTTTAAAATTAAACAACAAAACAAAAAATCATGAAAACGTTATTCGACTTCAATTTTAAGAATAAAAAAGCTTTAATCCGAGTAGATTTTAATGTTCCCTTGGATGAAAATTTCAATGTAACGGATGTCAATAGAATTGAAGGAGCAAAACCAACCATTGATAAAATTTTGGCCGATGGCGGAAGCGTGATTTTAATGTCACACCTAGGAAGACCTAAAGGGGTAGAAGAAAAATATTCACTTAAACATATCGTTACCAAAACAGAAGAAGTGCTGGGGGTTCCTGTAAAGTTTGCTACTGATTGCATCGGAAGTATTGCCGAAAAAGCCGCTGCCGATTTAAAACCGGGAGAAGTTTTATTATTAGAAAACCTTCGTTTTTACAAAGAGGAAGAAGCAGGTGATGTGGAATTTTCAAAAAAATTAGCTTCTTTAGGCGATATTTATGTAAATGACGCCTTTGGTACAGCCCACAGAGCACATGCTTCTACAACCATTATTGCTCAGTTTTTTCCGAACGATAAATGTTTCGGAACTTTGTTGGCAAAAGAAATTGAAAGTCTGAATAAGGTTTTAAAAGACAGTGAAAGACCGGTAACAGCCATTTTGGGTGGTTCAAAAGTGTCCTCCAAAATTACCGTAATTGAAAATATATTAGACAAAGTTGACCATATGATTATTGGTGGCGGAATGACATTTACTTTTGTGAAAGCCTTAGGTGGAAACGTTGGTGATTCGATTTGTGAAGAGGATAAAATGCAATTGGCATTGGATATTTTACATTTAGCAAAAGAAAAAAATGTACACATCCACATTCCGGTTGATGTAGTGGCTGCCGATGCTTTTTCAAACGATGCCAAAACGCAGATTGTTGATGTTCGTGAGATTCCGAATGGATGGCAAGGTCTTGATGCTGGACCAAAATCTTTGGAAAACTTTAAAGAAGTTATTATGAATTCAAAAACGATTTTATGGAATGGTCCTATAGGTGTTTTTGAAATGGAAACTTTTGCAAAAGGCACAATCACATTAGGAAATTATATTGCAGAAGCAACTGCAAACGGTGCTTTTTCACTTGTTGGCGGTGGAGATTCGGTAGCAGCCGTAAAACAATTCGGTTTAGAACCAAAAATGAGTTATGTGTCAACCGGAGGAGGAGCAATGTTGGAAATGCTTGAAGGAAGAACCTTACCGGGCATCGCCGCAATTTTGGATTAAAAATAATTTTTAACAATAAAAAAACAATTTCTGTCGTTTTACTTAATTATGTTTGTAAAACATAACCAATTGACAAATAAAATATTAACCTGAAAGAATGAATTTACGAAATACCACACTTCTCGTTGTTCTGTTTTCTGCCTGCGTTACTTATGCTCAAGACTCAACGCTTGTAGACGTAAATACAGCTGCAGAACCAAAGTTATCCTATTTAGACTCCATTAAATCAACTTTTCAAAAACACGAAATTGCAGCTTGTGTGGATGAACGCTGGATGAATGAATTAAGCAATCAGGATTTGTACAGCGAAATGATTGCGGATATCGAAAACACCAACCTAGACGAGAAAGTGGAGTATGATTTATCAACTGAATTATTGAAAGAACGATTAAAAGCGTTAGATGCAAAATCTGCTTTTCATATTGAATACAATCCCGGTTTAGAGAATATTATCAAACATTATCTCAAAAACAGAAAAAGATCGTATGAGCGTTTGATGGCTTTGTCACAATATTATTTCCCCATTTTTGAAGAAGCTTTAGCAAAATACAATGTACCGTTAGAAATTAAATACTTAGCAGTCGTAGAATCAGCCTTAAACCCAAGAGCGGTATCCAGGGCAGGAGCAACCGGATTATGGCAGTTTATGTACGGAACCGGAAAACAATATAATCTTGATATTACAACTTTTACAGACGAACGAAGTGATTTATTGAAAGCTACGGATGCGGCTTGCCAATACATGGTAAATATGTATAAAATCTTTGGCGATTGGGATTTAGTTCTGGCATCCTATAATGCAGGTCCCGGTAATGTTTCTAAAGCAATTCGTCGTTCCGGCGGAAAACAAAACTACTGGAATATCAGACCTTACTTGCCTAAAGAAACCCAAGGTTATGTTCCTGCTTTTTTAGCTACAATGTACGTGTTTGAATACCACAAAGAGCATGGAATTGTTCCGCAAAAACCAATCGTAAATCATTTTGCTACCGATACCATTATGGTGAAAAACAAAATGTCTTTCAAACAAATTTCTGATTTGTTAGATATTTCGATGGAACAATTACAGTTTTTAAACCCAATGTATAAGCGGGATTTTATACCCTATCAAACAGACAAAAATCATTTTCTTCGTTTGCCATTGGATAAAGTAGCCGTTTTTACTTCGAATGAAAATAAAATTTATGCCTATTGTGACTATGAATTTAACCAACGTGAAAAACCATTTTCTTCGCAAGAAATGTTAGCCACTTCAGATGTTTCAATTGTGACGAAAACCAAATACCACAAAGTAAGAAGAGGTGAATCTTTAGGCTTGATAGCTAAGAAAAATGGTGTAACAGTTACAGAATTAAAACGATGGAATGGATTGCGGTCTAATACTATTGCGGCCGGAAAAAATCTTAAAATACTTAAAGAAGAAAAAGTAGCCGTTACTCCTAAGAAAGTGATTGAGAACCCTGTTGCAAAAGCGGTGGTTTCTAACGACACTGTCAAAGTAAAAAATGACAAACCTCTTGAAGCGGTTAATTATCATATTGTAGAAAAAGGAGAAAGTTTGTTCAGTATTGCACAAAAATACGAGATAACAAATGATGAGTTGAAAGAATGGAATGAATTAGAAGACGAAAATATTCTAATCGGTTCAAAATTAATTGTACGTCCTCTTGAAAAACAAATGACAGAAAATCACATTGTTCAAAGTGGTGAAAATCTAAATACAATTGCAAAAAAATACAATGTAACGATTGATGAATTGAAAGAATGGAATGAACTTGAAGACAACAACATCAAATTAGGAACAACTTTAAAAATTATGCTTCCGGCCGATGAAGAAGTTGTTGTGGCAGAAGTAAAGACAAAGAAACCTGAAAAACAGTCACCCTATAAATCAGAAAAAATTTACATTGTACAAAAAGGTGATTCTCTTTTCAGTATTTCTCAAAAAATTAAAGGTGTAACTGTGTCCGATTTAAAAAAATGGAACGGTATTAGCGGTAAAACTATTAAACCGGGAATGAAACTTAAGATCAGCGGATAAAAAGTTCTTTCCATAATTAAACACCAGCATGAAAAGAGTTGTTATTTTACTGTTTGTAGCCTCGTTTTTTATTTCTTGCAAAGAGGAAAATAGAGAAGATATACTTAAAGAATCTTCCGGAAAAATTAATCATTTGTCGGTTATTATTGAAAACCAACTTTGGAATGGTGAAGTAGGAGACAGCATCAGAAACATTTACGCTGCTCCGGTTGATGGTTTACCGCAAGAAGAACCGTTGTTTACCATTAAACAATATGCTCCCAATTTGTTTGAAGGCTTCATGACCAACAGTCGCAACATTCTAGTGGTTTTGAAAAAAGAGGAGAACAATTTTGAATTAGTTGAAAACGAGTTTGCTAAACCACAAAATGTAGCCCACATTACCGGCAGTTCTGTTGCAGAAATAGTTGGGTTGTTAGAAAAACATTCACCGGAAATCATCACTAAATTTAAACAAACCGATATAAAAGAAAATCAACGAAGAATAGCCAAATCGTTGTTGGATGACAGTAAAATCAGAAAGCATTTTAAAGCCAGTTTGAAGCTACCAACTGCTTACAAATATATTATTGAAGAAGATAAATTCTTCTGGATTCGGAAAGAACTTCCTTCCGGCAATGCCAGTGTGTTGATTTATGAAGTGCCTTTAAACACAATTCAAAAAGACACTAACACGGTTGCCAACATCATTCAAATGCGTGATTCCATCGGACAAAAACACATTGAAGGGACACTTCCCAATACTTACATGATAACGCAAGCAGCCTATTCCCCCTATTTTTTTAACATTATGATGGATGGTAAAAAAACCTATGAAACAAAAGGCACTTGGGAATTGAAAAACGACTACATGGCAGGTCCGTTTATTAATTACGCTATTCGAGATGAAAAAAACAAGCGTTATTTGGTAATTGAAGGTTTTTGCTATAATCCCTCGATGGCGAAACGAGACATTATGCACGAATTAGAGTCGATTCTTAAATCAGTGAAGATTTTATAAGTTTTCTTTTAAAGATTTTATCGTCAACTTTTCATTAAATTCGCAGGAATTAACTTGTGAAACTGTTTTTAATGAAATTAATATTCAAAATAAAGCGATTTAACGAACTATCTCTAATCGAACTTTACAATGTGCTTCAATTACGCAGCGAAGTGTTTGTAGTGGAGCAAAATTGCGTTTACCAAGACATTGACGGCAAAGACGAGAAAGCACTTCATCTCATCGGAACTTATAAAAACGAAATCGTAGCGTACGTCCGCATTTTTAAACCCGGGGATTATTTTGACGAAGCTTCCATCGGCAGAGTAGTAGTCAAACAAATCTATCGCGACAGAAAGTGGGGCTACGATTTGATGCAAGAAGCCATTTCGGCAACCAAATCAGAATTAAACGAAACCAACATCACGATTTCTGCTCAATTATACCTTCAAAAATTCTATGAAAAGTTAGGGTTTGTGAAAACCAGTGAAGTGTATTTGGAAGATGATATTGAGCATATTCAGATGAAACGAAAATAAGCTACACCTTCGTAATCACCAACTCCACCCTTCTATCCAATTCCGGGCTTTTTCCTAACGGCATTGTGTTTCCATAGCCTTTAAAAGTCATTCTGGCTTTAGGTACTTTTTTCAGGATGAGATATTTGTAAACCGCTTCGGCACGGTTGTGCGACAGTTTTCGTTTTTTGGTTCCTTTGTCAATGGCTTCTTTGTGGTTGGGTGGCGTGCAACACACATGACCTTGCACTTCGATGTTAATGTTTTTGTTCTTAATTAACATACGAGCTATTTTATCGAGCTGGTTTTTGCTCTTAATCGACAATTTGCTGCTCCCTCTCTCAAAAATCATATCGGAAAGCATAATGCGATCGCCTACAATGTTTTCTTTATTAAAAGTGGAATAAACTCCGGGTAATTTAATTTCTTCTTCCGGTTGGGGTTTCATATTCAAAACGACATCCACACGGCGGTTTTTTGAACGAATTTCAGGAAGGTTTTCTTCAATATCATCATCAATCAAAATGCGTCCTTTTCCTTCGATGGTCACAATAATTTTGTTTTTGATCCCGCTTTTGGTGATTTCGGCTTTTACTTTGTTGGCTCTGTCGGTAGATAATTTTCGATTGTAATCGTCTTTTCCTACATCATCACAATACCCAAAAATTTCAATACTTTCTACTCTTGTGCTGTCTACTTTTTGAAAAAAACCAGCCAATTCGGCAACGTATTTTGATTCAACATCGGATTGGTTCGTTTCAAAATAAATGGATTGTACCATTTCTTCCTGTGCAAAAAGTCCAAATTGCATCAGAAATAATAACCCAATTGTCCACGTTTTTATCATTTTAATAGAATTTTATTGTATTCGGAAGCATTGGCTAAAATAGAAGTCGCTTTTTTTACCTCAGAATTGTTTTGAATATAATATTGATAAAGTCCCTCTTTGTATTGATACCGTTTAATCAATTCATCCAACAATAATTCTTTGATTTCGTTTTTGTTTTTGTCTAACTGAATATCCTCGCTTTTTCGCAAAGCGGTCAATAAATTTTGGTATTCCGTTTTGATGTTTTCGTCAATTTTTTCGTTTTGAGCGGCTTCTAACGTCTTTTTTAATTGTTTTTCGGTCTCGGTGTCGAACGAGAAGTTTTCTTTCTTTAAAAACGCTTTAAAATCATTAAAATCCGCATCTGTAATGGTTGGAATCGTGTTGCCCGGATTTGGATTTTTATAAAAATAAGCGGTGGCATAATTAAAGAGGGCATCATTTTTTTGAAGGGCTTCGGCAATTGCACTCAATTTTGTTTCCGCTAATTCCACATCGGGTTGAATACCTCCACCGTCATAAACAGTTCTTCCTTTTTTGGTTTTAAAGGCATTAAAGTTTTTGGCGTCGGTTTTAATCGCCTTTCCTTCGGCATCTTTTTTCGAATAATCCAATGCCTGAATGCATCTTCCGGAAGGCGTGTAATATCTGGAAATTGTCACTTTTACTTGTGTTCCATACGTTAAATCCAACGGACGTTGCACCAATCCTTTTCCGAAACTGCGACTTCCCACCACAACGGCACGATCTAAATCTTGTAAGGCACCGGAAACAATTTCACTGGCCGAAGCACTTTTTCCATCCACTAAAACCACCAGAGGAATGTCTAAATCTATCGGTTCACGGGTCGTTTTATAGGTTTGGTTATGTTTTTCAATTTTCGATTTGGTAGTCACAATGATTTCACCTTTTGGCACAAATAAATTACAAATATTCACCGCTTCGTTCAACAAACCTCCCGGATTTCCTCTTAAATCTAAAATGATACGCTCAGCACCTTTTGATTTTAAATCTAACAATGCGGCTTGCGTTTCAAACGAAGCTTTTCGGTTGAATTGCGAAAGCACAATATACCCGGTTTTCTCATCTACTTTTCCATAAAACGGAACAGCTTTTACTTCTACTTCGTCCAACACAATGGTAGCGGTTTGCGTTTTGCCTTGACGGTTGAATTTTACTTCTACTTTGGCATTTTTAGCACCTCGCATCAAGGCAGAAGCATCTTCTTTGTAATCTTTCAAATTGACATCGCCAATTTGAAAAATTTCGTCACCGGCTTTTAACCCTGCTTTGTCGGCCGGATAATCTTTGTAGGGTTCTTTGATGATGATTTTGCCTTCTTTTCTTGTAATCAAAGCACCAATTCCGGTATATTCGCCTGTGTTGTTGATTTTGAATTTCACCACATCTGCTTCATTGAAATAGTTGGTATACGGATCCAAATCGGCCAACATGCTTTTGATGGCTTTGTCCATCATTTCTCCCGGATTGGTCTCGTCAACATAGTTCATGTTCACGGTTTTAAACAAATTGGTGAAGATTTCAATTTGCTTGGCAATTTCAAAAAAATCTTCTTTGAAACTACTTCCCACCAAGATAAACCCGCTGAAAACAACCGGAAGTATATATCTTTTTTTAATTTTTAAAAGGGTATTAAACATTTTTCTTTTTCAATTTTTTTCGGATAATAAAAATAACGGCTACTAAAATAAGAATAAAAGGCCAAATGTATAGCAATCCGATAAAGAAACTCGAAATTCCGTTCCAGCCGGATTTGATAGCGTTCCACATTTTTGTGCCATAGGAAATGGTGGCATTGTCTGCATTGGCTACTTTTTTGTAAAATTCGATGGTCACGGTGCTCAACGAAACGCGGTTTTGCAAATACTTTAATTGTCCTTCTTTCGCTTCAATTTCTTCCCGTATGACCGATAATTCTTTTTCAATTTCCAAAATTTCGGATACTTTAGTGGCTTTGGTTAGTAATTGAAGATAGCGTTCTTCCAACGTTTTCTTAGCTTTCAACCGTGCTTCAATATCAATAAATTCGGCCGTAACATCTTGGGCAGAAATTTCTTTTCGGTCAAAATAGGCTACGCCTTTTCCTACATCCGCCAAAAAAGCATCAAAATTAGCGTTTGGAATGCGAACCGTAATCGTTCGATAAAGTGAATTATAGTCTTTTCCTTCCGCATCACTTTGCACGTAGGCTTTATTTTTCTTGACGGAAGCAATAATTTGCTGATAGGTAGCCTCTAAATCTTGCGTTTCATAACGAAGATTACTCTCTTTGATGATTTTTTGTTCGGTTTGGGCTTCAAAATTTCCTGAAGTGACTTTGTCGTCTATCATTGCAGGTGCGGCTTCTTCTAGCACTTCGGTTGCATATTCAGTGGTGTCTGAGCTTTTACTGCACATTAATGGAAATACCAAGAGGGAAAGGTAAGCAATAGCAAGTTTCATAAAGAATTGATTTAGAAGTAAAACGAAAATTTCTCAAAAAACGTACAACAACAATCGAACCAATTTTTACGACTAAATCTCTTTGATAAATTTTTCAAACAATTGAACCGTTTTTTCATTCATTTCGGCAAAAGTCATCGCTTCTTTGCTTTGGTAAAAAAACATCATGGCGTAAGGTTTATCGAGGTTGTCCAATAAAATACTTTTATTCAACCGATAACATTCGCGAAGCAACCGTTTGTAGTAATTGCGATCAACGGCTTTTTTGAAATATTTCTTAGAAACCGAAACCCCAAACTTAATTTTCTCCTCGTGCTCCAATTCCACCGGAGCAAAAACCAACCGCAACGGATACTTGGAAACCGATTTCCCCTCCGAAAACAGCAAATCTAGCTGCTTTTGGCTTTTGAGTTTTTCGTGTTTGGGATAAGTGAAAGACATGCGGCAAAAGTACGAAAAGGTTTTGAGTGCTGTGTATTTGTTTTGGAATGGCGGAAGTGTTTGTTTTTTTAGTATTTTGGTGGAGGATTAAAATTAGATTATTATCATTACAAATTCGTGTAGAATTAAAGAAAAAGCAAATAAAATTTAATTTATTAGCTATTTTCAATAAGATTAAAAAGGCAAGTTAAAATGAAAGAACACGGAATAAAAATTTTATATGGAATTTTAGTACTTGGATTTATAATTTCAATCTTTCATATAATTAATGGTAAAAATGGAGCTGGATTGGGAAATGTTATTGAAACTCTTACAATTACTTCAATAGTTCTATTTTTTTCAACTTTAATTTATATTTTTTATTCCTTTAAGTATAACATGAAAAAAGTAAGTGTTTGGTTTTTATTAATTTTAAGTTGTCCGTTAGCATTAAAATCATTGACTCATTTGACAAAAGAATATTCACTAGAATTCACCGAAACGACAACACCAAAAAAATTTCTTAACGAAGTAAAAGTTGACCCAAATATTTATAATCGTGATAAATTGAAAATTGAGAAATTGATTGATAGTTTAATTAAAATAAAAACTATTGAAAGGCCCGCTGAATTAGCTCTAAGATATTTTAACGGACAAAACTACAATGATACAATTGAAAGAGATTGGGCTATAGATTTACCTACAAATCTTGAATGTAAAGAAATTATTGTTGACACACTTTTTTATTCTAAACACGGAAAGGAAATCACTTCTGGTCTACTTATAACTAAAGTTTTTAATGAGTATATGAATTATCCAAAAGGCGGGATTGAATTTTCTGGAAATGGGTTTGTTTATAATAAAAATGACTTTAAACCTATTAAGTTATTAAAATATTCAGTTGGGGGCTATGAAAATTACAAACCGTGTTCAAAAAGATTAAGATATTACTATTTAAAAAAAATTGGAACCTTTGAAAACGAATATAATATGAATGATATAAGATTTATTAATCCCCTCTAGTGCGAGCGTCACACTCGTACCCACAAACAAAATCTACATTTTGTATAAAAATTTATACTTATTATGCGATGTTCGTTAATAACATATCATTGCTAAAAATGGATTGCGTGTACGAGCGTGACTTTCGCACTAGCGATAACCATTTATAAATTTCATAACCTAAGAATTGCAAACAAAAAATCCGAACATTACGTCCAGATTCTTTCTTTATTTCGTTTTAGGATAACTATTGTTCTCTTGATTCACATCGGCCATTAAGCCGCTCGGGTCAATCACCACCGATTTAATTTTTGCTTTTGCTTGTGAGAGTGTTAATTCATAGGTTGGATACGCCCAATCCCAGCCTTTTAAAACGGTTCGTTTTACTTGTGGGTACGGGTTTTCTTTTTCCCATCGCATTAACGGGTTCGGGATGTAAAAACTCTCCACTGTACCGTCTTCGTAAGCAACTAAAATATCCAACGGCATCGGCATTCTTCCGATGCGTTCTAAGGTAACTTTTCCGTTATCGTCGATGTTTTTTATACCGTAATCAATGGTGTTGGTGGTTTGTGTCCAATCGACCAAATACCAGTCCAAAACCGCTCCTGAAACGCGTTCTGCCGAGCGTTTAAAATCATTTGGTGTGGGATGCGTAAATTGATAATCGTGGTAATAGCGTTTTAAGGTTTTAAACATATTCTCCATGCCAATCACATACGCCAATTGCGTCAAGAACACCGTTCCTTTGCTGTACGAAGAAATACCGTATACCATATTTTCATCATAGCGATCAGCATGTGTAGATTGCGGTTGCTCACGACCGGTGCTCACCATGTAGAAATAGTTGTTGTAGGCACTTTGAAACGGGTTTTCGTCTTCCTTTTTGTTTTTAGGTGGCATCACTTGCGTCATCGCCATGTCGGAAATGAAAGAAGTAAATCCTTCGTCCATCCATTCGTGTTTGCTTTCGTTGGTCGCTAACACGTGCTGAAACCAAATATGAGCCAATTCATGAGCGGTTACGCCCACCAAACTGCCTAACGAACGTTTTCCGGTGATGAGTGTACACATCGCATATTCCATTCCGCCATCGCCACCTTGAATCACGGAATATTGTTTGTAGGGATATTGCCCGATTGTTTTATTGAAAAAGCTTAACAATTCAGCCGTTTTAGGTTGTAAGGCTTTCCAGTTTTCGAGGATTTCTTTATCGTTTTTGTAAAAGAAATGTAGCTCTACGCCGTTTTCACCCATGATTTTGTCGTGGATGTAATTGTTATCGGCACCCCAAGCAAAATCGTGCACTTTTGGAGCTACGAAATGCCACGTTAGGGTTTTTGTTTTTTTCGGATGTTTGACTTCTACACCTTCGTCTTGATAGCCGTGACCGATTTCGTTTTTGTTTTGCAAATAACCGGAAGCACCAATCGTATAGGTTTTATCAATCGTAATTTTTACATCAAAATTGCCCCAAACACCGTGAAATTCTCTACCAATGTATGGGTCGGCATGCCAGCCTTCAAAGTCAAATTCACAGATTTTCGGATACCATTGCGTCATCGAAAGAGCTACACCTTCTGAACTGTTTCTTCCCGAACGACGAATTTGCTCAGGTACTTGTCCGTCAAAATCCAACGTAAAAGTCGATTTTGATTTGGGAAGAATCGGATTTACTAACGTTACTTCTAAAATGGTTCCCACTACTTTTGTCGAAGCCACTTGTCCGTCTTGTTTGAAATTAGCGATTTTTAAATAGCCAATTTGGTTCGGTTTTAAAGTTGAAATTCTACTTTCTTTGACTTCTTTGTCGCCTACTTTAAAGCTTTTCACCATCCGTTTGTCCGGGTCGGTAATGGTTTGTAACCGAATATCCATTTCGCTACCCGGCTGAAACGCATTAAAATACAAATGATAAAACACTTTACGAAGGGTGTCATTTGAATTATTGGTGTATTCCAATGTTTGCGTTCCTTTGTATTGAAAGGTTTTCACATCCATAGAAAGATCCATTTTATAATCGGCTTGTTGTTGCCAATAACCGGGATTGGGGTTGTTTTGGGCAAAAACTATTCCCGAAAGGAAACCAACAGAAAGGATAAAAAGTTTTTTCATCGGTTTTTATTTTGACATTTTTTCCGCCATTAAGATGGCATTATACGCATTCACAATTTTTCCGGTTCCGGATAATTCGGTAAAGTTGACTTTGTTTGAATTATCTCCACCAATAGCAATCGTTCTGTTGATTAAAACACCGCTTTCTTTTAAGATTTGTTTTACTTGAGCTGCTTTTAAATTCGGATAATACGAACGAATCAAAGCCGCAACACCGGCCGCATTAGGCGAGGCCATGGAAGTGCCTTGTTCGTATTTGAATTCTTGATTAGGAACAGTGGCATAAATTTTTACACCGGGAGCAAAAACATCCACATCTTTTTTTCCATAGTTTGAAAAAGTGGCAACCATTTTTGTGCCGTATTCATAATTTAATGCTCCAATTTTTATGAAATTAGAAGCAATTTCTTGTTCGCCTACGCGGTCATTTGGGTAGCTTTCTACCACATCTAAATTGTCGGTGTCGTTTCCAGCTGCGTGCACAAACAACACATCTTTGCTTTCAGCATATTTAATAGCATCATGTACCCATTCTTTTTGAGGAGAATAGCCTTTTCCAAAACTGCCGTTAATTACTTTTGCTCCGTTATCAACCGCATAACGAATAGCAAGAGCGATGTCTTTGTCATATTCATCACCATTTGGCACGGCACGGATCGCCATGATTTCAACATCGGTAGCCACACCGTCGCCGCCTAAATTATTCCCACGCACTTGAGCAATAATTCCGGCTACGTGAGTGCCATGCATAGCATATTTTTTATCCGGTCCCCAAACTTGGTTGTTTCCATAATATTTAGTAGAAAAATCTTCCGGATTGTCTCCCAAAATCTTCCGACCGTCATATTCTAAATTCAAATTATAGTTCAATTGGTCATAAACGTAATCCTTGAAGTCATTGATTTCTTTTTTGAACTCTTCAACAGTTGTTGTTGACAGCACTTGTAGCATAACCAATTTATAATTACCTAAAGTAGCATCTGTTGTTAAAATGGATTTGATATCCTGAACGGTATAGTTTTCTTTTTTCAAATGGTCGGAAATGGCTTTATCTGCAGCAATAATAAAATCCAATTGCTGTTTGTTTGCTAAAATTTCTTCTTTTTTGCTGTCGTATTTCGCTTGCAATTTTTTATACGCCTCCGAACCGTCATCTCCTTTTTTTAGCAAACGAACAAACTCATAATTTTCATGAATGATATCGCCAAGAAAATTCCAACCGTGAATATCATCCACATAACCATTCTTATCATCGTCGATTCCGTTTCCGGGAATTTCTTTAGCGTTCGTCCAAACACGTCCTTTTAAATCATCATGTTCGATATCGGTTCCACTGTCAATAACGGCTACAATCACTTTTTGACCTTTTCTGTTTTTAAGAAGTTCCTCATAAGCACGATCTACACTCATGCCCGGAATCGTATCTTTAACTAAATCTAAATGACTCCAACGCATTAATTCAGCATCAGTTATTTTGCTGTTTTTTAAGGGAACCGTTTCAGATGTAATCGGTTTTAATTGTTGGTAAGAGATATTTTTTTGGGCACCACATCCGGTTAATAAAATTCCGGAAAGGGTCAGAATTGATAAAGATTTTAAATGATTCATGATGTGATTTTTGGAGTAAAATTATGATTTTTAAAAGCTAAAGTAATGAGATTAACACTATCTTAAGACATCTTCACAACGGAAAACTTCTTTTAAACGCACACCTTTTTCGGTTTTTTCAACCGTGATGATTTCGTTGTGAGCATCGTGTTCTAAAAATAAATAGTAATTATTTTCTGCTGCGGCAGTCATAAACTTCGCTTTTTCATCCAAGGTTAAAAGCGGCCGAGTATCATATCCCATCACATACGGAATAGGAATGTGTCCGGCAGTAGCCAATAAATCAGCACAAAAAACGATGGTTTTATCTTGGTATTTAATGTGAGGTAGCATTTGTTTTTCGGTATGACCGTCGGCATAAAAAATGCCGAAATTCAATTCTTCTGAAAAGCCAAAATCACCGTTGGGTCTTTTGATAAAATGTAACTGACCACTTTCTTGCATCGGAATGATGTTTTCATACAAAAAAGAAGCTTTCTCTCTTGCATTGGGTTTTGTGGCCCATTCCCAATGGTTTTCATTGGTCCAAAATTTGGCATTTTTGAAAGCGACTTCGTAACCGGTACGGTCTTTGTTCCAATTGACACTTCCACCACAATGATCAAAATGAAGGTGCGTCATAAAAACATCGGTCACATCATCCCGATGGAAGCCATATTTGGCCAACGATTTATCTAAAGAATGTTCGCCCCACAGGGAATAATAACCAAAAAATTTATCCGATTGTTTGTTGCCCATTCCGGTGTCAATTAAGGTCAGTCGATTTCCATTTTCAATCAATAAGCAACGAGCCGCAATATCGATGAGGTTGTTTTCGTCTGCGGGATTGGTTCGGTTCCAAATGGTTTTTGGCACTACGCCAAACATGGCTCCTCCGTCGAGTTTAAAATTTCCGGCTTCTATGGGGTATAGTTTCATAAATCGTATAAATTGATATAAATGTTTCGCAAATTACTAAAAACTTATCTTTTCAAAGCGGAATTATAACTATTTTCTATCAATCCATTCGTTATAAAAATGTTAGCAATGCTTTTAAAATTCTTATTTTGATGTATCTTTGCAGTTAATTTAGACAAAATCAAAATAACACATGATAAAAGTTTCAGATACAGCCAGAAAAAAAATCATCGACTTGATGTCGGAAGATGGTTTTGATGCCGCTCGTGACTATGTTCGTGTAGGGGTTAAAAGCGGAGGGTGTTCCGGTTTGTCTTATGATTTAAAATTCGACAAAGAAATCGGAGAAAACGATAAAGTATTCGAGGACAACGATATAAAAGTAGCGGTTGAGAAAAAAAGTTTTCTCTATTTAGCCGGAACGATTTTAGAATTCTCAGGCGGATTAAACGGAAAAGGATTTGTATTCAACAACCCGAATGCAAATAGAACGTGCGGATGCGGTGAAAGTTTTTCGTTGTAAATGAATCAAAAAAATCAAAAAAATCAAAACAAGTAAAATAATCTAAATAATCAAAAGCTAGCAAATTGTTATTTGTTCTTATTTAAGATTTTTTAGATTCTTTAAGTTTTTTAAATTTATAATAATGGCAAAATATAATTCTTTCGAAGAAATGGAAGTTTACCAAAAAGCATTAGAATTTGGTGTAAAAGTGTATAAACTAACATTAACAAATGAAAAAATTGCTAAAGATTATGGTTTAAAAGATCAATTACAAAGAGCTGCACTATCTATTTCTAACAATATTGCAGAAGGTTTTGAACGAGAAACCAAAAAAGAATTAATTCGATTTCTTTATATTTCAAAAGGTTCTGCCGGAGAGTGTAGAAATATGTTTAATTTTTTACAATTGTTAGAATATATAAATAATGAAAATTTTTATGAGCACAGAAATGATGTTCTTGAAATTTCAAAACAATTAGGAAATTACATTAAGTATTTGAAAAATTTAGAAAAGCAGAATAAAATAAATCAAAAAAATCAAAAGGATTGAAAACAAAAAAATTGTTGCACTGACTTTTTTTAGATTTTTTAGATTTTTTAATTTTTTAGATTAATAAATTATGGCTAAATATACAGAAGACGATTTAAAAGTTGAACTGGAAACCAAAGAATATGAATATGGTTTTTATACCGAATTAGATTCTGAAACGTTTCCCGTTGGCTTAAATGAAGATATTGTTCGGGCAATTTCACTTAAAAAAGGTGAACCCGAATGGATGACCAATTGGCGTTTGGACGCTTTTCGTTCTTGGCAAGAAATGATCGAACCGGAATGGGCTAATGTACACTACGAAAAACCAGATTTTCAGGCGATTTCGTATTATTCGGCACCCAAAAAAGCAGATCCTAACAAAACGTTGGATGATGTAGATCCTGAATTACTGGCCATGTATAAAAAACTAGGTATTTCAGTTGATGAGCAGAAAAAAATGAACAATGTGGCCATCGATATTGTGGTCGATTCGGTTTCTGTAGCCACTACATTCAAAAAAACATTGGCGGAGAAAGGCATCATTTTCATGAGTATTTCAGAAGCCATCAAAGAACATCCTGAGTTGGTAAAGAAATATATTGGAAGCGTTGTTCCTCCCAAAGATAATTTCTATGCAGCGTTGAATTCCGCTGTTTTTTCAGACGGAAGTTTCTGTTATATCCCAAAAGGTGTTCATTGTCCAATGGAATTATCTACCTATTTCCGTATCAACCAAGCCGGAACAGGTCAGTTTGAACGTACGTTAGTCATTGCCGACGAAGGTAGTTATGTTTCCTATTTAGAAGGCTGTACGGCTCCAAGTCGTGACGAAAATCAATTGCATGCCGCTGTGGTGGAATTGATTGCGTTGGACGATGCCGAAATTAAATATTCCACTGTTCAAAACTGGTTCCCTGGAAACAAAGAAGGAAAAGGTGGCGTTTATAACTTTGTGACCAAACGAGGTTTGTGTGAGAAAAATGCAAAAATATCATGGACACAAGTAGAAACCGGTTCTGCTATCACCTGGAAATATCCTTCGTGTGTTTTAAAAGGTGATAATTCGATAGGTGAATTTTACTCTATTGCTGTGACAAATAATCATCAACAAGCCGATACCGGCACTAAGATGATTCATTTAGGCAAAAACACTAAGTCCACCATTATTTCTAAAGGAATTTCGGCCGGAAAATCGCAAAACAGTTACCGTGGTTTGGTACAAATTTCATCAAGAGCCGAAAATGCTCGAAACTTTTCGCAATGTGATTCACTTTTGATGGGAAATAATTGTGGAGCTCACACCTTTCCCTATATCGAAAGTAAAAATACATCCGCCAAAATCGAACACGAAGCCACAACATCCAAAATTGGAGAAGACCAAGTGTTCTATTGTAACCAACGTGGCATTCCAACTGAAAAAGCCATTGCGTTAATAGTAAACGGTTTTAGCAAAGAAGTATTGAATAAATTACCGATGGAATTTGCAGTGGAAGCTCAGAAGTTGTTGGAGATTTCGCTAGAAGGCTCGGTAGGATAGTTTTGTTTCAAGTTTCAGGTTTCAAGTTGTTCCTGAACTTAAACAAATTAGTATTTAAACTATAAAAAATAATTTAAATGAATCGTTTCAAGAGTCATATTAAATGAACCTGAAACGTTAAACCTGAAACTAAAAATAATATGTTAAGCATAAAAAATTTACACGCAAGTGTTGAAGACAAAGAAATATTAAAAGGCATCAACCTTGAAATCAAAGCCGGAGAAGTACACGCCATCATGGGACCTAACGGTTCCGGGAAAAGTACACTTTCTGCTGTAATAGCAGGAAACGAAAATTACGAAGTAACGGAAGGTTCAGTTGAATTAGAAGGAGAAGATTTAGCAGAATTAGCTCCTGAAGAAAGAGCTCATAAAGGCGTTTTCTTATCGTTTCAATATCCGGTTGAAATACCGGGCGTTTCGGTAACGAATTTCATGAAAACGGCCATCAACGAGCACCGAAAAGCCAACGGAAAAGAAGAAATGCCGGCCAATGAAATGTTGAAATTGATTCGTGAAAAATCAGAATTATTAGAAATTGACCGCAAGTTTTTATCCCGTTCGTTAAATGAAGGTTTTTCGGGTGGTGAGAAAAAACGTAACGAGATTTTTCAAATGGCAATGTTGGAACCCAAAATTGCTATTTTAGACGAAACGGATTCAGGATTAGACATTGACGCGTTACGAATTGTGGCAAATGGCGTAAACAAATTAAAAAACGACGAAAATGCCGTTTTAGTTATTACGCATTACCAACGTTTATTAGATTATATCGTTCCTGATTTTGTACATGTGTTGATGGATGGAAAAATAGTCAAATCCGGCGGAAAAGAACTAGCACTTGAGCTAGAAGAAAGAGGTTACGATTGGATAAAAAGTGAATTAAATTAGTTTACAGTCACAGTCACAGTTTACAGTAACTGCGACTGCGACTGAAAACTGCGACTGAAAACCGAACAAATGGAACTAAAAGAAAAACTCATATCATCCTTCATGGCTTTCGAAGAAAAAGTTGATGTAACAGCACAGTTACACGACATCAGAACTTCGGCCATTAAAAATTTTGAAAACAAAGGTTTCCCCACTAAAAAAGAGGAAGCTTGGAAATATACATCGCTGAATTCGGTCTTAAAAAACGACTTTTCTGTTTTTCCAAAAAGGGAAAATGCGATTGAATTTAAAGACGTTAAGCAATTTTTTCTTCACGAAATCGACACCTATAAATTGGTTTTTGTAGATGGAAAATTCAGCTCGTTTTTATCGTCAACAACGCACGAAGGAATTGATGTTTGTTTACTTTCATCGGTATTGACCAAACCAAAATACAAGATGGTGTTGGACACCTATTTCAACCAAATTGCCAGCAAAGATGAGAGTTTAACCACTCTAAATACGGCTTTTGCCCAAGAAGGTGCTTACATCAACATTCCAAAAAGTAAAGTGGCCGACAAACCTATTGAAATCATTCATTTTTCAACAGGTGAAGAAAGTGCCTTGATGGTGCAACCTCGAAACTTGATTATTGTAGGCGAAAATGCTCACGTGCAAATTATCGAACGCCATCAGAGTTTGAATAGTAATCCGGTGTTGACCAATTCAGTGACCGAAATTTTTGCTCAAAAAAGAGCGATTGTTGATTATTATAAAATTCAAAATGACGAACAAACCGCCAATTTGATTGACAACACTTATATTTCTCAAAAACAAGAGAGTAGAGTAGCGGTGCACACCTTTTCGTTTGGTGGAAATATCACCCGAAATAACTTAAATTTCTACCATTTTGGGGAACGCATCGATTCCACCTTAAAAGGAATCACGATTATTGGCGACAAGCAACACGTGGATCATTACACGTTAGTAAATCACGCGACACCCAATTGTGAAAGCCATCAAAACTATAAAACAATATTAGGCGGAAGTTCCACAGGCGTTTTCAACGGAAAAATTTTCGTGGAAAAAGAAGCCCAAAAAACCGATGCTTTTCAGCAAAACAACAATATTTTATTGAGCGATAAAGCCACCATCAACGCGAAACCACAATTGGAAATTTTCGCTGATGATGTCAAATGTTCGCATGGTTGCACGATTGGTCAATTAGACGAAAGAGCGATGTTCTACATGCAACAACGCGGTATACCTCAAAAAGAAGCCAAAGCGTTATTGCTCTATGCTTTTTCCAATGAAGTCATCGAAAGCATCAAAATCCCGGAACTCAAGCAACGTATCATGAAGATTATTGCAACAAAATTGGGAGTGAATTTGGGGTTTGATTTATAAGATTTAACCGCAAAGTTCGCTAAGTTTTACACTAAGGACGCAAAGTTGATTTAACAATCTTTGCGTCCTTTGCCATTTTTACTTTGTGCTCTTTCCGGTTAAAAAATTATTTAATGCTAGAGATAATGTTTTTCATCATCCCATTAAAATCAAAATCCTCATCTTCCGTCAATCCAAAACGTACAATCACCATTTCTTTACTCGGAATGATGATGACTTTTTGCCCTTGGTAGCCACTGGCATAATACATATCTTTCGGTACATCCGGATACGTTCCGCCTGCGTTTAACCAAAAATGTCCACCATAACTCCCATTAGAAGTTGGTGTTGGAGTTGCTACATACTTCGCCCAACTTTTATCGAAAATCTGTTGACCATTCCAATTGCCCTCGTGCAAATACAATAAGCCAAATTTTGCCCAATCGCGAGTGGTTGCCCAACCGTAAGAGGAACCTACGTAATTCCCAGCCATATCGGGTTCAATCAACATCGAATGCATGCCGATTTTATCAATCAAAGAAGCATACCAAAAATCTAAATATTCCTGATGCGTAGTAAATTGTCTTCGCAAAATCCCTGACAATAAATTCGTTGTTCCCGAAGAATAATTCCAATGGGTGTTGGGTTCAAAAGCAGCCGGTTTTTCCAATTGCACTTTGGGCATATCTTCGGCTAAGAAAAGCATTTTGGTTACATCGCATATTTTCCCATAATCTTCCTCCCATTCCAAACCGGAATTCATTTGAATCAAATGGTGTAAGGTAATTTTGGAACGTTCATCCTTTGCCCATTCCGCTAAACCAACGGGTTTGTTAATGTCAATTTTTCCTTGTTTTTGCAAAATTCCAAAGCAGGTCGCTGTAATACTTTTGGTCATCGACCAACCTAAGAATTTGGTGTTTTTAGTAAAACCGTCTTCGTATTTTTCAGCGATAATTTTGTCTTTATAAATTACCAAAAGTGCACGAGTTCGTTTCGATTTTTCACCTTTTTTATCAAAAGCATTATCAACTGCTAAATTCAGTTTTTCGTAATTCACTTCCGGAAAAACGCTGTCTTTGGGTTCCAAATTTCCATAAGGAAAAGGTAAATCAATAGCTGTTTTATTTCGTTTCGGTACCAAATACGGTTTTGTTTCATCAAAATCATCGTTAATCAAAGTTGCTCCTAAACCTTCTCGATAAATGGCTTTCCGTGTTTTTAATCCGAAAGCAGAAGAGATGACAAATTTTCCTTGTTCATTGATTTCATTAGTGGCCAAACGAACATTGTCAATATCATTATCGCCACTTTCTATAATTTCGAGTGATCGTCCGTCAATAAAATGTCCTGAAGCCACACTTTTGGCCGAAAAACCGGAAACAATATCTAATTTCGGATAGGTGGTTACACCCACATATACGACAACCAAAAAAAGTATAACGCCTAAAAATTTGAAAAACTTTTTCATTTGAAATGTTATTTTTTGCAATGTATAAAATTATAATAAATAAAAATCGATTATGAAGTATTTCAGCTGTCACAATTCATAAAAATTCGTGAATTTGTCGCGGTTACCACTTCCTTTTTTACTACTTTTGTATTTAGAATTTTTCTAAATAAAAATGATAGATAGTCAAAAAATTAGAGCTGATTTTCCGATTCTTAATCAAACCGTAAACGGAAAACCGCTTGTCTATTTCGATAACGCCGCCACTTCGCAAAAACCGCAAGTAGTGATTGATGCCGAAGCCAACTATTATAAAGAAATTAACGCCAATATTCATCGTGGTGTGCATACGTTGAGTCAATTGGCTACCGATGCATACGAAGCTTCTCGTTATAAAATTCAACAGCACATCAATGCTAAATTCTCCCACGAAGTGCTTTTTACTTCCGGCACTACACACGGTATTAATTTGGTAGCCAATGGATTTGGGAGTTTTTTGAAACCGGGTGATGAAGTTATGGTATCGGCCTTAGAGCACCACAGTAATATTGTGCCTTGGCAAATGTTGTGCGAAAAAACAGGAGCGAAATTGGTAGTAATTCCGATGAATGAAAACGGAGAATTGATACTTTCAGAGTTCGAACGTTTACTTTCAGAAAAAACTAAAATGGTAACGGTAAACCACATTTCCAATGCCTTAGGTACCATCAATCCGATTCAATGGATGATTGAAAAAGCACACGAAGTGGGTGCTGCGGTTTTAATCGATGGAGCTCAAGCTGTGCCGCATTTAAAACCGGATGTTCAAGACTTGGATTGTGATTTTTATGTGTTTTCCGGACACAAAATTTGCGGACCAACCGGAACCGGAATTTTATACGGAAAAGAAGCTTGGTTAAACAAATTACCACCCTATCAAGGTGGCGGAGAAATGATTGCTACCGTTTCTTTTGAAAAAACTACGTATGCGGAATTGCCACACAAGTTTGAAGCGGGAACGCCAAACATTGCGGGTGGAATTGTCCTCGGTACCGCCATTGATTACCTTAATGAAATTGGTTTTGACAACATTGCCGCTTACGAACACGAGTTGCTAGAGTACGGTACAAAAAAATTACTCGAAATTGAAGGTTTAAAAATTTACGGCACTGCATCTCAAAAAACTTCCGTAATTTCGTTTAATCTTGACGGAATTCACCCGTATGATGTTGGTACGATTATTGACAAATTAGGAATAGCGGTTCGCACCGGACACCATTGTGCCCAACCAATTATGGATTTTTATCAAATTCCGGGAACACTGAGAGCTTCGTTTGCGTTTTATAACACCAAAGAAGAAATTGATGCCTTAGTAGAAGCTGTCAAAAAAGCACAAATGATGTTGAGTTAATATTAAATCAAAGCACATGAAAACAATTTTTACTATTTTTTTATCCTTTTTTCTGGCGAAAGGATGTTCAGATACTTCTGATATTGACAATGCAATAATTGAATACCAAGCTGTTTCAAGAGGATTTTACAAGGTTATTAAAATTGATGACAAAAAAGTTACAGTTCTCAATAGTCGCGACGAAAAACCATTTGAGCTTAATCTATCAAAAGAGGATTGGAAAGAGTTAGTGGAAGCCTTTCGTGAAATCAACTTAGAGAACATGAAAAACTTAAAAGCTCCAACGTCCAAACGACTTTATGACGGAGCAGCTCATGCCAATATTACGATTAATTTAGAAGGCAAAACGTATACAACGGATGGTTTTGACCATGGTTACCCTCCGGTAGAAATTGAAAATTTTATTAATAAGCTTGTCCTTTTAACGATAAAAGAATAATATGACCATTCAAGAAATTCAAAATGAAATTGTGGATGAATTTTCAATGTTTGATGATTGGATGCAACGATACGAATACATCATCGAACTTGGAAAATCATTACCTCTGATAGATGAAAAGTATAAAACGGATGACAACATTATTAAAGGGTGTCAATCAAAAGTGTGGTTGCAAGGTGAAGAAAATGACGGAAGAATTATGTTCACAGCAGACAGTGATGCTATTTTGACTAAAGGGATTATCGCTATTTTGATTCGAGCGTTTTCCAACCAAAAACCGGCTGATATTTTAGAAGCGAATACCGATTTTATTGATGAAATTGGATTGAAAGAACATCTTTCACCAACTCGAGCAAATGGTTTAGTTTCGATGATCAAACAAATAAAAATGTACGCGTTAGCTTTTGAAGCGAAGCAATAATTTTTTACCATATAAGCCATATAAGAGAATATAAGATCTATGAATTATACGAAACAAGATTTAAAAGATTTAGTTTATCAAGTAAATGGTGCGGCCATTGAAGTTCATAAAAGTCTTGGTCCTGGATTACTTGAGAGTGTTTATCACAAATGTCTTAAACATGAACTTGAATTAAGAAAAATTAATTTTCAATCGGAATTATTGATACCAATTCAATATAAAGGGATTGAGGTTAATGCTGAATTAAGGTGTGATTTTTTAATTGAAGAAAAATTAGTTGTTGAATTAAAATCAGTTACAGAAATGAAGCCGATTTTTGAAGCTCAGATTTTATCGTATATGAATTTATTAAAAATACCAATTGGCTTATTAATCAATTTTAATGTAACAAACATTTACAAAGAAGGCCAAAAAACATATATTAATAATTTATATAATCAAATTTGGGATTAACTTATATTCCCTTACACTACTTATATGGTTAAGTAAACAGTCAATTTTTTTTAAATAAACAAAATGGAAGAATACAAAGACGAAATAAACCTAGGTGAATCAGTAGTTAAAGTATTGAAAGGAATTTACGACCCTGAAATACCTGTTGATATCTATGAACTTGGATTAATCTACGATGTCATGATTAACGAAGACAATGATGTAAAAGTGTTAATGACCTTAACTTCACCCAATTGTCCCGTTGCGGAAACCCTACCAAGAGAAGTGGAAGAAAAAATCAAATCACTTGATCCGGTAAAATCATGCGAAGTAGAAATTACTTTCGACCCACCGTGGAGCAAAGATTTAATGAGCGAAGAAGCAAAATTAGAATTGGGGATGCTTTAAAGAAGTTAGCAGTTTTCAGTCTCAGTTTTCAGTAACTTGAATCTGAAAATTGCGACTGTGAACTGCGACTGAAGACTTATTATTATGAACGAAATCATCAACAAAGTAGCCAACTCATCCCTCGAAGTGTTCGATTTAGAGGATTATTATCCCTCAGGAATCAGAACACAAATTGATATTGCCCAATGGCTGGAAGAAGGGTTTTTACTGAAAGAAAAAGATTTTCGGGAAGCCTTAAAAAACCATGATTGGTCGCAATACCAAAACCATTTTATAGCCATTCATTGCTCTGCCGAGGCTATTTTGCCCGCTTGGGCTACTATTTTGGTCACGGTACATTTACAACCCTTTGCCAAAAAGGTAACCTTAGGTAAAAAGGAAGAAATTGACACTATATTGTATAATGAAATACTTAGTCAAATCGATTATTCCAATTACTCCAATAAACCGGTAATTCTAAAAGGATGTTCTAAAAAACCGGTACCGGAATCAGCTTATGTTTTTGCTATGCAAAATCTTCAAAAAGTAGCCAAAAGTGTCATGTTTGGTGAAGCTTGCTCAGCCGTTCCCTTATTCAAAAAGAAAAGTTAAAAAAAAGTGTTACTTTTGCCCTTATTTTTAACACTAAAATTATGCTTAAAAAATTACTTTTAATGGTATTATTTGTTGGGTCAACAGTAATGGCTCAAGACGGAGTTGTAAAATCTGTTGAAGAAGTGGCAAAAAAAATTGAAGACACTACTGCAACAAAAGGATGGACTAAAAAAGGAAACTTTAATTTTCTGGCCAATCAATCAACTTTTTCTAATTGGTTAGCCGGCGGACAATCAAATTTGGCTATTTCAGCCGGAATTAATTATGATTTCAATTACAAAAAAGAAGATTGGAGCTGGGATAACAAATTAATGGTTAACTATGGCGTTACTAAGATTAAAGGACAAGAAATCTTAAAATCAGATGACCGTTTTGAATTCAATTCCTTAGCCGGTAAAAAAGCAAGCGGATATTGGTATTATTCGATGTTTTTAAACTTAAAAACGCAATTAACAACTGATTTAGGAAATCCTGCACCGGGCTTTACTTTACCTAAATCAACCAGTTTCTTCTCTCCTGCATTTTTACAAGTTGGTCCCGGTATGATGTGGAGAAAAAGCGAAAATCTTAAAGTAAACATCGCACCGCTAACTTCTCGTTTTGTATTTGTGATGGACCAAGATTTAGCTGACTTAGGTGCTTTTGGAGTGGATCCGGGAGATAATATGCGTTTTGAATTTGGAGCATCGCTTTCCGCTTACTACAAAACTCAACTTTTCGAAAATGTAAGCATGGAAAATATCTTGAATTTATATACCAACTACCTCGAAGACCCACAAAATGTTGATTTAGACTATCAAGTGAATATTGTGATGAAAATCAATAAATATTTGTCAACCAATCTTGCCTTTCAAACCATTTATGACGACAATGCTTTTAGAGGGTTTCAAACCAGACAAGTTATTGGTTTAGGCGTGAATTTCGGATTTTAAAAAATAGTTCCCACAGAACCTTGTCATTCCGAGGAACGAGGAATCTCATAATCAAAAATGAATTGTGAAATTTCTCGTTTGTCGGAATTTTTTTTGGGCGAACGGTCGGGTTTTCCGTTCCAAGTTTTTTGATTTTTTTCAACAACTGCTCCTGCTGCGGGAGCTTCCGTTGGTCGCTTCCTCGCTCGGGCATTTGTACGAAAAAAATCAAAAAAGCTTTCCACTTCAACCCCTGTCGCAGTTTGTGCTATTATTTATCTTCTTCTACAGCATCCTTATAATCCGGATACAAGAATTTGTTATAAGGAAAACGAGTCACATGAATCTCACGTACGGCTTCGTATACTTTTTCTCTAAATTCCTCAAAGTTTTCTTTTTCAGTAGCCGAAATAAATAGGGCATTTTTTTCGCCAACATTGCTCATCCAAGTGGTTTTCCATTCTTCCAAAGTATAATGCTTTGAAGTTCGCTCAGTCATTAAATCGTGCTCATCAAAATAAGCGGGTTTGTAAGCATCTATTTTGTTAAAAACCATGATAGTTGGCTTATCAACACTTTTTATGTCCTGCAAAATCTGATTGACCGAAGCAATATGATCTTCAAAATCCGGGTGTGAAATATCTACAACATGAAGCAACAAATCGGCTTCGCGAACTTCATCCAACGTACTTTTAAAGGATTCAACTAATTGTGTTGGTAATTTTCGAATAAAACCAACTGTATCCGATAGCAAAAACGGTAAATTCTTAATCACTACTTTACGGACGGTAGTATCTAAGGTAGCAAACAATTTATTCTCTACAAAAACATCGCTTTTTCCAACCGCATTCATCAATGTTGATTTTCCTACGTTGGTGTAACCAACCAAAGCAACGCGAACCATCGCTCCACGATTACTGCGTTGGACCGACATTTGTTTATCAATGGTTTTGATTTTGTCTTTTAACAAAGCAATTCGATCACGCACAATTCGTCTGTCAGTCTCAATTTCTGTTTCCCCCGGACCACGCATCCCGATTCCTCCACGTTGACGTTCCAAGTGAGTCCACATTCCGGATAATCTCGGCAGCAAATACTGACATTGAGCCAGTTCTACTTGCGTTCTCGCATACGAAGTTTCGGCACGTTGAGCAAAAATATCTAAGATGAGGTTGGTTCGGTCTAATACTTTACAATCTAAAATTTTGGTAATATTTTTTTGCTGAGCCGGAGAAAGCTCGTCATCAAAAATAACGGTTGAAACTTCGTTTTCTTTAATATAAAGATGAATTTCTTCCATCTTACCCGTGCCAACAAATGTTTTTGGGTTGGGTTTTTCCAATTTTTGCCAAAAACGTTTAATTACTTCTCCCCCAGCAGTGTAGGTCAAAAACTCTAATTCGTCTAAATATTCGTTCAATTTCGATTCATCTTGCTCTTTGGTAACAATTCCAACGACAACTGTTTTCTCAAAATTTATTTTTTCTTTTTCTAACATAAACGATTAAATGTCTTGCAAAATTAAGTAATTCAAGAGCTTTTTAGGCCAAATTGTATAAATAAAAAAAACAAAATTGTTGAATTATTTAGTTAAAAATTAAAATAATGTTACATAATTCTTAATTTTTGTTAAATTTGGCTCTCTAAACCTACAAAAAAAAATTACAAAACAATCTAAACTTTCATTTTATGAAAAGAATTACATTACTTTTACTGTTGTTTATCATGACAGGAACGGTTGCGTATTCTCAGGTTCCTCAAGACTTTGAGGGTGGAATACCGACCGGCTGGGCAAGATACAACAATGCATTCGGTTCTAACCAATGGACTACCGTAAACACCGTTGCAACACCTCCAATTGTTTGTGAAGGAACCATTTCAGCTTTTGTGAATGGAACTGAAAATATTGGAGCAGGAAATACTTCCGAAAAATGGTTGGTCTCTACAGAAGTTACGGTTCCGGATAATGGACAGCTTGTATTTTCAACTCGCTCAACAATCAATGGGTTTCAAAACACAACCTATCAGATTCGGGTTTCAACCGTTGACCAATTTAGTGGATTCCAAATTGTTGCATCATGGACTGAGGCTGAATTAACAGAAGTTTTTAATATTTGTGAAGAAAAAACAGTAGATCTTACCGGGTTTCAAGGGCAAAATATTTACATAGCGTTTGTGTTGAGCGTTACACAACCCACAGCGGCTCCAACCGGAGACAGATGGATTGTGGATGATGTTCGTGTGGTTGAAAGATGTTTAAATCCCGAAAACATTCAAGTAGGAATGATTAGCCAAGTTGGTGCTACTATCACTTGGGATAACCCAAGTGGTGCTCAACTTTTTGAAGTAGAAATTGTAGAGTTTCCAAATACTCCTACCGGAGTTGGTGTTCAAGTAGGACCGGGGACTTCCTATTCGCCAACAAATTTAAACCCTACTACTCAATATGAAGTATATGTCAGAGCAATCTGTTCTGAAAGTAGCAGTGAATGGGTTGGACCGGCGAATTTTACTACATCCTCACCGGGTTTAACCTGTGATTCCGCTATTCCAATTGACAGTGGTTTACCTTATTCTACTACTGATAATACCTCAAATTATTCAGATGATATCGACGGAACCCCTGGTTCATCAGGTTGTGGAGCAGCAGGTAATTTCTTAAATGGAAATAATGTATATTACAGTTACACCGCAGATTTTGATGGTGTGGTTAATGTAACGATGACGCCAACCGGAAACAACTCAGGTTTGTTTATTTACAACAGTTGTGCTAACGTTGGAGTAAGTTGTATTGCAGGTGTAGCAAATAATGCAGGGACGCCAAGAGTTATTGACTTGCCTGTAGTTTCAGGACAAACTTATTATATAGTTATTTCAACTAGCGGTACCCCAGCCACTATTCCTTACACGCTGGCATTACAAGTAGTTAATTGTCCACCTCCTACCAATTTAGGTGCTGTTGGCGGGCAAACAAGTGCTGTTTTAAATTGGGACGCAAACGGAGCAACCTCTTGGGAGTATGTAGTTCAAACTGCTGGATCTACTGTACCTGTAGGTGCTGGAGTTCAAACGAATAGTTTTGAAAACGTAAACGTAACAACATTGTTTGACAGTACACCGCTTGTAGCTTCTTCTCAATACCAATATTGGGTGAGAAGAGATTGTGGCGATGGTTCTTTCAGTGCATGGGCAGGACCGTTTTTATTTAATACGACAATCTGTGAACCTAATGAGCAGTGTTTGTATACATTCCGAATGAGTGATAGTTTTGGTGACGGATGGAATGGAGCAAGAATGGAAATAAGACAAAACGGAATAGTCATTGCCACTATCGGAGAGACATTCACCGGAGGTAATGGTCCTGTGGATGTTACGGTTTCACTTTGTACTGGCGTACCTTTTGAATTATTTTGGACAGTTGGTGGAGGTTTCCCCGGAGAGGTTCGTATTCAAGTAATTAATCCATTTGACCAAGTACTGTACAACATGAATACTGCTTCGGCAGGTTTAGTAAATACTGAATTGTATAGCGGTTTAGTTGATTGTGATTTTCCGGCGTGTTTACCTCCTGATGGGGTTACCGTTGATAATATAAGTGATGTTTCTGCTGAGGTTTCATGGACACCAATACCCGGGATTACTCAATACGAAGTGATTGTTCTACTAAATGGAGACCCTGCGCCTGGTGCTACCAGTACAGGTACAATTACCTCGGATAATCCCTTTTTAATTGAGGGATTAACAGGAGCTACTATATATAATGTATATGTAAGAGCAATATGTTCTACACCTACACCAAGTAACTGGACACCGGTTACTGTATTTAATACAACCGTTTGTCCTATAGAAGATCAGTGTGAATATACGTTTAGAATGACGGATAGTTTTGGAGATGGATGGAATGGTGCCAGAATGCAAATTAGACAAAACGGAATTGTAGTAGCTACAATTGGTGCAACTTTTACAGGAGGTGCTGGTCCAGTTGATGTAGTTGTTCCTTTATGTGATGGATTACCATTTGATTTATTCTGGAGTGTTGGGGGTACTTTTGCCGGAGAAGTTAGAATAGAAGTAATCAACAATTTTGACCAAACTGTGTACAACATGAACGTAGCATCTGCTGGTTTGGTTGGTACAGTATTGTATGAAGATAATTTAGTACAATGTGGTATTCCGGAGTGTTTACCTCCAACTGGTATTACTTTTGATAACATTGGTGATTCTTCTGCAGAAGTATCTTGGACACCGATTCCAGGTGTTACGGAATACGAGGTTATTGTGTTGCCAAATGGTTCTCCCGCTCCGGATGCCGGAAGTACAGGAACGGTTACAACGGATAATCCTTTTTTAATTGAAGGATTAACCGGAGCAACAATTTATAATGTTTATGTAAGAGCGATATGTGATGGAAACCCAAGCAACTGGACTCCTGTAGCAGTGTTTAACACAACAATCTGTCCTTTAGAGGAACAATGTAATTACATTTTCAGAATGCGTGATAGTTTTGGCGACGGATGGAACGGAGCTAGAATGCAAATCAGACAAAACGGAATTGTAGTAGCAACTATAGGTGCCACTTTTACAGGTGGAGCAGGGCCAATTGATGTGGTCGTGCCATTGTGTAATGGTATTCCATTTGAATTATTTTGGAGCGTAGGAGGTACTTTTGCCGGTGAGGTTCGTATAGAAGTTATCAATCCATTTGATCAAACTCTATACAATATGAATGTGGCATCAGCAGGATTAGTTAACACAGTTTTATATACCGCGATGGTAGATTGTGATAATCCGGCGTGTTTACCACCAAATAATATTGTTGTAGCGAATGTTGGTCAAGAAAATGCAGAAGTAAGTTGGGATGCTATTCCAGGCTTTGACAACTATGAAGTAATTGTGGTTCCGGCAGGTTCACCCGCTCCTGCAGATACTGATACCGGAACTGTTACTACAGATAATCCGTTTTTAATTGAAGGCCTAACTCCTTCATCTAGTTATACAGTATATGTAAGAACCATTTGTAGCGAGACAAGTATTAGTCCTTGGACTACATCACCAGCCACTTTTATTACAACTCAAATTCCGGCAGAATTAGATTATGCTGAAGGGTTTGAAGGGACACATGGTTGGTCGTTTGTAAACGGAGCATCTGTTAACAGATGGACAGTGGGTACAGCTACCAATAACGGCGGCACTCAAGCAATGTACATTTCTAATGATACTGGAGTTTCGAATACCTATACTACGGGTGGTTCTGCTACTACTGTTCATGCTTACAGAGATATTGAAATTCCAAATGCTGTAAATGAGGGTACGCTTTCGTTTGATTGGAGAGCACTTGGAGAGTCCACATTTGATTATTTTAGAGTTTGGATTGTTCCAACTTCTTTCAACCCAACGCAAGGAACTCAAATTACTGCGGCGGCAAGTGGAGGTGTTCAATTGGGAGCCAACTTTAATCAAAATGGAAATTACACGACTCAGACATATATATTGTCTCTTGCTCCTTATGCAGGAACTACAATTCGATTGGTTTTTGAATGGAGAAATGACGGAAGCGGGGGAACACAACCACCGGCAGCAATTGATAATATTAATTTAAGCCTTGTAACTTGTCCTTCTCCGATTGATTTATTACCGCAAACAGAGATTGGATCATTTTCTGTAGATTTAACTTGGACACCGGTTGGAACTGAGACACAATGGGAAGTATTCATACAACCATTAGGAGCAGGAGCACCAGGGCCTGGTACAGTTGGTATTATTGTTGACCAACCAAATTATACTTTTATAGCGGCAGAAGATGAATTTTATGAGTTTTATGTGAGAGCAATTTGTAGTGAAGATGATTTAAGTTTTTGGGCTGGTCCTGAACAATTTTCAATCTTTATCCCACCAGGATGTGCCTCTGTTGATGTAGTTGGTGTTGGTGTAGATATAGTAGATGGTTCTGTGGTAGTTTGTCCGGATTCTGACATTGAAGAAATTAACCTTTCAGCATCATTCTATGGAATTGCTTCTACAACTTCTTATGCCGTAGAGTCTATCGAATATGCACCACCATTCCCTTTTGTGGGAGGAATACAGACTTCCGTTGAGACGGATGACGTTTGGTCGGATGCCATTGATTTGCCATTCAACTTCTGTTTCTTTGGGCAATCGTTTACGCAAGCTAAAGTTGGTTCTAATGGTGTTGTTCAGTTTGGAAACGGAATGGCTGATGGAGGATTTTGCCCATGGTCGTATACCCAAAATGTACCAGATCCTACCTTCCCAATTTTAAATGCTATTTATGGGGTTTACCAAGATATTGACCCTTCGGTTGAAAATGCATTTGCCATTCCAAATATTAATTACCAAGTTTTAGGTACCTATCCTTGTAGAGCTTTGGTTGTTAATTTTTCTCAAGTTGCTCAGTTCAGTGGCGGTTGTAATAATAACCCGACTATTGGAGCTCAAACAACTCAAATTGTAATTTATGAAATTTCAAATATTATTGAAGTGTATGTACAAAGAAGAGAACCTTGTACTGCTTGGAATGGAGGTAGAGGTGTAATTGGAATTCAAAATGCAACAGGAACAGATGGCTATACTCCTCCGGGACGTAACACAGGTACTTGGTCTGCAATTGATGAAGCGTGGAGATTTTTACCAAATGGTGAGTCAGATGTAGATTTCCAATGGTTAATGAATGGTGAGCTATACAGTGATCAAGAAGATATTTCAATTGTTTTAACACCTGAACAACAACTTGAATTAGAAACCAATTTGTCTTTAACTCTTGAAATGCAAGCTGTTGCAACTTATGCAACGTGTACTCCAGGCGAAGAGGTTACTACTTCTAAAACAGTTGATATTGTATATATTATTGAATTCCCTAGCAATGATCCTATCGATTTAGAATCATGTAGTGCAACTAGTACAGCTATTTTTGATTTAACTCAAAATAATGAAGTTGTATTGGGAACTTTTGATCCAGCATTATTCTTATTTACTTATTATTTATCAGAAGAAGATGCTCAAGTTCCACAAAACCCTATTGAAAACCCAGAAGCTTTTGAAGGTACAGAGGGTCAACAAATTTGGGTTCGAGTTTCCGATTTAACGAATACTTGTTCTCTAGTTAAATCCTTCTTCTTAACTTTTGGTGATGATATTGTTACTCCAATTGTTGAGTTTGAATATGATCCGGCAGTCATTTGTGTATCAAGTACGAGTGGTCTTTTGTTGCCAACATTAGCAACTGACTTTAATACCGGAGGAGAATTTACTTCAACCACTGGCTTAGTAATTGATCCAACAACCGGAGAAATTAATCTGGGAACTAGTACTGCAGGTATATATGAAGTCGTATATACACTAGAGCCTCAAGGTTGTACTGATGGCGGTTCGTTTACTTTCACAGTAGAATTAGTAAATGCCGTTACACCTATTACAGAATTTAATTATGACGAAGCAGAATATTGTAAATCCGGACCAAATCCGGTTCTTACTCCTGCTGTAGACTTTGATACAACAGGTACTTTTACGACTACTCCTGAAGGGTTAACTATCGATGCTTCTACCGGAGCAATTGATTTGTCAACCAGTACGGCTGGTATTTATGAGATTACTTATTTAGTAACATCAAATACTGGTGTTTGTGAAATAAACGAAAGTCATACAGTAACACTTACTGTTATTGAAGTTATTGAGCCTGTTTTTGACTCAATTACAACAACTTACTGTATTGGTGCAACACCAGATGAATTACCAATACCAACGAATGGCATAACGGGTATATGGGAACCTGCAACCATTGATACATCAGTTGCTGTTGTTGATGCGGAATATACATTTACTCCAGATGCAGGACAATGTGCAAGTGTTGTTACATGGTTAATTACCGTAACAGAAGAAGTGATTCCAACATTTGATCCTATTGTAACAGCTTATTGTCTTAATGCAACACCGGATGCTTTACCAACAGCAACAAACGGTATTACAGGAACATGGAGTCCTGCAACTATTGATACTTCTGCAGCAGTTACAGATGCAGAATATGTGTTTACTCCTGATGCAGGACAATGTGCTACTACAGTTACTCTGTTAATCACCGTATCCTCAGAGATTTTACCAACTTTTGATCCGATATCAGTTTGTCAAGGTTCGGAATCACCGTTATTACCGACGACTTCATTGGAGGGAGTAACGGGAACATGGAGTGGGACAATTGACAC